>CAVXDS010000006.1:0-917699 GCA_963760665.1 uncultured Actinomycetes bacterium
CGACCGCGAGCCGGTCACGTCGATCACGGGCGTGCTGGCGGTGAGGACGACGCCGGTTCCGATCACCGCT
This sequence comes from uncultured Actinomycetes bacterium, assembly GCA_963760665.1. GTDB lineage: Bacteria > Actinomycetota > Thermoleophilia > Solirubrobacterales > 70-9 > AC-56. The sequence goes on from CAVXDS010000006.1 coordinate 71, forward strand.
TCGCGGCCCACCCGCACCCCCTCCACGATGACGCAGCGCGACCCGATGAAGGCGCCGTCCTCGACGATCACCGGCGCGGCCTGCAGCGGCTCCAACACGCCGCCGATGCCGACCCCGCCGGACAGGTGCACGTCCGCGCCGATCTGCGCGCACGACCCCACCGTGGCCCAGGTATCGACCATGGTGCGCGGGCCCACCCACGCCCCGATGTTCACGTAGCTCGGCATCATAACGACGCCCGGTGAGAGGAACGCCCCGTAGCGGGCGACCGCGGGGGGCACCACCCGCACCCCCGCCTGCTCGTAGCCCGCCTTCAACGGGAGCTTGTCGTGATACTCGAAGGGACCCACGTCGGTGGTGGCGAGCCCCCGCACGCGGAAGAAGAGCAGCACCGCCATCTTGGCCCACTCGTTCACCCGCCACGCCCCGTCGACGGGCTCCGCCACGCGGAGCTCGCCGGCGTCCAGCCGGCGGATCGCCTCCTCGACCGCCTCGGCGTCGAGGGCGCCGTCCGGATCCGCGAATGAGGCCTCGATGCGCGCTTCCAGGGTGGACGCGCTCACGCGGAGACCTCTTCTCGCAGGAGCTCCTCGAGGATCTCGGCCGCGCGCTCGCACTCGTCCAGCGTGGGCACCAGCGCCAGGCGCACGTATCCCTCGCCCTCCGGTCCGAAGAACGACCCCGGGGCCACGATCACCCCGGCACGATCCAGCAGCTCGATCGCCCAGTCGATGGACGGCCGGCCCCCCGGCACCTTGACCCAGAGGTAGAAGGTGGCCTCCGACCCGGCCAACGCGACACCCGCGCGCGAGAACACGTCGAGGAGGACGCGCCGCTTCGCCGCGTACCGCCGCCGGTTCTCCTCCACGTGATCCTCGTCGTCCCAGGCAGCCACCGACGCCCGCTGCACGAACTCCTGCGGGGTGACGCCGACGCTCGGCCGCAGACGCTTGAGCGCCGCGATCAGCTCCCGGTCGCCCGCCGCGAACCCGCTGCGGTATCCCGTCATCGACGAGCGCTTCGACAGGGTGTTGATCGCGACGACGCCCTCGAGTGTCCCGACCTGGAGGGCGCTCGCCGGCGGCTCGCCCTCGAACCACAGCTCGCTGTACGCCTCGTCCGAGGCGAGCAACACGCCATGGGCCCGGCAGCGTTCGGCGGCTTTGCGCAGGAACGGCCAGCGGCGCGACGGCCCCGGTGGGGTTGTTCGGGTAGTTGAGCCACAGGAGCGCGGTCCGTTCCCAGGTGGCGTCGTCCACCCCGTCGAGGTCGGGCAGGAACCCGGCGTCCTCGCGCAAGGCGAGCCGCACGACCTCGCCGCCGGCGTAGCGGGCACCGCGCTCGGGGATCGTGTAGCCGGGCGCGGTCACGATCACGAGGTCTCGCCGCCGGCGGATCCAGCACCGCCTGGGCCAGGCTGAAGACGATCTCCTTGGACCCGAGCAGCGGCAGGACTCGAGGTCGGGGTCGAGGGTCACGTCGTATCGCCGCGCCACCCAGGCGCACACGGCGGTCCGCAGCTCGGGCAGCCCCGCAGCACGCGGGTAGGAGGAGACCGGCTCGATCGCCTCGCGCATCGCCGCGCGGATGAACGGCGCCGTCACCTCGCGCGGGTCGCCCACGCCGAAGTCGATCAACGTGCGCCCCGCGGCCGTGGCGGCCGCCTTCTGCCGATCCAGCTCCTCGAAAGGGTACGGCTCGATCGCTCGCATCTCCGGGGACAGGTGCACCATCTACGCCTCCATCGCCGCCGCATTCGTCAGGAACGCGCGCTCAGCACGTTCGAACGACCGCACGAGCGACGCCACCTCGACACGCTCGTCGTCCCGATGAGCGTACTCCGGGTCGCCGGGACCGAAATTGACGGCGTCCACGCCCGCGGTCGCGAACTCCGCCACGGGCGTCCAGGCCTGCTTGGGCTTCGAACGCGAGGTCGCCGCTCCGGCGGAGCCGATCGACGAGCGGATGGCGGACGCTCACGGGACCCGGAGGCGCGTTGCCGACGATCGCGAGGTCGACGCCACGATGGCCGAGGAGCTCGCGAAGCCGCGCCTCCGCCTCGGCCGGCGTGTGCGTGGGCGCGTAGCGGAAGTTCACGCGGGCCTCGGCCCAGTCGGGAACGACGTTGGCGGCGACGCCGCCACGGATCGTGGTGACGCTCACCACCTCACGGTAGACGAGCCCGTCGACCTCCACGTCGCGGACCGGAAGATCGGCGATCGGACCAGCGCACGGATCGCGGTGTGGATCGCGTTCTCCCCGAGCCACGGCCGGGCGCTGTGTGCCGCCGCCCCGTGCACCGTCACCCGGGCGTCGAGGTTCCCGAGGCACCCAACCTGGATCGCGTTGTCGGTGGGCTCCATCACCAGCGCGAGGTCGATCGTGCGCGACAGGGGGCAGCGATCGAACACGGGCAACAGCGCGCTCTCCTCGATAGGCCGCTCTTCCGACCGAAGAACAGGAAACCCACGTCGAGGTCGCTTTCCAAGCTTCGCTGGGCGAGCGCATCCGCCAGCTCGAGCATCACCGCGAGCGCTCCCTTCATGTCGGCGGCCCCCCGCCCCACGATCGCGGCTTCCTCGCGAGCGCCGGGCACGTTCCCTGCGATCGGCACCGTATCCACGTGGCCGGCGAGCACGAGGAACGACGCTCCGGGGCGACGCAACTCGGGCGCGTAGAACAGGACCGCGTCGCCGTCGTCGACGAGCTCGAACCCGGTCGCGGGCATCCAGCTGGCGATGTCGGACAGGACGGCATCCTCGTCTCCGCTCACCGACACCCGGTCCACGAGAGCGAGCGTCCGCTCGCCGAGGCGCGTCTCGAGACTCGCGTCGGTCACAACGACGAGGGGTCCACGGTGCCGTCGAAGACGTGGGAGACCGGTCCGCTGAGGAGGACCTCCCCGTCGGGGGCGCGAGTGACCCGCAACGGGCCGCCACGAAGCGGACGTCGACCTCGTCCGGTACCAGACCGGCGCGCTGTGCAGTGACGGCCACCGCACAGGCGCCCGTTCCGCAGGCGAGCGTCTCCCCCACCCCGCGCTCCCACACGCGCACATCGATCCCGTCGTCCCGCACGCGCGCGAACTCAACGTTGGTGCGTTCGGGGAAAGGCTCGTGATGCTCGAGCGCGGGCCCGATGTGCTCGACGTGGAAGCGATCCGGATCCTCGTCGAGGAACAGGACGAGATGCGGGTTCCCCATCGACACGGCGCTCGCGGTCACCGTCAGGCCGTTGCCGATGTCGAAAGGCTGTGCGAGGAACGTCTCCCACGCGGCCCCGAACATCGGGATCTGCGCCTTGGTGAAGCCCGGCGTCCCCATGCCCACCGTGGCCTCGCGCGCGGGCCCGTCCCCGCGCGAGCGCGACGTGCCGGAGGCCGGCCGTCGTGGCGACGTCGAACGCCGCCTCCTCGGTCAGCTTCCGATCGTGGATGTATGCGCCGAGGCACCGCATGCCGTTGCCCGACATCGCGGCCGGCGTGCCGTCCGCGTTCGCGAGGTGGAACCCGAACCGCCCTTGCGCGGTACGGGTGAGGCGGATCACGCCATCGGCGCCCACGCCCGTCCACCGGTCGCAGAGCGCGCGGACGTCGACCGCAGACAGGGGCCCCGCATCCTCGGGGTCCTCCATGACGACGAAGTCGTTGCCGGAAGCCTGGTACTTGGCGAAGGCGATCTCGCTCACACCGTTGCCTCGAGGTGGACACGGATGGCGTCGACGGCCTCGACGGCACCCTCCTCGCCCACCGGGAACCATCGGATGCGCGGGTCACGGCGGAACCAGGCCATCTGCCGGCGCGCGAGGTTCCGCGTGCGCTTCACGATCCGATCGACGGCATCCTCCAGCGTCATGGCTCCTTGCAGGTGAGCGGCGAGCTCAGCGTAACCGATGGCTTGGGTAGCGGTGAGCCAGCCGCCGAACCCCGCGTCCACGAGACCGCGCACCTCGTTGAGCCACCCGCGATCGAGCATCGCACGCACGCGCCCGGCGATGCGCGCGGCCGTGACCTCGCGCGGCATCTCGATCCCCGCTGCGCGCACGCGCCCGGGTGGGAACACGCCCCAGGCCGCCGCGAACTCGCTGAAGGGGCGGCCGGTGACCGCGGCCACCTCCAGGGCGCGCACGGTGCGACGCACGTTGGTCGCCTCGATCTTGGACGCGGCGGCCGGATCCATCGCCTCCAGACGGTCGTACAACCGATGTCCCCCGACGGCCGCGGCCTCCCGCTCGAGCGCCGCCCGCGTTGACGCGTCGGTGCCGGGGAACGTGAGTTCGTCCACGAGCGCCCGCACGTAGAGCCCGGATCCGCCGGCGATCAGACCTCGGGCGCCACGCGAGGCGATGTCCGCGAGCGCCGCGCGCCCCAGCTCCTGGTATCGCGCCACGGTGAATGGCTCGGACGGCTGGGCGACGTCGATCAGATGGTGCCGGACCTCGGCACGCTCCACGTGATCGGGCTTCGCCGTCCCGATGTCCATCCCGCGATAGACCACCATGGAGTCCGCGCTCACGATCTCCGCACCCAAGAGGCGCGCCAGCGCGATCGCGGCACGCGTCTTTCCGGTGGCGGTCGGGCCGACGAGGGCCAGTAGCGGCTCCCCCGTCATCGCCCGGTCAGACCGCGACGGCGTCCGGCTCGCTCACCCGGATGCCCTTGAGGTGATGCGGCGCGGCATCCGTCACCCGCGCGAATGCGAAGGTTCCCGCATCGAGCGGTCCGTCCAGGTGGACGATGCGGTTGGTGCGCGTGCGCGCCTGCGTCGCGCGCCCCTTCTTGTCCCCGCCCTCCACGAGCACCTCGAAGGTGCGCCCGACCTGGGCGCGCGAGGACGCGAGGCTCGCGCCTTCCTGCAGCGCCTGGAGCCGCTCGAACCGCTCCTGGACGACCGCCTTGGAGATCTGCTCGTCGAACGAGGCGGCGCGCGTGCCCGGGCGCGGGGAGTACTGGAACATGAACGCGCTGTCGAACCGGGCCGTCTCGACCACCTCGAGGGTCTGCGCGAAGTCTTGCTCCGTCTCCCCGGGGAACCCGACGATGACGTCGGTGGACACGGCGATATCGGGGACCGCCGCACGGATCGCCTCGAGCCAGCCCAGGTACCGGTCGCGCCGATAGGACCGGCGCATCGCCTTCAGGATGCGATCGGACCCCGACTGCAACGGGAAGTGGATGTGTTCGCAGACCGCCTCGGTCTCGGCCATCGCCTCGATCACGTCGGGCGTGAAGTCGTGCGGGTGCGGCGATGTGAACCGCACACGTCTGATGCCGTCCACCGCGCCGACCTCCCGAAGCAAGTGCGCGAAGAGCGGTCGGTTGGGACCACCGGGCACGGTCACGTCGCGGCCGTAAGTGTTGACGTTCTGGCCGAGGAGGGTGACCTCGACGACGCCGCGTGCGGCGAGCCCTTGGACCTCCGCGAGGATGTCCCCGATCGGCCTCGAGCGCTGCGGGCCGCGCACGAGCGGCACGATGCAGAACGTGCAGGCGTTGTCGCACCCGGGCGCGATGGAGACCCAGGCGCGGAAGTCGTCTTCGCGCGCTGCGGGCAGGGCCCCCGGGAACACCTCCGTGTACTCGCGCACGTCCATCCGCGGTCCGTCCGCGTCCGACGCGCGCAGCAGCTCCATCAGGTGCGGGAGCGCGTGGGTCCCCACGACCACGTCGACCCAGGGCGCCCGGCGCTGGATCACTCCCTGGTCCTTCTGCGCGAGGCAGCCGCTCACGACGATCTTCAACCCTGGCTTGCGGTCCTTCACCGGCTTGAGGTGACCCAGGTTGCCGTAGAGCTTGTTGTCCGCGTTCTCGCGGATCGCACACGTGTTCAGGACGACGACGCGAGCGTCCTCCACGTCGTCGGTGGGGACCATGCCGTCAGCCAGGAGCAGGCCGGCGATCCGCTCCGAGTCGTGCTCGTTCATCTGGCACCCGAAGGTGCGGATAAGGTACTTCCGCTCCATGGGGTCGAGGGTATCGGAAGCCGCGGCTCCGCGGCCCGATCCGAACGTCCGCCGGTTCCCGAACATGCAGACGTAAAGGCTGCCACGGGCGCGCCGATGGTGCAGGTGAGACCTCCTCGAACGGAGCGCCCGATCGCGATGCCCAAGCCTTCCAGCCGACGCCAGTTGGAGACCGACCTGCAGGACGCGCAGGCCGAGCTCGCCGTGGCCCGCGCACGCTTGAGCGACCTGCTCGCCTCCTCCCAGTCCCTCGCGGACCGTGTACTGGAGCTGGAGGCCGAGCTCGAGACGCGTCCACAGGGGGCGGCAGGAGGGGCCGATCCCTCGCAGCCCCCCGACGGTGAGGGATCCCGCGAGTGGCAGCTCGCGCGCCGTGTCGCCGAGTTGGAGGCGACCCGCGCTGACGGAGGAGACTTCGACCGTGATGCCGAAGCCGCCATCACGCGCGCTCGGGAGCTCGCCGAACGTGTCCAGAGCCTCGAGCTCCAACTCGAGGCGGCCCGGGCGCGCGAGGATGAGCTCACGGGGCGCGCCGTGCACGCCGACGGTCTCCTCTCCGACCTGGGCTTGCGCCTCGCCGACCTCGGTGCGGAGGCCGATCGAGCCGAGCAGCTCGCGGTCGACCTCGACCGCGCCCGCGAGGATGCTGCCCTCGCGATCGGCGTCGCACGCGACGACGCGGCCGCCGCCCGCGAGGAACTCGCCGAGGTCCGCCTCGAGCTGGGAGCCGCCCTCGAGGAGACGCAGCGACGACTCATCGAGTCTGACGCAACGCGCGACGAAGCCCTCCAACGCGCCGAGGCCGCCGAGGCGCGGGCCGAGGAGGGTGAGATGCGTGCGGCGATGCTCGAGCACGAAGTGGCCTCCGCGACGCGCATCCTCGAGAACCTCGATCAGGTGTACGCGGCGGTCCGCGACCGCGTCGACGGGACGGCCGAAGGCCACCGGGATCACGCGGGGTTGGAACCGGTCGCCGTGACGGCCGTGCACGCAGAACTGCAGGAGCAGCTCGAGACGGCGATCGCGCGGGTTCAGGGACTGGAGCAGGAGCTTCAGGAGAGTGTCGAGGTCCTGCGCGAGCAGGTGCGCGATCTCACGGAGCGCGTCGGAAGCGGAGGCGCGGTCGTTGTTCCCGCCACCGGTGCGTCTGGGGTCGGCTCGGAGGCGCTCGACCCCACATCCGACATCCCCCCGGCCGCCGACATCGTTCCCGGCACGTACGTCGAGGAGGACCCGCCGTTCGACCCGACCTTCGCCTCGGCGCCCACACCGGTGCAGTACCTCTCGGTCACCGACCTCCTCGCGATCGGCGAGCGCGAACTCGGTCTCGGGACGCCCGTCGACCTCGCCGCCCTGGAGGCCGTCGCCGCGCTGCCGTGTGCTTTGGATGACGAGCACGAGCGCTTCCCCGGCGTACACGTGAAGGCAGCCGCCATGCTCGCGGAGATCCTCCGCCGCCAGCCCTTCGCACACGGTAACGACCGGATGGCCCTCATGACGGTGGTGATCTTCCTGAGCTTGAATGGCTACGGCATCGACGCCCCCGAGGAGGACCTCGCCGAGCTCACGCGGATCGTGGCGGAGGGCGAACTACCGCTCCTCCACATCGCGGCGGCTCTCGAGGCCGCATCCACCCCTTCTCCCCATGCGAGCGACGAGCTTCGGGCGGAAGGGTAAAGGCTGACATGGGGCGGCCGATGGACTGGGGAGTGAGCCGGGCATCAGGCCCGGCACGGATCGAACGGGAGATGGGCAACCGTGGGTTCTGACCGCCGACGCGAACTGGAGACCGCCGTCCGAGAGGCGCAATCAGACCTCGTGAACGCGCGTGCCGAATTGACGGAGATGACCGCTGTCGCGCAGTCGTTGCGTGGCCGGATCGAGGAGCTCGAGACCGACCTCGCCCAACAGCGGGTCGGGCTCGCCGCGATGGATCTCACGCAGGTCGATGAGCCGCTCGTGGTCCTCGACGCGCAGCTCCGAGAGGCCGTCGAGGCCCAGCAGCGCATCGCGCATCGCGTCGCCGAGCTCGAAGCGCGCCGGGCACCGCGCGCGACCGCAGACGACGATCCGGACCCGCTCGAGCAGGTGCGCGAGCTCACCGAGCGCGTCCAGGTGCTGCAGATCCAGCTGGAGGCCGCGCGGACCACGGAGGACGAGCTCACCACCGAGGCCGTCCACGCCCGAGGGCTCGTCACGGATCTGGGCGAGCGCCTCGCGGACCTCGGCGAAGCCGCCGACCGCGCCGAGACGCTCCAGGCCACTCTCGCGGAGACCCAGGCGTCCTTCGAGGCCGCCGCCGCCGCCCGCGAGGAGGCCGAGACCCGCGTCGAGACGCTCGAGCAGCGGGTGGCAACGTTGACGGAGGAGTACGAGACCTCCCGGTCGGCGCTCGAGGGTGCCACGTCGGGTCTGACCGATGCGCGTGACAAGATCCGCGACCTCGACGACAGCTTGGCGGTCACCACCTTGGAGCGCGATGGGGCCCGCTCGGAATTGATGCGACTGATGGAAGACCAGCAGGCCCAGTCGTCGAAGATCGCGACACTCGAGCTCGAGGTCGAACGTGTGAGCGCGGAGGCCACTGTCGCCATCGAGCAGGCCAAGGCCGAGACGGCCCGCGCCGAATCTGAGCTCGAGGAGACGCGGGAGCTGCTCCAAGTCGAGCTCGCGCCCTTGCGGGCACGTGTCGACGAGATGACGACCGAGCGTGACGGCCTGGTAGGAAGGGTCGCAGAGCTCGAGGCCGTGGTGGACTCCGACCGGATCGAGCTCGCCCAGATGCTCGAGGACCTCGACGCGGCAACCACACGCTTCGCAGAGATTGACCGGGCCCGCGAGGACGCCGAAGCCGCAGCCGCGGAAGCCGCCCACCGCCTCACCGAGGCTGAGGGCGCCGGCGCTCAGGCCAACGAGACGATCGTAGCGCTCGAGGCCCGGGCGGCCGAGGCCGATGCTCGGGTGGCAGGGATCACCGAGGATCTGCAGAGCGCCCACGCGCGCGTGGCGGAGTTGCAGACCCGCGTCGACGAGCTCACACATGCTCACGCCGAGGCAGAGGCGCGCGCGGCCGAGGCGGTCGTAGGGATCGCCGCCGCGGAGGCGGGAGCCGCCGATGCCACCCAGCGTCTCGTGGAGGCCCAGCGTGCCGCGGGCGAGGCCGAAGCCGCCGCTGCCCAGGCTGCCGAGACCATCGCGGCGGTCGAGGCCCGCGCGGGCGAGGCCGAGGTTCACCTGCAGGACGCGACCACGCGCATCGCCGAGGCAGAGGCGCACGCAGCTTCGCTCGAGGGCGCGATCACGGAGCTCAGAGCCGGCTCGGACGGTTCAGTGGCCGAGCTCGAGGCCGCCCACGTCCGCGCGGACGAACTCGCCACGGCGCACGACGAGGCCGCGCGGCGGATCGCCGACCTCGAACAGCAGCTCGCCGAGGCGGCCGCGCGGGGCGAGGCGCTCGCGCCGGCCCATGCGGAGGCCGAGGAGCGCGTCTTCCAGGCCGAGGAAGCGCTGCGCGTCGCCGAGGCGCGCCTCGCCGAAGCCGAACAGCGCGCCCACGACATGGAGCGTCGTCTCGCCGAGACCGAGCAGCACGTCCACGAGATCGAGCAGGCCGCCCGTGAGACCGAGGCACGCCTCGGCGAGACCCAGAACCTCATCGACGCGGCCGAGGCCCGGGCGACCACCGCTGGCGCCGAGCTCGATCAGGCTCGCCTGACCGCCCAGGAGACCGAACAGGCTCTCTTCGCTGCTCGGGCCGACACGGACGAGACACGACGCCGGGTGACCGAGCTGGAGGCCCTGGCGGAGGCCGTCCCGACGCAGCTCCCGGCGGCCATGGATGAAGATGCAGCGGCCAAGCTCACGGAGGCGCGGACCCGGATCGAGGAGCTCGAGCAGTCGCTCGCGGCCGCCTCGTCGCGCGCACCGGCCACGTTGAACGGTTCGGCGCCCGACGGCGAAGGGCGAGAGGCCGAGCTGGAGGCCACGGTCGCGGAATTGGAAGAGAGCCTCGAGCAGACCGAGGTCAGGGCGCGGAGGGCGTACGCCGCCGCCGAGTCCGCCGAGGCGGCCCTGCGCTTCGCCAAGGAGCGGGGCGAGGTCATCGTCACGGATCCGGCCATGGAGCAAGAGGTCACGCGCCTCCGGGCGCAGGTGGCCGAGTTGATGCAGAAACTCGGCGACTCCGAGCAAGCGCAGCGCCGTGCCCAAGCCGATGCGACCGCCTTGCGTGCCGGCGTGGACCCGGACGCGCTCACGGATCCGTTGGGCGACGAGCCGCCCTCCCCGGTAACCGAGGAGCCGGAAGCGGTCATCGCCGAGGTCACGCCCGATGAGGCTGACGTCGACCCGATCCCCGACACCGCCGAGGACGAGCCGATGTCTGAAGACGTTGCGGCGTCCGATGACGAGCCGACGCCCGAAGATCCGGGTGGTCTGCGCAAGCGTCTCGCCCTCGCGGCCCTCAGCAAGAAGGGCCGCGCCCCGAAGGACGTCGACGACTGGCGCTGAGCGCCACCAGTCTCAGCGCGCGTATTCCGTCGCCCTGGTCTCGCGGACCACGGTGATCTTGATCTGCCCTGGGTACTGGAGCTCTTCCTCCACCTGTTTCGCGATATCCCTCGCGATGACCTGCGCCTGCATGTCGTCTACGTCTTCGGGCTCAACCATCACGCGGACCTCTCGGCCGGCCTGCATCGCGAAGGTCTTTGCCACGCCCGGATGCGCCGTGCAGATCTCCTCCAGCCGCTCCAGGCGCTTCACGTACGTCTCCAGTGACTCGCGACGCGCGCCTGGACGTCCACCGCTCATCCCGTCGGCGATCTGGGCGAGCACGGCATGGATGGAGTGTTGTTCCACCTCGCCATGATGAGACTCGATGCAGTGGACCACCTCGGGGTCTTCCTTCATCCTGCGTGCGATCTCCGCCCCGATGATGGCGTGGGAGCCCTCGACCTCGTGGGTCACCGCCTTGCCGATGTCGTGGAGGAACGCGCCGCGCTTCGCGATGGCCGGCTCGACCCCGATCTCCGCCGCGAGCGCGGCCGCGATGAAAGCGGATTCCACCAGGTGTTTGAGGACGTTCTGCCCGTAAGAAGTCCGGAACCGCAGCCGCCCCAGCAGCTTGATCATCTCGGGGTGGATGTCCGTGATGCCCACCTCGGCGACGGCATCCTCACCGGCTCGCCGGATCTGCTCCTCCAACTCGCGCTGGGATCGCTCGTGGATCTCCTCGATCCTGGCCGGATGGATCCTGCCGTCGGCCACGAGTTTCTCGAGCGTCATCCGCGCGGCTTCCCGGCGCACCGGGTCGAAGCAGGACAACACCACCGCCTCCGGGGTGTCGTCGATGATCAGGTTGACGCCGGTCGCCGCCTCGAACGCCCGGATGTTACGGCCCTCACGTCCGATGATCCGGCCCTTCATATCTTCGGAAGGCAACGCGAAGACGCTCACGGTCGATTCCGCCGTCTGCTCGGACGCTACGCGCTGGATCGCGATCGTCACGATCTTCCGGGCGCGCTCCTCGCCCTCTTCCCGTGCCCGCTGCTCGATCTCGCGGACCTGGCTCATCGCCGCCCTCTTGGCGTCGTCGACAACCTGGGCGACCAGTTGATCCCGGGCCTCTCCCGACGTGAGCCCCGCGATCCTCTCGAGCTGGGCCCGATGCAGTTCCGTCGCCTTCTCCAGTTGCGAACGGACGTACGTCAGCTTCTCCTCCCGTTCATCCAATTCGGCGGACCGGGCGCCGACGTGGGCTGACTTCTGCTTGAGGTCGGCCTCAGCCTCGGTGATCCTGCGTTCGAGCCGCATCACCTCCTCGCGCCGGGACCTGACGTCCTCGTCCAGGTCGCGGCGCATGCCGGCGATCTCCTCCTTGGCCTCCTGCAGCGCCCGCTTCGTCGTCGCGTCAGCCTCACGCTCCGCCTCGAGCATCCGCTTCTGGGCCTGGGCCTCGATGCTTTGAGCGTTCGACGCCGCGACCGTCTTGCGGTACAGGAACCCTCCGACCGCGCCGACCACCAGGCAACCGATCGCGACCAATACGTAGACCATGGGGCCTCCCAGCACGTGTGTACGCTCCGGGAGAGGACCTTCCCGTCCGTGCGTTCAGCGGCGAGGAGACGACGGCATCACGGGCCGCACCGACATCGTCGGGCTGGCTCCCGGATGATCCTCGTGATCTGGTGTGCTCGGGATTCGGTCACGTGGCTGGTCGTCTCGTCGATGATCGTGCGTTCGGAAGTGTTCCTCTCGTGTTCCCGATGCTACGTGGGCCCATCTCCTGAGACAAGACCGCAGAGGGCTACTCTTAGCAATACGTACGAAGTCGAGTAGAATGACAGAGCCATGTATTGCTCAGCCAGAGCGAGGCCGTCGCCACTGCCGGCGCGGAGGCCACCCGCCATGCGGAGGAACGCATCGAGCACCTGACCACAGAGCTGAACAACGAGCGCGCTCAGCGCGCCAAGGCGCTCGCCGCCGCCGAGCGCAAGGTGCAGGAGGCCGAGGAGAAGGCGCGAGCCGCCGAGAGCGTCGCAGCCACCGCCGCGGTCGAGGTGAGGACGGCCGCCTCCGCCTGGCTTCGCAGCCAGACCGAGGCCCTGCGCTCCGAGGGCGGGTTGAAGGCGCGCGAGCAGATCCGCGAGGCGGTTGCCGCGGCGCAGCAGGATGCCGCCGCGCAGGCCGAGAGCCAGCTCGCCGAGCAGGGACAGAAGCTGCAGGCCAATGCCGAGTCGCGGCTGCAGAAGGAGCTCGCCACCGCCCGACGGGCCGCCGAGAAGGAGGGCAAGGACGCCTATCGAGCTCGCGAAGAGAACCTGGAGCGCGAGAAGGTGGCGATCGAGGACGAGCTGGCCGCCACGCGCCGCCAGCTCGACGAGGCCCACGCCGCTGCGGCGGCTGCCGAGCGCCGCGCTGCGCAGGCCGAGCAGGAAGCGCATCGCGAGCGCGAGCGCGAGCGCGAGCTTCGCTACCAGGCGGTCGAGGGGCGCCTCGGCGAGATCGACGCGCTCGCCAGCGGCGCGGCGAAGCGGGCCCGCGCTCCGGACGTCGACAGCCCGGACGAGAACGAAAGCGAAGCGCAGGAGGAGGCTGAGCCCACTGAGGCGGAGGCCGAGCGAGCCGAGGTCGAGGCCGAGGCCGAGAGCGGGGCGGCGGAGGATGCTGAGCCCGTCGGCGAGGAGCGCCTCAGCATCGCCACCGCGACCCAAGACGAGCTACGGGCGCTCGGGATGTCCGGCATTCAGGCAAAGCGCGTAATCAATTTCCGGGAGCATTCCGACGGCTTCGAGTCGCTCGAGCAACTCAACCGCATGCCCGGCTTTTCGGAGGCACTTCTGGCCCATTTGAAGGAACGTCTGACGCTGTAGGGTGAGAGGTGGATGACCCGCCTCACGGAGCTTCCCGCCCTCGAGCCCGATCCCCTGACACCGCGGCCCGAGGAGGTGGAGCGTTACGTCGAGGCCCTCCAGGGGCTGAGCAAGGCGAATGCGGACTTCGCCCGTCGCAGCTCCTGGGCTCAGATCCGGCTGGCCGGCGCGCGGGCCGGAAGCCGGCCCACCGAGGCGCACGACAGCCTCAACCGCATCTTCCGACTCGGTGTCCCGCCCGATCCGCCGCTCGAAGGCCCGACCCGCGGCATCCTCGTCACTCCCACGATCCCGCGGCCGGCCGACCTCGGGTTGCGAGCTGTCGCGTCGGCCTGGATGCCGTGGACGGGCAAGCGCTTCGACGGCACCACCGCCACCGGCGACAACCTGCTGGTCGCGAGCGCCCGTCCGGTCGCCCGCGTCCTGTTCCCCTCATACCGGCTGGAACCACTGGACGACGGCAGCTACGCCGCATTTCGGTTCCGCACCTACGTGGGACCCGGCAAGGTGGACTCGGACCGCGAGACGCTGAAGATCGACTACGACTCCGAGGAGAATCCCCGCCTTCTGATCCGCGACATCCTCGACGAGCTCGTGCAGATCGTGCCGGGCGCCTACCTGGGCAAGGTTCTTCTGCGCCGCAAGGAGACCTGGAGCCTGCTCGGTTACTTCGCTCTGCAGCCCGCGGCGGCGGCCCCACAGGAGCAGCCGGTCGTCACTCGCGGCGAGCCGGTCCCCACGCCGGCGTAACCGGGGCCTACCCGACCGGCCAGCGCTCACGCTGGCGCTCGATGTATGGGCGGGCGGGCTCGATCGGCGCCTCGGAGGCCTTCCGGCTGCCACCGAGGGCCTCGATCGTGGCCAGCACGGAGGCCGCCAGGGCCGCTCGGTCGTAGCCGCCTTCGAGGCAGACGAGCAGCGGAGCGCCCAGCTCGGCCGCCGTCTCTCGCATCGTCGCCGCCATCTCGGCATAGGCCGCGGTCTCCACCAGGCAGTCGGCGAGCGGGTCGTCGCGGTGGGCGTCGTATCCGGCGGAGATCGCAACCAGGTCCGGCCGAAAGGCGCCGGCTATCGGCGCGACCACGTGCTGGACCAGCGACAGGAACTCGGTTGAGCCCGAGCCCGGCGGCACCGGGAGGTTCACCGTGTACCCCTCCCCCTTCCCCTCCCCCACGTAGTCCGCCGAGCCGGTACCCGGATAGAGCGGCCACTGGTGGATGCTCGCGTACAGCACGCGATCGGAGCCGGCGAAGATCGCCTCTGTGCCGTTCCCGTGGTGGACGTCCCAGTCCAGGATCAGCACCCGTTCGGCGGTGCCCGCGGCGAGCGCCTGGGTGGCGGCCACCGCGACGTTGTTGAACAGGCAGAAGCCCATCGCGCGGGAGGCCTCGGCGTGGTGGCCCGGCGGTCGCAGGCCGCAGAAGGCGAAGTGATCGTCGCCGGCCAGCAGCCGCTCGGCGGCATGCGCCGCGCCCCCCGCGGCGTGAAGCGCCGCTTCGAAGGAGCGCTCGCTCGCCACCGTGTCGACGTCGATCAGGCCGCCGCCGCGCGAGCTGATCGCCTCGATCGCGTCAATGTGCTCGTCGGAATGAACTCGCCGCAGCTGCTCGCGCGTCGCCGCCGGAGCCTCGACCCGCTCCAGCCCCGGCCAGGCCGCCTGGTCGAGAGCCGCCTCGATCGCCCGCAGGCGTGCCGCGTTCTCGGGGTGGCTCCCGGTGTCATGCTCGAACGAGGACGGATGCGCGAGGTAGAGCCCCATCGGTTGGCGAGTACGGTAACCGCGCGTGGAGCGAGCGGCGGAGACGGACGTCGCGGTGGTCGGCGGCGGTGCGGCCGGCCTGTACGTGGCGCTGCGCGCCGCCGAGCAGGGCGCGGCGGTGCGGCCTCGTGTCGCGAAAGCCGCTGGCCGAGAGCGCCAGCTACTGGGCCCAGGGCGGGCTGGCGGCGGCGCTGGCGCGCGGACGATTCGCCTGCCCGCCACGCCGACGACACCCTGAACGCCGGTCGCGGGCTGTGCCGGACAGAGGCGGTGGAGGTGCTGACCAGGGAGGCGCCGGCGGCGGTGCAGGAGCTTCGCCGGCGGGGGGTGCGCTTCGACACCGAGCCGGGGGGCGGGCTGGGCCTGGCCCTCGAGGGCGGTCATTCAGCGCGCCGGATCGTGCACGCCGGCGGCGCCCAAACGGGACGGGCGATCACCGGTTGCCTGGCGGAGCTGGTGGCCGCCCAGCCGCGGGTCGAGGTGCTCGAGGAGACCTCGGCCGTCGCCCTGTGGAGCGACGGCAGCCGGTGCTGCGGACTGGTCACGGACGCCGGGGCGATCGCCGCCCGGGCAACCGTGCTGGCGACCGGGGGCGGCGCGGCGCTTTGGCAGCGCACGACCAACCCGTGGGGCGCGATCGGCGCCGGCGCCGTTCTGGCCCATGCCGCCGGCGCGGACCTTGCCGACCTGGAGTTCTGCCAGTTCCACCCCACCGCACTGGCGCTTCCCGGCTCAGAGCACGACGGCACCCTGCTGACCGAGGCGCTGCGGGGCGAGGGCGCCCAGCTGCTCGATGCCTCGGGCCGGCGGTTCACCGATGAGCTGGCCCCGCGCGACCAGGTGACGGAGGCGATCCTGGACCGGATCGAAGCCGACCGGGCGGATCACGTCAGGCTCGACCTGCGCCCGCTCGCCGCCGAGCGCTTTCCCAACGTGTTCGCCGTCTGCCGTGCGGCGGGCTTGGAGCCGGAGCGCGAGCCCGTTCCCGTGGCGCCCGCGGCCCATTATCTGATCGGCGGGATCGTCTGCGACCTGGACGGGCGCACCTCCCTCCCGGGCCTGTTCGCGGTCGGCGAATGCGCCTGCAGCGGAGTCCACGGCGCCAACCGCCTGGCGTCCAACTCGCTCACCGAGTGCTTCGTGTTCGGGGCGCGAGCGGCGGCTGCCGCGGCATCGGCGCCACCGTTCGACGCCTCGGTGCCGCTGCCCGAATGGCGCTTTGAGCCACCGATGCAGGCGACGCGCGAGGCGATCTGGCGCCGGGCCGGCCCGCGACGCGACGCGGCGACCCTCGAGCCGCTTCTCGACGATCCCTACCCGCTGGCCCGGCTGATCGCCCGCGCGGCCCTGGACCGGCGCGAGTCGCGCGGGCCCCACCGGCGCACCGACCACCCGCTTCGCGACCCGGCGCTCGACGGCGTCCACATCGTGATCGGGCCCAGCGGCAAGGCGCGCCGCGAGCCCTGGTCGTAGCTGCGCTTACCTCAGGTTGCGGCTCGACTCACGGGTTGCAATTGAGCTCGGTCTTCGCCTGGCTGAGCGAGCTCTCCAGCTGGCCAAGCGCAGTCCCGATCGTGGTCAGCTGCTGCGATACCGGCTGATTCACGGCCGACTTCAGCTTTGACTGGAAGCTGCTCGCTGCGGATTTGAGACTCGACTTCGCCTGGCCGGCGGCTTGAGACGCTGACGACGAGAGGGCTTTCACATTGACGCCCAGGGTGTAAATCGCCTTCTGCACCTGCTTCACCGAGGCGGTGCTCGGATCGAGTTGCTTGAAATCGCTGGCTGCGGACTGCACGTTGGAGATCGTCCGTGCAAACCGGCGCGCCGGCGCTGGTCGCGGTCGAAGCCGTGGTGCTGCTGGAGCTGCTGCTGCCCCCGCAACCGGCGATCAGCGATGCGGCTAGCGCGGCGATGATGATCGGTACAGCAATGGCGTGGCGCACAAGCTTCCTTTCAACGGTTCGCGGGCGTTTTGGGAGCGTAGTTGATACTCCTCAACCGGAGGCGCCAAACAGCCGCGTGCGTCCTACGGGTTGCTGCACTGTGCTCCGGACCTTAGGTAGGGGCTAGGAGCGCGCGGCCTCTGGGGTTCGAACAGGCCGCGATGTCGAAACCATCGGGATCCGCCGTGGCGTCGCCGCGCCTGACCACGACTGCAACGGGGTCGATCATCAGGTCGGCGATCAGGCCGGGCACCGATGGGAGGGCGAGTACAAGCTCGAAGACCAGCCGGGTCAGTGGCACTTGATCAGGGCGGAGGCCTTCGAGCGGCTCTACACCTAGGTGAGCATGTGCCCACGGCCAATCCTCGATCAGGAACAGGCCGCCCGGGCGCAGGCGCGGAAACAGCTCGTTGAATGACGCGCGGGTTTCCGAGTACCGGTGCGAGCAGTCGTCGACCACAAGGTCGAGGGCGTTGCCCTCGAACTCCCGCTCGACGATCTCGGCGAGCGTGTCGCGATCGGCCTGGTCCACATCACCGTAGGTCCGAACCACACCATCGAGTCCTCTGCTTGAGGCGTATGCCTCCGCCCCGGCCCCGACCCGCGAGGGACGCTGGTCGATCGCCACCAGGCGCCGGGGGCGAGCGAGCTCGGCGATCAATGCCGTGCTGCCACCTCGATAGAAGCCGAGCTCGAAGACGTACTCTGGTCGCAGGCCCTCGATCAACCTCGCATAGAGCTCCACCAAGGGTCGCGGCTTGGGGACGAGGACATCGGTTTCCCCCGTTTCAAGCGCGTCTCCGCCCAACCAGCCCTCTCCAGGGAGGAACCAGCCCTCTCCAGGGAGGATTCTGAAAGTCGAGTTGCCGACGGCAAACCGCTCCTCGTCCTTCCACGACAGCATCTGGAGTCATCGTACTTGCCCTTTCTGACCTCGAGCTCTCGGGCAGCGGCGCAAGGCGCAGGTCATGGCAGGACCCGCCGGCACCGTATCTCGTAAGGGATCGCTCACACTCAGCATCGGCAGGGTCGCGCCGCGCCGCGCCGGTCGGCCGGCCCGTGGCTGGCAGATTTGCCCTGATGTCGAAACTGAAACCCCGCCTCTGGCCGATCTGGAAGCACCCCGTCTTAACATGCGCTCAATCTCACGCGCTTTGTGCTTAACGGCACCTCTCCATACTCGCGCTCGCCTCTCAGCAGGAAAAAGCAGCAACGACGCACCTGGGAGGCGTTAGTGGAACGGACAACCACAGGGGGTACGAAGGAGATGTACCGCTTCAGCGGTCTATTTACCGGGAGTTGTCGCCGAGGGTGATCGAGGACGAATGGGACCCCACCCGATGCGCCAACAAGCAGAAGGTGCTGGAGGCCTGCGAAGGGGCGATTCGTCGCCTCACGTATGACCGGCGCTACTTCGCGAAGCCGGCTCGCACGCTGTTCAACGACGTTCGGCCCCACTTTGCGATGGGCGACCAGCTGTTCGTCTGGACGGTGATCGAGCGCAACATCAACCTGGCGCTCGAATTCCTGTCTCGCATGCCCGAAGGCGTCGGGCTCGATGGACGGCCGCCGGAGTGCAACGCGCATACGCGCAAGGGCACACCGTGTCAGCGCCGGCCACTGCCGGGCAGGGACTACTGCCCGTCGCACAAGCACCTGGAAGAGACGTTCGAGGGAGTCGAGCTGCCGCTCGAGACGCTCAACGGCGAGCTCCAGCGGCTGGCAGCCGCCTAACCGCGACAGCGAGCACGGGCCGGCCCCGGCCGACGGCCGGGGCCGCCCCGTGCCCGAAGACGGGGCAGTAGGTTCCGCCCATGCTGCTGGGAGTCGACGTTGGCGGGACGTTCACCGACGCCGTGCTGTTCGACGGGCGCGGGCTGCACACGGCGAAGGCGCCGACCACACCGGACGACCAGTCGCAGGGTGTGCTCGCCGCGGTCGAGGCGGCCCTGGAGCGGGCCGGCGCCACTCCCGGCCAGGTCGAGGCCTTCGCCCACGGGATGACCGTGGGCACCAACGCCCTGCTCGAGGAGCGCGGCGCACGCACGGCACTGGTCGCCACCGAGGGCTTCGGCGACGTGCTCGACATAGCTCGCCAGAACCGCCCCCACCTCTACCGGCTGTGCGCGCCCAAGCCCCGCGCGCTGGTGCCCGACGAGCTCCGCTTCGCCGCCCGGGAGCGCACCGGGCCCGAAGGGCGTCTTGGACCCGCTCGCGGACACCGAGCTGGACCGGGTGGCGAGCTTCGTGCGCGCCAGCGGGGTCGAGTCGGTGGCCATCTGCCTGCTGTTCTCCTACCTCGACCCCGCTCACGAGCAGGCGATCGCCGAGCGGCTGCGCACCGAGCTGCCCGGCCTGCACGTCTCGGCCTCGCACGAGGTGCTGCCGCAGTTTCGCGAGTACGAGCGCTGCTCGACCACCGTGATCGACGCCTACCTGTCTCCTCTGCTGGGCCGCTACCTCGGGCGCCTTGCCTCGGCGGGTAGCCGAGCACGGACTGCCGGAACCGATGGTCATGAGGTCCTCCGGCGGGGTCGCGCCGGCCTCGGAGGCCGCTCGGGCAGGAGCATGGAGCGTGCTCTCGGGCCCGGCGGGCGGCGCGGTCGGCGCGAGCCTGTTGGCGACCCTCTCGGGAGACGGGAACGCGGTCGGGCTCGACATGGGAGGAACGTCATGCGACGTCTGCGTGGTCGAGGAGGGCCGGGTGCGGCGCACCGACTCGCGCCGGATCGGCGGCCGGGTGATCCAGCTGCCGATGGTCGACGTCCACACGGTGGGCGCGGGGGGCGGCTCGATCGGCTGGCTCGACGCCGGCGGCGCGCTTCGCGCCGGCCCGCAGTCGGCCGGAGCCGACCCCGGGCCGGCCTGCTACGGCCACGGCGGCACGGAGCCGACGGTCACCGACGCGAACCTGCTGCTCGGCTACCTGGACGCCGCCTCGACCCTCGCCGGAGGCGTGGAGCTCGACGTCGATGCGGCGCGTGATGCGATCGAACGGCTGGGAGCGTCGCTCGATCTCGGCGGGCTGGAGACGGCCGAGGGGATCGTCCGGGTCGCCGACCAGGAGATGGTTCGAGCGCTTCGCGTGGTCACCGTCGAGCGTGGGATCGACCCGCGTCGCTTCGCCCTGATGCCGTTCGGCGGCGCCGGGCCGATGCACGCCGCGGCGCTCGCCGACGAGCTGGGGATGGGCCGGGTGCTGTGCCCCCGGGCCAGCGGCGTCCTCTCGGCGCTCGGCCTGATCGCCTCCGAGCGGCGCCGCGACACGGCGAAGACCGTGCTGCTGGCCGGGGACGAGCTGACCGGGGAGCGGATCGCCGCCGAGGTCGAGGGGCTGCGGGAATCGATCGGGGCGGGGCTCGAGGAGGCCGAGCCCGAGGCCGCCTACGAGCTCCGCTACCGCGGCCAGGCCTTCGAGCTGGCCATTGCGGGGCCTCCGCGCCCCGATCCCGCCGACCTGGCGGAGCGATTCGCCGCCGAGCACGAGCGCCGGTACGGCTACCGCGACCCCGACGCCGAGATCGAGCTGGTCAACGTCCGTCTGGCGCTGGTCGTCCCCGCGCCGGCGCCGGAGCCCGAGGCCGCGCCGGCCGGTCACCTGGAGCGCGGCGCGCGACAGGCGCGCTTCGGCGGCGTGTGGATGGAGACCGAGGTGCTTCGCGGCGAGCCCGAGGCGGGAACCGCGGCCGCGGGGCCGTGCGTTTTCGAGCTGCCGGAGGCGACCCTGGTCCTGCCGCCGGGCTGGCGCGCCGAGGTGGACGGGTGGGGCACGATCGTGGCGGTGCGCGAGCGATGAGCGGGATCGATCCCGTCACGCTCCAGGTTCTGGTCGGCGCCCTTCGCGCCGCCTGCGAGGAGATGGGAGCGGTGCTGGTGCGGGCCGCCCACTCGGCCAACATCAAGGAGCGCCACGACTGCTCGACGGCGCTGTTCGACGCCCGCGGGGAGCTTGTGATGCAGGCCGAGCACATCCCCGTCCACCTCGGCTCGATGCCCGACGCGGTCGCCGCGGTGCTCGGCGAGCAGCAGCGGCCCGGCGACGTCTGGATCCTCAACGACCCCTACCGGGGAGGCACCCACCTGCCCGACATCACGCTGATCTCACCCGTCTTCAGCGACGATGAGCTGCTGGGCTTCGCCGCCAGCCGGGCCCATCACGCGGACGTCGGTGGGCCGACGCCCGCGGGGATGCCGGTCGACTCCACCCTGCTGGAGGACGAGGGGGTGGTGATCCCGCCCACCCGCGCCGACGACGACCGGCTGGCGGGCCTGGCCGCCGAGATGCGCAACCCGCGGCAGCGCCTCGCCGACCTGCGGGCGCAGCGGGCCGCCAACCTGACCGGCGAGCGTCGCCTGCTCGAGCTGGCCGGCCGGCACGGGCCCGAGGTGCTTCGCCGCGGGATGGCGGAGATCCTCGACTACGCCGAGCGCCGCACCCGCGCCGCGCTGGCCGAGCTGCCCGACGGCACCCACGAGGCCGAGGACCTGCTGGAGGACGACGCCGGCGGCCAGCCGCGCGACATCCGGCTGCGGGTCACCGCGACGATCGACGGTGAGCGCCTGACGCTCGACTTCACCGGCACCGACCCCCAGGTCGAGGGCAACCTCAACTGCCCCCTGCCGGTCACCAAGTCCG
This sequence comes from uncultured Actinomycetes bacterium, assembly GCA_963760665.1. Lineage (GTDB taxonomy): Bacteria > Actinomycetota > Thermoleophilia > Solirubrobacterales > 70-9 > AC-56. The sequence continues at coordinate 21,743 of CAVXDS010000006.1, forward strand.
CCGCCTTCTTCGCCGTCCGGGTGCTCACCGACCCCGACGCGCCGCCCTCGGCCGGCGCCTTCCGGCCGGTGGAGGTGATCGCTCCGGAGGGCTGCCTGCTCAATGCGCGACCGCCCGCCGCGGTGGCCGCCGGCAACGTCGAGACGTCCAGCCGGGTGGCCGACCTGGTGATCGATGCGCTCGCCGGGGCCACTCCGGCGCCCGCCCAGGGCCAGGGGACGATGAACAACCTGACTCTGGCCGGCAAGCACTTCACCTACTACGAGACGCTCGGCGGCGGACAGGGCGCCTGCCCGGACGGCGACGGGCCCAGCGCCGTCCACGTGGCCATGTCGAACACGCTCAACACCCCGGTCGAGGCGCTGGAGACGGAGTTCCCGCTTCGGGTGCGCGAGCTGTCCCTTCGCAGGGGCAGCGGTGGCGCCGGGCGCCACCGCGGCGGCGAGGGGATCGTGCGCGAGCTCGAAGCCCTGGCCCCGATCAGCTTCACCCTGATCGCCGAGCGCCGCCGCCACGCCCCCCGAGGGCGCGATGGCGGCGCCGACGGCCAACCCGGCCGCAGCCTGCTGAACGGCGAGCCCCTGCCCTCGAAGGCGGCCGGGGAGCTTGGCCCCGGCGATCGCCTGCGGATCGAGACGCCGGGCGGCGGCGGCGGTACGGGCTGCGGACCGCAGGCGAGCGGCGATTGGCGATTTAGTGGCGCATACCGCGAGTAAGTCGCCAATCGCGGCCGACTAGGCGCCGTCGCGCCAGCCTCGAAAGGCCTCCAGGAGCGCGCGCTCGGCCTCCGGCGAAAGCGACTCGGGCGGCAGGTGGCCGAGGGCGCGGATCGTCTCGCGCATCTGGTCGAGGTAGGCATGGCAGCCCTCGCATTTGGCCAGGTGGCGCTCGAAGCGGGCCCGGTCCTCGGCGGGCAGGGTGCCCTCGAGGTACTCGGTGATCACCTCGACCAGCTCCTTGCAAGTCATCTGTGGCGTTTCGACTTCGCTCATCGCACCAGGTCCTCGGCCTCGAAATAGCGCTCCAGCGCCGCACGGACCTTGGATCGCGCCCGATGCAGGAGCACTCGCTGGTTGGTCTCGCTGAGGCCCAGGGCGTTGCGCGCCTCCTCGGCCGACCAGCCGCTGATGTCGCGCAGGGCGATCACTTCGCGCTGGCGGATGGGGAGCTCCGCGATCGTCTCCAGCAGCACCTGGCGCGCTTCCTGCGTGCTCAGGCGCTCCTCCGGAGAGCCCCACTCGGCGGGCGGGCGTGCCCAATGGCCGGGGTGGGCATCGCGGAGCGACTGGAAGCGGTCGGTGTCGACCGCCGGCTCGTCGCGACCCTCGTCACGCCGGCGCTGTAGAAACGAGAACGGCAGCACACGCCGCTCGCGCTGGCCGCCGGGTGCGCGCCTTGTTGAGCAGGATGCTGGCGATCCAGGTCCTCAGCGAGGAGCGGCCCTCGAAGCGATCGATCCCGTTCAGGACGGCAAGCCAGGTGTCCTGAACCACCTCCTCGGCGATCGCGCGGCTGGGCACGTGCATGAGCGCGAGCCGCATCAGGAATGGCCCCTGCTCGTCGACCAGCGTCCTGAAGGCGTCCTCGTCGCCGCGTCGCAGAGCGGCGACCAGCTTCTCGTCGTCGGCTCGCCGGGTCGATCGGTCCGGGTCACCGCCGGTCGAGGCTTCCTGCTCCCCCATCGGCGGCGATTCTCTCACGCGTGCTCCGGCGGCCCGCGGCCCGCCGACTTACCGGATTCCCGGCCGGGGTCGCAACATAACGCACAAATTTGGCGTTTTCGCGCGCCTACTTTAGAATGCTCCGCCCGAGCCGGCAAAAAGCGCCCAAACTGGGCAACACCGGCTCCGGAACGCTCGCTTTTCACGATCCGACCAAGTCGCTAATGCCTATTGCATGCAAAGAATGGGCCGTTACGGTGCGCGCCCTCGCCGAGGGTGAGCAGCTGGTCACCCTGCGCAAGGGCGGAATCCGCGAGGAGAACAAGCACTTCGAGGTCGAGCACGACCGGTTCTTCCTCTACCCGACGTTCGATCACCAGCGCAACGACCTGGTGCGCGAATCGCACCACCCCGAGCTGCGGCGCGCCCTCGAGGAGGGCGTCTGGCCCGACGAGGAGCCGCCGCCGCGCGCCCTGCTCCAGGACGGCGGGATCCCGCAGCCCGACCGAGTGCGGATCCGCTCCTGGGCCGAGGTCGCCGACCACTTCCACACGTCGGACCCACGCATCGTCGACAGCCTCTCGCCGTTCCACGTCTGGACCCAGGACTACGCGCACAAGCGGCTGAGCTGGAAGCCGCGCCACCCGATCCACGTTCTGTTGCTGCGGGTCTACCGGATCCCGCGGCCGGTGACGGTGCGCGTCCGGGACGAGTACCACGGCTGCCGCTCCTGGGTGGAGATCGACCGTGAGCTCCCCTTCGAGGGCACGCCCGTGATGGCGGACGAGGAGTTCGTGCGGGCCGCCGCCGAGATCCGCGACATCTGCGGCGACACCGAGCCCGTCCCCGCCTGACGATCCACGGCCCCAACGACTTCGTGGCGGCTGTCCGCGCAGCCCGGCGCGCCCTGGTGCTCGGTATCGGGGGCGGCGGCGACGTGGTGGGGGCGCTCGCGGTCGCCCGGCTGTGCGAGTCGCTGGGCACGCCCTTCGCGCTCGGGGGCGTCGCCTGGGAGCGATTCGCGATCGATCCGCATCCCGGACCGCGCCCGATGGCCGAGATCCGCGGTGGTCGGGCACTGGGCGATGCGGCCGTGCTCGCGGGGCCCCAAACCGCGACGCCCGAGGGAGTGCCGTTCGCCGAGGCACGGATGGCAGCCCACCTCGGCTCGTGAGACGGTGCTGATCGACGTGAGCGGCGGGACGACCGGTGCCGCCGAGGGGATCGCGAGCGCCGCCGGCGAGCTGGGCTGCGACCTGCTGGTCTGCGTCGACGTCGGCGGCGACGTGCTGGCCCGCGGCGGGGAGCCGGGCCTGGCGAGCCCGTTGTGCGACGCGGTGATGGTCGCGGCCGCCCTGCGAATCGCCGGCCGGGTCAAGCCGCTGCTGGCGGTGGTCGGGCCGGGCTGCGACGGCGAGCTGACCGTCGCCGAGGTTCTCGAGCGGGTCGCCGAGCTGGCACGGGCGGGAGCCTGGCTGGGCGCCTGGGGAGTGACGCCGCAGATCGCCGACGAGCTGGACGCCGCCACGGCGCTCGTGCCCACCGAGGCCAGCCTGCAGGTCGTCCGCTGTGCGCGCGGAGAGGTGGGCGACGCCTACATCCGCCACGGCCGCCGCCGCGTCGAGCTGTCAGCCCTGGGGGCGTTGGCCTTCGTCTTCGACCCGGTCGCCGCACCCGCCGAGGCGCTTCCCCTGGCCCACGCGGTGGCCGATGCCGACAGCATCGAGGAGGGGCGCGCCGCTCTGGCCGCCCTGGGCCTCCGCACCGAGCTGGACTACGAGCGCGGATCGCGCCGGCACGGGCGCCTGACAGGCGAGCCGGGGGCGCCCCGCCCCGGGGAACCGGCGCATCGGCGCCGACCCGCCGCTAGATTCGGCTGACCGTCCGGAGCATGGAGGAGGCGCTCTTGACATTTACCGAGCCGCCGCGCATAGCGCGGCGGCTCGCTGCTTTGGGCTGATGGCCGCGACGGCGCTCGCTATCCCGGCGAGCGCCGTCGCGGCCGGGCCCGACCCTGGGCCAACAACCCGCAATTACCGGGACTTCGCCCCCTGTCCGGATCAGTCGGCGGGAAACTCGAAGGGGCGTCAACTAACCTCGACTGGCGGATGGCATGGATAGAGACGGAGTCGCTGAGCTTCGTCGCTCGGCACGAGGCCGAGGACAGCGACTCCGCACAGCGCACGCTGGACGCGCTCGAGGACCTGCGGCTGCGCCTCGAGGAGCGATTCGACGAGGCGCCGGGCGGGATCACCGTGATCGTGCATCCGACGCCCGGGTGGCTCGCCGCCGCCCACCCCTTCCTCCCCGCCGCTCGCCTGGCGGCGGCGTCGGCGGGACGGCGCTACCTGGCAGGGTGGGCGATGGCCAGCGAGCTGCACGTCCTCAACGACGACTACCTCGACCGCCGCGCCGCCGGTGAGGACTCGCTCGCCGCGCTGCGCGGCACCGCCGAGCGCCTCTACGTTCAGATCGTGGTCGGCGCCAACAACGATCGCCTGCCGCCACCCTGGGGGCCGCGTCGCTTCCTTCGCTACCTGCGATGGACCTGGTTGATCGAGGGAGCCGCCCAGTACTACGCCGACCAGGTGCCGCTGTTTCGCGCCGCCGTCAGCACGCGGCTTCGCGATCGGCGGGCGCCCGCGTTCCCGCCCTCGGCTCGCGACGCGATCATCCTCGGCGGCACGATCTTCGGCCTGCTCGAGCGCGAGCGCGGCCCGGATGCCTGCGACGTGCTCGCCTCGCGCCTCCGTCGCGACGGCCCACGCGCCAGCCTGGAGCTGGCCTTCGACGCGCGCTTTCGCGACATCGAGCGGGCTTGGCGCGACTACCTGCGCAGCCTGAGCGACCGGCGCCTGGAGGGCTCCGAGGCGATCGCGGACCTGGAGCTCCCGGACGAGCTTCCCTCGGTCTAGCTGGCACCTTCCAGGGCCGGGTGGCGAGAAAGTGGCGCATAGCGCCACTAAATCGCCACTCGCGGTCATCTAGCTCGCCAGCTGATAGAGGACCCAGATCAGGCCCGCGGCGCCGGCCAGCGCGATCAAGCAGTCCCGCCGCGAGTCGCAGGGGCCGCTCGCCGCCGGCCGCCTCGGCGGCCTCGGGGGCGCCGCCCCGGACGTCGGCCAGCAGCTCCTGGGCCGCCTCGGCGCCAGCCTCGGGAACCAGGATGTCGCGCGGTCCGGCGGCCAGGAAATCCGGCACGTCGAAGCCGCGCGTTCGCCGCTGCACACTGGGAATGCCCTCCTCGAGCAGGATGCCCTGGATCAGCTCCGCCTCGGCGAGGTTGCTGGCCCGGGCCACGCGAACCTGCCTCCCGCCGATGTACTGGGGCTTCACCTTTCGCGCCCGCTCGTGGGCCTCGGTTATCGGCTGCTCCTCGCCCCGTCCGACGTAGACGAGCGGCATCTCGCAGTCGGCGCAGAAGCGCTCGTCGAGCGAATACCTGCGCGCGCAGCGGGGGCAGGCGAGCGGGCGGACCTCGGCGCTCATCGCTTAGGCGACATCGAGCTCGACCTCCTCGACGCGCCCGTGGCGGATCTCAGAAGCCGCGAACGCTCGGGGCCTCCGGCTCGGCGAGCGAGCAGATCACATACAGCGGGTCCGGCCAGTTCTCGGCCAGATTGATGTCCGTCTGCGAGGGCGTGGCCGGGCTCGAGGTGTGCGAGTGATAGATCGCCGCGATCTGCTCGCCGTGCTCCTCGATCTCCATCGTGATCCGGAATTGGTCCTGAGGGTGGATCGTGTACCGCAGCGGGCTCGCCTCCGCGTTACGGGCGCGGTAGACCCGCGTCGCCCTGCCGTCGCTGCCGGCGACCATGCCGCAGCACTCGTTGGGGGCCTCCTCGCGGGCATGAGAGACGATCTCATCGACGAGCTGTCTGGCGATCCTCAAGGTCGCGGTGAGGCTAGCAGCGTGCCTGCGCGTGCCTGAACCCGCCGGTTGACTGCCCCGGCGGGGAGTGCTAGTGTGCTAGCGCAATGGCACAATCGCCCGCCCGAACACCCGAGCTGGCTCCGGATCTCGCCCGATCCGACGACCTGCCTCTCGGCTCCCAGCTCGCCTGGCGGCTGCGGGTGTTGATCGCCAGCGGGCAGCTGGGGCCCGGCGACCGCCTTCCGGGAGTCCGCGAGCTGGCCAGCGGCACCGGCGTCAACGTCAATACCGCCCGCGCAGTCTACGGCCGCCTGGAGGAAGACGGCCTGATCGTCTCGCGCCACGGCCGGGGCACGTTCGTCTCTTCGGACCCCCCGGCCTCGCCCGAGCTCGAGCGACTGGCAGCCGAGGTCGCCGACAGCGCCCGCGCCAGCGGCGTCGATCCTCGCGATCTGGCCCGGGCGATCTACACGGGCAGCGTGCCGGCCCTCGCAAGCCGCGACCTGTTCGATGACCTCTCGGGCGAGGGGCCCGAGGTCGACCAGCAGGCGAACGAGCTTCCCGGAGTCGAGGGCGACGAGCGCCTCGGCCGTCGCGAGCTGCGCCGCCAGATCGCGCGCCTCGAGGCCCAGCTTGCCTCCTATCCCGCAGACGCCCGCAAGCGCGGCGAGCCAACCCACCCGTTGCTCCGCCCCAAGGGGCACGTCGCCGACATGGCGGAGCTGGAGGCGATCCGCGACGACTTGATGGAACGGCTGAAGCAGGCCCGCGAGGCTGCGGAGCGCCGCGGCCAGCGGCAGCGCCGCGCCCGCTCCCGCGTGGAGGAGATGGTCAGCGACCCGGCGGCCCACAAGTGGGAGACGGTCTCCAAGCAGGAGCTCGGCGAGCCCGGCTGCGCGAGCTGGGACGTGCAGCCGCGGTGGGGACCGGTCGGGGCGCTGATGAACTGGTGGCGAGTCAAGGTGTCGTCTGGATGTCCGTTAACCGGGCCCCAAGCGGGGACCAGATCCCGGCCTGAGACGGCCGTCGGAGGAGGTACGCATGGTCCGAACCGTTGCCGATAGGGCGTTCCTTCCCGCCAAGTCTCTGTTCGAGCAGGTGGGGAACATGATGATCCTCACCGGCAAGACGATCACCGCCACGGTGCGCCCCCCCTACCCCTACGGCGGCGAGTTCATCTCCCAGTTCATCTTCGCCCTGCAGCTTTGCTGGTTTCCGATGCTGATCTCTACGGTCGCCTTCGGGTTCGGCGCCCCGGGGCTTCAGGCGGCCAACTTCTTGACCCTGTTCGGGGCCCTTGACCGGCTGGGGGGCTTTTTCATCTTGGCCTCGGTCAGGGAGTTCGCCCCGTTCGTGACCGCGGTCGTGGTCGCCGGGGTGGCGGGGACGGCGATCACCGCCGATCTGGGGGCCAGAAAGATCCGCGAGGAGCTCGACGCCCTGCAGGTCCTGGGCGTCGATCCGATCAAAAACCTGGTCGTGCCGCGGTTCTTGAGCCTCATGCTGATCACCGGGCTGCTCGACATCTACGCGCTTTTGTTCGGGATCGCCGGCGGGATCTTCGCCGAGATCGCCTACGGCGCCCCCCTGGGGGGCTTTTTCGCCACCCTGCTCAACAACGCCTCGGTCACCGACCTCTGGGGCTCGATCCTCAAGTGCACCCTGTTCGGGGCGATCATCGCGATCGTTTGCTCCTACAAGGGCATGAACGCCTCCGGGGGCGCCGCCGGGGTGGGCAGGGCGGTAAACGAGGCGGTCGTGATCGCCTTCTTGGGGGTGTTCGCGTTCAACTACGTGTTCACCCAGACCCTGCTCGCCACCCACCCCGAGATCTCGGTGATCAAGTGACGACGCGCCTGACACGTCGCATCTCGGGGTCCGGCCGAGCGCCTCGCTCACGTACGGCGACGTACGCTCGCTTCGCGCTCGGCCTGCGTCCCCGACCTGCTCGGTCAGGCACGCCGTCGGGGCGCGGAGCGACTGATGTCCGGCTGGCTGGCGCTGCCGCGCGACTGGCTCGCCTCGCTGGGTGAGATCACCCGCTTTTGCGCTCGCACCATGGGCCTCGTTTACTCGGGCCGGGTGCTGCAGTTCTTCGGCGAGGCGCTTCGCCAGGCCGGGATCTTGATCTTGGGCTCGACGATCGTGATCTGGGGCCTCGTGTTCATTCTCGGCCTGCAGTGCGGGATCGAGGGCGCCTACTTCAACCGCTCGGTCGGCGCTCCCTCCTATGCCGGGGTGTTCGCCGCCTGGTGTGACCTGCGCGAGGTGATCCCCTATGCCTTCGGCTACATGATGGCCGCCAAGGTCGGCACCGGGATCGTCGCCGAGCTCGGCGCGATGCGGATCTCTGATGAGATCGACGCGCTCGAGGTGATGGGCGTTCCGCCGATGACCTTCTTGGCCGCCACCCGCCTGCTCGGCGCCTGGATGACCCTGCCGTTCATGTATTTGGCGGCGATCGGGGTCGGCTACTTCGCCAGCTGGCTGGCGGTCGTCAAGCAGATCGGCGAGGTCTCCTCGGGCGGCTACTTTTTGATCTTTTGGATGTTCCAGAACCCGCCCGACCTCTTATTCAGCCTGATCAAGGCGATGTTCATGGCCACGGCGATCGTGCTGGTCGGCTGCTATTACGGCTACACGGCGTCGGGGGGACCGGTCGGCGTCGGTACGGCGACGGCGAAGTCGATGGTGCTCAACATCGTCTTGGTGCACGTCATCGGGATGTTGGGAACGCTCGTCTTTTGGGGCGCCAACCCTAGGGCGCCAATCGGGGGGTGAGTTGAGCGCACGATCGGAAGCCATGCCCGCATCTGCGCCACTACGGGCTCGCGACCGGCTGGCCGCCGGCTTCCTGCTCCTCCTGCTCGCCGCCGGAAGCCTGGTGCTCTGGCTCGGCATCCCGGTCGCCGGCCTGTGGCTCTTCTCCAAGGTGACGGACTCCTGGAACGGGCACTTCCTGCTCAGCCTGGTGCTGATCCCACTCGCCATGGCCTTCTTCACCCCGACGCTGTTCTGGCTCAACGGCCTGTACCTGCGGGTGACCGGCGTGCTGCGCCCGGGAGACGATTACGAGGATCGTCGCTGGAGCCTTACCGGCCCGCTGGAGCTGTTTCTCTACGCCGGAATGCTGATCGCCCTGGTGGCGCTCTTCGCCTGGTTCTTCTTCCTGGCCAGGAACCCGCCGGAGATCGTCTGGTAGCTCCGTTAACCCTCCCGCGACACGGAGGGAACGCCCGGTGCCTCTCAGTGGGATAGAGTCGGGCCACGGAACGAGGGCGGACGACTCGATGACCTCCAGATCGGGAAGCGCAGGGCTCGGCGTCGCGATGCGATGGGCCGCCCTCGCCTGCCTACTTCTCGCGGGGGCCGGCGCCGCTTCGGCCGAGGCCGCAAAGCCCCGGGAAGCGCCCGCACTTCCATCGTTCTCGACCCAACCTCAGCTCGACCCGGCGTTCACCTGGGGTATCCGCGACTACGCCGTCCGCTGCAACGGAGGCGTGAAAGTCCATGTGAACACACCCGGGGACTGGCGCGGCAAGGTTGGCTCGGCGCCCTTCCGCGCGGATAGCTTCGTCACCAGCCGCTCGCTGGACGCTGGTCAGGGACTCACAGTCACCTTCCATCGTCCTGGTAATCCGTCGTACCCGCAATTTCACCTGCGCTGCCTCCCTTCGGACTTCCCGCAGTATGAGTTCACCCGCACGGCCCCAGGCGGGCCCGGCTTCTTCATGGTCCAGATGCAGCCCCGCTACGCAGCGATCTTCGACAGCCACGGCGACCCGATCTGGTGGTACAAGGCGAGTGGCGAGCCCGACAACGCCGAGCTCCTGCGCGACGGCACGATCGCCTTCGATCCCGTCAACGCGATCGCTCTTCAGGCCGGCGACTACCAGATCCGCACGCTCAGCGGACGTCTCGTTCACACCATCCAGGCAATCGGCGGACCGGTCGCGGACATCCACGACCTGCAGCTCCTGCCGAACGGGAACTACCTGTTCGGCGCCCAGGTGCAGAAGCAGCACGTGGATACCAGCAGCTTCGGAGGATCCTCCGACGCGACGGTGACCGTGTTCCAGATCCAGGAGGTGACCCCGGGCGGCAAGCTCGTGTGGAAGTGGAACTCCTTCAACCACATCGGCCTCGACCAGACGCCCCAGAGGTGGTGGGACGCGATCCTCCAGGGAGGGACACAACCGTACGACATCCAGCACTGGAACTCGGTGGAACGTGACGGTAACCGTCTCCTGCTGTCGTTCCGCCACCTCGACGCCGTCTACGAGATCAATCGCCAGACGGGCGCGATCGTCTGGAAGCTGGGCGGCACGCACACGTCGAAGAGCCTCAAGGTCCTGAACGACCCCGACGGCTCCTACCCGCTCGGTGGCAACCACGATGCTCGCCAAAACCCGGACGGCACGATCACGGTCCACGACAACTTCACGGGCCTGAACAAAGCACCCAGGGCGGTGCGCTACCGGATCGACGAGAAGGCCGGCACGGCCCGGCTCGTCCAGTCGATCTCGGATCCGGAGGCGAGCTCATCGATCTGCTGCGGATCGGCTCGAATGCTCCCGTCCGGTGATTGGCTCATCGGCTGGGGCGGGATCCCGTTCGTGGGCGCCTACGGCCCCGACGGCACGCGGCTCTTCAAGCTCGACCTGAGCTCATTCAGCTACCGGGCGTTCCCGGTGCCGAGCCACGCGCTCACCGCCGAGCAGCTGCGCAGCGCGATGGACACCATGCATCCCTGAGGCCCACCAGATCGCGCCGTGCACCGCCTGAGGATCGCCCGTTTCTTAATACCAGCTCGACGACGGGTCGCGGGGCGGCTCCGTGAGGTCTCCCCCCTCGGTACCGAGCTCGTCTGGATCGTCGCGACCGCGCTCCCAGAGAAGATCGTCCAGCGCCGGCGGAGGAACCCCGGAGCTGGTGGCGACTTCCTTGAGCACCGCCCGCGTCCCCGCTCTCAGCTCAGCGAGGGATCCGGGGCGACCAGCTTCGCGCGAAGCCGAGGCGCATCAGCACGTTGTCAACACACACCTCCCAGCTCTCGGGAACGCCCGCTGCCTCTCGTCGGATAGAGTCGCCCCCACGGAACGAGGGGAGGACGACTCGATGAGCTCCAGATCGCTCACCGCAGGGCTGGGCCGCCCGACGGGATGGGCCGCCCTCGCCTGCCTACTTCTCGCGGGAGCCGGTGCCGCCTCGGCCGAGGCCGCACAACACCGGCGAGCGCCCGCACGCCCGTCGTTCTCGACCCAACCCCAGCTCGACCCGGCGTTCGCCTGGGGCATCCGTGACTACGCCGTCCGCTGCAGCGGAGACGTGAAAGTCCACGTGAAGACCCCCGGGGACTGGCTCGGCAAGGTTGGATCGGGGCCATTCCGCGCGGCGAGCTTCGTCGCCGGTCGCTCGCTGGACGCCGGTCAGGCACTCAGAGTCGCCTTCCACCGTCCTGGTCATCCGTCGTACCGGCGCTTTCACCTGCGCTGCCTGCCCTCGGACTTCCCGCAGTATGAGTTCACCCGCACGGCCCCGGGCGGGCCTGGCTTCTTCATCGTCCAGATGCAAGGCCAGTACGCAACGATCTTCGACCGCCACGGCGACCCGATCTGGTGGTACAAGGCGAGCGGCGAGCCCGACAACGCCGAGCTGCTGCCCAATGGCACGATCGCCTTCGATCCGGTCGACGAGATCACTTTCCAGCTCGGCGACTACGAGATCCGTACGCTCCGCGGACGTCTCGTTCACACCATCCAGGCAATCGGCGGACCGGTCGCGGACATCCACGACCTGCTGCTCCTGCCTAACGGGAACTACCTGTTCGGTGCCCAGGTGCAGAAGCAGCACGTGGACACCAGCAGCTTCGGAGGATCCTCCGACGCGACGGTGACCGTGTTCCAGATCCAGGAGGTGACCCCGGGCGGCCAGCTGGTGTGGAAGTGGAATTCCTTCAACCACATCGGCCTCGGCCAGACCCCCCAGAGGTGGTGGGACTCGATCCTCCAGAGAGGGACGCAGCCGTACGACATCCAGCACTGGAACTCGGTGGAGCGCCACGGTAACCGTATCCTGCTGTCCTTCCGCCACCTCGACGCCATCTACGAGATCAATCGCCAGACGGGCGAGATCGTCTGGAAGCTGGGCGGCACGCACACCCCAAAGAGCCTCAAGGTCCTGAACGACCCCGACGGCGCCTACCCGCTCGGTGCCGCCCACGATGCTCGCCAAGACCCGGACGGCACGATCACGGTCCACGACAACTTCACGGACCTCGGCAAGGCGCCCAGGGCGGTGCGCTACCGCATCGACGAGCAGGCCGGCACGGCCCGGCTCGTCCAGTCGATCTCGGATCCGGAGGCGAGCTCATCGATCTGCTGCGGATCGGCCCGACGGCTCCCGTCCGATGATTGGCTCATCGGCTGGGGCGGGATCCCGTTCGTGGGCGCCTACGACGCCGACGGCCACCGGCTCTTCAAGCTCGACCTCCTGAGCGGATTCAGCTACCGGGCCTTCCCGGTGCCGCCTCACGCGCTGAGCGCCAAGCAGTTGCGCCGCGCGATGAACGCGATGCATCACTGAGATCCGCCACAGACCCCCGCCAGGCACGGCCTGAGGATCGCCCGCCTCTTCAATACCAGCTCGACGACGGGTCGCGGGGCGGCTCCGTGAGGTTTCCGCCCTCGGTGCCGAGCAGGTCGGGATCGTCGCGACCGCGCTCCCAGAGAAGATCGTCCAGCACCGGCGGAGAAACCCCGGAGCTGGTGGCGACCTCCTTGAGCACCGCAAGCGTCCCCGCTCTCACCTCAGCGAGGGATCCGGGAGCGACCAGGCCCGCGCGAAGCGCTAAGCGCATCAGCACGTTGTCGACACATACCTCCCAGCTCTCGGGATCGGCCGCCTCGAACCAGCCGCGACGGGTCGCAGATCTTGGCGAACAAGAGCGACTTCTTGCGCAACGGATCGCGCGTACGCCTCGTAGCGCGCCAGGAGACCGAGCAGCCCGGCCGGGCCGCCCAGCCGCCCCCCGGCGGCGCGGAGCAGGGCGTGGGCCTCGCCTCCGTGGTCGTGCTCCAGCCCGGCGGCAAGGTCACTCCACAGCTCGGCGCGGCGCTCGGGCTCCGCGACGGTCTCCCCGCCGATCCGAAAGAGCTGGCCGATGCGCTCGGCGCTCACGTCGCGTAGCGCGCCCGCGGTCAGCAGACCGCGTCGGCGTTCCGACGCCTGGATCCCAACCGCCCACATGAGCGCGCTTCCCTCGAAGGGCCCGCGCCCTCCGACCAGATAACGGCCCCGGTAACCGGTCCTGTGGTCGACCGCGCAGAGGAACAGCGCCGCGTCCGGGTCGGGAACGTGGGCGAAGCGGGGTGGCTCGTAGCCGGTCGCGAGCTCTCGCACTCGCTCTGTTGCGCGCGCGACCGCGCCGGCGTCGACCCCCGTGGTGGTCATCGCGCCGACGCTACCGCGACCTGCGGAGGCGCGCGTCGCGGCCCAGGCACCCCCGCTTTGCACTCCTGGACGGGATGCGGAAGATACTGTCCGGGGGGATGTCGCAGAAGAACACCGAGGAAGCAGTCGTCCGCGCGTTTCGCGAGCGTTACCACGAAAGCGGGGTCTGGATCTGGACGACCTGGCTGGGGACGCAGATCGTCAAGAACCCGCTGGACCTCTGGGTCTACCAAGAGATCCTGTCGAGGACACGGCCGGATGTGATCGTGGAGACAGGAACGTGGCATGGCGGGAGCGCCCTGTACCTCGCCTCGATCTGCGACCTCCTGGGTGGTGTGGGCCGCGTCATCACGGTCGATATCGAGGAGCGTGACGGACGCCCGTCGCATCCGCGGCTCACCTACCTCACCGGCTCATCCGTGGACGATCAGGTGGTGGCGCGGATTCGAAGCCTGATCGCGCCCAACGAGACTGTAATGGTGATCCTCGACTCCGACCACTCCAAGGAGCACGTCCTCGCCGAGCTCCGAGCCTACGCGCCGCTCGTCAGTGACGGCTGCTATCTGATCGTGGAGGACACCGTGGCCAGTGTGGAGGAATGGGAACCGGGCGCGGACCCGCTCGGTGCGCTAGACGAGTTCCTCGCAGAGACCGACGCGTTTACCGTCGATCACAAGTGCGAGAAGTTCCTGATGACGCTGAACCCCGGCGGCTACCTGCGACGGGGGTGAGAGGGCCGGGTCTCGTCATCACCTCGATGGCTCACACAGCGTAGGTCGTCAGCTCGAGGCGGTAGCCGTCGGGGTCCTCGAAGTAGATCGAGTGCGCGAGGGCGTGGTCTGAGAAGCGGAACTCGATGCCGGCCTCCGAGAGCGCGGTCTGGGCGGCCTCGAAGTTGGCCCGATCGACCCGGAGCGCGATGTGGAGGATGTGGGCCGGAGAGGCCCCGCCATACTCGCCTTCGGCAGGGAACAGCGCCACGCCGCTGCCGCCCGAGGCGAGCACTCGCGGCGGGTCCCACTGCTCGTAAACCCGCTCGAGGCCGAGCACCTCGTGGTAAAAGGCTTCGGAGCGGTCGAGGTCGGCGACCGCCAGCGCAACGTGGTCGATCCCCTCGGTGCTGAACGCGGGCACGCCGGCTCGCCGCTACCACCAAACGGTGGAGTCGATGTCCTCGAGCTCCTCGACCGGCTTCGTGTAGACGCCCGACGACAGGTACTTCCAGCCGTCGTCGGGAGCGATGAAGACGACGTTGCCCTCATCGAGCTCCGCGGCGATCCGGACCGCGATCGCCGCGATCGCCCCGGTCGAGACGCCGGCGAACATGCCCTCGTCGTGGAGCAGGCGCTGGGTCCACACGATCGCGTCGCGGTTCGAGACCATGATCTTCCGGTCGAGCACCGAGAGATCGATGATCGGCGGGATGAACCCGTCGTCGAGCGAGCGAAGGCCCTGGACCAGCTCGCCCTGCATCGGCTCGGCGGCGACGATCTTGGTCTCCGGGTCGTGCTCCTTGAGCCGCCGTCCGACGCCCATCAGGGTGCCGCCCGTGCCCGAGCCCGCCGACGAACGCGGCCACCTGGTCGAGCTCCTCGAGGATCTCGGGCGCGGTGCCCTCGTAGTGGGCGCGCGGGTTGGCCTGGTTCCCGTACTGGTAGGGCATGTAGTAGGAGGCGTCGCTTCCGGCCATCTCCAGCGCCAGCTCGACCGCGCCGTTCGAACCCTTGGCGCCCTCGGAGTAGACGATCTCGGCCCCGTACATGCGCAGCAGCTGGGTCCGCTCCTCGGTGACGTTGTCGGGCATCACCACCTTCAGCGGATAGCCCTTGCGCCGGCAGATCATCGCCAGGGAGATGCCGGTGTTGCCCGAGGTCGGCTCGAGGATCGTCTGGCCGGGCTCGATCGCGCCCTCGGCCTCGGCCCCCTCGATCATCGCCTTGGCGACCCGGTCCTTGACCGAGCCGGTCGGGTTGCGGCCCTCGAGCTTGGCGAAGATCCGCACTCCGGGGTCGGCGAGATCCGCGGCAGCTCGACCAGCGGCGTGTTGCCCGACCGCCTCGAGGACGCTCCCGTAGCGGCCGCCGCAGGGGCGGTTGAGGGTCTCGTCCAGCATCGCTTTAGCGAAGTGTAGTGAGGAACGGAGTATGTTCCGAGACGACCACCCCAGACCAAGAAGAGAGGACCGAGAGATGATCAGGGGCACACGGATGAGGGTCGCGATCGCGTTCGTCGCAACTGTGGCGACGGTGGGAATCGCCGCCGGCTGCGGCGGGTCGAGCAGCAGCGAGCAGCACCACCACCGCGCGCGAGTCCTGACCGCGACGCCGGACATCAACGTCGCCCGTCGACAAGCAGGTCGCGGCGCAGGTGCCGAGCTCGATCAAGTCGAGCGGCACGCTCAGCGTCGCCGCCGACGCCACCTACGCGCCGAACGAGTTCATCGCGGAGGACGGCAAGACCGTGATCGGGATGGACGCCGACCTCGCCAAGGCCATCGCCCAGGCGATGGGGCTCCAGGCCGAGGTCAAGAACGCCACCTTCGACAGCATCATCCCGGGCCTCGCTGCCAACAAGTACGACCTCGGGATGTCCTCCTTCACGATCACCAAGGAGCGGGAGAAGACGGTCGACTTCGTCAGCTACGCGATCGCCGGCACATCCTTCTTCGTCAACGCCGACGGGGGCCCGGACATCCAGTCGCTCGCCGACCTCTGCGGCCAGAAGGTCGCCGCGGAACGCGGAACCACCCAGGCGGCGGACGCGACCGCGCAGGACAAGAAGTGCAAGGCGGCGGGCAATCCAGGGGTAACCGTCCAGGTCTTCCCCGACCAGAACGCCGCCAACCTCGCCCTGTCGAGCGGTCGCGCCGACGTCGTCATGGCGGACTCGCCGCCCGCGGCCTACGCGGTCGAGCAGTCGAACGGCCAGTTCAAGCTCACCGGCAAGCAATACGGCACGGCGCTCTACGGGATCGCGATGCCGAAGGACAACGGCCTGGCGAAGCCCGTGCACGCCGCCCTCAAGGCCGTGATGGCGGACGGCACCTACGACCGGATCTTCTCCTACTGGGGTCTGGTGCAAGAAGGGCGCCGCGGGTTGCCCGTGCACGATCACGAACCCGGAGATCAACCCGACGAACGTGCCGGCCAGCTAGCCGCACCATCAGGGCGTGGCCGATCCCGGGCAGCGCGACACATGAGATGACGCAACCGGAGCCGCCTGGCGAGATCCAGGCGGTTCCGGTCCGCCATCCCGGCCGCTGGATCGCGGCCGCGGTGATCGCCGTCCTCGTCGCCGCCCTGGCTCGCTCGGTGGCGACCAACCCGCGCTTCGAGTGGGACGTCGTCGGCGACTACCTGTTCTCGAGCAGGATCCTCGACGGGCTCGTGGTGACGCTCGAGCTCACCGTGCTGTCGATGGCGATCGGGATCGCTCTCGGGGTCGTGCTGGCCCTGATGCGGCTGTCGCAGAGCGCCCTGGTGAGCGGCGCGAGCTGGATCTACATCTGGCTCCTTCGCGGGACGCCGGTGCTGGTGCAGATCCTGCTCTGGTACTACTTCGCCGCTCTCTATCCGTCGATCGGCCTCGGCATCCCGTTCGGCCCCTCGTTCGTGCACCTGGACGCGAACTCGCTGATCACCCCCTTCGTCGCCGGCACGCTGGCGCTGGGGCTGAACGAGGGCGCCTACATGTCGGAGATCGTCCGCGCCGGGATCATCTCGGTCGACGAGGGGCAGACCGACGCGGCGCACGCGCTGGGGTTGACGCGGCTGCAGACGATGCGCCGCATCGTCCTGCCCCAGGCGATGCGGGTGATCATCCCGCCGACGGGGAACGAGACGATCTCGATGCTGAAGACGACGTCGCTCGTCGCCTTCATCGCCTTGACCGACCTGCTCTACTCGGCGCAGCTGATCTACTCGACGAACTACAAGACGATCCAGCTGCTGATCGTGGCCAGCATCTGGTACCTCGCGGTGACCTCGGTCCTGTCGATCGGCCAGTACTACGTGGAGCGGTACTTCGGCAGGGGCAGCACGCGGGAGACGGCGCCCACCCTGCTGCAGCGGATGCGGGCCGGCCTCTGGCCACGGCACGCCGAGGTCGAGCCGGCCCCTGAGCCGCCGAGGCTCCCGGAGGACCATCGTTGAGCGAACACATGGTCAAGGCCGAAAGCGTCCACAAGCGGTTCGGCCGCCTGGAGGTGCTGAAGGGCATCTCCCTGGAGGTGGCGCCCGGCCAGCGTCATGTGCCTGATCGGCCCATCGGGATCGGGGAAGTCCACCTTCCTTCGCTGCATCAACCACCTCGAGAAGATCGACCGGGGACGGCTGTGGGTCGACGGAGAGCTGGTGGGATACCGGCAGGTGGGCAACAAGCTGCACGAGCTGCGCGAGTCGGAGATCGTCCGCAACCGCGCCAAGATCGGCATGGTCTTCCAGCGCTTCAACCTCTTCCCGCACATGACCGCGATCGAGAACGTGCGCCTCGCCCAGGAGACGGTCCTGCGACGCAAGTCGGACGAGGCCGAGGGCAAGGCCCAGGCGCTGCTCAGCCGGGTCGGCCTGGTCGACAAGATGGACGAGTACCCGGCGCGCCTGTCCGGCGGACAGCAGCAGCGGGTCGCGATCGCGCGGGCGCTGGCGATGGACCCGAAGGTGATGCTGTTCGACGAGGTCACGAGCGCGCTCGACCCCGAGCTGGTGAAGGAGGTCCTCGACGTGATGCGGGAGCTCGCAGACGAGGGGATGACGATGGTCGTCGTCACCCACGAGATGGGCTTCGCGCGCGACGTCGCGGACCATGTGGTGTTCATGGACGAGGGGGTGATCGTCGAGGAGGGCCCGCCCGCGAAGATCCTGGACAGCCCCGCAGAGGAGCGGACCAAGCGCTTCCTCGGGTTGGTGCTGGAGCATTAGCCAGTGTTCGGTAGAGGCGTACCCATCGTCGCCGACCAGGCGGCGGGAAGCTTCTGGCAGGGCGGTAGCCTTACGGCGGTGTCGGAGCACCCCCTGCTTGAAGCGGTGATCATCTCGTACCGCTGCGAGGAGCTGCTGCGGGACTGCCTTGGCTCGCTTCGCGACCATCCACCGAGCGCCGGGATGACCGTGCGCGTGGTGGACAACGCCTCGGGCGACGGTACGGCGGAGATGGTCCGCCGCGAGTTCCCCGAGGTGGGCCTGATCGTGGCGCCGAGGAACATCGGCTTCGGGGCGGCGAGCAACCTCGTGATCCGGGGCGGTGCCACCCCCTACGTGCTCTGCCTCAACCCCGACACCCGGGTGACGCCGGGCGCCCTGGACCGGCTGCTGGACCTGATGGAGGAGCGACCCCGAGGTCGGCATCTCCGGCTGTCGGCTGGAGCTACCGAGCGGTAGGTTCGACTACGCAGCCAAGCGCTCTTTCCCCACTCCCCTGAGCGCGCTCGGGCACTTCACCGGTCTTGGTCTCCGGCGCGAGTCCGGGATCCTCGCCGACTACCGCGCGCCGGAGGTCGAGTCGGGCCCCGTCGATGCCATCAACGGCGCCTTCATGCTGTTCCGTCGCTCGGCGCTCGACCAGGTCGGGCTGTTCGACGAGGGCTACTGGATGTACATGGAGGACCTCGACCTCTGCTATCGCTTCGCCGAGGCGGGCTGGGTCACCTGGTACGAGCCCTCGGCGACAGTCATCCACATCAAGGCCGGGTCCAGCGGTCCCGTGCGCTCACCGAAGCTGAACTACGCCTTCCACTACGGCATGTTCCGCTTCTACCGCAAGCACTACGCGACAACCCGAAGCATGCTCGTCAGCGCCATCGTCTATGCCGGGATCGCCGCGAAGCTTGTCTTCTCGGTCGTTCGGAACGCTTTCAGAGATTCCGACCGGGGTTCGGCGCCCCGGCGCAGCCTGAGCCGTTCGTGAGCGTCGCCGAGCGGCCCGCGCCCGTGCCGAGGGCACCAGCGCGAGACTTTGGCGTTGGCGCGCTACTCGCCTCGGCAGGGCTGATCGTCTCCGCCGCCGCCCTGGGCCTGAATAGCATTGCCGTCGCCCGCATCGAGGGGCCCGATGGCACCGGCCTGGTTGCGCTCTCCACCCAAGTGGTCGTGATCGCCGCTTTCGTCGCCGGAATCGGGTTGAGGACAAGCGTCACGTTTCGGGTCGGCGCGGGGCAGTGGTCTCCGCGGAGCGCGGTTCGTGGCGCTCTGCGCGCTTCGATTGCCCTCGGGCTGGGGGGAGCCGCACTCGGATTCGGGGCATATTGGCTGCTACGCGACTCAGCGATGAGCGACTTCAGCCCGCTGATGGCCGCCAGCTTGCTGGGCGCGCTCCCCTTCACGCTCACGTGGTGGATCTTGCCGGCGGTCCCGCTCGCCTGCGAGCGCTTCGAGCAGTACGCGCTGGTCACGCTGAGTGCTCCCTTGGCGGTGCTCGTCATCTGCCCTGCCTGCGCTCTCGTGGGTGGCTCGACCGGCACCGTCATCGGCTTCGCCGCAGGCTTCGTCGTCGGAGGCGTCGTGACAGGTGCCTGGGCGCTTCGATTCGCCCGAACCCCGGCAGCCGGTCGAGGTCCGGAGCGAGGGGTGCTGGCGGCCGGCGGCTTCGGTCTGCGCGCCTGGGTCAACGACCTCTTTCAGTTCATCAATGTTCGCCCCGACCTGTTCATCCTCAGCGCCTACTACGGCGCCGCCGACACCGGCGTGTACGCGGTCACGATCTCGATCACGTCGCTGGTCTGGATCCTGTCCCAACCCCTGGCCTCGGTCGTCCTGCCGCGGACGGCGAGCCGCGAAGCCGCCAGCGTGGCCGAACCGCGGATCGCTACGCGCGAACCTAACGTCTCCGCTGTGCGGCACGCGGCTCTGGTCTGCATGCTCACTGCCCTCGGACTCTTGCCGGTTCTAGCGGTTGCGCCGCTCGTCTGGGGCTCAGGTTTCGGACGGATTCCCCAGCTTGGCCTGATCATGGTTCCCGGAGTGGCACTGCTCGGCGTAGCGCGGGTCATGGTGGCCGCGTTCACCGGCCGCGGAGCAGCGAACCATGCGCTGCTGGTCGGCCTGGTCAGCTTTCCCCTCACGTTCGTCGCCTACCTGCTCGTGATCCCCGACCACGGCCCCACCGGCGCCGCCATCGTGTCGTGCGGCTCCTACGTCGCGGTCTCGCTGCTCTCGGCGGTGCTCTTCTTCCGCACAAGCGGAGCCAGGGTGCGCGACTCCCTCGTGCCGCGACGCGGCGACCTTCAGGACTATGTGAGGCTTGCGCGCAGGGTGGGCAGAGCGCTCCTCGCCCGCAGCGGGAGGCTATAGCCTCCGCCGCCGTGCCTGCGGAAAGGGGCGAGGACCGAGGTCGGGCAGTCGCGCTGGCGATTCTCGCCGTGGCGATGGTCGTCGCCGTCGGCGTGTTGATCTACTGGGGGCGGGGGCAGGTGATGGCGGGGGACGATCTCTTCTACGCCCAGCGCCTGAGCGAGAACCACCTCTGGCACGTGATCCTCCACTCGAACCTGTACCTGATCGCCCTGCCGATGGTGGCCTACAAGGCGATGTTCGAGGTCTTCGGCATCGGCGCCTACCTTCCCTATCGCCTCGCCGCGATCATCCTGTCCCTGGTCTGCGCGGCCCTCTTCTTTTCGATCGCACGCCGCCGGATCGGCAGCCTCCTCGCTCTCGCACCGACGATTCTCCTTCTCTTTTTCGGTTCCGGCGGGGAGGAGTTGCTCTCGGGAATGAGGATTCCCTCGCTGTTTGCGATCGCCTCGGGCCTCGCCGCGATTCTCGCGCTGGAGCGCAGGGACGCGCGCGGCGACGTTCTGGCGGCCGTGCTCCTCTGCGTGTCGGTCACGTCACATCCGACGGGACTTGGGTTCCTTGCCGCCGGCGCGGTCATGGTCGCATTCCGGCCCTCGCCTCGACGGTGGACAACCTCTTGGGTGGTCCTGATCCCTGCTGCGCTGGTCGGGGGGTTTCTCGTCTTCTATCAGCGCACCGCCAACACGTCCCACCAGATCTCGGACGTGCTCGCGTTCGAGCGCGGCTCGTGGACGATGGTCACCGCAGCGGTCTCAGGCCTCTCGGGCGTCCTTCAGGCTCCGGTCTATGACAGTTCGCTCGCCGAGATCGCATCCGCGGGGCTCCTGGCGCTGATCGTCGTCGGCGTCGCGCTGCGATGGAGGCAGCTGCGACCGACGTTCTGGGCCGCTGTAGCCGGTCTCATCACGCTGGTGGCGGCCACGCGATCGTCCCCGGGCGGGTTCATTCGGGTGCCTGATACGCCTCGCTACCTTTACCCAGAGGCGGTCCTCTTCCTTTGGATGCTGGTTGAGCTGGCCGGGGCCTGGCGGAATGCAGGGACCGCCCAGACACGAACCGTGGTCGCCGCCTTCGCGACCGGAGTTCTGGTGCTCGGTCTGTGGTCGAACGTCGCGAAGCTTCATGACGCCGGCTCGAGCATGCGCGCGAGTTCGATGATCTTCAAGGGGGAGTACAGCGCGTACGACCTCGAGCGCGACCACCTGAAGGCGACCTACACGCCGCACCCGTTTCTTCCAACCGCCGGCAACTACCTCAGCGCCGCGAGCGCGTACGGGCCGATCGGGCTCTCCCCGAGCGATCTCGCCACAGCGCCGGCCGTTGAGCGTGCATCCGCCGACAGAGCGCTGGTCGGCGCACTCGGGCTCGAGCTGAGGCCGGCACCGCGGGCGCCGGCGGCGCGGGGACGCTCCCCGCAAGTGGAGAAACCGCTGGGAGGGACCTCCGTCGCCCGCGGGGGCTGCGTGACGCTTCGCCCGGCCAAGGGCATCGGGCCTCCCACCCCGCCCTCCCCGAGCGCGCCCGCGGCGCCGCCGCCACCGCTTGCCGAGCTGGAGCTTCCCGTAGGCGGCGCCTGGATCGGGGGTGCTCACCTTGGGGACGCCACGTTCACCCTGGGTCGGTTCGCGGACCCTCCGGCCGCTCGGTTGCCGCCTTTCGCCGGCAACGGCGCGGGGGCCGAACTGCGCATACCCGCCGACGGCGCAGACGTGCCGTGGAGGCTCCAGATCGCTTCACGCGGGCGCGTTACGGTTTGCGGCCTGCCCGGCAGGCCCTGACATCGCGAGCGTGCAGCTTGATGAAGAACCCAACGACCAGATGACCGCCCGGTGGCACTCTGTCCGCCCCGCGGCCATCGTGGCCGCCATCACGGTGGTCGGCGCCGGGTTGCGGCTGGTGGTCCTGCACGACAGCCTGTTCGCCGACGAGCTGTCCACGTACTCGATCATCTCCGGGAACGGCCTGGGTGGCGTGATCTCGACCGTGCACACGGATGCGGAGATCACGCCGCCGCTTTACTTCGTCCTCGCCTGGCTGGCGACGCGGATCGATCTCACGCCCGAGCTGCTCCGTGCCCCGTCAATCCTCGCCGGGGTCGCGGCCATCCCGCTCGTCTACCAAGTGGGGGTTCGCACCGTGGGGCGACCCGCGGCGTTGCTGGCGAGCGCGATAACTGCGCTCAGCCCGTTCATGATCTATTACTCGACCGAGGCGCGGGGCTACGAGCTGATGATCTCGCTGGCCCTCCTGTCCACGCTGGCAATGCTCCTAGCAGTCGACGATCGCCGGGCTCGCTGGTGGGTGCTCTATGCCGCCAGCTCCTGCTTCGCGGTCTACAGCCATTACACGGCTGTCTTCGTCCTCGGGGCACAGCTCGTGTGGGTGCTGTGGGCCCATCCGGAGTCGCGACGGCCTGCACTGATCGCCAACGCCGGGGCCATCGTCGGGTTCCTCCCGTGGCTGTCGGGGCTGATCGCCGACCTCAACTCGCCAACGACCAGGATTCTCGGAGCGCTGGATCCCTTCAACCTCGACACCGTCAAAATCAGCTTGGAGCGCTGGTCAGTCGGCTATCCGTACAAGTTCGTGGGGTTGCGATCCATGCCCGGCACGATCGGCTTGATCCTGATCGGTGCTGGCGTGGCGCTGGCAATTGTGGCGATCGCGGTTCGCTGGCGCCGGCGACCGCCAGTCTGGTTCCCGCGGATGGACCGCCGGCTGGCTTTGATCGTGGCCCTGGCCCTCGCAGCCCCGGTGGGTGAGGCCGCGGTGAGCCTCGTGGGCAACGATATCTTCGGGGCCCGAAACCTGGCGGTATCGTGGCCTGCCTTCGCCCTCATCCTGGCCGTCCTGGTCAGTGCGGGCCGATACCCGTTTCGCATCGCGTCGGTGGTCCTCCTGGTCGCCGGATTCGGCATCGGCGCAGCGAGGATGCTGGAGCCCAAACACCAGCGTCCTGACTACAAGGCCGCGGCCGCTTTCGTCGATAGCCATTCCTCCCCGCGAGACGTTGTCATCGACGCGTCCGTGCTGAGCCCCGGCCCTTTCGCCGGTCTCGACGTCGCCCTCGACCGGTCCCTGCCTGTAATCCGCGCTGGGGCGCCCCAGGAACGAGACCACCCGTTCGGGTATTTCGACCCGATTTTTCCCTTGGGAAAGGTCGACAGAACGGTCGAAGAAGCCAACGGCAGACGCGTATTCCTGGTTTCGCTCCGAACGGGAGTGCCGCTTGTTCCCGGACGACCGGCTTACTCTCAGGTCGCCCGCGTTCTGGCCGCGAAGCTCGCGCGCGGCTATCGCCACGTTGTGACCCGGAGCTACCCCGGCATCCTGCCGATAGAGGTGCAGATGTACGAGAAGAGGCGAGCAGGTAAGGGGGGCTAGGGACCTGGGGCGACTGCGGTGCCCGCGTCGAGCTGGTCACACGTCCGCTATCAGCACTTCGACGCGAGGACGACGTTATGGGCGCACAGCCGGCGCAGCAGCGGGGTCCCCTCCGCCGCCCTCTCCGCGGCTGCGGCGGCCGCAATCAGAGCGCGAGGAGTGAAGTCGGGGACCATGCCCAGTTGAGTCACCATCAGGGGCTTGGCGCCGGCATCCACCAGGTCTCGAACCAGCTCACGCACGCCCACCAACCTCTCCTCACCCGTGTCCTGGGGCACGCGCGCCATCAGCAACCGCCAATAGGGGTTGCGCGGGTTGTGATCCCAGACCAGGACGCGGCCGCCGGGCCTTGCGACCCTGACCATCTCGGCCAGCGTCCGCCGGACGTCCTCGGGCGCGGCGATGTGATGCATGACGGCCACGCTGAGGACGAGGTCGAAGCTGTCGTCACCGAACGGAAGCGACGAGCCCGATCCCTTGACCGCGCGAACCGATGACGTCCTCTCCTCCAGCACGCGCAGCATCCCTTCCGATGGATCGACCCCGGCCAGCTCGTACCCCGCTTCGGCCAGGCGCATCGCGAGCGCCCCCGTTCCGCAGCCGACGTCGAGCGCCGACCCCCTGGGGCAGTGCTCGATCACGAACCTTGCCCGTTTCTCGAGATAGTGGTCGACTACGTGGGCCGGAAGCGATTCGTCGTAGATTCCGGCGATCCGGTCAAAGTTGGACTCGCTCATGGGCCTCCTCGCTGGTCGGTGGCCGGTCCAGGCCGAGCGCCGCCGCCCGAGGAATCCTTCTGGGGGTGCGTCGTCTGAACCGAAGGATGAGGAGGATCATCTGCAGGCCCACGGTGATGGCCTTGAGCGGCTCCCCTGTGACGGAGGAGACGCCGACGCGCGGCAGGTAGTTGACCGGGACCTCGACGAAGCGCATGCCGGAGGTGATCGTGAGGAGCAAAATCTCGGCCCCGGCGTGGCTCTCGCCGATGGTCATGTTCTTCGCGACGCGGCGGGCCGCCTCTCGATGAAACAGCCGGTAGGTGCAGCCCATGTCGCTGAGATGGCTGGTGTTGAAGAGGACCTCGACGAACTTGGCGACTGCCCAGTTGCCCCAGCGCAGGAGCCACTCCATGTTGGCACCGTGCCAGATCAACTCGCGGGTCGTGCGCGTTCCCAACACCGCGTCGCATTCCTCGCTGTAGACGAGAAGCTTGCGGATGTCCTCGGGCACGAAAGTGCCGTCGGGTTCCGCGAGCACAATCAAGTCGCCGCTCGCCTCGAGGAGGCCCCTTCTGGTCGCGTGACCGTAGCCCTGCCGTGGCTCGAACACCTGGCGAGCTTTGGTCTTGGCGATCTCCTCCTCGGTCCCGGCCTGGGCGTTGTTGTTCACGACCAGTACCTCGTCGACGACCCCGGTGTCGAAGAACCCCTCGATCACGGGTCGGATCGAGTCGCGCTCTGCGTAGGTCATCAGCACGACCGAGACTCGCTTGCCACCCCACATACTTGCCTGTGTCCCTCCCGTAGTCGCTCGGCCCTCGATCCTACCGACGAGCGCTGCCTGGACGGGTCGCCCGCTGACGCGGGCCGATGTTACGGTCGCGTCGATGGGATCCGTGACGTCGGAGCGGCCTCGATGGCCTGGCTAATCTCCCCATCCGTGGTGCCGAGGTTCATGCCGTGAAGATCACCGGCGAGCGGGTCGTCAGCCCGACCGGCGGATTCAACCCCACCTGGCAGCGCCATGTTGCCGCCTACGTTCTCTTCGAGCCGTTCCTGGGCCCCGGAAGGGTCCTCGATCTCGGCTGTGGGGTCGGGCACAGCTTCCACCGGCTCGCCCCGCGGGAGACGCTGGGGGTCGACATCGACCCGAAGGCCCTCGAGGGACAGGATCGTGAAACGGTGGTGGCGGACATGCGGGCGCTGCCGTTCGACGACGCCAGCTTCTCCTCGGTGATCGCGGTCCAGTCGATCGAGCACGTCCCCGATCCCGAGCGAGCGGTCGCCGAGGCGGCGAGGGTGCTGGAGCCCGATGGCGCCGCCGTGTTCGTGACGCCGAACCGGCTCACCTTGGGACGACCCGACGAGATCATCGACCCGTACCACTACGTCGAGTTCGACCCCGACGAGCTTCGCGATCTCTGCGCGCAGGCGTTCGATAAGGTCGAAATCCGGGGGTTGGTCGGCTCCGACGATTACATGGAGCTCTTCTCCGAAGAACGCAAGAGGCTCGACAGGCTGCTGCGCCTGGATCCCCTGCGGCTGCGCCGCGTGGTGCCGCGGGCGATCCGCCAGTCGCTGTATGACCGCCTCTTGCGGCGATACAGACCGGACGTGGACACTCGTGCCGAGGCGATCGCCGTGGATGACTTCGCGCTCAGCGCTGACCAGCTCGAGGGATGTCTCGACGTCTGTGCGGTGTGCCGCACTCCGCTCGTCCAGGTGCGTACCGGAGCATAGGTTTGGCTGTCACCCAGGACGCTCGGTCTCGGGTCGCGAACTGCGTCTGGTGCGGGGCGCCTCTGGACGGCAGCGCCGTTCGGCTCCGGGGACGAACCCGGTGCGGGGCGTGTGGCGCGGCTACCACGGATCCCTGGCCCTCCGAGGAGCAGCTGCAGCAGGCCTACGGATCCTGGTACCGGCCCGAATCGGGCCGCTTCGCGTTGATCGGCGACCCGCTGCTGCGCCGAACCCGCGCGCTGTTGGCGGGTCGCCTGGATCGGATCGCGCCGCCCGGGCCGGTCCTCGACGTGGGCGCCGGTGAGGCGGTCCTGATCGACGGGCTGCGCCGGCGCGGCCGCGAGGCGGTCGGCTTGGAGCGCAACTCCCGGCACAAGGACGTGCGCGACGATCCGCTCGAGCGAGTGGAGGGAGAGTGGGCCGCGGTCGTCTTCTGGCACTCGCTCGAGCACCTTCCGGATCCCGGCGGGGCGATTCGCGAAGCTGCCCGCCTGCTGCGGCCAGGGCGGGATCGCCGTGATCGCGGTGCCCAATGCGGACAGCCTTCAGGCTCGGCTGTTCGGCGACCGCTGGCTGCATCTGGACCCGCCACTTCACCTGGTGCATCTCTCGGAGCGAGCCCTGCGCTCGCGGCTTGGCGCCTGCGGCTTCGAGGTGGAGCGCGTATCGCACGTCCGCGCTGGGCAGATCGTGATCGGATGGCTGGATGGCCTGGTCGGCATCCTTCCGGGCCACCCGAGCCTGTACCAGGCACTCCGGCGGCCGCAGGCTCGAAGCGGCAACCTTTCCGCGAGCCGGCGGGCGGCTGCCCTTGCAGCCGGCCTGCTCCTCCTGCCGCTCGCTGCGGCCGCCGCGGCGCTCGAGGTGGCGCTCAGGAGGTCGGGGACCGTCTACATCGAGGCGCGTCGTGGCTGACGCGGGCGGCCGGCCCAAGATCATCGTCGTGATGCCCGCGCGGCAGGCGGCCAGCCACCCTGCAGGACACCTTCGAAGCGATCCCGAAGGACGTGGTGGACGAGGTGATCCTCGTCGACGACTCCTCCACCGACGAGACCGTGGGCCTGGCACGGGAGCTGCCGCTGTTCCTCGTCTGGCACCCGCACCAGTCAGGGTACGGCGCCAACCAGAAGACCTGCTACCTGGAGGCGCTCCAGCACGACGCGGACGTGGTGGTCATGCTTCACCCCGACGGCCAGTACGAGCCGGAGCTGATCCCCAGCATGATCGAACCGATCCTCTCCGGCGAAGCCGACATGGTGCTCGGCTCCAGGCTGCTCGTCCCCGGGGCGGCACTCGAGGCGGGCATGCCGCGCTGGAAGTACCTCGCCAATCGCCTCCTCACCAGGATCGAGAACGGGATCATGGGCACCCAGCTTTCGGAGGCCCACACCGGCTACCGCGCGTATTCCCGGCGCCTGCTGCTGACGGTTCCGTTCCTTCGCAACTCCCTCGACTTCGCGTTCGACTCGGAGCTCCTGATGCAGGCCTCCCACTTCGGCTTCGAGATCAAGGAGGTCCCGGCACGGTGCCGCTACTTTGAGGCCGCCTCCTCGGTTGGGTTCTGGACCGGCGTCGTCTACGGGCTGAAGACGCTCTGGGCGGGCCTCCGCCTCCTCTTGCATCGCCGGGGCATCCTTCCCTCCTCCAAGTTCAGGCGGTAGGTGGCCAATCGAGGGTCACGAACCGCCGATCGTGACTCGCCTCGGGGCGCGCCCGGCTCGCCGTTAGATCATCCACGGGGCGTCAGGGTCACCACCACGAATCCCTGGTCGTCACGGTGGATCACCCTGACTGCGAACCGTTGCCCGATTCGCCTCAGGGCCCACTGCTGCAGCGGGGCCAACTTCCTCAGGTTCAACGGGTTGACGAGCGGGTCCCTCGAGGGCTGAGCTCGAAAAGCGGCGAGCGCCTTGAGGCCCGCTGTCTGCATCAGCAGCCGATCGCCGGGCCGCAGGCCGTCCACCGCCCGCTCTATGTGCGGCAGGTTCTGTGACGCCACGAAGCTGTCCTCGGTCGGATAGCTGAAGCCGAGCCCGTTTGCGCGGCCACTGCGAATCAGGATCTCGGTCTCGAGGTCCGACTGAACGATGATCGGAACCCGGTCCTGGCCCGGCATGTAGCGGTTGAGCAAGGCCTCGCCGTCCGGCGCCCGCCGGTTGATCGGCAGCGGGTGCCACAGGCGGTGGAGCGCCCCGTGAAGCGACTTGCCTCCGGGAAGGGCGTAAGCCAGCGCCGTCCGCGAGGCCTCGGAACGTATCGACGACCACGCAACGGACACCAGGAGTACCGCCAGGGGCAACGCGAACGCCAGCCCCCCCAAGCGCAGCGAGCGGGATTCGGCCAATGCGCCGCGCAGCAACAGGCTCAGCCACAAGGTGCCGGCCATCAGGGCCGGGAGCGAGACATAGGGCAGGATGTGATCGGCCGACCTGTTGACGAAGTACGTGTACAGAGCGATTCCGTACGCGGTGATCCCGCAGAGTGAGAGCAGAGCGGCCCGCTGGGTGTCGACCAGGTCGCGTCGGCGGCGTATCACGAGCACGAATGCCGCCGCGGAGGCGAGGTACGCGGCTCCCACGGGAAGGCCTGCGGACCAGTGCGAGTAGTCGTAGGTGATGTCGCCCACCTGCCCGAACAGGAACTCCTTCAGGTAGGCGAAGTAGTGGCCCCAATCGGGCAGGTGGCCGGAGCCGACCAGGGTCGCAGCGGCGAACAGAACCTGAGCGGCCACGCAGGCAGCCACGGCGAGGGCCCCCATGCGCACGAGGGAGGCCACGCGCCCCGGGCCTGGGAGCGCCCAGGCCCGGAAGCATGCGATCGCTGCGAACGTGACGGCGGTGTAGGCGAACGCTTCGAGGGCCCAGATCGACGAGACGGCGACCACGAAAAGCTGGGCGGCGAGGGCGGTGCCCGAGCGGCGGGGCCAGCGTCCCTCGGCCGCCGCGGCCAGGATCACGATCATCGGGAGCCCGAACCGAAGCGGCCCGTGCTGGGGCAGGCTCCCGACGTGGAACGAGAGGTTGTAGATCAGGATGATCACCGCGAGCAAGAGCGCCCCCGCCGCAAGCAGCCTGGAGGCGCCGGCGACCCGCATCACGCAGTAGCCGGTCGCAAAGAAGAGCGCGAACAGGCTCCCGTCCAGGAATCCCAGGGTTCCGTACCCGATCGGCGCGATCTGGAACCAGCCTGCCAGGAAGTAGAGGGAGCCCACCCCGTACTGCGAGGCCGTGTCCACCAGCACGGCGCTGCCGTGCAGCACCTCGTTGACCGGTCCCAGGAAGAAGTCGTGGTGGAACTGGATCACGACATTGGTGAACACCCCGTATCCAGAGTCGGCGCCGAAGATGACCAGGTCGGGAACGGCCAGGAGGCAGACGAAGATGATCGCGGCGTCGATCGCCACGCCCCAGCGACGCGTGACGCGCGGCAAGCCGATCCCACCCCGCCTGTACGCGAGCAGCGTTGCGGGGACGGCGACTGCGCCGAGCGCGATGGGGAGGGCACTGATCGACCCGAGCGTGGTGAAGGCCAAGAGCGTGCCGAGCACGAGGGCCCCCGCCAACGCCCACGCGAAGCGCCCCAGGTGGGCGACCGCGAGCAGCCGTGGCCACGGACGCGGCCGCGTGGCGCGGGCAAAGGTTGCGATCGTGACGAGCCACCAGGCCCCGACGACGCCCAGGCCCTCGACCACGCTGCCGCCCCCCGGGAGAGCTCGGAGCACCAGAATCGACACTGCCAGCGCCGAGACGACGATCGCGCTGAGCACCGACAATGCTCTGGCGTTGGGGCCGCGTGCCACCGCGTCCGCGAGTCGGGGCACCGCGATCAGGACGGCCGGGAGGATGAGCCCGAAGCAGACGACGTAGAGGGCGCTCTCGGCGTTTTGCTCCTGGTCCGTGAGGGGTGGGGGCAGGGGCTTCGGGCTGGTCGGGATCAGCACCAGGCCGAGCGCCACGACGAAGAGGCCGATCGCGAAGGCCACGGCGAGGGCGACCGTCGGGCCGAGGGGAGCCTCGCGCCCCGCCATGGGAGGGGGCGGCCCCGCGGGCTGCGTCCAGTCTGCGCCGCGCTCGCGCCCGGTGTCAGCGGCCGAGGTCGCCATTCGACGGTGCCGGGGTCCTCGATCGCCCACCGGCCGTGACCCTACACGGCCGACACGCGACAGCGTTGCGTGAACGCAGAACCTGCCGGGTTACGGTTGTTTCGCGAGAATCCGCTTCGCGAGCGAGGTTAGCCCCTGGTAGCCTGGCCGGCGGATGGCCCTTTTTCGATCCCGCAAGGCCGCCGACTCAAAGTCGCCTGCCGCTCCCGGCGGGAACGGCTCGCCGGACGCCCTGGCGCGAATCGACGAGCTTGTCAGCAGCAATCGCGAGCGGCGCGACACCGAAACCGAGCGCGAGCTCGTCGCGGCGCGTCACGCGGCGTTCGGCGCACTCGCCACGGACGAGGCGCCGCAGCCGGCGACCCCGGCCCCGGCTCAAGACCTGGCTTTGGAGCAGCAGCTCCCCGTGATCGCGCCGCAGGCGCTCACGGCGGAGGGCGCCCGCGCCGCAATCCTGGCTTATGGCTGCGTACACGTTCCCGGACTGGTCGACCCGGACACCGCGGCGCGGCTGGCCGACGGCATCGACCGGACCTTCGAGGCCTGCGACGCGGCCTTGGAGCACAAGGAAGCCGGAAGGGATCGCGAAGGGTGGTACGCGCCCTTCAAGCCGGGGCCGGGCTACCGGCTGGGCGGCGGACGCAAGTGGAACCGCGAAGGCGGCGCGATCTGGGCCGCCGACTCGCCTCGCTTGATGTTCGACATCCTCGACACCTTCGAACGAGTCGGCGTCCAGAAGCTGATTACCGATTACCTCGGCCAGCGACCAGCGCTTTCGATGAACAAGAGCGTCCTACGCAGGGTCTCGCCCAAGACCAGCGGGGCCGACTGGCACCAGGACGGGGCCTTCCTGGGAGAGGGCATTCGCAGCCTCAACGTCTGGCTCACCCTGTCGCACTGCGGCGACGTGGCACCGGGCATGGACGTCGTCCCGCTGCGGCTCGAGCAGATCGTCGAGACCGGCACCGACGGCGCCAACTTCGATTGGTCGGTGTCGCCGGCGGTCGTCGAGGCCGTGGCGGGAGACGCAGGAGTCGTTCGGCCCATTTTCGAGGCAGGCGATGCCCTGCTCTTCGACCACATGTTCCTGCATCGCACCGCATCCGACCCCGCGATGAGCTCCGATCGCTACGCAGTCGAGACGTGGTTCTTCGCTCCGTCGGCGTATCCGGACGATCAGGTGCCGCTCGTCATCTGAGGTGGTCGGCGCAGCGGCGAAGGCTCGCGTCGTCTCGCGACTCCGCCCGCCTGCGCGGCGCGGCCTGCGCTGGACGATTCGGGCGGGCCTCGACGTTCGGGACCAGGTGACGGGTAGGCGCGATCCCCTGGTGCCGCCGCGCCGCTGGGGCTTGCCTTCGCCGCTCCCAGGCGTCGGCGGGAAGATTCTCGACCACGTGCTCGTTGACGCGGGCGGTCTGCGGCCGGACGAGCAGGTCCTCGACATCGGCTGCGGACCCGGTCTTGTCGCTGCCCATCTGACCCGCTACCTGGACCCAGCCTCGGGCTCATACCACGGCTTCGACGTGATGCCGGAGGCGATCGACTGGGCACAGAAGCAGATCACGACCCGTCATCCGAACTTCCGCTTCCAGCTCGCGGAGGTGCGCAACGACGAGTACAGCCCCAACGCCACGGGGGACGCGAGCTCGTACCGGTTTCCCTACGGCGACGGGGAATTCGACCTGGCCTTCGCGATGTCGCTCTACACCCACATGCTCCCCTTTCAAGTCGAGAACTACCTGCGAGAGACCGCGCGCGTGTTGCGGCCTGGCGGCCGCGCGCTCGCGACGTTCTTCCTGCTCAACCCGGAGACGGAGGAGCTGATCGCCGAGGGGCTGAGGACGCCGTCCACCGCGGGTGGCGCCCGGTTCGAGCTGAGCGGCGACCTCGACGACCACCACGGCGGGCGCTACCGGACCCGGAACCCGGACCGGCCGGAGGCGCGCGTCGCCCTGCACGAAGAAGACGTCCGCGAGCTCCACGAGGACGCCGGGCTGCACGTAGCCGAGGTCCGCTACGGACACTGGTGCGGCCGCGAGAAGCGCCGGGGCGCCATGGGGCAGGACGTCGTCGTCGCCGTGAAGTGAGCGAAGCGTCGGCCTCGGCGACCACCGCGGATGCAGCGGCAATGACGGGAACCGAGCATAGCGGGGTGTATCGTCCTCGCGGGTGAGAGCCTTGGGAAGCGCCGACGCGGCGGCGCCGCATGAGCGCGTCGCTTCATCCGCAAGCGGGGTCGTCGATCGACTGAGCGTCGAGCTGGGCGCGGCCTATCGGTGGGCGTCCCACATGACGCGGGGCCGAGCCGTCCTCGATGTCGGCTGCGGGTCCGGTGACGGCGCGGCGCTCCTGGCCGAGGCGGGCGCCCGTTCGGTCCTGGGCGTTGGATTCGGCGCCGAGGCCGTGCAGGCAGCTTCCCGGCGGCATGGAGATCGGGCGCGATTCACGGCGGGAAGCCCGACCGAGCTTGGCGTCGACAGCGGAAGCTTCGACGCCGTCACCTGCTTCGGTCCGCTGGAGCGCGCTGCCGAGCACGAACCGATCCTTGCGGAGCTGCAAAGGGTGCTCGCCGAGGGTGGGCTGTTGATGTTGTCTCTGCCGATCGGTGAGGGCCGCGACGAGGATGCCGTCAGTGCCGCGGCGGCACGGACCGCCGGCACGATGGTTCAGCGCCCTGATGTCACAAGGCCTTCGGTCGCCCAATGGCATTCGATGCTCGCCGCCCGCTTTCAAAACGTCCGGCTGCAGCCGCGTCGCGCGTGTATCGCCACCCTGATCGCCGCCAACGGGCCGGACGAGCATGGCGACCAGGCGATAGACGACGCCATCTGGATCCCCGCAGAGCCGGAGAGCGACGGGGCGGCGCTGGCGCTCGCGAGCCACGGCGAGCTTCCGGATCCGCGCGCGCTCGCGGTGCTCACTGGCCTCGCCGAGCTGCATGCCTTCCGAAAGAAGCTTCAAGGCTGGGAAGAGCGAGCGCGAAGGGCCGAGGCCGAGGGCTCGGCCAAGCACTGGGAGCTGGTCGCAGCGCGGGAGGCACAGCGCCGCCTGCGAAAGCGGCTGCATGAGCTCGAGCACCGGCCGCTGCGCGTCCTATCGCGCGTGGTGCGGGGAAAGCCCGCGCGCCTGGGGCCCGGCCCCGCCCTCCGTGCATCCGAGCATCCCGAGGATTGGATCTAGCCAGAAAAGCTAGGCTCGAAGAGCCTCCTCATCCAGCTCCTGCCTCGTCTTCCGATACGGCGGGAACGGAAGCGATACAGGGGGGAGCATGCCGCGCCGCTCCCACTTGCGCCGGAAGGCGATCTGTGCCCGCAGCCAGTCCTCGCGGTAGGGAGTGGGCGACACGCTGTTGCGATGGTGAGCAACGTCCATCCCGACCGCGAAGACCTTCCGACCACGCTCCCACGCCTGTAGGCAGATGTCGGCGTCGTAGCCGTGAAACCCAGGTCCCACCTCGCGCTCATCGAAGCGCAACTCGTGGATCGCCCACCTCGAGAACACCATCAGGTAACCGTCAACCGTATCCACCGTGCCGAAGCCTCCGGCACCCGAAGCCTCGGATCCCTTCAGGAGCGGGGTCTCGTACAAGACCCCGGGCTCGATCGGCTCGAGGATCGAGTAGCCCACCCCGTATTCGTGGATCCACCAGTCGATCCCCTGCACCCCCACGCCGCCGATCGTTCCCACGATCGCCACAGCGGGATCCCGCAGCGCCCAGCGCACCCTCTCCTCGAAGTAGCTGTCACGGATCTCGGTGTCCTCGTGCACGAGCACGATCGCTTCGACGCGGCGATCGGCTTCGGCCCGATCGAGGATCTCGTTGTAGGCACGAAACAGGCAGTCTCGACCACGCACCTCGATCAAAGGCGCCTCAGGGTCTCGCACTCGCTCGATCCCGGGGAGGGCAAAGCGGCGGTACTTCTCCTCGGAGCCAATCGCGCAGCCGAAGGCGATCATCTGTGGCCTCGAAAAGGCATCACGGGTCGCGGTGGTAGGCGGCGATGCGCTCGTCGCGTTCTCCCCGCGTCTTTGCGCGCTGGGCGCGACGTGCCGCAGCCTGCGCCTTCTGCCGGCGCTCGCGCCGGGCGGCGATCTGGCGCACCCCCGGCAGCCCGCGCAGCCGCTGGTAGACCCGGTACATGCGGGAATCCGTAATCCGGCGCAGACGCGACCGCTCGCGCTCCAGCAGGCGGGTTCGCTCGCGGAGCACCTCGCGCTGGGAGTCGATTTCCCGCAACAGGTTCTCGACCGTCAGCTCCTCGCTGCGACGAGCGCGAACCGCGCGAGGGTCGGGATCGTCGACATCCTGCTCCTGCTCCCTGAGCATCCTGCGCAGTGACTCGACCTCCCGGTCAGGCTCACCCGCCGCGGCAGCGAGATCCGACGCCACCTGATCGGGATTCTGATCGGTGGCCGGGACGGGCCGCGATTCGGCGGCGCCGCTCAGCTCCAGGGAGCCGATCAGGTAGTTCTCCGGGGGCTCGCGACGCGGCGGGGTCCCGGGCCCGTCACCCATCCGGCGCAGGTATCCACGGGGGTTCTGGGTGAGGAGGAAGCGCTCGCGCCAGCGGTCCGGCTCGAACGGCGGCTCCTCGGCGAGCCACGCATCGAGGGCGTCGCTAGGGCCCGGAGCCGCGTCCGGGCGCACCGGCCGACCCCCCAGGAAGCCGTCCTCGACGACCAAATAGCAGCCAGGGGACACCAGCGGTGAGTACAGGTGGAGCTCCTCGAGCACGTGATGGGCGCGATGGTCCGCATCGAGGTCGACCATCACGCGCTTGCCACCTGCCGCCGAGCGGATTCGCTCCACGATCTCGGGGTCGGTCGAGCTGCCCTCGATCAGCTCGATCCGCGGGTGCTCGCGCACGCGGTCGTTGACCATGGAAAGGTCGATGTCGACCGCGATCACCCGGCCGTCGATCCCCATCATCTCCTGCACGGAGGCGAAGAGCAGCGCGCTGCCGCCAACGTAGACCCCGGTCTCGACGATCAGCTCGGGCCGCGTCTCGGCGATGATCTGCTGGAAGGTCAGGATGTCGGTCGCCGTCTTGACCAGCGGCACCCGCAGCCACGTCGTGGTGGCAAAGGTCTGATCCTTGAGGTCGTGGTAGACGCTCGTGAACTCGCGGGCCAGGCTCTCCACCCCCTCACGAGTCAGATGCTCGGGTATGTCGATCCGAGGCTTGGTGTCCGGGTCCCCGCTCACGGGCGGGATTCTGCCAGCCTCCACGACAGCATGAGCTGAGGCAGGCTTCGGTCAGGCTAGGATCGCCTACAGTAGCCGCCGGTGGGCTTCTCGATGCAACCAATCCGCAACAAGCTGCGCAGGCAACCGGACTCCGCCGTGAAGTCGGAGCCGGCGAACACCGACGGCCAAAGCGAACTGCGAGATCACTATCTCGAGCTTCTCGAGCGCGCGCTCACCCACACCCTCTACCACCCGCCCGACACCCGTGATCCGCCGCAGCACGTGCGGGAGGCCTACGCCGAGGAGTTCAAGCGCCTGGGACTTTCGGTGAGGCCACAGGAGGTCCGCGAGACGGCGCACCGGACCGATGGACGGGACTGGCCGGTATATGCGCAGACGATGGTTGGCGTCCAGCGCCTTCGCAACATTCGACGATGCACTGAGACAGTGCTCACCGATCGGGTCGCGGGAGACCTGATCGAAGCCGGCTGCTGGCGCGGCGGGGTCGCGATCATGATGCGAGGAGTCCTGAGCGCCTACGGAGACCGCGACAGGACTGTCTGGGCCGCGGACTCCTTCGCCGGCCTACCGCCCCCCGACGAGGAGCGCTACCCGGCGGATGTGGGCGACCGCGGACACACCGCCGAGGAGCTCGCGGTGCCGCTCGACGAGGTGCAGGACAACTTCCGCCGCTACGGCTTGCTCGACGAGCAGGTCAGGTTCCTCCCCGGCTGGTTCCGGGAGACGCTGCCAACCGTGAGCAAGCAGCGATGGGCCATCGTCCGCCTCGACGGCGATCTCTATGAGTCGACGATGGACGGACTCGTCAACCTCTACCCCCGCCTTTCGCCCGGGGGGTTCCTGATCATCGACGACTACGGCTTCGACAACTGCCGAGCCGCCGTCGAGGACTACCGGCGGGAGCACGGAATCACTGAGGAGATCCAGCGAATCGACTGGACGGGGGCGTTCTGGAGGCGGCCCAAGTAGGGTCGGTAGAGGGATCCCGCTCTGCGGAGCTGGTCCCCACATCTAGGATGTCGCCGTGATGCCGAGCGAACCACTGCTCGCAGTCCCGGAGGAGCTCCAGCGGGGCCTCCACGAAACCCGCGAGGAGTGGCTTGAGTCGGCGCGGTTCGCGGTCGACCTGTTGGCCCGGACGCTCGGGCAGGAGGATCTCGCCGAGGTCGAGCTGCTCGACGTCGGCTGCGGGACGAAGATCGTCAAGACCCTGCTCGACGAGGCACTCCCGATCGGCCGCTACGTCGGGGTCGATGTCGACGCGGCGCTGATCGAATGGCTGCGCGCCAACGTCGCGGACCCAAGGTTCGAGTTCCACGAGCTCAATGCCCACAACGAGCGCTACAACCCAGACGGGCAGGAGTTGGCGAGCTTCCAGCTTCTGCCGGTCGGCCCGCGACAGTTCGACCTCATCTGCCTGTTTTCGGTCTTCACCCACCTGGCCCCGCACGACTACGTCGCCATGCTGCGCCTGCTTCGCCGGCACGCGAAGCCTGAGGCGACATTGCTGTTCTCGCTCTTCGTGGACGACACCGAACCTGCCTCTCCGCAGGAGGCGGAGAAGGTCGAAAAGAGCCTCGCCAGCGATGACCCAAAGGTCAGGGAGCGGGCCGAGGCGGCGATCGCCCGCGCACTGGCCCGGCGCGGCCACCCGGGTTATGGGTTCGTCGACGAGATTCCCGAGAGCCCGCTCAAGGTGGCCCGCTACGAGAGGGATTACGCCCTCGAACTGGTCGGCGAGACCGGCTGGGAGGTCGTTGCGCTCCATCCGCCGGGCCGCTTCATCCAGCACTACATGGTCTGCCGTCCCGTCTGAGGCGGGCTCGGGCGCAGAGGCGCAGCGCATCGGCCGGCGTGGCCGGGTTCGAGGGCCACCGCCATCGGCCCTGCACGGTGGCTCTAAAGTGCAACGTTCGGTCCATGGACGCGAGCAAAACCACAAGTCCACTCAACGGCGTCGTGCGCCGGTTGCGCAGGTCGCGTGGTGGCCTCGAGCGCCTGCGACGGGGTCTGGTGCAAAAGCGACCGGGCAAGACGAACAGCACGCAGGGATTCCAGCCTACGACCACGGTTGGACTGCCGTTCGACCCCGACGAGCTCGAGGCGCGCCTCGTCTGGATTTTCGGATCGCCGCGAACCGGAAGCACCTGGCTGCTCGAACAGCTGTGCGATCCCGTGCGGCCGGACGACTCCAAGCCGACCGGGTTCGCGGTGATGGAGCGTCGCGAATCCGGCCCGCTCGACGCCGTGCCGGTAAACGAGTTTCACGCCTCCACCCACCTTGCCCCCGCGCTCGGCGACCCGGTCGAGGTCGACGGTCGCCTCTTGCCCGCAACCCTCAACAACTTCCTCGACCGCGAGGGCAAGCCCTCGTACGTTTTCGCCAGCGACTACGAGCAGGTCTGGCGCCCGGCAATGCGTCGCCTGGTTCTGGTGCGGCTGTTCGCCGTGCAGGCAATGGCCGCCCGGGAGGGGCTGCCGCTGGTGGCCTCACCGACCCTCCTTATCAAGGAAGTGAACGGTTCGCATGCCGCCGATGTGCTGATGTCCCTCTTCCCGCGGTCGAAGCTGCTGTTCTTGATTCGCGATGGAAGGGACGTCGTCGACTCGCGCATGCATGCCGTACGTGAGGGCGGCTGGCTTGCCGAGCAGGTGGAGGCGCAATTCAAGAGCGACGAGGAGCGCCTTCGCTGGGCCAAGGGTGCGATGCGGGAGTGGGCGTGCGGGGTCGACGCGACGACATCTGCCTACCAGGCGCACCCTGAGCGCCTTCGTCGCATGGTTCGCTACGAGGATTTGCTCGAGGACCCAACCGCCTGCGTCGGCTCCCTGTTCGAGTGGCTCGGGCTGCCCAGGGAGCCCGAGCGGGTTGAGCGGATCGTCGCCGCCCATTCCTTCACTGCGCTGCCTGAGGCGAGGCGCGGAGCGAGCAAGCAGCGTCGTGCGGCTCGTCCCGGATTGTGGCGCGAGAACCTAACCGACGCCGAGAAGGCCGCCGCGGCGGAGATCATGGGATCCCGGCTGGTTGAGCTCGGATACGAAGAGTGAGCCTGCTCGGATCGACCTATTCGCCCTCGTCCGGGCTCGCGTTCGACGATGAGCTGCTCGAATCGCGCCTCCTGTGGATCTGGGGCACCCCTCGCTCCGGCAGTACATGGCTGTTGGAACTGCTTTGCGATCCGCTCGAGCCCTATGGCCGTGTCGCCTGCGGGTTTCGGACCCGGCCCGGCATGGCGGCGCCGCGCCGCAGCTTGGACATCGTTCCGATCGACGAGCCATTCATCGCCAACCATCTGGCACCGACCTTCGGGGATCCGATCGACGTGAACGGCGGCTATCTGCCGGCGACCCTCAACAACTACCGCGCCGGCCATTCCGGCTATGTCTTCTCGAGCGCTTTCGATGAGGCGTGGCGACCAGAATTCCGGCGATTTGCGTTGCTTCGGTTCTGGAGCATGGCCTCGCGCGCTCGTCAGGACGGAATGGCGCTCACCGACTACCCCGTCTTCGCGATAAAGGAGGTCAACGGCTCGCATGCAGCTGACCTGGTGATGTCGATTCTGTCCCGGTCGCGCATGCTCTTCCTCGCCCGCGACGGCCGCGACGTGGTCGACTCGTTGCTGGCAGCATTTTCGCCCGGCGGCTTTCTCGCGCGTCGTTTCGAGCGCCCGACCAGGACGTCGGAGGATCGTCACGAGAAGGTTCGGTGGGCCGCTCAGCTATGGGCATGCAACTGCGACATCGCGCTATCCGCGCACGAGTCGCGCCCGCCCGAGCTCACACGGATCGTGCGCTACGAGGACCTGCTGGCCGATTGCGCCGGCGTCCTGGGGCCTGTGTTCGAGTGGTTGGGGTTGAGGCGCAGCGAGGACTGGCTGCAACGAATGGTCGAGCGCCGATCGTTCGCGGCAGTACCGGAGCACAAGCGCGGGGAAACGAAACGCGTTCGATCCGCCAGGCCCGGACGCTGGCGGGAGAATCTGAGCTCGGACGAACAGCGCACGGTCATGGAGATCGTCGGCCCACGCCTTACGAGGCTGGGATACGAGCTTTGACTTCGGCGCAGTAACCCGAAGGGTTAAGCCGCAAGAAGGTTCAGGGACGTGCGCTGGACCAGCTCACGTCTCGAGCCCGACGGCGCGAAGCTGCGGCCCGAGCTCGCGCTCGAACCGTTCGACGATGCGCGGCTCGAGCTCGGTCTTCCAGCGACCGAGTGAGGCTCGTGGGTTTGCGGCGCTGACGTGCTGGACTCGCATCTGGCGATCGGATGCCGTCGCGGCCGGATCGAGCTCGACTCCGAGCCATTCCTCCAGGCGGTGGGCCACGCCCGGTAGATCCTCGACCATGTCGTCGTAGCGGATCACCGGGACCTTCCCCTCATCGAGCAGGCCGGCGATCCACACGAGGCGCTCCCGCTGGCGCCTCAGGACGTGCTCCAGATGCTCGTCGTAGCTCGACGCCCGATCGCGTCCGAGGCCCCCCGTGCCGCGCTGCTCGTTGAACGAGTTGATCGACACCCACGTGTCCCGCGGGTCGCGAAGCAGGACGATCAGCTTCAGCGGCGGCAGATGCTCCAGGGCGACGAGCCAGGTGTTCAGGTGCTTCTCCGCGTAGTAGAGAACCGGGGCCTCGGATGCGTGGTCCGCCCGCGTGCGGGCGGCCGCGCGTCGGGAGAACTCTGCCCAGGTGGTCTCGAACCAGCGCTCCGCCTCCCCCGCCTCTCCGGGCGCGGACTCGACCAGGGGGCGCGGCGTCCAGGGCGGCGGCCCCACCATGGCGGTCTTGCGGAACTGATCCAAGGTTCCGAGAGAGCTGGCGCCCCATCCGTCCTCGGGCCAGTCCTGACGAACGATCAGGTTGGACCAGCGCCAGATGTAGGCGAAGTACTTGCGCTCATACGGATAGACGTTCTCGACCGCGATCTGCGGCGAGCTGGCGAGCAGCCGCATCATCAAGGTGCTGCCGTCGCGGGTGAAGTAGTCGACCAGGAGGGGGGTGAGGCTCTCCCGGGCACTCGTCACCGGGGCCGGCGGAGGGGACGGAGCCGGGCGCGGCGCACGCCGCCTTTGGACCAGATCTCGCAGCCGCTTGTAGGCGACGAAAACCCGGCGCCAGAGGAGCCCGACGAGCATCGCTCGCTCACGACCCAGCGTCTCCTTCGCGCCGAACCACTGGCGCGTCGAGCGCAGGGCGAGCCAGACCATGCACCGAAAGTTATCCTGCAGCCGTCTCAGGACCCTCCCACGGCCGGGGGCCAGCGCGTCGCCGCAGCGCATTTCGAGCACTCGCGCGGCGATCGCGATCCTGCAGTAGAGGTCGAAGTACAGGCGTCGCCAACCGAGGTGCGGCCCCAGGCGACGCAGCTGCGCGATGCGCGCGCGTACGCGCAGGTGCATCGGCCGGCTGAAACGCCCGAATGCGTTGGCGCGCAGATGGCCGAGCGCCGCGTCGCCGTGCTGCACGTAGTCGTACAGGGGCCGGTCCACGTAGCTCACGTCCCCGGTGGTCATGGCCACCTGGGCGATCCAATGATCGTGGTAGACGTTGCCCTGCCGGGGCGGGAAGGGAAGGGCCCTGTCGAGCAGCGAGCGCTCGAACAGGGAAGCCGCCCCAGTGATCGTGTTGGCGAGCAGAAGCGAGGCGAAATTGGTGTGGTTGTTGCGGCGGAAGGTCCAGTAGGTGTCCGAGACCAACTCGCCCTCCTCGGTGACGATGCGCATGTCGCTGTAAACGAGGCGGGCGCCCGGAGCGAGCGAGCGGATCAGGACCTCGAGCTTGTCCGGATGCCAGCGGTCGTCCTGATCGCAGAGCGCCACAAGATCGGCGCGACGGGGCACCATCGACAGGGCGCGTTCGAAGTTGCCGTAGAACCCGGAGCGCTCCGGCGCGAGCGAGAGGATGAAGCGGGCATCGCCGGCAAGCACCTCACGCATCTGGCCGACCCGTTCCGGCGTCGAGGCGTCATCGCTGATCAGGCAGATCCAGTTGCCGTGGGTCTGCTCCCTGATCGAGTCGATCTGACGGCGAAACAGCTCGATCGGTGGCTCGAACGTCGCCATCGCGATCGCGACCAGCGGCCCGTCCGCCTCCGGCACGGCTTTGCAGGCGGCATCGATCATCTCGTCGCTCGGCTCGCCGGGTGAAGGCACGGACGGCAGCAGCTCGATCGTCCCGAGCCGGCTGACGACATCTCGGCCGTCCGCGAGCCGGGCCCTCACGCTCACCCATTCGTCCCGAGGCTCGTCCACATGCTCGATCGTGACGATTGCCCACCAGTAGTCGCCCTCGCTCAGCCCCCTCCGCGGCATGCCCCATCCCAGCGCGCGCACCTCGCGGTCGCCGATTGCCGCCCAGAGCGTCTGGAGCGGTCCGGACGGGTGTGAGCAGTTGCCGTCCAAAAACAGCGCCGTGCCACCGCCCACCGCCACCGAGTCGGGGAACGGCGTCATCGGCGACACTCGCAGTGGAGCCGCCTCCGCATCTCCTTTCGGGAAGGATCCCGAGCCCTCGCCTCCCATCCGAGAGGATGCTAGACCGTATGGCCACCCCGGTCGGGGTGCCATAAGTCGAGCGGAAGCTCAGGGCGCTGCATAGAATCGCCGGGGTGCGCGCCCCACCCGCCACGCCGATCGAGTGGACCAGCCGAAGCGTGGGGACTGGAGCGTCCCGCTGTTGAGACGGTTCAAGGGGTGGCTCGCGCGAGGCGTCCGCGCCGAGTCGGATCCGATTGCGTTCGCAGTCCTTGTCGGTTCCATGGCGATCTCTGCCTTCGTGCTGCTCCACGTCGGCAGAGGCCAGACGATCCGGGGTGACGCGCTCGGCTACGCGGCTCGGCTGGCCGACGAGCCGCTCGGCCACGCGCTGCTGCACCCGCCTCCGGACAAGTACCTGGTTGCGGCTCCGCTCCTCCTCTACGACGCGATGTTCAACGTCTTCGGTCTCGGCGCGGACCTGCCGTACCGACTGGTTGTGACCACCCTGGTTCTGCTCTGCGGGGGCCTCTTCTTCGTGATCGCCCGCCGCCGCGTCGGTAGCTGGCTCGCGCTTCCCCCGACGATTCTGCTGCTCTTCTTCGGCTCGGGCTGGGAAACGGTGCTCACCCAGCTTCGCATCCCGTCGTTGATCGCCTTGGCGTCGGGGCTCGGGGTACTGATCGCGCTCGAGCGGCGGGATCGCCGAGGCGACGTCACGGCGGCGATATTGCTCACCGTGTCGGTCGCCTCCCACCCGGTCGGGCTCGCCTTCCTCGCCGCGGCGCTCGTGCTCGTCGCGCTTCGATCGTCCCCGCAGCGCTGGACGAGCGCCTGGACCGTCGCCATCCCGGCGGCGGTGTTCGGCGCCTGGTGGCTGTTTCTCCGCGCTCCCACCACTCCGTCTCTCGTCCCGACGCGCCCGATCGACGTCGTCAGGTTCGTCGCCGATTCCTGGACGACGCTGACGGCCACAGCCACCGGGCTGGCGGGGGTGATCGGCCAGCCGAGCTTCGACCAGACGAGCGCCCGGCTCGCGGCCACAGCTTTGGCCGTGCTCGTAGTCGGAGCCGTGGCGACGCGCCCGCGCCGGGTGCCGCCGAGCCTCTGGGCAGCCCTCGCGGCCCTCGTCGTGCTGTTCGCGGCAACCAGGCTCGCTCCGAGCGGGTTTCTTCGCACGCCGGACGAGGTCCGGTATCTCTACCCCGAGGGGGTCCTGTTTCTGCTCGTGATCACCGAGCTCGTCGGACTGATGAGGATTCGAGGCGGGGCAGCGCTCGCGGCCTTGGGGGGAGTGCTCGCGCTCGGACTCGTCTACAACATCCACCAGCTCCGGGACGGGGCGGCGACTGCCCGCGCGGAATCCAAGGCCGCGGTCGGGCAATACACTGAGTATGAATTCGCCGGTACCGCACTGCGCAGGGGCTATCAGCCGAATTCCTTCTCTCCCACCGCCGGCGATTACGCCGCTGCCGCGGC
Organism: uncultured Actinomycetes bacterium; assembly: GCA_963760665.1. Classification (GTDB taxonomy): domain Bacteria; phylum Actinomycetota; class Thermoleophilia; order Solirubrobacterales; family 70-9; genus AC-56. Next base: position 65,122 of record CAVXDS010000006.1, read on the forward strand.
GGCGTACGGATCGGCGGCAGATTCGCCGGCCGAGCTCGAGCAAGCCTCGGTTCCAGTGCGCCGAGCCGCCGACGCCGCGCTCGCCGGATCGCTTGGGATCGCCCTCCGCCCTGGGGCGCCAACAGCACACGCCGCAGCAAAAACGCCGAAGGTCGAGCGGGTGCTTTGGGGGCGAGCCGTGCGCCGGCCCGGCTGCGTCCGTCTGCTGCCCCATCGGACGGACGGATCGATGCCGAAGATGATCCCGCTGGATCCGACGCCCTCACCAAACCCCTTCCTCACACAGACTCCAAAGGGCGAGCCGGTGCCGCCGGCTCCGTTGGTGCCCGAGCTCGCCGAGCTGGTGCCGTCCAGCGGGGGCTTACGGCTCGGACCGAAGGCCAGCCAGATCGCAATCCTCCTGGGGCGATTCGCGCCGCCGCCCTCGGCTGAACTCGATCGGAGCCATCTGGACGCGGGAGCAACGCTTCGGCTGCCCGCCGATGGACCGGCGCCTCACTGGTCGGTGACCGTGGCCTCGCTGGCCCCGGTCACCGTCTGCGGACTGCGTGCCGGCTAGGCGGCGGGTCGACCGACCTACACCAGTCGGCTGAGGCCGGGAGGCTCTTGCCTATGCTTTGCGACATGAACGGCCCCGTCTCGGTCGAAGCCAGGCACGTGGAGAAGCGCTTCCGGGTCCCCGCTCAGCGGGCGCCACATCAGCGCAAGGCGCGGATGCGCCACCCGATCCGCTCCCGTCGCGCACGGACTCTCCCAGTGCTCGAGGACGTCTCCTTCGAGGTGCATCGAGGAGAGTTCTTCGGCGTGGTCGGCCGCAACGGATCGGGCAAGAGCACTCTTCTGAAGCTGCTCGCTTCGGTCTACCGTTTGGACGCCGGCACGATCCGGATCGCCGGACGCCTGGCACCGTTCCTCGAGCTTGGCGTCGGGTTCAATCCGAACCTGCCCGCGTACGAAAACGTGCTCCTCAACGGCGTAATGATGGGTCTGCGGCCCGAGCAGAGCAAGGCCCGCTTTGATGAGATCATCGAGTTCGCGGACCTGCGCGACTACACCGACCTCACCCTCAAGAACTACTCGAGCGGAATGAAGGTCCGCCTCGGCTTCGCGGTCATGACCCATGTCGATGCCGACGTCTTTCTGATCGACGAGGTGCTGGCCGTTGGCGATGCCGCGTTCCAGCAGAAGTGCGAGGCGGTGTTCGAGCAGATGCAGGCGGACGGGCGGACGATCGTCCTGGTCACGCACAGCATGCCGACGGTCACCGCCTATTGCGACCGCGCCATGCTCTTGGACGGTGGACGGATCACTGCGATCGGCGATCCGGTCGAGGTCTCGAACCGCTACCTGGAGGTGAACATGCGGGCGCTCGCGGCCAGCTTGAGCGATTCACGTAGTGATTGGGCGGGGCGCTTCGCGCAGATTCTGGCCGATCCACCCGTGCAGATAGTCGATGCCTGGCTCAGCGACGGTTCGAGGCGGCGGACGGAGGTCCTACACGAGGGCGAGCCGATCGAGGTCCGCGCGGTGGTCGAGGTCGACCGGGAGGTCGAGCAGCCCGGGTTCAAGTTCGTGATCGAAAACAACCGTGGGCAGGTCCTCTCCGCGCCAGGACCTTCGGACCTTGGCCTGGACGGTGGGAGGGCGATGCCGGGAGAGCGATTCCGTCTCAAGGCCACGGTCGAGAACCATCTCGCGGCCGGCCGTTACAGCTTCGCCTGCGGGGTCTTCCAGCGTCTCCCCGACGGCTCCTCGGAGCCCGCCTCGGCCGCCACCAGATTGACCTTCGACGTGGAGGGCAGCCATGCGGAGGGGATGATCGTCGCCGACCATCAGGTGTCGCTCGAGCGCGAGCCGCACGATGAGATCGTCGTTGCCGATCGCTCCGCTTAACCTATTCTCTCGCCCATGTCTGCGAAGGCCACCAGCGGCGCCGCCGATGCGGGACTAGGCGAAATCGGCGTCGCTCCCACCCAGGCCAAGCTGTCTCCGGTGCGGGGACCTTCGGCTTTTGGCGGCCCCGCGAGGCGGTTCGTCGATCTTCTGTGGATGAGCTCCGCGATCGAATTCCGTGCCCGGTATGCGACGACCTTCCTGGGCTACTTGTGGACGATCGCCAGGCCCCTGCTCTTCTTCGGCCTGATCTTTCTCGTCATGCGCAGCATCCTCGGCTTCGGGAAGAACATCCCGAACTATGGCCCGATGCTGATTCTCAATCTCGTGCTATTCCAGTATTTCCAGGAGGGAACCTCGCGGGCGCTGCGGTCCGTCACCTCGAAGGAGGGACTGGTTCGCAAGATGCAGTTCCCCCGGATCGTGATCCCCCTGTCGGTGAGCCTCACGGCCGGCTTCACGTTGCTTCTCAACCTGCTTGCGGTGTTTCCGTTGTTCCTCATCACGGGGCTGCAGCCACGCTGGAGCTGGCTCGGGTTGATCGTGATCATCTTCGGCCTGGCCCTGCTGACCACCGGGCTGTCGTTGATCCTCTCGGTGGCCTTCGTGCGTTCGGAGGACGTGGGTGAGGCATGGCTCCTGCTCGCGCGAATGCTGTTCTATGCCTCCCCCATCCTGTACCCGATCGAGCGAGTGCCCGAGTCGGTCCGTTCTCTCGTCGCCGCGAACCCACTGTCGCCGCTGCTGGAGCAGGCGCGAGTATGGATGATCGACCCGTCAGCTCCAGGCCCCGTCGAGGCGGCCGGACTCTGGCTCGGCCTCGTCATCCCGATGCTTTTGACCATTGCCATCTGCGTCTTTGGGCTGTGGCTGTTCGACCGCGAGGCGCCCCGTGTCGCCGAGGCGCTCTAGCGCCGACTCGCAAGCCATGCGGACCCGAACGCGTTGGCTGAGCTGATGATCCGGTTCGTGATCCTCTGTCTGGGCCGCAGCGGCTCCAACCACCTGCAGTCGCTGCTCGACTCCCATCCCGACATCACGTGCTTCGGCGAGGTCTTCAGCGACAGGGCGCCGGCCGATGGCCCCGGGTTCATCAACTCTTCGTACGACGATGAGGCCGCCTACTTCGAACATCTCGTCGAGACGTGTGAGGTTCCCGTGGTGGGCTTCAAGCTGCCCGTGAACTCGATCAAGGCTCACCCCAAGTCGGCTCGACTCGTGGCTGAAGACCCGGCGATGAGAGTGATCAGGCTCTCCCGCGCCAACCTGCTGGCCCAGCTCATCTCACGCCGGTTGCAGCGCTCGACCAGGGTCTCGCACTCGCTGCAGGGGGGTTACGCCGGCGCCACCGTGCACATCGACGTCGACTGGGCGCTCCGCGCGCTGGAGCTGATGGAGCGGGACGAGGACGACCTCGACGGGCTTGCCGACGGCCACCCCTGTCACCGGATCCTCTATGAGGAGCTCGGCGACCAGGCGCGGATCGAAGCCGTGCAGCAGTTCCTCGGGGTCGAGCCGGCGGCGCTCAGGTCGTGGTTCGAGAAGCTACGCCAGCGACCGCTGGACGAGACGGTGGAGAATTGGGACGAGCTCGTCGCGGGCCTGCGCAAGACGCGCTTCGGGCACTTCGCGGTTGAAGCGCTCTGAGCGCTTACGGAGTGACGGCATGACCGGGTCGACTCATTCCGCGGCCCGCAGCCGCGCCCGACGGCGCCAGCGGCGCGCCAGGGTGGAGGCCAGGGTCGGGGTCGATCGCGGTAGCGCCTCGGAGGGATAGGGCTCGCGCGCGGGCGAGTAGCGCAGCCCCTGGACCCTGCCGCGCACGCCCGCCAGGTTGCGATCGACCACCGCCTGGCCGGCGCAGATCGCGAGCTCGCGGACGAGCACCGACGGCAGCCGCCCCGCAGACAGCACGCCCCACTTGCGGAGCATGTAGCCGCGTCCGAACCCCATCAGATAGTCCTTGCTCGCCGACCCCGACCGGAGGGTGCTCGAGTGCTCGTGGACGCCGCGCGCATCTGCCGCCAGCCTGCAACTGCCGCCGTCCAGTCGCATGCGCAGCACCAGGTCGACGTCCTCCAGATACGCGAATAGATTCTCGTCGAAGCCGCCCACCGCGAGGAACGCATCTCGGTCGACGGCCGCCGCGCCGCCGGATGGTCCGATCGGGTCCGGGACGCCCTGGTCAAGACGCTTCACCGGCTCGCCGTTCAGATAGTCGAACGCGAGCAGCGTCCGGTCGACCTCCACCCCTGCCGTGTCGATCCGAGATCTATCCCGGGACTCGCGCATCACTCCCGCCACCATCGTCACGCCCGCGGCCGGATCGAGCCGCGCGACGATCGCTTTTACGAAGCCGGGGTCACAAACGCAGTCGTCGTTGAGGAGCACGAGCGCATCTGTGGCGGCTTCGCGTGCCGCGAGGTTGATGGCGCGGGAGTAGCCGGCGTTTCGGTCGAGCCGGATGACCCGCACGTCCGAAAATCTGGCTTGGATGACGTCCATCGCCCTATCCGCCGAGCCGTTGTCCACCACCAGCATCTCGACGCCGTCCAGCTGATCGTCGAGCGACTCGAGCAGCCTCACCAGCCGGGGCCCGCCGACGACGGTCGGGACGATCACTGTGGCGCTCATGTGGGCTCGGGGCGTGGTGTGTGCCCGGCCTAGTAGGCGCCGCTGCCGCTCAGGACCACCGGAATCGTCTGGAAGAGGATGCGAAGGTCGCGAGCCAGGGATACGTTCTCCACGTAATCGAACTCGACCGCCAGGCGCTCGGCGAAGTCCAGATCGCCCCGCCCGTAGACCTGCATCGGCCCGGTCATGCCCGGCTTCACGTCGAGCCGGAAGCGGTGCTCGGGACGGTAGCGCTCAACGAGCTCGATCTGCTCCGGGCGTGGCCCGACCATGCTCATGTCGCCACGCAGGACGTTGATCAGCTGCGGCAGCTCGTCGAGGCTCAGCCGGCGAAGCACCCGCCCCGTTTTGGTGATCCGTGGATCGGCCCGCAGCTTGAACATCGGCTCGGGCAGGTCCTCGAGCACCACGTGGTCGGAAAGCGCCAGCTCGGCGTCGGCGACCATCGTCCGCAGCTTGTACATGCGGAAGGGGACGCCGCGCCTCCCAGCCCTCAGCTGCTTGAAGAACACCGGGCCCTTGCTGTCGAGTTTGATCGCCAGCGCGATCAGCGGGAACAGCGGGGCGAGGACGATCAGGGCGCTCGCCGAGACGACGACGTCGAAGAAGCGCTTCAGCAGCGCCGTGGAACGCGAGGGGTCCCGCGTGTCGTACTCGAGCACGGGCAACTCCGCAACCTCCGAAAGGCGGGGGGAGGCACCCGCAGGCCCGCGCAGCGGCGAGACGACGCTCAGCTTCACCTGCTCGGAGCGACAGATCCCGGCCAGTTGGCCGATCAACTCCGGGTCCACCCGCTCCCAGGCCACGATCAGCCGATCCAGTCCAGCGACGAGCTCGTGCATCGACGCCGCCCAATCGTGGCTCGACCCTGTCGGGGAGAGGCTGCGGTTGGCGACCAGGTGGAGATGCATGTCGGGGAACAGCTCGAGCTTGCGTCGCGCGGCCCGGGCCAGCTCGCCGTCGCCGAGCACCGCCGTCAATTCCAGCGGAGTGGTGCGCCGCCAGAGCCAGCGCATCGCCCCCCGGAGCACGCCCGCCACAACCGTGCCCACGAGCCATGCGCCGGCCGCGGAGACAAAACTGACGGGACCGGCGGGGGTGAGCGGCAGCAGCAGGCCCAGCATCGCGGTGCCGGCGGCGACCCAGGCAGCGATCACCGACAGCTCGTCGACGGTGAGGTGCCGGATAGACCGCTGGTCGCGGTCATAGAGGCCGAACAGCTTGGCGATCAGCACCCACCCCGGGAGCAGGGCAAGGGCCCACATCGCGCGCGCCGCCGAGCCGGCCACGAGCAGGCTCACCACCGCACCGGCGCCAAGGTCGGCGAGCGCCAGCATCCGCCGCAGCCGCACGTCACGCCAGAAGCGATCGGCGGCGGGCTGGCGGATCGACAGGAGATCCGCCACGTCCGCGGTACCCGGCGCAAGAGCCGGATGCGCGATGGGCGCGTGCGCCCGTGTCTCTGCAGGCTGACGCAGACGCTCAGTTGAGGTCATTGCCGCTACCGCCTAGCAATTGCAAAACTGGAAAAGCCCCCCGGTACCCAACGAACTGCCTGGACCTGATCAGCATATTCGAATTCGACGGTCTCGGAGCCGTTGCGATGTCACCCAACCTCCTGGTCGCCATCGCGTGGCTTCCGAGAGGCCCGCGGTGGATCAAGGGTGCCCGCGATCGGGCATCGCTACCCTTGCGCCTTCAAGTGGGACGAACGGCAACACGCGCGGAGCCCGGGGGGCCAAGCGCCACCGGCCCCGGCAGGGCGCCGACCCAATCCGGGAACGCTTGACTTCGCCGAAGGGGTCAATGGACCGTCGGCGGGTCACGCTCGTTGTCGCGCTGGTGGCGTCGCTGGCGCTCGTCGTGGGGCTTTCCGCCTCTCTGCTCGGCGGAGTCGGCACCTCGAGCACCGAGACGTCAACCACGGTTCCACGACAGCAGTTCTTCAACATCGCCCAGGGAATCACCCGGTTCGACGACAAGGACATCCAGACGATGGCCACGACCGGGGTCGGGGGGGACCGCTTCCTGCTCGACTGGGCGGTCGTGGAGCCAACCCAGGGCTCCTTCACCTGGCCCGACCGCGCCGTTGGCGCCCTCGCCTCGCACGGAGTACGGCTGGTGCCGTACCTGTGGGGCTCTCCTGCGTGGGTGGCCGCCACCCCCCCGCGCCCCCCGCTCGACAGCGCGTCCGACGAGCAGGCGTGGCGGGACTTCCTCCAGGCGGCGGTGGCGCGCTACGGACCGGGCGGCAGCTACTGGGCCAATGACTACGAGCAGCAGTTCGGGGCGAGCGCCAAACCGGAGCCGATCCGGTCCTGGCAGATCTGGAACGAGCCCAATCTCGAGAAGTACTTCGCGCCGAAGCCATCGGCCGAGGAGTACGCCCACCTTCTCGAGATCTCCCACGACACCATCAAGAGCAAGGATCCGCAGGCCCGGATCGTCCTCGCCGGCATGCCCGGCTTCGGGAAGCCGAAGGCCTGGGACTTCATGGACAGCCTCTACGCGATACCCGGATTCAAAGGCAACTTCGACGCCGCCGCTCTGCATCCCTACGCTCCAAACGTCGAGGAGCTCGGCTCGGAGATCGAGAAGTTCCGCGCCTCAATGACGCGCAACGGCGACGGAAGCAAGCCGCTTTGGCTGACCGAGCTCGCCTGGGGATCCGCAGCGCCGGACAAGTTCCAGCTCAACAAGGGCCTGCCCGGTCAGGCGGATTATCTGAGGGGCGCCTTCAGGACCATCCTGCACAACCGAAGCTCCTGGAACGTGCGGCGGGTGTTCTGGTTCGACTGGCGCGATCCGGCCCCGGGGTCCGTGGTCGCGAAGGCCTGCAGCTTCTGCGGTAGCGCGGGGCTCCTGAACTACCTGGGCGTGCCCAAGCCCTCCTACCAGAATTTCAAAGACTTCGTAGCCAACGAGTGAAGCCTCGCCTGCCTCCTGGGATTCCTCACGAGATCGTCTACGCTGCCCCGCAGTGGTCAGATCCCAGGGTGTCTAGCCCGTTGATGCGGGGCGCTTTGCATCATTCTCGGAGTCCATCGAACCAGCGGGAGCTTCGTTGAGACGGTCTTTGCGGCTGCAGCTATGGAGCTGGAACTATGAGCCCGAGCCCACCGCGATGGGTCCGATCGCGGCTCGGTGGGCCGAGGCAATGTCGGCGCGCGGGCATCGGGTCGAGGTGGTCACGGCGCATCCGCACTACCCGGGCCCGCTTTGGGGTCGCCGCCTCCGCCCCTATCGGGAGACGCGAAACGGCATACCCATCCTTCGCCTCCCCCTTCTGATCGGCCACCGGACGACCGCGGCCAGGATCATGGAGGAGGCGACCTACGCCGTTTCGGCGGGGGTCGCCGCAGCGCGCGCCTCGGCTCCGGACGCGGCCGTGGCGGTCTCGCCGTCGTTCCTGGGACTGTTTCCGGTGCTGGCGAGCGCCCGCCTTCGACGATTCCCGTGGATCCTCTGGCTCGAGGACATCCTGCCCGATGCTGCCGCCTCAACAGGGCTGATGCGCGAAGGGCTCGCGCTCCGCACGGCCGGTCACCTGGAACGTTTCAGCTATCGCTCCGCGGACCGGATCGTCGTGATATCGAACGCGTTCCGCGAGAACCTGCTTGGCAAGGGGGTGCCACCGTGGAAGGTCACCCACGTCTACAACCCCTACACGCGCGGCCTCGGAGGTCGCACAGCGCAGAACGGCAGCGGTCCCGCGCGCATCCTGTACATGGGGAACATGGGTTTCTCACAGAACCTTCCTGCACTGGTGCGCGCATTCGAGCGCTCGCCGGCTGTCGGTGATGACGTCCGCCTGATCCTGGCTGGGACCGGCGAGCTCGCCCTGGAGGCAGCGGCGGAGATCCGCTCCAACCGCGTCGAGATGCCGGGCCTGCTGCGCGAAGAGCTCGAGCTCGAGATGGCTCGGGCGGCCATCGGGCTCGTCCCACAGCGGCCCGACGTCGATGAGTTCAACCTGCCTTCGAAGCTGATGAACCTGATGTCCCGCGGCGTCCCGGTGCTGGCAAGCGTGAACCCCCGCTCCGAGATCGCTCGGATCGTGCGCGAGTCGGGTGCCGGCTGGGTGGTGGACGCCGCGGATCCTGAGGGGTTTCCACGCGCGATTCGCGGCATCCTCACCGACCACGAAGAGCTACGGCGCAGAGGCGCGGCCGGCTTGGAGTTCGCCCGTCGTAACTTCGGCCCGGAGGTCGTCGCGACCCGGTTTGAGGACCTGCTCTACGAGCTCATGCCCTCCGACGGCCCAGGAGAGGTTGAACGGTGAGCCTCGCCGTGATCACAGGGTCGACCGGCCTCGTCGGCTCCGAGGCCGCCAGCTACTTCGGGGACCTCGGCATGGAGGTCGTGGGAATCGACAACGACATGCGCAGGGTGTTCTTCGGCTCCGAGGCATCGACTGCCTGGAATCAATCGCGGCTGGAGAAGGCGCTCGGTGGGCGATATCAGCACCACTCGGTGGACGTCCGAGACCGAGAGGGAGTCGACGAGATCTTCGCCCGCCACGGGAAGACGATCGAGCTCGTCATCCACACCGCCGCGCAACCGTCACACGACTGGGCAGCGAAGCAGCCGATCACCGACTTCGACATCAACGCGGTCGGCACATTGAACGTGCTGGAAGCGACGCGCGTCCATGCTCCAGACGCGGTGTTCATCTTCACGTCCACGAACAAGGTGTACGGGGACCTCCCCAACTCACTCCCGCTCCAAGAGCTCGAGACTCGGTGGGAGATCGACCCAGAACACACCTACGTGGACGGAATTCGCGAGGACATGTCCATCGATCGCTGTATGCACAGCCTGTTCGGAGCGTCGAAGGTCGCCGCCGACATCCTGGTCCAGGAATACGGCCGATATTTCGGAATGCGGACAGCCTGCTTTCGCGGCGGGACCCTGACCGGGCCCCTCCACTCCGCAACCGAGCTGCACGGCTTCCTTGGGTACGTGATGCGCTGTGCGATAACCGGGGCGCCCTACACCGTGTTCGGATACAAGGGCAAGCAGGTCCGCGACGCCATCCACAGTCTCGATCTGATCAAGGCCTTCCACGAGTTCTTCCGCGACCCTCGTGTAGCCGAGGTCTACAACATTGGGGGCGGAAGGTTCAGCAACGCCTCCGTGCTGGAAGCCATCCGGCTGAGTGAGGAGATCGCGGGTGAGAAGATCGAATGGACCTACCGCGATCAGAGCCGGATGGGCGATCACATCTGGTGGATCGGCGACAACGGGCGCTTCCAGTCCCACTATCCGAAGTGGAAGCTCGAGTACGACGTCCGTCGCATCCTCGAGGAGATCCACGAGCTGAATGCCGACCGGTGGACCCGCGACCGTCCGCTGTCGGCGCAACGGTAGGGGCGGCCCCCTCCGACGTGGTCGGCTTTATTCATCTATGTGATGGACGAAAGCAGCCACGTCCCGAGTGGAGTCACCGAAGGCACGCGTAGCGCCCACAAGCGCGGCGGCAGTCGAACGCAAGCGCCCTGGGCCGAAGCTGCGGTGGGCGACCCACCTCCCTACTTGGCTGTTCGGCGCGCCGCGTCGGTCGAGCCCGCATCGGCGCTCACGTCCCGCGGGAGGCACGGCCGCAAGCGATCTCGAAGGCGCGGATGTGAGCGTCGGCCGAGGCTTCGACGCTGAACCGCTCGCTGGCCCAGCGATGTCCCTCCTGGCCGATCGCGGCACGTGCGGAGGGGTCTTCGATCAGCTGCGCTGCCGCGCCGGCCAGCGCTCCCGGATCGCTCGGCGGCACGAGCAGGCCTCCCCCGTCCACCGCCTCGGGCACGCTGCCGACTCGGGTCGCCACCACGGGAAGACCCAGAGCCATCGCCTCCCCCACGACCGTGGGGAGTCCCTCGGAGCGGGACCGCGACGAGAGCCAGAAGACGTCGAACGCCTGGGCGAGCTCTGCAACACGTTGCCCGGGATCGCGGAGGATCAGGTCGCGGTTGGGCTGCAAACCCAGTTCCTCCGCGGTTCGAAGAACCTCGTCCGCATACCCGCCCCGGTGCTCGTAGCTGGATCCAAGGATGACGAACCGCGTCCGGGGATGCATTCGGTGAAGCGCCGCGGCTGCGCGGACCAGGGTGTCGTGGTCCTTCATCGGCGTCAGGTTGCCGACCGTGCCCAGGACGAACTCGTCCGCGCCCAGCCCCAGCTCGCTGCGCGCCCGCGACCGCACCGCCGGGTCGGCACGGAACAGCTCGAGGTCGACAGGAGGGAAGAAGAGCACCAGGCGCTCGCCGAGGCCGGTGGCCCCCGGATGCGCTCTGGCCACCGCCTCACCCGTGCACATCACCGCGTCGGCGAGCCTGGTGACCAGCGGCATCAACGCGCGCCTCAACGCGCGGGGCGGAAGCGTGTCCAGGATCTGCCAGACGACCGGAACGCGCTCGAGCCGGCCCGCGATCGCTCCATGCGGGTTCACCAGCCCTCCCAGCAGGACGAGGTCGATCTGCCGCTCACGGATCAAGGAGCGGATCAGCCGCACCTCGCGGGGGAAGCCGCCGAAAAAGCGGAGGTGACGGCGCGGGTCGGTGGTCGCGCGCATGCGCCCGAGCGGAGCCTCGAGCGTCTGTATGCCCGCCGCTCGAAGCCGTTCGGCGGCGTTTCCGGGCTCGTCGGGAATCAGGACGGTCGTCTCCCAACCGAGTGAGCGGAGCGCCGGCGTCAACCTCAAAGCCTGGTTGTGAGGACCGCCGAACACGGGGTAGTGGATTACGAATAGGCAGCGCCGGGGCATGAGTGAAAGCTACGCGACGCGAAGATCAGCGCTGACGCTCGTCCACGCCAAGCCGCTGAGCAGGCGCCGTGTACCCAAGGCGTGGAAGGAGGTCGCCGGTCACCTGCGCGAAGAGCTCCTCGTCTTCGGCGGAGAAGGTCCGAGCCCAATCGCCGGATCCGGCGGTGCGGACGAACATGATGTCGCTTCGCTTCTGCTCCTCGTGGAAACGGGACTGTCGCTCTCGTTCCCGCATCCTGTCGGCGCTGTACGCGTCGACCGTCTCCTCGACCCTTGTTCGGGAGACCGGCTTGCCGAGGAACTCCATCGCGGCGGACACGTTCCGCACCGGCTCTTTCAGGAGCTCCTCGTACTTGAGGACCAGAAGCGATCCGCTCTGCTCCAGCGGGCTGCCGAGCCACGACTCCACGTGCCGATGCCAGGGCCCATAGCCATCGACGCCCCCATCCAGGAACAGCCTCAGGAACGGCGAGAACTCCCCTGAGAAGAGCTCTCGGCGGATCAGGGTGTAGTAGTAGGACACGGCCACATCCCGGCCATCGCGAACGAGGTAGATCGCCTTGCGATAGAACCGTTTTTGGGGCCCCGAATAGGGCTCGTGGCTCTTGATCATGCGTCCCCCTGCCGGGAGTACGGTGGGCGTGGCCCGGTGGGATCCAACCTCGCCGATGACCGTGGAATCGCGATCGAAGTCCGCCTCGCTCCCGCTCAGCAGGTGCGTGAGCATGAACCGAAGCCACGTGTTCCCGGACTTGGGGTAGGAGACCAGGAAGGCGTCACGCCGAGACACCGTGGTGTGCCGGTAGACGACCGGAAGCATGCGGACGGGGCGCCGATGCCGTAGGCGGGGCAGATGTGTTTGAGCCTGAGACACTCTGAGGCGTGCGGGGAAGCGCAGCCGAGAACGACCGCCGGCCGGGAGCCGTCCCTCCTGGGCAACGGCCGACTTCAGCCCGTAAGGTTATCGGCGTGTCTGCCACGGAGGAGGCCAGCCTCTCTCCGGCTGCCACCTCGCCTGAGCAGGTCGGTCGTGGGTCGCCGGAGGGGCTCGGTCGTGACGCTGCCCTCGCCGTCGCGACGGGCTTCGCGATCCAGGCGGTGCTGGTGGTCACGGGACCGCTTCTGGCGCGAATGCTTGGTCCCGATGGACGCGGATACCTCGCCGCGCTGATCCTCTGGCCAATCGTGATCACGCAACTGGGGAACCTGGGAATCCCCTCCGCCCTGACCTACTCGATCGCCCGCGATTCCTCGGCATCGCGGGCGCTGGCGCGCCTGGGGCTGGCCTTCGCGCTCCCACAGGCGCTGCTACTGATCGTCTTTCAGGCCCTGTGGCTCTTGCTGATCCTGCACGGAGACCCACACGCGGTCCGGGTGGCGGGATGGCTGACCCTGGCTCTCGTCCCGGCGATGCTTGCCCAGCAGTACGGCCTTGGGCTGCTGCAAGGCCACCTCAGGCTGCGACTCTTCAACGGGCTGCGCCTGCTGCCCTGGGCGCTGTACGCGGTTGGCGTCGCGACGCTCTTCGTCGCTGGAGATCACGCGATCGAGCCCATCGTCGGCGCGCTCGTGACCGCGTTCTTGATCAGCGGCACCGCGTGTCTGGCATGCGGGCTGCGTTTCTCGCGCGGGGAGGCCCCCGCTTCCGTCGACCGGCGGTTTCTCCTCTCCTTCGGGCTGCGCGGTCTGCTGTCGAGCCTGTCGGCTGTCGACGTGCTGCGGCCCGACCAGGTCGTACTGGCACTGTTCCTCTCACCCTCGGCGTTGGGGCTGTACGTCGTCGGCCTGGCATTTACGAATCTGCCGTACTTCATCGCCAAGAGCGTCGGATTGATCACCTTTCCCTGGGTCGCCTCGCGACCGGAGGAGGCCGATGCGCGCCGCACGATGTGGTCGCTCCTGTGGCTCACCACCGGAATAGCGGTGGTCATCGTCGCCGTCCTTTGCGCGTCGGCGCACTGGCTGGTTCCCTTCTTCTTCGGGGAGCAGTTCGACGCCGCCGTCACGGTCACCTACATCGTGCTGCCCGGGACGATCTTCCTGAGCGCGCGAAGGGTGCTGTCCGAGGGGCTGAAGGGCCGAGGCTATCCGCTTGCCGGAACGCTCGGCGAGCTGCTCGCGCTGGCCTGGGTGGCCGTCGCGCTTGCGGTGTTCGTTCCCCTGTGGGGGATCTATGGCGCGGCTGTCGCTCTGGCCAGCTCCTACGTCGTCAGTTTGGTGATGCTCGTCGGCCTCGCGGCCCGACACGGCGAGCTGGAGTCGGCCAGCCGGTCGCTGCTGTCGCTTCCTCGCGACTTGGTCCGGGCGGCCAGAAAGCCCGGTCTCCCCGCTGACGTTGCCTTCCAGGAGCCCGACCGCCCGGCCCGCGTCTCCTAGGATGACCCGCTTGCGGCTTCGTGCAGTCATCGCGGCTCTGGCCCTGGCGCTCGTCGTCTCGTCACAGGGATGTGGGACGAACGAGAACAGGGATGGCCCGCCGTTCGAGCCTGGAGACATAGCCGGCCCGAGGTCCCTTCAGATCACGAATAGCGACGTCGAGGAAGTCGGCCGATCAACGCCTTACGGCGTCGTCCTGAGCTGGTGGCAGGCGATGCAGCGAAAAGACGTGGCGGCAGTGCAGCGCCTCTACGCAGGGGGGATCGGCAGAAACGCGGCCAAACGCCAGATCAACGGTCTGCAGTCACCCCGCTCGCAACCGATCAACCCCGATGTCCAAACGCAGGGCAGACACGCGACCGTGGGCGTCGACGTCCGAGCCGCAACTCGTTTCTCCGCCACGCCAAGCGTGGTGACGATCACGGACTATCCGGCATCGCTTTTCCTGGTACGAACACCTGCGGGCTGGAGGCTTCGCCATAACGCGTACCGCCTTTACGCCCATAGCCGGCAACTCCCTCGCCTAGCCGGGCAGTGACCCGCCCGCCACCAGAGCTTCCCAGGGCGGGGACTTGCCAAGCAACTCGGCCAGTCGCGCAACCTCAGGACGATAGATCTCCCTGAGCAGCCTTCCCGCTGCGGGGTCCATCGGGGGAGCCGTCGCCTCCTCCAGCAGGGCTCCCCGGAGCCTGCTTCGCAGACGTCGTGGAACCGTGGCTCGAGCGAGCCTGCGCATCCTGCCACTGCCGAGCAGCGCCCCACCCAGCCTGTTCCGGGGCAGCGAGATCGAGTTCATGCGGCGCAGCGGGGCACCGGCGGGCACCGGCCCCACGCCCAGGAAGGAATGAATGTCCGCCATGACCTCCGCCCTGTCCGTGACGAAGTCCTCGAGAAATGACACGAGGACCCCCCCGGAGCCGAACCGCTCCCGGTACCTCGCCACCTGGTCCGCATACCGCCCACAGTCGATGTACAGGGAGGAGACACCCCATCCTCCCGGCCCGGACCTCTGCTCCTCGGCGAGGGCATCGACGAAGGATCGTTCCTCCAATCCTTCCCGAACGTCGTTCCAGTAGTGCGAGTAGGCCCGGTCGACCGGATCTCGCAACATGATCAGGATTCTCGCCTCCGGGACCGCCCGCTTGATCCGCCCGGCCGCCTGAGTGTCCCAGAGGTAGGAGGTGCTCCCCTCCCCCAGCAGGTCCTCATTCCTGGCGCCCTTGAACAGGGCGAGGTACTCGTCCTGGTCGCTGACATGTGGGAAGAAGCCCTCCCAGCTCGGGGCCGGCTCGATTCTGGAGAAGAAGTGAGGCTCCTTCATCGGCGACATGTAGATCGCCGGATGCCGGGCAAGCTCGCGGTACAGGGATGTTGTCCCAGCCTTCGCCGCGCCGACCAGGAAGAGATTGGGCCACCTGGGCCCAACCTTGCCCGCCTGGCCAACCGGGGTCATGGCCCGGGGACCGCGGGACTGCCCGTGGGCCGCTTGCGACAGAGCAGCGCCGCGATGACGACCACGGCCAGGGTCAGGGCCGCCTCCATGGCCGGGAGGATGAAGTTTCCCCTCATCCAGGTGATCATGAACGGCAACAGCGTGCAGTAGGCGACCAGGGCCACCTCGGTATCGCGGTGGCGAAGGTAATAGAGCCAGGCCCCTCTCCAGAAGACGCCGAACAGAAGCGCGAATATGAACACCCCGACCAGGCCGCCGTCGCGATACGGCTCCCCGAAGGGCGAAAACGTGCTGCACTGACCGCCGTAGGTGCACGGGCTGCCCCCCCACACCAAGCCGAGGATCTGCTGGTTGGGCGGCGTGGGCTTGCCCGACCAGAGCTGCCGAGGCACGGCCGTGACGAACGGCCCGAGAACGGTCGTCGCACCGTACGTGTAGTGGAGATCGCCGGGCACGACAAGCATCTCGGTGGCAAGCGCGGGGGCCACGCCCGTGTCCTGGGTTTCGAACAGAGGGGGAGCCGCGTTCCAGGGCAACCACTGCACCGGGTCGGGATGGGTATTGTGATCGCGCGCCAACCGCAGGTCCCGGATGGCGGAGACCGCCGTCAGAGCCACCAGGGCTACGACGCAGACGCCCAGCACCGAGGGACGCCGGCCTCGCCTCAAGTAGTAGTAGACGGCGAGGGCCCCCAGCATGCCGATCACGTAGCGGCGCTGCCCCGCCGGAAACGTGATCAATAGAAACGCCAGGATGGAAGCGAGGGCAGCCCACGTGGCAAGGCGCCGGATGCGCGTCTCGGCGCCCGCACTGTGCCGAACGGACAGGAAGAGGAGGGCCACGGGAATCATCAGCACGATCGAGACGAGGAAGTACTTGCTCGTGGCCTCGGGAGTCGAGGCGATTGCCTTGAAGCGAATCCTGTTCTGGCCGAAGAAGAAATGTGCCGGGTCACGCCACCCGTGCGCCTCGACGAAGAAGGCCGCGAACGCCGCGAGGGCCGCAGCGAAAACGAGTGTCGACCAGATCAGCAGACGGCGGGACTCCAGCGCCGGGGGGCGCGGAAGCCGCGATGCCAGCGAGTCTCCCGCGGGCGTCAGGTAACCGATCACGAAGCCCGTTCCAGCCAGCAGGCCGGCGACGAGCATCTTGGTGAAGGTCGGAGAGATCAGCCGCCCCGTGTAGATGAAGTTCTCGTGCCCAAGGTCCCATGCGGGCCGGGCAACGAAGAGGAGCAGGAACATCAGCGCGAACCAGGTCAGCGGCTCGAACAGATCGAGCCTGCCTCGCAGCGCCAGAAGGCCACACGGCAGAACCACGGCCCCGGCACAGAGCCCCAAGAGCACCCATCGCCAATCGATCCACGAGATCGCCGCCGACAGCCCAGCCAAGACCAGCCCAAACGCACAGACGGCTGTGAAGGGCATCATCCATCTCTCCCTGCCAGGGCCGCCACCGAAGTGGGTCCATGCCCGCAGCCCGGCCTGGCTTGGGCTCGGGGGCTCCGATCGCGCGGTCACTGAGAAAAGAACGGAGCACGCGGGTTGAGCGTGCGAGCACGCGCCAGCGCCCGGCGCGCCCCGTTGACGTCGCCCGCCTTGACCTCCAACCGCGCGCGCACGAACCAGAGCTGCCAATCGTGAGGGGCCCGCTGGATCGCCTCGCTGAGGTCTCGATTGGCGGCTTGAATGTTCCCGTCCAGCTCCTCGACGAGGGCGAGCTGGAGCCGGGGGCCCGCCGCCCACGGCTGAAGCGTGCTCGCGTCGCGCGCGTCCTGCGCGGCAGACGCATAGTCCTGGGTGCTCGCCGCCGACCTGCTGTTCGCGAGCCTGATCTCGGTCAGGAAGACGGTTCCCCCGGCCCAGATGGCGACCCACCCCACGAGCAGCGTCGCGACGCCGAGCCCGAATCGAGCGGGTCGCGTTCTCGAGCCTCGCGCTCTTCCACCATCAACTGCCTGAGTGACAGCGCTGAGAGCCGGCTGCTTCGGAAGCGTCGCCGGCCCGGTGAGAAGCGCCGCCGCGAGCACGACGAGGCCGAAGCACGCGGACAGCTCCCAGGTCCAGTCGATCGCCGCCGAGACGATGCCCGCCACCAGGATCGCCAGCGCGGCGCCCAGCGTTCCCCCGCGCGACCGGGTCGGACCACGCCGGATGCCCGATACGACTGCGAAGCCAAGAAACCCGAGGATGAGCGCCAAGCCGACCAGACCAAGCTCGGCCATGCTCTCCAGGAAGAGCGAGTGAGCATCGCGGACCGTCACCGCCAAGGAGCCGTGCTGGTCCCAATATGCCTCGTAACCGGCGGCGCCGATCCCGTTCAGAGGGTGAGCCTTGAAGGCATCGACCGCCGCCGACCAAAACTGATATCGACCGCTGCCGCGCCCGCTGCTCAAATGAGCTGCGACATAGGTGCTCTGGGTCTCCACCGGCGCGACCCTCTTGAACTCCTCCCACCGCTTCGAGGGCCCGGCGAGCAGGATCCCTCCAACCACCACGACCACGGCCGCCACGCCGACAGCCCGCGTCACCCTGCCGCGCACCTCGATCTTTCCGATCGGAGGATCGAGCAGGAACCGCAAGATCCCGACGGCCAACGCAACCGCGATCGAGACCGCCAGCATCTGATCCCCCTGGGCCGCGGCCGCCGAATCCCCGAGACCGTTGACGAGCTCGTGCTGGCGGCTGGCGAGCAGGATGAGCAGCCCCCCGCCGGCCCCTCCCACGAGAAGGCCCACGGCCATCCGCGCTCGCGCCGGGCCGACCCCCAGCAAAACGGCGAGCCCGGCTACGCCCGCTATCACGCCTCCGCGCGACGAGGCCAGATAGATGACGAGGATCGGCCACGGGATCACCCCAACCGACGCCGCTCGCGCCCAGGCGGCCCGGGCCTGGCCTCCGAACCAGACCAACAGCACGACGGCCATCGCCATCACCGCGGCGAGGCCGTTCCAGTAGCCGATCGGATAGCTGAGCCTGCCGGCGGCCGCCGGGAGGAACGTTCCGAGCTCCTTATCGCCCCCGAACGACGGCTCGAAGCGGCTCAAAAGCGCCAGGCCGGCGACGATCACCAGGCCAAGTGCGAGACCCCCGAGCCACGACCGAGCGCTGGCTCGCGGTGAGGTGATCACCACCAACACGAACACCCCCAGGTAGCCGAGCACCCGGACGGCCTCGAAGAAGGTGCTGCCGTTGTCGCTGGCCCAACCGATCGAGATCGCCGTCCAGGCTGCGAGAGCGGCAAGGCAGATGCCCGCCCCCAGCGCCGGGGCGGGAACGCGTGAGCGCGGCCGTCCTCCCAGGGCGATCGCGATCAGCACCGCCCACCAGATCGCCACGGTGGCCCCAGAGGTGAATTCCCGCGAGTATCCGCCGTTCGAAACCGCGAGCGCGACATACAGAACGGCGACCGCGATGACGATCACCGGTTCGATGGCTGACCCCCCCGCGCCGTTGCCATGCCATAATCTGCGGCTCGCGTGCGGGATCACTGTCTTTTGCAGAGGAGGAGGGGGGCTCGGTCTGGGCATCCCCGGATTCACCTGGGTTGGGTGGCCGTCATTGTGGCTGTCTTCGCGGCGCCGGCGACCGCCGCGGTGGCCAGTCCTCCTGCGGTCGACCAATATACCCAACACCTTCCGACTGCCGGCGTCGGTTCCGGAACGCCCGGCGGGACGCCTCCGGTCGCCCGACTCGATCTGCTCCCCCCCAAGACCCGGGCGGCCCTGGCCGGTCCCGAGGGGCAGCTCCTGGCCCAGATAGCCACGGCACGTGGCCTGGGTGCTCCGGCAGTCACCTCGACCCCGCACGGCGGAGCGGCGGCGCCGGAGTCGCGCCGCGGCATCGTGACCGTGGTCACCGACACCGCGGGGACGGGAGCCAGCCTCGCCCTGATCGGCGCCCTCGCCGTGATCGCTGTCCCCGGGGCCTGGAACCGGTTCTTCCGGCGCCGTCGATCCCCCGACCAACTCCTGTGATGCGCAGGGCAATCGTCACGGCTGCGGTGGGGATCGGGCTGTGCTTTGCCGTTTTCGCTGCGCCCGCCGCAGCGGCCCCGCACGAGCTGTTCGGCCTCAGCAAGGGCCAACCGCTCGACCAACAGGACTTCGGCAAGATGAAGTCGACCGGCGTTCGCACGTTTCGCTTCGCGCTCAACTGGTCCTTCGTCCAACCGCACCCGGGTGGAAGGAACTTTGCCGCTGTCGACAAGCTCGTGGGCAATCTCGCCGCGCGGGGGATTCGACCGGTTCCGTTCATCTACGCCACCCCACACTGGGTGGCGAGCAAGCCCAACCAGCCGCCGGTTGGCAGCTCCAAGAAGGTGCAGGCATGGCGGCACTTCCTGACTCTGGTGGTGAATCGGTACAAGCCCGGCGGCACATACTGGACCACGCATCCGGGCGTCAAGCCCAAGCCGATCACCGCCTGGCAGATCTGGAACGAGCCGACGCTGCCGAAGTTCTTCACCCGACATAACACGGCGCGAAAGTACGGGCAGCTCGTAAAGATCTCCGATAAGGCGATCCGAGCCGCGAGCCGCAAGGCGAAGATCGTGCTCGCCGGGCTAACCGGCTATGCGAAGCCCCGCGCCTGGACCTTCCTCAACAAGCTCTATCGCGTCAACGGGATCAAGCGCTATTTCGACGCCACCGCCCTCCACCCGTACGCAGCCAGTATCGGTCAGTTCAAGAGCGAGATCGGTCGTTTCCGCAAGGTGATGAAAAAGCACCACGACAAGCACGCTGCCCTGTGGCTCACCGAGGTCGGATGGGGGTCCGCCCATCGCTCGCGCCGTTGGCCGCTCAACAAGGGGCTTCGGGGCCAGAAGCAGATGCTGCAGAAGTCCTTCAGCCTGGTCCTTCACAAGCGAACGGCCTGGCACATCCAGCGACTCTTCTGGTTCGATTGGCGTGATCCCGCCAAGGGCGCAGGCCACTACTGCAGCTTCTGCGCCTCCGCCGGGCTGCTCAAGCACAACCACAAGCCGAAGCCCGCATACCAAGCCTTCAGACACTTCACGCGATGAAGCTGCGGGCGCGCGCGGCTGCGAGACCGGCGATTCGTCTCGCAGCCCTCCTCGCCATGCTCGCCCTGCCCCTGTTCGCCGCGCCGGCGGCCTCGGCCGCCGGCACTCAGTTCTACGGGATCGCCCAGGGAACGCTCGACGCTCAGGACTATGACGGGATGCAGGCGGCCAAGGTGCACACGGAGCGCTTCCTGCTCAGGTGGAAGTCGGTCGAGCCGACCAAGGGCTCGTTTACGTGGACCGACGAGGACAATTTCGTCGGCCAGCTCGCCTCGCACGGAATCCGGCCGCTCCCGTTCCTGTGGGGATCGCCAACATGGGTCGGCAGTGGCGCCATTGCGCAGCCGCCGCTGAACAGCGCCGCCGACCAGGCGGCCTGGAAGGACTTCCTGACTCGAGCCGTGTCGCGCTACGGCCCCGGCGGCAGCTACTGGGGCGCGCCATACCACTCGAAGTACGGGTCCAGCGCCGTGGCGCTGCCGGTCCAGCACTGGCAGATCTGGAACGAGCCCAACCTGAAGAAGTTCTTCACCCCGGGGGCGAGCGTCGCCGCGTCGGCCCAAAAGTACGCCAGCCTGGTGAAGATCTCCCACGACGCGATCAAGGCCAAGGACCCGAAGGCGCTGATCGTGCTCGCCGGGATGCCCGGCTTCGGGGACTCCAAGGCCTGGATCTTCCTCGACAACATCTACGCGGTGGCCGGGATCAAGAACTACTTCGACGTCACCGCACTGCACCCCTATGCGCGCGACATCAACGAGTTTCGCACCGAGGTCTCGATGTTCCGCGCCTCGATGACCAACCATGGCGACGGGGCGACCCCGATGTGGCTCACCGAGTGGGGCTGGGGCTCCGGTCCTGCCGACCAATTCGGCCACAACGTGGGGCTCACCGGCCAGCAGAAGATGCTCTCCGACTCGGTCAAGCTGGTCCTTCAACAGCGCACGGCCTGGAACATCCAGCGGATGTATTGGTTCTTGTGGCGCGACCCCGAGCCGGGCTCCTTTTACGCCCACCTGTGCAGCATCTGCGGCACCGGTGGGCTGCTGAGGTTCAACCGCACCCCGAAGCCCGCCTACACCACCTTCAAGAGCTTCACGACCGAGACGACGCCGCCCGTGGCGAGCATCAACTCGGGGCCAACCGGCCCCACCGGCGACTCGACCCCGACCTTCGGCTTTTCCTCGAACGAGGCCGGCTCGACCTTCCAGTGCCACTTCGATGCGAATCCCATCAAGGAATGCACCTCGCCGCTGACCGCGGCCTCGCCCCTCTCAAATGGCACCCACACGTTCTTCCTCAAGGCGATCGACGCCGCCGGAAACGAGAGCGTAGTCCGATCGCGGGCCTTCACGGTCGACACCGTACCCCCAGCGCCGCCCCAGATCACCGCCACCACCCCGGCCTCGCCGGCCAATAACAACAACCCCAAGGTGATCGGATCCGCCGCGGCGGGCTCGACCGTGAGGCTCTACAAGACGGCGGGCTGTACGGGCGCTCCGGTGGCCACGGGCCCGGCCACGCAGTTTGCGTCGCCCGGCCTCAGCGCCACGGTAGCCGACAACACGACGACCTCGTTCCGTGCCAGGGCGACGCGATGCCGTCGGCAACCTCTCGACGTGCTCGAGCCCCCGCACTTACGTCGAGCACTCGGCGTAGCCCCAGACGACGATCACCGCTGGGCCGTCCGGCGGCCTGCTCGGGGCCGGGCGCAAGCCACTCCCTCGACGCCGCTGGCCGGCGGTTCCCATACCTTCGAGGTCAGAGCGACCGACAAGGCCAAGAACACCGACTCGACACCCGCCACGCGCACGTTCACGGTCGGCCCCCAGCCCCGAATCCCAGGAGGGTCCAGCTCCGCCTCGAGACGGTGCGTGAGGGGGAGCTGCCTGCTCCGATTCCCGCCTTAACCAGCCGTTAAAGCGCCGTACCGGATTTCGGGTACGCTTCAGGAGGCGGAATGGAACGTGCAAGGGCGCAAAGTAGGGGCCGCGGGTGGCCTCTCGGAATCATGCTTGCGGGGTTGGCCCTGTGGCTGTTTGCTGCGCCGGCGGCCTCGGCGGCGCAATCGGAGTTCTACGGCATCAGCCAGGGATCGCTGGATGACCGGGACGTCCAGGGGATGGCCGCAGCCCACGTGCACACGGATCGCTTCCTGCTCAGCTGGAGGTCGATCGAGCCGACCCAGGGCTCGTTCCACTGGGCCCAGAGGAACCGGCTGATCGGCCGGCTCGCCTCGCACGGAATCCGGCCCGTCCCATTCGTGTGGGGATCGCCGGAGTGGGTGGGCAGCGGCGCGATGGCGCAACCTCCGCTGAACAGCGCCGCCGACCGGGCGGCCTGGCGGGATTTCCTCCAAAAGGCGGTGGCGCGCTACGGGCCCGGCGGCAGCTACTGGTCGAACACCTACCACCAGCAGTACGGCGCGAGCGCGACGCCGCTTCCCGTCAAGTCCTGGCAGATCTGGAACGAGCCCAACCTGAAGAAGTACTTCACCCCGGGAGAGAACGTCGACCAGTCGGCCCAAAAGTACGCCGAGCTGCTGCAGATCTCCCACGACGCGATCACAAGCCTGGACCCGAATGCCGAGATCGTGTTCGCCGGGATGCCCGGGTACGGGGACTCCAAGGCCTGGGTCTTCCTCGACCACGTCTACGAGGTGCCAGGGGCAAGGAACGACTTCGACGCCACCGCCCTGCACCCCTACGCGCGTGACATCGATGAGTTTCGCCGCGAGATCCTGCAGTTCCGCGCTTCGATGACCAACCACAACGACGCGGACACGCCGCTTTGGCTCACCGAGCTCGCCTGGGGATCGGGCCCTCCGGACCAATTCGGTCACAACGTGGGGCTCGGTCGTCAACAGCAATTGCTGTTCAACTCGTTCAAGCTGATCCTGCTCCGCCGCAGCGATTGGAACATCCAGCGCGTCTATTGGTTCTTGTGGCGCGATCCGGCACCGGGTTCCTACTACTCACGCCTGTGCAGCATCTGCGGCACCGCAGGGCTCTTGAACTACAACCGCAGGCCGAAGCTCGCCCTAGGCACGTTCAGGAGGTTCACGGCCGAAACGACGCCGCCCCCGGTGCACATCGACTCCGGGCCAGGCGAGGGAAGCGTCACACCCAACGCGACCCCGACCTTCGGCTTTTCCTCGACCGAGGACGGCACGACCTTCGAGTGCCATTTCACGGGCCAGAGCTTCTTCCCGTGCTCCTCGCCGTTCACCCGGGTCTCGCCGCTCCCAGACGGGACCGAGACCTTCTTCGTCAAGGCGATCGACGCAGCCGGAAACGAGAGCGGTGCCGTGTCGCGCCGCTTCACCGTCGACACCACGGGCCCCGCGGTGACGATCTCCTCGGGCCCCGCCAACGGCTCGACCTCGGCCGACCCGAGCCCGTCGTTCAGCTTCGGCTCGGACGAGTCCGGCGCCAGGTTCGGCTGCCAGCTCGACTCCGGCGGCTTTGCCCCCTGCTCCTCGCCCTACGCCGCCAGCGGGCTCGCCAGCGGGCAGCACAGCTTCCAGGTCAGGGCGATCGACGAGGCCGGGAACATCGGCCCGGCAGAAACCAGGACCTGGAGGATCGGCCTTGCAATCACCTCGGGCCCCGCCTCGGGGTCGGCCATCAACGACCGCAGCCCGAGCTTCGCCTTCTCCTCCCCTGACGCCGGCCGCTTCAAGTGCCAGATCGACGGCGTGGTCGTCGACGCCGACTGCACCTCGCCGTTCACGAGCCCCGTGCTCCCGGAGGGCGACCACACGTTCGCCGTCCAACAGGGCGCCGACACCGTGTCTCGCGAGTTCACCATCGACACGACCATCCCCGTGGTGACGGTGTCGTCCGGCCCGGCGGACGACTCGGTCACCAATGACCCGACCCCAAGCTTCGGGTTCTCGTCGACCAAGCCCGGGTCGACCTTCCAATGCCGCTACGAAGGTGATGGCTTCTCGGCCTGCTCGGGCGCAAGCTCCGATACCGCCGCATCGCCGCTCTCTGACGGCCGCCACAGCTTCTTCGTCAGGGCGATCGACCACGCCGGAAACGACAGCCAGGTCGTGTCACGGTCCTTCACGGTTGACACCCAACCGCCCACGGTCAAGATCACGGACGCGGCCCGGACCACGGCCGCGAAGACGGAGAGGAGGTCGCGGGCGACGTTCATCCTGCAGGCCTCGGAGCACGTCGCCCTTCGGTGCCGGATCGACTCGAGACCCTTCAAGCCCTGCTCCTCGCCCTACAGGACGCCGAAGTTGACGCCCGGCACCCACCGCCTCAAGGTCAAGGCCACCGACGAGGCCGGGAACGTGGGCACGAAGCTCAAGAGGTTCAAGATCCAGAGGAGGCGACCGAGGGCGTCGACGGCCGCCAGCGTTCCGTCTCATCCCCGGTGTCACGGGATCGCGGCGACGCTGATCGGCACACCCCACGGTGACGTATTGCGGGGGACCAAGGGCCGAGATGTGATCGTCGGCTTCGCCGGCAACGACAAGATCAATGGCCGCGGTGGCAGCGACTTGATCTGTGGTCGACGCGGAGACGATGACCTGATCGCGGGGTGGGGCAACGACCGGGTGATCGGCGGCCCGGGGGCCGACCAGATACGGGGTGGCGCCGGGGGCGACACGATTCGCGGAGGCTCCAACCTCGACCTATGCCGGGGGGCGCCCACCAGTCGGACGTTTCACTGCGAGCGGACCCTGCGCTAGATCCCGCCGGCCATCGCCGGCAGGATGACCACCCTGTCGGAGCCGGAGACAGGGGTCTCGAGGCCGTCCAGCACCCGGACATCCTCGTCATTCAGGTAGACGTTCACGTAGCGGTTCAGCTCACCGCCGTCGGCAAACAGCTGTGAGCGCGTGCCGGGGTGCGCGTCGGCGAGATCCCGCAGCACGTCGCCCACGGTGGTTCCCTCCGCCGTCACCTCCGCGTCCCCCCCGGTCTGGGGGCGCAGGACCGGCGGGATGATCACGGTCGGCATCGACCCGAACCCTATTGAGTCGAGCTAGGGACGAAGCGCGTGGCCGGCGCAGAAAGCCTCGTAGTCGGGAAACCTGCCCATCTCCGACTCGTCGAGCTCGGGGGCGTGGTCGCCGCAGACCGGGCAGTCGGGGTCGCGCCTCACCTTCAGCTCGGTGAACCGGGTTCCCAGCGAGTCGTAGAGGAGCAGCCGCCCGACCAGCGGCTCGCCGATCCCCACGACCTGCTTGATCACCTCGTTTGCCTGCAGCAACCCCATCACGCCGGCCATCACGCCGAGCACGCCCGCAGCGCCACAGCTCGGCGCCAGCTCGGGCGGCGGCGGCACCGGGTAGAGGCAGCGGTAGCACGGCCCTTCGTAGGGGACGAAGGTCGAGATCTGCCCTTCGAAGGCAAGGATCGAGGCCGAGACGACCGGCTTTCGCAGCCGCACGGAGGCGTCGTTGAGCAGGTAACGGGTGGGGAAGTTGTCGGCCCCGTCGACGATCAGGTCGTAGTCCTCGATGATCTCGAGGATGTTGTCCGCGTCGAGTCGCGTGTTGTGCTCGACGACCTCGACATCGGGGTTCAGCGCCTGGATCGAGAGCCGCGCCGACTCGGTCTTCGGCATTCCGACCCGCTCGGTGTTGTGGATCACCTGGCGCTGCAGGTTGGACTCGTCGACGACGTCGTCGTCGACGATCCCCAGGGTGCCGACTCCGGCCGCCGCCAGGTAGAAGGCGGACGGCGCGCCCAGCCCTCCGGCGCCGATCAGGAGAACCTTCGAGTCGAGCAGCTTCAGCTGGCCCTCGACGCCGACCTCGGGAAGAAGGGTGTGTCGCGAGTAGCGCATCCGCTGCTCGGGGCTGAGGCCCTCCGCCTCGACGAGCGGCAGGCCCGTCTGTTGCCAGGCCTCGATGCCGCCGGCGATCGAGGCTACGTTCTCGTACCCGAGCTCGTTCTGCAGGAGGTCTGCGGCGCGTGCCGAGCGATTGCCGCTCGCGCAGTACAGCAGGAGGCGCTTGGACCGTTCCGGGACGAGCTCCGGGACGCGCTCCGCCACCGAGGCGGGCGGAACGAGGCTGGCGCCGTGGAGATGGCCGACGTCCCACTCATGGGGCTCGCGGGTGTCGATCAGGACCGCGTCGCCACGCTCGATCTCCTCGTTGGCGCTCTGTGGATCGACCTGGGCGATCCTGCTCTTGACCAGCTCGATCGGCTCTGTTGCAGTCGCCATCGCGAACTAAACTCCTAAATCTCGATCCGGATTACTTCAATAACTATAGCGCGGCAGATGCGCCCGGCGGCGTACCGCGGCGACAGCCATGAGGGGCCGCATGCGAGCGCGAGTGAACGGGCCCTGACTCGCCGACCCGAACGATAGGCGGAAGCGGCGAGGCAGGGCCCGTTTGCTCGCGCCAGGGGACCGGGTTGGCGACTAAGTGGCGCATACCGCCACTAAGTCGCCAATCGTGGGCCTCTTCGCGGGTGCCGCTAGCCCAGCGCCGGGCGCATCTGGCGGAGGCGGCGGACGCGCTCCTCGATCGGCGGGTGGGTCGAGAACAGGCTCGCGATCCCGCCGCCCGCGAACGGCTTCACGATGTAGAGCGGCTCGGTCGCCTGGTTGACCTGCATCGGCATCGCCTTGGCGCCCTCCTCGAGGCGCAGCAGCGCGGATGCCAGCGACTCGGGGTTGCCGCAGAGCTGGGCGCCTGTGGCGTCGGCCGAGTACTCGCGCTGGCGCGAGATCGCAAGCTGGATCAGGCTCGCCGAGATCGGCGCCAGCAGGAACAGCGCCAGGTTGGCGACCAGCCCGAGCGGCGAGTTGTTGTCGTCGCCGAACCACAGCATCAGGTAGGCGATCCAGGTGATCATCGCCCCGATCGCGGAGGCCACCGACTGGGTGAGGATGTCGCGGTTGCGAACGTGGGCCAACTCGTGGGAGATCACGCCCCGGAGCTCGTCCTCGGAGAGCAGCTTGGTGATCCCGGCGGTGACGGCGACCGCCGCGTGCTTCGGGTTGCGACCGGTCGCGAAGGCGTTCGGCTGCTCGCTTGGGATCAGGTACAGCCTCGGCATCGGCAGGTCGGCGCGGGTGGTGAGCTCACGGACCATCTGGTAGAGCTGCGGGGCCTCCGACTCGGAGATCGGCTTGGCGCCGGCGCTGGCCAACGCGATCTTGTCGCTGAACCAGTAGGCGACGAAGTTCATCACCAGGGCGATGACGAGGAACGCACTCGCCCCCTTGAGACCGCCGATGGCAGCGCCGATCAGGATCAGCAGGCCGCCCAGCGCGGCCATCAGGATCGTCGTCCGAAGGCCGGCGACGAAGTTGGATCTGCGAGTGGTCGTCATCTGCTCGGGGCACCCTTTCTGGGGGGATCGAACGGTCGTCCAAATACTGGCACAACGCTCGCCCGGTTCCATGGGGGCTGGCCCCTATTCCGCCATGGGGTCGGCCCCGCGACTTGGGGGAACGCCGCCTGCCGAGGCGTGGCCACGGAAGTCGAGCCCGCCGGACTCCGGTATTGGTTTGCGCCGGTCGATACTTACGGGTGTAGATGCGCCGCAAGAACCTCCTAACACAGGTACTGGTGGCAAACCTGCTGCTGATGGTCGCCGCGGTGGTCGCCGCGAGCGTCGCGGGCAACCCCAGTCTCGACCTCGGCTCACGGCCCCAGCTGGCGCTGGTGCTCGGGCTCGCGGTCGCCCTGACGATCCTCGTCAACGTGGTCATGCTCCAGCGGCGCTTCCGTCCCCTCGAGCGACTCGTGGACGAGATGGAGCGCGCCGACCTCTCCCGCCCGGGGGCAAACCTGCGCCGGGCGGTCGACGGGCGGGGCGACCCCGAGGAGGTGGCCAGGCTTCAGCTCGCGTTCCGCCGCATGCTCGAACGCCTCGAGGCGGAGCGGCGACGCACCTCGAGCGCCGCGCTGGCAGCGCAGGAGGAGGAACGCGCACGGGTCGCCCGCGACCTTCACGACGAGGTCAACCAGTCGCTGACCGCCCTCCTGCTCCGACTCGAGGCGGCCCGCGTGAAGGCGCCGGTGGAGCTTGCGCACGAGCTTGCCGAGACGAAGGCGCTCGCCAACCAGGCGATGGAGGAGCTGTTGATGCTGGCGCGCCAGCTGCGCCCCACGGCGCTCGACGACCTCGGCCTCAAGGCGGCCCTGGCCGGCCACGTCAAGGAGCTCGGGCGTCAGGGAAAGATCAAGACGAGCTTCGAGGCGCACGGGGACTTCTCCGCTCTGCCGTCGGACGTGCAGCTCGTCGTTTACCGGGTCGCCCAGGAGGCACTCTCCAACGCCGCCCGTCACTCGGGCGCCGAGACGGTCAGGATCCGCCTGCTGCGCGAGCAATCTCCCTCGGGGCAGGAGGATCGGGTCGAGCTCACGGTCGGCGACGACGGGTCCGGCTTCAGCTTCGACCAGGCGGCTCGCGGGCTGGGGATCGCCGGGATGCGCGAGCGGGCGCTGCTCGTCGGGGGCGACGTCCAGGTGGAGTCGCGGCCGAGCGTCGGAACGCGGGTGAGTCTCAGGGTGCCGTTGCAACCAGCCGATATAGAGACGACGCCATGGAGCAAGCCGCAAACGGAGCCGCAGGGATGAAGGTGCTGATCGCCGACGACCACGGGATCGTGCGCTCAGGCCTGCGGATGCTGCTCGAGCGCCACACGGACATCGAGGTGATCGGCGAGGCCGCCGACGGAGCGCAGGCTCGCGACATGGCGATCCGGGAGCGGCCGGACCTGGCGATCCTGGACGTCAAGATGCCAAAGCTGACGGGGCTGCAGGCCACGCGCGAGATCCGCGCCCAAGCCCCCGACGTGGCGGTGCTGATCCTGTCCATGTACGACGACGAGCGCTACCTCTTCGAGGCGCTCAAGGCGGGGGCCTCCGGCTACGTGCTGAAGGCCCAGGCGGACTCGGACCTGATCGAGGCGGTGCGGGCGGTCGAGCGCGGCGAGCCCTTCCTGACCCCCGAGGCGCAGCGGGCCCTGATCAAGGACGTCCTCGGCGAGGGCTCATCCCGCGAGGAGGAGCTGACTCCACGCGAGCAGGAAGTGGTGAAGCTGGTCGCCGAGGCCCACACCAACCGGCAGATCGCCGAGATCCTCCACCTGTCTGAGAAGACGATCGAGAACCACCGCTCCAACGCGATGCGAAAGCTGGGCATGCGCGACCGCGTGGAGCTGGTCCGCTACGCGATCCGCAAGGGCCTGATCGACCCGTAGGCCCGCTGCGCCGGCCGGTCGCTACCGTTTCGCAAATGGCGACCGCGGGCGATGTGGTCGAGAACCCAGCCGGTCGCATGCGGCTGCGCTTCCTGCGCACCGCGGCGGACACGAACGGCGAGCTGTTGGAGATGGAGGCGAGCTACCAGCCCGGCTCGGTCGAGCCGCTCGAGCACTCCCACCCGCGCCAAGAAGAGCACTTCGAGGTCGTCTTCGGGACGCTTCGCGCTCGGGTCGGGACCGAGGAGCGGACCCTGGCGGCGGGCGACGAGCTCGACATCCCGCGGGGCACCGTGCACGCGATGTGGAACGAGTCACAGGACGAGGCGCGGGTGATCTGGCTGACCCGCCCGGCGCTTCGCACCGAGGACTTCTTCGTCGCCGTCGGCCGGCTCGCCCAGGAGGGAAAGCTGACCGCCAAGGGCGCCGGCAACCCGCTTCTCGGGGCCGCGCTGCTCCACCGCTTCCGGGACGAGTTCCGCCCCACGAGTCCGCCGCCGGTGGTGCAGCCGATCGTCTTCGGGGCGCTGGCGATCCTGGCCCGGCTGCTCGGGCAGCAGCCGTGAGGTGGACGCCCAACGAGTCAGGGCCGGCGACGGGGTGGAACTGCTCATCCGTGGCCCGACGCTCCACCCGCCGGCCCGAGCCCCGCACGTCCCTTATCCGACCTGTCAGGTAGGATTTTGGTTGAGATGCTGTTTTCGACCAAAGCGGAGTATGGAGTGCGGTTGATGGTCGAGCTCGGCCGCCGCGCCGGCGACGAGGTCGCCGGCGATGTCGAGCCGGTCGCGCTCAGCTCGGTCGCGGAGTCGGAGACCCTTCCCCTGTCCTACCTCGAGCACCTGGTCGCGAAGCTGCGCCAAGCGGGGCTGGTGACCTCGGTACGCGGCGCCCACGGCGGCTATCGGCTGGCGCGGCCCGCGTCGCAGATCCAGATGCTCGAGGTGGTCCAGGCGCTCGAGGGGCCGATCGCGCCGATGGAGTGCTTCCACGAGGTTCCCGAGGGCCGCGTGCTCTGCTCGCACGAAGTGGACGGCGACCGTGCCTGCGCGACGAAGCTCCTGTGGACCCGCGTTCACGGCGGGATCACGAAAGCGCTCACCGGCACGACGCTCGCCGACCTGGTCGAATTCGCCGACCAGCACCCCACCAAGGAACCGGTCGCCGGCTGAGCTACGCAGGCCCCGCTCCCGCCAACCACGACAACGGAGACGAATGGCTGATCTTCAGATACGCAACCTGCATGTAAGCGCCGAGGGCAAGCAGATCCTCAAGGGGCTCGACCTCGAGGTGTCCGCGGGCGAGATCCACGCGCTGATGGGTCCGAACGGCTCCGGCAAGTCGACGCTCGCCAACGCGATCATGGGGCACCCGGCGCTGGAGGTGACCGAGGGCGAGATCCAGCTGCGCGGCGAGCCGATCACCGAGGCCGCCCCGGAGGACAGGGCCCGCGGCGGGCTGTTCATGGCCTTCCAGTACCCGGTTGCGATCCCCGGTGTGACGGTCGCCAAGTACCTGCGGATGGCAGTCAACGCCCACCGCGAGTTTCGCGGCGAGAGCGAGATCAAGCTGAAGGACTTCCGCAAGCAGACCGAGGCCGCGATGGAGCTGATGAACATCCCCCGGGAGTTCTCGAGCCGCTACCTGAACGACGGGTTCTCGGGCGGCGAGAAGAAGCGGATGGAGATCCTTCAGCTGGCGATGCTGAGGCCCGAGCTCGCGGTCCTGGACGAGACCGACTCCGGTCTCGACATCGACGCACTGCGCACGGTCGCCGAGGGCGTCAACAAATTCGCCGGTCCCGAGATGGGAATCCTGATCATCACCCACTACCAGCGCGTCCTCCACCTGGTGGAGCCCGACTTCGTGCACGTGATGTACGACGGGCGGATCGTCAAGCAGGGCGGGCCCGAGCTCGTCGGGCTGCTCGAGGAGCGCGGCTACGGCTGGATTGGCGACGAGGTCGAGGCGGCGGCGTAGCCGCCGAGCTGCGATGGCAACGGCGCCGGTCACCTCCCCCACCCTTCCCCGGCCCCTGGAGGAGATCCGCGCCGAATTCCCGATTCTCTCGCGCCGAGTGCACGGGCTAAAGCTCGCCTACCTGGACAACGGCGCCACCGCGCAGAAGCCGCTGGCGGTGATCGAGGCCCTCGACCGCTTCTGGCGCGAGCACAACGCCAACGTGCACCGCGGCGTCCACACGCTGTCGGAGGAGGCCACGGCCCTGTACGAGGGAGCCCGCACCACGATCGCACGCCACCTGGGCGTCGAGCCGGGTGAGGTCATCTTCACCCGCAATGTGACCGGGTCGTTGAACCTGGTGGCCCATGCCTGGGGCCGGGCCAACGTCGGCGAGGGCGATCGCATCCTGCTGACCGAGATGGAGCACCACTCGAACATCGTGCCCTGGTACCTCCTTGCGAGGGAGGTCGGCGCGAAGCTCGACTGGGTGCCGGTGGACGGCGAGGGGCGCCTCGACATGGAAACCCTGGCGGCCGCCATGGAGCGCGGTCCGAAGCTGGTCGCGGTCGCCCACGTCTCCAACGTGCTCGGCACCATCAACCCCCTGGACGAGATCGCAAGGATCGCCCACGAGGCCGGGGCGATCGTGGTCGTCGACGGGGCCCAGGCCGCCCCGAAGCTGCAGCTCGACCTGCCAGCGATTGGAGCGGACTTCTACGGGTTCACGGGCCACAAGGTCTACGGGCCCACCGGGGTGGGCGTTCTCTACGGTCGCCGCGAGCTCCTCGAGGCCATGGAGCCGTTCGAAGGGGGCGGATCGATGATCCGCAAGGTGACCAAGGAACGGATCACCTGGGCAGGCGTGCCGGCCCGCTTCGAGGCCGGGACTCCGCCGATCGCCGAGGCGATCGGGCTCGCCGCCGCGATCGAGTGGCTGGACGCGGTCGGGCTCGACGCGGCTCACGCGCACGAGGCCGAGGTCGGCGCCTATGCACTAGAGCGCCTGGCCGAGGTACCCGGGGTACGGATCTTCGGGCCGCCCGCCGGGGACGACCGGGTCGGCATCGTCTCCTTCGACCTCGACGGGGTCCACGCACACGACGTCTCCGAGATCCTCGACCGCCACGCGATCGCGGTCCGCGCCGGGCACCACTGCGCCCAGGTCCTGATGGACCGGCTCGGGGTGGCGGCGACCACCCGCGCCAGTCTCGCGGTCTACAACACGCGCGAGGAGGTCGACCGCCTGGTCGAGGCGCTCCACGACGTGCGCCGCGTCTTCGAGCTCGACTAGGGGCGCCCTCGGGCGCCCCGGTCAGCGGGCCTAGTCGACGACCACAGTCTTGGAGCGATCGCGGCGGCAGACGAAGATCGTGCCGGCCGCGCCCTCGGAGCGGCGCTTGACCCTCGCGTAGTAAGCACCCGAGCTCAGCGGGTCGACTTCCACCTTCCACTTGCCCCTGCGGTCGGTCCTGTCGTGGCCGAGCAACTCGTCGGGGCCGTGTTGCCTCCTGAACATCTTCACCTTGCGATTCGACTCGCAGCCGTTGTTGTCGGACCTCACCTTGCCGTGAAACGCCGGCGCGCGGTGGGAGATCGTCACCTTGGAGTCGATCTTGACGACGTTGGTGGCGAGCGCCGGGATCGCGGCAACGGCTGCTGTTGCCAGTGCCGCGCCAACGATCAGCGCAACTCGGCGGTGGGCTTTCGGCATCTTTTTCTCCCTTCAGGAACTCACGGGCCTCGGCAGGCGAACGCTAGCCCAGGCCGCCGGACGGATCAAGGGTCAGCGCACCCAGGTCGGCTCCCAGTAGTGGCGGCCATTGTCCTCGCTGAACAGCGGCCTCCAGTAGCGGCAACCTTCGAAGAAGTAGTGGGTGACCTGGGTCCAGCGGGTGTGGGCGGGGTTGCGCTGCGGGGCGCCGCCGTGGAGGAGGTTCGAGGACCACAGAAGCGCCTTCGCCTTGGGGAGGGTCCCGTAACGGGGCTGCAGTCTCTCTCGCTTGATCAGCGACTGGACATGACGGGGATAGGCCTGGTCCACGGGCATCCCCGCCTCCGACACCTCAGCCCTCGTTACCTCTCCCAGCCTGTGGCTGCCTGGGTAATAGATAAGTGGGCCGGAGTCCTCGTGAATGTCCTCGAGCGCCACCCAGACTCCGCACATGAATCCAGGCGGCTCGGAGTTGAAGTGCCACGCGTCGGAGTGGGGACTCTGCTCGCTGCCGCGCTTGAAGCTGAGCGTCTGGAACGGGAGCGGCTCCCGGCCGTAGAGCTCGCGCAGTAATTCGAGGACCCGCGGCGCCCTCGCGATCGCCCTGACATTCTCCGACGTCGTCCACGCATCCTGAACGCGCACGGTGTCGCGATACGAAATTATCCGCTGGCGAGCGCGGAGCAGCCTGTACCCTCGCAGCCCGGCCCGTCGCATCGCGCGCTTCACCGGGCCCTCCGCGCGGAACTGGCTCTCGGTCTCCTTGATCGCGGCGTCGATCGTGCTCTGCGGAATGCCCGAATCGAAGATGAGAAACCCCTCGTCGGCGAACATGCGCTGACGCGCCTCGACGTCCGAGTCCGTTGGCGAGGTCTCCGTCGTGGGGGGGTCGTCCGCGCCCACACTCGGACTATCCCACGCGAGTCGCTCGACGCCAAATCGACGCGCGCCCACGCTACGCTCGGTGTGATGGACGACCTGTACCGCGAGCAGATCCTCGAGCATTACAAGCGCCCGCACAACTTCGGGCGCCTCGACGAATACGACCTCGAGTTCGAGGACACGAACCCGTTCTGCGGCGACGAGCAGCACGTCTTCATCAGGCTCGACGGCGAGGGCAAGGTCGCCGAGGTCGGATTCGAGGGCAAGGGCTGCGCGATCTCGACCGCGGCAACCTCGATGCTCACCGACGAGCTCGAGGGCATGAGCCGCCACGAGCTCCTTCGGCTGCCGAAGGACTTCGTCCTCGACCTCCTTGGCATCGACATCTCGGCGACTCGGATCAAGTGCGCCCTGCTCGGGCTCAAGGTCGTCAAGGGCGCCAGCCTCGGCCAGTCGGCCGATTGGGAGGACGAGGGCGACCGAGGCGACCCGACCGAGGCCGCGGCGATTTGATGACGAGGCTTATATCCGGACGCTCGTGACTTTCGACGTGTATAGGACGTTCAAAGTCATGAGCGTTGGGCGGCCAGGGGCCGACCCTCGGGCTAGAGAATCCGACCGGGCGCACTAATCAACCTCTACGCCGTTGCTCCGGTAGAGGGCGAGCAGCGCCTCGACCTGGCGCTCCCACGAGTATCGGTCCTCGACCAGGGACCGCCCCGCGCTCGCCAGGCGGTTTCGCTCGCCGGGGTCCTCGAGCAGCCGCCCGGCCGCGGCGGCGATTTCGCGGGCGCCCTCCGCGGCGAGATACTGCCGCCCGGGCGCCGCTCCTTCGACGCCCTGCATGCCGAGGGCGTTGGTCACCACCGGCAATCCCCCCGCGAAGGCCTCCAACACCTTGTTCTTGAGCCCCGATCCCGAGAACACGGGCAGGACGGAGACGGCCGCCCGCTCGAGCTCGACTGCCATGTCGGGCACGTCGCCGGCCACCTCCACGCCGTCCAGGGCGCCGAGCTGCCGTACCGCCGCTGCGGGTCGCGCTCCCACGATCCGCACGGTCGCGGCCGGGACCCGCTGCCGGACCAGCGGCAGCACCTCGGTGGCGACGAAAACCGCCGGCGCAATGTTGTGGAAGTAGCCCAGGTTCCCGAAGAAGATCATCACCGGGTCGCGATCGGCGGTGTCGCGGAATGGGAAGGCCTCGAGATCGACGCCGTTCTGGATGATCGCGGCGCCTTCGAGACCCGGGGCGTCCCGGTCCGCGGCCGAGATGAGCGAGTAGGTATCGGCTGCGGCCGCCACGCGAGCCTCGTAGCGGCGAAGCAACCGCGCCTCGGCGGCGAATGGCAGGCCGACCATCGCCGAGCTGGAGCGCGCCCTCGTCGCCATGTTGACCGAGAGCGAGTCCATGAGGTCGAGGTGGCGGTGAGCGGTGCCGGCCTCCGGCATGTAGGGCGCCATGCGCGAGAAGTGCACGTGCGACGACGTCGGGACTCCGCCGAAGCTCCTCATCGACCAACCTGCGCATGCCGCTCTGGAGGTAGAGCCTCACCTGCATGGGGAGGTCCGGGCGCGGGTGGCGTAGGTTCTCCATGGCCCCGCCGAACGCCCGAAACGGGACGGTTCTGACGCTCACGTCCTCGATCGGCGGCGCCGGCTCCTCGCCGAAGCACACCAGGGTGACGTCGGCGTGTCGAGCGAGCCCCTTGACAAGGTGGTAGTTGCGAAGCTTGTCTCCGCGGTCGGGTGGAACTGGATGACGTGAGGCGACGAACAGGACGCGCACCGGTCTCACACACGCCCGTCGCGAAGACCCCTCGCCAGCACCAGCGCCAGGTCGCCCACCGTGCCGACGCCAGGATCGTGCCGGCCCAGCATCAGAGGATCGCTGCCCGCCTCGACCGCCTGTCCGGAGCCGGCGAATCCGCGACGGTACCCCGCTGAGCGTGCGGCCGCCGCAACACGCTGGTCGCCTTCGCCGTACGGGTAGGCGATCGCCACGATAGGTGTCCCGGCTGTCCGCTCGAGCGCGCCCTTCCCCTCGATCATCGCCTCGGCCAAAGCCCGGTCGTCGAGCGACGGCAACGGATCGTGATGGAGAGTGTGAAAGCCGATCTCGAACCCGGCCGCCGCGAGGCGCTCAACATCGCCCGCGCGCATTCCCGAGTCCGGCGGATCGGGCCCGACCCGCGCCCCGAGTTCCTCGGCCACAGCGTGACGGCGACCGGGAGGCACTGCCCGGATTGCGGCGGCAACCTGCTTGATCGTCGCCTCCCCGGGGTTGCCGTCGCCCGCGACTAGCTCCTCGAGCATTCGCTGATCCACCCCTCCTCGATCCCACGCTCGCTGCAGGCGCTCCCACCAGAAGGCGAACGGCCGCTCGAGCGACGCCCCGCAGAGGAAGAACGTGGCCGGGGCGCCGTGGCGCTCCAGCACCGGCATGGCTCCCCGGACGTGGCTGGGCAGGTCGTCGTCGAAGGTGATGGCGACCGGAAAGCGCTCTCCGCGCCGCCGCTCGCGGGCGGCGTCGGGAAGCTCCGATGCCCGTACCAGGCGGCAGCGCCGCTTCAAGTAGCGGACATGCGCCTCGAAGCCCTTGATGCCGAGGGCGGGGCACCAGCTCCCGCTCGGGGTCTCCCTGGGGATCGGAGATCCGGTGGTAGCAGAGCGCCAAGCCAACGCGCCTGTTCGACCAGCGGCAGCGGAACTCGATCCAGCGGGCGGCTGGTCGCTTCAGGACTCGCTTCACGCGCCGGGCCAGCATCGGCGCACAAGGTTACGTTCTACGGGCTCACCCACGAGGGCGAGGATGCCGATAGTGCTCCAGGTGAGCTCGATCGAGCCAACGGGCCCCAGCTCGGGATCGATGATCCGCGCGTTGGTGACCGATGCGAGCCAGCGCCAGGCGCTGGTTGCGGTGCGCGAGCTCGGCAGCGCCGGCATCCCGGTCTGCGCCGTCGAGACGCCGCGCCCGGCACCGGCGTTCGCCTCGCGCTGGTGCGCGGAGACCTCCGTCGTTCCGGACTTCGCCCGCGACCCCGACCCCTATATCGACTCATTGATCGAGCTTTGCGCCCAGCGCCGCCCGCGAGCGCTGATCCCGTGCCACGACGGGACGATCGACGCGCTGCGATCGCGCCGGGAAGACGTCGAGCAGGTGGTCGCGGTGGCGCTGGCGCCGGAGGCGCCTCTGGCCGCCGCGCTCGACAAGCGGACCACCCTGGCCGTGGCGGCGACGCTCGGCGTGCGGGTGCCGCGCGGGGAGACCGTCACCGACGCGGGCGACGCCGGCGCCGCGCTGGACGAGACGGGGCTGCCGGCGGTGATCAAGCCGGCGCGCTCGTGGGCCGGGTCACAGCGCCTGGTGAGCGGCCTGTCCACCACACGGGAGGGCGCAATCGGGGCGATTGCCGAGATGGTCGACGCGGGCACTCCCGCGCTGGTGCAGGAGTGGCTTCCCGGCGCCCGCGAGGCGGTGAGCTTCATCTACGCCGAGGGGCGGTTCTGGGCGCGCTTCGCGCAGCGGGCGGATCGCATGTACCCGCCGCTCGGAGGCTCCTCCGTGCTGCGGGTCGAGCATTCCGCTTCCGCCCGACGTGAACACGGCCGGGGAGCGGCTCGTCGCCGAGCTCGACCTCGAGGGCTACTCGGAGGTCGAGTTTCGTCGTGACCGGCAGGGCAACGCGGTTCTGATGGAGATCAACCCGCGCCTTTCGGCTTCGGTCGAGGTCGCCGTGCGCGCCGGAGTGCCATTTTCACGGCTTCTCTATGCCTGGGCGGCGGGGGAGCCCCTCGAGCCAATCGATCGCTACCGTACCGGCGTGCGAATGCGGTGGCTGGGCGGTGACCTGAAGTGGCTCGAAAGCGCGATGCGCGAGCGCCGGCATCCGGACCTGCCCGGGCGCGCCCACGCGCTTGGCACCTTCATGGCGGACTTCGCCCGTCCGACGGGCTACGACTACTGGGACCCGCGCGACCCGCGCCCGGCGCTGGTCGCCGCCGCGGGTGCCGGGCGCGACACGCGACGGCGCGCGTCGCGCGCGATCCGGCGCGCGACCGCGGGCACGGGCACCGCAACGACGGCTTCCGAGCACGGACACGGACGTGGCTGTGATCGGCGCCGGCCCGTACGGACTCTCGCTCTCGGCTCACCTCACCGCCAGCGGCGTTCGCCACGAGATCTTCGGCGAGATCATGGGCGGCTGGGTCGAGCACATGCCCGTGGGGATGAAGCTGAAGTCCGAGGGGGTGCGCCTCGAGCCTCTCGGATCCGTCGGTGAGCACTCGCTGGGGCGCTTCTGCGCCGAGCATGGGGTCGAGTACGGGGACTGGGGCGTCCCCGTCGACATCGACAGCTTCATCGCCTACGGCCGGTGGTTCCAGGAGCGGCTCGTGCCCGGGGTACGGCGCACCGTCGTCGAGCTGGTCCAGCCAACGGACGATGGCTTCCAGCTCACGCTGAGCTCGGGAGACACGCTACGGGCGCGCCGGGTGGTGGTCGCAACCGGGCTGAGGGGTTTCGCTCACGTCCCGGCGCCGCTGCGCGGGTTGCCCGACGGGAGTCCTCAGCCACAGCTACGATCACGGCGGCGAAGGTCACGACGGGCTCGAGCGCCTGGCGGACCAGAGCGTCGTCGTGCTCGGCGCCGGCCAGTCGGCGCTCGAGACCGCGACGCTGCTTCACGAGCAGGGCTCCTCGGTCACGCTCGTCGCGCGCTCGCCCAACCTGGTGTGGAACTCGGTTCCGCAAGACCGGAGCCTCGGCGGCTGCGCAGCCGCATTCGCTATCCGCGCTCAGGCCTGGGTGACGGGAAGGCCCACTTCGCTCTACGCCAAGGCCCCGCTCGCGTTCCACGCCATGCCCGAGGCCCAGCGGCTGAAGCGCGCCTTCAGCGTTCTCGGTCCGGCGGGCGCCTGGTGGCTGCGCCCCCGCTTCGAAGCGGGCGTGGACGCCCGACCCGGCCGCACGATCGCCGCGGCGGAAGCGGTCAACGGCGAGGTCCGCCTGCGGCTCGAGGGCCCGGGCGGCTCGGAGGAGCTGACCGCCGGCCACGTGGTGGCAGCGACCGGCTACCGGCCTGACGTCAGCCGTCTGGAGTTCCTCGACCCGACTCTGCGCGAGCGCCTGGCCCGCGTGGCGGGCGCGCCGGCGGTGTCGCGCTCGTTCGAGAGCAGCGTGCCCGGCATGTACTTCGTCGGCTTCGCGGCGGCGCCGGACTTCGGGCCGGTGATGCGCTTCGTGGCGCGGGGCCGACTTCGCGGCGCGCCGGGTCTCGCGCCATGTTGCCTAGCTTCGCGCGCTGAGCGTCGGCCCCGGGTGCTACTGGGCCGAATTTCTTCCGCATAGGCCACGAAATTCGGCCCACCTCGGGCCGCCGGGTGCTACTGGGCCGAATTTCTTCCGCATAGGCGCACGAAATTCGGCCCACCCGGCCGGGAGCGATCAGCTTCGCTGACGGAGCGTCCGCGTCACAGCGAGCTCGAACTGGCCGAGCGTCCCACACCAGATCACGTCGAGGCGTCCGAGCGCCAGGGGATCGCTGTCGGGCTCCACCGGCGTGCCGTCCGTGGTGAAGCCGTATCCGGGGTCGTATCCGGCGGCCCGCGCCGCGGACACGACGCGTTGGTCCCACTTTCCGCCGGGGTAGGCGATCATCGGGGCCAGCTCGCCGCCGATCGCCGTCTCGAGCGCCTCACGACCCTCGCTCATCGCGGACGCCAGCCGTTGATCGTCGAGCACCGTCAGGTTGTGATGCCGAAGGGTGTGAAAGCCGAGGTCGAAGCCGGCCGATCGAAGCTCCCTCAGGGCGCCTGCCCTGAGGCCCGCGCCCGGCGGGTCGG
This sequence comes from uncultured Actinomycetes bacterium, assembly GCA_963760665.1. GTDB lineage: Bacteria > Actinomycetota > Thermoleophilia > Solirubrobacterales > 70-9 > AC-56. Next base: position 104,848 of record CAVXDS010000006.1, read on the forward strand.
GCCCCAGGCGCCGCCCAAGCTCGTCGGCGATCGCATCGCGGTCCTCAGGTGGCATGAACTCTATGTCCGCGGCAATCGCGCGCATGCCGGACTTGGTGGAACCCGAGTTGCTGCTGCTCTCGGGCACCATCGCGCGAAGCTCCTGCACGCTCGCCACGCCACTGCTCAACGCGCGCTCCACGCGCTCCCACCAGAAGGCGAAGGGGCGCTCCAGCGAGGCGCCGCAGACGAAGAACGTCGCGGGCAGGGCGGCGCGCTTCAGGATCGGCATGGCCTTCTCGGCGTGCGACGCGTTGTCGTCGTCGAAAGTGACCGCAACCGGAATGCGTTCCCCGCGCTTCCGGGCTCGGACCGCGTCGAGCAGCTCGGACGCCGGCACGACGCGGTAGCGCGTTCTCAGATGGCGTACCTCCGCCTCGAACAGGGCCACGTCGATGGCGGGGTTTATCCCGGTCGGGTCCCAGCCGGCGTGATTCTCGTCGAGCCGGTGATAGAGGATCACCGCCCCGACCCGGCGCCCGGAGAGACGGAGCATCACCCTCAGGATGGCCGCCACCAGGCGGCGGAGGGGACCCTTCAGCCACTCCGAGGAGCGGGAATCCTGTCGATTGGCGCCCAGGACCTTCCTCCCTACGCTCGACACCGACAAGATACCGGGGCCCTCACCGCACGAATCGCTGCGATGGGCGGGGTCACGATCGCATGACTATCGTTCGCGCCATGCGACCGATCATCGCTCCGCCGCCGAGTCCGGGACTGCGGCCGGGGCCGGTGCCGAGCTTCTCGGTGATCATCGCCGCCTACCAGGCAGCCGCCTTCGTGGCCAACGCGGTCGCCTCCGCGCTCGAGCAAACGACGCCGCCCCACGAGGTGATCGTCTGTGACGACGGCTCCACCGACGACATCGAGGGCGCGCTGGCGCCCTACCTGGACCGGATCACGCTCCTGCGGCGCGAGCACGGCGGCGAGGGCGCAGCCAAGACCGCAGCGGCGTTCGCTGCTTCGAGCGAGTTCGTCGCCCTGCTCGACGCCGACGACCTCTACCTGCCCGAGCGGCTCGAGGCGATGGGCGAGCTCGCCTCATCGCGCCCCGACCTCGACCTGATCACCACCGACGCGTACCTCGAGGTCGATGGTCGAGCCGTCCGGCGCTGCTACGAGGAGGACAAGATCTTCGAGGTCACAGACCAGCGGCGGGCGCTCCTCGAGCACGACTTCATCTTCGGCGCCGCCGCGGTGCGGCGCAGCCGCCTGGTCGAGATCGGCGGCTTCGACGAGGCCATCGTCTCGGGCACGGACTGGGACTGTTGGATACGCCTGGTCTTCTCCGGCTCCCGGGCGGGTCTCGTCGACGAGCCCCTGTATCGCTACCACATGCACGAGAACGCCATGTCCTCCGACAAGCTGTTGACGTCCCGCGGCCAGGTTCAGACGGCGGAGAAGGCGGCGCGGACGCTGGATCTGACTCCAAGTGAGCGTGCGCTCGTCCAGCGCCTGCTCGCCGAGCGGCACGAGGCCGCCGAGCTCGAACGGGCACGAAGGGCGCTCCTCGACGGCACCCCTGACGCTCGGCAACGTTCGCTGAGCATCCTCACGCAGCGCGGACATGGCCTCCGACCAGGGCCAAGGCCGCGTTCGGCGCCGCGGCACCCGGGACCATGCGCCGCCTGCTCCAGGCGCGCGAGCGTCGCACCTGGGTCACGGCGTCGGGGGCTCGCGTGTCGCGGCCGGCGGATGAGCGAGACGTGACAGCGGCCAGGTACGACATCGTCGGCTGTGGCGCCGTGGTCCAGCAGTACCACCTGCCGGTCCTGAAGCTCCTTCACCAGGACCTCGAGGTGTCCGTCGCGGGGTGCTACGACAACGACGTCGGCTTGGCGCAGCGGGTGGCGCAGCTTCTCGGCGCGGACGAGCACGGGGCTGCCGCCGCGCCGCGTGAGGGGGACGGCGTGGACGCGGCTCTCGTGGCCACCCCCCCGCCGTCGCACGCCGAGATCGCCGGCGCGTACCTGCGCGCCGGAAAGAGCGCCTTCGTCGAGAAGCCCCTGACCACCAGGGCGAGCGAGGCCGCCGAGCTCGTCAACGAGGCCGGGAAGCGGGGCACGAGGGTCGCCGTGGACCACTTCTGGCGCTTCTACCCGAGCGCCAACGTGGCGCGCCGATGGCTGCGCGACCAGGTCGACCAGGTCGACCGCGTCGAGGCGTCGGAGGGGTTTCGGTGGGCTTGGGCGACAGCGTCGAACTACGTGGTCGAGGACCCCTACGGGGGTGTGATTCACGACACGGGCGCGCATCTCGTCGACATGGTGCTGTACCTGCTCGGCTTGGACCAGGCCGGCGAGGCGGCCTCGGTCGAGATCGGCCGGGTCGACAAGCTGCCGGCGCGGGAGCCGTGCCACGAGTGCTCCGCGCAGTTCTCGCTGAGCGCCCCGGAGGGCATCGACGTCACCGTGGACCTGAAGATCACCAGGTTGAGCCCCGTGGCGCGAGGGATCAAGGTCCACGGCTCGTTCGGCATGCTCTTCTTTCCGACCAATTTCGCTTACGCGCCCATCCTGTTCCAGGGAGGAAGCAGCTTCCGGCTTCGGGGGGCGGTCGCGAAAGCCGAGCCCGCAGAACCCGAAGCCTGCTTCCTGCTCGCCCATCGCGACTTCCTCGCGGCGGTTCGTGACCCGGATGCTCCGAGCAGGATCGACGCCACCCGGTTCCTGCTTCTCGGCGAGATCCTCGAGTCGCTTCACGGCGAGGCAGGCGCATGACCGAGACCGCGGTCGTCTTCGGAGCGACGAGCTACGTAGGGAGCACCCTGACCCGCAAGCTGCTGGAGCGGGGCGATCGTGTCGTCGCCGTCAGCCGGCGCCCGGCGATCGCTCGGATCCTCCTGCCCGAGCAGAGCGAGAACCTTTCGATCGCGGCGGCGGAGGACGTCGCGGGGTTGACCCGCGGGGAGGACGTGTCGATCGTCAACTTCGCGTACGTCAAGGATGCGCCGCCCCAACTGCTCTACCGGCAGAACAAGACGCTCGTGACGGCGATCGGCGAGGTGGCCGCCGGCCGGCTGCCGCCGGCTGATCCACACCAGCACCTCGGCGGTTTTCGGCCCCCGGCTGGAGACGAACCCAGACCCGTCACGGGTGCGAAGCGCCCCCGTGGACGATCTCTACGCGGAATCGAAGGTCCATGCCGAGCACCTGATCGAGGGGCTTCGCGAAGCAGCCGGGGGTGAGCTCGCGATCCTGAGGCTGGGAAACGTGATCGGCCCCGGCTCGCCGCTGTGGGTCGCCGGCCTCGCCCAGCGGATCATGGAGGTCAAGCCCGTCGGCTACGAGGGGGAGGACGGCTTCTCGAATGCGACGCATGTCGACAACATCGCGGACTACATAGCCCACCTGCTCGGCCGGCCGCAGGGACGGCTTCGGGACTTCGGCGTCTATCACCACCTGGCCGAGTTCTCGTCGCGCCGATGGTCGGAGCTGCTCGACGCGCTGAGCGCCGCGGTCGGCTACCCGTGGACGACGGTCCCGCGTGACTCCGAGTCACCGCCGAACAGGCAGCCCGTCAAGCGGGCGCTGAAGGCCATGTACGCCACGCACGCGGGGGCCCACGTCAGAAGAGCATGGGGCGTGCTGCCGGAGTCGCAGGCGCTCGACCGCCTGTTCGCAGGGATGCGGGACCCGCGCCCGCCGACCCTGCGGACGGAGCGCGACTCGGTGTTGGAGGCGATAGCCCTGTTCGAGGTGCTTTCCTGCCCGCGCGAGTTCCGGTCGCAGACGATCGACGGATGGACGCCGCCGCTCGACTCCCGCGCCGCCGACGACACGATCGGAGACTGGCTGCGCAGCGCGGGCTACAACCTGCGTCTCGACTAGCGCGGATTCCGCAGTAGTGGTTTGTCGGTACCGGCCGGCGCGGACCGGCGCGGGCCGGTCTCGCTGGCGATAGCGTGCCCTCGGTGCCTGGCGGGACCGGACACGCGGGACAGGGCAACCCCTGGCGCATTCGGCTGGGACCGCTCGTCGCCTGCCTGATTGCGCTCGCCGCGCTCTCGATGGCCCTTCCCGCCGGGGCGGGCGCCACCTGCCCGCGCCGGGCGCTGGGCGTCTACCGGGGCGGGCTCAACGTCGCCGGCGCCCGCGCGTTCGAGTCGTGGCTCGGGCGTGACATCGGCTACGCCATGGACTTCCTGCCCGGGACGAACTGGTCACAGCTCGAGGATCCGAGCGAATGGGTGCGCCGCTGGAGCTTCTCCGGCTACCGAATCATCTTCTCGGTCCCGATCATCCCGGACAGCGGTGGAACGCTGGCGGAGGGCGCCGCAGGTCATTACAACGACCACTTCCGAAAGATCGCTCAAATCCTCGTGGCCCACCACAAAGCCCACGCGAGGCTGCGCCTCGGCTGGGAGTTCAACGGCGACTGGTTCAGGTGGTCGGCTCAGCAGCATCCGCGCCAGTTCGCCGTCTACTGGACCCGGATCGTGAGGACGATGCGAAGCGTCCCGAACGCGCACTTCAGGTTCGACTGGAGCCCCAGCGCCGGCGTGGCGCCGGCAGCCACCGCCAACGCGTATCCCGGCGATCGGTACGTCGACTACATCGGCCTCTCCTCGTATGACCAGAGCTGGATCGCCGACTACCGGGATCCGGTCGCGCGTTGGCAGGATTTCCTCAATCGCCCCATCGGGCTGAAATGGCAGCGCCAATTCGCCAGCGCTCACGGCAAGCCCATGACCTACCCCGAGTGGGGTCTCGCCGCGCGCTCAGACGGTCACGGAGGCGGCGACGACCCCTACTTCATCCAGCAGATGGCGCAGTGGATCCGCAACAACGACGTGGCATACGCGAGCTACTTCGAGGCCGACGTGGGCGATGGCAGCCACCGCTTGATGAACGGCCAGTTCCCGAACGCAGCGACAAGGTTCAAGCAGCTGTTCTCTAACTGCCCGTGAACACACGCTCGGCGGGCGGCCATCCGGACGCTCGTGCCTTTCGACGTCCATAGGACGTTCAAAGTCATAAGCGTCGCCACGCGGACCAGGATCGCCCCCCTTATTGCCCACATGACGCGCGGAGCGTCACGACTCCGCCCCGAACGGCGCGCCAATCGGTCCCGACGGCCGAGCGGGTGTCGCGGCGGCCCTGGTCGGCGGGACTGGGCGGGATCGGGTCCCCTGGTCGGGGCTATAGTGCCCGCGTGCGGGAGAGGGCCAAGGAAGCGGCTGCCCGACTAGGTCTGATGCCCCAGGCGCGAAGGCTCCAGCGCCTCCTCGGCTCGAGGACCACCAGGCGCGACCTCCGCGACAACGAGCACCTACGGCTGCTGCTCGCGTTCGTCCTGCGGGTGGACGCGAACTGCATCGACGTGGGAGCGAACGTCGGTGAGATCCTCGAGGAGATCGTCCGGGTCGCGCCTCGCGGCCGGCATATCGCCTACGAGCCGCTCCCGGACCATGCCGCCGATCTCGCGAAGCGCTTCCCCGGCGTCGACATCCGCGAGGCAGCCCTTTCGAACTCCGAGGGCCAGGTGAGCTTTCAGCATGTGCACAGCCGCCCGGCGATGAGCGGATTGCGCCGGCGCGATTACCCGGGCGACGAGCAAATCGAGGAGATCACGGTGCGAACCGAGCGGCTGGACTCCGCTCTGCCCGCCGACTACGTGCCGTCGCTGATCAAGGTCGACGTCGAGGGCGCGGAGCAACAGGTGATCGAGGGGGCGATCGAGACGATCAGGCGTCATCAGCCGATCGTCGCCTTCGAGCATGGACGGGGCGCCGCGTCCCACTACGGGACGGGCCCCTCGCAGATCTTCGAGCTCCTGTGCGGCGAAGCGGGCCTGCGCATCTTCGACCTCGACGGCACCGGGCCATACAGCCAGGCAGACCTGGCGCGAACGTTCGACGACGGGACGTACTGGAACTTCATAGCCCACCGGTAGGCGCCGGCGGCGCCGAGCCGTCTCAGTGGCTGATCTCGAACCGGTGGAAGGGCGACTTGGAGGGCGCGGCGGCCTGACAGCCCTTGTAGCGGGCCTGAGCCCGGTACATGCCGCGCCGTAGGTCCTGACCGCGGAAGGAACGCAGCGGCTTGGAGAATCGGCCGCCTTCGATCACCCGCGACCTCTCGACCGCGACTCGATCCCACTGCCCACGGACACGGTGCTCGAGCGCCACCGTCACCTTGCCGGCCGACGCGCCCCGGACCGTGCCCTTGACTGAGCCACGGTGCCCGCGGCGCGTGTGCGTGGGAGGGCTGGTGATCAGGGTCTGGGTGCCCGTGCTGTCGCCGTCCCCGGTGTCTGGGGTCCCGCCGCCCGCGCCCGCTCCGAACAGCGCCCGGAACTTGGCGGCGGCATTGGGGAACTGGCCGTTCATGAGGCTGTGCCTGCCGTCCGGCGCGTCGTACTCGAAGTAATCGGCGTGTGCGACGTCGTGGGTCCTGATCCAGTCATACATCTGCTGGATGAAGTAGGGATCGTCGCCCCCGCCGTGGCCGTCGGAGCGGGTCGACAGCCCCCACTCCGGGAAGGTCATCGGCTTTCCGTGGGCGGCCGCGAAGTCGCTCTGCCACTGGAGCCCATAGGGCTGGGTGACGAAGTCGTTCCAGCGGGCGGCCGGGTCCCGGTAGTTGGCGATCCAGCTGTTGTCGTAGACGTCGGCGCCGACGTAGTCCACATACGCGTCGCCGGGATAGGCTCGATCCGGCGCCACCGAGGCCTTCCCCAACGTCGGACACCAGTCGAACTCGAAGTGCTGGCCGGGCACGCTGCGCATCGCGTTGACGATCTGGCGCCAGTAGGCGGCGAAGGCGGCCGGGTCGGAGGCGGCAGACCACTTGTACCAGCTGCCGTTGAACTCCCAGCCGGGGCGAAGGGTGGCGTTGGCCTGTCCGTTGTCGATCAGGTTGTGAGCGAGGGCGACGAAATGCGAGTTGTAGTCACCGCCGGCCCCGGCCTGCAGCGTCCCGCCGGTGCTGGGGATGATCGGAATCGAGTACTCCACCTGATAGCCCGTTCCGTTCCAGCCGCTGGTCCACCAGGTCGGAGACTCGATCGCCGACCAGCTGTCGCCGGCGATGAAATCGACGGCGTGGTTGACGGGCCGCCCCAGCCAGGACTCGAAGCCCTGCACGCCGGCCACGTTGCGGGCGCCGCGGTAGACGCCGATGGTTTCGGAGGGAGAGCTGGCCGCAGCCTGGGCAGGCCACAGCGAGAGCGACGACGCCACCAACAGCCCGAGCAGAGCGCCTCTGGTTGCAAGCGCGCGGAGCGAGCGGCACAAACGGCGCGGCACTCGGTTCCCCCCCTTTTCTCTAACCGGTTTCGGTAGCCCGGCTGGGTCGGCCTTCGACCCCCGTGGCTTTGCGTCCTCCGCCTCACGACGGGTTTGCCCTTTTCGTCCGGTCCCACGCAGTCGTCGAGACCGTTGCTCACTTCCTGCATCGGCTCGGATTTCAGGCCGCACGACGTGATGCCGACAAACTGGACGGATGTCGAACGCGCAGGCCTCAGCAGCCACGCCCCTGGCGCCGGGCGGGGCGATTTCGATCCCGCGCCGCTACGCCGTCGCGCTCGTCGGGTTGATCGCGTTCGGAGCCGCGCTGCGCTTCGCGACCCTCGACACCCAGAGCTTCTATCTGGACGAGACGGTCACGGCGTGGCTGACGCAGAAGAGCTTCTGGGGGATGCTGGGCGCGCTTCCCGGCAGCGAGTCGGCACCCCCGCTGTACTACGTGCTGCTGTGGCCGTGGGCCAAGCTCTGGGGCACGGGCGAGGTCGGGCTGCGCTCGTTCTCGGCCCTGATCGGAACCGCGACGATCCCGGTCGCCTACGCGGTCGCGGCGCGGCTCGCATCGAAGCGGGCGGGACTGATCACGGCGGCCCTGGTCGCCGTCAACCCGCTGCTCGTCTGGTACTCGCAGGAGGCCCGCGTCTACGCGCTGTTCGTGATCGTTGCGGCGCTATCCCTGCTGGCCTTCGCGGCGGCGCTGCGGGAGCCCGGGCCGCGAACGGTGGCGCTTTGGTGCCTCGCCTCGGCGCTCGCCGTCCTGACGCACTACTTCGCCGTCTTTTTGATCGTGGCGGAAGCCGTGATCCTCTACCGAGCCTCGCCGGCCCGGCGCCCGCTCCTGCTCGCATGCGCCGGGCTTGCCGCGGTCGGCGCGGCGCTGTTGCCGCTGGCGATCGCGCAGCGGGGCGGCACCGAGTGGATAACGAGCAATCCCCTGCCGCACCGGGTAGCCGACACCGGCGCCCAGTTCCTGATCGGCCCCGACGCGCCGGCACCGGCGCTGCTCGGCCTGCTTGCGGGCGCTCTGGTCGTGGCCGGGATCTGGCTGGTCGTCTACCGCACGACGCCCGAAGAGCGACGGGCGGCGAAGCTGGTGGCGGTGGTGGGGGCCGCCGGGCTGGTGGGCCCGTTACTGCTGGCGCTCGGCGGGCTCGACATCTTCCTGCAGAAGAGCATGATCGGATCCCTGGTCCCGTTCATGGTCGCGCTGGCGATCGGCCTCGGCGGATCGCGCAGCGGCAGGACCGGCCTCGCCGTCCTCGGCGCATTGTGCGCTCTCGGGCTGGGCATCGTGGTAGCGGTGGACAAGACGTCCACACTGCAGCGAGACGATTGGCGGGGGGCGGCCCAACTGCTCGGTGGCTCCGGCGCCGACCGGATGCTGGTCGTCAATCCAGGTGACGCCGGCCCGCCGCATCACCAGGCGATCGTCTACTACATCCCCGCCGCGCACGCCACGACCTGCCGGCAAGAGGTCCGCGAGCTCGATCTGCTCAGCCTCGAGGACAACGGCCTCGACGCCCAGCTCCAGGGCGTTCCCAAGCTCCCGCGCATCCCGACCCCGGCGGGCTTCCGGATCGCCGGCCGGACCGAGACGAGCAGGTTCACGCTGATCCGTTACCGCTCCCCGGCCGCACACGCCAGCTGCGAGTGGCTCCGAGCCGCCAGGGCCGCGCTCGATCGCTCCGGTCGAGGGAAGGCCAAGCCGGTGCTGATTCCGGCCCGCGCCGAGCCCGCGCGCTCCTAGAGAGGGGCGGCTACCGGGGCCGTTGATCTCCAGGAGCGCCTCCTCGAGACGATCGCCGATCGCCGACCAGTCGAAGCGTTGCTCCACCGTCCGGCGCCCGTTTCGCGCCAGCGACGTGCAGAGCTCATCGTCGATGAGCAAGCGGTCGATCCACTCGGCGAAGCCTCGGGGGTCGTCGGCGATCACCACGTCGCGCTCGTGCCTCAGGCCGAGTCCCTCACAGCCCACGGCGGTGCTGAGGACCGGCACGCCACGAGCCAGGGACTCGAGGATCTTGAGTCGGGTGCCGCCGCCGAACCGAAGCGGCACGGCCATAAGCCTGCTCCGCCTGAAATAGGGCTCCGTGCTCGACACTCGCCCCGTCACCTCGGTGGGCAGCGCCGCAGAGTCGGCCTCGCGCCTGATCGCCCGGGAAGGACCGCCGCCCACGACCGTGAGCCGGGCGTTGCGGTTCTGAACCGCGGGCAGGATCTCGCGGATCATGAACTGGACCGCGTCGGCGTTGGCGCTGTAGTCCATGCTGCCCACGAACAGCACCTGTGGCTCGGCCGGCAGCTCCTGGCGCATTGCGTAGGAGACGCAATCGACGCCGTTCGGGACCAGGCTGACGCGGCCGGGGGCAAACCGCTCGAAATACTCGCGCTCGGGCTCGGACACCGCGAGCACCCGGCCGGCGCTCCGCACCGCGTCACGCTCCCAGCGGGTCACCGCGCCGAGCTGGAGGCGCGCCGCCACCCCCCGGGGCCGGGGCCACAGGCTTGACGCCATGGTCTCGACCCGGTGGCGCTCGACGTTGTGGCAGTCGAGGGCCGTGGTGGCGCGAAGCCCCTCGGGGACGTAGGGGTACATGTAGAGCTGTGAGGCCAGGATCGCGTCGAAGCGCTCGCCGTCGAGCCAGTCGACGAGCCGCCTCGCGGCCGGCCCGGAGAAGAAGAAGCGCTCCTGGAAGGCCCTCCCGCGGGCCCTGGACAACGCGGCGCCACGGTAGCGGGAGGCTCGCGAGGAGGCGAACGGCTCGAGCACCACCCGGTCGCAGATCTCCTCGAGCTTCCTCTGCTCGGCCTCCTCGGGCTGCTCGCCCACCGCCAGGGCGAACAGCGACACGGTCCATCGTCGCTTCGCGAGCTGGAGCATCAAGTTGAGCGTGCGCACCCTGGTGCCGCTGATCTCGGGCAGCGGGGGCTCGTGCGCGAGCACCAGGGCCTTGCGGGCCTCGGCCACGTCAGCCCGCGCTCGCGCCGGCGAGATTCTTCTGGTCGACAAGCTCGCCGTAGACCGTCTCGTACGACCGGACCATCCGGCGAACGCCGAACGTTTCCTTCGCGACCCTCCTTCCGAGCGTCCCCATGCGCTCCCGGCGAGCCGGGTCGCCGAGCATCAGGCGGAGCGCGCCGGCGAGCGCGGCGGGGTCGTCGGGGGGCACGAGGATCCCCGTCTCGCCGTCGCGCACCACCTCGGGGATGCCGCCGACGCTCGAGGCGACCACCGGGCGGGATGCGAGCATCGCCTCGATCATGGCCAGCCCGAGCGCCTCCAACCGCGACGGCATCACAAAGACATCGAAGGTCGGCAGCCAGGGGCGCGGATCCGCCTGCCAGCCGGGCATGATCAGCCGATCCCCGAGAGCGAGCTCTCGCGCCAGAGCCTCGAGCCTGTCGCGATCCGGCCCGTCTCCGACCAGGACCGCGGTGACGTCAGGAAGCGAGGCCAGGGCGCGCAGCATCACGTCGTGGCCCTTCTCCGACGACAGGCGCCCCACCGAGCCGATGACGGGCCCGTCGACGCGACGCAGCAGCGGGGCAACGCGGGGGTCGGGCACGCCGTTGTAGATCACGTGGACGCTTCCGCTCGCCAACCCGCTCATCTGCTCGACGCTGCGCGCACCCGTCCTGGAGACGGCAACATGCCCGTCGAGGCGCTTCAGCTTCAGCCGGTTGAGCCACACCTGCCGGCGATTCCTGGGAGGGATCATCGCGTGATGGACGGCCAGGGTCTTGACGCCGCGGGTCGCCACTCCGGCGCTCAACGCGTACTGGCACGACCACGCATTGCCGTTCGCGTGCAGGACGTCGGGCCGCACCTCGCGTATGGCGCGAAATTGAGCGGCGATACCCGCCGCGTCTCGCTTGTTCTTGACTCCCCGGACGATTCGGATTCGCGCGCTGGGACGGTCGGCGGCGACCGCCTCGACGATCGCAGGGTGCGTGCCGATCACGGTCACCTCGATGCTGCGGTCCAGGTCACGCAATAGAGTCGCGAGGGCCTTCTCGCCGCCGCCCAGAAAGCTCGACTCCGTGTACGCCCCCAGATGCATCGTCCGTCGTCCCGCGGATGACGTCATCGGAGGACCGTGGTGACCGGCGGGGCCAGGCCGCGCCTGCTGGTGCTCACCCCGGACTTCCCGCCCGCTTTCGGGGGCATACAGCTGCTGGTCAGCCGGCTGGTGGAGAGCTTCGAGCGGTTCGATGTCCGGGTTGTGGCGCTGGACCAGCCCGGGGCCGAGTCCTTCGACCAAGCCGCGGACCTCGAGGTGGTCCGAACGCCGCGGTCCTCGATCCCGAAGGGATCGCATCTCCTGCTCAACGTCGGGGGTATCCGCGACGCGATCAGGTTTCGGCCCGACCTGGTTCTAGGCGCGCACATCATCGTCGCCCCGGCGGCGGCGCTGATCCAGAGAGTCGCCGGAGCTCCCTTCGTTCAGTACCTGCACGGCCACGAGGTGGCGGCGCGGCCCCGGTTGACGAGATTTGCCGTGAGGAGCGCCGCGGCAAGCATCGCGGTCAGCAGCTACACGGGCCGGCTGGCAGCCAACGTCGGCGCCGACCCGGCACGCGTTCACTGCATCCCACCCGGGGTGGACCTCCCGTCCTCGCGAACAGCGGAGCGCGAGGCGCGTCCCACCGTGCTGACCCTGGCGCGGCTGACGGCTCGCTACAAGGGCCACGACGTCCTGATCCAGGCCCTCCCTCGGATCAGGGCATCGGTTCCCGAGGTTGCCTGGGTGGTCGTCGGCGACGGGCCTCTGCGCGACGAGCTCGCCGAGCTCGCGCGCGGCCAGGGAATTGCGGACAGCACCGTCTTTGAGGGCTCGTTGCCGGACGAGGAGCGTGACGCCTGGCTCGACCGTGCACACGTCTTCGCGATGCCCAGCAGGCTTCCGCCGGGCGGGCAGGGCGGGGAGGGCTTCGGGATCGTCTACCTCGAGGCCGGGGCGCACTCGCTCCCCGTGGTGGCGGGCAACGTCGCCGGAGCCCTCGACGCCGTGGTCGACGGGGAGACGGGCCTGCTCGTCGATCCCACGGACCCGAGAGCGGTCGCCGACGCGGTCAGCGACCTGTTGCTCGATCGGCAAAAGGCCGAGGCCCTGGGGCGCGCCGGGGCCGCCCGCGCGACGGACTTCGCCTGGCCGAAGATCGCCGCACGCGTCGAGGACCTGCTGATCCGGACGCTTCATGCCCGGGAAACGTAGGGCCGGGACCGGAGACCACGCAGCCGGGCGATCAGCATGCGTCGCTCGCGACGGTCGAAGCCGGTGATCGCGAACACCGCCAGGTACGCGCCGATGATCGCCACCGCGGCCGCGGCAAGTGCCGGAACCGAAGAGGGATCTGCCCGCGTCACCAGCCAGCCGACGGCTAGGGCGGCCGCCGCCGGGGGCCCGTGCGCAGCGATCAGCGAGCCGGCAAACACGCGGAGCTCGAGGCCGAACTGCCGGCACATGTGAGGGATGAAAACGAGGAGATTCGCCGCGGCGGCGGCCAGAAGCGTGCCGAGCGCCACGCCCTTGAGCCCGATCAGGTGGGCGAGCGTCAGGCTCAGCCCGAAGTTCAGGACGGCCTCGGAGGCGCGGATCAGGGCGGGGATACGGACCCTGCCATCTCCCTCGAGCATCACCAGCCCGGTCTCACTGACCGCCCAGATCGAGACCGCTCCGGCCAGGAAGATGACGACCGGGACGGCCCCGCTGAACCCCGACCCAACCCAGGCCTGGATCAGGGGCCCGGCCAGGATCGCCAGCGTGAGGGCGAACGGAGCAGCGACGGCGAGCAGGATCCGCGTGCCCGTGAGCAGGCTCCGGCGCTGGCCCGCCGTATCGCGCTGCGCCGAGAGCTCCGAGGAGTGCGGGAAGAAGACGGTCGAAACCGGCGTCAAGAGCTGCCCGATCGCCAGGGTGAACTTCTGGCCGACGGCATACACGCCCGCCGGGGCCACGCCCAGCACGATCCCAACCACGATCGTATCGATGCGGTTCAGAACGAGGGTCGCCACGTTCTGGACCGCGTACCAGACCGACAGGCCCGTGAACGGGCGGACGAGCGTGCGGTCAATGGATCGCGGCGAGATCTTGAGCCCAGGCACCAGGCGTCGGGCGATCCGATAGCGCCACAGCTGCCCGAGGAGGCTGAGCGCCACGGTCGACGCTCCGAGGGGCACGAGCCCACCGCCGGCGACGATCACGATCGCCCAGCCGGCGGCCTGCGCGACGTTGACCGAGATCAAGGTGGTGTTGAGCAGGTCGTAGCGCTGCAATCCGACCAGCACCCCCCCGAAGGCATCGGTCGGGATGGCCAGCGCGAAGTCGATCGCGACGATCACGACGAGCAGCTGGGTCTGTCCCTGGAGATCGCCCGAGACGTGGAACAGCTCGGGAAACACGGCGGCGACGCCGAGCCCGAGAACGAGGGCGAGCGCCCCCGGGATCGCCAGCATCCAAAAGGCTGTCGCGATCGAGGACCGCAGCCGCTCCTGGTCTCCGAGAGCCGAGTACTCGGCCACGTACTTGGGCGTTGCCGTCGAGAACCCGAACTGGAGGATCTCGCGGTAGAGCGCCAGAGAGCCGACCACGATCCAGATCCCGAAGGCCTCGGTGCCGAGCCCGGTGATCAGCACCGGGGTCATCACCAGCGTGATCAGCGCCGACGACCCGGTCTTCATGTATCCGGTCGAAACGTTGCGCCGGAAGCGCCTGGGAAGGCTCACAATCCGGTGCTCCGGCTCAGGCTTCTCGGCAGGCTCCGGCGAGGGCGCAACCATCCGTTTCTGTTATCGACACGGCCGGAGGCGACCAATAACGGCACGATCCTCGACCTGGGGATGCAGACTAGTGGGAGGATCCGATGACGGAAGCGAAGGCCGACCTGGGGACCGTCGCGCTCATCCTCGAAGGTGAGGAGATCGGGGGCGCCGAGCTGACGTTCGCGTCGATCGCCGCGGGATTGGCTGAGCGCTACGACGTCGTCGCGGTGCTGGCCGCCGGAGGCCCCCTCGAGATCCGCCGGCGCCTCGAGGATGCGGGGGCGCGGGTCGAGCTGGTGAGGGGCCTGCGCCGCTACTGCACGGTGCCGGGGTTCTTTCGGCTGCTGGCCCGGCTGCGGGCCATCGGTCCCGACCTGGTCCACGTGAGCTGCCCCGACCAGGGAGGAGGGCTGGCCGGGCTCGTCGCCTCGCGGCTGACCGGAGCCCCCACCGTCGCGACCCTTCACCTCGTCTCGCCCAACCGCAGCCGGTGGCGGGAGCTGATCTCCAAATGGGCGCTCTCTCGCCCCGCGACGGTGATTGCGATCTCGCAGTCGATCGCCAGCTATCTCGAGCATCTCGGGGTCGCCTCGACGGTGATCTACAACGGCGTCGCCAGTCCCGAGCTGAGGCCGGATGCGCGCTCGCACCTCGGCCTCGGCGACGCCGAGTTCGTGGTCGGCGGGATCGGAAGGATCCACGAGCAGAAGGGGTGGGACGTGCTGTGTCGCGCCGCCACCATGGTTCGCGAGCGAGCCCCGGAGGCAGAGTTCGTGGTGGTGGGCGACGGCCCGGCGCGGCAGTCCTTGGCGGCGCGGAACGAGTGCGCGCCGGTGCGGTTCGTCGGCTACGAGCCAAACGCCTCCTCCCTGCTCGGAGCCTTCGACGTCCTCGCCGTGCCATCGCGCTGGGAGGGATTCGGGAGGGTGGCGGTCGAGGCGATGCTGGCCGGCGTAGCGGTGATCGCGGCGGACGTCGGAGGGTTGAGCGAGGTCGTCGACGACACCGGGCTGCTGGTGCCCAGCGAGCAGCCCGAGCCGCTCGCCGAAGCGATCCTGGAGCTCGCGCGTGATCCCGCCCGGCGCCGGAGCCTGGCCACGAGTGGCCGCCGCAGAGCGCTCGAGCAGTTCAGCACGCAGCGCATGCTCGAACAGATCCAGGCGCTCTACCGGAGCCTCGCCCGATGAAGTCGCGCGGCCTGATCGTGGGGCCATTGGGGTCCTGGCGCTCAGGATCATCCGCCCAGCGGCCGATGTACTGCGTATGGTGCCTGACTGTGCCAGCGACGGCGTGCGAACTCGCGCGCTCAGCACCCTGCGAGCCCGAGATGAGACCAGCAAATGGATCCGCGCCTGCGCGGGCGTTGACGACAGGGCACAGGCATGACTGCCCGTGACCTCTGGTCGGCACTGCGCCGCTTCTGGCCTCTGTGCCTGGCGGTCTTCGGCGTCATCTTCGGCCTGGGAGCCTTCGCCGCGCTGGCTCCGGCAACCCGCTACGGCTCGGACGTGACCATGCTGATCACGCCGGCTGCCGCAAAGGACTTCAACTTCGGCGCCCAGCAGGCCGTGCAGTTCCTGATGCCGCCGGCCATCACCCAGGTGAACTCGCCGCACTTCGAATCCCAGGTTCGCGCCGCGCTGCCCTCGGATCTCGCCGATGCTCCACTCGACCTGTCCGCGGACAACGAGCCGGGCACCGGGATCCTGACCATTCACGCCACAAGCACCACCTCCGCCGTCACCCTGCCCGCCGCCAGGGCTGCGGCCCACGAGATCACGGCCCATCCTCTCTCGAACGCGGTCAAGGCAAAGACGATCAGCCCTGCCACCGCTCCGGCATCCGTGTCGACCAAGCGGCGGGCGGTGACCCTGCTCGGGTCGGCGGTCTTGGGCCTGATCGCCGCGGTGTTCGCGGCGGTCGGCGCACAGGCACTGCGACCGCGACCGTCGAGCGCTCGCTCGGTCAGCGAGCGGTTCGGTCTCGACGTGATCGGCGAGATCCCGCAGAGGCGCCAGCTGCAGGGCACGGCCGCGGAGCGCGTCAACGGCTCGGGCGCCCAGGAGCTGCTGGAGGCGTTCCAGAAGCTCGCCGTGAACCTGGAGATCCTCGTGCAGAGGAATTCGATGATCGCGGTGACCTCCTGGCATGAACGCGAGGGCAAGACCCTGACCACGTGCCAGCTCGCCTGGGCCCTGGCGTCGCTCGGCGAGCCCGTGACGGTGGTGGACTGCGACCTTCGAAGGCCGAGCGTGCATCGGCAGTTCGGGCTCAAGGCAGGGCCCGGTGTCACCGAGATCGCAGCTGGCCGGCCGATCGACAAGATGCGGCAGCGCACCCCCGTCGAGACGCTGGACGTGATCGCAGCCGGCGGCGGCGGCCGCGTGCATCCGACCGCGATCATCGCGCCGGCCCTGCAGCGGATTCGCGACGAGCTCGGCGACCGAACCGTGATCGTCGACACTCCGCCTCTGTTCGGAGCGGAAACGACGATGATCGCCACCCGGGCGGACGCGGTGATCCTGGTCGTCGACGCCCGGAGAACGCAGCCGGCCGAGCTGGGCAGCGCCCTGCAAGACCTGAAGCTCTCCAACGCCAACGTGCTGGGGGCCGTCTTGAACCGAGCCCGGCCGACCGGCCGCCGGGGAAGCGGGGACTACTACCGCACGCCCGCTTCAAGCCGCGCGAGAGGTTGACCGAGGGAGCAGCTTGACAGCGGCGTTCGCCGGTGCCGTCGGACTTGCCCTCTTCTTCGTCTTCCGGCGCCTCGAACGGACCGACCGCAGCACCACCGTCGTGGCGGTCGTCTGGGGGCTGCTGCTCCTCGACACCTGCCTGTATCCGAACGAGTCGACGGTGCCAACCGGCCTCATCCACCCCGCGATCGGCGGTCTTTCGTTTCGCCTCATCGATGTGGTGGTGCTGGTCGCCCTGGCCGGCCGCCTGACCACCAGGGGCCTGGGGCGTTTCGGCCCGCGCGGCCTCCTGTGGGCCGCCTTCCTGGCCTGGATCGCGACCGCCGGAGTGATCGGCTTCGTCAACGGGAACGCGATCGACCAGCTGACCTTCGAGGGGAAGGAGATCCTCTATCTCTCGGCGATGCTGCTGACCGCCGGAATCCCCGCCTCCCGCTACCTCGAGACAGGGTTTCTGACCAAGTTGATCGGGGCCACGGCGCTGCTCGCCACGCTGCTTTTGATCACCAGCACGGCCGGGCTCACCCTCAGCCTTGGATCGCAGGCCCCGCCCACGGCGGGCGCGGACACCGCCGAGACGACCTATCTGGCCGCAGGCACGCTCGGGACGGACACGACCACCATGTTCGTGGCTCTTGGGGTGATCGCGCTGGCCCTGGGGCTCAATGCGACTCGCCCATGGCAGCGATTCGGGCTGCTGCTCGCCTCGGCCCCCCTTCTCGCAAGCACCCTGGGCCCCAGCCAGCGGGCGGCATTCGTCGGGCTCGGCGTCTCCCTTGCGGTGCTGATTGCTCTGAGCGCGGTCTCCCACCGACGCCTCAAGGCCAAGCCGACGGAGCTCGCGCTGGCCGCGCTGGCCGTGACCGCGCTGGTGATCGGCCCCACGGTGTTTCAAACCGTCTCCAAGCAAGAGCCGGCAGCGGTTCCATTCGCGAACCAGGTGGCGACCGGCTTTGCGAGCCGCGGCGAACAGCTGACGACGCAGGATCGACTCAATCAGTGGCAGGTCGCGGAAGGGCTGATCGCGGCCCGACCCGCGCTCGGTTGGGGTCTCGGAAAGACCTACTACTACTTCGAGCCCGGCAGCATGCAGTTCTTCCAACTCGACATCACGCACAACGTGGGTCTCGACATCCTGTTGCGGGCGGGAGCGGTGGGCTTTCTTCTGTTCATCGCCGCCCTGGCAACCAGCTTCTTCGGGGCTCTTCGAACCTGGTACCGCAGCCAGGAGGAGCTGGTCGCTGCGCTGGCCCTCGGGGCGACCGCCGCGGTGCTGGGACTGATCGGCAAGGGCATGGCGGAGTCCATCCTCGAGAAATACCGCATCGCGGTGGCCCTTGGCCTGTTCCTGGGCATTCTGCTGAGCGCGGCCACGGCGGGCGAGCAGCTCGACGAGGCCACCGAGCCGAATCAGGAGCTGCTCGACCTGCAACCCGCGCCCATCCCCACCTAGCCTCCGCACCGCCGGCGACCGAGCCTCGACCTATCCGCGCTGCCTGTCTGTGGCGTGAGCCAATCCGAGGCCAGGCATACGGGACCGCCGTCCTACTCAGCACGGTCCCGGAACACGGCCAGGACGGTCATCAGCATGATCTTCAGGTCGAGCCAGAGCGACCAGTTCTCGATGTAGTAGTTGTCCCACTCGACTCGGTCCACGAGCGAGGTCTGCCCTCGCAGGCCGTGCACCTGCGCCCAGCCGGTGATCCCCGACTTGACGCGATGACGGTCCTCGTAGCGATGCACCGACTGCTCGAACAGCGGGACCATGCTGTCGCGCTCGGGCCGCGGACCGACCACCGACATGTCCCCGCGAAGGACGTTGAGGAGCTGGGGCAGCTCGTCCAGAGAGGTTCGACGCAGGAACGTACCGAGCTTCGTACGGCGGTCCGTCCCCTCGACGCCGCCGGGAGCAAGCCCGCGATCGAACGCCTCCTGAAGCGCTTCGCCGGAGCGCTCGTCCGGCCCGCCGGCGTTCATCGATCGGAACTTGAGCATCTCGAACTCGTGGCCGTCGAGGCCGACCCGCCGCTGTCGGAAGAAGATCGGCCGACCCATGGTGACCATCACCCCGAGGCCGATCCCGATCATGATCGGCGAGACGAGCACGGTCGCCAGGCCCGCCAGGATTCGATCGCAGGCGTACTTGGCCTTCACCAGCCAGCTTCTCGGGTTCGAGGGGTGGATGCTGAGCAGCGGGAACCCGCCGATGCGGTCAAGACTGGTTCGATCGGGCATGTCCTCGAACAGCCGCGGCACCACCGAGACCGCCACGCCCATCTCGTGGAGCTGCCGAGAGACGGCCAGGACCTCGTCGTGCGAGGCCCTCGAGAAGCTGCAGGATCGCGTGCTCGACGTCGCTGTCATCGACAACCGAGCCGAGCTCTGAGACCCGGCCGAGGACCGGGCATCCCGGCGTCTCCTCGCCCTCCAGGGGCTCGTCGTCCACGAAGCCCACCGGGCGGAGCCCGATCTCGGGCCTCTCCAGTAGGCGGGTGGCGAGCAGATGACCGACACGCCCCGCGCCGACGATCAGCGTCCGGCCGCCGCCTCCGCCGCGGGATCGAAGCTTGAGGTCGACGATCTGGACCGCATACCGGCCCGCGGTCAGATAGACGGCGGCGAACAGGAACTCGCGCAGCGCCTGGGAGGCCGCGTACGGCTCGTCCCCGAACAGGACCCGGACGAAGGTCACGGCCATCCCGGCCACGGCCGCCATGCAGACGATCGTGCGAACGTCCTCGAGAAACCTCAGGCCGCTGCGACCCCGATACATCCCGCGCGTTGCCAGCAGCGCCAGGGTGAGCAGCGGGAACGCCAGCAACCAACCGGTTGCCTCCACCGGAATCCGCGCCTCGGGGGCCGTGATCACCGCGGCGAGGGCCGCCAGGCCGAGCATCGCGGCATCGACCAGGAAGTTGCGCTCCGCCGGACGGAGCAGCCGTGCGGCGCTCTTGGCGAGGCCGGCGAGCAAGCCGCGCCCGGTCCAAGGTCTGGCGGGCGCCTCAGGGGCAAGCAGGTCCGCCCAGCAGCCTTCCGAATCGCCCGGGTGGGAACGCCCGGTGCCGCGGATCGCCTCCGGTCGCGCCGGCGCGGTGGCCTGGAGGACCTCCGGCTTGGCGGCCGCTAGGGCCTCTGGCCGGATCCGCTCAGGCGGATCGATCGTGGCTGTAGCTGAAGCTTCCATGCTTAGTTTCTTGCGCGAGGTCGGGCGCCCGGCACGGCTGACGAATCAGCCCGCCGGGTGCCGGTTTCGGCTCCTCTAGACCCGATCGCCTCGAATCGCGAGCCGGCCCAGCGTCATTCCCGACGCGATCAGGACCAGTCCACCGCCGAGCATCAGGGTCAGATCGAGACCGGTGAATGGCAGGCCACTCGGCGTGTTCACACCCGCCTCGGTGCTCTGTGCAGCCGTGGCGCTTCGGCCGTCGGCCGCGTAGGCGCCCGATGAAGCTGTCAGGGCCGCGACCGTGACGACGAGAGCGACGATCAGCGACCGAACCTTGACCCTGCCGATGCTGGTCCTGCCGTTCCTTTTCATCTGATCTGCATCCTCGCTGTCGTGCTCTTGATTTGGGCTGATGTCGTTGCCTGCTCGGCGCGCCCTTGCGCAAGTACCAATAATTTCTGGGTGCGATAGTTCCTTAGGGCGGGCTGGAAGTACCCCGTTTCGGGTAGGGCAATACCCCAACCAGTGGCTACGGACCCGGTTTTTTCAGGTAGTTCGACTACCCAAACCTGCGGCACCGGACCGGTCTGAAACTTGGCTCAGGCCGGTCTGGCTTCCCGCCTGCAGCCCGCCTCCAGCCGAGTTGGCCGCTAGAATCCCGAGTGAGGGACTAGGAATAACGTGACGAAACGCACGATGGCCGAGACATTGACGATCTGCAAGCTCGAGGAGCTCCCGGCGGGCGCCATGCGCCTGATCGAGGCCGATGGCCGGAAGATCGGGGTTTTCCGGTGCGGCGACGGCGAGCTGTATGCGATCGAGGACCGGTGCTCGCACGACGACGGGCCGCTGGCCGAGGGGGAGTTCGACCCGGACGCCTGTACAGTTGAGTGTCCCCGGCACGGCTCGCTGTTCGACCTCCGCACCGGGACGCCCAAGACCCTGCCGGCCTTTTTGCCGGTCGAGACGTTCGAGGCTCGGATCGAGGACGGCGCAGTGAGACTGGAGTACTGATGGCGACACCCGAGACAAAGGCACCGAGCAACGACCAGCGCGCGCTGCAGGACATCGGCGCCGACTACCTCGAGAAGTTCGGCTTCCACGATTCCGAGTCCGGCTACGCCTACAAGTCCCCGAAGGGACTCTCCGAGCAGGTCGTTCGCGACATCTCCGGGTACAAGTCCGAGCCGGACTGGATGCTCGAGTTCCGCCTCAAGGCCCTGGAGCACTTCCGGGCGCGCCCCACGCCGAGGTGGGGCGGAAACCTGGGCCAGATCGACTGGGAGAACATCCACTACTTCGTTCGCGCCTCGGAGAAGAACAGCCGCAGCTGGGACGAGGTCCCCGACGACATCAAGAAGACCTTCGATCGGCTCGGCATCCCCGAGGCGGAGCGCAAGTTCCTGTCCGGCGTCGGCGCCCAGTACGAGTCGGAGGTCGTCTACCACCAGGTGCGCGAGGACCTCGAGAAGCAGGGCGTGATCTTCATGGACATGGACTCCGGCCTGCGCGAGCACGAGGACATCGTCCGCGAGTACTGGGCGACCGTGATTCCGGCCAACGACAACAAGCTCGCGGCGCTCAACTCGGCGGTCTGGTCCGGCGGGTCGTTCGTCTACGTGCCCGCCGGGGTGAAGGTCGACATGCCGCTCCAGGCCTACTTCCGGATCAACACGGAGAACATGGGGCAGTTCGAGCGGACGCTGATCATCGCCGAGGAGGGCGCCGACGTCCACTACGTCGAGGGTTGCACCGCTCCCGTCTACTCCAGCGACTCGCTGCACTCGGCGGTGGTCGAGATCATCGCCAAGCCGGGCGCCAAGGTCCGCTACACGACCGTCCAGAACTGGTCCACCAACGTCTTCAACCTGGTCACCAAGCGCGCCATCGCCCAGGAGGGCGCGACGATGGAGTGGATCGACTGCAACCTGGGCTCCAAGCTGACCATGAAGTACCCGAGCATCTACCTGCTCGGGCCCGAGGCGCACGGCGAGATCCTCTCGATCGCGTTCGCCGGAAAGGGTCAGCACCAGGACGCGGGCGGGAAGATCATCCACGCCGCCCCGAAGACGACCTCATCGGTGTTCGCCAAGTCGATCTCCAAGGACGGCGGGCGGGGCACCTATCGCGGCCTGCTCGAGGTCGCCAAGGGCGCCACGGAGGCGCGCTCGAAGGTGGTCTGCGACGCGTTGCTCCTGGACGAGGAGTCGCGCTCGGACACCTATCCGACGATCCGGATCGACGAGAACGACGCCAACGTCGGCCACGAGGCATCGGTGTCGAAGATCGGCGAGGAGCAGCTGTTCTACCTCCAGGCCCACGGGCTCGACGAGGAGGAGGCCTCGAAGATGATCGTCAACGGCTTCATCGAGCCGATCACCAAGGAGCTGCCGATGGAGTACGCGGTCGAGATGAATCGCCTGATCGAGCTGCAGATGGAGGGCTCGATTGGCTAGTCGCGCCGCGGACCCGGCCGCCCCTGACGCATAGCGGAGGAGGTGGCGGCTTTGGCGACGATCACGGAGCCGGACTGGCTGACCGAGCGGCGCCGCAAGGGCGCCGCGCTCGCGTCTGAGCTGGCCCTTCCCACCCAGAAGGACAAGGGCTGGGAGTTCACCGACATGAGCGGGCTCGACCTCGACGCCTATACGCCCAGCGAGGGCCGGGTCGAGGGGCTGAAGGACGGGGTCGACTCCGCCGACGGACCGCCGGTCGTGCTGCCTCTCCGGGATGCGGCCGAGCGGCTCGGAGATGTGGTCGGTGAGCGCTTCGGCTCACTGGTCCCAGCCGACGATCCATTCGTCGCCCGTAACGAGGCGCAGTGGCGAAACGGGGTGCTCGTGTACGTGCCGCGCGGCCAGCGCCTGGTTGAGCCCGTACGACTGTCGGTGATTCAGGACACCGCCGGCGGGGCCCTCGACTGGCGCGCGCTGATCATCCTGGAGGAGGGCGCGCAGGCCGAGGTCTGGGAGCGTTACGGAGCCGACAGCGACGAGTTGGAGGGCCTGTTCAACGGCGTGGTCGAGCTCTGGGTGGGGCCCGGGGCCAACCTGCGCTATGTGTGCGAGCAGGAGCTGTCCGAGCGAAGCTGGGTTTTCGCGACCCAGCGGGCCGAGCTCCAGCGCGACGCCTCACTGGACTGGGTGGCGCTCGGGTTCGGCTCGGCGCGCGGCAAGGTGCGGATGGAGACCAAGCTCGCCGGCCCGGGCTCGTCGGCGAAGGTCACCGGGGCCTACGCCGGGGCGGGCACCCAGCACCTGGACTTCGACACCACGCAGGAGCACGCCGCCGAGCACACCACCTCGGATCTGGCCTTTCGGGGCGTGCTGGCCGATCGCGCCACGGCGGTCTGGCGGGGCATGATCCGGGTCGACCCCGGCGCTCAGCAGACCGACGCCTTCCAGGAGTGCCGCAACCTGCTGCTCTCCCCCAAGGCGCACGCAGACGCGATTCCCGGGCTCGAGATCGAGGCCAACGACGTCCGCTGCACGCACGCGGCGGCGATCGCCCAGGTGGACCGCGACCAGCTCTACTACCTACGCTCCCGCGGCCTTGGAGAGCCGCAGGCGAAGCGCCTGATCATCGACGGCTTCCTGCAGGAGCTCGCGGAGCGCACCGCCGAGGGCCCTGTCCGGGAGGCGCTGTCCGCAGCGCTCGATCGCCGGCTCGGCGAGATCCTCGTCGAAGCCTGACCGGGCCGCCTGATCGCGGAGTTGCCGGGTCCGCCCGCGACCCGTGACGCTCGTGAGGTTTGACGTCTATAGGACGTCCAAAGTCATAAGCGTCGGTCACGCGGGTAAAGGATGGCCCTCTGAGTGCCAACGTCCGCCCGCCCGGCGCCGGCGCCACTTAAACCGGCGGGGCGCCGACCCGGATCTCCGCCACCCCGATGTGTGACGCGGTCACGAGCAGTGGGAAGTTGCCCTGCCTGGAGGCCTTGAAGCTGATCATCGCCGGTTTGCCAGCCTCGATCGTGCGGTCGATCCCGTAGCCCATCAACTCGACCCCGACCGTGCCGTTGGAGATCACCCGCAGGCGAACCAGATCGCCCCGGTGGTAGTCGAGCTGGGCGGGGCCGCTGGCCGGCGGGGCGCCATCGATCACCCTCACCGTGGCGACCGGCGGAGGCGCCGGCTTGCCGCTGCCTCCGCCATGCCCCTGGCCGCCTCCGCCATGCGCCCGCCCGCCTCCTCCGTTCCCGGAGATCGACGGAGCGTCGACGGTCTGCTCGCTGTAGACGAAGACAAAGGCGGTGACGATCCCGACGCCGACGATCAGACCGAGGACGATCCCGATGACCCGGTCGCGCCAGCGCACATCGAGCAGGCCGGCTAGACGCCGTCGAGCAGCCGCCAGTTGGCCCGCAGGGCGGCCTCCGCGGCGGCTGCGAGCGCGTCCTCGTCGTCCCCAGTGGCCAGCTCCTCGATCAGCCCGCGGGCCTCGGCGGCGTGCTCGGCGTCGCGGCGCTCGTGAAGGCGGAAATAGGCGGTGCCCGGACCGTCGACGAATCCATAGCCGCCGAGCAGGCCCTGGCGCTTGGTGCGGGAGATCTCCGGCTGCCCGCTCTCGACCGCGTACAGGGTGACCAGCCTAGCCAGCAGGTCGTCACCGCCCCTGCGGGTGGTTTGCGGTTGTGACCATGCACGCACACATTCCTCGGTCTCCGGGGTGGGGGCGTCGGCGACGCTGCCTCCCGCCGCCTCGACGAAACCGTCCCAGAGCGCGACGTGGTCGCGCTCCTCGACCGCATGACGCCGCAGCTCGGGTCGCCCGGGAGCGGCGTCCGCGGCCGCCTCCGAGACCGCGGCGATGGCCCGCACCGCATGCCGGTACTGGCCCGAATAGCGCGCCAGCTCCTCGCGGCTGAGCTCTCCCGCCGACCAGCGCCTGTAGAAGGGGTGGCGAAGGACGTTCCAACGCCCGCGGGCTTCCTCGATCCGGTCCCAGGTGCTCTGCATCACGTAGTCCTCCTCATTCGGCCGCCGGGGGAAGCCAGGAGAATACCGGCGCCGTGCGACCGCAAGCGCAGGACATCGCCGTGCCCCCCTTCCCGCCGGGCACGGCGTGGATCGGCACGGAGCCCGGCGCGGTCGAGCGGATTTGCGCCCGTGGGCCGCTGCTCGTCCAGTTCGTCGACGTTGCGCATCTGTCCAGCGTCCGCACCCTGCCCTATCTGACCGCCTGGGAAGAGCGCTACCGCGATCGTGGGCTGACCGTGGTGGGCGTCAACTCGCCCCGCTTTCCGTTCACGGCCGACGCCGGAAAGCTCCGCGCCGCGCTGGCGCGGCTCGAAGTGCGCTTTCCCGTTGCCGCCGACTCTCGTTACGAGATCTGGCACGGCTACGGGTGCCAGGGGTGGCCGTCGCTGTTCCTCTGGGGCCGCGGCGGCGCGCTGCGCTGGTTCCACTTCGGCGAAGGCGAGTACGCGGGCACGGAGAAGGCGATCCACGAGGAGCTTCGCGCCACCGATCCGAATCTGGAGCTGCCGGAGCCCCTCCCTCCCCTGCGCCCCAGCGATGCCCCCGGCGCGCTAGTCGCGCCGCCCAGCGGCGAGGTCCTCCCGGGCGGCTCGGAGTCGGAGCCATGGCGGCCGCACGAGGGTGATCCGCCGCTGGAGCTGGACTACGCGGCGGGGGGCGCCTGGGCGGCGGTCGATGGGCGCGGCGCCCTGCGCGTCTCGCTCGATCGCGGACCGGCGCTGGCAATCGAGGTCGAAGCGCCGGGGGCATACGAGCTGACCGCTCACGAGCGCCACGAGGCGCACCACCTCGCGCTGAGCGCCACTGGAGGCGTGCACGTCTATTCGATCGGCTTCTCCGCGGCGGTGCCCTGACGGAGCGCGACGTGGGCCGCCAGCGCCGCCAGGCTCCCCGCACACAGCACCGATAGCGACAGGTAGGCGGCGCCGTCCCCGAACGTCTCGCCCACCCAAGCTCCGCCGGCCGCTCCACAGAGCGCCCCGACGGACCAGGCGAGATTGATCAGCGCGAAGGCAAGACCCTGATCGAGACCACGCGCCTCGGCGCCGTCGCTGAGCATCGCCATCGCCGGCGCCCACAGCAAACCGACCGCGGGCGCCGCCACGATCACCAGGACGATCAGAGAAAACCGGGCCTCCGGGAGGGGAAGCAACGCAGTCACGACCGCCGCGCAGGCGAGGCCGGCAACGCTCGGCGCCAGGCGCCCGCGACGATCCGAGATCCGGCCCGCGACCGGGCTCACGACCCCTTCCAGCGCCGCCGCGACCAGGAAGGTGCCGGCGATCACCGTCGCGCTGGCGCCGAGGGCGTCGAGGCGCAATGGCGCGAGCACCCCCAGGACGCCGAACAGCAACGCCGGCAGGGTCACCAGCCAGCTGCCGGCCAGGATGCGGGGATCCGCGAGTGAGGAGATCAGGGTGACGTCTCCGGACGCGGCCACGGGTTCCGCCGCCGGCGTCCGCAGGGTCCACCAGATCAGGCCGAGTCCGAGCACGCCAACGACGCCGAAGGCCGGTCCGCGCCCCACGGCCTGCGCGGCCGCCCCCAGCGCCGGGCCGAACAGCGCCCCGCCGATCGCGGCTGCGATCGCGGAGCCGATCATCTCACCGCGACGTTGGCGTGGCGCGGCGCCGATCAGCCAGGCGAGCGACCCGGCCCACGAGGCCGCTCCGCCGACGCCCTGAACGAACCGGCACCCGTCGAGGACCGCGGCGTTCCCGGCGAGCGCGAACCCGAGGCTCGAGGCGGACATGATCCCGAGCCCGATCAGCACCGTCGGCCGGACCCCGAGCCGGGCCGCAAGCCAGCCGCCCGGCAGCGCACCCACCAAGGTCCCGGCGGCGTAGCTGCCGGTGAGGATCCCGGCCGCCGACTTCGAGAGCGCGAACTCCCGAGCCAGGTGCGGGAGCAGCGGCGTCACCGCCGCGTAGAACATCGTGTCGACGAAGACGATCGCGCTGGCGAGCAGCAGCAGGCGACGCACGGGCTGGATCTTCCCCCAGATCTCCGGCCAGGGGGGCTCTACACCTCGATCGCTGACGACCGCGCTGCCGTCGGCGGGCGGAGAATCAGCTCCGAGCAGCCAGCTCGGCCCTGATCTCCTTCGGAAGCATGAAGCGGACGTTTTCGTCCACGGCCCGCAGCTCCACCACCTCTTCGGCGCCGCGATCGCGGAAGAAGCCGACGAGCTCGGAGACCAGCTCTTCGGGAGCGCTTGCTCCGGATGTGATCCCAACGGTCTCAACGCCCCGAAGCCACTCCTCCTCGACCTGAAGCGAGTTGTCGATCAGATGTGACGCAGCGCCGTGCTCGCGCGCCACCTCTACGAGGCGATTCGAGTTGGAGGAGTTGGTCGAGCCGATGACCAGCACCAAGTCGCACTCGCGTGCCAGCTGCTTGACGGCGATCTGGCGGTTGGTGGTCGCGTAACAGATGTCGTCGGACTTCGGGCCGACGATCGCGGGGAACTTCTCGCGCAGGCGAACGATCAGCTCCAGCGTCTCGTCGACCGACAGCGTCGTCTGGGTGATGTAGGCGACCTTGGCCGGGTCGGGAACCTCGAGGGCGTCCACGTCCGCGGCGGTCTGCACAAGCACGATGTCGTCCGGCGCCTCGCCGGTCGTCCCCTCGACCTCCTCGTGGCCGGCGTGACCGATGAGCACGATCGTGTAGCCCTGCTCGGCGAACTTGCGCGCCTCGACGTGGACCTTGGTGACCAGGGGGCAGGTTGCGTCGATCGTGCGCAGGCCGCGCTGGCGCGCGTTCTCGTGGACCTTCGGGGCGACACCGTGTGCGGAGAAGACGACCAGCGCGCCCTCAGGGACCTCGGTCTCCTCCTCGACGAAGATCGCGCCCCGCTCGGCGAGCTGCGCGACGACGTGCTTGTTGTGGACGATCTCCTTGCGCACGTAGACCGGCGGCCCGTGCAGCTCGAGCGCCTCCTCGACCGTCTGTACGGCCCGGTCGACGCCGGCGCAGTAGCCGCGCGGCTCGGCCAGCACCACGCGCCTGGGCGCGGCGCGGGCAGGGGCTTTGGGCGCAGAGGTCATACGCCTTACAGGGTACCCAGCCACCCGCAGCCTCCAAGTGTGGTCCGCCACGAACGCCATATTGTGGCCGCGTGGCAGATCGCGACCTCGAGGCTGAGCTGTCGGATCTCGAGCGTGCCTGGATGGCTGCCGTGCGTAGCCGCGACATGCCCTTCCTCGAGGCCCTCCTGGCCGATGAGTTCACCCTGACCACGGCCCGCCCCGGGGTCGAGGTCCGCTCCCGGCGCGAGTGGCTCGAGGTCACCCGTAGCGAGTACTCGATCGAGGAGTTCGAGTTCGAGGAGATCGCGGTGCGGGTCCACGGCGATGCCGCCCTGGTCCGCTCCCGCTACCGGCAGAGCGGATCAATCAGCGGCCAGGATCGGGCGACCACCTACCTGATGACGGACGTGTTCGTGCGAGGCGGCGGCCACGGCTGGCTGGCTGTCGTTCGGCACATCTCGCCGCTGGAGGGCCCCCCGGGACGCGGGTTGAGCGGCCAGCCCCTCCCCTGACCCTCCTCAGCGGATCGCCGGTAGCGCGGCCAACGCCGGGCCGCCGACCGCGCCGAGGCTACGCGCGCATACGTGTCGCAGGTTGTCCTGGCGGGTGTGCCAGAACGCACCCGGCGTCGGGCCGGGGCCGTAGTCGAAGTCGATCAGGTCCACCGCCGGAATCCCCACTTCGAGGAACGGGCTGTGGTCGTCGATGACCGGCGTTGC
Organism: uncultured Actinomycetes bacterium; assembly: GCA_963760665.1. Taxonomy (GTDB): domain Bacteria; phylum Actinomycetota; class Thermoleophilia; order Solirubrobacterales; family 70-9; genus AC-56. The sequence goes on from CAVXDS010000006.1 coordinate 133,488, forward strand.
CGTGCCCTCGAACGGCGCCGGGTCGCCGGTCTGCTTCTCGGCGGCGTCCGCGAACGACCGATAGAGGCCGGGATCCGAGTTCGCCTCGCGCCCGATGTCCAGGTTGCAGTCGCCGACCATGTCGAACAGGACCATCGCCCGGATCTCCTCCAAAGGCGGGGAGCCATCCGTGCCGCCCCGGCGGGCGTAGCGTACGAACTGTTCGCTACCCCGATCGCCGGACCGCGCGAAGGCGGTGGCGCCACTGCCTGGCCCGCGCGACTCCTCGGCGTCGAAGAAGACGAGCGCGAGCGACGGGCCGTCGAGGCGCCGCGGCAGGTCGCGCGCCAGCTCGAGCAGGACGGCGACACCCGAGGCGCCGTCGTTGGCGCCCACGAAGCCGGCGATGTCCTTGGTGTCGTGATGGGCACCGACGACGACCACGCCGGGTTCGCGGCCTCCGATGCGGGCGACGACGTTGCGGATGGGACTCTGGACCCGTACATCGCCCACGCCTGCTTCGTGTAGCCGCCGGACGATCAGCCGCACCTCCTGGCGGCTCCCCGCCGAGCCCGCCGGCCGAGGGCCGAGCCGCACCTGTGCCCGTAGATCGCGAAACGCGCCGCGAGCGTCGAACCCACCCTGCTGGGAGAGCCTCGACTCGCCGCCGGAATCGCCGCCGCAGCCGCCGAGCAGCAAGGCGGCGGCCACGGCTGCAACAGCGCCAACGGCCGCGGCCCTTTGATGACGAATCGCCCCTCCTTTCCGATGGCTCGACCCTGGCTGGCCGCTAGGGTAGTCGCATGGACCAACAGCACATGGATCGGCTCAGCTCGGTGGACATGTCGTTCCTGACCAACGAAAGCGCCTCCAGCCACATGCACGTCGGCGGGATCCTGATCTTCGAGGGCCCGCCCCCCAGCTACGACGACCTGCTCGACCACGTCCGCGGCCGGCTTCACCTCGTTCCCCGCTTTCGCCAGAAGCTGGCCCACCCACCGGCCCAGACCGGGCGACCCTTCTGGGTGGATGACTCCAACTTCAACCTCGAGTACCACGTTCGACACTCGGCCCTGCCCGCGCCCGGGTCCGAGGAGCAGCTTCGCAACATGGCGGCCCGTGTCTTCTCGCAACAGCTCGACCGCACCAAGCCGCTGTGGGAGTTGTGGCTCGTCCAGGGGCTGACCCGAAACCGCTTCGCGGTGATCACCAAGACTCACCACGCGCTGGTGGACGGCGTCTCCGGCGTCGACATCGCAACGGTCCTGTTCGATGCCACGCCGGTGCCGGAGCCCGCCGAGCCCGACCACGAGTGGATCCCGGACCGCGAGCCCTCGAGCGCGAGCTTGGCCGCCAAGGGGCTGGAGGGGTTGCTGGCCACCCCGGTCCGCCTGGCGCGCCGCCTGGAGCAGGCGATCCAGCACCCGCAGGCGACCATGCGCCAGGTCGCCGAGGCCGTCGAGGGAGTCGGGGAAATCGGCTGGGCGTTCGCCAACCCGGCGCCGACGGTGCCGCTCAACGCCGACATCGGCTCGCATCGGCGCTTCACCTGGGTTCGCAGCGACCTTGGACAGATGAAGCGGATCAAGAACGAGCTCGGTGGAACCGTCAACGACGTGGTGCTCGCTGTGGTGGCCGGAGCGATTCGCGACTGGCTCCACGCTCGCGGCATACGCAGCGAGGGGCTCGAGCTGCGGGCACAGGTCCCGGTTTCGATCCGCGCCGAGGGCGAGCGCGGCCAGCTCGGCAACCGGCTGGCCGTGATGCGCGCGCCGCTGCCCGTTTACATCGCGGATCCCGTGCGCCGCCTCCAGACGGTGACCCGCGCGATGCAGGGCTTGAAGCAGTCCAAGCAGGCGCTCGGCGCGGAGGTGATCACGCGCTTCAACGACTTCGCCCCGCCCACGCTGCTCGCGCAGGCGGCGCGGATCAACTTCTCAACCCGCCTCTTCAACCTGGTGGTGACCAATGTGCCCGGGCCGCAGATGCCGCTGTACGTGCTGGGTCGCGAGCTTCAGGACATCTTCCCGGTCGGCTTCCTGCCGCCCCATCAGGCCCTGTTCGTGGCCATCATGAGCTACAACGGCGGCGTCAACTTCGGCCTGCTGGCGGACTACGACTCGATGGACGACCTCGAGCTGATCGCCCAGGGAATCGAGCGCTCGATCGCCGAGCTGACCGACGCTGCGGAGGCGGCCGGCGAGGAGCCCGAGCCGCAGCCGGCCGACGCCGACGCGGGCGCCGCAGAGAGCCGCTAGCGGACCGCCCTCTTCAGGGCGCGCCCGGCGTTCAGGATCCCCCACCCGAGGCTGTCGCGAAAGCGGGGCCCGTTGGCGGTGCGCTTGAGGATCCGCAGCACGCTGGTGTTCTTGATCTGAGGCCGCTTGCTGCGGATCAGCGCCGCGGCGCCGGCCACCTGCGGGGTGGCCATGCTGGTGCCCTCCAGGTAGGCGAAGTCGCTCGAGCCCTGGAAGCTGGCGCGGCAATGGCCGCAGCCCGGCACCCCGAGGGAGGGGTCGCCCTGCTCGATCTTGGTGTCGTTGTCGGGGAAGGTGGAGAAGATCCCGCAGCGTGTGCGGACCTCGCAGGCCCCGGACGCCGAGCCGTAGGCGGCCAGGGAGATCCCGGTGCCGTGGCCGGGGTGAAACCAGGCGCGGCGGTCGTTGTGACCCGCCGCGGTGACCACCAACCCCTTCCCGGAGTCGATCTTCGGGCCGGTGCCGTTCGGCTGCAGGTGCGAGGCGGGCGCTCCCTGCTGCGTCGTGTTGCGGTTCGATGCGGCAGCGACCAGCACCACGTCGTGGCTGAACGCGTAGTCGAGCGCGTGATTGATGACGCCGGAAGCCCCGGGGCCGCCGAAGCTCATGCTGATCACGTCGGCGCCGTGGTCGGTGGCGTCCGTGATCGCCTCGGCGATCAGCGAGTCCCCGATCGTCTCCGCATCTGTGACCTTCTCGTCGATCAGCTTGCAGGCGAAGGCGGCGCCGGCGATCCCTACGCCGTTGTTGCCCTCGCCGCAGGCCAACCCGGCGACGTGGGTGCCATGCCCCACCTCGTCGTGCTGCGGCCCTGTACACGGTGGCTGAAATCGTCCACCGCAACCGGGGTAGTCGTAGCCCTTCGAGTAGGCGATCCTCCCCGACAGATCGGGATTGGCGCCGTCCAGGCCGGTGTCGATGATCGCCAGTCTCGCCTTCGCGCCGCGGGTGCGCTTCCAGGCGTTGGGGAAGTGCTCCTGGCGCAGGTTCCACTGGTAGAAGCCGTCGGACGGGGCCCGGGCGTCGTGCTGGGCGAGCGCGGGATCGTCCGGCAGGTAGCGGAGCGTCCTGAAGTGCTCCACCTCGACCTTGTTCACGGCGGGATCGGCCTGCAGCTCGCGACGCGCCCGTCCGAGGCTGTCGCCCGGCGCCGGCCGCACGGCGACGGCGCCGAGCTCGGGGATCGAACGCACCGCCGACACTCCGCTGCGAGCGATCACGGCCGAGATGCGGCGCCTGGTCGTCTCCAGCAGCGACTCACGCTTGGACGGCTCGATCGCCACCGCGATCCGAGGCGAGCGCACCAGCGCGATCAGGTCGCCGGTTCGCGCCGAGCCGTCGCCGCCTGGCGAGGCTGAGGCGGGTGCGAGACCGGGCGCCGCTGCACCTGGGACGGCGACAGTGGCGGCGAACAGGAGGCCGGCCAGTCCCATGCGGCGCATGCGAGCACTCTAAAGGCCGCCCGAGAAGACCCGGCCGGGTGGCGCGCAATCTCGCAGTCGCAAGGAAGGAAATCCCCGCTCAGGCTTACTATTCGCATACCCGACTAAATGCAGCGCGCGAAGGCGAGGGAATCAGCGTGAGCGACGATGGCTCGGACAACCTGCAGAGCACCCAATTCCATTACCACCTCGAGCTGACCCCGGCTCAGCTCAAGCTGACGCACACCGCGCTCAGATCCTTGCTGGACGACTTCGGCCATGACCAGTCCCAGGTCCTGCGGACGATCCACGAGGTGCTCGACAAGCTCCCCGACGAGCATGCGATCCGCGCCATCCAGCTCGACCAGGAGATCGAGCGCCAGCTCACGTCCAAGGACGTGACCGGCGACGAGCCTCCCACCGCCGCCTGATCGACTGCAGCCCGGTCGGCTGCACCTTCTGGCAGCGGCGCTGCGCTCGGTAGCCTGGCCTCGATGAGTCTCTCCGTGCAGCTCGGGCTGCTGCTGGCGCTGGCCACCACCTTCACCTCAGTGGTGGGCTTCCTCTACAAGCACCGAGGCGCGGTCGAGTCGCCGACGGTCGAGATGAGGCGCCCGGTGCGCAGCTCGCTGGTGCTGTTCAAATCGCGTTGGTACACGCTTGGGATCCTCGTCGCCGTGGGCTCGTGGGCGCTCCACGTCGCCGCCCTGTCCCTGGCGCCGATCTCGCTGGTCCAATCGGTGATCGCCGGCGGCCTGGTGCTGCTCACGGTCACCGCAGACCGCCTGTTCGGGCAACAGGTGACGCGGCGGGAGTGGCTCGGCGTCGCTCTCGCAGCCCTGGGACTCGCGTTCCTCGCCGCCACCCTCGATGGCGCCGGCCGCAGCGCCCACTCGAGCTACGAGGTTGCACGGCTGGTGCCCTGGGTCGCCGGCCTGGCGACCCTGGCGCTGGTCGTCGCCGCGACCAGCGGGACGAGCCACCGGCGCGGCATCGTGCTCGGCGCCTCGGCTGGGCTCTTCTGGGCTGCCTCCGACACTTCGATCAAGGCGCTCAGCGGTCAGCTGGGCGACGGCGCGGCGAGCGTCCTGCTCAGCCCGCTTGCCGCCGTCATCGCCCTGGCCTCGTTCGCCGGCCTGGTCGTCTCGGCGAAGAGCCTCCAGATCGGCAAGGCCGTTCCGGTGATCGCGGTGACCAGCGTGGCCGCCAACGTGTTCACGATCGCGGCTGGGCCGATCGTCTTCGGCGAGCCCCTCCCGCACACCTCGCTCGGACTCCTCGTGCGCCTGCTCGCCTTCGCCCTGGTGATCTCGGCGGCCGCGCTGACGCCGGCGCCGGCCCGCGCGGCGCACCTCGAGCCGAGCTAGTTGCCGCCGGGGGTGTAGGTGATCTTCCTCACCTCGCCGCCGAAGAAGTCGACGTAGTAGAGGTTGCCGTCAGGCCCCACCTGGAGGTCCACCGGAGACTCCGCCGGTGCGACGAATGTCTTGATGTGCTGGGGGCTGGGGGTACCGGAGCCGGCGGGCTGCTCCATGGCCCAGATGCAGCCCCGTACTGCGTCGGCGAAGAACAGCGTCCCGTCGTACTCGGCGGGATAGGGGCCCCCCGGATAGAAGGCCAGGCCGCTGATCGCCGAGCTGCCAGTGGCACAGCTCTCGCCGGGAACCACCTGGTTTGCGTGCCTGTAGCCGTAGAACGGAGCTCGAGGCGGTGCCCGGATGGGAGTAGAGGCCCTGGCAGATGTTCAGGCCGAGCGCCTTGTATTCGGGCTGGGGATTGGCACCCTCGTAGCAGGGCCAGCCGAAGTTCTTGACGTGGCTGTCGATCGGGTTGGCGTCGCGGTCGATCTCCTCGATGTTGGACTGTCCCACCTCTGCGATCCAGAGCTCCCCGGACCGGACGACGAAGCGGTAAGGGTTTCGCAGCCCATAGGAGACGATGCGGCGGGCATTGGCATTGGTGCTCGACGCCAGGGGATTGCCGGGGAGCCCATTTCCGGTGGCCGGGTCGACCCGCAGGATCGTGCCGCCGAGGTCCCGCGGCTGGCCCGCGGGTCGGCGGACGCTCTGAGCGCGCAGGGCGCCGCCCTCGGCAGTGGGCGGCGTCTGCGCGCCCCCGGACCCGCCTGAGGGGTCACCGCAGGGGTTGTCGTCGATCTGCCCGTAGTCGTTCCTCCACCAGGCGGCGCCCTCGCCGCCGCTGACATATAGAGCGCCGTTGGGGGCGAACTGCAGGTCCCCGACCGAATGGCTCGGGAACTGCTGGCACCAGCCGTTGATCAGCACCTTCTCGGGGCCGGTCATCTTGTCCCCGTTTGCCCGCAGGCGTGAGAGCCGGCCACTGACCACGCATCCGTCGTCGCGGGGCCCGGGCGGCGTGGGGCACGTGTCCTGGGCCGCCCCGGGGGTGCCCCAGCGGGGGGCCGTGCCTCCAATCGCCGCGTCGTACGTGTAAAGGGCGTAGACGTAGGGCTTGGACGGGAAGCTCGGGTCGAGCGCGAGCCCAAGCAGTCCGCGGTCGTCGTCGGAGCTGAAGACCTTCGTCCGCAGGTTGGCGAACACGGTGGGGGTGGGATCGCTGAGGCTGTCGAAAACCTTGATCACGCCGCTCTTCTCGGCGACGAACACGCGGCCATCGGGCGAGAAGCGCATCGCGGTCGGCTCGTTGAGGCCGCTGAAGACCACCGACTCCGAGAACCCTGGGGGTTGGGCGGCGCTGGCATCGCCCGTGTTGAGCGTCGCGGAGCGCCCCGTGACGTTCGTGGCGCCCGTGGCGTCCACCGAGCTGCCCACCACGAGGGCCGCAAGGAGCGCCACGGCGATTGCCAACGACACCCGGCGTGGGTGGACCCGAATCGATCTGTGCGGCCAGCGCTGCATGTCTCCTCGCCCCGTCCTGGTCCCGCCTTGTAGTGCCGGCGTGGAGGAAGAGCGCACAGCTACCTTAGGGCCGCGGGGCCATTACGTCAATTTCAATTTTGCAAATCCGCCCTGGGTGCGCACCCCCGTGGCCATGGCGTACCCGAAACCGTGGAACAGGAATCATTTGGGCCCGAGGTCTTGCCTGGGGCGCTGGACCCGGATAGGTTCCTGGGAGGCAGCGCACGAACGGAGTGCAGATGGCAGGTCAGGCCTTTTCTGCGAAGACGTCCCTGGAAGCCGCCGGCATGCGGGGGTAGGCGAGGGACGATGTCGCAGGAGAACGTCCAGCTCGTCCAAGCGTGGTTCCAACGCTGGAACCGAGGCGAGCGGGACTTTCCAAGTGATGAGCTGCTGGATCCGGACTTCCAGGTGATCAGCCGCCTCCAGAGAGAGCCCTTCCGGGGGCGGGAGGGACTGCGTCGATGGATGGAGGAAATCGACGAGCAGTTTCGCGACTGGGAGCTGGTCGGGGACGAGTGGCGCGAAGTCGGTGACCTCGTGGTGGTCCTGGGTCAGGTCCGACTTCGCCGGAAGGAAGGCGGCGCCGCGTCCGGCCAGCCGGGCGGATGGCTGTTCGAGTTCAAGGACGGCAGGCTGTTTCAACTACGCCCCTTCCTGCGACCGGAAGAGGCCCTCGAAGCAGCCGGGCTCCCACAGTAGCGTGGTCATCACCGACAACTTCCGAGCAACCGAAGCGGTAGGCCCGCCTCGCCAGGCCTGATATCGTGCCCGCCTTCTGGGTAAGGGGGTCAAGATGAAGCGCCTGTGGCTGCCTCTGGCCGCCATCATGTTCGCCTTCCTGGCCATGCCTGGGAGCGCCCAGGCGATCGGCGCCCGGCCGCTCTCCCCCTCGACACTGGCCTACCCCGCAGCCTTCACGGTGACGCCGGGCGGCAACCGGATCCTCTACGGCGAGCGCTTCACCGGCCGCATCATGCGGCTCAACCGCGCCACCGGGACGAGCAAGCGGCTCTTCAGGATCCCCAACGTGGTCACCGCCGGCGAGTATGGGCTGCTGGGCTTGGCTCTGCGTCCAAACTACCCCGAAGACCGCCATGTATGGGCGTACGTGAGCCGCCGTGTGTCGGGAACGGTGACCAACCAGCTTGTGCGCATCCGTGCCGACGGCGGCGGCTTCACAGTCCTGCGTAACCTGCCTGCCGCCGCCCACCACGACGGCGGCCGGATCATGTTCGGCCCCGACGGCAAGCTCTACGTCGTGGTCGGGGACAACGACAACCCGGCCCTCGCCCAGAATCTGGGCACCCTGGCCGGAAAGATGCTGCGGCTGAACCCGGACGGCACCGTCCCCGCCAACAACCCACGCGCGGGCAGTCCGATCATCGGCTACGGGATCCGCAACTCGTTCGGTTTCACCTTCGATCCGCGGACCGGTCGTCTCTGGGAGACGGAGAACGGGCCGGACTGCAACGACGAGATCAATCTCGTCCCCCGCATGGCGCTCCGCAACTTCGGCTGGGGGCCGTCGCAGCAGTGCAGCTCGCCGCCTTGGGCCCCGCGCAACACCAACCAGGACGGGCCCACCCCGGTGATGCCAAAGCGCTACTTCGCCATCCCGCCGGCGCTGACCGGGGCCGCCTTCTGCAACGGATGCGGGCTTTCGAGCAGCGGCCGACTCTTCTTTGGTGACTTCAACACCGGGAGGATCCACCGCGCCAGACTGAACTCCGCCCGAACGGGGATCGTCTCGCAGGCGCCGTTCTACAATGGGCCCGCCCCGGTGCTCTCGCTCGAGACCCCTGCCCACGGCGGCCCGATCTACTTCAGCACCAAGGGGAACATCTTCCGGCTCCACTGATCGGCTGCGAGAGGTAAGGAGGCAAGCCTGGTGACCTTGCTACTGGCCAAGTCCGTGTCTCACTGAAAGTCACGCCCGGATCTGCGAGCGTGAAATCTGGCCCAATGTGGCTCGCGTGAGCGTCAGCTCCGCGTCACCGTCTCACAGCCGCTGGCCGGGGAGTCCTTGGGGAGCGAGTCGAGGTTCGCCTTGTCAGCCGCACCAGGAGTGCTCCCGCCATCGCAGTTGATCGAATCGTCGGTGCCGTCGTCGGCACGAAGCTGATCGTTTCCGTCCATCCCCTTCATCACGTCGGCGCCCGCTGCTCCGATCAGGGTGTCCTTGTTGGAGCCGCCGATCAGGATGTCGTTCGACGCCCTCCCATTGAGCCAGCTTCGAATCGTGGTCGAGTTGACCACCTTGTCGGTTTGGTCCCGGGAGGAGACCTGGATCACGGTGATCCCGGCGGCGTCGCAGTCGGCGGTGTCGTCGCCGCTACGGGTGCATCCATCCCAAGCGTGGACGCCGGAGCCGGTGTATGGGCCGCCGGGGGAGTCGGTCACCCGCACGACCGAGGCAGAGGGACTGGAGATCGTCAAGTTGTCCTTGGCCCCGGTCGCGGCCTTGACCACGAGGGTCGAGCCCGAGACGTGGACCTCGGCGGTCCGGACCGTGAAGGTACGGGAGGCCGGGGTCGGGTCGACGTTGCCGAACGAGTCCTTGGCCCGCACGTAGAAGGTGTGGGAGCCGTCTGCAAGGTGCGAGGTGGTCTTCGGCGAGCTGCAGGCCGTATAGGAGCTCGAGTCGACCTTGCACTCAAAGCTCGCGCCCGCGTCCGGTGAGGAGAAGGTGAAGCTCGGGGTCGGGTCGTTGGTCAGGCCGGAGGGCCCGGAGTCGATCTCGGTCTCAGGCGCCGGGACCGTCACGTCGTCGCTGGTCTGCGAGCTGGATCCCGCCTGGTTGGAGGCGGTCACCCGGCAGGCGTAGGAGCCGGGCTCGGTGGGCGTGAAGGTGGCTGCCGTTTCGCCGGCGATCTCCCCCCCGTCCATCAGCCACTGATATTCGAAGCTGTCGCGGCGCCCTGAACAGGAACGCTCCGAGCAGGTCGGGCGCCCAGTCCCCCTCGCTGCAGCTGAGCTCCTCGCCGGTCTCGGCCTCACCGGAGATGGCCGGAGGCCCGGTGCCGGTTGGCGCGCGCAGCAGCACGGGGAAGTTCGCGAAGCCCTGCCCGGTGAACAGGTCTGCGGCGGTGCCCGTGCCGTCCAGGTTCGCGACCCGGATCGCGCCGGTGCCGAAGTTGCCCCAGTAGATCTTGTTCGCCGCGGGGTCGATCGCCACCCCGGCCGGGCCGGCCTCGCTGCCGAACAGAGTCGAGGCGGTGCCCGAGCCGTCCAGGTTCGCGACCCGGATCGTGCCGGGGCCGCTGCAGCACGAGCCGAGGTCGGCCCAGTAGATCTTGCCGGCCGCGGGGTCGATCGCCACCCCGATCGGGTTGGCCTCGCCGCCGAACAGGGTCGAGGCGGTGCCCGAGCCGTCCAGGTTCCCGACCCGGACCCCCGTTGCTCCGATCTGGTTGGTCCAGTAGATCTTGTTCGCCGCGGGGTCGATCGCCACCCCGCTCGGGCCGGCCTCGCTGCCGAACAGGGTCGAGGCGGTGCCCGAGCCGTCCAGGTTCGCGACCCGGATCGTGTCGTTGGTGTAGCTGGCCCAGTAGATCTTGTTCGCCGCGGGGTCGATCGCCACCCCGCACGCTCCTGCCTCGCCGGACGCACAGGGTCGAGGCGGTGCCCGAGCCGTCCAGGTTCGCGACCCGGATCGCGCCGGAGCTGAAGTTGGCCCAGTAGATCTTGTCGGCCGCGGAGTCGATCGCCACCCCGCACGGGCCGCCCTCGCTGGACGCATTCGCCAGGGTCGAGGCAGTGCCCGAGCCGTCCAGGTTTCCGACACCCACGAACCCGGACTCGCTGGCCCAGTAGATGCTGTTCGCGGCGCTCGCGCCGGCGGGCACAAGCAGCGCGAACAGCGCTGCGAGGAGCGCCACCCGAGGGATGCTCAAGACGCGGCCTTGCCCGGCCTCCATGTTCCTCAGTCCCATGGGGCCGCGACCGCGATGCGTCGTACCGACGCGAAGTTTCATTGGATCGGACCGCTCCTGCCAGGTTTTGGTTTACGTCGAATTCGCCGTGACACTTGAAACCGTTACGCCGCGACAAATCGTGAAACGTTACCGCCGCAGCCAATCTAGAAGCCAAAAGTGCTGCCTTCGATCCAGTACCTGGTTATGGGTGAGGTAACAGGTAGGTAACTACTCACGGAGGTCGATAATTACTACTATCTGTACGCGGGGCTTCGCGGCGCCGGGCGGTAGTCATACGTAAGGCGACGCTGCGTGGGAGCTGGGAAGCAGTGGGGTCCTGCCTCCGGCGTTGGGAGACTCTCCCGACTGGCGCGCAGGTTGTGGAACCAAGCGCCTGAGCCCCTCCCGGCACCTCTCGCGAGATACTGCGCGGACGATGTCGCAGGAGAACGTCGAGGTGGTGCGGCGCGCGATCGCCGCCTATAACCGGCGGGACTTCGAGGTCATGGGGGCGCTGAACCACCCCGATGTGGAAGTGGATTGGTCGGCGTCCCGGGGTCTGCAGGCGGGCGTCTACCAGGGATGGGAAGCGGTCATGCGCTTCTACCAGAACTTCCTCGAAACCTTCCAGGAAGTCGTTATCGAGCCGGACCGCTTGATCGAGTCCGGTGATTCGGTCGTCGTTCCCAACTCCGCTCGGGTCCGAGGGCGGGATGGGATCGAAACAGTCGCGCGGAGCGCCATCGTGTTCGAGGTTCGCGGCGGCCGGCTCGCCCGCATCTGTCTCTATCAGGAAACGCACCAAGCTTTCGAGGCCGTTGGGCTGTCGGAGGAGGCAATGTCCAACCACAACGTCGAGCTCGTTCAGAGGGGAATCGACGCGCTGAATCGAGGCGGGGTGGACGCCGTGGTCGACCTCTGTGATCCGGAGGTTGAATGGATAGCGATCCCGGGGTTCCTTCCGGACGCCGAGGACTACCACGGGCATGCGGGCGTCCGGGCCTGGTTTGAGAAGGTCGGCGAGGTCTTCGCGGAGGCTCACTGGGAGGCGGAGGAGATCACCGCAGGCGACAAGCGGCTGTTGGTGACCTTGAGACTCCATGCCGCTGCCAGGGCCAGCGGGATAGAGGGCGAGTTCCGAATCTTCCAGGCATGGACGATCAGAGCCGGCAAGCTGGTCCGATTGGAGTCCTACCTGTCTCGAGACGAGGCTCTCGAAGCCGCCGGGCTGAAGGAGTAGGCGAGGTCGCACCCCCGCGTGGTTCATGCGATGCCCCGGATCTGCCGGGACGAGATACTGCGCGGGCGATGCGCGCAGGAGAACGTGGAGATCGTGCGGTCGTTCGTCGAGCCATTCGATCGCATCAACGTCGCTGCGATCGACTGGAGCGCCGACGGGATCCGCGAGGCGCTCGGACGCGCTTACTCGCCGGAAATCGAGCTGAGAACTCTGGCGTCGGGCCTCGGCAGCGGTGTGGGCGAGTTCTACAAGGGCCTGGACGGCTTGGCTCGGTACCTGCGGGAATGGTTGGAACCGTTCAGCGAGTATCACGTCGAGAATCTCGATTACATCGAGGCGTGACGATTGCGTCCTCGTTCCGAGTCGGCAGTGGGGTATCGGGGCTGGGAGTGGCGCCCGGGTCGAGATCGAGCTCACCACCCTCTACGAGCTGCGAGACGGGCGCATCGCGCGGATTCACCAGTACGACACCATGGAGCAGGCCCTCGTAGCCGCCGGGCTGCGGGAGTAGGCGATGTCGCCGGAGAACGCTGAGATCGTGCGCCGGGCTACCGACGCGTACAACCGCGGTGACCTCGACGGGCTCGTGGAGAACTGGGCTCCCCGACGCCGTGCTGGACTGGTCCCACTCCCGCGGATTCGAAGCAGGCGTCTATCGGGGGCATGGCGAGATCCGGGCGTTCGTGCAGCGGTTCCTCGCGGCATTCGCCGAAGTTCGGCTCGAGATCGAGGACCCGGTCGAGGCCGAGGACGATCTATTGATCGTGGAGAACGTCACATACCTTCGAGGGCGAGACGGCATCGAAGTTCAGGCTCGAAGCACGTGGCTGATTAGGTTTCGGGACGGCGAGCAGACCTCGCTCACGCTCTACCAAACGAAGCAGGAAGCCCTCCAAGCCGCCGACCTGTCGGAGTAGCGATGTCGCAGGAGAACGTGGAGATCGTCAAGAGGGTGCAGCAGAGTGGCGTGGACCTGGTGCCCTTGTTCCGGACCTCGACCACTCCGGACCCCTCCGCGACCGGAATCGACCTGACTGCGTTCGCGAGCGACTTTGAAACCGAGTTCATTTCGCGCCGGACATTCGGCTCCATCCGATCGAGAACCTTTCAGGGCCTCCAGGGATTCGCTGACAGTTGGCGTGATTGGCTTGAACCCTGGGAGAGCTACTACATCGAGGCGGAGGAGTTCATCGACGCCGGCGAGGAGGTCGTCAGCCTGACGCGGGTGCTCGCCCAAACGACACGTGACTCGGTCGCCGTCGAGCACCGTCCCGCTGCCGTGTGGTCCGTGCGAGAAGGCAAGATCGTCCGAGTGCGGTTCTACTTGGAGCGCGACGAGGCCCTCGAAGCCGCCGGACTGCGTGGGTAGGCGATGTCGCAGGAGAACGTGGAGGTCATCAAGGGGTTTGTGAGCCGCTTCGAGGGAGGCGATCGGGTGGAGTGGCGCGAACATTTCGATCCCGACGTGGTCTGGGACACGTCCGCGAGCCAGATGCCAGCGGCGGGCGTCTACCACGGCCATGAGGGCGTCGAGCGGTTCTTTCGTGACTGGCTTGGGACGTGGGCGGACTACGAGGTCGCGACGCGCGAGTACATCGATGCGGGGGACGCGGTGGTCGTCGTCTTCCGCCAGAGTGGGACCGGCCGGGGTAGCGGGGTGAGAGTCGAGCGCGACTTCTTCGCCGTCTACGACCTGAGGGAATCGAAGGTGGTCCGCTTCCGTATGTACGAATCGCAGGGGGAGGCCCTCGAAGCCGCCGGGTTGCCGGAGTAGCGATCTCTCTCCCTTTGAAAGCTGCAGCGGCCCAATCCGGACGGCGACGGCCTGTGGCGCAGCGTATTCTCCGGCACCCCGCTGTTTGGTTTCCTGAGGAGGAGAGAGACGATGCCCCGAGGTCCCCGCGACTCTGGTCGGGTCCGCCGGATCGCACTAGCTGTCGTATGCGCCGTCTTCACCGTCGCGGGCGCCTCGGCGCAGGCGGCCCCTGCGACCACCTCGCCGCTTCGCTACGTCGCGCTCGGCGACTCCTACAGCGCCGCCTCCGGGGTCCTTCCGCCCGACCTCACGGCACCGCCCCAGTGCCTGCGCTCGACCCTCAACTACCCGCACGTCATCGCCGGGAAGCATCGGCGCGCAGCTCACGGACGTCACCTGCGGAGCGGCCGAGACGACCCACTTCTTCACCTCGCAGTACCCCGGCGTCCCGCCGCAGCTCGACGCGGTCAAGGCGGACACGCAGCTCATCACGATGACGATCGGCGGCAACGACAGCAGCGTGTTCATCAACACGATCGTCGCCTGCGGCACCGCCGGACTGTCGACCTCGGCCAGGGCAGCCCCTGCAAGGACCGGTACGGCTCCTCGTTCGAGGACACCGATCAACAACACGACCTACCCGTCGCTCGTGAAGACGCTCAAGGCGGTAGGGCCAAGGCGCCGAAGGCGAAGGTCGCGATCCTGGGCTACCCGTGGATCATGCCGGCGACCGGCGGCTGCTTCGACAAGATGCCGGTCGCGAAGGGGGACGTTCCCTACGTGCGGGGCATCCAGGCGACGCTCAACGACGCCGTCCGGCGCGCCGCGGCCGCAACCGGGGCGACCTACGTGAACCTCAACACGGTCTCGGACGGCCACGACGCTTGCAAGCCGATGGGGGTCCGTTGGGTGGAGCCCGTACTTCAGGGCACCAATCCGGTGATCGTGCACCCGAACGCGCTGGGCGAGCGCCAGATGGCGGCCCAGGCCATGAGGGTGCTTCACCTGGGCTGAGGCCGTGGCTGGTCGTTCGGCCAAGTCGAGAGCGAGCGTTGACTAGTTCTGCGGCATCACCTACCCCGACAGCCCGGACGACCAGCCGATTTGCAGGCTAAAAGCCCAGCGCGAACTTGGCGTCCTCGGACATCATGTCCGGGGTCCAGGGCGGATCGAAGACCATCTTCGGGTGGACGCCGCCGACGCTCTCCAGCCCTCCCACGAACTCCTTGATCTGCTCGGACACCTGCGGGCCGATCGGGCAGCCCGGGGAGGTGAGCGTGAAGGTGACGTAGACGTCCGAGTCCTCGATCTCGACCTCGTAGACGAGCCCCAGCGAGACGAAGTCGAGCCCCAGCTCGGGGTCGATCACCTCCTCGAGCGCCTCGTAGACGTCGTCCTGGGTGACAGTGGCGGTGTCTTCAGTAGCCATCGGGCCATGGTAGCGGGAGCGGTGCGTGGGGCGGCTGATCTACGCTCTCATCATGGCGCTGTTCCTGGTGCTGATCTTCATCGTCCTGCCGATCGCCGAGCTCTACGTGATCATCAAGGTCGGCGAGGCGATCGGCGTCCTGCCGACGATCGCGCTCTTGCTCCTCGACAGCTTCCTCGGCGCCGCGCTGCTGCGCTCCCAGGGGCGGGCGGCATGGCGGCGCTTCAACGAGGCCCTCGCGGCGGGGCGGATACCCACACGCGAGGTGTTCGACGGGGCGATGGTGATCCTCGGCGGGGCGTTCCTGATCACGCCCGGCTTCATCACCGACGTGATCGGCATCCTGCTGCTGGTCCCGCCCAGCCGGGCGATCTTCCGCGGGCTGGTGGCCCGGATGGCCCTCGCGCCGCGCGGCGTTCAGGGTTGGCACCGTGCGCTGGGGCTACCGCGCGGGACACGACCACCCCCGGGGCGACGGTCGGAGCGCGCCCTACGACTACGATGGGAGCGCCCGTGAGGTAACCGACCCGCGCGGCGAGCTCCCGCCCAGGGAGGACGATGCCCAGCGCTGAGCCGCTGGTTCTGGAGCTCGACCCCGCGGGTGGGCCCGCGTTGCGGATCGAGTGGGACCTGGATGCCCTGCGAGAGCTCGGCGCCGCCGGCCGCCAGCCGGGCGCCGGCGAGGCCCCGCCGGCCTGGCGCCTGGAGCCGGGGCCGGATTGGAAGCGGGCGAGCGCTCTGCGGCTGATCTCGGCGACCTTCGACGACGGCGCGCTGCTCGCCGTGGCGGCGATTCGGCCGCGCGGGGCCGCTGGGCCACGACGCCGACGCAGTTGGGGCGATCCTCGTCTCCCCGGAGGGCGAGGTCACCCGCCCACACGAGGCCCTTCTGTCCACCGAGTACGGGCCGGACGGCAGTGCCCGCCGCTTGGGGCTCGAGATCTATCAGGACCCGGCCGGCCCGCCGGTCCGGATCGCCGCGGATCGCATCGCCGACGCCCGGAGGGCGCCGGAGGCGGGCAGGCCGCGTTGACACTCAGGATGGAGGGCACTCCCGGCACCGGCCTCCATCAGCTGATCGAGGCCCTTTAGAGGCTGCCTCAAAACCCCCGCGCGCTCGCCAGCCGCACACTCGGGAGTTCTGAGACAACCTCTTAACCGAGGCCGACGTACCAGAGCCCGAACATGAGGCCGAACAGCCCCAGGACGGGGATCAGAACGGTGCGGTAGACGGGCTCGACCAAGGGCCGGGTCAACACCCAGGCGAACAGCGTCGTGCACGCTGCCATCGAGACGATCGTCATCGGCGCAAAGACGGCAAGGGCCAACCCGGCCTCCAGCTGGGTGGGCAGGGCCGTCAGCAAAAGCACGACCACCGCGCCGGTTCCGGCGAGCCCATGGAGAAGGCCGATGCCGAATGCCTGCTGGGGGGTACGAACGGGGTGGTGTCCGTGCCGGGCCGCGGCCTCACCCCGACGCAGGTGCCGGTGGGAGCCACGCTCGGGAACGGCATCGCCGGCCGAGTGCGAGTGTCGCCCGGCGCGGTAGTGCCCCAGCGCCCACTTCCAGGTGACGCGCAGGGCCAGGGCGATGATCACCACCCCGACGGCCTTCTCGGCGCCGCTCTCGAGCCAGGTGGGAAGCGCCGACTTGAACACGATCAGCGGAACCCCGAGCAGGAGCAGGGTCGCAGCATGGCCCAGGCCCCACCATGCGCCGAGTCGCGTTGCGCCGCGGGTGCCGCCGTCGTCAGCGGCCACCAGTGAGGTGACCGCGACCAGGTGATCGGGGTCGGAGGCGTGCCTCAGCCCGAGCGCGAATGCGATCCCGAGCGCGACCAGCAGGGAGGCGCCGGCGAAGAGGCCGGTGAGCCAGGCGTCGAGCTGCTCCATCGGCCCGAACAGGAACTGGAAGTCGATCAGGGACATGGCTACCTCCTTGTCGATCGCACTGTCATCCGAGCTGCGGGATTGCCCTTGAAGTGATCAGCACCCCGGCGATCACGATCACCGAGGCCGAGATGGCCGGCAGCGCGCCGGCAAAGCGCGAGCCGAAGATGCGTCGCTCCGGCCGCAACCAGGTGATCACCCTGCCGCCGTAGATGACCGCGAGCCCGACCGCGATCAGCGTCGCCGCCAGCCCGAGGCTGAAGGCGACGATCAGGACCATGCCGAGGCCGATCCGGTGCTGGGAGATCGCCGCGATCAGGACCACGAGCGCCGAGGGGCATGGCACGATCCCGCCCGAGACGCCCAGCCCGATCAGGCTCCGCGTCGTGATCGGGCCATCGGGGTGGTCGTGGCTGTGGCTGTGGTCGTGGTCGTGGTCGTGGTCGTGGTCGTGGTGGTGATCGTGGGCGTGTCCGTCGTGCTGCGCCTCGCGCTCCTGCGCCGCCTGCGCCCTGAGCACGCGCCAGCGATCGAACCGGGAGCGCATCACGGTGAGGCCGATGCCGACGACCAACAGCCCCGATAGGACCCCCAGCCACGGGTAGAGCTGCTCGGGAAGGATGTATTGGGAGGCGGCCAGGGTGATGAGGCCAAGCGCGAACACGGAGATCGTGTGGGTCGCCGTCACCATGAGCCCGAGGATCGCCGCGTGCCGCGGGGTCCCGCGGGCGCCGACCAGGTACCCGGCGACCATCGTCTTGCCGTGGCCGGGCGAGAGCGCATGGAGGGCCCCCCAGCCGAATGCCGCGGCGAGCAGGAACAGGATCAGCACGCCGTGCGTGTTGCCGCCGGCGAGGGCGTTGGCGAACCCGTCGAGGGCGCGATTGGTGGTCACCTCGCCGCCGGAGAGGCCCGGCGGGGCCGTCACCTGGCCCGAGCCCGCGCTGACCTCGAAGCT
The DNA here is from genome assembly GCA_963760665.1 of uncultured Actinomycetes bacterium. GTDB lineage: Bacteria > Actinomycetota > Thermoleophilia > Solirubrobacterales > 70-9 > AC-56. The sequence continues at coordinate 151,214 of CAVXDS010000006.1, forward strand.
CGCCTCGCGGTCGCTTGGCGGGCTCGACAGCAGGTTCGAGGGATAGGCACGGAGGCCGTCGGTGGGGTCGGTGGCCGGGACGCTCGAGTTGACGTCGGTCCCATCTCCGGGCAGGATCTGGATTGCGTTCCAGCCCACGTGTCCCGTGAATGCGTTGTTGGTCAGCTCCACGTGCCGGGTCTCGGCAGGGAGCCTGGCCGCGAACGAGGCCTCGACGCGGGTCAGCAACAGCCCCCCCTGGCCGGGCGGGAAGCTGAGCTGCGGGTCCTCGGGGGGGCCGAGCGGGACGGTCCGCCCGTTCGCCGTCAGCGCGAGCCCCGAGGAGATCTCGCCGAGCAGGCTTTGGAGGACCTGGCTCTCCTCCGGCGCCGTGTCGATCGCACCGCTGCCGTCCGCGTCGTAGGTCTGGAGCTGCTGGAAGGTGGGGATCTCGGCCTGATCGAGGATGTAGTGGACTTGCGCGTCGCGGTCGTTGATCCGCACCTGGGCAAGCTGGTTGATGGTGAAGTTCCCGAGCGGGTGCGCGAGTGCCGACGGCGGAGCCGCAAACGCGACCGCGGCGAGCGCGCCAGGCGAGCGCGGCGGCGCAGATCCGCAGCCGGCGCCAGCTCATCCCAGGCCCCCCAGCGCCCGCTCGGCGCGCGGCGCGTAGAGCGGGCTGAAGCGCGGGCTCTGCGCCACGAGAGCACCCAGCAGGCGGCGCGCCTGCTCGCTGCGCCCGGCCCGCAGGGCGATCATCCCCGCGTGGTAGAGGAACGAGGGATCGCGCGAGCCGAGCCTCATCGCCTCCGCTGAGAATCGCGTCGCGGGCCCGATCCGTCCCGCCCTGTACAGGGCCCAGGAGTAGGCGTCGGCCGAGCGGACGCTCGGCGCCTGTCGCCAGGACCGCCGGCCGAAGCTCACGGCCCGCGCAGAGCTACCGTGGTTGGCCTCAAAGAGCGCCAGGTCGACGTCGGTGTTGACCCCGTTGGCATGCAGAAGCTTCACCTCCGCCCCGACCAGGGCATAGTCCCGCTTGGCGGCGGCCATCCTGCCGGCGGCCTGCTCGGTCTCGCCCAGCGCGATCGCGTACTCGGGGAGCGGCAGGCGCTCGACCACGTGGCGGTAGCGGCGGATCGCGGGTGCGAACTCGCCCCGGCCCGCCTCCACCCCGGCGATCCCGGCGAGCGCCGGCAGATAGCCCGGGTTGATCGCGAATGCCTGGCGGTAGGCGTGCTCGGCGGCGGGGTAGCGGCCCTCGTCGGCCAGGAGCTTGCCCAGCAGCCCCTGGACGTAGGACTCGCCCTCCGGGCCTCCCGACCCCGCGGAGGCGGCAAAGCGCATCGCCTGCAGCGCTCCGCGGAGGTCGCCGTGCAGCTCGCGGAAGTAGGAGATCCGCGCATAGGCCGTGAGGTTCGCCTTCAGGCGAACCATCCGGTTGAGCGTGCTGGCCGCCGCTCCGTAGCGACCGAGCTCGATCTGGGCGTCGGCGAGCGGCGCATAGGGGAGCGCCATCTGCGGCGCCAGGGCCCGCGCCCGCCGTGCGAGTCGCAACCCTCCGCTGAAGTCGTGGCGGGCCAGCGCCAGGGTGGCCTGGCCCGCGATCGCCGTCACGTTTGCCGGCGTCCCTGCTGAGCGCCGCCGCGAAGGAGCCGTCGGCGCGCGTGTAATAGCTGGGATCGCCCGTCTCGCGAGCGCGCTGGTAATAGGCGTCACCGAGCAGCGCGTAGTTGGCGGCGTGGCTCGGGTCCGCGCGGACAGCCGCTTGGAGTTGCTCGATCTGGCCCTCCGTGTCGAGGCTGGTGGGCTGGCTTGCGAGGCTCGAGTCCACGCCTCCAGAGCCGGACGACGACGGGCCGGAGGAGCGGTTGACGAGTGCCAAAACGCCGAGCAGGGCACAGAAGACGAGGGCGGGAGTCGCCCACCTGAGCGTCCCGAGCGGACGCAGCACCGCTATGGCCCTAGACATGGGAACCCTTGCCGCTGACTCTCTGGAGCTTCATGCCTCTCCTTTGTTCCGGCACATGCTGGGGTCGTCCTGGGCCGGGGGATGGAGCGCCGCCAGGGCGGCGCTCCATCCGTTCCGGCTGTCCCCCCGATACACCTTCCTCCTTACGGACCACCGGGCGGGGTCGGCGAGTGCGCGGGCTCGATCCGTCGCGAGGGCTTCGAGTCGAACCCAGAGGTCGGCGCCGCGAGGTACGGGAAGTGGGACAGGAACTTCTTGTCGTTCTGGTCCACTCCATCCCCGAGCGGCACCGGGTTGTCGACCAGGATTCCGGCGACCACCTGGAGGTCGATGTCGACGACGTCGTCGGCGAGCCGGCGGCCGTTCGGGTAGCCGGCGTTATCACCACCGATCACGCCGAACCGGCTTGGGGTCGTGCTCGGCGGGACGCCGAGGTTGATCTTCAGGGTGTCAACCGGCTTGCCGGCGTGCCGGCCGGAGTGCTGGTTGAGGTTCGGAATCCCCTGAAGGACTGCCTGGACGATGTCGGTCCGGTTGTTCTCCGGTGCGTTGACGCCGAACAGGGCGTTGAGAATCGCGGCGAGCTCCGGCTTGAGGACGAACTGGCCGTAGTTGGCCGCATCGTCGTCCGGGGTCGTGCGATTGAACCTGTCCTTCTGGCCCAGCGGGATGATCACCTCGTTGACCAGCGGGTTCCCGAGCCGCGAGACCTGGACGAAGCCGTTCCCGCGGTTGTGGTGGTGACGGTGGCGCTTGCCGGCCCCGCCCTGGGCCAGGCTCGCGTTCGTCACCTGGAGGCGACGCCGCTCGGTGCTCGACCAAACGCCGACCACCGCGTTGTTCGCATTTGGCCCCGAGACGGACTTGCTGTTCCTGGTCACCTGACGCTCGGGGACCTGGAGCACCGTGGACGACGTCCAGTAACCCGAGAGGTCGTCCTTCCCCTGGCCCTCGTTGCCGGTCCCTTGACGCACGTTGATCGCGTCGAAGGTCGCTCCGAGGTCGACGAAGAACGGGTCGTCGCGCTCCCCCACGAACACCTTCGTGCCGTCGTTCAGGGTGTTGATCGCCTGGCCGACGAAGTTCTGGTAGTGCGGGAACGTCTTCGGCCCGATGTTCGGCGGCGCGACGGGGAGGTTGTGGGCGATCGTCCTCGAGTGCTTGACCCTTCCGCCAGTCAGCTCCTCGCGAACGAGGTCGTACCGCTGGATCACGTTCAGGCCGGGATCGCTGAAGTCCTGCGTTCCCGGACCGGCGTAGAGGAAGGAGTTCGGGTTCCGGGTCTTGGTGTGGAACTTGAACAGGTACTTGACGTCCGCGACGCCGTCGCCCGTGTTGTCGATGTTCACGTAATAGTCCGCCCGGTCGTCGAACCGGAAGAAGTTCGGCCCGTTGGCGGGCACCTGGCCCGGGATCCAATCGGCGGCGATCGTCAGCCTGTTGGGCGCGTCATCCGCCTTGAAGGCGTAGACGTCGGTGTTGTCGGCCGACGGATCGAGGGCGATGTTGGGCGCTTCGCGGTGGCTCGAGCCGAACCCGAGCGGTACCGCGATCGCCGCGGCGGCAACCGCGGCGGCCACCACCGCGAGGGCTCTGGCTGGCGGCTTGTGATTCATCTGGCACCCCTTTCCTTGGTGCTTGCTTTCAGTGATAGGAACCCAGGGGTGCCGGATCGCTGATCCGTGCCTCCCTTTCCTACGTAACCCGCATTGCGTGGCCAACTTGAAAACGGATCAATCGAGCAGATTCACCGCCGCGAGCCGACCGTCTCGCCAGCCCTGGGCGCTGGCGGTCGGTGCCGCATTCGCCCTCGCCCTCGCGGTCGCCGGATGCGGAGACGGGGCGAGGCGCAAGCCGGGCGCCGCTGCACCCGGGGGCCGAGCGGCCGATCCAGGTCGGGGGCACCCCCGTGGCGATCGCGGTCGGCGAGGGCGGTGCGTGGGTTGCCGACAACGCCGGCGGTCGAGTGGTCCACCTCGACCCGCGACACGGTCGCCGGACCGGGAGGCCGATCCCGGTCGGGTCCGGTCCTGAAGCGATCGCCGCCGGGGAGGGCGGGGTATGGGTCGCCAGCGGCAACGACACCGTGACCCGGATCGACCCGGCGTCGGGGCGAGCCAGCCGGGCGCCGGTCAAGGTCGCGGATCCAGGCGGAATCGCGGCCGGCGAGGGCTCGGTCTGGGTCACGAGCCGGGCGGATGACACGGTGACGCGGATCGATCCCAAGACGTCCCGCGCGGTGGGCGACCCGATCGCGGTCGGCAGCCAGCCAGGCGACATCGCGACCGGCGCCGGCGCCGTTTGGGTCGCCAACACGGCCGACGGCACCGTCACCCGCATCGACGCCTCGAGCGGCCAGCCGGACGACCCGATCCAGGTCGCGCAGTACCAGGTGCTCGGCCTGTCGTTCGGCGAGGACGGCGTCTGGGTCGCAAAGACCGACGACCGGCTCGCCCGCACGATCGAGGTCGTTCGGATCGACCCGGGGTCCTCGCAGGTGGGCGAACAGGCGGCCGAGGTGCCGGCGGCAATCCCGGTTCGGCTGGCCGCCGGCGAGGGCGGCGTCTGGGCGACTTTGGTCGGCGGCGTGCGCCCGCCCGATTTCACGCCCCGGCCCGGCGGCGTGGCCCTCGTTGATCCGGCTTCCGTGGACGTGGCCTCCGAGCGGATTCGGGTCGGCGACCGTCCGAGTGGCATAGCGCTTGGAGACGGCGCAATCTGGGTCGCCGATTCGGGGGACGGCACGGTCACCCGGATCGATCCGCACGCCGGCTGAAACGGGATTCGTCCGATTGGTGATCTACTGCGGTCGTGACCGTGGCGATTCGCGCCGTGATCTCCGACTTCGGGGGCGTCTTGACGACGCCCCTCCTGGGCTCCTTCCTGGCGTTCCAGGACCAGACGGGGATCTCGGCCGAGGCGCTGGGCCGGGCGATGCAGCGGATCGCCGAAAGCACCGGCGAGCATCCGCTGTTCGAGCTGGAGCGCGGGCGGCTCGCCGAGTCCGAGTTCCTCGACCTGCTGCGGGCGGAGCTGGTGCCCGAGCTCGGCCACGAGCCGGAGCTGCACCGCTTCAGCGAGATCTACTTCGAGGCGCTCGACCCGAATCAGCCGATGATCGACCTGATGAGAGACCTGAAGGGCCGGGGCTACCGGATGGCGTTACTGACCAACAACGTGCGGGAGTGGGAGCCGCTGTGGCGCGCGATGGTGCCGGTGGACGAGATCTTCGAGATCGTCGTCGACTCCGCCTTCGTCGGGATCCGCAAGCCGGAACCTGAGATCTACGAGCTGACCCTGGACGCGCCTGGGCGGCGGGGTCGGGGCGGCGGAGTGCCTGTTCGTCGACGACGTCGAGGACAACATCGCCACGGCCCGCGAGCTGGGGATGACGGCCGTTCACTTCCGCTCCAGCGACCAGGCGGTCGCCGAGATCGAGGCGGCGCTCGGCTGAGCCGTCGGCGGCTAGTTGTCCGAGCCGGCCCGGTCCCAGACGTAGAGCTGCACCGCCTCGACGGCCAGCTCCATCAGCCGGGCCCGGACAGCCAGTCGAGCACGGTGTCGAGGGCGTGCTCCTCGGTGAGGCCGCGGTCCACCGCCTCCTCGCCGCGGAACCCGGCCGCGAGCTTCAGGGCCTCGCGCCGGTGCTGTCCAAGCGACCCGAAGGCGCCCATCAGGAAGTCGCGGTTGGGCACCGGATGCCCGACGTCCATCGAGGCATGCCAGGCCGCCAGCATCGAGATGTCGTGCTCGTCGAGCTCCGCGATGGCCCGGGCGTAGTGCGCCTCGAGCTCGTCGTCGGGAATCTCGTCGACCCAGGCGCGAACGGCCTCTCCCAGGAGCTGTCGGCGGGCCTCACGGCCAACCGAGTCGGCGATCGCGCGGATCGCGTCTGCCGGGTCGATGAAGCAAAGAGACATGCCGCAGCAAGATAGACGCGGCGTCCGACGGAACTGCGCCGTGCGGCGACCTATGCTGGGAGCGATGTCCCTGTCTGTGATCGTCGGGCCTCCGAACTCGGGCAAGGCCGGGGAAGTTCTCGCGCGCCTCAAGGCGGCGCTCGACCGCGATCCCGTGCTGATCGTGCCCACGCTGGACGACGCCGACCGCTTCGAGCGAGAGTTGTGCGAGGGCGCCGGCAACGGCGATCCGGTGCTCGGCGTGTCGATCAGGACGTTCGACCGCCTGTTCGAGGACGTCGCCCAGGCGACCGGCACCCCGCTACCGCCGCACGCTCAGCGACGAACAGCGACTGTACGCGGTCCGGCTTGCGACCCGTCGGGCCAATCCTCGGATCCTCGGCCGCTCGGCCGCCCGCCCGGGGTTCGCCAGGGCCCTCGGCGTCGCTGCTGGACGAGGCGCAGGCCGCGTGCATCGATCCGGCCGGTCTCGCGGCCAGCGCCGCGGCGGTGAGCCCCCAGAGCGCCTACCTGCGCGAGATCGCAGCCCTCTACACGGCATATGCCGAGACACGCGACGCCCTCGGCTATGGAGACGACCACGTGGCGGCCGCCCGAGCCACCGCGGCGCTGCGAACGGCTCCGGATGCCTGGAGCGCGCGTCCAGTGCTCGTCTACGGCTTCGACGATCTGACCGTTGAGCAGCTCGAGCTGATCAGCGCGCTGGCCGAGGCCAGCGAGGTGACCGTCTCGGTCGCCTACGAGGACCGCGACGCGTTCGTCGCCCGGGCCCACCTCTACCAGGAGCTTCGCGAGCGCGGTGGCGAATCCGAGCCGCCGCTGGAGCCCAACCCGGCCAACACCGTAGAGCCAGACGCTGTTTCGGCTCGAGCGCTGCTTGCTGCGCGAGCGGACCGATCGAATCGAGCCGGACGACGGCCTGGTGCGGATGGAGGCGGCCGGCGAGCGTGGTCAGGCCGAGCAGATCGGTGGCCAGATCGCTCGCCTGCTCGCCGACGGGGTGAAGCCCGACGAGATCGCGGTCGTGCTTAGGTCCCCCGATCGCCACGGCCCCCTGTACGAGAGCGTGCTGGCGGGCTTCGGCGTCCCGGTGGCGGTGGAGGCCCGCGTGCCCGCCACCCGCACGGCGGTCGGGCGCGGGCTGATCTCGCTGCTGCGCGGGGCGCTGACCTCGCGGCGCGCCGAGGACGTGCTCGCCTTCGTGCGCACGCCGGGGGTCGCCCACGCGGGCGACGCGGACTGGCTCGAGCGCACCATGCGCCGGCGGGGACTGCAGACCGCGGCCGAGGCGCTCGAGGCCTGGACCGGTCGGCGCCTGTTCGAGTTCGACGAGTTGGCGAAGCGGCGCCAGCCAGACGCGCTGCTCCGCGTCGTGGCGGGGCTGGCGCGGCGGATCGGCGAGCAGCCGCACGAGCGGCGCGCCCCGCTGGCAGCCCGCGAGGAGCGCCTCGAGCTGCGCGCTGCCAGCGTCGCGGCCGAGGCCGTCGAGGCCCTGGCCGAGATGCCCGACATCGAAGACCCCGCCCGAGAGGCTCTCGCCACCCTGGAGGGCCTCGAGGTGCCGCTGTGGCGCGGACCGACCGAGGGGCACGTTCGAGTGACCAGCCCGTACCGGATACGCGCTCGGCGCGTCACCCACCTGTTCGTCGCCTCGCTGCAGGAGGGCGAGTTCCCCCGCCACGACGCCGGCGAGCCGTTCCTTTCCGACGAGCAGCGCGGCGCTCTCGGACTGCCGCCGCGGGCCAGGGCTGACGACGAGGAACGCTATCTGTTCCACGTCTGCCTGTCGCGCCCCACGCGCCGCCTCTATCTCTGCTGGCGAAGCTGCGACGACGAGGGAGCGGAGGCCGCGCGATCGCCGTTCCTGGACGACGTCCGGGATCTGCTCGCCCCACCGCCACCGTCCGGCGGAGACCCCGATCCTCTCGACCGCCTCGTCCTCCGGCGCCGGCTCGGCGACGTCACCTTCCCCCCTGGCGAGGCGCCGAGCATCGACGAGCTGGCCCGCTCCCTCGCCGCCTCCGCGGAGCCCGGGCACGACGGCGCGGCGGCGGCGCCCGAGCTCGGGCTCGACCCCGACGACGCCCGGCGACTGGCGGCCCGGCTGGAGGCGGTGGCCACCCGGGTCAGGCGGAAGCGCCTGGAACCGGGGCCGCTGAGCGTGCCGGCGGTGCTCGACGAGCTGCGGGCTCGCAAGCTGTTCGGGGCCTCGACCTCGAGGAATATGCGCTGTGCTCCTACCGGTGGTTCGTCCAGCACGAGCTGAACGCCCCAGACACTCGAACCGGCGCCGGAGGCCCTCACGCAGGGCTCGGCGATCCACGCCGTACTCGAGCAGCTCTACCGCGACCCGCCCGGGAGGCGCGCCTTCGCCCCGCCCCCAGACGCTCGACGACTGGCGCCGGCGCGCCTCCGAGCTGATCGCCTCCGAGGCCGCCGAGCACGACCTCGGGGCTGATGACGCTCGCGGGGTCACCTCCCGGGCGAGGATGGCGGCGCTGATTGACGGCTTTCTCGAGCGGGAGGCCGCGGCCTCGCTTTCCATTCAGCCGGACCGGGAGCTGATCGAGGCGAGCTTCGGGGAGGGTGAGCACAACGCCCGTCCGCCGCTCGAGCTCGACGGGTTCGGCCTGCACGGCAAGATCGATCGCGTCGACGTCCCGGCGAGCGGAGAGCCCACCGGACTGATCCGTGACTACAAGGTCTCGCGGACCGTCACCACGGGCGCCAACCTCGAGAAGGAGGGAAAGCTCCAACCGCAGCTCTATGCGCTGGCGCTCGAGCGACTGTGGGGGCGGCGACCGCTCGGCGGCCTCTATCAACCGCTGGCCGGAACCGACAGCCACCGCCCTCGCGGGATCGCCCGCGCGGCCGAGGCGGACGGGCCGCTGAGCGGACTCGACCTGTACCCCAACGACCTGCTCGACGACGACGACTTCGAGGCGGCCCTCAACGACGCCGCCGCGCGCGCCCGGGAGATCGTCGCGGCGATGCGCGGCGGCGAGATCGACCGCAACCCGATCGACGACCGTTGCCCTCCGTTCTGCACCTTCCAGGGCATCTGCCGGCGCGAGCGGGCCGCCCGCATCGAGCCCGAGCCAGGCGACGACGAGGATGAGGTGGAGGCAGAGTGAGCGGCGAGCAGCTCGAGCTTGCGACGCACGAGGCCGGCGGGCCGGCCAGGACGGCGAGCGTCCCTGCCAGACGAGCCGACTCCGGAGCAGCGGCGGGCGATCGATGCGCGCGACCGCGACGTGCTGCTGGAGGCCGGCGCCGGCACGGGCAAGACGCGCGTCCTGGTCGAGCGCTACTGCGCCGCCGCCGAGCAGGAGGAACACGGGGTCGACGCGATCCTCGCGTTCACGTTCACCGAGCGTGCGGCGGCGGAGCTCCGGCATCGAATCCGGGAAGAGCTCTCTCGCCGGGCGACCGAGGCGCTGAGCGCCGGTGACGGCGAACGCGGCCACAGGCTCGCGGAGCTCGCCCGCGACAGCGAGCGGGCCTGGATCTCGACGATCCACGGCTTCTGCCGACGGCTCCTCGCGGCCCACCCGGTCGCCCTGGGACTCGATCCGCGCTTTCGGGTGCTGGACGAGGCGGAAGCCGACCGACTCGGGCACCGCGCCTTCGACGAGGCGCTCGAGTCGCTTCTGGGTGGCGGCGATCCGGCGCCGGCCGAGCTGGTTGCCGCGATGCGGGTTCCCGACCTGCGCGACCTGGTCCGCACCGCGCACGACGAGCTGCGAAGCCAGGGCCGCGAGCCCGTGCTTTCCGAGCCGGCCGACCCCGACCCGACGCACGCGATCGAGCAGCTGGCGGTCGCGGCGCGAGCCGCGTGCGAGGAGACCCAGGGCGGGCGCGGCGGGTCCCGGAACCTGGAGCGACTTGCCGAGGCGGCGGCCCTCGATCCGGCATCGCGCCTGCCCACGGAGCCCGAGCTGGCGGAGCTGAAGCTCGGATCCTCCGCGCAGGCATTCGGCGGGGCGGCCTGCGCCGCCTACAGGACAGCTTGGAAGCAGGCCCGCTCCGCGCTCGCCGAGCGTGACGCGATCGCCCATTACCGCCACATCGCGGAGCTGCTCGGCCTGTTCGCCCACCGCTACGCGGCGCTCAAGGACGAGCGCTCCGGGCTCGACTTCGAGGACCTCCAGCTCGAGGCGCGTCGGCTGCTGATTGAAAACCCAGGCGTGGCGGACACCTATCGCACCCATTTCCGGCACCTGATGGTGGACGAGTTTCAGGACACGAACCGCCTGCAGCTCGAGCTTGTGGGGCTGCTGAGAGACGACCAGACGAGCGTCTTCTTCGTGGGCGACGAATTCCAGTCCATCTACGGCTTTCGCCACGCAAACGTGGACGTCTTCCGCCGCCAGCGCGATCGCCTCGAGGCGCTGCCGGACACGGAGGCCGAGGTGATGCGCCTGAGCGGCAACTTCCGGGCCACGCCTGACCTGGTCGCCGCGGTGAATTCGATCGGGGCTGCGATCCTGCCCGGCTTCGCGCCGCTGACGGTCGGCGCACTCCGCGACGGCGGCGAGGCCGGCGCGCAGCCTGAGGTCGACCTGCTCCTGACGCCGGCCGGAGACCAGTGGAAGGACGAAGCGTTGGGAATCATGCCCTTGCCGGGCGACTATCCCTCGGCGCCGGACCGGATCGCCGAGGCCCGCTTCCTGGCCGCCCGGATACGCATGCTGGTCGACGACCACGACGACCTGCGGCGCGGCGACGTCGTCGTCCTGTTGCGCGCCTACACCCACGTCGCCGCCTTCGAGGAGGAGCTGGAGCGGGCCGGCCTGCGCCCCTACGTCGTGGGCGGCCGCGGCTACTGGTCGCAGCAGCAGGTCGAGGACGTGCGCCGGATGCTGGGCCTGGTGGCCAACCCGCTCGACGATGAGTGCCTGCTCGCGGTGCTTGCCTCGCCCGCCTGCGCAGTGCGCCCGGACACGCTCTGGCTCTTGCGGCGCGCGGCCGAGGTCGCGGGCCGCGGTCGCCACCTGTGGCCGGTGGTGGAACGGCTCTTCGGTCGCGGCGAGCCGCCGGACGACGCAGAAGCCGAGAGCTACCTGGCGAAGATCCCCGAAGACGATGCGACCCTGCTTCGCGACCTCTGCGAGCGGCTCGCCGAGCTCCGCGCCCGCGCGGGGACGGTCGCTCTCGAGGAGCTGCTCGTGCGAGCGGTGACCGCCTTCGACTACGACCTGGCGACGCTGATGATGAGGCGTGGCGTGAGGCGCTACGCGAACGTTCGCAAGCTGATGCGGCTCGCCCGCGAGTATGAGGCCGCCGAGGGCCGGGATCTTCGCGGCTTCCTCGATTTCCTCACGGAGCGCGCCGGTCGCGACCGCGAGGGCCAGGCCGCAACCGAGGCGGAGGATCACGACGGGGTCCGGGTGATGACCGTTCACGCCGCCAAGGGGCTCGAGTTCCCCGTGGTCGCCGTGGCCGACCTGGGCCGCGACCTTCTGGCGGGCGGCCGCCAGCCGCCCGTGCAGGTCGCCGACCCCGACGATTCCGGCGACGGTGAGGGCGGCGGTCCGCCGGCGCCGCGGGTGGGCATTCGCCTGGCGCGCTTCGGCACCACGGCGATCGGTGTCTTCGGCTACGGCGAGATGCTGGACGCCGCGGCCGAGGACGAGGCGGCCGAGGCCTGCAGACTCGCCTACGTGGCCGCCACCCGTGCGCGGCGCCTGCTCGTCCTCAGCGGCCGCTACAGCGCCAAGCGGCTCGCACAGCCGGAGGGAGACGGGCCCAGGCCCGGCATCCCGATCACCGAGCGACTGATTCGCTCGCTCGGGATTGGCGATGGCGAAGACACCGAGATCTGCCTGGCGCCCCCCCAGCCGCGCCCCGGCCTCCAGGCCGAATTCCCGGCCGGTCGGGTCGCGGTTCGCTTCAACCAGCCCGACCCCGCCTCGTTCGCGGCCCTCCAGCCCGGCGTCGAGCGGGGCGAGGAGGTGGCGGCGCCGACCCTCTCTCCCCCACCCCTCGTGCGGCGGACCGTGACCGCCGAGCCCGCAGCGGGACACCTCTCCTACACCGCCCTGGCGACCTACGGGCGCTGCGGCTACCGGTTCTTCGCGGAGCGGATACTCGGTTTGCAGGGACAGCAGGGCACGCCCTCGGGGGATGGCATCGCACCCACGCGCCGCTACGGCTTCGGCAACGCCGTCCACGCGATGCTCGAGTGGAGCGCTCGCCACGGCTGGCGTGAGCCCGAGGAGGCCCTCTATCGAGACCTGCTGCGCCGGGAGCGCCTGGAGGCGACCCGCGAGGAGCTGGACCGGGCGCGCGGCATGGTCGCAGCATGGCTTGCCTCGGGGCTGTGCGAGGAGCTCCGCGCAAGCGGGGCGCGCCTGCGCCCGGAGATGCCGTTCATCCTTCCGCTGGGCGGCTCCGTGGTGCGCGGGACAATCGATCTTTACGCGGACGAGGCGGGGCTTCCGCTGGTGGTGGACTACAAGACGGACGCGCTCGGGGACCGAAGCGTGGAGGAGCTGGTCGATCGCTACGGGGTCCAGCGCAGCATCTACGCACTCGCTGCGGCCGGCGAGACGCAGCGCGTGCGCACCGCCTACGTCTTCCTCGAGCGGGCTGGCGAGCCCGTCGAGCTGGAGCTCGATGCGGTCGCGCTCGCCGCCTCGAGGCAGGAGGTCGAGGAGCTGATCGCGGGCATCGAGGCGGGGCGCTTCGAGGTCACCCCCGAGCCGCACGCGGCGCTCTGCTGGGACTGTCCTGCCCGCGCCCGTCTCTGCTCACACCCGAAGGAGCTGACCGGCCGCCGGCTATGACCCGTGTGGCCGTGTTCGCCTACGGCTCGCTCGCCAGCCTGGCGAGCGCCGAGCGCACCCTGGAGCGGCCGGTGCCGCACGCCGGACGGGCGCGCCTGGCCGGCTGGCGGCGACGCTGGTCGATGGCGCGCGACAACCTCCGCTCCGAGAAGACCTTCGCCCGCGCCGACGACGGCAGCGTGCCGCCCCACTGCCTCGGCCTCAACCTCGAGCGGCGAAGCGGCCCGGGCCCCAACGGGGTGCTGATCGAGGTCACCGAGGACGAGCTCGACCGCTTGGCGGTCCGCGAGATCCGCTACGACCGAATCGAGGTCACCGCGCAGATCGAAACTGCGGACGAGCCGGGCTTCGACCGCGTGTTCGCGTTCACCTCCAAGCCACGGAACTACGCCGAGACGCCGCCACCGGGCGCCGTGATCCTCGCCTCGTACCCGCGTACGGTCGAGGCGGCGTTCGAGTCGCTGGGCCCCGGCCAGCTCGACCTGTTCCGCGAGACGACCGACCCCCACCCGGTCGAGGTGGTCGAGGGCGTGCTCGTCCGCGACCGGATCCCGGCGGGAAACCCGCGGGATTGGTAGCGCCCCTGCGCGCGGGGGTTTGAGGCAGCCGCTTAGTCGCCGTTCCAGTGGCGCGCCCAGGAGCGGAGCTCCCGGATCGCCGGGCGCAGGGCCCTTCCCTTCTCCGTCAGCGCATAGGAGACCCGCGGGGGCGTCCCGGCATGGACGGAGCGCTTGACCATGTCCTCGGCCTCGAGCTCGCGCAGCCGGCGCGACAGCAGCCGGTCGGAGAGGCCGGGCACCGTGTGCGACAGCTCGGCGAAGAAGTGGGGGCGCTCCGACAGCGCCCAGATGATCGCCCCGGCCCAGCGCTTGCCGATCAGCTCCACCGCGTAATGGAAGTCGGGACAGACGCGCGCCGGGCGGCCGTTGGGCCGGGCCGGAGCGCTCTCGGCTTGCGAAGGCGCTCGTTCCACCCTCAAGTGAGCTTACCGAAGGGGTCTGGTGGGCCGGCGGCGAAACGGCGCTGGGCCGACGCCAACCCCGCTGGGCCGAATTTCCCACGCATATGCGGTGAAATTCGGCCCACCTGGGGCTGTGGCCGAACAGCCACCCACGCCGGGTGAATCGGGCCGGCTACGCGGCGCAGGGCCCTGTGCCGGTGGGTCGCAGGTTTCCCTGCAGGGCCGCGCGCACGATCTCGTCGGGTACCCCGAGTCCCCCGGACCGGCCTTGTCCCCTGGCGGCTGCGAACACCGTGGTCAGCACCCGGCCGCTGGAATCGACCACGGGCCCGCCGGAGTTGCCGCTCTGCACCTGACCACGAAACGGAGTCATGCTTCGCCGCACCGGGCCGCGTCCGTATGAGTCCTCGCTGATCACCTGCCCAGTGCTTCCTACTCGCGCCGCAGAGACCGTGAACGGCCCGTTCTCCGGATAGCCCAGGACAGCGGCAGCGGTGCCCTTGACCACCTGAGGCGGGAGTTTCAGCGCCGGCAGCCCCAGCCCCTCCACTCGGAGGATCGCCAGGTCATTGTGCGGGTCGTAGTGGACCGCCGAGGCGTCGAGCGTACCGCCCGAGCGCAGGGTCACCGTGGTGTCGCCCTCGCCCGCCACCACGTGCGCATTGGTCACCACGAGGCCCGGGCCGGCGACCCATCCGGAACCCTCGATGCCGAGCCCGCAGGCGGTCCCGAGAAGCTTGACCACGCTGTTGCCGGCCCGGTTCACGTCGGGATCGTGGGCGATCGCCGGTTCGGGCGCTCGAACGTTGGCGTTCGGGCCGCTCACAGCCGGCGTGGGATCGATGTGCCGCAGCACGTTGAGAAGCGGCCCGGACGGCGGAAATGCGCGATTCAGCCCGGTCAGGATTCGCGAGCTCTGAAGCGCATGACGCAAGTCCCGCTCCCCGGGCCCGGGCACATTGAGCGCTGCGGCGCCAAACGCCCAGGCCAACAGCAGGCCCAGGGCGGCGAGCAGCGCGGCGCCCCCGATCCCGTCCAGCCACCCGGTCAGCCCGTGATCAGGGAGACGGGCACTGAGCGCCTGGCCGAAGCCCTCCATCGCCATCGCCAGTGCGGCGCCGAGCAGCAACCCGGAGAGGACGGTGATCAGCGGCGCATAGGGCGACTCGCCACCCCCGGTCAGTAGCGCGGGCCCGAGCCGACCCCCGATTGCCGCGCCGATCACGAAGCCCGCCAGGGGAAGGCCGCTTGCGACCAGGCCGCGCTCGTAGCCGATCGCTGCAAGGGCCAGCGCGAAGACCACGATGATCAGGTCGACCACGTTCACCTAGACGTACCTCACAGGCACTAACTTTCTACCCGCTTGAGCCCGATCACTCCCGAGGCGGAGCGTCGCCGCCGACTCGTCACCAGAGCCGTTCCAATCGCGCTGCTGGGAGCCGCTGCGTTCATCGCGGGTGCGATCGCCGGTGGCGGTAGCGCCGAGTTGTCGTCGGCCCGGCGCTTCGCCCAGAACTGGGAACGCCAGGATTTCGCGGCCATGTACGCAGAGATCTCCCCGAAGGCTGCCAAGCGCTACCCGCGGGCCGAATTCGCCGACGACTACCGCAAGGCTCAGGAGACGGCGACCGCGACGGGGGTGACAACCGGTGATCCGACGGCGACCGAGGTCAGGGGCAAGCAAGCGGCTGTTGTACCGGTCAGCTTCGAGACCCACGCCTTCGGGCAGATCTCCGGGCGCCTCGTGCTTCCGCTCGCCGGCGACAAGGTCGCCTGGTCCCCCAACCTCGTCTTCCCGGGCTTGGGGCCAGGAGAGCGTCTGGTGCGAAATGCACGGGTTCCGAAGCGCGCCCCGATCCTGGCCCGCGACGGGACGCCGCTGGCTGAGGGCCCGGCCACCAGCCGCTCCTCGCCGATAGGCGCGTCCGCCCAGAGCGTCACCGGCGTGGTCTCCTCCCCCAGCCGCCGGCAGGACCGCGTGCTGTCGCGCCTCGGATTCCCGCCGGGCGCCCCGACGGGGACCAGCGGCCTCGAGCTGGCCTTCGACAGGCGCCTCGCCGGACGGCCCGGCGGTCAGCTTGTCGCGGCCGCCGCGGGCGGCGGCGGGCCGGTGCTGGCCACCAGCAAGCCCGTCCCGGGCAAGCCGGTGCACACGACGATCGACCCTGCACTGCAGCAGACCACGGTGGCGGCGCTCGGCGGCCAGTACGGCGGAGCCGCGGTGCTCGACGCTCGCGATGGCTCGGTGCTGGCGCTGGCGGGGATCGCGTTCTCCGGCCCCCAGCCGCCGGGCTCGACCTTCAAGCTGATCACGACCACCGCGGCGCTCGAGGCGGGATTGGTCAAGCTCACGGACCAGTTCCCGATCCAGACCTCCACCGTGGTCGGCGGCCGCGAGGTCGCCAATGCTCACAACGAAGCGTGTGGCGGAAGCTTCGTCGAGGCCTTCGCCGAGTCGTGCAACAGCGTCTTCGTGCCGCTCGGGCCGAAGATCGGCTCGGAGCGGCTCGTGAAAGCGGCGGAGCTCTATGGCTTCAACTCGCCGCCCAGCCTGTTCGACCGGCAGGCAACTCGAATCGTGGCCCCGCCCCAGAGCGCCATCCCCGCCTCGATCCCCGACGCCCTCGAGCTCGGGGTGAGCGCGATTGGACAGGGCCAGGTGCTGGCGACGCCGCTGGAGATGGCCTCGGTTGCGCAGGCGATCGCCAACGGGGGCGTGCGGAGCCCGACGCGAATCGTGACGGATCGCAAGCTGCGGCCGGTGAGAAAGCCCGTGCGGGTGAGCTCCGAGCAGGTTGCGACGACGCTGCGCGACCTGATGATCCAGGTGGTGACGAGCGGAACCGGGACGGCCGCGGCCCTCCCCGGGGTTCAGGTGGCCGGCAAGACGGGCACGGCCGAGCTCGGCCCAAAGGCGCTCGAGCCCGGTCAGCAGGAAACCCCGGGCGTGGTGCCCGAGCAGAAGCTGGACGCCTGGTTCACGGGCTTTGCACCGGCGAACGACCCGAAGCTCGTGGCGGCGGCGCTGGTCGTCGACGCCAGCGGCGACGGCGGCACCGTGGCGGCTCCGATCGTTCGCCAGATCCTTGCCGCGGGCCTCGGTGTCGGTTAACGCTCCTCCCAGGGGGAGCCGGTCGCCAGGCTCGCCGCCCCCAACGCCGGCCGCAGGCCGGCGCTAGATGTCGAGCTCAACTTCACCCGGTGAGCCGGAGCTTGATGGAACGTGGAGGGTCAGGGGCCGATCCTCGGTTGCGGCCTGGTCGATCAGGAAGAGCACCATCGACCCCTCGATCGGCCCGCTCGCCGCAGTGGACTCTGGTTCGGGCAGCTGCTGGTTGGCGCCCACCGTGCCGCCGAGCTTGAGCGCGAACAGGCTGTCGCTCGGAATCGGCTTGAACTCCGTGCCTTGGGTGTCGACCACCCTGAAGTCCACCGGCACCTGCTGCGCCGTGTCGGACTCGTTCTGGATCAACATGAAGACCCCGAGGTAGAGCTTGTCGTTGGGCGGGGCGGGCTGCCCCGCCAGGTAGGCCCTGTCCTCGGGGTCGCGCGGGTTCAGAAAGCGGCTGATCTCGACGTTGTAGAGCAGGTCGCCGAGCTTCACCGCCTGACCCTCGTCGACGCTGAGGTCGGCTTCCGGGTTGGTATTGCAGCCGGACAGCAGCACCCCGACGACCAGTGCGGCGGCGAGCGCCAGAGCGGCACCCAGACGCGTGGTGGGGCGGCCGGCGGCGCGCAGCATGGCGGCGGAGTCTATATCGCGTCAGACGGGAAGCCGGGCGCCGCCGGCGACCACGACCCGGGCGGGCTGGCGGCCCGACTCGATCAGCTCCTTCGACCTCGAGAGCGCGATCGACCACTGGCGACGGTAGAACCACTCTGCCCCCAGCCTCTCGCGGAGGCGATCGAGGAAATGGGTGGGGTCGGTGCCGAAGGTCACCGTCACCTCGCATCCGCGGGGCCCGGCTTCGACCAGCTCCCAGCCGGTGACGATCGGGGTCCGGTCGAGCCGCCCTCCGCGGCCCCGCTCGAGGATCCGGTGCGGCGGCGAGACCTCCTCGATCACGGTCTCCATCCACAGCCCCGGCTCGGCGATCCGGAAGCGGGCCGCCGCGCCGACCCCATGGGACTCGAGCCGCTGGAGCCGAAACTCGCTCATGAAGTGATCGGTGAAGGCGGGCCTGTTGGCCAGATCGCAGAGGAACTCGTAGACGCGCTCACGCGGCGCGTCGATCAGCGTCTTCACGGAGATCGGGCCCATCCGGGGGCATTCTATGCCCGGATTTTGGGATCAATCGTCCAAATTGCGGACGTTTCGGCCTCCAAAAGGGCAAAGATTTAGAGTCCCCCGTTAGTATTAACCCGAATTCCAAGGACGGAATTTGAGACGAGGAGTTGGGATTGCTTGTAGACGAAGGAACCGACGTCCACGAGACTGGTGAGCTCGCGCTGGTCGGCTCTCTGGTTTGCGTTGAGTGCGGATATTCGATCTCGCTCTCCGTTTCGGACGAGCTACCCAGCTGCCCGGCCTGCGACGGGTCGAGCTTCCGCCGTTCCTCGATGTTCGAGTCTGCCACGGTCGACGCCGACGCGATCTCGGCCGCGCCCACTCTTCCGACCTGGCTCGACGGCGTTCGCGCGTCGCTGGAGCCGGGCGACCAGCACGTCGCCTTCGAGGAGGACGGCGAACCTGTCGTCACGACGCTCCAAGACGGCTGGACCCGGATCGGGCGCAGCGGCTCGGCCGACATCCAGCTCGACGACGCGACCGTATCGCGGCGCCACGCGCTGATCATCCGCACTCCGGACGACGAGCTTCGCGCCCTGGACGACCGCAGCCTCAACGGCCTGTTCGTCAACGGCGAGCGGGTCGAATGGGCGCCGCTGGTCGATGGCGACGAGCTCGAAATCGGTCGCTACCGCCTCTACGTCCTGCAGAGCTAGCGCCCCGCAATCTCGCCAACGGCCGGCTGGCCGGCGGCCGCGATTACTCGGTCGAGATGTTGGGGTCGGCCTGGACCCGGTGCGGCACGATCATCAGGAAGTTGTCCTCGCCCCTGGCCGCCAGAGCGCCGATCCGCTCGGCCTCTTGGTGCTGTCCGGTGGCTCGCAGCTCGACGAGGTAGTGGTCGAGCAGGTCCTCGATGTCGAGCATGCCCTCGGCGTCGAGCTCCGTCAGCTCTACCTTGGCGCCCTCGCCGAGGCGGCGCTCGATCGCCGCGCGATCCAGGTTCCACTCCGGGTTGACGCGCACGTAGACGCGGCCGCCGGTCATTCCGGCGCACGCCCACGGGCCGATGTCGCCGAGCACGACGGCGCGTCCCGCCGTCATGTACTCGAAGGCGAAGCCCTTGGCGTTGGCCCGGTCGACGATGCAGCCGCGCGAGTCGTCCAGAGGCTCTGGGGGCTCGCCCGCCAGCACCACGTCCGCTCCCGAGAGGCGGATGCAGAACCGCGAGTCGGCCGACCCCTGCACGAACAGGCGGCCACGCTGGGCGCCGTAGGCGAACGACTTGCCCACAGACCCGTTGATCCTGCGCCCCTCGGAGTTCGTTCCCTTGAGGATCGAGACGGTGCCGCCCAGCATCGTCTTGCCGACGCCGTCCTGGGCGCCTCCCTCGACCCGCACCACCAGCCCCCAGGCGTTGAAGGCGCCGAAGCCCTGGCCGGCGACCGAGCCTCCGTTGAAGCTGAGCTCCGCCAGCACGTCGACCGGATCGC
The DNA here is from genome assembly GCA_963760665.1 of uncultured Actinomycetes bacterium. Lineage (GTDB taxonomy): Bacteria > Actinomycetota > Thermoleophilia > Solirubrobacterales > 70-9 > AC-56. The sequence goes on from CAVXDS010000006.1 coordinate 170,552, forward strand.
CCTGGGGCGCACCCTCGTAGATCCGGGCACGGGAGATCTCCCCGGCCAGCTCGGTGCCGAGCACGCGGTCGTGAGCGTCCGTCGGGCGCGGGAACTGCTCGCGGACCACCTCGCCGGCGAACATCCTGCCGGCGAGCCCCGCGAGCTCCGCCGACGCCTGCTTGGGCTGCATGCGGATCGGCCGCGCCCGAACCAGGCCGGCCTCGGCCCGTGCCTCGACCAGCTCCTGATCGGGCACGGGCAGGTCGATCGGCTCGAGATCGAGGAACTCCTCCAGCGGGGTGATCAGCTCGGTCAGGTCCAGCTGCTCCGCGTAGGCGACCTGCTCGAGCAGGTCATAGCGCCCCACCAGGTCCTGGGCGCGCTCGTAGCCGAGCCCGGCGACCACCTGCTTGACCTCCTCGCCCATCGAGGCGAAGAAGCGTGCGCAGTTGTCGGCCGCCGAGTCGACCCGCTGTGGCGTGAACTTCTTCAGGCCGTGCTCGGTGGCCTGCTCGACGGTTTCGATCTGGGTCGCGATGCCAACGTGGCAGGTGTCGAGCTGGCAACCGCGGCAGATCGTGCAGCCGAGCGAGACCATCGCCAGGGTGCCGAAGGCGACCCGGTTGGCCCCCATGCAGTGCAGCTTCACGACGTCGTGGGCGTGGCGGTAGCCGCCGTCGGCCCAGATCTCGACCCGGTTGCGGATCCCGGCCTCCATCAGGGCCCGGTGAACGGCGCGGGTGCCGATGTCCGACGGCAGCCCCACGTGGCGCAGGGCGTGCTGGCGCGCCGCCCCGGTGCCGCCCTCGAATCCCGACAGGGTGATGATGTCCGCCCCCGCCTTGGCGATCCCGAGCCCGATCGTGCCGATGTTCGGGACCACCGGAACCTTCACCGAGACCCTCAGGTCCGGGTTCACGGTCTTCAGCTCGTCGATCAGCTCGGCCAGGTCCTCGATCGAGTAGAGGTCGTGGTTGTTGGATGGCGAGATCAGATCGGTGCCGGGCGACGCGTTGCGCGCCTCGGCGACCTTCTCGGAGACCTTGCGGCCCGGCAGGTGGCCACCCTCGCCGGGCTTCGCTCCCTGGCCGATCTTGATCTCGGCCAGGTAGGAGGAGTTCAACATCTCGGCCGAGACCCCGAAGCGGCCCGAGGCGACCTGCTGTCCGCGCCACTTGCGGTACTTGCCGTACATGTCCTGGATCTCCCCACCCTCCCCGTTGATGCACAGGATGTTGATCGCCTTGGCGGCCTCGGCGTAGGCGCGGAAGGCGGGCTCCGACTGCGAGCCGAAGCTCATCGAGGAAATCACGATCGGGTAGTCGTGATGGCCGACCGAGGCGTCCACGGCGTCGGGCTCGACCGCGTCCCGATCGCCCCGCAGGGCCACGATGTGACGCATCGAGATCGGGCTCTGCTGCTCCAGGTCGCGCACCTTCTGGGAGTACTCCTCGTAGGAGGCGGTGCCGTTGGAGGCCGCGACTGCCGCCTTGTAGACCTTGGGGTAGAAGCGAAACGTCTTCGCCGGCTTCGACTCGTCCTCGCCGGCCAGGATCTGGAAGCGCTGGTCGGTGTCGCCGTCGAGCTCGGAGAAGCCGACGCCGGCATTCTCCGAGCCGCAGAACGTCTCGCACAGGAAGATCTCGGCCAGCTCCGGCTTGACCCCGATCGAGGAGAACTGGCGCGCGTAGCCGCGCACCTCGTGAATGCCGATCGTCGAGATCACCTTCTCGATCCCCTTGGCCAGCGCCGCGCAGAGGTTTGACACGTCGGTGTCGTAGTCCTCGACGCAGATCACCTCGACCATCACGTACGGGCACACGCCGTCGGCGCCCAGCCCGAGCGCCATGACCACGTCATGGACGTTGCGGACCGCCGCCGAGCGCAGCACGATCGAGCAGCGGCGCCTCAGGTTCTCCTCCCCGGTCTCTCCGACCTTGAGCTGCTTCAGGGCCTGGTCGACGGCGGAGGTCGCCAGGTGGGGGTCGAGATAGCGGCGCACGCCGTCGTAGACGGTGCGGTCGGTGAGCACGAGGAGATCGGCGCCCTGGCGAACGTGCTTGACGGCCTCCTGCTTGATGCGCTCGATCGCGCCGTGTGTGGTCTCCGACTCCAGCAGCGCGATGTCGATCGCCGCCGCGCGGTCTCGGAACTCCTCCCACAAGTCCTCGAGCAGGTAGGTCCGGTGCTCGCGGGCGATCCTGCGGTAGGTCGAGTCCCCCAGCGGCGCGAGGTCGTGGTGGCCGCCGAGGATCACCGGGAACGAGGTCTCGATCGTGCGCGTGTCGGCGGCCGGGGAATGTATCGACGGCCGGCGGCCGAACACCGCCCGAGTCGAGAAGTGCTCGATCTCGCGCTCGCGGTCGATCGCCGGATTGGTCACCACGGCGACGGTCTCCTTGAAGTAGTCGGCCAGGTTCTGGCGCTCCGGCGACAGGGCGGCCAGCGGACCGTCGTAACCGAGCGAGCCGATCGGCTCGGCCCCGTTCGAGGCCATCTGCTGGCAGAGCTTGACGTCGTCGCGCTGCCAGCCGAAGCCGGCCAGCACCCTGTCCTCCACCTTGACCGGCTCCGATGGGCCGGCGGAGGTGTAGCCGGGGATCTCGGCCCCCTCAGGAGGACCGCCGGTCTCGAGTGCGCGATCGTACGGCGCGGGCTTGGCCGCCCCGGTGCGCTCGAGCCACCGCTGGGCGACCGCGCGCTGCATCTCCCAGTGCTCGTACAGCCGCGAGGAGCGCTTCTGGGGGTCGATCGTGACCATGAACTTCTCGCCCGGCCCGAGGGGCTTCGGCTCGGAGACCATCTCCTCGCAGCCGACCACGCCGGGCTCGGAGCTGAAGATGAAATCGTCGGGCGTCTCGAGCTTCCACAGCGGGCGCAGGCCGAGCGCGTCGGCGGAGAACACGCACTCGTCGCCGTGACGGGCGATCAGCGCCACCGGCCCCTGGGCGAACGGCCCCATCGTCTGGCGCAGGTACATGTAGAAGGGCCGCAGCTCGGCGGGCAGCAACCGGATCTCGTCGACGATCGGGGGCACGACCATCTCCATCGCCTCGGCGAGCGACAGCCGCTCGACGCGGACCAGATGGTCGATCACCCTGTTCAGGTCCTGGGAGTCCGAGCAGCCGGGCTCGATCGAGACGCCGAGCATGCCGGCCTGCTGGCGGAGCTGCTCGATCGTGTTGATCTCGCCGTTGTGGCCGAGGATCGTGAAGGGCTGCACGCGCCTGAACGACGGCCAGGTATTGGTGGAGTAGCGGTTGTGGCCGAAGCAGCCGATCGTCTCGAAGCGCTCGTCCCGAAGGTCGGGGTAGTACTCGCCGAGCACGCTCGGCGCACCCATCACCTTGTAGACGCAGGTCGAGGCCGAGAACGACGCCAGGTGGAAGCCGAGCTCGGCCTCCAGCGCCATCATCAGGTCGAAGGTGATGCGATCGCGGCGCTTCACGTCCGGGAGCAGCCCGGCGACCTGCCAGAAGTGGGGCTCCTCCTCGCGGGCGGTCGCCCCCAGCGCCTGCGAATCGACCACGCCCAGGCGCTCGGCGAGGATCCGGAAGCCGCCGCGACCGAGGATCTCGCGGGCGTCGTGCCGAGCCTTCTCGACATCGGTGGAGCGCTCGATGAACACGTGGGCGACCGCGAACGCGGGGTCGAGCGCGAGCGCCGGATTGTGGCCGCCGGAGCGAACCTCCTCGGCCCAGATCTTGCGCGGGATGTCGACCAGGATGCCGCAGCCATCACCCTCGCCGTCCACGTTGCCGGCGCGGTGGAGCATCTTCTGGAGGTTGGCGAGCGCCAGCTCGACCGGCGCGCGGCTCGGCGTCGCGTCCTTGCGCACCGAGGCGTAGATCGCGCAGGCGTCGCGGTCCTCGACGCTGGGCGGCGAAACGCGGGGCCGGTACGCCCTCTCCGGCGAGAAGCGTCCTTGCTCTTCGGGCAGCGAGCTGTGACGAGTGGACGAGCTGGCCAAACCAACCTCCCGGTTTCCGCGCCTTCTTCGAGCGGGCACGCGACGGGGACAAAGGGACGCGAAAGTATAGAGGCGCCGACGGAGCGTTTTTCGGCCAATCGTCGTGGCCGACTCAGGTTCGCCGTCGTCGCGCCACCGCCGCCGCGTCCGCGCCCTCATATAGTCCGCCGAATGTCCGAGGTGATTGCGGTTCTGTCCCAGAAGGGAGGCACCGGGAAGACGACCATGGTTCGCTCGCTGGCGGACGTCTTCGAGCGCCTCGGCATGGACGTGGTGGCGGTGGACGCCGATCCGCAGGGAAACCTCTCCGACTACTTCGACGCCGATCCGAACTGCCACCCGACGCTCAGCGAAGTCCTCCAGGGCCAGGCACGGGCGGCCGACGCCGTGCACGGCCGGGTGGTGCCGGCGAACCTCCGTCTCGCCGAGGCCGAGCTGAGCCTGGCCGGGAAGATCGGGCGCGAGGTGACGCTTCGCAACGCCCTCCGGGACCTGCGGCGCAACAAGGACCTGATCCTGATCGACTGCCCGCCCACCCTCGGCCTGATGACGGTCAACGCTCTGGTCGCCTCCACTCACGCGATCCTCTCCACCGAGGCGCAGTACTTCTCGCTCCAGGGCATGGAGCAGGCGGTGCAGGTGCTGGACCTGGCGCGCGATTCGCTGAACCCCGAGCTGGAGCTGCTGGGCGTTTGCCTCAACATCGCCAACATGCGCACCCGCCACGCCCGCCAGACGCTGGAGGCGTTGCAGGAGCGCTTCGGCGACAAGCTCTTCCGGACCGTGATCCGCCAGTCGATCGTCTACGCCGAGTCGGCCGAGCGGGCGATCCCGATCCTCGACTACCGCCCCGAGAAGGGCGCCGACTATCTGTCGCTCGCCGGCGAGATCCTGCGCCGGCTGGGCAAGCAGGAGATGCTCGAGCGGCTCGATGAGCTCAGCGCCGAGGTCGTACCGGCTCGCCCGGCGGCAAGCATCCACTGACAGCGCCCGAGCTGGATTGGACTATTCTCGACCGGGTGAGCGCCGGCGACTCGTCCGAGCACCTGGAGCAGGCGATCGCCCGCTACAACGACGCCTGGAACGCCCACGACCTCGACGCGATCATGGCGATGCACGCGCCGGACATGGTGTTCGAGAATCACACCGCGGGCGAGCGAGCCGAGGGCGAGGCGGCGCGCGAGCACATCGGCTCGATCTTCGAGACATGGCCCGACATCAGGTTCGCGACCCGGCGCCTTTACGTGCGCGAGGGCCTCGTGGTCCAGGAATGGACCGCGACGGCCACCCATGCCAACGAGATGCGCCGCGGGGACCTGGTCGCCGAGCCGACGGGCAAGACGATCAGCTGGGACGGCCTCGACGTGATCCCGTTCGAGGACGGCCTTGTGAAGCGCAAGGACGTCTACTCGGACTCGGTCTCGATCCTGCGCCAGGTGGGGTTGCTGGACTAGCGCCGAGCCAGGCGCTCGAGCGTGAACGTCAGAACCTCGCGCCTGGCTCGCCGGTCGAGGCGCCCGGCCAAGCCCTGCTACCGCAGCCCGGCGGCTTCGAGGGCCTGATCACGGTCGAAGACGACCTGCCAGCTGGCCAGCTTCCCATCGCGCACGGTGAAGATCCCGGCTTGGTGCATCTCTGCCTCGGCGCCTCCCTGGCCGCGGGCCCAGAAGCGGATGAACGCCACGACGCAATCGCCCGCGTCGAACGTGCGCTCCACCTCCAGGGCCATCTCCTCGAACGCCTCGGAATAGGCGCTCGTCACCTTTCGGAAGGCGTCGACTCCCCGGTACGTCCCGGCGCCGGGCCAGCTCGCGTCCTCGCGATATTCAAAGTCCTCGTGGTAGACCTCTGAGGCGTCCCGCCAGCTTTCATCGAGGCGGGGATCGCGGTTGAGCACGTCGCGGATGATGGCTCGCACGATCTCGACGTCCTCCTGCGACATCGCCCGCAGTATCTCGCAGGGCGTGGCCGCCGACTAGCGAGCGAAGCGCGCCACCAGGGGGGTGAGCACTCGCTGGACGGCCGGCGGCGGCGAGGTCACGACGGTCTCGTCGCGAAAGCGCTGGGCGAAGTCCGCCACCCAGACCGCCCCGCGCCAGCTGGTCGGCATGTTGCGGCTGTTGTACAGGCCCTCGCGGGCGGCGTGTGCGCTCTCGGTCAGGAACTCCTCCAGGCGGCCCGCCGGGATCACCTTGGCTCGCGCGTGAATCTCATGGCCGCTCGTGTTCTTGAGCTCGTGCCTGACGTTGCGCGCCACCAGGACCGGACCGTCCTCCGGGACGAGGTCACGCCAGGTGCCGGCGAGCTTCACCCGGACCGTGCCCTCGATCGCCTCCCAGTGCTCCTCCAGCGAGGGGTGGAAATGCTCGGGCAGATGTCCGCCGTCCTCGAGCCAGGTGTCGACCCAGAGGCTCTCGCCGTCGCGGCGGAAGGAGTAGGAGGAGCGGTGGATCGGATCGTGGATCTTCTCGGTCATCGGTCTCGGTCATCGCTGGCGCGTCACCTCCAGGTTCGGGTCTTCCCGATCGTTCGGGTGTACGTTACCACCATAAGTTACCCTTCGGTAACAATGATCAAACCAACCAAGCGTCTGCCGATCGAAGAGCGCCGGGTGCTGATCGTCGAGGCCGCGGGACGGCTGTTCGGAGAGCGGGGCTACGAGGCTACGCGCCTCGAAGACGTGGCCGGCGCGGCCGGGGTCACCAAGCCGATTTTGTACCGCCACTTCGAGTCGAAGCAGGCGCTGTACCTGGCGCTGCTGGAGCGACACCGCGACGATCTGGGGAGCTTTGCCGGAGTGATCCCCGCGCAAGGGCCGCCGGAGGAGCGCCTGCGAGCGGTCCTCGAGCTCTGGTTCGCCTACGTCGAGGTCCACTCCTACGCCTGGAAGATGCTGTTTCGCGACACGGGTGGGGGCCCCGAGATCCAGCGCTTTCGGCTCGAGGTCCACGGGCGCGCGCGGGCCGTCCTGGTCGAGATGATCCGCTCGCTGAGCGAGGTGCCGATCCCACGGCGCGAGCTCGAGCCGCTGGCCGAGCTGATGAGCATGGGAATGGCCTCGCTGGTCCTCTGGTGGTTGGACAAGCCCGGTGCCTCCCGCGAGGCGATCGTGGACGCGATGGCCAGGGTCTGGGCCGGGCTGTTGACCGCGGAACGGTGAATCAGGCGACCGGCACGCCGGGATGCGGCTCGCCCACCGAGGGCGCGGCCTTCTCGGGCCTGGTCCGTTCCAGCATCCTGGTCTGACGGGGGAGCGACCCCATCGCAAGCACCAGCAAGCCGAGCGCCGAGCCGGCGAGCAGAACGTCCACGGCGCCAAACGCGCCGGCGAGCGGGCCCGCCAAGAGGTAGCCGAGTGGCACCAGCCCGAGCGAGACCATCCAATCGTAAGAGGTCACTCGAGAGAGCTTGTCGGGTGGGATCCGCTCGGCCAGGGCGGTCAGCCACCAGACGTCGAACAGGGCAATGCCCGCCCCGGCCACGACGAACGCCGGCACGACGACGAACAGGCTGACTCCCGAGGCGAACAGGATCGTCGCCAACGGCCACAGGAGCACGAAGAGCATGGCCAACCGCATCGGGTAGCGCGGCCGCCACCGAATCCCGATCAGTGAGCCGACAATCGTCCCGCCGCCCAGAGCGGCGCTGACGAGGCCGTAGACACCGATGCCGCCGTATTGCGCGCGCGCAACGGAGGGACCGAGGACGTACCACGGGGCGAGCGCCACGAAGAGCGCGATGCAGAAGGCCGACAGCGTCGCCCACACCCAGGCCCGAGAGCGGACCTCCTCGAAGCCCTCTCGCATCTCGCTCCACATCGTGGCGCGCCGGGTCGCAGCCGCCGGCTCCCCCCGAGGCCGCGGTCGCACGCGCGACAGGAACGCGGCGCTGATCACGAAGCTGACGGCGTCGACGGCGAAGGCGGCTCCCGCCCCGACCCCCAGGACGAGTGCCGTGGCCAAGGCCGGGCCGATGAACTCCGCGATGTTGCTGAACGTCGTCGTCAGCGCGTTGGCCTCCTGGATCTCCGCCTCCGGCACGGTCTGCGGCAGGAGCCCGGTGGCGGCGGGGCGGAAGAACGCCTCGGCGGTGCCGAACAGCATCTCGATGATCACCAGCTGCCAGATCCGAAGCTCGCCGGAGATGATCAAGACGGCGAGCAGGGCGTGCAGGGCGAAGCGCGCGAAATCGGTCACGATCATCACCCGATGGCGCGGCAGGCGGTCCGCCCACACGCCGCCGATCAGCATGAAGCCGACCAGGGGCAGGGTGTACGCAGCCAGCACCACGCCGAGGTCCGTGGCGCTGCCGGTGAGGTCGATCACGAACAGCGCCAGGGCGACCGTCACGATGCTGTCGCCGATCACGCTCGATGATTGCGCGAACCACAAGAGGCGGAAATCGCGATGCCGCAGAACGCCGAGCAGATGCCTCACGCCCGCCATCGTAGAAAGGCGAAAAGAAGGCGCGCGAAGCGGTTCGGTCCGGTCACGCCGGCCACAGCCGCGCGATCATGGTGGGCGTGCACGTCCGCCCGCTCGCCATCGTCATCGCCATGGCCGTCGCCGGCGGCGTTGCCCTGGCGGGGTGCGGCGGCGGCGGGTCTTCGACCGACACCAGCGCGCCGGCCGCCTCGCCTGCGCCGGACGCGGCCCTGCCCACCAACCCAGGGGCGCTCTCGGGCCGGCTCTCGGCAGCCGATGTCGCGCTGCGGGGCGCCATCCACGCCTGGCGGACCCAGGGGCGCCCGGCGAGTGGGACGCCGCCCCGCCCCGTGGTCCAGCGGGCGCTCTACGTCGAGCGGGCGCTGCACCTGCTCTCGCGCCACCCCAGTCTCGCCGCAGCCACGATTCGCCGCCTGCCCGCCCGCCTGGCTCGCGAGACGCGCGGGCTGACCGCCGCCCTGCGCGACCTGCGCCGGCTGTCTGCCGGGTGGCCGGCGCAAGCCGTCCGCCACGGCCCGGCGAAGCCCCTCGGAAAGCTGTTGGCCTACTACCGCGCGGCGCAGCGGCGCTTCGGGGTGGGCTGGCAGGTCCTCGCCGCGGTCAACCTGGTGGAATCGGCGTTCGGGCGAGTGCGCACGGACAGCGTCGCCGGCGCCCGGGGACCAATGCAGTTCATGCCTCCCACGTGGCGCGCCTACGGGCTGGGCGGAGACGTCCGCGACCCGCGCGACGCGATTCTCGGCGCGGCCAACCTGCTTCGCCAGGCGGGCGCGCCGGGTAGCTACACGAGGGCGCTCTACGCCTACAACCCCTCCCCGCTTTACGTGGACGCCGTCCGACGCTATGCGCGGCTGATCGCCCGCGATCGCGACGCCGTCTACTTCCTCTACAGCTGGCGCGTGCTGGCGCCCCCGCACACCGGCGAGCACCCGCCCGCCGGCCCGAGGGAGGCCTCGCGCGGGTGAGCGTCCCCAGCATTCCCATTCCGGAGGGGATCTTTGATCAGGATCCGGGCTGGCGGCTGCGCCTCCTCGAGGAGACCGACGCCGAGGACCTCTACGCGACCGTCGACGCCAACCGCGATCACCTGGCGCGCTGGATGCCCTGGGCGGCCGGCCAGACGCTCGAGGGCACGCTGGCCTTCATCCGGAGCACTCGTCGGCAACTGGCGAGCAACGACGGCTTCCAAACGGCCATCGTCGAGGACGGCCGGATCATCGGAATGGTCGGCTTCCACGGCGTCTCGTGGGACCACCGCTCGACCAGCATCGGCTACTGGCTGGCCGAAGCCGCGCAGGGGCGAGGCATCATGACCCGTTCGGTGCGGGCCCTGGCCGACTATGCGTTCACGGTCTGGGAGCTGGACCGGATCGAGATCCGAGCAGCGGTGGACAACAAGCGGAGCCGCTCGATCCCGGAACGGCTCGGGTTTCGACAGGAAGGCGTACTCCGCAAGGCGGAGCTGGTCGGCGATCGATACGTGGACCACGCCGTCTACGCGAGGTTGGCCAGCGAGTGGGGCAGCGACACCAACTGATCAGTGCCGAGCCACCTGGTCAAAGCTCGGGGACGTCGGCGCCCAACGGTGTGAACGGGGCGCGACGGATCTCCGCCCAGTCGCCGACCCGCTCGCGCAGGGCGGCGGCGACCTTGCCGGTGTCCTGCCAAAAGCACCAGAAGAGCAGCGCGGGCCCCGCGCCGGAGATCGTCGCCCCGATCGCCCCCAGGTCCATCGCCTCGGCGAGCAGCTCCATCGAGCGGGGGTAGATGTCGGCGCGGTTCGGCTGGTGAAGGCGGTCGGCCAGGCCGCGCGAGATCAGCGTCAGGTCGGAGCGCTCGATGCCGAGGACGAGCTGCGAGGCGGCGGCGATGTTGGCGACCGCGTCGCCGATCGGGACGTCCGCGGGCATCGCGGCGCGCGCCTGGCGGGTCGGGACTTCCTCCTCCGGGATCACGACCACGCCCTCGACACCCTGCGGAGGCTCAAGCGTCACTGGCCGAGGCCGCGGCTGACCGTCGAGGGCCTGCGGGCAGACCACGACGCCCCCGTAGAGCGCCGCGCCGACGTTGTCGGGGTGGCCTTCGAGCTCGACCGCGCGGGCGTAGATCTGCTCGCGCTCGAGCCCCAGCTCATACAGGTGGTCGGCGGCCACGAGCCCGGCGACGATCGCCGCAGCCGAGGAGCCGAGACCGCGGGCGAGCGGTATCTCGCTGCGAATCTCGAACCGCAGGCCGTCCGCCGAGTGAAGCGTCTCGAAGGCGCGGACGCACAGGTTGGAGCGATCGTGCGGCACCGGTTGACCACCCGTATCGACCAGGAACCCTCCCGCCTCGGTGACCTCCAGCTCGAGGTGGAGCGAGATGGCGGCGGCGAGGACGTCGTAACCCGGCCCGAGGTTCGCAGACGAGGCCGGAACGCGGACGAGGCGCCGGCGGTCGGTCACGTCATTGCTTCCACTTGATCGAGCACCCGACGGGCTCGGTCTCGGCACGGCTGACCTCGCCGCCGCTCAACAGCTCGTCGAGCGCCTGGCGAAGCCAGGCGGCGTCGAGCGTGGGGTCCATGTGGTCGGCGTCGGGAGCGCCCTCGTAGCGCACCCGTAGATCCGCGTCGAGCACGTAGACGTGCGGCGTCGTCTGCGCGGCCCAGTCGCGCGCCGCACGCTGGCTTTCGTCGTGCAGGTAGGGGAAGGGCCAGTCCTCCTCGCGGACCCGCTCGCGCATCGCCTCGAGCGAGTCATCGGGATAGCGCTCCGCGTCGTTGGAGTTGACGGCCAGAAAGCGGACCCCACGGGGCGCGTAGTCACGCCCGGCCTGGACCAGCCGATCGTGCCAGCCGAGCGCGTAGGGGCAGTGGTTGCAGGTCCACAGGACGACGGTCGCCGGCGCCTCGCCAGGCTTCGGCAGCGCCTGGACGTTTCCCTCGGTGTCGGGCAGCTCGAGCGCCGGCGCGGGCCCTCCCACCTTGGTCGCGGTTGCTCGGGCCATCACCGGCCACCTCCTTCGATCGCGTTTGCAAGCGTTTCGTGCAGGTCCGCACGGTCGGGCAGCGGCGAGATCCGCCCGTCGCGAAGCCTGTAGATGCGGCAGGTCAGCCCGGAGGGCGCGCCGTCGGGCGGCTGTAGGTCGCGGCCGTCGACGCGGATCGTCGGCGAGCCGACGAAGCCCTCGCGGGTGGCGTCGTCGTCGGTGTGGACCTCGCGCACCTCGACCGACGCGGGATCGAGCCCGACCGCGCTCATCTCGTCGCGAAGGTCGGCAAGGGCCTGCTCCCACGACGGGCAGCCCTCCCACCACAGGAGCTCGACCTTCGGCGCGTCATCGGACATGCCCTCAGGTTAGGTCAGGCGGCCTTGCGCCCGTAGACGGCGCCCGCCACCAGCGCGCCCTGCGGCACCTGCGCCCCGGGCAGGACGACCGACTCCTTGACCCGCGCCCCGGCCCCGATCGAGCACTCCTCGCCGAGCACGAGCGGGCCGTCGAGGCGCACCCCGGCACCGATCTCGCACCCTTGCGCGGCCAGCACGCGGCCGTCCACGCCCGGATCCCCCCGCTCGAGGGCCTCCTCCCCACCCTCGGGCCCCAGGAGCTCACCCGCCGGCTCGACGTCCACCGCGCCCTCGACCGCGTCCAGATTTCCCCGCAGGTACTCGGGCAGGGAGCCGACGTCGTTCCAGTAGGAGTCGATCTCGTGGACGTGGAACGGGACGTCGTTTTCGAGCAGGGACGGGAACACGTCCAGAGCGAAGTCGACCACCGGCTCGTCCGGGAAGTAGTCGAAGATCTCGCGCTCCAGGACGTAGATCATGCAGCTCGCCAGGTCGGAGAGCGCCTCGGCCCGGTCGGGCTTCTCCTGGAAGCCCTGGATCCGGCCGTCGGAGCCGGTGATCACGACCCCGAACTCGCTCACGTTGGCGACCCGCTTGACGGCCAGCGTCGCGATGCCGTCGTTGGCCTCGTGGGCGGCACGTAGGGCGGCCAGGTCGATGTCGGTGAGCGCGTCGGCGGCCATCACCAGGAAGGGCTCGTCGCCGAAGAACTCGGCGACGTTGCGGACGCCGCCGGCCGTGCCCAACAGCTCGTCCTCGTAGCTGTAGGTGAGCTCGACGCCGAGCGCCGAGCCGTCGCCGAAGCGGTCGCGGATGGTGTCCGGGAACCAGTGCAGGTTGGCGATCACCTCGCCGAAGCCGTGACGGCGCAGGAGCAGCACGATGTGCTCCATCACCGGCCGGTTGGCGACCGGCACCATCGGCTTCGGGACCTCGTAGGTGAGTGGGCGCAGCCGGGTCCCCAGGCCCGCTGCCATCACCATCGCTTTCATCGAGCGACTAGGTGCCCTGGTCCCAGCTCGCCAGGTACTTCTCCTGGACCTCCGTGAGCTGGTCGATCTCGACCCCGCGTGAGGCCAGCTTCAGCCGAGCGATCTCGCGATCGATCTCCTCGGGCACCGGGTAGACGCGCTTTTCGAGGTAGGTGTGATCGCGCACCACGTGCTCGGCGGCCAGCGCCTGGTTGGCGAAGCTCATGTCCATGACGGCGGCCGGATGCCCCTCGGCGGCGGCCAGGTTCACGAGGCGTCCGTCGGCGAGCAGGAAGATCTCCCGCCCGTCCTTGGTCCGGTGGCCCTCGACGAAGGGGCGCATCGGGAACTTCTCGACCGTGATCGCCGCGAGGTCCTCCTTGTTCACCTCGACGTCGAAGTGGCCCGAGTTGCACACGATCGCGCCGGACTTCATCTCCTTGAACATCTGCCCCGGCGATCGCGTCGCGATTGCCGGTCACCGAAATGAAGACGTCGCCGACCTTCGCCGCCTCGACCGCGGGCATCACCTCGAAGCCATCCATCAGGGCCTCGAGCGCCCGCAGCGGATCGACCTCGCAGACGATCACGTGGGCGCCGTGGCCCTTGGCGCGCATGGCGACGCCGCGCCCGCACCAGCCGTAGCCGATCACGACCACCCGCAAGCCGGCGATCAGCACGTTGGTGGCCCGGATGACGCCGTCCAGCGTCGACTGCCCCGTGCCGTAGCGGTTGTCGAAGAAGTGCTTGGTCTTTGCGTCGTTGACGGCGATGATCGGATAGCCGAGCTTGCCCTGGCGCTCGAGCGACTGCAGCCGGATGACGCCCGTGGTCGTCTCCTCGGTGCCGCCCAGCACCTCGGAGAGCTGCTCCGGCCGCTCGCCGTGCAGGACGCCGACCACGTCGGCGCCGTCGTCCATGGTGATCTGCGGGTGCCGGTCGACCGCCTTGTGGATGTGGCGGTAGTAGGTGTCGTTGTCCTCGCCGTTGATCGCGTAGACCTGGGCGCCGTGGCGGTCGACGAGGGCGGCTGCCACGTCGTCCTGGGTGGAGAGCGGGTTCGAGGCGCAGAGCACGATCTCGGCGCCGCCGGCGATCAAGGTGCGGGCAAGGTTGGCGGTCTCGGTGGTCACGTGCAGGCAGCAGGCCATCGTGATCCCGTCGAGGGGTCGCTCCTTCTCGAAGCGCTCGCGGATCGTCCGCAGCACGGGCATCTGGCGGTCCGCCCAATCGATCCGCCGCTGCCCGTCGTCGGCAAGGGCGATGTCTGCGATGTCGTAGCTCTTCTCGGCGGTTGCCAAAACCAATCCTTCCGTCGGGATGAGGTGGGAAGGATACGGCCCACGACCGCGCCTCGGCGGCGGGTACCGTGGGCGCATGGACGATCCCATGCCCGTCAACGCCGATGTGGCCGTGCCGCTTTCGGAGATCGAGCTGCGCGCCAGCCGCTCCTCGGGCCCGGGAGGCCAGCACGCCAACGTCACCGCCTCGCGGGTGGAGGCGGTGTTCGAGATCGCCGCCTCGGCCACGCTCACCGAGGAGCAGAAGCGACGGCTGGCCGCCCGCCACGGCGAGCGCGTGACCGCCATCGCCCAGGACGCCCGCAGCCAGGCGCGAAACCGCGAGCTGGCGCTCGAGCGCCTGCGCGAGAAGCTCGCCGCGGGCCTGGCGGTGCCGCGGAAGCGCCGCCCGACGCGGCCCGGAAAGGCGGCGAAGGAACGGCGGCTACAGACAAAACGCCACAGGGCCGAGCGCAAGCGCACCCGCCGGCCACCCCCAATCGACGAGTAGGCGCTCCGCGGCGCCCGTCCGGTCGAGGGTGCAGTTTTTCCCCCTATGACGGGGTCAACTGACCTCTCGTCTCTATTCCGGGCGGCCGAGCTCCTTCTTCAGCCGGTCGATCGCCTCGATCGGGGTGGGGTCGATTCCCCGGCGGGCGGCGAGGTGGAGCGACAACAGGTCGCCGAGCATCACCGCCCAGAGCAGCCGCTCGGCGCGGCTCTCGCCCTCGGTCTCCAAGCGGGCGACGGCCGTCGACGTCGGGCTCGATCAGCTTCGCGGTCAGCTCGAAGCGCTGTCGCACCCGCGGGTGCTGGTCGCGGTCCTCGAGGAAAACGGCGCTGAGGCGCCCCGACTCGCGGGCGCCGCCCCAGCCGACGATCTCGTTGTGGTCGGCCTCCGGCAGCGCCGAGGCGAAGGCCGGCAGCTTGGCGTTCTCGTTGATCTGGGTCTTCCAGCGGACCGCGACCGGCGTCGTCAGGTCGGCGCCGTAGATGACCGGGAACGACCCCTCGAGCCGCTCGGCGAGCTCGGCGGCGAGCTCGGCGAGCCGGTTGCCGGCCTCGCGCAGGTGCGCCGCCGAGCTGTCGATCTCGGTGCGGATGCCCGGAGCGGCCCCCACCAGCGCAGCCACTTCCGCCGCAACGGTGAACGTGTAGCCGACCGCCGCGCGGGGCTGGAGGCCGGCTGGCAGCCCGATTACGGGGACGCCGTCGCGCCGGGCCGAGTCGGCGAGTTGCCCTCCGGTGGTCGCGACGATCCGCGGGGCACCCAGCGCCTCGGCCGCCTCATAGCAGGCGATCGTCTCCTCGGTGTTGCCGGAATAGCTCGAGCAGAGCACGGCACGGTCGGGCAAGATGGCCGAGGGCAGCTCGTAGCCACGCTGCGGTGGTCAATGGCCGGCTGAGGCGGCTGCCCAGCGCGACGGCGGCCAAGTCGCCGCCGATCGCCGAGCCGCCCATCCCGCAGACGACCAGGCCACCGGCGGCGTCGAACGGCTCGAGCTTCGCCGACTCGACCCGCCACAGAGCGTCCGTCAGGTGGTCCGGAAGGGCGAATACGTCATCGAGCTGGTTGGAGCGATCGGTGGCTCGAACCTCGGCCAGAGCGTCGCTTGGGCTCACGACGCGACCTCGCCCGGGCCCAGGCGCGCGCCGTCGCCGATCGCCACCCCCGCCTCGATCCGGGCCCCCTCGCCGATCACCGCGCCGGCCTCGACCCGCGCGCCCTCGCCAACCTCGACGCCGGGGCCCAGGATTGCCTCGTGGACGCTTGCCTGCGGCCCGATCCCGCAGTTGCTCAGCACAACCGAGCCACGGATCGTCGCCCGCTCACCGATCTGGGACCCGCGGCCGATCACGGCCCGGGCGCCGATCGTCGCCCCGCCCCCACCGCGACCTCGGTCTCGAGCAGAGCAGGTGGATTGACGCGCGCGCTCCGATCCACCTGCGCTCCGTCTGAGACCAGCAGCCCGGCGCCGTCGAGGCGCGCGGCGGTGGCGGTCTGCACGCGGCCCTCCAGGATGTCCCAGCTTGCCTGCAGGTAGCGCTCGGGAGTGCCGATGTCCATCCAGTAACCCTCCAACCTGTGACCGTACAACCCCTGGCCCACCAGGTGCGGGAAGACCTCCCGCTCGATCGAGACCATCTCGCCCGGCGGGATCGAGTCGATCACGCTGCGCTCGAGCACGTAGGCGCCCGCGTTGATCTCGTCGGTGTCGATCTGGCCGGCGTCGGGTTTCTCCAGGAACTCGAGCACCTCGCCCTCGGGGCTCGTCGGGGTGACGCCCGGCGCCGTTGGCCCCCCGGCGCGCCTGACCAGTCCGTAGGAGCTCGGGTCCTCGACCGGATAGAGCGCCAGCGTGGCCGTAGCCCCGCGCTCCTCGTGCGCGCGGATCAGCGCGCTCAGGTCGAGATCCGTGAGCAGATCGCCGTTCAGGACCAGGAAGCGGTTGCCCAGCAACCCCTCGTCGGCCGCCAGGCGCAGCGGGCCCGCGGTGCCCAGCGGCTGGTGCTCCTCGACATAGCGGATCCGGGGGCCCTTCCCGTCGCCCTCGCCGAGCACCTCGCGGAGCGGGTCGGCGCCAAAGCCGCACCCCATCACCACGTCTGTGACCCCATGGCGGGCGACCCAATCAACGATGTAGCGGATGAACGGTCGGTCGACCAGCGGCAAGGCAGGCTTGGGGCGCGTCAGGGTCAGCGGACGCAGCCGGGTGCCCTCCCCGCCCACCAGGACCAGGGCCTGCATCAGCGCTGCGGCAGTTCTGCGCGGTCGTCGTCTTTGTCGACGTCACTCAGCGGCCCGGCGCCGCCGTTCGGCCGCCCGATTCCCTCGTAGACGAAGCCGGCCGCGCGCACCTTCTCGGGATCGAGGAAGTTTCGCCCGTCGATCACCAACGGGTTGGCCATCCGCTGCGCGAGCGATGCCCAATCCAACTCGGCGAACTCGGGCCACTCGGTGACCAGGATCGCCGCGTCGGCGCCCTCGAGGGCCTGCTCGGCGGAGCCGCAGAACTCAACGCTCGGTAGCAGCTCGCTCGCGGAGCGCTCGGCGACGGGGTCGTAGCCGCTGACCCTGGCGCCCTCACCGTGGAGCCGCGACGCCAGCACCAGGCTCGTCGCCTCCCGCATGTCATCGGTGTCCGGCTTGAATGCGAGGCCCAGCAGGGCGACCTTCTTGCCGACCAGCGATCCCAGATGCTTCTCGAGCTTGTTCATCACCCGTCGCTTCTGCAGCTCGTTGACCTCGATCACCGCGGTCAGGAGCTGGAAGTGGTAGCCGGTGTTCCCGGCGAGCTGCTTGAGGGCTTGCGTGTCCTTCGGAAAACAACTGCCCCCGTAGCCGATCCCGGCCCGCAGGAACGATGAGCCGATTCGCTTGTCGAGGCCCATGCCGCGGGCGACCTCCGTGACGTCGGCGCCGACCGACTCGCAGACGTTGGCGATCTCGTTGACGAACGAGATCTTGGTGGCCAGGAATGCGTTGGAGGCCAGCTTGATCATCTCCGCCGAGGCGACGTCCGTGCGCACCAACTCGCCCCCCAACGGCCGGTAGACCTCCTCGACGCCGTCGGCCGCCCACTCGTCGCCCGGGTCGGCGCCGATCACCACCCGGTCCGGGTGCAGGAAGTCCTCCACGGCTGAGCCCTCCTTGAGGAACTCCGGGCAGGAGACATAGGCCAGGTTGGCGGCGTCACGACGGATCGCGTTCCCGGTGCCGGCCGGCACGGTGCTCTTCATCACCAGCGCGTGGCCGCCGTCGCCGTGCAGCCGCTCCACGACGGCCTGAACGCGCGACAGATCGGCGTCGCCGGAGTAGGTCGGGGGCGTGTCCACGCAGCAGAACAACAGGCGCGCTTCGTCGAGCACGTCCGCCATCTGGGAGGTGAACCGCAGGCGCTCCGTGTTGCGCTCGAGCAGCTCCCCCAGGCGCGGCTCGTGGAACGGGACCTCGCCCCGGCTCAGGGAGTCGACCTTCGCCCGGTCTATGTCCATGGCGATCACGCGGTGCCCAAGCTCGGCGAAGCAGGTGGCCGTCACCAGGCCCACCCAGCCAACTCCGATCACGCCGATGGATCGCTCTTCGCTCATCTGCACCTCGACATGATCGCGGCTGCGCTGGCGGGGCGCGGCGTCGGGCCTAGCCCTTGTAGTGGCGCATCGACTCGGCGATACCGAACATCTGGCCCGGGCTGAGCGCGTTGAGCAGGGTGTTGTCGACCCAGTAGGAGCCGTGGTTCGTCTTCCAGCCGATGAACCGCAGCTGGTCTCCGTCCCAGGACAACAGGTAGTCGCGCCCTCCGATCGTCTTGATCTCGCTCGGGTTGGCGAGGATCGGCGGATCCTTCCAATCGGTGCCCGACACCCCGTAGTAAGCCGTGTAGCCGTCCGTGGGCATCTCCGCGACGAACTTGTAGCCGCGATACTTCTCGCTCCCCGGACCGTCGATCGGAAAGGCTCGGGTGTCGTCCGTCAGGGTCGAGTCCAGCGCCAGCTTGGTGGGGTAGTAGATCGGGAAGTCGACCATCGGCGTCCCACCCTTCGTCTTCGCCCCGGCCAGCTGGGCCGCGTACTGTTGCCCCAGGCTGGAGGCGTCCATGAGCGGTGGCGGCGGGGGTGGCTTCGCGGACTTCTTCGAGCCACCCCCGTTCTTCTCTGTTCGACTTCGAGCCGCTCTTTGCCGGCTGCTGCGGTGTGGCGGGCGCGGCCGGGGTCTCGCCCTCGAACTTCTGGACCGCGGCTTTGATCGCCGTCTGAGAGGCGGTCACGTACGAGGCGGTGGGGCCCCCGAGGTTGGCCGGGAAGTGGACCTGGACCACCGGGGCGTTGTGGGCGCCGATGAACAGCTTTCCAAGACCCACCAGGTCGGTCTCGTTTGCGATGTCGGAGGTGACGTACTTCTTCAGGATGTCGATCAGCTGATTGCGGTCGGCCAGGATCTTCGACGCCGGCAACTCCTGGCGCGCCTCGCGCAGGAACTCCTGCTGGCGCGCCGAGCGCACCAGGTCGTTGTCGTCGTGGCGGTAGCGAACGTACTGGAGGGCGTTGTAGCCGCACATCCGCTGGTAGCCGGCCGGGATGTCGATCTCGGCGTACTGCTCGGAGGCCCCCAGCCCGACATTGGAGTGGTAGTAGTGGTGGTCGACGTCGACGTAGACGCAGTCGATCGCGTTGACCGCGTCCGCAAATCCGTTGAAGTCGACGTTGACCACATGGTTCACGTCGTCGATGCCCGTCAGCTGTTTGACGACCTTCAGGGTCAGCTTCGGCCCTCCGTACGAGTAGGCGGCGTTGAACTTGTCGATCCCGTGGCCGGGGATGTTCACCTTCAGGTCGCGCGGGATCGACAGCACCGTGATCTGATCGGCGGCAACGCGGAGCAGGATCGTCGTGTCCGAGCGCGCCCCGATCTCCTGGCCCCCCGGGCGCTTGTCGGAGCCGAGGATGAGGATCGTCTGCGGCTTGCCCGGGTCGGCGACGACGATCCCGCTCTGAACCGAGCGCAGACCTCCCAGGCCCCTGGCGATATCGGCCAGGTAGACCAGGATGCTGACCGCGGTCGCGGTCGCCATCGCGACGATGATCAGGAGCGATCCGGCGACAAAGCGCGGCCACAGGGCGCGCTGGGGCGGGCGCTCGGGCTCGTCGGGCTCGACTGGAGGGGCAGGCTCCTCGGCCGGCGGAGGAGTCTCCTCGGCCGCCGGCGGAGCAGTCGTCTCTTGGCCGCGGCGGAGCAGTCTCTCTTCGGCCGGCGGCAGGGGTCTCCTCGCCCGGCGGCTCCGGCTCGGCCGCAGGAGGGGCCTCGGGCGGCGCGGCTGGCGCCTCAGGCGCGGTGGGCGCAGCGGGCGCGGCGGTGCCTGAGGCGCCGGTCGTCTGCTTGGCGGCGTGCTCGGCGGTCCGGGCGCGCAGTCCGGCGAGCGCGGCCTCGCGAGCCGCCTCGCGGTCGGCCAGGGTGGGAGTGTCCGCCTCGACCGTGTCATGGCCGGGGCCCGGGCCGTTGCCCTCGCCGAGCTCCTCGGCCAGCGCCTCTTCGTCCAGCTCCTCGGCGTCGAGCTCCTCCTCGAGCTGGTCGGCGTCGGTGTCGTCGGGGAGCGATGCCGGGCCCTCGCCGTGCTCTTCGTCGGGCGCCGGGTACCGTCCTTGCGACCGCCTCGCCCGGCCGGCCCAGGTCGCCGGCGGCGGCGCCTGAGGCCCGCCGTCCTGCGCCTCGGGCGCGGGATCCCCGGCCGCGGGCTTGTCCGAATCGCGGTCGTTCAACCGCCGGCCTCCTCGAGCTCGTCGTCTGCCGCGGCGCTGAGAACGCCGGGCAGGCCGCGGGCGAAGTCCACGATCGCCTGCCTGTAGCCGGCCAGCGAGGGGATCGACACCCACTCGTCGGGGCCGTGGTGGCCGCCGCCCAGGGGCCCGAACTCCACCGCGGGGATGCCGACGCGCAGAAAGGAGACGGCGTCGGACGCCCCGTCGCGGCCCACGACGCCCCTCACCTGGCCGTCGGTGTGCGGAGCCGCCGAGGCGCAGAGGGCCTGCACGTACGGGGACTCCGGGTCCACCAGGACGGGCGGGCGCGAAAAGGTCGAGATCACGCGCGCGCCCGACAGCTCACGGACCTCCGCGAGGATCGCGGTCGGGTCCTGCTCAGGCAGATAGCGCACGTCCACGTCGATGAAGCAGGTGTCGGGGACCTTGTTCAGGGCATCGCCGCCGAGGATGCGGCCGAGGTTTATCGACGGTCGGTCGAAGAGCTCCGAGCTCCGGCTCGCAAACGGTAGCGACTCGATTTCGCGGAACACCTCGTACGCACGCAGAATCGCGTTCTCGCCCAGCCATGGCGTCGCTCCGTGGGCGGCGCGCCCCAGCACCTGGATCCGCATCGCCAGCACCCCCTTGGCGGCGATCCCCACCTGCATGTCGGTCGGCTCGCCGGTGATCGCGAAGTCGCCCACGAAGCCCGCCGTCGACCAGGCGGTCCCCGCCGCGGTCGTCTTCCTCCTCGGACTCCTCGTCCGGCACGATCCCCAGCCGCACCCGCACCTGGTCCTGCTCGCGCAGCTCGGCGAGCGCCAGCAACAGGCAGGCGAGCGCGCCTTTCATGTCGTAGGCCCCGCGCCCATGCAGGCGCTCTGCCTCCACCCGAGGCTGGAACTGCTCCGGGCGCCCGGGGACGACGTCGACGATGGCCGTGGAGCAGCAGCGTCTGGGGCGCGTCCTCCGGCCCCACCTCCGCGATCGTCACCGGCAGGTCGCGAACAGGGATCTGGCGCGCCTCGATGTCGCGTGACTCCAGCCAGCCCTTGACGAATCCGGCGCACAGCCGGGTGCCCTCCGGGTTGGAGGTGTCGTAGGCGATCAGCTCTTCGGTCAGCGTCCGCTCTTCCATGAGGTGTCAGGGGTAGAGGTGTCAGGTCTCGGGTGTCAGGGGTCAGGTACGAGGTTGGGCGCCTCATACCTCGTACCTCGCACGCCCGACCTCAGGCTACTGGCCCTCGACGATCTCCAGGAAGGCCTCGAATCGCCGCTTCTCGCGCCGGGCGCGCTCCTGCGCGGCCGATCCCTCCTCGGACTCGTCGAGGCGCCGCTCGGCGTCCTCGACGCGCTCGCGCAGCTCGCCGGCGTCGAGCTCGTCGGGCGGGATCGCCTCGGCGACCAGCACCCGTGCCTGGTTGGCGAACACCTCCAGCCAGCCCTCGCCCTGGGCGTAGCGCCGCGTCTCGCCCTCGGAGACGTGCAGGCGGAGCTCGGCGGGCACCAGCCGGGCGACCATCGGGGCGTGCCGTGCGAGGATTCCCACCTCGCCCACCGCCGTCCGGGTCGAGAGCTGCACGAGCTCGCCGTTGAAGACCTCGCCCTCCGGGGTCAGGACCTGGGCCTCGAGCTTGCTTCGGTCCGCCACGGTGCGATCAGCTCTTCTCGCCGTCGCCCTCGGAGCCGTCGTCCTCGGCGCCGTCCTCCTTTGCCGCCCCCTCGGCCCCGTCGTCCTCTTCCGCTCCCTCGGCCTTCGCTCCGCGCGCGTCCTCGACCACCTGGTCGATCGTGCCCTTCATGTAGAACGCGCCCTCGGACAGCTCGTCGTGCTTGCCGTCGAGGATCTCCCGGAAGCCGCGAACCGTCTCCTCGACCGGTACGTAGACCCCCGGGCGCCCCGTGAACACCTCGGCGACGAAGAACGGCTGCGACAGGAAGCGCTCGATCTTCCGCGCCCGGGCGACCACCACCTTGTCCTCGTCGGACAGCTCGTCGATCCCGAGGATGGCGATGATGTCCTGGAGCTCCTTGTAGCGCTGCAGCACCTCCTGGACCTCGGTCGCGGTGCGGTAGTGCTCCTCGCCCAGGATCTCGGGCTTGAGGATGGTCGAGGTCGAGTCGAGCGGGTCCACCGCCGGGTAGATCCCCTTCTCGGAGATCGCCCTGGAGAGAGTGGTGGTCGCGTTCAGGTGCGCGAACACCGAGGCGGGCGCGGGGTCGGTGAGGTCGTCGGCGGGCACGTAGATCGCCTGCACCGAGGTGACCGAGCCGCGCTGGGTCGACGTGATCCGCTCTTGGAGCTCGCCCATCTCGGTCTCCAGCGTGGGCTGGTAGCCGACCGCCGACGGCATCCGGCCGAGCAGGGCGGAGACCTCGGAGCCCGCCTGCACGAAGCGGAAGATGTTGTCGATGAACAGCAACACATCCTGGCCGCCCTCGTCGCGAAAGTACTCGGCCATCGTCAGCCCGGACAGGGCGACCCGAAAGCGGGCGCCCGGAGGCTCGTTCATCTGGCCGAACACCATCATCGTCTTGTCGATCACCCCGGACTCCTGCATCTCGAGGTAGAGCTGGTTCCCCTCGCGGGTGCGCTCCCCCACGCCGCAGAACGCCGAGCGTCCCTCGTGCTGCTCGGCGAGGCTGCGGATCAGCTCCATGATGATCACGGTCTTGCCCACGCCGGCGCCGCCGAACAAACCGACCTTCCCGCCCTTCGCGTAGGGCGCCAGCAGGTCCACGACCTTGATCCCCGTCTCGAGCATCTCCTGGCTCGGGGTCAGGTCCTCGGCCTCGGGGGCCGGGCGGTGGATCGGCCAGCGCTCCTCGGTCTTGATCGGCTCGCCCTCGTCGATCGGCTCGCCGAGCAGGTTGAAGATCCGCCCCAGCGTCTCCTCGCCGACCGGCACCGTGATCGGGCCTCCGGTGTCGAGAACGGGATCGCCACGGCGCAGGCCGTCGGTGGAATCCATCGCCACCGTCTTGACCCGGTCGTCGCCGAGATGCTGCTGTACCTCCAGCACCAAGTCCATGGCCGGGCGTCCGTCGCCCTCTGGCACCTCCACCTTCAGCGCGTGGTAGATCTCGGGCAGCTCGCCGGGGAAGGCGACGTCGACCACGACGCCCAGCACCTGCTCGACTCTGCCTACGTTTCCGTTCTCGTCAGCCATTCATCTCCTTCGGATACCTAACCGAGCGCCTCCGCGCCCGCCACGACCTCCAGGATCTCCTGCGTGATCTCGGCCTGGCGGACCCGGTTCATCTCGAGCGTGAGGTCGGCGATCATCTCCTGCGCGTTCTCGGCCGCTGTTCGCATCGCGGTCATCCGCGCCCCGTGCTCGGAGGCGGTGGACTCCAGCAGCGCCCGGTAGACGGACAGGTCGACGTACTCCTCGAACAGCTTCGGCAAGAGCTGGTCGGCCTCGGGCTCATAGAGCCACAATGCGCGCGCGTGCGCCTCGGCGAGCTCCTCGTCGGACGGCTTCTCCTCCTCCTCCGGCAGGCCCTCGCCGAACACCTCCGCGTGCTGCACCGGCAGCAGCGTCTGGCGGCGCACGTACTGGGTCAGCGGCGAGACGTAGCGGTTGTAGACCAGGTCGACCTGGTCCACCTCCTTGTCGATGTAGGCCGAGATCAGCTCGGCGGAGATCTCGCGCGCGTCCGTGTACGACGGGCGGTCGGTGAAGCCGATGTAGGAGTGGCGCACGTCCTCGCCGCGAAAGGTCATCGTCGAGTTGCCGCGCCGGCCGACCACCGAGAAGAGCACCTTCGCGCCGTCGGAGCCGAGCTCGCGCTTCAGTCGCAGGCCCTCGCGGATGATCTGGCTGTTGAACGAGCCCGCCAGCCCGCGGTCGCCGGTCACCAGCAGGATGCCGGCGCTCTCGACCCGGTCACGCTCCTCGAGCAGGTCGATCCGCGGCATCGCTCCCGCCGCCTCCGAGACCTGTCGCGTCATCTTGCGGATCGCCTGGGCGTAGGGGCGCATCGCCGCAATCCGCTGCTCGGCACGCCGCAGCCGAGCGGCCGCGACCATCTCCATCGCCCGGGTGATCTTGTGGATGTTCTTGACCGAGCTGATCCGGCTCCTGACCTCCTTGCGAGTGGCTATGCGGTCACCTCCTCGGCCTCACGCTCGGCCTCGGAGACGGTCGCTTCGGCCTTCTCGCGCTCGTCCTCCGCGCCCTTCTCCCCGGCGGCTTCCTCCGCGCTACGGCCGGGCCGCCCGCGCTCCTCCTCGGACTTGATTCGGTCGGACTCCCCCTCCTCCAGGGGTTGGCCCTCCGCGTCGAAGTCGGGGCCGAAGTCGTCGATCATGTCGGCGATCGCGTCGCCGAGCTCCTTCTCGTCCTCGTCCGAGAGCTCACCGGTCTCGTCGATCCGCTTCATCAGGTCGGACTTCTCGGAGCGCAGGCGCGACAGCAGACCATCGAGGAAGTCGGGGACCCGCTCGGTCTTGATCCGGTCCAGGTAGCCGCCGGTGCCGGCGTAGATCGAGGCGACCTGCTCGGCGACCGAGAGCGGCTGGCGCTCCTTCTGGTTCAGCATCTCGACCAGGCGCTCGCCGCGGGCCAGCGCCCTCTGGGTCTCCGGGTCGAGCTCGGAGCCGAATTGGGCGAACGCCTCCAGGTCGCGGTACTGGGAGAGGTCGAGCCGCAGCTTCCCGGCCACCTTCTTCATGGCCTTTCGCTGCGCGTCGCCGCCGACGCGCGAGACGGAGATCCCGACGTTGATCGCCGGCCGGTTGCCCTTGTAGAAGAGGTCCGACTCGAGGAAGATCTGGCCGTCGGTGATCGAGATCACGTTGGTGGGGATATAGGCGGAAACGTCGTTCGCCTGGGTCTCGATGATCGGCAAGGCGGTCAGCGAGCCGCCCCCGAGCTCGTCGCTCAGCCTCACGGCCCGCTCGAGCAGGCGCGAGTGGAGGTAGAAGACGTCTCCGGGATAGGCCTCGCGGCCCGGGGGCCGGCGCAGGAGCAGCGACATCTGCCGGTAGGCGAAGGCGTGCTTCGTGAGGTCGTCGTAGACGCAGAGCGCGTCCTTGCCGTCGTAGAGGAGGTGCTCGCCCATCGCGCAGCCCGCGTACGGGGCCATGTACTTGATCGGGGCGGCCTCGTCGGCAGGCGCGGCGACGATGATCGTGTTCTCCATCGCCCCATGCTCGTCGAGCAGCTCCATCACCTGGACGACGGTCGCCATCCGCTGCCCGATCGCCACGTAGATGCAGACCAGGTCCTTGTCGCGATTGTTGATGATCGTGTCGATCGCCACCGAGGTCTTCCCCGTCTGGCGGTCGCCGATGATCAACTCCCGCTGGCCGCGGCCGATCGGGATCATCCCGTCGATCGCCTTCAGGCCCGTCTGCACCGGCGTGTTGACGGGTTGCCGCTGGACGACCCCCGGCGCCTTGAACTCGGCAGGCCGGGTCTCCGAGGTGTGGATCTCGCCCTTGTCGTCGAGCGGGCGCCCGAGCGGGTCGACCATGCGTCCCAACAGCGCCTCACCCACCGGGATCTCGAGCAGCTTTCCGGTGCGCTTCACGGTGTCGCCTTCGACGACCTGGTCCCACTCGCCGAACAGCACCGCGCCGACGTTGTCCTGCTCGAGGTTCAGAGCCAATCCGGTGACGTCGTGGGGCAACTCGAGCATCTCGAGCGACATGCAGTTCTCGAGCCCATGGACCCGAGCGATCCCGTCGGCTACCGAGAGCACCGTCCCGACCTCGGAGAGGTCGGCAGCCTCGGCCTCCAGTCCCTCGATCCGCTGGCGGAGGATCTTGGTTATCTCGTCGGGCTTGATTTCCACGCGATCTCGCTCCTTCTAAGCCGCCTGGGCGACTTGCTTTCTCAGCTTCTCCAGCTTGTTGCGCAGACTGGCGTCAAGGACCATATTGCCGACCCGCAGCACGAGCCCGCCGAGGATGCCCTCGTCGATCGCGCTCTCGACGTCGATCTTGTGGCCGGTCTGGCGCTCGATCTCGGCGCCGACACGGTCCACTATCTGGGGATCGAGCTCCACCGCGCTGGTCAGCCTCACCTCCAGCAGCTTGTTCTCCTTGGCCCACAGCTCGTCGAACCGGGTCCGGATGCGAAAGATGACCGGCATGCGGTGCTCGTCGATCAGGAGCTCGAGGAAGTTGATCAGCTCGGGATCCGCCCCCGAGATCGCGCGCTCCAGGCCCTCGCGCTTCTCGCCAGAGGAGAAGTAGGGGCTGAAGAAGAAGACCTGCAGGTCGCGGTCGCCCTGCAGCACGTCGACGAACTGGCCCAGCTGCTCGCGGATCGCGTCGAGCTTCCCCTTCTCTCTGGCGACCTGGAACAGCGCCTCGGCGTACACGCGAGCGATTTTGTCCATTACGCGCCGCCTCCTGAGCCGCAGCTCCGGGTGCGGCGCGGTCTGCTCGGGAACGGAGTCACCGGCTGTCCCCATTCCCGTTGCCGGCCAGCGCCGAGAAGTCGACTTCGTCGAGTGCCTCCTCGATCAGCCGTTTGTGGTCCTCGGAGTCGAGCGCCTTGCGGGTTATCTTCTCAGTGGCCAGCACCGTGAGGTCGGCGACCTCCCTGCGGAGCAGCTCGAGGGAGCGGCGGGTCTCGGTCTCGATGTCGCGGCGGGCCGCCGCGACCAGCTCCTCGCGCTTCTGCTTGCCCTCGGCGACTGCCTCGCCCGTTGCCGCCTCGGCGGCCTTTCGCGCCCGCGCGACAATGTCCTCGGCCTGCTCGCGAGCCTCCTTGAGGCGCTCGCGGTACTCCTCCAGCAGCTGATCGGCCTCCTGGCGCTGCCTCTCGGCTGCCTCGATGCTCTCGCGGATCGCATTCGCGCGCCTGTCGAGCGCCTCCTGGATCCGCGGGAACGCCACCTTGCTCAGCACCCACATCGTGACCCCGAACAGGGCCAGCGTCCAGATCATCAGCCCGAGAGCCGGTGAGACCAGGAAGCTGCCTCCGCCGTCGGCCGGCACGAGCGGCTGAACCGCGGCTATGTCGCCGAGCGTGGCCAAGGCCTAGAGGAAGAAGGCGATCAGGCCGAAGATGAAGGTGTAGAAGGCGACCGCCTCGGTCAGCGCGAAGCCGAGCCAGCGAATGGCCTGCAGCTCGTCCTTCATCTCCGGCTGCCGGGCCACCGACTCGATCTCCTTGCCGAAGATGATGCCGATGCCGATGCCCGCCCCGATCGACCCGAGGCCGGCGCCCACCCCCAGGGCGATCGCCTTGCCGGCGTCGGTGATGCCGGTGTCGGTGACTCCTTGGCTGGCCTGGGCAATCGGAAGCAACAGATCCATGAAAGAGACTCCTTTTTAGTGATGTTCGGCGGTCGCACCGCCGATGTAGATCGCGGTAAGCATCGAGAAGATAAACGCCTGCAGGGTGGCGATTAGACCGAGCTCCAAGACGAAGAACAGGAAGGCCAGCGGAAAGGTCAGCGCGCCCAGCGCGGCGAGGCCGAGTAGCACCGCCAACCCGCCGCCCATGAAGAGCAGCAGCAGGTGCCCGGCCAGGATGTTGGCGAACAGCCGGACCGAGAGGGAGATCAGGCGCACGAAGTGCGAGATCACCTCGATTACGAAGATCAGGCCCTTGCCGAAGGGGTTCATGTCCTCCAGGCCGGGGGGCAGCCAGCTCCTGAAGTAGGGGAAAAAGCCTTTGGCGCGGATCCCCTCCACGTTGTAGGTGATCCAGACGACGATCGTCAGCGCCAGCGGCACCGAGATGTTGGCCGTGGCGGCGTAGATCGAGAAGGTCGGCAGCTCGAGCCCGAAGATGTTGACCGTCTCGGCGGTGTTGGTGGGCAGCGGCAGATAGCCGATCACGTTGGAGAACCAGAGGAAGAAGAACAGGGTGGCGAGGAAGGGGAACCACCTGGTCGCCATCCGCTGCTCGAGGTTGCCGCCGGTGATGTTCTTGCGCGTCAGGTCATAGGCCAGCTCCACCGCGGTCTGCACGCGGTTGGGCTTCTGCTGCATGCGCCGCGCAACCCAGACCATGACCGAGATCGTCAGGGCGCAGGCCAGCGCCAGGTAGAAGACCGCCCGGTTGATGCTGAAGTCGATGCCGCCCACCTTGATGCTGAGCCACGGATCGAGCTTGAACTCGTTCTGGGGCTTGAACTCCTCGTTCTTGCCCTAGTTGCCGAAGATCAGCACGAGTAGGATGGCCACCCCGACGTAGGTGACGACGCCGAGCAGGACCTTGGTGCGAGTGCTCATCGGCGGACCTCCTGCGGCTCGAGCAGCCGGCTGACGAACTCGGTCCCCAGGTAGACGGTGAACAGCGCTGCCGAAAGCAGAGCCGCCGCGAGCCCCGCCTCACGCTCGGCCAGCCCGACCAGCAGCACCGCGAGCGCGATCAGCCAGACCCGGCCCAGGGTCGCGCCCGCCATCGTCCCGAGCGCCGCCCTGCGCTCACCGCGCTGCTCGGCGCGCCTCACCCGGCGCAATGCCGCGATCTGGATCCCGCGCTGGGCCAGCCACGCTGCGGCTGCCACCGCGTAGCCGAGCAGCGGCCAGCCGGCGAGCAGGAAGACGGGCAACGCGAGCCCCAGCAAAGCCAAGTCCGCGTAGCGAACCGCGAGCGCGGTCCGCCCGCCACCGCCCACTTCGCTAGATCCTTCTATAGCGAGCGTAGACAACCGCAAAACCCACGACGAGCCCCGCGAACAGCCCAACCAATCCGGCGGGGACGGCAAGGCCCACGAGGGAGCCGAGTCCGAACCCGGCCGCCGCGCAGGCGATCATCGCCCCCACCAGAAGGCTTCCGGCGGCGGCGGCATCCGCTCTGCCGGGGGGACTCTCGCTCATCTGGGCTGTCGAATTCGGGACGGGACAATTGGGTCGATCCGGGCGCAAAGGAACAGATAGCCGCTCAGCCCCGGCGCAGGCCGGTTCCAGCGGCGCGGGCCGAATATATCCGAAACTGCGTATTTTCGGACTCCCTCGATCAGCCCCGATCCCTCCCGGGCCGCCGTGCGTGGCGGGCCGCGAAGCGCTCGATGAGGGGCGGTCCGCAGCTTCGAAGCGCCACCGAGCGAGCATCAGTCGCCCTGAAGCGCATCACCCCTGTCCTATCGCCCCGAACTCCCCCGTGTCGGGGTCGATCGCCTCCAGCTCCCCGGTCTCGGGATTGAGGGCGGCGAAGCTGCCCGTCTGGAGCTCGCGAGCGACGCCCGCATCCACCTCCTCCGCCTGGGGGGCGGCCGGGCCGCGCAAGCCAGCCAGCTGACGAAGGCGGAAGCGGCGCAGCTTGAGGATCTCGAGCACGACCACCAGGTACACGCTGGCGGCCAGCGCCGCCACCCCGCAGGCCGCCATCACCGCGGTCCAGGCGACGTTGAAATGCCCGTGGTTGTCGCTGTAGGGGACGAATCGAAGCGCCAGCGCCAAGCCGGCCAGGACCAGCGCCCAGCCATACAGGTAGAGCAGCGTGCGGCGCTGCGAGAACCCGATGTTGGCCATCCGGTGATGGAAGTGCGAGCGGTCGGCCTCATACACGGGACGCCCGTACTTGAGCCGCTTCGCGATCACGAAGCCGCCGTCCAGGATCGGCACCGCCAGCACGATCAACGGGAAGAATAAAGCGACCACGGCGTTCGTCTTCAAGGCGCCCAGGACGGCCACGGTGGCGAGCAGGTAGCCGAGCAGGTTCGAGCCGGTATCCCCCATGAAGCTGGACGCGGGCGGGAACCCATGCCGCAAGAAGCCAAGCGACGCGCCGGCGGTGGCCGCGGCCAGCACTCCGGCGCCGGGGCGATCGAGCGACAGGGCGATGATCGCGAAGGTGGCTGCCGAGATCACGCATACGCCCGCCGCCAGCCCGTCGACGCCGTCGATGAAGTTGATCACGTTCATCACGGCCACGAAGGCCAGCACCGTCAGAACGTGGCCCACCCTGACGTTGCCGAGCAGAGGCACCTGCTGGAACAGAACATGGTCGAGGTGGATGGCACCCACGAAGGGCAGCGTGAAGTCGCTTACCCAGACGCCGTTGAAGATCGGGATCATCGCGGCGACGACCTGCCCCAAGAGCTTCAGACCGGCGGGCAGGTCGAAGATGTCGTCGAGCACCCCCACCGCTGCGATCAGCGCGGCACCGCCCAGGATCGCCCTGGTCAGCGGCGCCCAGGGCAAAAACAGGACCCCGGCGACCAGCACCCCGCAGAGGATCGCCAGACCTCCCAGCTTCGGCGTCGGCGCCTCGTGGATGCTGCGCTCCCGTGGCTGATCGATCGCGTTCAGCCGTCGCGCCGCCCTCTCGGTCAGGGGCACCAGGAGCCAGGCGATCGACACCGCCACGAGAAAGGCGAACAGGCCATCGATCGCGTCGGGTCTTCCGTTGACCAGCATCGCCGAATGCGTCTAGGCCTGGATCGGCGCCGCGGAGGACGCGTATCGCTCCACCCACAGCGTGAAGGCCATCAACCCCCAGATTTGGCGGCTCAGGTCCTCACGGCCCGCGACATGCGCGTCGACCAGTCGGGACACCCGATCGGGGCGCAGGTATCCGTGCCGCCCGACGGTCTCGGCGGCCAGGACCTGGCGCGCGAACGGCTCCAGCTCGCCCCGTAGCCAGGCCGCCATCGGCACCGAGAAGCCCTGCTTGCGGGCGCGGGCGATCGAACGCGGCAGCAGCGGGGCCACCGCCCGGCGCAAGAGCCGCTTCTTGGCCAAGCCACGGACCTTCTTCGAGGTCGGCAAGGCGAGCGCCAGCTCGGCGACCGCCGGGTCGCAAAACGGCACCCGGGCCTCCAGCGAATGGGCCATGCTGGCCCGGTCCGTCTTCACCAGCAGGTCGTCCACCAGGTAGATCCCGAGGTCGAGGTCCTGGAGGCGCGCCAGCGGCTCGGCTCCGTCGGTCTCCCGGTAGCGGGCGCGGTGCAGGTCGAGGGGATCTGAGACTCCGTCTCGGCGGCGGGCCACCAGCTCCGCCCGGACGTCGGAGGAGAAGATCTCCTTCCACGCTTGATGTCGCTCCACCGGAGGAAGGTGCGCACCGCGCACGAACCGCTTCGCCTTGTAGTCGAGGCTGACCTTCGCGGACGAGCTGGGGAGCCGCTCGACCACCCCCCGCAGCGCCTTCGCGGCGGGCGCCAGGCGGGGCGCGATCTGGTCGGCGACGTATGTGTAGTAGCCGCCGAACAGCTCGTCGCCGCCCTCTCCCGACAGCGCCACCTTGACCGAGCCGGCGGCGAGCTCCGAGACCAGGTAGGTGGGCAGGGCGGAGGAATCGGCGAACGGCTCGTCGAACGCCTCGACCAGGCGCGGCAGCAGCTCGGCGGCGTCCGGTCGGATCACCAACTCGTGGTGATCGGTGCCGAAGCGCTCGGCGACCACCCTCGCGGCGGACAGCTCGTCGAACGAGCTCTCCGCGAAGCCGATCGAGAACGTGCTCACCCGCGCGGAGCTCTCGCTGGCGGCGAGGGCCGTGAGCGCCGCGGAGTCAACCCCACCGGACAGGAGCACGCCGACAGGAACGTCGGCGATCAGGTGCGCCCGCACCGAGTCCCGCAGGCGCTCGCGAAGCTCGGCTGCCAGCTCCTCGTCCCCCTCGGAGCGCAGGTCCGCGGCTGCGACCGGGCCGGGGCGCGCGTAGCGCGCGACCTGCGGCTCGCCTCCGTCCCAGGTCAGGATGTGGCCGGGGGGCAGCTTGCGCACGCCCGAGAAGATCGTCAGCGGGGCGGGGATCGAATTGAAGGCGAGGAAGGCCTCCAGCGCGTCGAGGTCCACCTGGCGCTCAAAACCCGGCACGCTCATCAGCGCCTTCAGCTCCGACCCGAAGGAGAGCGTGGGGCCGGCGATCCGGTAATAGAGGGGCTTGATCCCGAACCGATCCCGGGCGAGCACCAGGTGGCGCTGGCGCGAATCCCACAGGGCGAGGGCGAACATTCCCCGCAGCGCTTCCACGAACCGGGGGCCGCGCTCCTCGTAGAGGTGCACGAGCACCTCGGTGTCGCTGCGGGTCGAGAACCGGTGACCGCGCCGCTCGAGCTCGGCTCGCAGCTCCCGGTAGTTGTAGATCTCCCCGTTGTTGACCACCTGCACGCGGCCATCCTCGTTGCCGATCGGTTGGTCGCCGCCCTCCAGGTCGATGATCGAGAGCCGCCGCACGGCGAGGCCCACGGGCCCGTCGACCAGCGTGCCCTCGCTGTCCGGCCCCCGGTGAACCATGGTTTCGTTCATCGCCTCGAGCGCGGCTCGGTCCGGGCTGGAGGCTCCGTCCAGGCAAACGAGGCCGCAAATGCCGCACATGCGGGCCAGTCTACGGGTGGCGTCGCGCCCCAACCGCACGCCACGTTGGAGCCGTCGGCCGGCTAACGGTCGCCGCGATTGTGGCTGCCGCCGGCCATCCTGACCGCCACCCTCGACGCGGTCGCCGCCAGAACACGCAGGTACAGCCGAACCGAGCGATCTGCGATGTACTCCATGTCGTGGGCGAGCTTGTCGGCCCACGATTCCTCGCGGGTCATCCGTGTCTGCGCGAAGCCGGTGACGCCGGGGCGGATCACGAGCCGCTGCCAGTACTGCGGGATGCGCTCGCACAACTCGGCGAAGAAGGGCGGGCGGATCGGTCGCGGGCCGACCATGCTCATGTCTCCGCGCAGCACGTTCCAAAGCTGCGGGATCTCGTCCAGATGGGTTGCTCGCAGCGCTCTTCCGACCGAGGTCACCTCCGACTCCGTGCGGCGCGAGAGCTCGACTTCGAGGTAGGGGCCGAGGCGGTCCTCGGCACCCGGCACCAGGGTCCGGAGCTTGTACATGGTGAAGACTCGCCCGGCGCGCCCCACGCGCTCGCCCCGGTACAGGATCGGCCTCCCCGACCCCACCAGGATGGCCAGCGACATCACGGCGACGATCGGCGAGAGAACGATCAGGGCAACGCCCGCGATCCCCAGGTCGAGCGAGCGAAGGACGAAGTCGATCGGGCGGCCCTCGTCGGCGTGCGCGATCCGCCTGTACTGCTCGGCCAGCGACTCGGAGGAAGCCGGCGCCGGGGCGGCGGGCGCGGATTCGGCGATACGGGGGGATGCCTTCACTCGACCGTGCCAAGGATAAGGTCGACGAGCAGGGCCGGGTCGCGGCGCACGGCCTGACCGTCGCCGGCGCTTCGCTTGTTCAGCTCCAGCGCCCTGGGGTCGGTCAGCGGGCGGAGGCGCCCGGACCGGATCAGCGCCTCGTCGACGCCTCCGAGCCTTCCTCCATATGTGGTGTAGACCGGGGTGCCCAGGGCCGCCGCCTCGCGGTTCATCGTTCCACCGGCCGAGACGACCAGGTCGGCCAGCGCGACCAGGCTCTGCGCCTCGACCGTCCGTTCGGCGACGATGACGGACGTCAGGTCGAGGCTCTTGACGTAGCTTCGCTGAGCGTCGGTGCGGGGCAGTACGACGGCGTGAACCTGCGGGTCGTTTCCGAGATGGGAGAGGACCTGGGGGAAGAGCGGGTTCGACTTGCGGTGGTACAGCGAGATGTCGGGCGGGGGCCGGACGATGACCACCACTCGCTGCGTATCGACGCCGAGCCGCTCGAGCACACCGGGGTCGGGCTCGAAGTCGGCCAGGTAGTACTCCTCCTTCAAGCCCGGATACTGGAACAGCTTCTCGGGCCCCACTCCGAACCGCCGCAGCCGCTCCGCGGGGACGGAATCGGGAAAGATCACGCGGGTTGCCAGCCGGCACGCGATCCGGTGCTGGGTGACCGCGAACTCGTAGTCGTGCATGTTCGCCTCGGGGATGCCGAGCGACCTGGCCGCCATCGCGAGGTCGTAGGAGCCGTGTGCGACGGCCAGCTCGAACCCCCGGCCCCTGCCGAACCGACGCATCATCGGGGTGCGCTGCAAAAGGCGGCCCAGCTTCCGGGCCCGGGAGGCTCCGCCGTGGCGCCCGATCGGCGTGTGATCGATGCCGTGGAGCTCGAGCAGCTCCTGCGTCTGCGTGTACTCGCGGGAGGTGACCTCAACCTCGTGACCCGCCTCACGCAAGCGCTCGATGATCGGCCGGAGCACGAGCACGTGCGCCGGCGCGCTCATGTCCACCCAGACTCTCATCCGAATCCCGACGAGGCTAGCGTTAGTCCTCCGGCCGACCGTATGTGTGCCAGTAGAGCACCGGCCCCGGACCGAAGGCGCCGCGCCGATTGAGCTCGAGCATCGCCGCCACGGCCTTGGCCGTATAGACGGGATCCAGCACGATGTTCTCGCGCTCGCCCAACAGCTCGGTGGCGCGATCCGCCGCCGGCGTCGAGTGGCCGTAGCCATCGCCCAGCCAACCGCGCTCGACCTGGACGTCGGCGGCGGCGACCTCGACCTCGCGGGCGCTGGCGCCCCGGTCGCGCAGCAGGCGCAGGGTGCGGCGAGCGAGCCTGGCGACGGTTCGCTCGTCGACCCGGACCAGGTCGTTGACCAGGATGCCCACGAGGCGCGAGCTCAGGCCCGCAAGCCTCAGCCCCGCCACCAACCCGGCGGCGGTCCCGCCGCTGCCGAGAGCAACGACGACGTGCGAGGGCTCCGGCAGCTCGCCGGCCTCGATTTGATCGGCAAGCTCGAACGCCGCCTGGACGTAGCCGACGCAGCCCAGCGGCACGGATCCCCCGGGGCGCAGGAAGTAGGGAAGGTTCGCGGGCGGGCTGGCCCGCCCGACCATCAGCCAGGCGGCAAGCGCGTAGGCTCGCCACACGCCCCGCGGAAAATGGAGCTCGGCGCCGCTCGAGCGGATCCGCTCCAGCTGGCGCCGTACGTGCTCGCTGGCCGGCTGAGGCACCAGCACGAGCACGGTCCGCATCCCGAGCCGGCGGGCGAACAGCGCCGTGGCCAGGCCATGATTGGTGCCCACCGCCCCGCCGGTGAGGATCGTCCGCTTGCCCCGGCGACGGGCGTCGGCGAGCAGCCACTCGAGCTTCCGCGCCTTGTTGCCGCCGAAGGCGCTGTAGGCCCCGTCGTCCTTGATCCAGATTGGCGCCTTGACCTCGCTCCTGGCCCAACCGGGTCAGCTCCCACACGGGAGTCGGCCCCTCGCCGAGCGGCACTCGCTCGAGGTCGACGTCGAGCTGCATGGCGCCGCCAGGGTAGTCGGGGCAGGCGATCGCGCACCGGGCGAAGGTGACGTTTTTCCCCCTATAGCGGGGTCAAGTGACCTCTCGTCGCCTGGCCCGACCGCGCGGCTTTCTCCTCTCTCGGTGCCTGTTCGGGGCGGCGCGCGGTGAGGGGGGCGCCTACACCGGGCGTCGCGGAGAGCTGGGGGTACAGGGGATAGCGCTCCATCAAGGCGGTGGTGCGCTCGAGCAGGGCGTCGCTTTCGGCCTCGAAGCGGTCCGACAGGGCGATGCAGATCACCCGGGCGATCTCGCGCATGTCGTCCTCGACCAGGCCGCGGGTGGTCAGCGCGGGCGTCCCGATTCGCAGGCCGGACGGGTTCATCGGCGGGCGCTCGTCGAACGGGATCGCGTTGCGATTCACCGTGATCCCGACGTCCTCCAGGCGGCTCTCCGCCGTCTTGCCGTCCAGACCGGTGGGCCCCAGGTCGACGAGCACCAGGTGCACGTCCGTGCCGCCGGTCAGCACCGACACACCGCCGGCGATCAGCTCGTCGGCGAACGCCCTGGCGTTGGCGATCGTCTGCCGCTGGCGGGCACGGAAGGGCTCTGAGGACGCGATCCGCAGCGCCACGGCCTTGGCGGCGATCACGTGCATCAGGGGCCCGCCCTGCTGGCCGGGGAAGACGGAACGGTCGATGTCCTTGGCGAGCTCCTCGGTGCACAGGATCATCCCGCTGCGCGGGCCGCAGAGCGTCTTGTGGATGGTGGTCGTGGTCACGTCGGCGTGCGGCACCGGGTTCGGATGCTCGCCGGCGGCCACCAACCCGGCGAAGTGAGCCATGTCGACCATCAGGCGGGCGCCCACTGCGTCGGCGATCTCTCGGAAGGCCGCGAAGTCGAGCTGCCGTGGGTAGGCGGACCAGCCGGCGACGATCACCTTCGGCCGGTGCTCGTGCGCCAGCCGCTCGACCTCCTCCATGTCGCAGAGCAGGTCCTCGCGGCGCACGTGGTAGGCGACGACCTCATACAGCTTCCCCGACACGTTCAGCCTCATCCCGTGGGTCAGATGGCCGCCGTGGTCGAGCGCCATCCCCATGATCGTGTCGCCCGGCTCGAGCATCGCCATGTAGGCCGCGTTGTTCGCCTGCGCCCCGGCGTGTGGCTGCACGTTCACGTGCTCTGCCCCGAACAGCTCCGTGGCTCGGTCGATCGCCAGCTGCTCGGCCACGTCCACCTCCTCGCAGCCGCCGTAGTAGCGACGACGCGGGTAGCCCTCGGCGTACTTGTTGGTGAGCACCGATCCCGTCGCCTCGAGCACCGCCTGGGGGACGAAGTTCTCCGAGGCGATCATCTCCAGCGTCGACTGCTGGCGATGAAGCTCGCGGCGCAGGACCTCGGCGATCGCCGGGTCGACCTCGGCAAGCGAGGCGGCTTGAAAGTCGTCGGGGAGGTCGGTCAAATCGTCTCCTTCGATCGTCGGGCCGGAGGTTGACAGACGTTACGCCGCCAGGCCGACAGCTACTACCCTGGCGTCGTGTCCGAGGACGACATCGCACTGGTCCGGGCGGGCTACGAGGCGCTCCGCGAACGGGGCGTGGAGGGCTTGATGCCGCTCATCCACCCCGAGTTCGAGGTCACCACGCCCCCGGGCCTCGCAGCCGAGCCCGACACCTACCGGGGACCCGATGGAGTCCGTCGCTACTTCGACTCCTTCTACGACGCGATGGACGAGATTCGGTTCGAGCCGAGGGAGTTCCGCGCGGCCGGAGGGCGCGTGATCGTCCCGGTGACCCTGACGGCGCGAGGCCGTACGACGGGGATCGAGGCAAGGCAGGAGTTCGTCATGACGTGGACGCTCCGGGACCGTCAGGGCCATGAGGGTCGAGGTCTTCGCCACCCTCGACGAGGCGCTGGACGCGGCGGCAGAGAGGCCCTGAGAGGCCCTGACGAGGCGAGCCCGAACGTCGAGCTGTTCGAGATCGGGGTCGATGCCTACAACCGGCGGGATCCGGAGTCGTTCGTCGCCCGCTGCGAGCCGGACTGCGAATGGCATCCCTTCTTCAGCTCTCGGGTGGAGGGGGAGACCGGATACACGGGCCACGACGGCATTCGGGAATGGTTTCGGGACATCGACTCGATGTTCAGGGAGATGCACGCCGAGGTGGGCGAGATTCGTGATCTCGGCGACCGGGTGCTCGGCCTGGGGACGCTCCGGGGCCGCGGCAGGGAGAGCGGGGCCGAGGTCAGCTCACCGATCGGCTGGCTGATCGAGGCGCGGGACGGGAAGCTGCGCCGCGGATGGGCATACGCAACCCACGAGGAGGCGCTGAAGGCGGCCGGTCTCGAGCGCTAGGCCTGGTCCCACGCACCACCCCCAAGCACCACCCAAGCGCCACCCCCGACGTGGGCCGAATTTCTTGTCGATACGCAACGAAATTCGGCCCACCTGTCGAGACGCGTCACGTCAGTGGGGCTCACCCAGCCTGAGCGTCGAGCTCGGCGGCGCTCGATCGGCCCCCTCCCGGAGCACGCTCCAGGAGCCGTCCGAGTCGAGCGCGGTCAGATCCACGACCGTCGAGGGCGTACCGATCAGCTCTCCGCCGTCGATCGCCAGGTCGGCGCCGGCCAGGATCTCCGCATCGATGTCCTCGAAGCGGTTCGGCGCCGGCTCGCCGCTGCGGTTGGCGCTGGTCTGGAAGATCGGGCAGCGGACGCCGCCGAGGGGGCCGTCGATCAGGCGGATCCCCAGACGCTCGGGGTGATCGCGGCAGGCGAGCGGGTAGCGGCGCTGGGGATTGTCGACCACCAGGGTCACGGGCCCGGGGAGCAGCGCCCCGAGCGCGTCGCGCGTCCGCGGCCCCAGCGTGGCCAGCAGCTCGCGCATGGCCAGCGGCGCGAAGAACATCACCGCCGACGGCTTGCCCTCGTCGCGGCCCTTCAGCGAGTGAATACGCTCGATCGCCGCCGCGCTCGATGGGTCGCAGCCCAGCCCGTACAGCGTGTCCGCCGGGAAGACCGCGACGCCTCCCTCGGCGACGCAGCGCTCCAGCGCCTGGCGTGCCACCGTCGGCTCCGTCGTTGGCGATCGAGATCGTTGCGGTCACTGACTGGCGAGGACCACCCGGGCGATCCCGGCGAGGTCCGGGCGCCCCTCGACCTGGCGGAAGCCGAGATCGACCAGGAGCTCAGCGACCGTGCCGGCCTGACCCGCGCCAACCTCCAGGGCCAGCGATGCGCCCGGCTCCAATGCGGCGAGGGCCGCCGGGACGGTGGAGGCGATCGCCTCGACGCCGTCCGCGCC
The DNA here is from genome assembly GCA_963760665.1 of uncultured Actinomycetes bacterium. Lineage (GTDB taxonomy): Bacteria > Actinomycetota > Thermoleophilia > Solirubrobacterales > 70-9 > AC-56. Next base: position 209,083 of record CAVXDS010000006.1, read on the forward strand.
GGCCACCAGGGCCTCGCGCGGCTCGTAGCGGGTGATCTCCGGCGCCAGGCGCTGCCACTCGTCCTCGCCGACGTAGGGGAGGTTCGCGAGCACCAGGTCGAACCGCCGGCCGTCAGGCACCGTCCCGCGCTCGAACCGGACGCGGCCGTCGATCCCGAGCCGTTGGGAGTTTTCCCGCGCCAGATCAAGCGCGGCCGGCGAGGTATCGGTCCCGGTCACCTCGCACTCGGGCAGCTCGTCCGCGACCGCCAGCGCCACGGCGCCGGACCCCGTGCCGACGTCGAGCGCCGTGCGGGGATCGAGCTCCAGCGCGATCTCGACCAGGAGCTCCGTCTCCGGGCGCGGGATCAAGGCGCGGCCGTCGACCGCGAGCTCGAGCCCGCGAAAGCCCTTGCGACCGAGGATGTAGGCGACCGGCTCGCGGCGAACCCGGCGTCGCACCATCTCACCGAAGCGCCGCGCCGCCGCCGCGTCAATCTCCGCCTCCGGCTCGGCCGCCAGCCTCGCCCGATCCCATCCTGTCGCCTCGGCGAGCAGGACCTCGGCGTCGAAGCGCGGCATCTCGACCGACGCGGCCGCCAGTGCATCCGCTGCCGCGGCGAGCGCCTCTTGCACCGATCCCACGGTCACCGTGGCTCCCGTCAGGACGCGGCCTCGGCCGCCTGCGCCTCGAGGCGCCGGCGCTTCTCCTCGGCCGCGAGCACGTCGGTGAACTCGTGCAGGTCGCCGGCCAGCACCTGGTCGAGGTTGTGTGCCGTGAGCTTGACCCGGTGGTCGGTGACCCGCCCCTGGGGGAAGTTGTAGGTCCGGATCTTCTCCGAGCGTTCGCCGGAGCCCACCTGCGAGCGGCGCTCGGAGGCGATCTCGGCCTGCTGTTCGGCCAGCTTCTGGTCGTAAAGGCGGGCGCGCAGCACCCGCATCGCCTTGTCGCGGTTCTGGAGCTGGGACTTCTCGTCCTGCATCGAGACGGTGATCCCGGTCGGCTTGTGCGTCACCCGCACGGCGGAGTCGGTGGTGTTCACCGACTGTCCGCCGGGGCCGGAGGAGCGGTAGACGTCCACCTGGAGCTCGTTCGGGTCGATCGCGACCTCGACCTCCTCGGCCTCGGGAAGCACCGCGACGGTCGCGGTCGAGGTGTGGATCCGCCCCTGCGACTCCGTCTTCGGCACCCGCTGCACGCGATGGGTTCCGCCCTCGTACTTGAAGATCGAATAGGCGCCATCGCCCTTGACGGCGAAGGTCACCTCCTTGAAGCCGCCTACCTCGGCCGGGGAGGAGGACAAGACCTCGGTTGCGAAGCCACCCTGCTCCGCGTAGCGAGTCAGCATCTTGAACAGGTCGCCCGCGAACAGAGCCGCCTCGTCGCCGCCCGTCCCGGCGCGGATCTCGACCAGGACGTTCTTGGAGTCGTTCGGGTCGCGCTCGACCATCGCCAGGCGGATCTGCTCGCCGAGCTGCTCGAGCCGCCCCGGTGCGTCGGCGACCAGCTTGCGCAGCTCCGGGTCGTCGCCGTCCTCGGCGAGCATCTCGGTGGCTCCCTCGAGATCGTCGCTGAGCTTCGCGTACTCGCGTGCCAGCTCGTGCGCCGGCTCGAGATCGCGGTACTCACGCCCCACCTCGGCGTAGCGCTCGCGGTCGGCGATCACCGCCGGGTCCGACATCTGGCGCTCCAGCTCCGCGAAGCGACCCTCGATCTGGTCGACCAGCTCCTCGATCATGCCTCCTAGTGTGACGGCTGAGGGAGAGGCTTCGCGGCCCGCGGCGTGTGCCTGAAATCACACTTGGAAGGGTTGTGTTCGCGGACCTCACGTGGGAAGCTGCGGCAATCAGCGAACGATCCCCTCGACCCCGCGTCCGAGTCGCGGTTCTGGCCTCGTTGACCGCGGCGCTCACGGCGACCGCGCTGGCGCTGCCCAGCGAGTCCGGCGCCGGGAGCTCGTGCTTCGGGCACGCGGCCACGATCGTCCGCGGCGCGGGCAACGACACCATCCACGGCACCACCGGCACCGACGTGATCGTCGCCGGCGGGGGCAACGACACGGTGGCGGCCGGCAACGGGGTCGACTACGTGTGCGGCCAGGGCGGCAACGACACGCTCGACACCGGGAACGGCGACGACTTCCTCGACGGCGGCAGCGGAAACGACGAGCTCCACGGCTACAACGGCGGCGACAAGATCGTCGGCGGCAGCGGCAGGGACTTCCTCGACGGGCGCCGCGGCGAGGTCGGCGACGTACTGCTCGGCGGATCCGGGCGCGACCGGATGATCGGCGGGGAGAAGTCGATCGGCGGGCCGGGAAAAGACCGGATGAACGGCACCGGCTACGTCAACGACTCCCACCGCGACCTCCTCAAGGGCGGCTCAGGCAACGATGACATCGCCGGCGACGACACCGGGAGCGGTCGCGACGTGATCCGCGGCGGCGGAGGCGACGACAGGCTCCGGGGCCTGCCGGGCCGCGACCGGATCTTCGGCAACGCCGGCAACGACGACCTGCTGGGCGGCCCCGGCAACGACGCTCTGAACGGCGGCCCCGACATCGACAGCTGCGACCAGGGCCCCGGCACGGGCCCCGTGGTCAACTGCGAGTCCTAGGCGCCTCCCGAGCGCGGATGGCGAGAAAGTGGCGCTATCCGCCACTTTCTCGCCAGTCGGCCCGTTAGGCGACGATCTCGATCGCGCCGGCTTTCGCCGCCTGCTCGGGGCTCTCCACCGCCAGCACGGCTTCCAGCGCGGCGATCGCGACCGCAAGCTGGTCGCGGTCCGGCTTGCGCGTGGTCAGGTTCTGCAACATCAGGCCGGGCCACATGAGCGTGCGCACCCAGCGCTTGCGGCGGTTTCGCCCCGCCCACTTGATGACCTCATACGAGATGCCGGCGATCAGCGGGATGCCGAGGATCCGCGAGGCCAGCAGCCAGTACCAGGCCGGCAGGCCGAGCGGGGCGAAGACGAAGATCGCGACCACCATCACCACCAACAGGAAGCTCGTCCCGCAGCGCGGGTGGAGGCGCGAGTAGAGCTCGGCGCGCGCCGGCGTCAGCCGGTCGCCCGCCTCATAGCAGGAGATCGTCTTGTGCTCGGCGCCGTGGTACTCGAACACGCGCCGCAGGTCGCGCAGGCGGCTGATCGCGACGATGTAGCCGATGAAGATCGTGGTGCGGAGAATCCCCTCGACCAGCCAGAACAAAAGCGAAGATCCAAGCTGGTCCTTGATCAGGCTGGTCGCCCCCACCGGGATGACGAAGAAGAGGCCGATCGCGAGGATCAGCGACAGCGCCACCGTGGCGCCCCAGACGAAGCCGCCGATCGGCTCCGGTTCCTGTCCGTCCTCAGGCTCGATCTGCGCGTTGGCCGAGATCGCCAGTGCCCGGAAGCCGATCCGAAGCGACTCCGCCAGCGCCACCACCCCGCGGATCACCGGCCAGCGAAGCGCCCGGTTGCGCTTCGCCCACGAGACCAGCGGCTCCGAGGTCACCTGGACCGTTCCGTCCGGCTTTCGCACGGCCACCGCCCAGGTCGAGACGCCGCGCATCATCACGCCCTCGAGCACCGCCTGGCCGCCCACGGGCGCGTCGCGGCTGGCCACCGGCAGGCCGTCCGGCATCCGCGCCTCCGCGAGTTGGGGCCGCCCGTCGAACGCGGCCGCGCCGTCCGCGGACCGAGGGCTCTGGACCCGTTCGGTCACCGTCAACTTCATCGCCGGCGCCTAGGCGTAGCTTTCATTCCCGGCACCCCCGCTACCCCACCACCCGGCGGGCTAGCGCTTGCTCCGTGCCGCGCGACGCTTGAAGCGCTCGACCCGGCCACCCGTGTCGACGAGCTTCTGCTTGCCGGTGTAGAACGGATGGCACGCCGAGCAGATCTCCACGTGCAGCTCCGGCTTCGTGGAGCGCGTATAGAACTCGTTCCCGCACGCGCAGCGGACGTGGGCGAGCACATACTCGGGGTGGATGTCGGTCTTCATCACCACTGATGTTAGCGGCGGCTCGCGGGGCCTCGATCAGACCTCGGCACACCGTCAGCGCATGCGAGACTGCCCCTCGGCGACCACAACTCACGCTCCCACGATTCAACCGGAGGCTTCGAGCATGTCGAATATTCTCTGCGTTCTATACGACGATCCCGTCGACGGTTATCCGCCGGCCTATCCTCGCGACGAAATCCCCAAGATCGAGCGCTACTGGGACGGGCAGACCACACCCACCCCGGAGCGAATCGACTTCACTCCGGGCGAGCTTCTGGGCAGCGTCTCGGGCGAGCTCGGGCTGAGGAAGTTCGTCGAGGAGCGCGGGCACGAGTTGATCGTGACCTCGGACAAGGATGGGCCCGATTCGGTCTTCGAGCGCGAGCTCCCCAAGGCCGAGGTGGTGATCTCCCAGCCGTTTTGGCCCGCCTATCTGACCGCGGAGCGGATCGCCAAGGCCCCCAACCTGAAGCTGGCTATCACGGCGGGCATCGGCTCTGATCACGTCGATCTTGAGGCCGCGATAGACAGCGGGATGACGGTCGCCGAAGTCACCTACAGCAACAGCATCAGCGTCTCCGAGCACGTGGTGATGATGATCCTGGCCCTGGTGCGCAACTACATCCCGTCCTACGGCGTCGTGATCGACGGCGGCTGGGACATCGCCGACTGCGCGTCGCGCTCCTACGACGTCGAGGGGATGCAGGTGGGCACCGTCGGCGCCGGGCGCATCGGCTCGGCGGTGCTGCGGCGCCTGAAGCCGTTCGAGGTCGAGCTGCACTACACGGATCGACATCGCCTCCCGGACACGGTGGAAGCGGATTTGGGCGTCACCTACCACCCGACGGTCGAGTCGCTGGTCGAGACCTGCGACGTGGTGACGATCAACGCGCCACTTCACCCCGAAACCGAGCACCTGTTCGACGACCAGCTGATCGGCAAGATGAAGCGTGGCGCCTACCTCGTGAACACCGCTCGCGGCAAGATCTGCGACCGCGATGCGATCGTGCGAGCGCTCGAGAGCGGACAGCTCGCCGGCTACGCCGGTGATGTCTGGTTCCCTCAGCCGGCTCCGCGAGACCATCCCTGGCGGTCGATGCCCCACCACGGAATGACTCCGCACATCTCCGGAACGAGCCTCTCGGCCCAGGCCCGCTACGCGGCCGGAACGCGCGAGATCCTCGAGTGCTTCTTCGACGGCCGGCCGCTGCGCGAGGAGTATCTGATCGTCGAGGGCGGTGCCCTGGCGGGCGCCGGCGCTCATTCCTACAGCGCCGGCGATCCGGCCCAGGGTTCGGAAGAGGAGGTCGGCAAGGGGACAGATGGCCCAGCTTGACCGCGCTCCGCAAGAGGTCCGCCTCGCTGCGGGCACGATCCGCTACCGCGACACCGGCGCCGGCCAGCCGCTCGTGTTCATTCACGGGCTGCTCGTGGACGGAACCCTGTGGCGGAAGGTGACCCCGCTGCTGGAGGGCGAGTTCCGCTGCGTCGTCCCGGACCTCCCGCTCGGCTCCCACCGCCTGCCGATGAGCCCGGACGCGGATCTCTCGCCTCCCGGCGTCGCGCGGATCGTGGCCGACTTGATCGAGGCGCTGGAGCTCGAGGACGTGACCCTGATCGGCAACGACACCGGGGGCGCGATCTGCCAACTGGTCGCGACCGAGCATCCGGGACGGCTCGGGCGGCTGGTGCTGACGCCATGCGACGCCTATGAGAACTTCCTGCCTCCGGCCTTCCGGCCGATGCAGTACGCGGCGCACGTGCCCGGGCTGCTCACGGCCCTGCTCCAGCCGGCGCGTCTGGGCGCCGTACAGCGAAGCCCGCTCGGCTTCGGACTTCTGATCTCCCCTGATTCGATCGATCCTCAGGTGATCGACTCATGGCTACGGCCGTTCTTCTCCAACCGGGGCGTGCGTCGCGACGCGATCAAATTCCTCAAGGCGATCTCGAACCGCTACACCCTCGAGGCGGCGGAAAGGCTCCGCGACTTCGACCGCCCCGCGTTGATCGCCTGGGCGCCCGAGGACCGCTTCTTCAAGCTCACCTACGGCGAGCGCCTCGCGGCGGCGATCCCCGACGCGCGGCTGGTCCGGATCGAAGCCTCTCGCACGTTCGTCTCCGAGGATCAGCCCGAGCGCCTCGCCGAGCTGATCGGGGGCTTCGTCCGAGAGACTTCCGGGGCCGGGACGGCCGACTGAGGGCCCGACCTACGTCTCCTGGTAAAGCGGCCCGTCGCCACCCTCGGGCGGGGTCAGGCGCCCGCCCTTGGCGGTGATCGCACCGCACTGGATGCAATTCGACGGGGTGATGTTCAAGTCGACGGCCGCGGCGCCGTTTCCGAGCTGCTCCTCCGGGATCTCGTAGACCTGGGCCGGGCACATCGAGACCCACGTCTGGGCGACCTCCCGTGGAACGCGGGGCTGGACTCGGATGTGGTTGGGCGCGTCGTCGCGGGTCGCGTTGCCCGACGCGAACACCGAGGACAGCTTGTCGAACAGGTACTTGTTGTCGGGCTTCGGGTATCGGGAGGCGGCCCCGTTGATCTGCATCGACTCCTCGGCGTCCGGGTGTTGGTGCCAGCGTCCGCCGGGGAAGGCGCCACGGGTGATCGTCATCAGGCTGGCAACGGCGCCGCCGACGAAGAAGCCGTGCGAGAACGGCTGGCGCATGTTTCGCGAGCTGTACAGGTCGTCGCCGATCAGGCTGCCCCGGACCCTCTGGTCGTAGGCGTCGAAGTTGACGGAGTCCGACTTCAGCGCCTCGACGATCGCCTCGGCCGCGTAGATGCCGGCGTGCATCGCGTAGTGGATGCCCTTCAGCTCGGGGACGTTGACCATCCCGGCGCCATCGCCGGCGATCACCATTCCGGGCACCGCCAGGGTGCGCGGCAACGCCCAGTAGCCGCCGGAGGGAATCGTCTTCGCGCCCCAGCCCACCCGCTTGCCGCCGTCGAGGATCCTGCGCACGAACGGGTGCGTCTTGAGCTCCTGGAGAGAGTCGTGCACGGAGAAGGTCGCGTCCGTGTAATCGAGCCCGACCACCAACCCGATGCAGACCTTGTCCTCGCCCATCGGGTAGATGAAGCTGCCGCCGAACTCGTTGCGCTTGGCGGCCTTTCGAAGCGGCCAGCCCATTGTGTGGATGACGCGGTCGAGTGGCTTGGGGACCTCCCAAACCTCCTTCACCCCGAGCTCCCAGCGCTGCGGGAGCAGGCCCTCCAGGCCGAAGTAATCGATCGCCGCGCCGGTCAGGTGGCCCTGGGTGCCCTCCGCCAGCACGGTCGCCTTGGCGATCACGTCAGAGCCCGGCTCGAAGTTCGCCAGCTCCTCGCCGTCGCGTCCACGCCCCTTGTCGCCCGAGCGCACGCCGCGGACGATCCGGTCGGAGACGAGCAGCTTGTCGGCGGCCGTCTCGGTCAGCAGGTAGACGCCCGCCTCCTCGGCCTTCTCGCCGAGGAAGCGACCGAGCTTGGCGATCGAGGTGACGTAGTTGCCGTGGTTGCGGAAGTTGGGCGGCATCGGCTTCAGCGGGATCGCCCGCTTGCGGGTCAGCAGATAGACGGCGTCCTTGGTGACCTCCTGGTAGACCGGCCACTCCGACGGGTCCAGGTCGGGGAACAGCTCCCGCATCGCGGAGGGGCGCATGTTCGCCCCGGAGAGCAGATGCGCGCCCGCGACCTTGCCCTTCTCGATCACGGCGACGGGGACCTCGCCGAGCGCCTCGGCCAGCTCGGGCTCGGTCTCGAGCAGCTGCATGATCTTGATCGCGCAGGCGAGGCCGGCCGGCCCGCCGCCGACGATCGCGATCCCGACTTCGATCGCCTCCGGATCGGACGGCGCGGCGACGAACTCGCTTGCGGAGTCGACCGGCGGTGGAAATTCTGCTGGCGCTATTGGCATCTCAGGCGTCAGGTCTCAGGCGTCAGGTTCAGCTTTCAGGGCTCAGGGCCGTGACTGTCACCTGTCACCTGTCACCTGTCACGGCCCTTCTTCGCCTTTACGGCCTCGGTCAGCTTCGGCAGGATCTTGTGCAGGTCGCCCACCACGCCGAGATCGCAGAACTCGAAGATCGGCGCGTTCGGGTCCTTGTTGATCGCCAGGATGTTCTCGGAGCTCTGCATGCCGACCTTGTGCTGGATCGCGCCCGAGATCCCGGCCGCCAGATAGAGCTTCGGCGCCACCGTCTTCCCCGTCTGCCCGATCTGGGCCGCGTAGGGGTACCAACCGGCATCGACCACGGCGCGGGTCGCCGCCACCGCTCCGCCAAGCGAGGAGGCCAGCTCCTCGGCGAGCTTGAAGTTGGCAGCCTCGCCGAGGCCGCGGCCGCCGCCCACGAGGATCTCGGCGTCCTCGATGTTGACGTCCTCCCCACGCTGCTCGCCGCGCTTCACCATGGTGGCCCTCGTCGACCACTCCGACAGCTCGACCTCGACGTCGACGACCTCGGCCGAGCCGCCGTCAGGCTCGACGGCATCGAAGGCGTTGAGGCGGCCGATGATGATCCCCGGCTCCCCGACGTAGCCCACGTCGACGATGGCGGAGTCCTGGAGCACCGGCCTCTCGGCGATCAGCTTGCCGTCGGAGACCTTGACCTCGGTGACCTCCATCGTCACGCCCGCGTTCAGCCGCGCGGTGAGCCCGGCGCCGATCTCGAAGCCGAGCAGGCCGCCGCCGAACAGCGCGTAGGAGTAGCCCTCGTCGGCGATCACCTTCGCCATCACGTCGACGATCGGCTGGGCGAGGCCCTCGGGGGCGGCTTTCGCGCGGTAGACCTTGGCGGCGCCGTAGGCGCCCAGGGCGGCGCAGGCATCGTCGGCGATCTCGCCGACGACCACCGCGCCGGCCTCGGCGCCGAGCTCGCCTGCGAGCTTGGCGGCCTCGGAGATCGCGCCCAGGGAGTTCTTGTTGAAGTTGCCCTCGTCGTCGTGGAGGGCGTAGACCAGGATCCCAGGCATTACAGGAGCTTCCTTTCGTCCAGCCAGGCGACGATCTTGTCGACCGTCTCGTTCGTGTCCTCGTCCTCGATGATCTCGCCTGACGCCTTCTCGGGCGGGGGATTGATCGCCAGGACCTGGGTCTTGGACCCGCCCTCGCCGACCTGGTCCGGCTCGATCCCGACGTCGGTGGTGGCGTAGGTCTCCAGGGGCTTCTTCTTGGCGCCCATGATCGCCTTCAGGCTCGGGTAGCGCGGCTCGTTGATCGCGTCGCCGACCGAGATCACAGCCGGCAGCGCCACCTCGACCGTGTCGTAGCCGTACTCCGCCTGCCGCTCGCAGGTGAGCTTGCCCTCGGCGACGTCGATCTTGATCACCTGGGTCAGCGAGGGCATCTTCAGATGATCGGCGACGACCGCGCCGATCGTGTAGCACTCGCCGTCGTCGGACTGCTGGCCCAGCAACACCAGGTCCGGCTGCTCGGACTCCAGCGCCTTGGCGAGCGCGTAACCCGTCGCGCAGACGTCGGATCCGGCCAGCGCCTGATCGGTGAGGTGGACCGAGCGGTCGGCGCCGAGCGCCACGGCCTTGTGCAGGGCGCGCACCGCCGATTCGGGGCCCATCGTGACCGAGACGATCTCGTCCACCTGGACCGCGCCGCCCTCCCGGATCTGCATCGCGGCCTCGATGCCGTGCGTGTCGAACGGGTTGAGGTTCTTCTCGCCGGAGCGGTCGAGCCGCATCGTCGACGCGTCGATCCGCTTCTGCACCGCGGCGTCCGGAACCTCTTTCACGAGACAGCAGATCTTCAAGTGGGTCCCTCCTTCGGTCGAGGAGCGCGCCGCATATTAGCGAGTCATAGCCAGCTGACTGACCAGTCAATCAGCGGTTTCCCGGCAGTCAACCGCTCAAACACGGCCGATGGCCCACCGAGCACGCCTCAGGACGCCTGCGCGGCCAGGGTGCGGCGCTCGTCGATCGCGCTGCGGATGAAGTCGACGATCTCATCGGTGGCAGCCCCCGGGGTGAAAACCTCGGCGATGCCGAGCCTCTTCAGCTCCGGCGCATCATCGGCGGGAATCGTCCCCCCCACCGCGACGACCACGTCCTCGACCCCCTGCTCGCGAAGCAACTCGACCACCTTCGGGACCAGGGTCATGTGAGCGCCCGAGAGGATCGAGAGGCCGACCGCGTCGGCGTCCTCCTGGATCACCGTCGCCGCGATCTGCTCGGGCGTCTGATGGAGGCCGGTGTAGATCACCTCCATGCCGGCGTCGCGCAGAGCCCGAGCGATGATCTTCGCTCCACGGTCGTGCCCGTCGAGCCCCGGCTTGGCGACCACGACCCGGATCTTCCGGTCGGACTCGGCCGCGGTCTTCTCGTCGCTCATCTCGCCACTGAGCGTAAACCAGCGGACGTGGAAAGGTGACGGCCGCCTCCCGGAGCGAAAAGGCTCAGGGCCCGTTCAGAAGATCGGGGTTTCGGTGTAGACCCCGAAGACATCCTGCAGTGCGGCGATCATCTCGCCCTCCGAGGCACGGGCGCGCGCCGCGTCGAGGAAATGCGGCATCAGGTTCTCGCCCTCAGTGGCCGCCGCCCGCTTCAGCGCGGCGAGCGCCGGCTCGACGGCACCCGACTCGCGCCGCGCGCGGGTCGCCGACAGCCTGCCTGCCTGCTTACGCTCGATCCCGGGGTCGGGACGGTGGATCTCGGGTTCCTCCTCGTCCGCGAGGCGATACTCGTTGACGCCGACCACGATGCGCTTCCGGGAGTCGACCTCCTGTTGGTAGCGGAACGACGCATCGGCGATCTCGCGCTGCGGGAAGCCGCGCTTGATCGCCTCCACCATGCCGCCGAGCTCGTCGATGCGGACGAAGTACTCGTAGGCCGATCGCTCCATCTGGTCGGTGAGCGCCTCGACGAAGTAGGAGCCGCCGAGCGGGTCGACGGTGCTGGTGACCCCGGTCTCGTGGGCGATCACCTGCTGGGTCCGCAGCGCGAGCCGCACGGCTTCCTGGGTCGGGAGCGCGAGCGCCTCGTCGTAGGAGTTGGTGTGCAGTGACTGGGTGCCGCCGAGCACCCCGGCCAGGGCCTCGATCGCGGTCCGGACGATGTTGACCAGCGGCTGCTGGGCGGTCAACGACACGCCCGCGGTCTGGGTGTGGAAGCGCATGCGCATGGATTCCTCGCGTGCCGCGCCGTAGGTGTCGCGCATCTCGCGCGCCCAGATCCGCCGGGCGGCGCGGTACTTGGCGATCTCCTCGAAGAAGTCGATGTGGGCGTTGAAGAAGAACGACAGGCGCGGCGCGAAGGCATCGACATCGAGGCCGCGCTCCAGCGCCGACTCGACGTAGGTGAAGCCGTCCTTGAGCGTGAAGGCGAGCTCCTGCTGCGCGGTCGAGCCCGCCTCGCGGATGTGGTAGCCGGAGATCGAGATCGGGTGCCAGCGCGGCATCCGCTCGGCGCACCACTCCACCATGTCGGTGACCAGCCGCATCGCCGGCTCGATCGGGAAGCACCACTCCTTCTGGGCGATGTACTCCTTCAGGATGTCGGTCTGGATCGTGCCGCCCAGCACCTCGGGCGGCACGCCCTGCTCCTCGGCGGCGCAGACGTAGAAGGCGAGCAGGATCGCCGCCGGGGCGTTGATGGTCATCGATGTGGTCACGCGATCGAGGGGAATCCCACGGAACAGGTCGATCACGTCATCGAGGGTGTCGATCGCCACCCCCTCGAGGCCGACCTCGCCCAACGATCGGGCGTGATCGGAATCGAGACCCATCAAGGTCGGCATGTCGAACGCGGTCGAGAGGCCCGTCTGGCCGTGTTCGAGCAGGTAGCGGAAACGCTCGTTGGTCTCCTCGGCCGTCCCGAAACCCGCGAACTGGCGCATCGTCCACAGCCGCCCCCGGTACATCGACGGGTAGACGCCGCGCGTGTACGGGTGCTCGCCGGGGAACCCGAGGTCGCGCTCGGGATCCCAGTCGGCGAGGTCGTCCCCGTCATACAGGGGCCTCACCGGTTGCCCGGAGATGGTCTCGAACGACGCCTCGCGCTCGGTCTGCTTCGAGTACACCTCCTGCAGCCACTCGTGGGTTCGTCGCCTGGCTCCGGGCTCGACGGCCATGTCCCGGACAGTCTAGGCGGGGGCTGGAGCCCAACGTCGCGACAGGGCCGACGCTTATGACTTTCGACGTCCTATAGACGTCGAAAGGCACGAGCGTCCGGTTTCAGCCGCCGCTCAACGCCGCCGCAGCGCCGACCGCGCTCGAATGCCCCGTGCCGACTGCCTGTGGCGCGTCGCCAGCAGGGTGCCGCTGGCCGCCGCCGCCAGCGTGGCGCCGCCGATCGCCAGCCGCCTGCCCAGCTTCTCGAACCGCATGATCCGCCAGCCCTCCTCGGCGGCGAGCTTGGCCAGCTCGGCGTCGGGATTGACGGCGACCGGGTTGCCCACGGCCCGCAGCATGGGCAGGTCCGACGCGGAGTCGGAGTAGGCCCACGACTCCGCCAGGTCGATGTCGTGCTGTTCGGCGAAGCGCTTCATGGCGGCCACCTTGCCGTCGCCGTACACGAACGGCTCCACGATCCGCCCCGTCAGCAGGCCGTCCGGTGCGACCTCGTACCGGGTCCCGATGCCGCCGTCCATGCCGAGCACGCGTGCCAGCGTCTCGACGAGGCCGTTGCCCGCGGCGCTGACGATGAACGTGGCGCGCCCGGCGTCCTGGTGCGCGCGGACCTCCTCGAGCATCTTCGGGTAGATCCGCGGCAGAACCCCCGCCAGCAGGTCGGGACCCATGCGCTCGATGTTGCGCTCGGGCACTCCCGCCAGGAACTCCTTGACCTGCGTGAGCACCTGTGCCGTCCGCTCGTCGGTCGAGCCCCGGAGCCGGAAGCGCACGTGCTCGACCCCCCATCGCGCAAGCCGGGCCCGGCTCACCATCCCGGATCGGTAGGCGGCCCGCGCGAAGTGCATGCCCGAGGACCCCGCCATCAGCGTGCGGTCCAGGTCGAAGAAGGCCGCGATCCTGTTCACGGACCGCAGGCTAGACGTCGCGGGCCTAGGACCCGTTCACTTCCGAGCACGATCGCGTCGCCCTGGCCGCCGCCGGAGCAGATCGCGGCGCAGCCGATCCCGCCGCCGCGCCGGCGCAGCTCGTGAACCAGGGCACCGACGATCCGCGCTCCCGAGGCGCCGATCGGGTGGCCGAGGGCGATCGCGCCGCCGTTCACGTTCACCCTCTCCTCGTCGACTCCGAGCATCCGCACGGAGTTGATCGCCACCGACGCGAACGCCTCGTTGATCTCCCATAGGTCGACGTCCTCGGGCGACTTGCCGATCTTCTCGAGCGCCTGCTTCGCCGCCTTCGCCGGCGTCCGGGCGAGGTAGGGGAAGTCGTCGGCGACGGTGCCGTAGGAGAGGACGCGAGCCAGCGGCGCGCGACCCTCGCGCTTGGCCCACTCCTGCGAGGCGACGACGACGGCGCCCGCGCCGTCGTTGACGCCGGGAGCGTTGCCGGCCGTGTGGGTGGCCTCGGGGCCGCCGATCGGCTTCAGCTTCGCGAGCACCTCCACCGTGGTCTCGGGCCGGATCGCCTCGTCCGCCTCGACCTCGGTCTCGTCCTTGCGGGTCCTGACCGTGACACTGACGATCTCCTCCGCCAGCCGCCCCTCGTCGGTCGCCCTGGCGGCAAGCTGATGGGAGCGCGCCGCCCAGCGGTCCATGTCGGCGCGGGACAGCTCCAGCTCGGCGGCGACCTCGCTCGCCTCGTCGATCATCTGCTTGCCGGTGAACGGATTGGTGAGCCCGTCGTGGGTCATCGAGTCGATCGCCTGCATGTCGCCCATCCGGAACCCGAAGCGGGCCCCCGGCAGCAGATAGGGAGCGCCGCTCATCGACTCCATGCCGCCGGTCACCGCCAGCTCGAGGTCGTCCGCTCGAATCGCCTGATCGGCAAGACCAACCGCTCGCATGCCCGAGGCGCAGACCTTGTTGATCGTCTCCGAAGGGACCTCGCGCGGGATCCCAGCCTCGATCTGCGCCTGGCGCGAGGGAATCTGTCCCTGTCCGGCCTGCAGCACCTGACCGTAGATCACCTGCTGGACCTGATCGGGCGCGACCTCGGCGCGCTCCAGCGCGGCGACCATGGCCGCCCCGCCGAGCTCGACCGCGCTCTTCGAGGACAGCGCCCCCGCCATCTTGGCGAACGGGGTGCGAGCGGTGCCGAGGATGACTGTCTGCGACATCTGGGCCCTTTCTTTGGATCGAGCGGCCGGCTGGGGGCCGCGGGCTGACTCGAGAGAAATCCTAGTGGCCTTCGGTGGGCCGACCGGGCACCACCGCTGTCCCTCGACCGTACTGGGCCCGCTCTGGCGGGAACTTCACCCCAATAGACTCGCCCACCATGCAGGTGGAGGTCACCGACAAGCCGCTCGCGAGCGTCGAGGCCGACCTGCACGCGATCGGACTGTTCGATGGCGAGGTGCTGGCGGAGGCGTTCCGCGATCTGCCCGGAGCGGGTGACGTCAAGACGGCGTTCAAGAGGGTGACCCTGCTGCGCTCCGAGCAACCGGAACGGCTGCTGGTCGTCGGGCTCGGCAACCCCGCGGAGCTCGACTCGGAACGACTGCGGGTGGCCGCCGCTCTGGCGGTGACCGAGGCGGGTCGCTACGAGGCCCGGACGGTCGCCTGGGCGCTGCCCGAGGCGGTCGGCGACCGTCTGCCGCCCGAGGCGCGGGCCGCGGCCGTGGTCGAGGGCACGGTGCTGGCGTCGTACCGGTTCGACCGCTTCAAGTCGCGCGATCCCGACGATCCGCCGCCGCCCAGGCTCGAGCGCCTGGTGTTGGCTGGCGCTGACGACGCGGCGGTAACCGGCGAGCGCGCGGAGATCGCTCGGGTGGCCTCCGAGGCCGCCAATCGGGCGCGCGAGCTCCAGGGCCTGCCGTCGAACGTGGTCACGCCGAGCTACCTCGCCGACCGCGCCCGTGAGATCGCCGACGCTCACGAGCCGATCACCGTCGACGTGCTCGGCCGCGCGGAGATCGAGCAGCCGCGGGATGGGCGGCCTGGCCGCCGTCGCCAGGGGCAGCGCCGAGGAGCCGCAGCTGATCGCGATCCGCTACGCGGGCGGAGGCGAGGGCGAGCGCCTTGGACTGGTCGGCAAGGCCGTGACCTTCGACACAGGCGGGATCTCGATCAAGCCCGCCCCGAAGATGGAGGACATGAAGATGGACATGTCCGGCGGCGCCGCCGTGCTCGAGTCGGTGGCCGCGATCGCCGAGCTGGAGCTGCCGTTGAACGTGGTCGCCGTGGTCCCCGCGACCGAGAACATGCCGAGCGGGACGGCGACCAAGCCCGGCGACATCATCACTCAGCTGAACGGCAAGACCGTGGAGGTGAACAACACCGACGCCGAGGGCCGCCTGATCCTCGCCGACGCCCTGACCTACTGCGTCCGCGAGCTCGGCGCCCACCGCGTCGTCGACCTCGCGACCTTGACCGGCGCCGTGGTGATCGCGCTCGGCTCGACCTACGCCGGGCTGATCTCGAACGACGACGAGTGGTCACAGCGCGTGCTCGCGGCCGCCGAGCGCACCGGCGAGCTGGCCTGGCGCCTCCCGCTGCATCCGGAGTACAAGGAGCTCACCAGGGGCAAGGACGCGGACCTCACCAACGTGGCGGCGCAGCGCAAGGCGGCGACGATCTACGCCGGCTCGTTCCTCGAGGAGTTCGTCGACGGCAAGCCCTGGGCACACCTGGACATCGCGGGGACGGCCTGGGACGTGGGGCGCTCCTACGTCGGCTCCGGGCCCACGGGGTTCGGAGTTCGCCTGCTCGTCGCGCTGGCAGGCGACCTCGCTGCCTAGCCTCCCCACGGGCGGCGTGCCGATCGAGTTTGCATGTCTGGTTGACTGCGGCCCGAACGCAAGCAATGCCGCCGGCCCGAGGGCGGCGGCGCTCGACCCATGGACTTCGAACTGACCACCGAGCAGCGGCTGTTGCGCGACACCGTGCGCGATTTCGCGCAACAGGAGATCGCGCCGGTCGCCGAGGAGCTCGACCGGGAGAAGCGATTCCCCTACGAGATCGTCGAGAAGCTGGGCGGGCTTGGGCTGATGGGCATCCCGTTCCCCACCGAGTACGGGGGTGGCGGAGCCGACACGCTCACATACGCCCTCGCGATCGAGGAGCTGGCGCGAGTGGACTCCTCGGTCTGCATCACGGTGGCCGCCCATACGTCGCTCGGCACGATGCCGATCCATCTCTGGGGAACCGGCGAGCAGAAATCCGAGTGGCTGCCCGCGCTGTGCTCGGGAGGCAAGCTCGCAGCCTTCGGGCTGACCGAGCCCGAGGCCGGCTCCGACGCCGGCGCCACCCGCACCCGGGCACAGCTAACGGACGGCGAGTGGGTGATCGACGGCGCCAAACAGTTCATCACCAACGCGGGCACGGAGATCACCGGATGCGTGACGATCACCGCCCGGACCGGTGACGGTGAGATCTCCAACCTGATCGTCCCCAACGGCACCCCCGGCTACACGCAGGGCGAGCCGTATCGGAAGATGGGCTGGAACGCCTCCGACACTCGGCCGCTGTCGTTCGACGATTGCCGCGTGCCCGAGCCCAGCCTGCTCGGGCGCCGCGGCGAGGGCTTCAAGCAGTTCCTGCACATCCTCGACGGCGGCCGAATCGGGGTCGCCGCGATGGGCGTCGGGCTCGCCCAGGGCGCGCTCGACGAGGCGCTCGCCTATGCGAAGGAGCGCCAAGCGTTCGGTCAGCCGATCTCCAGGTTCCAGGCGATCCAGATGAAGATCGCCGACCTGTCGGCCGAGATCGAGGCGGCGCGCCTGTTGACCTACAAGGCGGCGCTCCAGAAGGACGCAGGCGAGTCGTTCACCCTGACTGCGGCGCAGGCCAAGCTGAAGACGGGGCGACTGGCGGTGCGCGCGACCGAGGAGGCGGTGCAGATCCACGGCGGCTACGGGTACATCGAGGAGTACCCGGTGTGCCGGTTCTACCGCGACGCCAAGATCCTCACGATCGGCGAGGGGACCGACGAGGTCCAACAGATGGTGATCGCCCGCCAGCTGGGCTGTTAGGAGGCCGCCTCAAAACCCCGCACGCACGCCTGGCCTAGGCGAGCTCTGCTCGCCGGTCTGCGTGCAGAAGGGGTTCGCCCCAAATTGGGGCTTGATCGGCACCCGGCACGGATCCGGCCGGGGGCGGACGTAGAGTCGCATCGTCACCGGAACCTTCAACAAGGGGGTCCCATGGATCAGAAGACGAGTCGGCGGAAGCGCCAGCCCTCGCGGTTCGCCGTTCAGCTCGCCGACGCCTTCGCGCCCTGTGCGCAGTGGTCGGAGGTCCGGGTCGAACGCGGAACCGAAGGTCGCCGGACTCGCGTGATCGAGGCCCACATGGACAGTGCCGGTGCCGGCGGCGGCGCCGTGCCCTTCGACTGGGCGACCGGGGTGTGAGCAAGCTGGGTTAGCTCGCCGGGCGCGCCGTGATCGCCTCGGGGTCGCGCTCGGCGAGCTCCGCCGCGCGCCCGACCTGGCCTGCGATCCCGAAGTGCGAAAGCAGCTGGAGCTCGCGCTCGCGGGCCAGCGGCGCTCGCGCGTCGACCTTCGGGGCATGCCTGATCGCTTCCTCGCGGTAGGGAACCCAGACCCGGCCGACGCCGCCGACCGCCTCGCGCGCCGGCACGGGTGCGCGAGCCCCGAAGCGCCCAAGGCGGAGCAAGAGCCACTCGGCCCGGCCACTTTCTGTGTCCACGAAGGCGCCCTCGACCTTGCCCACCGCTTGACCACCGATCTCGTCCAGCCGCCATCCGACCCAGGAGAGTGCCTCCGAGGCCTCCGGGCCTGCCGGCTCGGTCGATTCGGTCGCTTTCCTTCGCTCAGCCATCGCCGTCCTTTTCTAGCAACTTCCGCGCCGCGGTGGCGGGGTCCGTCTGGCGCCGAACGACGCTGTCGAGCAGCCCTTCCCATTCCGGATCGCTCCCCGCTCGTTCCTCCAGGCGGCGACGAAGCCGGGCGGCGGCGATCCCCAGCACCTCGGCGCGAAGGTTTCGGGCTCGGCGCTCGGCCAGCGAGCCGGTTTCCTCGATCTGCCGGTGGTGAGCGTCGATCTGCTCCAGCAACTCGGTGATCCCCTCTGCCTTGGCGGCTTCCGTTCGCACGACGGGCACCTTCCAGGAGCTCTGCGGACCGAGCGACAGCACCCCTCGCACCTCACGGACCATCGTGTCGGCCAGCGGATGATCCGACTTGTTGACGACGATCACGTCGGGGATCTCCATCACCCCCGCCTTCAGGGCCTGGATCGAGTCGCCGGAGCCCGGCATCAGGGCGAGCACGATCGTGTCGGCGTGGTCGACCACGTCGACCTCTCCCTGGCCGACTCCGACGGTCTCGAGCAGCACGTCGTCCTTGCCCGAGGCGTCCATCAGCAGCGCTGCCTGGAGCGCCGCCTCCGCGAGGCCGCCGAGTGAGCCCCGGGTCGCCATCGAACGGATGAACACCCCGGGGTCCAGAAAGTGATCGGCCAACCGGATCCTGTCCCCCAGCATGGCGCCGTGCGTGAACGGGCTCGAGGGGTCGATCGAGAGCACCCCCACGTCGCGACCGGCCTTTCTCAGCTCCGCGGTCAGGGCGCCGATCATGGTGCTCTTGCCGACCCCCGGTGGCCCCGTGATGCCGACGATCCGGGCCTTTCCGGTGCGCGGGAAGAGCTCGGCGACGAGCCGATCCCCCTCGGCGTCGCGATTCTCGACCAGGCTGATCGCGCGCGCCAGGGCGCGCTTGTCGCCGGCGAGGAGGCGCTCGGCGAGCGAATCCTGGGTCGAGTTCGCCGCCTCGGCCATCGGGCGCCAGTCTAGAGTCCGGCCCAGTGGTCCGCGTGATCCGCTTCCTGGCCGGCCACCGCATGCTGAGCCCACGCTACGCGCGGCTCGCGCTGCGCTACGCGCGCCTGCGGCTCCTCACCCCCGCCGGCTGGCGCTGGCAGACCGACGGCCTGCTGTTTCTCGGCAGGCGCCTCGAGATTCAGATCGGCAAGCGCGGCACGATCCGCTTCGGTCGCTTCGTGTGGATCGGAGACGGGACCAAGATCCGCTGCCACGAGGGCGAGGTGATCATCGGCGCGAAGACGGTGCTCGGGCAGGAGTGCACGATCTCCGCCTACCAGCACGTGCGGATCGGCGAGCAGTGCGTGATCGCCGACCGGGCGATGTTCATCGACTTCGACCACGGCACGGTCGAGGTCGAGCGGCCGATCCGGACGCAGGGCATCTACAAGCGCGACGTCGACGTCGGCTCCAACGTCTGGATCGGCTACGGCGCCTGCATCCTGCGCGGCGTCAAGGTCGGCGACAACGCCATGATCGGCACCAACGCCGTGGTCACCGCGAACGTGCCCGCGAACGCCGTGGTCGGCGGAGTGCCGGCCAAGCTGATCCGCATGCGCGAGGCGCCGAAGACGCTGCGCTGGGCGGATCCTGTCGAGCCCCCGGCCGGCGAGCCCCCGGACTAGATGATTGATTCCACGGCCTCGCGTGCCCGGGGGCGCGCGTGGCCGAGCAGCTCAAGGACGCAGGGAGCGAAGCGTGCCTTCAGGCACGCGAGCGACCGAGGACGCAGAGATGCGACGCGCCACGCGCGTCATCCGGGTGCGTGAAGTCGTGGAATCACTCATCTAGCTCAAACGCGCTCCCGGTCGAGCTCGGCGTACAGCGCCGAGGTGCGCTCGGCGACGTCGAGCCAGTCGTAGCGCCGCAGGTGCTCGTAGGCCTCGGCGACCAGGCGGCGACCCAGCTCGTCGTCGGAGAGCACCCTGGCGGCCACCTCCACGAGCGCCTCGGGGTCGCGGGCGCGGAAGCGCATCCCGGCTTCCTCGTGAGGCACGACCTCGCGCAGTCCGCCGGTGTCGGCGACGATGCAGGGACAGCCGGAAGCCATCGCCTCCAGCGCCACGAGCCCGAACGGCTCATAGATCGACGGCACCACGCAGACGTCTGAGATCCGGTACAGCGAATGCAGGACGTCGTCGCCGATCCAGCCGAGGAAGGTGCCGTGCCCCATCAGCCCGAGCTCGTCGGCCTGGCGCCTCAGCTCCTCCTCGTGGGTGCCGGACCCGGCGACCAGGAACCTGGTCCGCGGCACCCGCTCGATCAGCGCCGGCATCGCCTCGAGGGCGAGCTGGAACCCCTTCTCGTAGACCAGCCGGCCGATCAGCAGCACGAGCCTCTCGTCGGGCGCCGCGAACTCGAGCCGCAGGCGCTCGAGCTCGGCGGCGTCGGAGGGCTGCAGGTCGCCCGGGTCGATCCCGTTCGGGATCACCGCGACCTTCTCCTCCTCCACCCAGAAGATGTCGGCGATCTGCTCGCGCATGTAGTAGGAGCAGGCGATCACCCGGTCGGCGCGATTCGTGATCCAGCGCTCGACCCCGTGGATGTATGACTGCGGGTGCTTGTCCACCCAGCCCTGGTGGCGACCGTACTCGGTGGCATGGATGGTGGTGACGAGAGGCGCCCTGAACCGCCGCGCCAGGTGGTCGCAGGCCATCGCCACGAGCCAGTCGTGGCCGTGCACGAGGTCGAACTCGAAGCGATCTCCAAGCTCGACGCCGGCGGCCAGCATGTCGGCGTTCATTCGCTCGACCCAGGCAACGAACTCGCCGAGGTCGGTGGGCCGCTTCGGCTCGCGCACTCGGTGGATCGCGACGCCCGCCACGGTCTCCTCGGGGGGCGACTCCTCACCACCGCGGGTCAGCACGTGGACGTCGACGCCGAGCTCGACCAGCGACTCCGACAGCTTGCGGACGTGGCGGGCGAGCCCGCCCTCGATCAGCGGCGGGTACTCCCAGGAGAGGATCAGGACGCGCGCCATGGGCCCAGAGCTGCTCAGGGCTCGAGCAGCGGGACGAGGCTGAGATCGGGGGCCAGGTTTCGCATGCGGGGGTCCGGCGGCTGGCGGGAGTGTATGGCTTCGAGCAGCGCCCGCGCGTGGCTCGTGGAGCGCTGGTAGGGATAGTCGCCGGCCTGCTTGCGGCGATCCAGGAACGCCCAGTCGCTCGCCTGGAGCGCGAGCAGCTCGCGCGCCGCCCGCTCGGCGGCGGCCGGGGTGAGCTCGTTGGTGACGGCGGCGCGCAGCAGGCGGAGCTCCAGCCGCCGCGCCGCCCAGGCGAGATCGGCGACCTCCGGCGAGTCCCAGGTGCGAAGGTCCTTGCCCTCTCCCCAGGTCGACTCCCGCAGCGGTCGCTCCTCGGCCAGATGGCGCTCCAGCGCCTCGGGCAGGGTCACCAGGCGGATCCCGCGCTGCGGAACCAGGCGCAGGACCGCCGCCAGCCAGTCCGGGCCCTCCGACCACCAATGGCCGAGCAGCTCGGTGTCGATCGCGAAGGTGACGAGGCCCCGGGCGTCGCGGCGATCGCGGAAGGCCCCAAGCCGCTCGGCCACGGCGTCGGCGAATGACTCGGCGTGGCGCTCGGCCCGAGCGCGCGCCGCCGCCGGGTCGTAGTGATCCCCGCCGGTCGCCCAGAGGCGTGTTCCCTCGATCGAGGCCCGGTGGAAATCGGCGTAGGCGGGATCGGAGGGATAGCCGCCCTGCGCCCAGACGAGCTCCACCGCCTCCCAGTCCAGCGTGAAGGCGATGAGCCCGGCACCGGCGCGAACCGGCACCAGTGCCTCGAGAGGACGCTCGCTGGCGCTCTGGTCGGTGCAGAAGTACCGCAGGCCGCGCTCGGCCAAAAGCGCCTCGATCCCGGGTCGATAGGCGCACTCGGGAAGCCAGAAACCCTCGGCGGGCCCGAAGCGGCGCCCGTGCGAGCGCAGTCCGGCGTCGATCTGAAGCCGCCGGCCGGCGGTGGTGGCGACCAGCGGCAGGACCGCGTGAGTGGCACAGGACGGCACCAGCGCGACGTTTCGCTCGCCCGCCAGCCGAAACGCCGCGAGCACGTCGCCCTCGAAGTCCTCCAGGCGGGCCAGGGAGCGGCGATAGCGCTCGGCTTCTGCCTCGGCCGCGGGGCGCAGCTCTGGCGACGACTGGACGGCGTCGCGCTCGGCGGCCTCGAGCCGGTAGCGGCGCCAAAACGCCTCCATCCGCTCCGCCACGCCCGGCGCCTCGAGCTGATCGGCGAGCACCGGCGTCACGGTGACGGTCAGGTCACGCACCCGGTCCAGCAGCGGCAGGTAGGAGCGGGCCACCGCATCGAACAGCCACTCCTCGCCGAACGGGTAGGTGCCGAAGCCCTCGACGTATGGCATGTGCGAGTGGAGGACGATCGCCAGATCGCCGACCACCTCGTCCGCCTGGCTGTCGCGATTGGGGCTAGTGGGGCCTCTCACAACGTTGCACCCGAAACCGCGGCCCCAGACGCCGCCATGCGGCGTCCTCGGTCGCCCCAATAGCGCACTGCTATTGGGGCTCCCTGCGTCCTTGCCTGGCGACGCCTGGACCTCGCCGTTTCAGGCACAACGTCATGAGACACCCCACTAGGCATGACAGACGGCGAGCAGGTCGAGGGCCCGATTGAGGTCTGCCTCGGCGGTGATCTCGAAGTCGGATGACGAGATCGCCGGCACAAAGCGGTCGTAGAAGGGTTTCGTGAGGCGAAGCGCGCGGTGGACCCTGTCCCAGCCGAGCCGCAGCGCCTGCTCGTGGAAGCGGAGCTTCCCGCCGTGAACGACGCCGAGCACCTCGGTGCGCGAGAAGTACGGCTCAAGAAGCGCGCGGTACTCGGCCGGGGTGTACTCACGCAGATGCCAGGGGTTGTCGGACTTGTGGGCGCCGGGCGGGGCAAGAGTCAGCCGGTTGGGCGTCGTGATGTAGCTCAGCGGCGCGGCGGCCGCGAAGCGCTCCAACAGCCGGCCGGGGTCGGAGACGTGCTCGATCGTCTGCAGGAAGACGATCGCGTCGCACGGCCAGGAGAACTCCTCCACCAGCCCGCGCTCGAAGCTCAGGTTTGCGAGCCGGTAGCGCAGTCTGGCGTGCTCATGGGCCTCCGGGTTTGCGTCCACCCCCACCACCCGGGCGGCCGTCCGAGCGAGGACCGCGGCCCCGTAACCCTCGCCACAGGCGAGATCGGCGACCCGCAATCCTCCTACCCGCTCCGCGATCCATTCGTAGACGGCGAGATGGCGCCGGAACCAGTAATTCTCCTCGGGGACATCCGGGAGGGTTCGCTCGCCGGTCAGCTCCAGCGGCGGGACTCCATGGGGTTGGTTCCTTTGGACCCGGCTCAATTCCCATGGGAGCATGTCGCAGGTCGAAGGAGCGCGGCACCGTCGTTGCTGCCGGCTGTTTTGTGGCTCCGCCGCACTACAGTCCCCGCATGCCTCCCTCGCCCTCGACCACGGCGGCGCAGATCAAGCACGCAAACGTCCGCTACCACGACGCGGCCGCCGCCGAGTACGACTCGAAGTGGGGGATCGACTTCGGGCCGACCGGACAGGGGCAGGTGCGGGCCAAGATCGCGAAGGCGCTGGGCGGCTGGCCGGCTCGCCCCTTTCCGGAGGCGCTCGAGATCGGCTCCGGAACCGGCTACTTCTCGCTCAACCTGCTGCAACTCGGCTTGGCCGAGCGGCTGGTGGCGACGGACATCTCGCCTGGGATGCTTGATGAGCTGGGGGCCACGGCGGAGCGCCTGGAGCTCGACGTGGAGACCGCGGCGACCGACGCCGAGCACCTGCCGTTCGAGGACCGAAGCTTCGACCTCGTCTTCGGACATGCGGTACTGCATCACCTGCCCGATCTGACTGCCGCGCTGACCGAGTTCCGGCGGGTGCTTCGGCCCGGCGGCACGCTGGCCTTCTGCGGTGAGCCGTCGCGCTACGGGGACCTCCTCGCCGCGGTGCCGAAGCACGGCGCCCAGCTGGTGGCGCCGGTGTGGCGGCTGCTGCTCCAGGCTTCGGCGCGCCGGTGGGACCCGGCCGAGCGCCTGGACGGGCACGAGCTCGAGCTCGAAGTGGACGTGCATGCGTTCGCCCCCGGGGCGCTCGCCGGAATGCTGCGCGACGCCGGCTTCGCAAAGGTGAGGATTCGCGGCGAGGAGCTCCTCGCCAGCGCCTACGGGTGGACGGTCCGCACGCTCGAGGGAACCGCGGAGCCGGATCAGGTCCCGGACCGCTGGCGCCAGCTCGCCTTCCGCAGCTACCTGGCGCTCCAACGCCTCGACGCCGCCATGCTCGAGCCGCGACTCCCGGCGTCGCTGTTCTACAACCTCGTTCTGAGCGCCAGGCGGGCTGCCTAGAAGGCCATCCCGCCGTCTCTCACCCGAGAGCCAGCAAGCCGAGCACGACGCGGCTCAGACGTCAACAACGAGCTTGAAGCCGCCGTAGATCATGCGCTTGGTGTCGAAGGGCATGGCCTTCGAGTCCATCATGTCGGCCAGGCGCGGGTCATTCATCACCTTGGCGTTGATGCGGTCGCGATCCGCGCGCGACTTGAACACGATCCACGAAAACGCCACGGTCTCGCCTCGCTTCACCTTGACGCTGCGTGGGAACGATGTGACCTCACCCATCGGCACGTCGTCGGCCACGCATTCCCGGTACTCCAGCGCGCCGTGCTCCCGCCAGACCTTGCCCGCCTTGCGCGCGATGCGGCGGTAGGCATCGATTTTGCGTTTCGGAACCGGCACAACGAATCCATCGACGTAGTGGGCCATTCAAAGCCTCCTCAGGTTGCCTGGATGGTTGACGGCGGTTGCGAACAACACGTCTGCTTTCTAAGACCGCGGCCGGCAGCAGGACTCATCGGTGCCGCTCCGGATCGAGGGTGAGGCGATGCGCTCGCCAGGCCAGGGATGTGCCGCGGCGGCGCCTCCACCGCTCATGCCTCGCGCCAGGCGCCGGACGCGTAGTCGTCGAGTCCCCGCAGCAATTCGCCGGTTTCGAGGGTGGCCATGCCGTGGCGGTACTCGTTGGCGAGCGCATCCTCGAGCGTCAGCGTCCACTGCTCGTAGGAGGACAATCTGTCGCTGCGCAGCGCGCCCTGGGGACGGTCGGCGATTTCGTGCGCCAGGGCAGTGGCCTCGGGCAGCGCCCGGCCATTCGCCACGACCCGGTTCGCCAGGCCCAAACGGAGCGCCTCCTCGCCGCCAACCCCGCGACCGGTGAGGATCAGGTCGAGCGCGCGGCTGTGTCCGATCAGCCGGGCCAGGCGGACCGTCCCTCCGTCCATCAGGGGAATGCCCCAGCGCCGGCAGTAGACGCCGAAGATCGCGTCCTCGGCGACAACTCGCAGGTCGCACCAGATTGCGAGCTCGAGGCCGCCCGCCACCGCGTGGCCCTCGACGGCGGCGATCACCGGCTTGCCGAGCAGCATCCGCGTCGGACCAACCGGCCCATCGCCGTCCGGATCAACCCGGCTGGCCCGCGGCGCGCCGGGCTCGCGCATCGCCTTCAGGTCCGCGCCCGCGCAGAACTTGCCGCCTGCTCCGCTCAGCACAGCCACCGCCAGCGACTCGTCGGCGTCGAAGCGCCGGAACGCATCGGCCAGCGCCTCAGCCGTGGGGCGGTCGATCGCGTTGGCGACCTCGGGCCGGTCGATCGTGACCATGGCGACCGCCCCGTCGGTCTGATAGCGAACGCTCATCTGGGCACCTCCTGGTCGGCTTCAGCGTGGTCCACCAGAGTGGGTATTCTCTGACTTAGGTCAGAGATGGTTGGGCAACAGGATATCGCGCTGGTGCGCAGCTTCAACCGGTTGGTGACGCGGCAGGTCGGTGCGCTGAACGACCGCTATCTGGGGCGCCGCCCGCTCGGAGAAGCCCGGGTGCTGTTCGAGATCGGGTCAAATGGGGCGACCCCGCGCGACGTGCGAGCGCGGCTCGGTCTCGACTCCGGCTACCTCTCGCGCATGATCCGCTCGCTGCAGCGCGACGGCCTGGTCGAGAAGAGGCCCAACCCGGCCGATGGGCGGACCAAGCGACTCTGCCTGACACGAGCCGGCCGGTCCGAGCTGCGCGAGCTCGACCTCATCTCCGATCAGCTCGCGGCGTCGGCATTGACGCCGCTCGATGACGAACAGCGTGCGCGGTTGCTGCGCGCCCAGGCCGAGGTTCGGCATCTGCTCGCCATCTCGATGGTCAGCATCGCGCCCGAGAGCCCCTCCTGCGCCGACGCGAGATGGTGCTTGGCCCATTACTTCGCCGAGCTGGGCGAGCGCTTCGAGGAGCGCTTCGATCCGGGGCGCACGCTGCCCGCCGACAGCAAGGACCTGATTCCACCCGCGGGGGCGTTCCTACTCGCCCGCTTCGATGGACAGCCCGCGGGGTGCGGAGCGCTGAAGACGCTCAGCCCCGGGACCGGCGAGATCATGAGGATGTGGGTCGACCGCGCCCACCGTGGGCTTGGAATCGGCGCCCGGATCCTCGGCGCGCTTGAAGAGCAGGCGGTGGTGCTCGGCCATCACAGCGTGCGGCTCTACACCAACCGCTCACTCGACGAGGCGAAGGCGATGTATTGCAGCAACGGCTACCGGGAGGTCGCCCGCTACAACGACGACCCATACGCGGATCATTGGTTCGAGAAGCGGTTGGGTCCAGGGTGAGCCGTAGCGCTGGACGTGGTGACGGCTACCCGAACGTGAACGCGTAGCCGGCGATTCCGGGCGCCGGGCGGAGGGTCAGCAGATGTCGTCCGGGGTGCGGCAGGTCGACAAGGCGGTAGAGGCGCTGAGAAGAGATCGTCACCTTGCCGCCATGGACGTCCTGGCCGGCGAGTGAGTCCGGGATCGGGTGGCCGTCTAGGAGCACCTGCATCGTTCGCCGTCTGGCTGGCGAGCCGAGCACACAGAACACCCGCCACGCGTCGAAGTTGAGCTCCAGGCTGGCGTCGTGGCCGGCGGTCGCCGACTCGCCGCTGATCGTCCACTGGCCGCCGTAGGCGAGCTGGTCGGGGCCGAGCCGGCCGGGAGGCACGGCCTGAAAGCTCTGGGTGCCGGGGCGGATCTGGCCGTTCGCGAACCGGTCCGCCCTCGCTGCGCCCAGGTAGGACTCGGGGGTGGCACGCGGGTCGGGCGCCTGGCTGCGGACGTTTGCCCTGCCTCCCAGCCCTGCGCCGCCCGCCTCGGCGAGCAGGCTCCGAATCGCTCCCTCTGTCTCCGCGTAGGAGCCCTCGCCGAAGTGCACGAGCCGGACCCTGCCCTGGGCATCGATCAGGTAGTCCGCCGGCCAATACTGGTTGTGGTAGGCGGTCCAGGTGGCGGCGTCATTGTCCTGGGCGACCGGATAGGTGAGGCCGTCGTCGCCGATCGCCCGCTGGACGTTGGAGGCCTCCTTTTCGAACGGGAACTCGGGCGTGTGGACCCCGACCACGGTGAATCCGTCCCTGCGGTATTTGCGGTACCAGGACTCGAGGTAGGGCAGGGTCCGGATGCAGTTGATGCAGGTGTAAGTCCAGAAGTCGACCAGCACCACGTGACCGCGCAGGCCCGCCAGGCTGAGCGGCCGGTCACCGGGCGTGTTGAACCACTGCTGCGTGCCGGTGAAATCGGGGGCCTGGAACACAACGGGCAGCCGCTTCCCCGCGGCCGCCTGCGCGGCGCCGCCCTGATGGGAAACCGGGCCTCCCCCACGCAGGTTGGCGAGCCCCTCGGAGACGCTCGGGCTCTGCTCGATCCGGCTGGCCGGGTCGACGAGCGCCGAGGGCAGGTGGTGGGCGATCTGGTTTTCGAACTTGACGTCGAGGTTGGCGATCATCACGAATGCGACCGTCAGCATCACCACGCCCATTGCTGCCTGGATGCGCCCGCGGAAGGCGTCCAGGTGGTCGGTCAGGCGGCGCCCGCCGAGGATCAGCGCGTAGAGCACCCCTGCCGATCCGAGCGAGTACGCGAGTGCGACCGCGAGCCGGCCGAAGGTGAAGTCCTGCGCCGCCGAGACGGTGATCACGCCGGCGAGGATCGGCCCGGCGCACGGCGCGTAGACGAAGCCTAGACTGGCGCCGACCACGAGCCCGGAGCCGAACCCGTCCCCGCCCCGGCGCGCCGGGCCGGGCACGATCCGCGAGATCCACGCCTCCACCCGGTCGGCGAGCGGCGGCAGGAGCAGCAGGACGCCGAAGACCAGCAGCGTGACGATGGCCAGGGTGCGCACCAGGTCGTTCGGCAGGCCCAGCGCGGCGATCACGTAGACGAGCGCCACGGTCGCGAACGTGAACGACAGCGCCAGGCCGGTCACCACGCCGAGGGGCCGGCGGTGGCCTCCCGTCACCCCGGCCGACAGGACGGCCGGAAGCACCGGGAGCACGCACGGGGAAAGCGCCGTACCGGCGCCGGCCACGAGTGCGAAGAGGATTAGCAGAGCCACGATCCCAAGCGTCCCAGCAGGCGCTAACGAAGCGTTAAGTGGGTTCTGCGCCGCGTCTCAATCAGAGTTCAGTCCAATCCCGAGCTCGGACGTTTCGCCGGCCGCCTCGACCTCGGGCTCGCCGATCATCCCGAAGGCGAGCGCGGGGAAGGCGACCACCGAGATCAGGCCGGCGCCGACCAGCGCTGTCGCGGTGGCCGGGTACATGATCCCCAGATCGAGCCCGATCTGGGTTGCGACGACGATGAACGACAGCGACGTCGCCTGCAGCAGTCCGGCGGCGATCGTGCGCGTGGCGGGGAACCGGCCGCGGTAAAGAAGCGCCGGCAGCCCCCTGACGACGAGCAGCGCGAGGACGAAGAGAGGCAGGCGGATGAACGACGAGACACTCCCGAACAGCGCGCCGAGGTCGAAGTCGAGCCCGCTGCCGACGAAGAAGAACGGTACGAAGATGCCCAGCGCCACCGCGTCGAGGCGCTCCTCCTGGCGCTCGTCCTGTCCCGAGGTCATGCCTCGGATGACGCCCACCGTGAACGCCGCCAGAATCGTCTCCAGGCCGAGCTGGCTGGCCACCGCGGCAACCACCGCGACGAGGGCGAAGTCGCCGCGGACCCGGATCTGGGCGCTGGTGCCCTCGAGCCGCTGGATCGCTTCGGACACCCGCCGGAGCTGGGAGCCGCGGGTGATCGAGAGCAGGACCAGCGCCGCGAACAGCACGAAGACGCTCAAGTGGACGATCTCTGTCGATGCCCCCTCGCGCTGGCCGGAGTAGAAGAACGAGAGCAGGACGACCGCGCCGAACTCGGCGATCGCCGCCGCGGCGATCACCTGCTGGCCCCAGTCGGTCTCGGTCTCGCCCGCGTCCTTGAGCGGCACGATGATGATGCTCAGCGAGGTGGCGGCGAAGATGATCGCCAACAGCAGCGGGGTCTTGATCAGGTCGACGGAGTGCAGGGCGAGGGCGGTACCGAAGCCCAGCGCGAAGGAGATCGCGAAGCCGGCAAGGGAGGTCGCGAGCAGGGCTCCACGCAGCCGCTCCACCTGGATCTCGCGCCCGGCCAGGAACAGCAGGCACGCCAACCCGACCGTCGAGAAGACCTCCACCGGGGTCGTCGCGGAGGCGATCCCGAGCCCGTGCGGGCCCACGATGATCCCGGCGACCAGCTCGAGCACGATCGACGGGACGAGGATCTGCGGCGCCATTCCGCGGATCAGCGGCGCCGCGAAGGCGATCGCCGCCACGATTACGAAGCTCGTGTAGGACGCCACCTGGCCGGGTTCGCCGTGCGCCGGCTAACCCTCTCCCCCCTCGGAGTCGATCGGCACGCGCCGATTCTCCCAGCCGGTGGCGCCGCACTCCTAGAATGGGGCCATGCCGGCCGATGGCCTCGAGCTGCCGATCTTCGAGCTCCCGGTGGTGATCCTGCCTGGCGAGCTGTTGCCGCTCCACATATTCGAGGATCGCTACAAGCGGATGATCGGCCACTGCCTGGACAATGCCGAGCCCTTCGGAATCGTCTTCCGGGACGAGGGAGGCAACGCCCACCGGATCGGGTGCATGGCGCGGGTGACCGAGGTGGTGGAGCGCTTCGACGATGGGCGGATGAACGTCGTGGTCGCCGGCGAGCAGCCGTTCAAGGTCCTGGAGCGGTTCGAGGCGGGCGATTTTCCGGCAGGCGAGGTGGAGCCGATCGACCCAAGCGACGACCCCGAGGAGGACCCGGAAGCGGCCAGCGCTGCGCGCGAGGCGTTCGCCGAGCTGGTCAGGCGCGTTTCGGGCGAGCCCCCGGATGCGGGAGAGCTGGAGGCCGAGAACTCCTATGGGATCGCGGCGCGGGTGGAGCTGCCGCCGGACACCAAGCAGGCGCTGCTCGAGCTGCGCTCAGAGCCCGATCGGATGCGGATGCTGGGCAAGGCGCTGCGCGCCCTGGTCGCCGCGCTGGCGCGCTCGCGGGAGATCGCCGAGCGCGCCAAGATGAACGGCAAGGTCGTCGTCGGGTAACTGCGAGCTGGCCGGATTCGCCCCCGGACGGCGGGGAGGGCCCGGACGGTTCGGTTTCGCTCAGCGGGCCACCCCGGCGGAAAGCTCGCCGGAGCCGGCGACCTTGGCGCCGGCGTCGCGCATGTCGGCGAAGGCGCGCTCGGAGTCGCCCTCATTGACCTCGACCGCGCGGACCGCGTCCTTGATCACGGTCACCTCGAATCCCTCGCCTCGGGCGTCGATCGCCGACGCCCTGACGCAGTAGTCGGTGGCCAGGCCGCAGACGAACACCTCGTCCACGTGGTGGTCGCGAAGGATCTGCGCCAGGTCGGACTTCTCGAAGCCCGAGTAACCCTCGTCCTGCGCTCCGCGGCCGACGTCCACGACCGCATCGATGTCGATCTGGGCCATTGCCGGGTGAAACTCGGCCCCGTGGGTGCCCTGCACGCAATGAACCGGCCACGGGCCGCCCTCGGTCTCGAACGAGGCGTGGTCGGGCGGATGCCAGTCTCGGGTGGCGAAGACCAGGCCGATGCGCTCGGCGAGCGTCTTCACCGGCCCGGCGATCTCGTCGCCGCCCGGAACCTCGAGCGCGCCACCGGACGTGAAGTCGTTCTGGAAGTCGATGATCAAAAGCGCCTTGGCCACGGCCTGAACTTCCTTCCCGGTCTGGGCAAACGATGCTACTCCGCCCCGCGCTCGGGCTCTCGGGGGTGGAGATCGGGCCCTAGAGGACCGCGATCGCCCCTCCCCGCCGCGGATCGCCGCCGCCGCGCAACTCCCCGGTCTCGACGTTTCTGGACACGGCGTGGACGCCGCCGAAGAACAAGTTCCGCTCCGCCCAGCGGGCGACGGTGTACCCCCGCGCCTCGAGCCGCGCCAGGGCCTGGGGATCGATGCCCGGCTCGGCATGGACCGCGCCCGCCTCGAAGTGAAGGCGCGGCGCCTCGACCGCCTCGGCGGCCTCCATCCCGTCGGCTACCAGGCGAACGATCGTCTGCAGGACGGCGGATCGGATCCGGTTCGAGCCGCCGCTCCCAAGCCCCAGCTCGAGCTTGCCCTCCCGGAGCAGCACGGTCGGCGACATCATCGAGGGCACGCGCCGCCCGGCGGGCAGGGTGTGGAAGCCGAACGGGTTGAGGTCCTCCTCGCCGAGCATGTTGTTGACGTGGACCCCGGTCCCGGGCACGATCAGGCCTGAGCCGGTGCCGTTCGAGCAGGTGACGCTGGCGCAGCGCCCGTCGGCGTCGACAGCGGTGATATGGGTCGTCGAGCCGAGGCCATCGCCCGGTCCCACGATCCCGCCGGCGGGCGGGCGGAGGCGAGACCGGACGCGCTCGGCGGCCGCGTCGAGGCGCACCGGGTCCAAGAACTGCTCGAGCCAGCCGTCCTCGGAAAGCCCGGCGTGAAATTCCTCGGTGCGGGCGCCCTGGGCCTCCTCCATCACCGCCACGACCTGTTCGACCCCGGCGGCGCCGAGCCGATCGAGCAGGTCGAGGCCAAAGGCGACCAGGATGCCTCCCGATGAGGGTGGAGGGTTGGTGAGCACGTCTCGACCACGGAAGCCCCCGCGCGCCGGATAACGCGCGATCGGCTCATAGGAGGCCAAGTCCTGAACGCCGAGGGTGCCGCCGCGGCCCACCACCCACTCCGAGACCGCCCTCGCGAGCTCGCCCCGGTAGAAGGGCTCGGGGCCCTCCACCCCGTAGCGCTCCAGAGCCTGGGAGAGCTCCTCGAAGCGGAACACCTCGCCCTCCCGGAGCCTGTGGCCCTGCGGCGCATAGATCGCTCGTCCCTCCGGCTGGTGGGTGAGGATCGGCTCGAGGATCTTGAAGATGAACGCCTGCTCGGCGTTCACCGGCACACCCATGCGCGCGTGGCTCACCGCCGGACGGGCCAGCTCAGCCATCGGCACCGAGCCGAATCGCCGCAGCGCTTCCCAGAGCCCCGCGGCGGTGCCCGGCACCCCACACGAGGCCGCGCCCACGTTGAAGATCTGCGGAACGTCCTCGGTGAAGTACACGGGAACGGGATCCAGCTCCGAGCTGCGCTCGATCCCGTCCTTGCCGGGAACGGCGACGAAGAAGTCGAGCAGGACGTTCTCCTCCGGAGCATGGACGAGCATGAAGCCACCCGCCCCGAGGCCGGTGAGCGGGCTCTCGGTGACGAACGACGTCAGCACCGCGGCAACCGCCGCATCGACGGCGTTCCCGCCCTCGCGGAGGACGTCAGCCCCCGCCGCCGCCGTCAGCGGATGGCCGGCCGCGACCGCCCCGCGGGTGCTCATTCCGCCAGTTACTAGCGCCCGGGGACGAACTCCGGAACTTCGATCGACATGTCGCGCGGGCGCGACTCGAAGCTCGGGGCGCTTCCCGGCCTGCGATCTGCCGGCCGGCGGACGGCGGTCGTCGTGGTGCCGGCAGCCCGCAGCTCCGCACGTGCGCTGCCATCAGCGCGCCTGCCGCGGCCGTCGAAGCGGGTGGCGATCACCGTCACCCAGAGCTGGTCGGCAAGGGTGTCGTCGACGTTCGCGCCGAAGATGATGTTGGCGTCGGGGTGCGCCGCCTCCTGAACGACCTTGGCCGCCTCGGAGACCTCCATCAGGCTCATGTCGGGCCCGCCGGTGATCGAGAGCAGGATCGAGCGGGCGCCGTCCACCGAGGTCTCGAGCAGCGGCGATGACACGGCGCGCTCCGCGGCCGAAACCGCACGGCTGTCTCCCGTGCCCATCCCGATCCCCAGCAGGGCCTGGCCGGCGTCGCGCATCGTCGTTCGCACGTCGGCGAAGTCAAGGTTGATCAGGCCGGGCAGGGTGATCAACTCGGAGATCCCCTGAACGCCCTGGCGCAGGACGTCGTCGGCCACCTGGAAGGCCTCGATCATCGTCGTGGTGCGGGCCAGCACCGAGAGCAGCCGCTCGTTCGGGACCACGATCAGGGTGTCGACCTCAGCGCTCAGCGCCTCGATCCCGTCATCGGCCTGCTTGGCGCGACGCGTGCCCTCGAACTGGAACGGCTTGGTGACGATCCCCACGGTCAAGGCGCCGACATCGCGGGCCAGGCGCGCGATGACCGGCGCCGCCCCGGTGCCGGTGCCGCCACCGACGCCCGCGGTCACGAAGACCATGTCGGAGCCCTTCAGGAGGCGCTTGATCTTGTCCTGCTCCTCGAAGGCGGCCTTGTAGCCGAGCTCCGGGTTCGAGCCCGTGCCGAGGCCGCGCGAGACCCCGCTGCCGAGATGAACGGTGACGTCGGCGGTCGACTGCTGCAACGACTGAAGGTCGGTGTTGATCGCCATGAACTCGACCCCCGGGATCTGCGCCTCGATCATCCGGTTGATGGCGTTGACGCCGGCGCCACCCACCCCGATCACCCGGATCACGGGCAGGTGCGGGCGCGGCGGCCCGTGGTAGTCGCCCAGCCCGGGCTCGTCCCGGCCGTAGGTCGGGCCCTCGACGTCGCGGGCGTCGTCGGCAAAGATTCGGTTGAGCCGCTCCCTTGGCTCCCGAATCGGGGGAAGCTCGTGCTCCTCGAGGCGGTAGGCGCGCACCCGCTCGGGATCCGGCGGCCCTTGCTCGGGCTCCGGGCGAGTGATCTCCTCCTCGGTGGAGCGAGGCGGCCGAGCCATGGCCTCCCGCTCGCCCAGCACTCGGGTCTGTTCCTCTCCCTCCTCGGGTGTCGCTTGGGACGACGAACCTCCGGGCGCGGGCGGCTCGGTGGGCTGCTCGCGCTCGTGGGAGGACGTGGAGCGGAAGAGGTCTGCGAGCGGGCCCTCGCGCATGCTGGCCCGCTTACGACGCGCCATTCGTCAGAACCTCCTTGGCCAGCTCGCGGTAGTAGTTGGCGGCGTTGCCCTTCGGATCGTACTTGAGCACGCTCGAGCCCCGCACGGGCGCCTCGGCGAACTTGATCGCCTTCCGGATCCGCGACTTGAAGACCAGCTCACCGAAGTTCTCCTCGAGGATCTCCACCGCCTCCTTGGCGTGAACGGTGCGCGAGTCCAGCATCGTCGGCAGGATGCCCTCGATGTGCACTCTCGGGTTCAAGTTCTCGCGGATCATCTGCAGCGTGTTTTGGAGCTGGACGAGCCCCCGCATCGAGAGATATTCGCATTGGACGGGGACGATCACCTTGTCCGAGGCGGTCAGGGCATTGACTGTCAGCAGTCCCAGGCTCGGCGGGGTGTCGATGCAGACGAAGTCGTAGTCGTCGACGACCGCGGCCAGGGCCTTCTCCAGCGAGCGCTCCCGCCCGATCTGCATGCTCATCGCGATCTCGGCTCCCGCCAGGTCGATCGAGGCCACGGCGATGTCGATCTCGCGCTCGTGGATCACCTCGCGGATCGGCACATGGTCGACGAGCACGTCGTACATGCTCCCGTTGACCTTGTCGGGATCGATCCCCTGACTCATCGTCAGGTTGCCCTGCGGGTCGAGGTCGACGGCCAGGACTTTGTGACCGGACTCCGTGAATGCGACGGCAAGGTTCAGGGTCGTCGTCGTCTTCGCGACGCCGCCCTTCTGGTTCGCGAACGAGATGATCTTCGCCCGGCGCTCAGACTCGTCACCGAGCGCGGCGCCCGGCGGCCTGCTGCTGCCGGGACGGCGAGTCGGCGCCAGCGCGTCGGCGGCGCTGATTCGATCCTCGTCGCTGTGATCCGGTGGCGCCGGGTTGACGGGCGGCGCGGAGGTCGCCCTCGCGATCGGATCTGCCATCGATGCGCGGTCGGCCGGCGGGTGGTGCGCAGACGCCCGCTCGGGCACAGCCTGGTCCGATGCGGCCCGCTCGGGCGGGGGCGCGGGCTGCTCGGGCGCGGGCTGTTCGGACGCGGCCGGCTCCGGCGGAGGGGTGGGCTGATCGGGCACCGCCTCCTCCGGCCGTGCCTTCGGATCGTCGGGCGGCATGGCACCGTCCTCCGGTAGGTGGCCGTTCGCCGATGGAGGCTTGCCGTTCGTGGACACGTCTGACTTGAAACCGCGGTTGAACAGACCCATTGATCGCGCTTATTCGCACGTGATCCTGCGTTTCCTCCCCATGAAACGAGACCCCCGGCGGAGGTTTATCCACGGCCGATATGGCGTATGTATCTTCCTGCGGTGCCCGAACTGCTCGACAAGCGCCTGGTGATCGTCACGGGAAAGGGCGGTGTGGGCAAGTCGACCGTTGCCCTCGCCCTCGGTCTGGCCGCCGCGGCGGAGGGCCGGCGGACGATCGTCTGCGAGGTCTCCTCACAGGAGCACACCTCCCAGGTCTTCCATCGGGCCCGGGTCGGCTTCCACGAGGTCGAGATGGCGGACAACCTGTGGGCGATCTCAATCGATCCGGACGAGGCGATGCGGGAGTACGTCCTGCTTCAGCTCAAGGTCCGTGCGATGCGGGACCTGTTGTTCCGCTCCCGGATCTTCGGGTATCTCGCGGCGGCCACCCCCGGCCTCCGCGAGCTGGTGACGATCGGAAAGCTGTGGGAGGTCGCCCAGCCGGACCGCAAGGTCAGAAAGGGGCGCAACTACGACCTCGTGATCGTGGACGCCCCGGCGACGGGCCAGGGCGTCGCCTTCCTGGAGACGCCGCGCACGTTCGCGAACATCGCGCGCGTCGGACCGATCAAGGCTCAGGCGGAGGCGCTCGAGGCGTTCATCGTCAACCATCGCAAGACGGGAGCCGCGATCGTCGCCCTACCCGAGGAGATGCCCGTGAACGAGACCGTGGCGCTCGAACGGCAGCTGACCGAGGAGATCGACGTTGCCGTGGATCGCGTGTATATGAACGGGCTGTACCCGGAGCGCTTCTCCAAGCCCGACGTGGAGCGGATCGAGAGCGCCTCCCGGAAGGCCGATGGCCCCCTGCGCGCCGCGTGCCGGGCGGCAC
The DNA here is from genome assembly GCA_963760665.1 of uncultured Actinomycetes bacterium. GTDB lineage: Bacteria > Actinomycetota > Thermoleophilia > Solirubrobacterales > 70-9 > AC-56. Next base: position 245,138 of record CAVXDS010000006.1, read on the forward strand.
TCAGCCAGAGTCGCCGAGCGGCGGCGCAGCGCGAGCAACTCGCCCGTCTGGCGGAGCTCACCCGGGCGCCCGTGCGAACGCTCCCCTTCGTCTTCAAGCCCGAGGTCGGCGTCGAGGAGATCCGCGAGCTCGCCACGGCGGTCGGCTAGGTGCTCCACTGATGGCCGGCGTCGCGGACCTCCTCGACGGCAAGCGTGTCTGCATCTGCGCGGGCTCGGGCGGGGTGGGAAAGACGACCAGCGCCGCCGCGATCGCCGCGGGGATGGCGGCGCGGGGCAAGAAGGTCGCGGTGCTGACGATCGACCCGGCCAAGCGGCTCGCGGACTCGCTCGGCCTACCCGAGCTCGGCAACGAGGAGCGCCGGGTTGACCCGGCGCGCTTCGCCGAGGCGGGGATCGAGACCAACGGGGGTGAGCTGTGGGCGATGATGCTCGACGCCAAGGCAACCTTCGACGAGCTGGTGCGCCGCCACGCTCCCGACGAGGAGAGCCGGGACCGCATCCTCGAGAATCGCATCTATCAGCAGCTGTCGGCCGCCCTCGCCGGCTCGCAGGAGTACATGGCGATGGAGAAGCTGTTCGAGCTGCACGCGGAGGCCCGATACGACCTGCTGGTGCTCGACACCCCGCCCACCCGCAACGCGCTGGACTTCCTCGAGGCGCCCCGGCGCCTGATGCAGTTCATCGAGGGACGCGCCCTTCAGGTCTTCATGCGCCCAACCGGCATCGGCATGCGCGTCTTCGGGCGCGGCACGTCGATGATGTTCTCGATCCTGCGGCGGGTGACCGGCGTCGAGGTGATCGAGGACCTGTCGGAGTTCTTCCAGGCCTTCAGCGGCATGCTGGGCGGCTTTCGCGAACGCGCCAAGCGGGTCAACGAGCTCTTGGCCAATCCCGAGACCTGCTTCCTGGTGGTCTGCGGGCCACAGGGCGAGCCGGTCTCCGAGGCCGTCTACTTCCACCGCAGGCTGGTCGAGGCGAAGCTGCCGTTCGGTGGGGTGATCGTCAACAAGGTGCACTATGAGAGCGAGCTCCCCGACTACGGCGAGGGATTCGCGGCCGAGCTCGCCGAGGCGCTCGGCGACGAAGACCTGGCGGGTCGGGTATTGACGAACTTCGACGACTACCGCGCGTTGGCGGCCCGCGACCGGCGCAACATCAAACGTCTGACGGCAGAGATGCGCGCCCGCGCGGTGATCCAGGTCCCATACCTCGACAGCGACGTGCATGACCTCTCGGGGCTGATGCAGATCAACCGCTACCTGTTCGCGGCGGGCGCCAAGGAGCGAACCGCGATCGCGGCCAGTTGAAGGCGCACTGACGACCGAGCCTCCCGGCCCGGTCGTCAGAGCTGCTCTTCCTGGGTGATCGGAGGAGGAAGCTAGGAGGTCTGAAGCTCGTTGTGCGGCTCGGCGCGTCGGCGGCGGTCATAGCTCACCTCGCGCACGTCCCACTCGGTCGTCTCGGGACGCGGGAAGAGATAGGCGACGCGGTCGGCCACCTTCTCGGGCTCTTGCGGCCGCGGGTCGAGAAGCTCGTTGAAGCGGTCGTGGATCCGCTCGCCCCCGTCGCTGGCGGTCGTCTGGCGCTCTTCGTTCCTGGTCTGGCTGCTGGGAAACACGTGCTCCTCCTCCGGCTCGGGGTGTGACTGGACCGTGATTCGACCCGCGGGCTCGGGCACCTGCATCGCCTCGACGTCGTCGCGGACCCGGGGGGCCTCCTGCCAGTCGTCGGAGGCGTCGATCCAGAGCTGCTGCCCAACCGGCTCTTTTCCGGCCGGCTCGCGGTTGGTCACCTCAACAGCCGTGGGCGCCACCTCGACGTCCTCCTCGAAGTCGTCCTGCTCCTCCTCGGAGTCGTCCTCGTCCGGCTCGGAATCCAGGTCGTCCTCCTCCTGCAGGTCGTCCTGCTCCTCCTCATGATCGTCCGCGGTCTCGGTGGACAGGTCCCATTCCTCCGAGCCGCCACGCTGCTCGGCCTCGCCCTCGCCCACGGCGAGCCCGTCGGCGAGCAGGATCTCGTCGGCGGTCGCGCGCAGATCGCTGCCCAGGTGGCCGCAGGCTGCATCTCTGAGGATCGCGCGGGTCAGGCTCTCGATCGCGACTGCCGTCTCGGCCGGAGTCGGAACGCCCTCGGCGCCGTTGAGGGGTGGAGCAGGCTCCCCGCTCCACAGCTCGCGCTCGAGCGCCAGCGCTCGATCGACGACTGCCTTGGTCTCGGAGCGCTGCTCGGGCTCAGAGCACAGGGCCGCGACCCGCATCGGCAGCCCGAAGTCGGCCGGGCCGCCGCCCTCGAGTATGAAGCGGAGGGCCAGCAGGTAGTCGTTCAGCGCCTCGAGCACCACGTTGCGCTCCAGTCCCGCCTCGAAACGCGAGATCGTACGGGCCAGCGCGCCTGCCATGCCGGAGCCATGTTGCCCCGGTCGCCCGAACGAGGTCGAACGGTAGGCGAGCACGCGCGACAGAGTTGTCAGGTCGCCCAGGTTGTCCTCGGCGAGGCGGTAGCCCCCTCGCCTGGGGCGGCCGGCGCCGGTCGCGATCCGCCGCCAGCGATTGGCCCCTGCCCGCGTCCAGGCATACGGCCCCAATCCGACGCCGCCGGCCTGAAAAAGGCGAAGCGCCGTGATCAGCTGGCGAAAGGCCTCGACGGCGCGGGCGCCGGTGTCCGGCGTTGGCTCTCCACCCTCGTGGTCCCCCTTGCCGGCGCTGACCCGCGCCGCGGCGAGGAAGGTGGGCTCCCAGCCTGCGGCGCCCGCTCCCTCAGAGGCCCGGGCCTCGGCCGGGACCTCGACGGTGTCGGCGCGAACGATCGTCGCCGTCGCAAGCTCGAGCCGCACCAGCGGCATCTGCAGCCCTCGCAGCGGCACGACCACCTCGATCTCGTCCTCCGGTGTCTCCCCTCCGGCCTCGAGCTCGGTGATCGCGTCGCCCAGCCGCTTGCCGTTGAGCGAGAAGTCGGTGGAATCTGTCCACACACGGCACAGGAAGACGACCCCGGCAAGCTCGGCGCGCTTGCGGGGATCCGGCGGGACCTTGATCCCGAATTCCTCCAGATACGGGCCAGCCAGCTCGGCCGATTCGATCGCGGCACACGCCGATCCGAAGGAATCGAGCTCCAAAAGCGCCGGGGCATGGTCGCGGACGAAGCGCTCGGTCAGCGGTATGTACCGCGGCAGGGGCGAGCCATTGCCCGGCTCCTCCACGTCATAGGGAATCTCGTGGCCCGCCGCCACCAGCTGGCGAAAGCGCTTCGCGGCGTCCGCGGCCATCGTCCGCAGCGCCTCTCGAGCAACCAGGTCGCGCATGCCCGACGGTTTCTGCCGCGCCGGCGCGCTTCCTCCCGTGCAGGAACGCTTGCACGCCCCCAACCACCACTGGGCCGAATTTCGGTCCCTATGGACAAGAAATTCGGCCCACCTCACGCCGCTACTTCGCGCTGGTGCGCGCCGAGGGCGCAACGTGGTGGGGCGGGACGAACCTGGGCGCTGGGGATCGAACCGCTGCTAGGCGGCGACCGGCTCGCGCTGCTCGGCGGCGGGCTGTTCTTCGAGCAGCCAGCGCCGGCCATATGCGCGCATGTCCTCGATCAGCGGCACGAGGGCGCGACCCTTCTCGGTCAAGCCGTACTCGACTCGCGGCGGGACCTCGGGGTAGGTGCGCCGTTCGACGATCCTGTGCTCCTCGAGCGCCCGCAGACGCAGCGAGAGGGTGCGCGGGCTGATCCCCTCCAGCGAGCGCTCCAGCTCGCAGAAGCGCTGGCTTCCGTCAGCCAGGTCGCGAATCACGAGGAGGGTCCATTTGCCGGAGATGATCTCCGCACAACAGCCGACTGGACAGGGATTCTCAGCCATTTCGTCGGCGATAGGGCAAGAAGTGAACAGATCTGCAACCCCGACCGCCAAGGCCGAGTATAGCTCAATGCTTTACGAACTGAAGTGAGTCTTGTGGCTCCTCGCCGTGGCCCTTGGCCGGCCCGCCGAGCTGCTCGATACCGCTCGCCCGCTGGCCCTGAGCAGCGAGCATCAGCTTGAAGTCGTGGGCGCTGGAGGCAACCTCGAGCGCGATCTCCTCGCTGATCTTGCCGGCGACCACGTGCGTGAGCAAGGCTTGGTCGAAGGTCTGCATCCCGTAGTAGGAGCCCTCGGAGATCACCTCGGTGACCCGGCCGGTCTCCTGTGGGTTGAGGATCAGGTCCTGCACCCGGCCGGTGACCACCAGCACCTCGCAGACGGCGACGCGGCCTTCGCTGTCGACGCGCGGCACGAGCCGCTGTGAGACCGCCCCGCGCAGCGTAGAGGCGAGCATGACCCGCGCCTGCTGCTGGAGGTGGGGAGGGAAGAAGTCAACGATACGGTTGATCGTCTCGGTGGCGTCCAGGGTGTGCAGCGTGGACAGCACCAGGTGTCCGGTCTCGGCGGCCGCGAGCGCCGTGCGGACCGTCTCCTCGTCGCGCATCTCGCCGATCAGGATCACGTCGGGGTCTTGGCGCAGCACTCGGCGCATCGCCCTGGCGAAGCTCTCCGTGTCCTGACCGACCTCGCGCTGGTTGATGATCGAGAGCTTGTCCCGGTGCAGGTACTCGATCGGGTCCTCGAGGGTGACGACATGGCGCGAGCGGGTCGAGTTGATGTGGTCGATCATCGCCGCCAGCGTCGTCGTCTTGCCCGAGCCGGTCGTCCCCGTGAGCAGGATGATCCCTCGCGGCTCCTCGGCCAGCGTGCGGATCACCTCGGGTAGGCCGAGGTCGTCGATCGTGCGCACCTGAAAGGGAATCGCACGGCAGGCGATCGAAATGTGGCCGCGCTGGCGAAAGGCGTTGACTCGGAAGCGCGACAGGCCGCGAATCTCGTAAGAGAAGTCGGCCTCGCGCTGATCGGCGAACTCCTCGACCACACGGTCCTGGGTGAGGATGTGCTCCAGGGCGGCGCCCGTGTCCTCGTCGGTCAGCGGCTCGGCGCCGTCTATCGGCCGCAGGGCGCCGTGGATGCGCGCCATCGGCGGTGAGGCCACCTTGACGTGCAGGTCCGAGCCTTCCCGCTCGACCACGTAGCGCAGCGCAGCGTCGATGTCGAACGCCATCACCCTGGTTTATCGGGCGCGCCGCGGCCTTGCTTGAGCCTGGCGGACGCCCGCGGTTGCGGGCGTCTAGCCGGCCATCGCCTTGCGCGCGTTACGCACGGCAAGGATCGATGTGCGGGCGGCCTTGGCGATCTCGCCCTCGGTGCGCTCGGGGTCGCGCGCGATCTCGAACCTGACCACCGCCTGAGAGCGCAACTTCGCACGAGCCTCGATGCCGATCTCGCCGGCCTCCTCCAGAGCGATTTCGATCGCGCGCTCGCGCCGACAGGCCAGGCAGTAATGCTGGTCGTTCTCGAGGACCCAGTTCGGAGGCGCGGAGCCCTCGCCCAGACCGTTCGTCCATGTGCTGGTCATTTCGCAGCGGGCGCAGGTCCACTGCGCGAGGCGAGGGTTGATTGCGGTAGCTGTGCTGATGAGTGACCTCCGTTTGGTTGATTTTCTTGGCGGTTCCTGAGCGGTGATAGCCAAAGCTCAGCGGGGGAAGCAGGGAGCGTGGCGTGCTCTGCACGCGAGCGACCGATGACCGCGCTGAGCGCGGCTATCGCCGCTCAGGCGACTTCTCGAAGTTTCTGGGCCTCAGCCAGCGACTGGAGCTTCTTCAGCGACTGGTTCTCGATCTGGCGGATTCGCTCACGCGTGACGTTGAACGTCCGCCCGACCTCGTCCAGGGTGCGCGGGTGCTCACCGCCCAGTCCGTAGCGAAGCTCGAGCACGCGCCGCTCGCGGTAGGAGAGGTTCTCGAGGGCCTCGCGCAGCGCCTCCTTGGTGAGCAGGTCAGCCGCGCGCTCGAACGGCGACTCGGCCTTCTCGTCGGCGATGAACTGGCCGAACTCGGATTCCTCCTCGTCGCCCACCGGCTTCTCCAGCGAGACCGGGGCCTGCGCCGAGCGCTTGATCTGGTCAACCTCGTCCGGGTCGATCCCGGTGACCTCGGCGATCTCCTCCGGCGTCGGCTCGCGGCCGAGCTCGGTGACCAGCTTGCGCTCCGCGCGGCCGATCTTGTTCAGCTTCTCGACCACGTGGACCGGGATCCGAATCGTCCGCGCCTTGTCGGCCAACGCCCGGGCGATCGCCTGGCGGATCCACCAGGTCGCGTAGGTCGAGAACTTGAACCCCTTGCGGTAGTCGAACTTCTCCGCCGCGCGCACCAGGCCCAGCGTTCCCTCCTGGATCAGGTCGAGGAAGGGCAGGCCCTGGTTGCGGTAGTTCTTGGCGATCGAGACGACCAGCCGCAGGTTCGACTCGACCATCTTCTGCTTTGCGTCGAGGTCACCGCGCTCGATCCGCTTCGCAAGCTCGACCTCCTCCTGCGCGGTCAGCAGGCGCACCTTGCCGATGTCTTTGAGGAACAGCTGCAGGGAGTCGGTGGTCATGTCCGGCTTCAGGTCGAGCGCCGTGGCCTTACGGCGCTTGCCCCGCTTGTCGGACTCCGTCTCGGCGGCAGGCGCTGCGGCCTGCGCGGGATCGACATCCTCGACCAACTCGACGCCCTGGCGCTCGAGGTAGGCGTAGAGCTCCTCGATATCGGACTCGTCGAGGTCGACTTCGGACACGGCAGTGGCCACCTCGCCGTAGGAGATCACGCCATCCTGCTGCCCCTTGACGACGAGGCCCTTCACCTCGTCAAGCTCTTGAATCTCTGCAACTAGCATTCGTTCGGTCTCGTCTTTCCTTCACCTACGCTCTGGGAATCTGTTCGGTCTATCTCCCGCCGGTCCTATTTCCTATACCGGATACCCGGGTCAGCCCGGGAGTCGTGCGTCCGGCGCTGTCGCCTCGACATCCCGATAATGCGGATAAAACCCAGACCGGGGACCGATCCGTGCGGCCCTCACCGAGGTATCAATTTCCCCATCCCAAGGCTCTCAAACTTCTGTCCATATCCTAACCGCTATATTTTTTGAAGTCAAGGATTTCAGCCATTTTGAGCGGGAAATTGCTCCGTGTACCCCTGCTGCACATGCTGAAGCCGGCTCGGCGGCCGGGTTCCTCTTCAACAACACGGATGGGCCCCCGGAGTTACGCAGTTCATGGGGATCGCGCATGCGTCCGTCGAGCACGATGGAATAGACGCTGAATGGCCGACCGCGAGCAGACTCAGCCCGAGCCTGACGAGGCCCACCAAGACGCCGACGATCAGGGCGGCGTGTTCGGCAACCTCCCCGGCACCCGTCCCGGACTGCGAAGCCCCCGGCGGGCAGAGCAGCCTCGCTCCGGCGAGCAGCCGAAGCCGAGCGTCCCTCGAGCGACCCGCCATCGCCCCTCCGCGCGACCGCCCCCGCCTTCGGAGACACCGCAGCCGGAAACCCCGTCGGCCACCGGCGACGAGCACGGCGGCGTCGAGGACCTCGCATGGGCGGGTGTCGCGGTCGCCGCCGAGGCGGCGACGCTCGGCGTGCGACTGCTGAGCCGCGCCGTGGAAGCGGTGCGCAAGCCCGCGGACCGCGGATGACGCCGGCGTCCCGCGACCGAGCAGCGAAGCGTTGACGGTAATCGCGCGGCCGTGGTCAGGCCACGCCGAAGCCTCGCGCTGGGTCCGGCTCGGCGGCTACCTGCGCGCCTTCTGGCACCGCGCCTACGAAGAGAACATCACCGGGCTGGCCGGCATGGTCGCCTACAACCTCTTTCTGGCGGTGTTCCCGTTCGCCCTCCTGGTGCTGTTCATCTTCGGTCAGATCCTGCAGAGCGGCAACGTCGAGACGAGCGTGCTGAACGACCTTCAGCGCCTGTTCCCGGCGGTCGAGCTGAACACGCTCAACAACGCCCTTGATCGAATCCGGGACAACTCGACGACGATCGGCGTCGCGGCGGCGATCGGTGCGATCTGGATCGGGACCTCGTTCTGGGGGGCGATGGACACCGCCTTCTGCCGCATCTATCACGTCGAGTGCCGCGGGTGGCTCGAGCAGAAGCGCTTCGCCCTGGTGATGCTTTTCGTGGTCACCCTGTTCCTCGCCGCCAGTGTGGTAATCCCGACCCTGGAGAGCATCCTCGTGACCAGCGCCGGCGACCTTCCCTTCGGGCTCTCGCGCATCAACGGGATCGCCAGCGTGCTGCTCCTGAGCGCGGCCCTGGCGATCACGTTCGCGCTCTTCTGCATCATCTATTACCTGGTGCCGAAGGGGCACGTGCCCTGGCCGGGCGTGTGGCCCGGCGCGCTGTTCGTCACCTTGACCACCGGGATCGCCAACGCGGTGTATCCCTTCTACCTGGCGCAGGTCTCCAGTGTCGGCGAGGTGGGCGGTACGATCGGCTTCGTGCTCGTCGCCCTGGTCTGGTTCTACCTCGTCAGCCTCTCGATGATGGCGGGCGCGGTGATCAACGCGCTCCGCTACGAGCTGCGCGACACCGGCGAGATCACCCTGGCCCCCTCGCGCTGACGGGCAGGCCCCCGGCTATCAAGGGGGGCTCTGCCCGCTCGCCGCCGCTTCGCGGCGGCTCCCCCGGCTATCCGTAGCGACCTCCGGTTACTTCCCTCAGCTTTCGGCGGTCGTGGCGGGCTTGCACCTTGCGCACGGTGCCGGAGCGCGAGCGCATGACCAGCGACTCGCTCGTCGCGTGGCCATCGTCCAGGTAGCGGACGCCCTGCAAAAGATCGCCGTCGGTCACCCCGGTGGCGGCGAAGAAGACGTTGTTCCCGCCGACCAGCCGATCGACCTCGAGCACCTCGTCGAGCTCGTACCCGGCGTCGATCGCGGCCTGGCGCTCATCGTCGTCGCGGGGCCAGAGGCGGCCCAAGAGCCGGCCGCCTAGGCACTTGATCGCTCCCGCTGACAGCACGCCCTCCGGCGTGCCCCCGATGCCCCACAGCAGATCGACCCCGGTGCCCTGGCTGACCGCGAGCAGGGCCGCCGCGACGTCACCGTCCATGATGAAGCGGATCCGCCCTCCCGCCTCGCGGACCTGCTTCACGGTGTCCTGGTGGCGGGGACGGTCGAGCATGATCACGGTGACGTCGCCCACCTCGACCCGCCGGCGCTCGGCGACCCGCTTGATCACCTCGGCCAGCGGGTCGGTCAGGCTGAGGCAGTCGGCGATCTCGGGGCCGCCGGCGATCTTCTCCATGTAGACGCAGGGGCCCGGGTCGAACATCGTCCCGCGCTCCGACAGCGCGATCACCGCGAGCGCCGCCGGGTGGCCCTGGGCGGTGAGCCGGGTGCCCTCGAGCGGGTCCACGGCGATGTCCACCTCGGGCGGGCTGCCGTCGCCGATCCGCTCGCCGTTGTAGAGCATCGGAGCCTCGTCCTTCTCGCCCTCGCCGATCACGACCACGCCGTCCATCGGCACCGTGTCGAGCATCAGCCGCATCGCGTCGACGGCGGCCTGGTCGGCCGACTCCTTCTCACCCCGCCCCACCCAGCGGGCGGCGGCAAGCGCGGCGGCCTCGGTGACGCGGACCAGCTCGAGCGCCAGGTTGCGGTCGGGCCTCGTGCCCGAGCGCACGTCGTGCGAGATGACGCCTGAAGCCTCTCCCTCCATGGAGTTCTTTCTACCTGATCAGACGGTGCCGGGGGCCTTGCGTTCCCGCTTCTGGCCGACCTGCGAGCGGAGGAAGCCCGTGGCCGCGATCGCGATCGATCCCAGGAGCGCGAGCCAGTAGCCGTAGTCGAGGCCGATTCCGAAGGTGTCGCCCGGCCGGGCGATGATCCCGTTGTAGGCGATCAGCGTCATCATCGTGAAGCCGACCACCATCGTCACCTCGCCGGGAGCCCAGGAGAGCTTGTGGCCACGGACGATGATCCAGGCGAGGATCAACGGCGACAGGGCGCCGGCGATCAAGAGCCACCGGAGGACGGGGAAGGTCTCGAACCCGGTGCAGCTGTAGTCGTTCGTCCCGCAGATCCAGGTGCTGCTTGGGCTGCTTGGGCCGCGAGTGGAGGTGTGGGTGAGCGAGAACCAGGGGAGGAACAGGAGGCTGACGATCACCAGGATCGACCCCGCACCGCCGAGCAGCACCCTGTTCCGGTCCAGGCGCGAGAAGTCCACCGGGGCGAGCTTAACCGAGGCGGGGAACGAGCGCGAGGGGGATCGTTGAGAACGAGTGATCCCCGGTCGACGCCCACCCGGGTGGGGATCAATCGTCTAGGGTCGCCGTCCGATGCAACGCTGGGGCCTGACGCTGCCGCTTCCCAGCCTGCCGCTGCGCCGGCACGCCGAGCTCGTGCGCCGCGCCGAGGCGGCCGGCTACACCGACCTGTGGAGCGGTGAGACCCAGGGGCCCGACGGCTTCACGCCGCTGGCGCTGGCGGCGACCTGGACCGAGCGGGCCCGGCTCGGCACCGGCGTGGTCGGCGTGTTCACACGGGGACCGGCGTTGCTGGCCCAGCAGGCGGCCGCCTTGACCGACGCCAGCGACGGCAGGTTCGTGCTCGGGATCGGCGCCTCGTCTGACCGGATCGTCGAGGGCTGGAACCAGATGCCGTTCTCGAAGCCGCTGACCAAGATCTCGAACACGCTCGAGTTCCTACGGGCCGCGTTCTCCGGCGAGCGGACATCGACCGGCTTCAAGCTCGAGCAGCCGCCGGCCGATCCGCCGCCGATCGTGCTCGCCGCGCTGCGGGGCAAGATGCTTCGGCTGGCGGTCGAGAGGGCCGACGGCGCGTTCACCAACTTCCTGCCGCTTGGCGCCCTGCCGAAGATCACCGAGCAGCTCGACGGGGCGCCCCAGGGCTTCGAGCTCTTGTGCCGCTTCTTCTGCCTGCCGGGGGAGCGCGACCAGGTCGAGCCCCTGGCCCGGTTCATGTTCGCCTCCTACATCACGGTGCCCGTGTACGAGGCATTTTTCCGCTGGCTCGGCTACGGCGATCAGATCGACGAGATGGCCGCCGCCTGGAAGGCGAGGGACCGCGAGGCGGCCGTCGCCGCCGCCCCCTGGGAGCTGATCGAGGACACCTTCGTGTTCGGCCCGCCGGAGCAGATGCGCGAGCGCCTCGACGCCTACGTCGCAGGCGGCATCACCCTGCCGGTCCTGACCCCGATCGCGACGCCGGACAAGCTCGGCGAGCTGATCGAGGCGCTGGCGCCGGCCTAGCCAGGGCGTCGAGCCAGCGAGAGCGCGAATTGCCCTTCCGGGTCGGTCCACCACTCGACCATCTCGAGACCGGCCTCGGCGTAGATTCCGGCGAGGCCCTCGCGGGCGAACTTGGTCGAGATCTCGGTCCGCATCTCCTCACCGCGGCCGAACGCGACACTCATCCCGAGCGAGGAGATCTCGATCACCTGGCGGGCCAGTGAGCGCAGGCGGATATCGACCCAGAGGTTCTCGTCGTCCCAGAAGGCGACGTGCTCGAACGCGTCGAGGTCGAAGTCGGCGGCGAGCTCGCGGTTGAGCACGTTGAGCACGTTCTTGTTGAATTCGGCCGTTACCCCGGCGGAATCGTTGTAGGCCGCCTCCAGCACCTGGCGGCCTTTCACCAGGTCGGTGCCGAGCAGGAAGTGATCCTCCGGCCCGAGCAGGTTCGCGACCCGCGCCAGGAAGCTGGCGCGCTGCGCCGGTTCGAAATTCCCGATCGTGCCGCCGAGGAAGGCGATCACCCGCGGCCCGGAGAGCGGCATCCGCTCCAGGTCCCGCTCGAAGTCACAAACCAGGCCGTGGACGGTGATCCCGTACTCCGAGGCGACAGCCTCCGCGGTCTCACGCGTGATCTGCTCAGAGATGTCCACCGGCGCGTATGCCTCGAGGCAGCCGGCCTTGTCCATCGCGTCGAGGAGCACCCTGGTCTTGCTCGCCGAGCCCGAGCCGAGCTCGATCAAGGTCGCGGGGCTTCCGGCCGTCGCGCAGATCCCGGCGGCGTGGCGCTCGAGGATCGCCCGCTCGGCGCGGGTGGGGTAGTACTCGGGCAGCTCGGTGATCGCCTCGAACAGCTCCGAGCCGCGCTCGTCGTAGAAGTAGCGCGGGGAGAGCTCCTTGAACGGCTTGGTGAGACCGGCCCGCACGTCCGCGGCCATTCCCGACAGCGGCCCGCCCGGAGGCAGGTGGACGTCGATGGTGATCTCGGTGGCGATCGTGTTGGCGGGATCCATGGGTGTGTCTCTGAGCGCTCTCTTCGTCTACTTCCAGTACGGGCGCCGTTACGGCCCGGGTTCAGGCGTCCCTTGCGCAGCGCAGGCCGGCGAAGATCTGGCGGCGCTCCGGTAGATCCCAGTTTCGAAAGCTTCGACGGACCACGTTGCGGCGGGTCGCCCAGGAGCCGCCGCGCAGCACCTTGTAGGAGTCGCCGAAGAAGACCTCGGAGTAGTCGCGATACGGGAAGGGGCTGAAGCCCGGGTAGGCGAGGAAGTCGGAGGAGGTCCACTCCCAGACGTCGCCGAGCATCTGCACCGCCCCGTAATCCGAGGGCGCGTCTGCGTAGGCCCCGGCGCCCGCGCAGCCGAAGGCGAGCTGGTCGAGGTTGGCGCGCTCGGGGTCCGCGCCCCGAGCGGCCGCCTCCCACTCCTGCTCGGTCGGCAGCCGCTTGCCGGCCCAGCGGGCGAACGCGTCGGCCTCGTGCCACGAGACGTGGACCACCGGCTGGTCGGGGTCGAGGCGCTCACGACGGCCCATCGCCGTGCGGTTCCACCAGCGGTCGGTATCCGGCTCCCAGTACGTCGGCGGCTCGGCGCCGGTGTCCGCGACGAACTCGGCGTATGCACGGTTGGTGACCGGCGTGCGGTCGATCCAGAAAGACTCCAGCTCCACGGTGTGCCGCGGGCGCTCGTTGTCGTACGCGAAACCGCCGGGGCCGGCGCCGATCTCCGCCTTCTGCGCCTCGACCAGGACCATCTCCGGCCCCTCGGAGCTCGGCTCGTTGGGCGGCTCGATCTCCACCGGCTCGTAGCCGTCGATCAGTTGGATCAGCTGGAGCATCGTCTCGTTGTGCTGGTGCTCGTGGGCGAGCAGCATCTCGTAGACGAAGCCGCCTGCCAGCAGCGGGTCCTCGGCCGACTCCGGCTCCAACCCGTCGAGGACCTCGAGCGCTGCGCACGCGCACCTCGTCGAGGTAGGAGCGGAGCTCGTCGCCGCGCAGGATCGGGAGCTCGCCGCGTGTGCGCCGCGGGTTCTCGATCGCGTCGTAGAACCGGCCGAGCTCGCCATGCATGGGCCTGCGGCGACCCACCCTCTGCACCAGCCACAGCTCCTCGAAGTTGGCGATGTGGCCCAGGTCCCACGACAGCGGGCTGAGAATGGGATCGTAGACGCGATTCAGCTGCTGGTCGGAGAGCGGCTCGACGAGCTGGAGGGTTCGCCCTCGTGCCTCGGTTAGGCGCTCCGCGATCGCATCCTTCTGGGGGGCCTCGACCGGGGCTGCGATGGTGACAGGCTAGCGAGTGCCAGTGCCGGCCGCCGGCCGCGGCGCAGGACCAATTACCGGGTCTCGATGATGCGCAGACCTCGGATCACTCACTAGAGTGCCGCGCCGATGAGGATCGAGGGCGCGAGCGCGCTGGTCGCCGGCGGAGCCTCCGGGCTGGGGGCGGCGACGGCGCGCGCCCTGCACGGATCCGGCGCAGCGATCGTGATCTGCGACCTCAACCCCGAGAAGGGCGAGGCGCTGGTCGCCGAGCTCGGCGAGCGCGCCAGCTTCGTCGAGGCAAACGTGATGGAGCCCGAACCGGTGCAGGCGGCGGTGGAAGAAGCCGCGAAGGCAGATGGAGGCCTGCGGATATCGGTCTGCTGCGCCGGGATCGGCTGGGCCGAGCGCACGGCGGGCAAGCGGGGGCCGCACGACCTCGAGATCTTCCACAACGTGATCAAGGTCAACCTGATCGGCACCTTCAACGTGCTGCGGCTCGCCGCCGCGGCGATGGTCGACAACGACCCCGACGAGGGAGGCGAGCGTGGTGTCTGCGTGAACACGGCCTCGATCGCCGCCTTCGACGGTCAGATCGGGCAGGCTGCCTACTCGGCCTCGAAGGGCGGCATCGTCGGCCTCACGCTGCCCGCGGCCCGCGACCTGGCGAGCCGGGGTGTGCGAGTGGTGACGATCGCGCCCGGGACCTTCGACACGCCGCTCTTGGCGGCGCTCCCGGAGGACGCGCGTCAGCAGCTCGGGGCCCAGATCCCGTTCCCGAACCGCCTCGGCCAACCCGAGGAGTTCGCCGCCCTGGCCCGCCACATCGTGGAGAACCCGATGCTGAACGGCGAGACGATCCGCCTCGACGGCGCCCTGCGAATGCCGCCGCGATAGCGGCGGCTAGCGCCTCATCCCGCGGATCCCGGGTCGTCGAGCGAGAGAACGCGGGCCGCTGACCGTTGCTCAGCTCGGTGCGCGGCCCTCGAGGAAGCCGAGCACGCGCCGCCATGCATCCTCGCTTGCCTCCGCGTGGTCGCTGGCGCGCCTGTCGAAGAACGAGTGCGGTGCGCCCGGGTAGACGTGGATCTGGTGTTCGACGCCGGCCTCGGCGAGGCGTGAGTCGAACTCCTCGACCTGCTCGAGGGGGATCGCCTGGTCGGCGCCGCCGAACAGCCCCAGCACCGGACAGCGGATGTCTCCCGCCAGCTGGAGCGGGCCGTCGATCCCGCGGCGGGAGCCATCGAGTATGCCGTAGAAGCCAATCACCCTGGCCAGGCCCAGGCCAGGGTTGGCCCCGGCGAGGAATGAGTGCATCCCGCCCATGCAGAAGCCGACGCTGGCGATGGCCTCGGCGCCGGTGCGGTCACGCAGCGCCGCGAGGGCAGCCGCGGCGTCGGCCTGCACCTGATCGACCGTGGTCTGCCCGACGTGCGGCGCGTAGTCGAAGTCCTCGCCGCGAGGCCCCAGTCCTGCGGTGCGCCCGAAGTAGTCGAATGCGATCGCGTGGTGGCCGGCGTGGGCGAACCGCTCGGCGAGCTCCATGTAGAAGGGGTACAGGCCGCGTACGTCGGGGAAGATGAGCACGCCCGGGTCGCGTGCCTCGGGGGATTCAGCGAGCGCCGCGGAGAACCGCGTGCCGTCAGCGGAAGCGAGTTCCAGGACCTCGGCACTGGTCCCACCCGCGATCGGCGGTAGTGCGAGGTCGGCGGGCAGCTCGGGCGGACGGGCGTCGAAGGCGAAGCACATAAGGATCCGGAGTCTCGGCGAAGCCGTTCACACGGTCGGGACGGGCTGACGCTGAGGCGGGGACAGCCTGACGCGTGACCCCGCCTCGGGCGTGATCGTGATGTTACGGCGCCGGGCGTGCTCCGGCCCCCGGGCAACCGGCGCGACAGCCTGGGCGTCAAGGATGCTGTGAATCACGATCTTCATCTCGAGCATCGCAAAGCTCGCGCCGATGCACCGCCTCCGCCCGCCGCCGAATGGGATCCAGGTGTAGGTGCCAGGCGGCTCGTCCAGAAAGCGCTCGGGCCGGAAGACGTAGGGATCCGAATAGATCTCGGGATCGTGGTGGACCAGGTAGGCATTTGGCACCAGGCAGACGTCCGTTGGATAGCTCCAGTCGCCAACCTCGACCGGCCGCTTGACCAGGCGCGGGGCCGCGTTGGGCAACACCGGCCTGCGCCGCAGCGCCTCCTGCGCCGTGGCGGTGATGTAGGCGTCTCCGTCTGAGCCGGCGATCTCGTCGGTGAGCCGTGCCATGACCTTTGGGAGGCGGACCAGACGCTCGAAGGTCCATGCCAGGGTCGACGCGGTGGTCTCGTGCCCGGCGACCAGCAAGGTCATCAGTTCGTCCCGCAGCTCCTGGGGGGACATCGGCGATTCGTCCTCGTGGCGCGCCTCGACCAGCATGCTGAGGATGTCGTCGCGCTCGGCCTGCCCCCGCCGTCGCTCGTCGATCAGCTCGAACAGGAGCTCGTCAGCCCGCTCCTGCATGCGCAGGAAAGCGGCGAATGGACCGTGTCGCTCGAGCACCCTTGCGACGCGCCCGGGAGGCGGTGGGAGCAGGCTGATCGGGCGGTCACCGAAGGCGAGCATCGCGGACAGATTCCCCCGCAGCGTGTCGAGGCGCTCGCCCGGATCGAGGCCGAAGACCGCGCGCAGGATGATCTCCAGCGTCAGCTGCTGGAGGCGGGGGCCGAGCCTGATCGGCTCTCCGCGAGGCCAACTCGCAATCTCCCGGCCGGCCACCTCCGCGATCAGGTCACTGAGACGCTCCATCCTTTCGCCGTGGAAGGCGGGGAGCATCAGCTTGCGCTGTTCCATGTGCGCGGCTTCATCGAGCAGGATGACCGAGTTCGTGCCGACGACGGGTTCGAGTACCCGAGCTCCCTCACCGGGGTGAAGAACGTCGGGGGGCGCCGTGAAGACCTGCTTGATCTCGGCGGGATCGGAGATCATCACGAAGGGCGGGGCCATCGGCAGGCGAATGGTGAATCTCCTGCCGTAGCGGGCCCGGCAACGCTCCAGAAAGCCAAGCGGCCGCTTCCAGAAGCCGATGCTCTGGATCAAAGACGGATACGACGGACCCGGTGGGATGCCTGAAGGCACCGCGATCTCCTCGTTGTCGACCCTTGCAGCTTCCCGCAACCCGTCCCGCGCAGTGTGTGATGGTGGACACATAAGGGACGGTCTTGACGCGCAGCCCGCTGCTGGATTAGGGTCGGCCTCTCGCACATTCCAAAGCGAAAGGGAGGCATCCATGCGGAAGTTCATCGTGGCCGGGGTTCTCGCGGCGCTCGGCGTCGCGCTGCTCGCGATCCCGGCCTCTGCGTCGTTCGATCATCACTTCAGCGTGCTCTCAAGGACGACCTCGCAGCACCAGAACGGAAACAAGTACCGGTTCACCGACAAGCTGCTCGATCCGCGAAACCCCCACGACCGGGTCGGTCAGGACCACGGGGTGTGCAAGCTCGGGCATCGCAGGGTGACGTGCCGCGCCGTCATCCACCTCAACGGTGAGATCGGCGGCTTCGGCAACATCTCGGTCAGCGGCGATCTCGAGCCGCGCGACGACAGGCTCAACGTGACCGGCGGCACCCGTGACTTCGATGCGGTCGCCGGCAAGCTGTTGATCCACACCCTGAGCCGGAGAACGGACAGGCTCCACCTCGACCTGACGCGCTAGCAGCGGCGGGTAGAACCTGAGCAACGACGCCGGGCGGATCAGCTCCGCCCGGCGTTTTTCATGGCTCCCCGCCACCCTCTCCGACGGTCACTGAGACGCGGTCGCACGCTGCCCGACCCTCCCCTCGTCCCCCGGCTGGCCTAAAGGCCGCCTGCCGGAACGCCGATGGTGATGGCCGGCGGGGTCGCACGGCTTCGCCGAAGTGACCCCGAAGGAAGGTGAGGCAGGCGAATGAGCCCGAAGCGCCATCGAGTGATTCGAGCGGGAAGATCGGTACCGCTGGCAGCCGCAGTGATCGCGATCGGTCTCTCCACGGTCGCACTCGGCTCCGCCCAAAGACGAGCCACGACGACCGTTTCCCCACAGGCGACGGGATCGGCGACCGCGAAGTGCAAGCACGGGCAGGTCGCCCTCGCGGCGGGCTTCGCCGCGCCCGGCTACGACCCGAGCAGCGGTGGCGGGCCGGCGGTGCGATTCGACTCGATTTTCGCCGGCAAGCGCGGCGTCAAGACGGTGGGGTTCAACTTCAGCGACACCGACCAGCGTCAGCTTGCGAGCTTCGCCTATTGCGGCAAGCGAGCCCGCCCTCCGGAGGTCAGATCGGCGGGCGTTCAGGTCACTCCCAACAGTTTCGGCTCGGTTGTCGCCAAGTGCCCACATGGCAGCCAGGCGATTGCCGGGGGCTTTGCAACCAACCGCGGAGTCGTCACGCTGACCTCCAAGCGCACGGGTAGGAGGGGCTGGAAGGTCGGCGGCGTGAACATCAACAACTCCCAAAACCCCCCTGGGCCGGCCCGGCTGACCGCTTACGCATACTGCAAGGCGCCCGGGCCGAAGCTCGTCACGAGATTCAAGGACACCACGGTGAGCAGCAGTTTTCGAACCACGAGCGTCAAGTGCCCCAAGCACGCCAAGGCGCTCTCGGGTGGCTTCGATGGACACGTCAGCGGTCGAAGCGGACAGCTCAGAGCTGCAGGGGCCCTCAACTCCAAGCGGGCCGCCCACGGACGCGCCTGGACCACCTCGGCACTGAGCGTCTCGGCGCCCAACCAGGCCACGATCACCACCTACGCGTACTGCCACCGCTGATTTGCGGCACGGGTGTGGTCGCGGTGGGCGGTGGCGATGACGCTGTTCCGATAGCGCTTTCAGGTCTCCAGCGAGATACTGCGCAGGCGATGGCCGAACCGACTTCGGTGCGCCAGAAGATCCGCTTTCGAGACAGGCAACGCCGCAGCCTCGACGAGCGCATCACTGCGCGCTTTCCCGCGATCGGCCGCTACACGGCCGCTCGCATCGCCCGCATGCCTCCAAGCTCGCGGGTGCGCCAGAGATTCCTCGCCCGGGCCGTAAGTCGTAGCTTCGCGGCGACCAAGCGCGGCGATCTCGAGTTCCTGCTTACCGCCTTCTATGACCCAGATGTCGAGTGGCACGGCACAATCGGCGGGCTCGATGAAGGGAGCCTGGCTCGCGGCCATCAAGAGGTGATGCGGGGCTTCGCCGAGTACTTCGAGGCTTGGGAGCGGCTCGACCTGAGGCCCGAGGAGATCATCGACACGGGCGACGAGCTGATCGTCTTCGTGCACGAGGTCGCCAAAGGAAAGGAAAGCGGCATAGTCGTGGAGACCGACACCGCGACGATCAGCACCCTTCGAGAAGGCATGGTGGTGCGGGTGAGGGGCTTCATGGACCGCTCGCAGGCCCTCGAAGCCGCCGGGCTGCGCGAGTAGCGCACTCAGCGTCCGGACGAAGGCCTTGACCTGCCATGTTCGAAGTGGTAAGCCACCCACCACAAGCTCTGGGCCGATAGGAGCCTCCCATTAGCAGAAAGAAGCTGGTCGTCTGGGCGGCGGTCGGCAGGGAAGGGCGGCGCATGCCGAAAGGCGCGACTCCGTTTCGGAGGCGCCTCCTGATACCGGCCATGATCACGTTGGGCGTGATCGGCGTGCTGTCGGTTCCCGGCTCCGGGAAGCCGGCTGCGAGCTCGGGTCGGGCGGCCCCGATCCAGGCAAGGCCCAACGTGGTCGTGATCGAGACCGATGACCAAACGCGCGCATCGATGCGGGTGATGCACTACGTCAACGCGCGGATCGGGAACAGAGGGGCGAGGTTCAAGAACAGCTTCGTCAACTTCTCGCTCTGCTGCCCGTCGCGGGCCACGTTCCTCACCGGCCAATACGCGCACAACCACCGCGTACTCGGAAACCTGTCGCCGAACGGCGGCTTTGACCGCTTCGAGTCACTGCACGGAAACAACAACCTCGCCGTCTGGCTGCAGGACGCGGGCTACTACACCGCCATGATCGGCAAGTACCTGAACGAGTACTCGAACAATCCCCTGATCCCGCCCGGCTGGTCGGAGTGGTACGCGGCGGCTCCGAACGACCAGGACGTCTACAACTACACGCTGAACGAGAACGGGACGCTGGTCCACTATGGCCAAAAGCCGGCCGACTTCAAGCAGGACGTGCTGACCGGCAAGGCGGCCGACTTCGTCGATCGCCGGGCGCCAAAGCCGACCCCGTTCTTCCTCTGGCTCACCTACACGGCGCCCCACGTGGGCGGTCCGAGCCCGAATCCGAACCCGCCCTTCAACTGCGGAGGAACCGCCAAGCCGGCACCGCGCCACGCCCATGCCTTCGACTCCGAGCCGCTGCCGAAGCCCCCGAACTTCAACGAGGCGGACGTCTCCGACAAACCGGCCGCGATCCGAAACCTCCCCCTCTTGAGCTCGGGGAACATCGCGAACATCCAGCGCAAGTACCGCTGCCAGCTCGAGTCACTGCTGTCGGTGGACGAGGGGGTCAGGAAGGTCGTCCAGGCGCTGAGGGCGAAACACGAGCTCGCCAACACCCTGCTGATCTTCACGTCGGACAATGGCTACTTCAACGGGGCGCACCGGATCCCGAAAGGCAAGCTGCACATCTATGAGGAGTCGATCCGGGTGCCGCTCGAGATGCGCGGGCCGGGCATCCCGCAGGGGGTGAACGTCGACGACCTGGCGATCAACGCCGACCTGGCGCCGACGATCGTCGACGCGGCGAACGTGCGCCCCGGCCTGCTCATGGACGGGCGCTCGCTGATCCCGGTCGCGCAGAATCCCGGGATCGAGCAGGGACGCGGCCTGCTGATCGAGCAGCTGAGCTTCAAGGCGATCCGGACCGAGCGCTACATGTACGCCGAGCACGACACCGGGGAGAAGGAGCTCTACGACCTGCAAAAGGACCCGTTCGAGCTTCAGAGTCGCCACAGCGCCCCCGCTTACGCATCTGTCAAGGCCCAGCTCGCGGACCGTCTGCACAAGCTGCAGAACTGCGCTGGCTCCGGCTGCTAGGCGTCGCCGTGGCTCGGACGCGCTGGTAGTGTCGCCTGCGGTCTATCGGTCTGAGGAGTCAAGATGAAGCGCCTGTCATTGCTGGCGGTCCTCGCCGCCGCCTTCGCCCTCCTCACCGCGTCGGGGAGCGCCCTGGCGGCGAGCGCGCAGCCGCTTTCTCCGTCCCCACTCGCCTTTCCCGCGGCCTTCACGGTGACGCCGGACGGCAGCCGCATTCTCTTCGGCGAGCGCGTGACGGGCCAAATCAGGCGGCTCAATCCCGCCACCGGGATCAGCGCGCCGTTCTTCAAGGTCCCGGACGTGGCGAGTGCCGGCGATCAGGGGCTGCTGGGCCTGGCCCTCGATCCGAGCTACCCGATGGACGGTCGCCTGTGGGCGTTCGTCACCCGCGACGTGTCAGGAACGGCGACGAACCAGCTCCTGCGGATCCGAGCCGACGGCAGCGGCTTCGCGGTCCTGCGCAGCTTCCCGACCGCCGAGCTGCGCAACGGCGGCCGGATCATGTTCGGCCCCGACGGCAAGCTCTACGTCGTTGTCGGGGACAACTCCAACCCGTCCAACGCCCAGAACCTGGCCAGCTTGGCAGGGAAGGTGATGCGGCTGAACGCAGATGGCACGGTGCCATCCGACAACCCACGCGCCGGAAGCGCGGTCATCGGCTACGGCTTTCGCAACTCCTTCGGGTTCACATTCGACCCGCAGAACGGGCACCTGTGGGCGACCGAAAACGGCCCGGAATGCAACGACGAGATCAACCTCGTCCCCCGCTTCAAGCTCACCAACTTCGGCTGGGGGCCGTCGCAGACCTGCAGCTCGCCACCCCCGGCGCCGCGCAACACCAACCGGGACGGGCCCAGCCCGGTGCTGCCGAGGCTGTTTTTCGCCAACCCTCCGGCGCTGACCGGGGCGGCCTTCTGCGATCTGTGCGGGCTCTCGAGCGCCGGCCAGCTCTTCTTCGGCGACTTCAACACCGGGACGATCCACCGCGCCAGGCTGACCTCCGACCGCCTGCACATCGCCTCGCAGGCGCCCTTCTACCACCACTTCGGCGCGGTGCTCTCCCTCGAGACGCCGCCCGACGGCGGCCCGATCTACTTCAGCACGAGGACGAACATCTTTCGGCTGAGCCCCTGATCTGCGGCGGCACCGCTCGCAGAGCTGACATTGACGTTGCCCGGGTCGCCCGCTGAGGGGACAGGCGGGATACTGCCCGGGCGATGTCGCAGGACAACGTGGAGGTGGTGCGAGCCGCCATGGACGCCTTCAACCGCAGGGACCTGAAGGCCATGACCGAGCGATTCGATCCCGAGATCGAATGGGCCCCCGGCGGTCCTGCCGCCGTCGAACGCGCCGTTTACCGAGGCCGCGACGAGGTATCCAGCGGATTCGCCGCCACCTGGGAGGCCTGGGACCTGTTTCGGATGCAGGAGAGCGAGCTTCATGACCTGGGGGATTCGATTGTCTGGCTGGGGCGTGCCCAAATGAGGGGAGGCGCCAGCCACGTCGAGCTCGACCAAGAGTTCGCAGTCCACTTCTTGGTGCGCGACGGCGAGATCCTCAAAGCCCACGGCTTCCTTACGTGGCAGGAAGCCCTCAAAGCCGCCGGGCTTTCGGAGTAGGCGATGTCGCCCGACAACGTCGAGCTCTTCCACAAGGGCATGGAGGCCTTCCTCCGGCACGACATCGAGCCGCTCTTGGAGACCTCTCACCCCGAGATCGAGTGGTATCCCTTCTCGGCCCAGGTCGAGGGCGACGTGGCCTACCGCGGACACGAGGGGGTCAGACGGTGGTGGGCGAACCTGAACGCCACGTTCGAGGAGTTTGAGGCGAGTATCGATCAGGTTCGAGACGAGGGCGACGTCGTTATGGCGCTCGGCCGTCTTCGCGCCCGGTTCAGGAGCGGGATCACCCTGGATACCGAAGTCGGCTGGGTGGTCCGCTTCCGCGATGGCGTCGCCGTGTGGGGTCGCGCATACCAAAGCCATGACGAGGCCCTCAAAGCCGCCGGGCTGCGGGAGTAGGCGATGTCCCAGGAGAATGTGGAAACCCTTCGCCGGCTGATCGACCGCTGGGCGCAGGGCCCAACCGATGTGCCGACCGAGCTGGTCGCGCCCGAGGTCGAGTTCGTCTCGCCGCTCACCAGCCTCCGGGGCCGGCCCTATCGCGGCTACGACGGCGCCCGCGAGTGGTTGCGGGACGTCCGTGAGCAGTTCGAGACCTGGGAGTACGCGATTGACGAGCTCCGAGAGGCTGGTGACGCTGTCCTGGCCTTGGGCCACGTCCACCTGAAGGGCCGCGGGAGCGGCGTTGTCCTCGATCAGGAGGGGACCTGGCTGGCCCACTTCGCGGCCGACGGCCGCGTCAGCCGGATGCAGGTCTTCACCGATCGCGGTGCCGCCCTCGAAGCCGCCGGGCTTTCGGAGTAGGCCGGGCGAAGCTCGGCGTCACGTCCCCTCGTCCTCCGGGTCGCGGTAGACCGGTTTGCGCCAGGGCGGAACGATCGCGAAGCGCGTGCGCCGGGCGCTTGGGTCCAGCGTCTCGATCGGGATCAGCTCGAGGCGGTCGGCGGGCGTCCAGCGCGGCGCCGATGAGCGTCGGTCCTCGTCGACATGGCCGGCGTGGCTGCCGCCCGAGACGTACAGGTGGCCGAGGGAACGGCCCCAGGCGGAGCGGTGGACGACGCCCGCGTCGGAGAGCCAGCTTCCAGGCCCTCCGCGGTAGTTGTAGCCGTCATGCGAGGTCGCCCTGGCGTCGGTCCCGGCCGGCCCGATCCGGACCTGATAGCCCTCCCAATCGTCCTCGTGGAAGCCGACGCCCCCTGGCAGGTCGCGAAGGCTGGTCGAGTCCTCGTAGTAGAGCCAGTACTGGATGTATAGGTGGCCTCCGCGGTCGCCCGAACAGTCGATCCTGCGGGCGGCGCTCTGGACTCGCGCTTTCGCGTCACGGCAGTCCACGACGTGTACGAAGGCCGCAGCGGGCTCGCCGGCGTCGGAGCTCCACACCGCCCCCGAGTTCGGTCCGTTGCCGCAGCGGCCGCCACGGCAGGAGCGAAAGTCGACCGGCAGGGCGGTCATCCCCCGCTCGTAGATGATCCGGGGGGCGTTCTCGGCCACCTGCAGGGCGAGCTCGGCGCCGTAGGCGGCGACCAGCTCGGGCTCGACCGCGCAGGCATCGGAGAGCCCCGCGGCGCAGATCAACCTGGCGGCGATCGTCCGAGCCAGCCCCGTCGCGGGCAGCCGGGCGCCGAGCGCGGCCAACACGCCTGTGACGAGCAGGCAGACGAGCAGGACGAGCCCGGTCCACTCGATCGTGGCCTGGCCCCCCTCCTGCGCCGCTGCGCGTCCCTCTCTCACACGCCGACGCTAGGCGCGGCGGATTCACGGGTGGGTCACGCTCGGTGCGCTCTCCCGCGCCCGACTGGAGAGATACAGTCGTGTCGTGCTCGAGGCGCCGTTCCCTGCCTCGTCGGGGAGCTGGTTTGCTAGGGGTTGGGGCGCGTGCGAGTCTCGCAGCCGCTTGTCGGCGAGTCCTTGGGGAGCGGGTCGAGGATGGCCTTGTCGGCGGCACCCGGGGAGTTCCCGCCGTCGCAGTTGATCGTCGCATCGGAGGTGGAGTCGCGGGCGAGCAGCAGATCGTCTCCGTTCATCCCCCTGATCGCGTCGGCGCCCGGGCCCCCGGTCAGCGTGTCGTCGTTCGAGCCACCGGTGAGCACGTCGTTCTCCGCCCCGCCGTTGAGCGAGCTTTGGAGCGCCGTCGAGTTGACGACCTTGTCGCTTTGATCCGCAGAGAAGACCTGGATCAGGGTGATCCCCGAGGAGCTGCAGTTGACCGTCTCATCGCCGCTCAGGATGCATCCCGCGCCCACGTGGACACCGGAGCCCGTGTAGGCGCCGCTGGGAGCGTCGGTCACCCGCAGGACCGAGGCCAAGGGACGGGTGATCGCCAGGTTGTCCTTGGCCCCCGCCGCGGCCGTGACCACCAGGGTCGTGCCCGAGACGCCGACCGCGCGCGGTTGTGACGTTGAAGATGCGCGAGGTCGGAGTCGGGATCGACGTTCCCGCCCGCGTCCTTGGCGCGCACGTAGAAGGCATGGGAGCCGTCTGTGAGGTGCGAGGTGGTGTTCGGCGAGGCGCAGGGTCCATAGGAGCCCGAGTCGACCTTGCACTCAAAGCTCGAGCCCGTCTGCGACGAGTCGAAGGCGAAGGTCGGGGTGGGGTCGTTGGTGGGGCCGGAGGGGCCGAAGACGATCGCCGTGTCGGGTGGGACCTGGCGGAACTTCTCGATCCGGTGGTTACCGGTGTCGGCGACGTAGACGTTGCCCGAGGAGTCGGCGGCGACGCCTTGGGGGTATCGGAACTGGCCGTCGCCGGAGCCGGGGCTTCCCCACTTGGTGAGGAAGCTTCCGGAGGAGTTGAACTCGTCGATCCGGTGGTTGCCGTAGTCGGCGACGTAGACGTGGCCGGAGGAGTCGGTGGCGACGCCGGCGGGGCCGCTGAACTGGCCGTTCCCAGAGCCGGAGCTTCCCCATTTGACGAGGAAGTTCCCGGAGGGGCCGAACTTCTTGATCCGGTTGCTGGTGTAGTCGGCGACGTAGACGTTGCCCGAGGAGTCGGTGGCGATGCTCCCGGGGAAGCTGAACTGGCCGTTCCCAGAGCCGGAGCTTCCCCATTTGGCGAGGAAGGTCCCCGAGGAGTTGAACTTCTGGATCCGGTCGTGCGAGGTGTCGGCGACGTAGACGTGGCCCGAGGAGTCGGTCGCCACATCCTGCGGGCTGTCAAATTGGCCGTCGCCGGAACCCAAGCTTCCCCACTTGCGGATGAAGGTTCCCGACGAGTTGAACTCCTCGATCCGGTTGTTGCCGGAGTCGGCTACGTAGACGTTGCCCGAGGAGTCGGCAGCGAGGCCGGTGGGGCCGTCGAACTGGCCGTTCCCAGAACCGGAGCTTCCCCATTTGGCGAGGAAGGTCCCCGAGGAGTCGAACTTCTGGATCCGGTCGTTGCAGGTGTCGGCGACGTAGACGTTGCCCGAGGAGTCGGCCGCGACGTCCACCGGGTTGTCGAACTGCCCGTTCCCAGAGCCCGAAAAGTGCCCCCACTTGGTGAGGAAGGTGCCCGAGGAGTCGAACTTCTGGATCCGGTTGTTGGAGGCGTCGGCGACGTAGACGTTGCCCAGGACGCCGGTGGCGACGCCCTCCGGGAGGCTGAACTGGCCGTTGCCGGAGCCATTTCCTCCCCACTGGGCGAGGAAGTTCCCGCCGGGGCCGAACTTCTCGATCCGGTCGTTGCCTTGGTCGGCGACGTAGACGTTGTTCGAGGAGTCGGTGGCGACGCCCATCGGGGAGATGAGCTGCCCGTCCTGAGAGCCGGAGCTTCCCCACTTGCGGATGAAGCTGCCCGACGAGTCGAACTTCTCGATCCGATCGTTGCCGGTGTCGGTGACGTAGACGGCGCCCGAGGAGTCGATCGCGATGAAGCTTGGGAGGAAGAATTCGCCGTCCCCTGCACCGGCCGTTCCCCATTTGGCGAGGAACCCCCCGGAGGGGTCGAACTTCTGGATCCGGTTGTTGGAGGCGTCGGCGACGTAGACGTTGCCCGAGGAGTCGATCGCGATGCCGGCGGGGCCGTCGAACTGGCCGTTCCCAGAGCCGGAGCTTCCCCATTTGGCGAGGAAGCTCCCCGAGGAGTCGAACTTCTGGATCCGGTTGTTCGAGGTATCGGCCACATAGACGTTGCCCGAGGAGTCGGTGGCGATCCCACCGGGGTCGCTGAGCTGTCCGTCGCCGGAGCCGAAGCCTCCCCACCGGGCGAGGAAGCTCCCGGAGGAGTCGAACTTCTGGATCCGGTTGTTGGAGGCATCCGCAACGTAGACGTTCCCCGAGGAGTCGGTGGCGATGCCGTCGGGGGAGCGGAAGCTGCCGTCGGTGGGCTCACCCCATTGCCTGTCGAATTGAACCGAGGCGGAGGCGGAGGGGGCGAAGGCCACGAGGAGCCCTACCGCCGCAAGCAGCGCGATGCTCCCGGCCGGCCGTCGCGGCTCCTCGGACCGGAACGGCCCAGGGCCGAGGCAAAACGAGGCTTGCGCCTCACGGAAAGCCAGCGGGCGGAGCTTGCGACGGATCTGACGACGTCCAGTCTGAGGGCTTGGGGCCGGTCTAAGCAGCCGGCGGAGAGCGACCCTACACCTTTCGGCCTGGCCGCTGCGCCCCTTCAGGCAGCTCTGCCGCCGAGCCGGGCGCATCGCCTTACTGCGAAAGCCCGACGGCCTCGAGGGCCTTGCGCCGGTCGGTAAACGTCTGAAAGCGAGTCAATTTTCCGTCCCGAAGGTCGATCAGCCAGGCGGCTTGCTGGAAGCTCAGCTGCACGCCGCCTCGCCGACCGCGGGCATGCCAGGTGCCGAAAGCCAGCACTCGTCCATCGCCAAGGTCGCGAACCTCCTCCCACTTGGCCTCATACAACTCCCAGTGCCGCTTCATGTCGACCACCCATCGACGCACCCCCTCGGGGCCGCGATAGGCGCGTCCGTCCAGAAGAGCCGTGATCGGGATCCACTCGATCTGCGGATCCAGGAACTCGTAGAAGTCGTCGGCCCCTTCGGCGACGCTCCGGTTGAACGCCGCGAGGCTGCGTCGCGCGATCTGTTGTGGATTTTCCATGGCAGGGAGTACCGGTTTCCGCGGGTCGATGTTCAAATCGAATCGAATCAGGTTTCAGACGAGCTCCGCAGGCCCGGGGCGCGCCGACCAAAAGCGCTCGTGGAGCGCTCGAGCCTGAGCGCGAAAGCGCGGCGCATAGCGATCGGGCAAAGACCTCGGGACCGGAGCCAGCATCACCCGGCCGAGCAGCGTCTCGCGGTCGTCTGCCTGGATCGCCGCGTGGCACTTGTCGCAGGCGAGCCAGTTGCTGGAGGCGGCCGGATAGCGCCACCGGGCCCTCGGGCTGCGGCAGAAGTCACAGGTCACGGCGGGACCGTATCGAATCGAACATGTGTTCGCTCCGCCGATCCGACGGGCCGGGCCAGGGCCGCTCCGGCGCCAGGCCAGGATCTCCGCTCAGAGCAGCCGGAGGATGACGAGGACCACGATCACCACCACCCGATTGGAGAAGATAGAGTCGCCGGGATGGCGCCTGGAGACGAGCTTCAAGCGCAGGTCAAGACAGAGCTCTTGGCGTCAGTGGGCGCTCGGCGTCGCCGTGCTCCTGGTGGTGATCTTGATCGCCCAAAACTCGCAGAAGGTCAAGGTCAAGTTCCTGTTCGTCGACACGACGACGCCATTGATCTTCGCCCTCCTGATCGCGGCCATCCTGGGGGCCGTGATCGGCTACGTCGGCCCCCTGGTCCGCCGGCATCGGAGCGGCGATTAGCGATCTCGCGTGAGCGAAGCCGCCGACATCGTCCGTCGAAGCTTCGAGCGCTTCAACGCCAACGACGTCGATGGCGCGCTCGAGCTCATGGATCCCGAGGTCCAGTTCCACGACGTGCCCGAGATCCCGGGGTCGACCGTATACCGGGGCCATGAGGGCATCCGGCGCTGGTGGGCGACCGTCAAGGACCCCATGGAGGAGCTTCGGTTCGAGTTCGTGGAGGTGACGGAGGGCACCGAGAAGCTCGCGGTGCTGACCCGCGCGGTCGGTCGCGGACGTGGCTCCGGCGCCGAGGTCGACTGGACGTTCACCACCGTCTGGGGCGTCCGCAACGGGCTGATCTACTACCACCAGGGGTACACCGATCACGCCGAGGCGCTGCAGGCGATCGGACCCGCGTAGTTAGAGCTCTCCGACCTCGGCGGCGATGTCGGCGGCCGCCTGCTTGGCGTCGGAGAACAGCATCGAGGTGTTCGGCTCATAGAAGAGATCGTTGTCGATCCCCGCGAAGCCCGGGCTCAGGGAGCGCTTGATCACGATCACCTCGTGGGCCTCGTTGACCTCGATGATCGGCATACCGGAGATGGGGCTCGACGGATCGTTCTTGGCCGCCGGGTTGGTGACGTCGTTGGCCCCGATCACCACTGCCACGTCGGTTTGCGGCATCTCGGGGTTGATGTCGTCCATCTCCCTGAGCTGCTCGTACGGCACGTCGGCCTCGGCCAGGAGCACGTTCATGTGGCCGGGCATGCGACCCGCCACCGGATGGATCGCGTAGCTGACCCGGACCCCGTGTTTCTCGAGCTCGTTGGCGAGCTCCTTGACCGCGTGTTGGGCCTGGGCGACCGCCATCCCGTAGCCGGGCACGAAGACCACTGAATCCGCATAGGCGAGCTTGATCGCCGCGTCCTGGGCGCCGATTGAGTGCACCGGGCGCTCCTCCCCCGCCGTGGCGGCGCCGGTGGCCACGGCCCCGAACCCGGCGAACAGCAGGTTTCCGATCGAGCGGTTCATCGCCGTCGACATCGCCATCGTGAGGATCGTTCCCGAGGAGCCGACCAGCGTTCCGGCGACGATCAGGGCGACGTTGTCGAGCGCGAAGCCGGCGGCCGCGGCCGACAGCCCGGTGAACGCGTTCAGCAGCGAGATCACCACCGGCATGTCGGCGCCCCCGATCGGCAGCACGAACAGGATGCCCAGCAGGGATGCGGCGATCAGGACCGCGATGAACAGGGCCTCAGACGGGCTCGAGTCATGACTGGCCGCGAGCACGACGCAGCCGGCGATCACCGCCACCAGCAACACGCCGTTGAAGATGTGCTGGCCCGCGAACCGGATCGGACGCCCGCTGATCAGCTCCTGGAGCTTGGCGAAGGCGATGTTCGAGCCCCAGAAGGAGACCGAGCCCACCACGAGCGAGAAGAGGACCGGGACCATCACGTCCAGCGGGATGTCCCCGCCGATCGCCAACCGGTGGCGGAACTCCGACCACGCGATCAGCGCCGCGGCGCCGCCTCCGACGCCGTTGTAGAGGGCGACCATCTGCGGCATCTGGGTCATCTGGACCCGCCGCGATGCGACCCCGCCGACGATCGACCCACCGACGATTCCGATTGCGATCAGGCCCCAGTTGCCGATCACGTCGAGGGACAGCGTGATCGCGACGGCGATCGCCATGCCCGCGGCGGCGATCAGGTTGCCGCGGCGCGCGGTCGTCGGGTGAGTTCCCTGTCGGATGCCGAAGATGAACAGGGAGAAAGCAACGATGTAGCACGCCGCGACGAAGTCCGAGTTGGGCGACAGGGCGGCGACCGGGAGGATCATCGTGCGCTCAGCTCTTGTCGGACTCGTCCTCGGCCTTGGGCCGCGGCTTCCGAACGAACATTCCGAGCATCCGGTCGGTGACCATGAACCCCCCGACGATGTTGATCGTTCCGAAGAGGATCGCGATCGTGCCGATCACCTTGTCGAGCGTCCCGTCGGCGAATCCGATCACCAGCAGCCCGCCGAGCATGACGATGCCGTGGATCGCGTTCGTCTGCGACATCAGCGGCGTGTGCAGGGTCGTCGGCACCTTCGAGATCACCTCGAAGCCGACGAACGCCGCCAGCACGAAGATCGTGATCTCTGTGATCAGGCTCATCTGGTGTCCGCGGCGGCGACCACTAGGCAGCGGCTCCCGCGACTTCCCTGGCCCGTTCGTTCTTGATCTCGCCCCCGTGGGTGATGCAGGCGCCGGCGAGGATCTCGTCCTCGAAATCCAGGTTCAGCCGGCCCTCGGAGACCAGCAGGTCGAGCAGGTTCTCGACGTTCTTGGCGTAGAGCTGGGAGGCGTTCGTGGCCATCTCGCTCGGCAGGTTGAGGGGGGCGAGGATCTTGACGCCGCCCTCCACCACCGTCTCGCCGCCCTGCGTCAGCTCGCAGTTGCCGCCGGATTCGCCCGCCAGGTCCACGATCACCGAACCGGGCTGCATGCCGCGCACGGCGTCGGCGGTGATCAGGAGCGGCGCAGGCCGGCCAGGGATCAGGGCCGTGGTGATGATCACGTCCTGCCTTCGGGCGGCTTCGGCGAGCGCCTCGCGCACCCTCTCGTTCTCCTCTTCGGTGAGCGGTCGCGCGTAGCCGCCCTCGGCCTCGGCGTCGGGGATGAAGTCGAGCTCCAGGGGACGTCCGCCGAGGCTCGCGATCTGCTCCCAGGCGGCGCGACGGATGTCGAACCCCGTGACCACCGCCCCCAGCCGCTTCGCGGTCGCGATCGCCTGCAGGCCCGCCACGCCCGCCCCCAGCACCATCACCTTTGCCGGCGCGATGGTTCCCGCCGCGGTGGTCATCATCGGGAAGAAGCGGCCCGCCTGGCGCGCCGCGACGAGCGCCGCCGCGTAGCCGGCGACGTTCGCCTGCGAGGAGAGAGCGTCCATCGCCTGGGCCCGGGTGATCCGAGGGATGGCCTCCATCGCGAAAGCCGTCACCCCTGCCTCGGCCAGCGCCCTGTTCGTCTCCCCCGAGGTGAGGGGCGCGAGGTGGCCGACCAGCACCTGGCCCGAGCGCAGGCGTGCGATCTCCTCGAGCGTCGGCACGGCCACCTTGGTCACGACGTCCGCTCCCCAGGCGCCGTCGCCGGGGTCGACGCTCGCCTCGGCCTCGGAGTATTGGGAGTCGGGGTGGCCCGCGCCCTCGCCGGCGCCCGACTCGACCGCCACCTCGAGCTCCTTTGCCTTCAGCGAGCGCGCGACGTCGGGGGTCAGCGCCACGCGACGCTCGCCCTCCCGGGACTCCTTGGGGACACCGACCCTCAGAGAGTCAGGCGGCGGACGCGACGCCGGCAAGCTCCGCAAGGCGCTCGAGCGTGTGCAGGCGCTCGGCGGCGTCGAGCTGGATCGGGGAGACGATCAGACGGTCCACGCCGGCCGCTACATAGCGGTCGATCCGCTCGCTCACCTCTTCCTCGGTGCCGACCAGCGAGGTGGCGTCGGCGAGCTCGTCCGGGATCGCCTTGTAGGCCTCGTCTCGCTTGCCGTCCAGGTAGAGAGACTGGACGGTGTCGGCCACCTCGCCGAACCCGAAGCGGTGCGTCAGGTCCACGTAGAAGTTCGTCTTTCGGCTGCCCATCCCGCCGAGGTAGAGCAGGAGCCCCGCCTTGACGACCGATCGAGCGGCGTCGAGGTCCCCGTCGATCGCGACCTGGACCGTGGGCGAGACCTCCAGCTCAGAGCGCTCGCGACCGCCCTTGGCGAGGCCGGCCTGCAGGTGCTCGCCCCAGGTCGCCTCGAACGCGTCGGGCGAGCAGAAGATCGGGATCCAGCCGTCGCAGATCTCGGCCGCCATCTCCACCGACTTGCGACCGATCGCGCCGACGAAGATCGGAATGTGGTTGCGGACCGGGTGGAAGTTGAGCTTCAGCGCCTTGCCCTCGCCGCCGGGCAGCGGCAGCTTGAAGTGCTCGCCGTCGTGCTCCAGGCGTCCCTCGCGGGCGACGATCTGGCGCACGATCTCGATGTACTCGCGCGTGCGACCCCACGGCTTCGCGTACGGGACTCCGTACCAGCCCTCCGAGACCTGCGGCCCCGACGGCCCGAAGCCGAAGATGAACCGCCCGCCCGAGAGGGCGTCGATCGTGCAGCCGGCCATCGCCGCGGCGGCCGGCGCCCGCGCCGGGACCTGCATGATCGCGCCACCGAGCTTGATCGTCTCGGTCTGGGGCGCGAGCCAGGCGAGGACGCTGACCACGTCCGAGCCGTACGACTCCGCCACCCACACAGAGTCGTACCCCAGGCGCTCGGCGGCCTGGACGGCCTCCGCCGCCTCCTCGCCCTGCGGTCCGATCCCGAAGTAGCCGAGGTTGAGCCCGAGCTTCAGCGCCATTGGCCGAGCCTATCGGTCCTACTCGACCAAGCCGGCTGACTTCAGATACTCGTGGGCGACGGCGGCCGGCTCCTGCTTGTCGATGTCGACCCGGGCGTTCAGCTCCTGGATGACCGGGAGGGTGAGGTTCTGCTGCACCTTCTCGATCGTCGCGCCGAAATCGGGGCCCGCCTCGTCGGCCACCTTCTTCGAGGCGATGAAGATCACGTTGCCGGCGGGAATCAGGCCCTTGTCGTCCTCGAGCAGCGTGTACTTCTTCGAGTTGGAGAGCTGGGCATCGCTCGTGAACAGGATCGAGAGGTCCGCGTCGCCCTTGTCGAGCACGGTGTACCGCAGGCCGATATCGATTGGGATGAACTTCTTGAACTGGAGGCCGTAGTTCTTCTCCAACCCGGCAAGGCAGTCGATCCGCTCGCGGCATTCGGGCGAGCCGGCCAGGGTCAGATTCTGCGACTTGCCCTTCAGGCTGGAGATCGTGGTCAGGTCCAGCTTGTTCGCAGTCGAGGTGAGCGTGCCCACCGCGTTCGAGTCGGCGAACGGTGTCGGCGGATAGGCGATCAGGCCCTCCTTGGCGAGGTCCGCCTTCGCCTGGTTGTACGCCTCGGTGGCGTCGGACGGGATCGCGCCCGCCTCAACATGGAAGAACGAGCCGAGCGCGGTGGAGGTGTACTCCGGATAGCCGCTGATCTGGCCGTCCTTGACCGCCTTCAGCGCGATGGTCTCCGAGCCCAGGTTGAGCTTGGTCTTCACGTTGTAGCCGGCGGCCTCGAGACCCTGGGCGTAGATCTGGCCGAGGATGAACTGCTCTGTGAAGTTCTTGGACCCGACGGTGACCGTGACCCCCGAGTTGTCGGGGTTCGACTCGATCAGCCCGGCCGCCGTGCCGCCCGTCGATGACTCGCCGTTGTCACCGCCGCAGGCCGCCACGCCGGCAGCCAGTACGGCCGCGGCAAGCAACGCGCAAAGCGCTCGCAACCGGGTCTTGATGCTCATCGAGAGCCTCCTCCGCTTCTGGGACACCATCCCCGCCCCGGCGGGGTGCTCGTAATCCTATGCGGCTTCGCGGCTGCGCTGCAATGTCAGCCCTCGCGGCGTCACCAGCCGTTGCACCCCGGCGAGCACGAGCTCGATGACCATGGCGAGTAGCGCGATGACGATTGCCCCGGCGACCACCCCGTCGTCGCCGTACACGTTCCGCCCGGTGACGAGGTCACCGAGAGTCGAGAGGCCGACGAATGACGCGATCGTCGCCGTCGCGAAGATGTTGATGGCGGCGGTGCGTATGCCGGACATGATCGTGGGCGCCGCCAGCGGCAACTCGATTCGGGCGATGACCCCGGCACCCCTCATGCCCATCCCCTCCGCTGCCTCGACGGCGGTGTGGTCGACTTGGCGGACGGCGACGAAGGTGTTGGTGAGGATCGGCGGCAGGCCCAGGATCGCGAGCGCGATCGCCACGTTGCGAAGCCCGATGCCGATGATCGCCGCGAGCAGGAGCACCACCGCGATCTCTGGCACCGCGCGCCCCGCGTTCCCAAAGCCGACGGCGAAGAATTCCCCCCTGCCGAGATGGCCGAGCACGAGCCCGGCCGGCAGCGCGATAGCGATCGCCCCGGCCAGCGCCACTGCGCTCACCTCGAGCTGGGTGCGTGCGAACTGCCACACGTACGCGGGGCCGCCGACCTCCACGTGGCCGCCGGTGACCGCGGCGCGCTGGTGAAGGATGAAGTCGAATGCGCCGACGAAGGTATTAAGGAAGCCGAGGGGGAGCGTCACCATGTTCTTGCCTTCCTCCACGGGGTTGCGAAACGCTGAACCAGAAGGAGGATCAGGTCGAGAGCCAGGGCCATCCCGACCGCAAGCGCCCCAACCACGATGATGTTCGTCTTGAACTGGATCTGCTCGAAGAGTGGATCGCCAAGGCCTCCCGCTCCGGCCAGGGAAGCGAGCGTGGCGATGGCGACGGTGGACACCGTCGCGATGCGCAGCCCGGCGACGATCTCCGGCGAGGCCAGTGGTAGCTCGACCCGCCACAGGAGCTGCTGGGCGGTCATGCCCATACCGCGCCCCGCGTCTCTGGCGTCGGCCGGCACGTTGGCAAAGCCAGCGAGGGTGTTGCGGTAGATGATCTGAAGGGTGTAGGCGGAGAGCGGGATGACGGCCGTCGCGAGCCCCAGCCCGGTCACGGGGAGAAGCAGAAAAAAGAACGCAATGCTCGGCACCGTGTAAAGCACGCCTGTGATACCGAGGATTGGAGGAGCAAGCGCGCGGTATCGATGCGACGCAATCGCGAGCGCCATCGCGATCACGAATCCTGCGACCACCGAGATCACGACGATCTCCAGGTGGCGGAAGAACGGGTTCACGTAACGGTCGAAGTTGTCGGCGGCCCAGCCGAAGCAGAAGAAGCCGTTGCCGCCCACGCACCCCGACAGGGTGTGGTGGTGGCAGAAGCTCGACGGCAGCCCGGGGGCGCACTTGCTGGCAGCGTCCGCAAGGACGGGAGCATGGGCCTCGAGCCCTGTCACTCGGCGACCGCCCGCTCGGCCGCGGAGTGCTCCTCCGTCAGCGCCTCATCCGAGGTGAGGAACTCGGAGACGATCTCGACCGAGAGGACTCCGGCAATCCGCCTCTCGGCGTCCACCACGGGCGCGTAGCGCGTCTCGGCCTGAAGCAGGTCGGAGAGGGCGTCGCGCATCACGTCGTCGAGCTCGACCATCGGCTCGGGGCTTGTATCGGGGCGCGCCGGGACGGTCTCGCGGAGCAGGTCGTCGTCGGACAGCCAGCCGAGCGGGCGGCGCTCGGAGTCGATGACAAGCGCGTGGGGCACCTCCGCTCCGTCGAGCTTCGCCCGCACCTCGGACGTGGCCTGGCCGACGTGGGCGAGCGGGGCCTGCCAGAGGTCGATGTCCCGCACCCGCATCAGCGCCAGCCGCTTCAAGGCGCGGTCGGCGCCCACGAAGTCCTCGACGAAGTCGTCCGCTGGGGCCATCAGGAGCTCCGCCGGAGTGGCGTATTGGGCCAGGACCCCACCCTGGCGCAGGATCGCGATCCGGTCGCCCATCTTGATCGCCTCGTCGATGTCGTGGGTGACGAACAGGATCGTCTTGCGCACCTCGGCCTGGAGGCGCAGGAACTCGTTCTGGAGCTGCTCGCGGTTGATCGGGTCGACCGCCCCGAACGGCTCGTCCATCAGCATCACACCGGGGTTGGCGGCGAGCGCGCGCGCCACCCCCACGCGCTGCTGCTGACCGCCCGAGAGCTGCGCCGGGTAGCGGTCGCGAAGCGCCGTGTCGATCCGCACCAGGCCCATCAGCTCCTCGACCCGCGCGTCGACGCGGGCTCGATCCCAACCGCTCAGCCGCGGAACGGTGGCGATGTTGTCGGCGATCGTGCGGTGGGGGAACAGCCCGATCTGCTGGATCACGTAGCCGATCTCGCGCCTCAGCTGGGAGGGCGAGCGCTCCCGCACCGAGGTGTCCCCGACGAGGATGTCGCCCTCGGTGATCTCGACCATGCGGTTGACCATCCGCATCGCGGTCGTCTTGCCGCATCCCGAAGGACCGACGAAGACGCAGATGTCACCACCCGACACCTCGAGGTCGAGCTCCCGCACGGCCGGCTCGTCGGCGCCCGGATAGCGCTTAGTCACCCGGCGGAAGGCAACCGATGGGGCCTCTGCGGGCCCGTCGAGGCTGTCTGGGGCCTCCGCGGACACTGGCTCGCGGCGATCCTAGATGAGTTGTTCCACGACTGCACGCACGCGGATGACGCACGGTACCGTCGCCGGATCGCGGTCATCGGGCTTGCCCCTACTCCCGAGTAGGGGCTGCGCCCTGCTTCCCCCGCCCGGCTCGGTCCCGTGCGCCCCCGCGTACGTCCGGCCATAGAACAACCCATCTAGCGAGCCGGCTCCGGTATAGATGGTCACGAATGAGCGAGCAGGCGCACCCGCCGGGGTTGACCAGCGCCGAGGCAGCAAGGCGGCTGCACGACCTGGGGGCGCCGGAGCCGCCCACCAGCCGCTCCGTCGCGAGCATCGTCGCCGGCAACGTCTTTACGCTCTTCAACGCCATCCTCGGCGCCTTCTTCGTCCTGATGCTGGCGCTGGGGCTGTTCGCCGACGCCCTGTTCGGGCTCGTCGCGGTGATCAACTCGGCGATCGGGATTCGCCAGGAGCTGAAGGCCAAGGAGACGCTCGACCAGCTCGCGCTCCTGGTCGCGCCGAGGGCAAAAGCCGTCCGCGACGGCGAGTTGACCGAGCTGCGCGCCGAGCAGGTCGTCCCCGGCGACCTGATCCGGGTCGAGCCCGGCGACCAGCTGGTCGCCGACGGCGTGGTCGTCTCGCCGCGGGGCCTGACGATGGACGAGTCGATCCTCACCGGCGAGTCCGAGGGCGTGAGCAAGCGCGATGGCGATCGGTTGCTGTCGGGCGCCTACTGTCTTGCGGGCTCGGGCTACTACGAGGTGGACGCCGTTCGCCACGACAGCTACGCGGAACAGGTCGCCGGCGAAGCCAGGGA
Organism: uncultured Actinomycetes bacterium; assembly: GCA_963760665.1. GTDB lineage: Bacteria > Actinomycetota > Thermoleophilia > Solirubrobacterales > 70-9 > AC-56. The sequence continues at coordinate 281,756 of CAVXDS010000006.1, forward strand.
GTTCCGCCACCCGCCCTCACCGCTCCAGGTCGAGGTCAACCGGGTGCTGAGCGCGACCACGATCGTGATGGCGCCGCTCGCCGTCTTGCTGCTGGTCGCGTTCTCGGTCCGCAACGTGCCGCTCCACGAGGCGGCTCAGACGGCGACGGCCGGCCTGGTGACGCTGATCCCCGAGGGCCTGGTGCTGTTGATGAGCGTCACCCTCGCCGTGGCGGCTGTCCGCCTGGCGCGGATGAACACCCTGGTCCAACAGATCGCCGCCACCGAGGCGCTGGCGGCCGTGGACACGATCTGCGTCGACAAGACCGGAACGCTCACCGACGGCACCCTCGACCTGGTCTCGGTCGAGGTGGCCGACAAGGCGCGGCCGGCGGTGGCACACGAGGCGTTGGGCCGCTTCGCGCACTCGGCTGGGGAGCGAAACCGGACCCTGCAGACGATTGCCGAGCGTTACCCCGGCGAGCCGGAGCGGGTGGTCGCCGAGGTGCCGTTCTCCTCGGCGTGGAAGTGGAGCGGCGTCACCCTGGACGGGCGCGAATCCCGCAGCTATGTCCTTGGGGCCCCCGACGTCCTCGCCCAGGCCGGGGCGCTGGAGCTGTCGCCCGTCCTTCAGCGCACCCTGGATGAGCACACCGCCGCCGGGCGGCGGGTGATCGCCTTCGGAGAGTCGTCGACAGCGCTCCCCACCGACCCGGGGCGCCAGCCCCCGCCCAGGCTCGAGGCACGCGCCCTGGTGGTGCTGGAGGAGCAGCTTCGGCCCGACGCCGCCGAGACGATCGAGTTCATGCGCCGCCAACGGGTAGACCTGAAGCTGATCTCCGGCGATGCCCGCCAGACGGTCACCGCGGTCGCCTATGCGGTCGGCGTTCCCGGCGACGCCGGCGTGATCGAGGGGCCGGATCTGCCCGCCGACAAGGCCGGAATCGCCCTGGCCGCGGAGCAGAACACGATCTTCTGCCGGATCACGCCGAAGCAGAAGAAGGCGCTTGTCGGCGCGCTCGCCGATCGGGGGCGCTTCACGGCGATGATCGGCGACGGTGTCAACGACGTCCCGGCGCTGAAGCAAGCGAGGCTCGCCGTCGGAATGGGCTCCGGAAGCCAGATCACCAAGGGGATCGCCGACATCGTCTTGATCCGCGACCAGTTCTCGATGCTCCCGCGTGCCGTCGCGGAGGGCCGGCGGATCGCCCGCAACATCCACCGCCTGGGACGCCTCTACGCGACCAAGACCGTCTACGCGGGGATCCTGATCCTGTTCACGGCGATCTTCGGCGGCGCCTTTCCCTTCCTCCCCCGCCAGCTGACGGTGGCCGCCACGCTGACGATCGGGATTCCGTCCTTCGTCCTCGCCCTGGCGCCGAGCGAGGGCCCGCTTTACCGCGGCCGGCTGCTCCGCGCGCTGGCCGCCTTCGCGGTGCCCGCGGGACTTGGGATCGCCGTCGGCTCGCTGCTCTCCTTCTTCATGGTCGACAAGATCTTCGCCGGCTCGCTGGCCGAGGGCCGCACCGCCGCCACCACCACGCTGATCGTCCTGGGGCTCTGCTTCATCCTCCTGCTCGAGCGCGGCCCGGGCCGTGAGCACATCACGATTCAGAGCTACATGCTGGCGCTGGTCGCCGGCCTCGGTGCCCTGTACGCGCTGGTCCTCGCCGCCCGGCCCGTGCGCGAGTTCTTCGACCTCGAGCTGCTCTCGGCCGGGCAGTGGTTCCTGAGCCTGCTGTCGGTGGCGGTCGGGCTGGTGCTGGCCGCCTTCGCCTGGCGGCTGCCCTACATCCAGGCGCTCGAGGCGCCGGCCGAGACGCCATCCGCCGATGGCCCGGCCCCCGGGGTGGCGCCCGCCGCAGCGGACGAGCCGGCCCCCGCGCCCACCCCGGTCGCGCACACCGGGCCGAGGACGTGATGGCGGCCGAACCCGTCCAGGCCGTCACCGAGCCCGCCGCATTCCCGTGGCGCCGCACGAAGATCGTCGCCACGATCGGGCCCGCCACCCGCTCGGTCGACACGATGGTGGAGCTGATCCGGGCCGGAGCCAACGTCTTCCGCCTCAACTTCTCTCACGGCGGGCGCGATGATCACGCGGCCAACGTGGCGATGGCGCGCGAGGCGTCGCAGGTGGCCGGCCGCGAGGTCGGCCTGCTTGGTGACCTACCGGGGCCGAAGCTGCGGATCGACGAGGTGGAGGGAGGCGTGGTCGAGCTTCGGCAGGGATCTGAGCTGACGCTGACCACGGGAGAGCAGATCGGCGGCCCTGATCATCTGCCCGTCTCCTGGGAGGGGCTCCCGTCGGCGGTCTCCGAAGGGGATGAGGTCTACCTCGCCGACGGCCGCGTGCGACTGCGGGTGCTTGGGGCGGGGTCCCGCGAGATTCGTTGCGCGGTCGAGGTCGGGGGCGCGGTCGCCTCCCACCAGGGGCTGAACATGCCGGGGACGGAGATGCCCCTGCCCTCCGCCAGCCGCACCGACCTGGACTGGGTCGACTTCGCGGTTGAGCAGGGCATCGACCTGCTGGCGGTGTCCTTCGTGCGCCGCGCCGAGGACCTGGAGCCGGTCGAGCGCCGCGTCCGGGCCCGTGGGGCCGACATCCCGTTGATCGCGAAGATCGAGAAGCCGCAGGCCGCCGACAACGCCGAGGCGATCATCCGGGCGGCGCTGAGCGGAATCATGGTCGCCCGCGGCGACCTCGGGATCGAGATCCCTCTCGAGCGGGTACCGACGGTCCAGAGGCAGCTCCTCGCGTTGGCCGGGCGCCACTCCCGGCCGTCGATCACCGCGACCCAGATGCTCGCCTCGATGGTGGCCTCGCCCCGGCCCACCCGAGCCGAGGTCTCAGACGTCGCCGCCGCGATCTTCCAGGGAACGGACGCGGTGATGCTGTCGGAGGAGACCGCGGTTGGTGAGCATCCGGTCGAGGCCGTGCGGGTGATGGACCGGATCGCCCACGAGTCCGAGCCCGATCTCCCCTACGGCGACTGGCTGTTCAACCGCGTCGCCTCAGAGGAATCGGACGTGGCGGGCTCCGTCGCCCGCGCGGCCGTCGGCTCGACCTACACGCTCGGGCTTGCCGCCGTGGTCGTCCCGACCCGTAGCGGCCGCACGGCGCGGCTCGTCTCCGCGCACCGGCCAAGGGTGCCGGTGCTGGCCGTGTCACCTCGAATCGAGACGGTGCGCCGGCTTCAGCTGCTGTTCGGCGTCAGATGCGTCCTCGCCGAGGACTGGACCAGCCTGCGGACCCTGCTGGACGAGTGCGCCCGGCTCGCCAAGCAGCACGGTGTCGCCCGCAGCGGCGACCTGATCGGGATCACCGCCGGGCTTCCCGAGCAGGAGCTCGGCACGAACCTGTTCGAGGTCCACCGGGTGCCGTAGGCCCTCGGCCCCGACTACCGCTGGCCGGGCGGGGCGAGAACCAGCTGGGTGACGAGCAGGTTCGCCACCAGCCGCTCGCCGCAGCGCACCCGGACCTCGACCACATGGGTGGAACCCCCGGCGTGGAGGTGCTCGGCGGTGGCGATCAGCTCGTCGCCGGGCTTCCCGGCCGCGAACACGTTCAGCTTCATCTCCACCGTGGTGAAGCCGTGGCCCGGCGGCAGGTGGCGGTAGGTCTGCCACGCCGCCACGCTGTCCGCCAGGGCGACCCAGGCCCCGCCGTGCACGAGCCCGCCGGGGTGCAGATGACGCTCGTCGACCACCATCCGCCCGCTGGAGCGCTCCTCGCTCAGCTCGAGCGGCTCCACCCCGAGATCCGCGGGGAGGCTGCCCGCGACCCGGGCGCGCAGCGCCTCGGTCGTGATCTCGGGATTCGGCTCGGGCACGGCGGCGCAGGGTATCGGGGCGGCGGGAGCGATCCGCCGGAGCTACCCCTTGAAGGTCGAGCGGCCGGGATCGCCGAACGGCTCGTCCCGGTCGCGGACGGCGGCGCCCCAGCCCGCCTCCGCGGCCCGGCGCTGGAACGCATAGCCCTCCGCCGTGTGGCGGGCGATGCCGTCGAAGAAGGTGCCGAGGAGCTGGCTCGCGTGCAGGCCCTGGGCGTAGACCGACTGGTTGACGAGCAGCTTGTGCATCACGAGCTGGTTGACGGGCACCCGCGCCACCCTGCCGAGCAGCACCTCGAAGCGCTGATCGAGGCGCTCGGCGGGCGCCGCCTCCGTCGCCAGCCCCCACTCCACCGCCTCGGCACCCGAGATGCAGTCGCCGGTGAGCAGCAGTCGCTTTGCCTTCTCGATCCCGATTCTGTGCGCCCACAGGGCGGTCGTTGGTGCGCCCCAGACCCGAGCCGGCGGGTAGCCGATCTTCGCCTCGTCCTCGATCACCAGCAAATCCGAGCAGAGCGCCATGTCGGTGCCGCCGGCGACGCAGAAGCCGTGCACCTTGCACAGCACCGGCTTCTCTGAGTGAAACAGGCTCATGAAGCCGCGGACGTTCCGCGACATCATCTGGAAGTCGATCACCGGGTCCCAGACCCCGTCCGGGTCGTGGTTGGCCGCCTGGACGGCGGGATCAAGCGCCGAGGCATCAAGGCCGGCCGCGTCCTCGGCTGCGCCCGCGGGCGCGGCCGGGTCCGCTCCCCCGCGCCGATCCTTCACACCCTCGGCGAACTCGACCAGGTCGTAGCCCCCGCAGAATCCCGAGCCGTTGCCGGCCAGCGCCAGCACGTGCACCTCCGGGTCGAGGTTCGCCCGCTCGACGCAGGCGGCCAGCTCGCGCGGCATCTCGAGGGTGATCCCGTTGCCGCGCTCGGGGCGGTTGAGGGTGATCCGCGCGACCCGCCCGTCGCGCTCGTAGGTCAGCGTGCTGAGCTCGTCCACGGCAGCCCTCCTCGCTCGATTGACCTGGTGACGCTAACAGCGCTCAGATCGGCGCTCGCCGGGCCCGGCTACGCCTCGAGCTGGTCGAAGGGGCACTCGCTGGGGTCCTTGTCCTCGCGCCAGCGCAGGACCTTGGTGCCGTGACGGATGCGCCCGTCGCTGACGTGGTCGAAGGCGACCTCGACGACCAGCTCCGGGCGCACTTCGATCCATTCGAGATCGCGTCCGGCCGCCCAGCGGCTCGGATCGCCGGAGCCCCGCTCGCCCGTCTCATACGGAGCCAGCCTGGCGACCAACTCACGCTTCTCCTTCGCCCGGAAGCCCGAGGTATGCCCGACCACGCGCAGCTCGCCGTCGTCGTAGAGGCCCAGAATCAACGAGCCCACCGTCCCCTCCTCCTTTCCCGGGCGCCATCCGACGACCACGCAGTCGGCGGTGCGGACGCGCTTCACCTTCACCATCCCCTTGCGCTCGCCGGGCCGGTAGGGAGCGTCGAGCTCCTTGGCGATCACGCCCTCGCCCGCGTCGAGCCATGGCGCTGCCTTGGCGAGGGTCCGTTCCATGGGTGTCAGCTCGATCGAGCCGGCGGCGGCCTTCTTGCGCCCTCCGAGGCCGGCGAGCAGCGCCTCGAGTCGCTCGCGCCGGTCGATGAACGGACGGGTGAGGAGCTTTTCCCCTCCGTCGGCCAAGAGATCGAAGGCGCGCAGGAGAGCCGGCGTCTGCTCGGCCAGCATCCTGACCCGCGATTCCGCCGGGTGTAGCCGGTTCTGAAGCGCGTTGAACTGCTCGTGCCCGTCGGCTCCAAGGATCAGGAGCTCGCCATCGAGCACGTAGCGGGCGGGCGGGAAGTCGAGCTCGGGGAAGTAGCGACGCAGCGGCTTGCCCCCCCTTGACTGCAGGTAGACGTCCTCGCCGTCGACGAATGCGATGACGCGAAATCCGTCGAATTTCGGCTCGTAGATCCACTCCTCGCCCTCCGGAATCGTCTTTCGGGACAGGGCCAGCTGCGGCTGGATGGGCGGCTTCAGCGGCAGGGCCATGGAGCGATCGTAGTGCTGCGGCTCCGCTGCCACCGCATCGCTCGCGCTGGCTCGCCTGATCGCCGACCAGGCGGAGGAGTTCCTCTAGTCGCGAGCCGGTAGCTGTTGCACGGACCAGCCGTTGCCGTCCGGATCGCTGAAGAAGACGAACGAGCCCCAGTCGAAGTCCTGGACCTCACTGACGTCGACACCGCCCTCCACGAGCTCCGCACGCGCGGCGTGTATGTCGGCCACAACCAGCTGCACACCCTGGACGGAGCCGGGCTGCATGTCCCCGAGCCCCGTCCCGATGGCGATCGAGCAAGCCGAACCGGGAGGCGTCAGCTGAACGAAGCGAATCGCATCGCTGACCGCGTGGTCATGGTCCGCATTGAAGCCCGCCTTCTCGGTGTAGAAGGCCTTTGCGCGGTCCACGTCCGAGACGGGGATCTGCACGAGTTCGAGCCGCCAGTCCACGACCGGCGGCAGTCTATCCGCCGATCAACTCGACGCTCCGGCGCCTACGGCGACGGCAGCTTCGGCGGTACCGGCACGATGTGCTTGCCGGCGCCGATCACGCTCACCGTCCGCCCGTACGATGCTCGCAAGAGCGTCGGGTCCCCCTCGCCCTTCTTGAGCGCATCCCCGATCGGCAGCACCTCGAAGTCGGGGTGGTTGACGAACACGGGCACGTAGCTGACATCCCGCACGCGGACGCTGCCACCCCTGGCGACGCAGTGAAGCAGGGCGATCAGGCCGTCCTGGCTCGACGCCGGCAGCCCAGCCTCCGGGCTCTGGTTGGAGATCAGGTTGCCCTCACTGAAGACGACGAACTTGTCGTCGATCCGCTCGATCGGCTGCACGGCGTGCGGGCCCTGGCCGACGATCGCGGTGATCAGAGGCGACGCGATCAGCTTCTTGGCCAGGTCGAGCTGTCCGGGGCTGGGCTGGGACTGGTACTCGGGCACGATCTCCCCGCCCCAGTGGAGGTTGACGATCACGGCGTCCGCGCCCATCTGGTGCGCGCGGTGCGCGTCCGCGAGGATGCGCTCCGGACTGGCAATGTTCACGGACCACGGATTGGGCGTGGGGATCCCGTTCGTGTCCGACGTGTAGGCGAGGAAGGCGATCCTCACCCCGTGCGTACGGACGATCACGGGCTTTCGCTGCGCGGCCGCCGACGGGAACGAGCCCGTGTGCTCCACCCCGGCATGGTGGAGTGCCTCGCCTGTGGCGTCGATTCCGGTCTGGGCCTGGTCGAGAGAGTGGTTTGAGGCCGTGTCGCACGCATCCCATCCGGTCGCCTTGACTCCCTGCGCCAGCGCCGGAGGGGTGTTGAAGATCGGGTAGCTCGTCGGCGGCGCGGGAGTCATCGGCGTCTCGACATGGCAAAGCGCTAGATCGGCGCCCGCGACGTAGGGCTTGATCTCCTTGAACAGGGGGGCGAAGTCGTAATCGCCGCCGCCGAGCGCCAGCGCTCGCTCCCAGACGGCCGTGTGGATCAGCAGGTCGCCGCTGGCCTCGATCGTGAACTGCACCGGCTCCGGGCGGCGCTGGACACCTCCGGCGTCGCCGCGCGAGATCGGCTTTCCGTCGCCGCCCTCGCCGGATCCGATGGCGAGGAGAACGGCAACCGCCGCGGCCGCGGCCGCGAGGACCACAAGCGCCACCCGCCACCACCTGCGTGGAGGCCTGCGACGCCGGCCAGCAGGCGTCTGGATGCGGGCGGGCATCGGATTGGATTGTCGCCAACCACTCGGCTGTCGAGTCCGCGCCTGTTACGGCAGCGGCGTGATCTCGATAGAGGCCTTCGCCGGCCGCTCGGTCTTTCAGATCGCGTTCGTGGTCAGGGATCTGGAGGAAGTGCTCGAACGCTATTCGAGCGCCCTGCAGGCCGCCCCCTGGCGCTGCTACACGCTGGGCGCGGACGATCATGAGGCGTGCGAGTATCGGGGACGCCCGACGAACTTCTCATCCCGGCTGGCGCTCAACGAGCAGTCTCCGCGGCTGGAGTTGATCGAGCCGCAAAGAGGACCCAGCGCGCACCAGGACTGGTTGGACGAGCACGGCGAGGGCCCCCACCACGTGGGAATCATCGTCGATTCGGTGGCCGCTGCCGTCGGGCAGATGAAGGAGGCCGGGCACCCGGTCGTCCAGAGCGGTTCCGGCATCGGTCCGAAGCGCGATGGCGCCTGGGCCTATCTCGATACGACCGACGCTCTCGGCCTGATGGTCGAAGCCGTGGAGCCCCCGACCAGCATGCCGCCGGTCGAGTTCGCCTGGCCGCGATCGCCGCAGGAACGCGCCGACTGACGCGCAGCCCACGGGTGGGGCGCCCCGCCGGTGCTCGCTCAGCGGTCCGCCTCGACGCTCTCGACGGCCCGGCGCAGGATGTCGCGCAGCGTGCGCCGGTCCGCGCGCGACAGACCGGCGATCTGGGGCGGGGGCACGGCGAGCCGGGCCTGGAGCTCGGAACGCAGCCGCCGGCCCTTCTGCGTCAGGACCAGGAGCTTGACGCGTCGGTCGTGCTCGGCGGACCGGCGCTCCACCAGCCCGCGCTCCTCGAGCCGGTCGGTGATCCAGGTCACGTTCGAGCTGTCGCAGGCGAGCTGCTTGGCGAGCTCTCCCATCGGCTTCGGCTCGGCGAGGGCCCGCAGCGCGATCCAGTGGGGCGGCGCGAGGTCGTACTCACGGATGACCGTCATGAACCGGGGCCGCTGCGAGACGACGATCTCCTCGAGGAGCAGCCAGGTCTCGCTGGAGAGATCCTGGCCCCCTTTTGGTCCCGCCCTCCTCGTCGTTGCGCTCGTCACGCAGGCGATAATACTCCATCGGCTGGATATTTGATACGTTCAACCATCCAATTTACCCTCTATTGGTAATCTCAACGGATACGTCGATGCGCCGAAAGGAGGCCGGATGGAGTCGACCAACGGAATTCACGTAAAGGGGCTGGTCCGCGAGTTCAAGAACGGGCCGCGCGCCGTCGATGGCATCGACCTCGAGGTCGCACCCGGTGAGATCTACGGGTTCCTGGGCCCCAACGGGGCCGGGAAGTCGACCACGGTCCACATGCTCACCACGCTGCTGCCCCCCACCGCCGGCACCGCGACGGTCGCCGGCCACGACATCGTCCGCGAGGGCCCGGCGGTCCGCGACGTGATCGGCGTCGCGCTCCAGGACGCTGCGCTCGACCTGCTGTTGACGGGGCGGGAGCACATGCGCCTCCAGGGCGGGCTCCATGGCCTCTCTGCCGCCGAGATCAAGCAGCACGGTGACGCGCTGCTGGAGCGGGTCGGGCTCGCCGAGGCAGCCGACCGGCGCGTCGGCGGCTACTCGGGCGGCATGAAGCGCCGGCTGGACCTCGCGCTGGCGCTGGTCCACGGCCCCCGCGTCCTGTTCCTCGACGAGCCGACCACCGGGCTCGACATCCAGAGCCGCGCCGCCCTGTGGGACGAGGTCGCCCGCCTGGCCCACGATCAAGGCGTGACGGTGTTCCTCACGACCCAGTATCTGGAGGAGGCGGACACGCTCGCCGACCGGGTCGGGATCATCGACCACGGCCGCCTGGTCACCGAGGGGACGCCGGCTGCCCTGAAGGCCGAGATTGGCCGCCCGACCGTGGAGGCAACGCCGGCGGACCCCGGCGACCGAGACCTCGCCGGCGGCGTCCTGGAGCGGTTTGGGGAGCCGGTGCCCGGCACCGACGGAGTCGCCGTTCGCCTGCGGGACGGCGTCGAGGAGCTCGCCGACATCGTCCGGGCGCTCGACTCCGAGGGAGTGCGACTCGCGAACCTCGAGCTTCACGCCCCGACGCTCAACGACGTCTTCCTCAAGCAGACAGGGCGCTCGCTCGAGGGGGCCGGCGACGGGGCCACCGACGAGCAGGACACCGGCGAGCACGCCCGCCAGCCGGTGGCGGCGTAGGTGAGCGGCTTGTCGAGCGCGGGTTCGACAGCCACATTTCGCACCCAGGCGCTGTATCTCGCGTGGCGATCCGTGGTTCGGACCGCGCGTCAGCCGATCATCATCGTGCCGCCCCTCGTCTTCCCGCTCTTCCTGCTCGCGATCAACGCTTCCGGGCTCGACGCGGCGACCAATGTCCCGGGCTTCCCGGCTGACACCTACCTGGCGTTCGCGCTCGCCTTCCCGTTCATGCAGGGCTCGCTGTTCGCCACGAACACGGCGGGCACCAACATCGCCGAGGACATCAGCAGCGGCTTCTTCAACCGCCTGTCACTCACCCCGATGGGGGGCCCCTCCCTGCTCGCGGGCCAGCTCGCCGGCGTGCTGCTGATCGGCACGATCCAGGCGATCGCCTTCCTCACCGCCGGCCTCGCGGCCGGGGTCGAGATCCAATCCGGCGTCCTGGGGGTGCTGGTGCTGTTCGTGCTCTCGCTTTCGATCTGCGCCGCGTTCGGCACGATCGGGCTGTTCGTCGGCTTGCGCACCGGCTCCGGCGAAGGGGTCCAGGGCCTCTTCCCGCTGATGTTCATCCTGCTCTTCCTGAGCTCGGCGGTGTTGCCGCGCGACCTGATCGCCCAGGATTGGTTCCGGACGGTGGCGACGATCAACCCCGTCAGCTACCTGATCGAGGGCCTTCGCAGCCTGATCATCACCGGCTGGGACCCGGAGGCCCTGGCGCTCGGCTTCGGCGTCGCGATCGCGATCTTCGTCGCTGGGCTCACGGGGGCGACGCACGCGCTGCGCGACAGGTTGGTGCGCACGTGAGCCGGCGGGCGCGCTATCTCGCGGTCGTGCGCACCGTGGCGTGGCGCAACCTCCACTCGGCGGTGCGGCATCCGGTGCTCCTGCTGCCGGCGCTCGTCTTCCCGCTGTTCTTCTACATGGCGTTCGCGGGCGGGCTGTCGACGCTCGGCAACCTGCCCGGCTTCGACTACTACGACTACAACGCGTTCCAATTCGTGTTCGTCTTGCTCCAGTCGGCCGCCTTCGGCGGCGTGTTCATCGGCTTCTCGATCGCCGCGGACTTCGACTCGGGCTTCACGCGACGGCTCTTCCTGTCCGCCCATGACCGCTCCGCGGTGATTGCCGGCTTCGGGGTCGCTGCCGTGATCCGGGCGGCGTTCGTGTGGGCGATGGTCTTCGGGATCGCCCTGGCGACCGGGATGCACGTCGCCGGCGACGGGATCGAGCTGTCCGGGCTGATCGGCCTCGCCCTGGTCGTCAACCTCGCCTTCTTCCTCTTCGCGGCGGGGATGATGATGAGAATGCGCACCCTGCAGGCCGCGCCGGCGATGCAGCTCCCCGTCTTCCTGATCCTGATGACGGCGCCGGTGTACGTGCCGCGCGACCTATTGCAGGGTTGGATCGAGACGGCTTCGAAGTTCAACCCCATGACCGCCGTTGTCGAATCCGGCCGCGGCCTGATGGCGGGCGACCCCTTCCACGTCATCCTCGCGTTCGCCGCAGCCTTGAGCGGCGCCGCGCTCCTCGCCGTATTCGCGCGCCGCGGCCTGCGCAAGGCGGAGGCGGCGGGATGATCGACGAACCCCGGCCACCGGGGACCGGATTGGCGCCATAGTCGCGCATACCGCGACTAAAGCGCCAGTCGCAGCCCTTAGCCCAGGCGCTCGACGATCATCGCCTTGCCCTGCCCGCCGGCGACGCACATCGTCTCCAGGCCGACCTGGTGGTCGTCGGTCTCCATCGCGTTCAGCAGCGTGGTCATGATCCGCGCTCCAGTCATCCCGAACGGGTGGCCGAGGGCGATCGCCCCACCGTGCGTGTTGAGCTTCTCGAGCGGGATGTCGCACTGGTCCATGATCGGGATCACCTGGGCCGCAAAGGCCTCGTTGAGCTCGGCCACGTCGACGTCGCCGATCGTCATCCCGGCACGGTCGAGCACCTTCTTGATCGCCCCGATGGGGGCAACGCCCATGTACTCGGGCTCGTTGCCGTAGGTGGCCGCGGTGACGATCCTGGCCCGTGGGGCGAGGCCGAGCTGCTTGGCCTTCGTGTCGGACATCAGCAGCACGGCCGCGGCGCCGTCGTTGAGGGGACACGAGTTGCCGGCGGTCACGCCACCGCCGCCCTCGAACGCCTCGGGCAGCTCGGCCAGCTTCTCGAGCGTCGAGCTGGCGCGCGGGCCGTCGTCCTTGGCCACCTCGGTGCCGTCCTCGAGGGTCACCGGGACGATCTCACGGTCGAAGAAGCCCGACTCCTGGGAGGCGACCGCGAGCTCCTGGGAGCGCTGCGCGTACTTGTCCATGTCGGCGCGGCTGACCTCGTAGCGCTTGGCGACGTTGACCGCCGTGATCCCCATGTCGATGTAAGCGTTGGGCTGGCCGTTCTCGCCGATCAGGTTCGGATTCCGATCCTCGGCGCCGGCGGGCTCGGTGCGCTCGTTGTAGCGGCTCACCCATTCGACCCCGGCGCCGATGTACACGTCGCCCTCGCCAGCCTTGATCGCGTTGCCCGCGTGACGGATGGCATCGAGGCTGGAGGAGCAATAGCGCGAGATCGTGACGCCGTTGACCGTCTGGGGCAGCTTCTCGGAGAGCAGGGCGATGATCCGGCCGATGTTGAACGCCTGCAGGCCCTGCGGCATGCCGCAACCGCAGAACAGGTCTTCGACCGAGGCCGGGTCCACCTCCGGGTTCCGCTCCAGCAGCTGGTCGACGATGACGGCCCCTGTCTCGTCGGGGCGCTGCTGGGCCAGCGATCCCTTGAAGGCACGGCCGATCGGGGTGCGGACGGCATCGACGATCACGGCTTCTGGCATTTGGAAGTCTCCTTCGGTCGCATTCGGGCCCCAAAGATTAAGCTGAAGGCGTGGCCGAGGAGACAGCCACCGAGCCCGAGATCCCGCCGGGGCGCGCCGCCGGGCTGATCGAGGCCGGCGACACGGAGCTGATCGACGTGCGTAGCCCACACGAGTGGGAGGCCGGCAGGATCGAGGGCGCCCGTCACATCGAGGTCAACCAGCTGACCGGCGAGGCGCAGTCGATCTCGAGGGACGGGACGGTGATCTTCTACTGCCGGTCCGGAAGTCGCTCGGCGCTGGCCGCCGCGGCCTTCAGGCAGGCGGGCTGGGACGCATACAGCCTGGCGGGCGGGCTGCGCGCCTGGGTCGCGCACGGCCTCCCGCTCGACCCCCCCGACGGCGAGGTCGCCGAGTCCCGGCCCGGCACCTAGATAGCCGTGAGCCGTCCACGCCTTCCGTTCGCGCGACGCCCCGCCGAGGACTCCAGCGCGGAGTCGCCGCCAACGGCGGCGCCCACGGTCGCCAACGCGGGCGCCGAGAAGCCGTCTGCGACCGCCCAGGCGTCGGCGAGTCCTGCGGCGTCGGCGAGTCCGCAGGTCGGGGCCGCTTCGCAGGCACGCGGCGATCCCGATCAGCGCATCGACGGGCTTCGCGCCTGGGTCGCACAGGTCGATCGCAAGCTCGGGGTGCGCACCTACGTCGGCGCCGCGATCGCCGTGCTGGCCCTCGCGGCCGCCGCGGTCAGCCTCGTCCTGACGCTGTCGCTGAAGCAGGATGCCGCCACCAACGACGACGTCCAGTCGCTGCGTGACCAGATCACGGCCGTCCAGCACTCCGCCTCTCAGGCGGCACACAAGGGAGTCCAGGCGCTGGACCAGCGTCTCACGGCGCTCGAGGCCGAGGTGAACAGGATGTCCACCGGTCAGGCCACGACCAGGCGTGAGCTCAAGGTGGTCCAGGACGACATCAAGGAGCTGCGCAGCGAGATCTCCGCCGCGGGTGGCTCGCCGGGCGGCGGCGCGCAGGCGTCAGGCGGCGGTTCTCAGGTGTTCGGCGGCGGCTCTGGGGCGTCCGGCGGCGGCTCCGGGGGGTCGGGCGGCGGCACTCAAAAGTCCTTTCCCTAGCCTGGCATTTGTGATCATTCGCACGAGGCGTGCCTGCAGGCGTCCGATCGGTCCTCTACGGTCGCTCGAACGTCGTGGGTAGAGCGAGAGATCGCAACCGCTCGTCGGCGCACTCGAACAGGCGCGGTTCCTGAAAGGAGATCACCCAGATGCCAACCGGTTACTGCGTGAAGGAACGCAAGAAGGTAGAGATCCAGAATCCCGTCCAGGTGACCATGAAGAACGGTCGCCCGGCAATTCAGGGCACCTGCCCCGACTGCGGCACCAAGATCTTCAAGATCGGCAAGCTGTAGAACGGCCTGAAGGCAACCGGCTAACGGCCGGCGTCGGTCTCGGGCTCGCCCGGGGCCGTCGCGGTCGTTCTGAGCTGGGCGCGCCGGCCGGCCGCCACCGGCGGCACTCGCTCGCGGACCTCGCTCAGTAGGCGGGCGGCCAGCTCGGCCGGGTCCTCCCCGGGGCGCGGCTGCCCCCCGGCGGGAGCGAAGAAGCTGAGCTCGACGCGGGGGCGTTTGGGGAAACGGACGTAGCCGGTCGCCCCGCTGACGGCGCACGGCACCACCCGCACCGCTGGGCAGGCGTCGGCGAGCCTCCCGACGCCGTTGCGCGCTCGCAGGGGCTTACCTCGCGACAGGGTTCCCTCCGGAAAGACGCACACGGCGGAGCCTTCGCGAAGCGCCTCCACCGCCGCCCGTAGCGCCCCGACGTCGCCGCCGCCACGCTCAATCGGGATCTGTCCCGCTGCGCGCAGGACCGGGCCGAGGCCGCGAATCCGGAACAGGTCCGCTCGGGTGAGGAAGCGAAGCTCCCGCCGCCGGCGCAGGGCCAGTCCGATCACGACCGGGTCCCATTGGCTGTCGTGATTCGGCACCACGATCACCGCGCCTCGCTCGGGCACCGCCTCCAGCCCGTTTACGCGGAGCCGCCCCCACCAGGCGGCCGGGGAAAGTAGGCGAGTCAGCAGTCGATACAGCGTCAAACGGCGGCGAGCCCCGCCTGGCGGCGCCCGAACAGGTAGCCGACGAGCGCCTGGACGACCTCGGGGTCGAACTGGGTACCTGCGTTGCCGGTCAGCTCGGCCATCGCCTCGGCATGCTTCATCGCCTTGCGATAGGGCCGGTCCGAGGTCATGGCGTGGTACGCATCGCAGGCCAGGATGATCCGGCTGCCCGCCGGGATCGCCGAGCCCGCGAGACGATCCGGATAGCCCTTGCCGTCCCACCGCTCGTGCTCGTGGCGGACGAGGCGAGCCACGGCGCCCAGACCCGGGATGGCGCGCAGGATGCGCTCGCCGATCGCCGGGTGCTGGCGCATGATCTCCCACTCCCGCTCGGTCAGCGCAGCGGGCTTGTGAAGGATCTCGTCCGGAACGCCGACCTTGCCGATGTCGTGAAGAAGCGCCGCGGTGCGAACGCAGCTGATCTCCTCGCTGTCCAGCGCCAGCGTCTCGCCCACCCTCGCGGTCAGGTCGACGACGCTCTCGGAGTGCTCACCGGTATAGCGGTCGCGCTCCTGGAGCGCCGAGGCGAGTGCCGCGATCACGTTCCCATGCCCGAGCTGGAACACCGCCTCTCCCTGATCCAGGGAGCCGCCGAACACCACGGCCTGCCGCCCACCGCCAGCCCGTGCCTGCTCGAGCGCCGACCGCGCCGCGGCAAGCACCGACTCGGGCTTCTGCGCCGATCTCGAGGGCCGCGATGCCAACCGAGGCCGACACCCCGCGGATCCCCCCGGCCTCGAGGTCCTCGAGCTCGACCAGAATTCGCTCGATCGCCCCCGTCGCTGCGGCGACACCGGTCTCGGGCAAAAGAAACCCGAACTCGTCGCCGCCCATCCGGCAGGCGAGGTCGTGAACCCGGGTTTGCGCGGAGATCAGGCGACCGACCGCGGCCAGCACCGCATCGCCGGCCCCGTAGCCGTGCTCGAGGTTGAGGTGGCGAAAGCGGTCGATGTCGAGCAGGGCCACCGTCAGGGGGCGCTCGTAGCGGTGCGCACGGGCGACATCGAGGTCGAGTTGGGTCCGGAAGGCACTGAGGCTGAGAAGGCTGGGGATCAGCGAATCCCGTTGGGAGAGCCGGGTCAGCTTCTCCTCGAGCTCGCCGATGCGTTGCCGCGCAGCCGCCAACTGGTCAGACAAGCGCTTCCTGTCCCCCATACGCACTTCGAGCTGAACTATCGGCTGGCTCGAGACTGTGCTTGAGAATTCTGGACCAGCCGTAATGGCGTCCGAGCGGCCCTCGGGGTGAACTCCGGCCGCCTGGGAGGAGTATTACGGGAATCGTGAAGATCCACAGGTCAGATCGCCGGGGCAATGGCTGACACCTTGCTCACCCATGAGACGGGGGTCCGGGAGGCCTACACGGCCCATGCCGGAGAGCTCTACGGCTTCGCGCTCCGCTCGCTCGCCGACCGAGAGCTCGCCGAGGAGGCGGTCCAGGACACCTTCGTGCGAGCCTGGCGTGCCGGGGATCGCTTCGATCCCGAGCTCGGCTCGCTCCGCACCTGGCTGTTCGCGATCCTTCGCAACGTCGTGATCGACCTCGGCCGGGCGCGCGCGGCGCGGCCGACCGTCAGCGCCGAGTTGCCCGAGCAGGGTCACGAGCCGTTCGAGGACATGCTGCTCAACTGGCAGGTCGAGGAAGCGCTGCGCCGGATCGGCGAGCAGCATCGTTGTGTCCTGGTCGAGACCTACCTTCGCGGACGCCCCTACGCCGAGGTCGCCACGGAGCTCGGCGTGCCCGAAGGGACGATCAAGAGCCGCGTCTACTACGGGCTCAAGGCGCTTCGCAACGCGCTCGAGGAGATGGGCTATGAAGCCTGAGGAGTGCCGCGAGTGGCGCGAGCGGATCGGGGCGCTCGTCCTGGGCCAGCTCCCAGAGGACGAGCGATTCGCCGTCGAGGCCCATCTCGAGGGCTGTCCCGCGTGCCGCGCCGAGGCCGAGGCCCTGGCCTCGGTCGCCCCTCTGCTGAAGCGCGCCGACCCCGACCGGCTGACCCCTGCGCCAGCGCCGCCGCCGCGTCTTGGCGAGCGAATCGCCCGCCGGATCGCGACGGAACGCCGCGCCGAAAGGCGCCGGCGAACGCACCGCCGGCTCGGGTTCGGAGCCGCGGCGGCAGCCGCGGCCGCCGCCGCGACGGTCGCCGTGATCATCCTGGGCTCCTCTGAGAGCACCCCCTCGCAGACCGTGGCCTTCCGGTCGCTGCCGCGCGGAGCCTCCGTCGAGGCCACCCTGACGCCGCGTCCTTGGGGAAGCGACGTGAGCCTCCAGGTGCGCGGCTTTCGCCCCGGGACGCTCTGCCAGGTGTGGGTGCGCGGCTCCGGCGGCCGGCGAGTGCCGGCGGGCTCGTTCCGCTACGTCTACGACGGCGAGAGCGACGAAGCCGGCCTGAGCTCCGCCGTGACCCCCCAGGACGCCACCGCGATCGGCCTGCGGGCCGGCTCCAAGACCTTCGTGGCGCCGGTGCCGTCTGGTTCGGCGGGCGCGAGCGCATCGTTGATGCCGACAACCAAGCGGCAGCACGAGAACACCTGACGAGACCGCGTCTCTAGGCGACCGGCAACACCGTCGGCCATCCGACAGCGACAACAAGGAGGGATCAGTTGACGACCATGAAAGACAACCGTAAACGGCGCCTGGCTACGCTGGCCGTGGCGGCGGTGGCCGCAGTTGGCGCCCTGGCGATCGCCGGATGCGGGGGCGGCAGCGACAGCTCGAGCACCAGCACGAGCACGAGCACCGAGACCGGGGCGTCGGGCGCCACCGGAGGCGGCGCCTCGACGGTCGACGTGAGCGAGACCGACTTCAAGCTCACTCCGTCCGACCCGACCGTGAATGCCGGCAAGGTCACCATCAACGCCTCCAACGACGGCCAGACCACCCACAGCATCGAGGTCGAGGGCCCGAGCGGCGACCAGGAGCTGGAGTCCGAGCTGGCGCCGGGCGAGAGCGGCACCCTGACCGTCGATCTCCCGAAGCCGGGGAAGTACGAGTTCTACTGCCCGGTCGACAACCACAAGCAGATGGGCATGGAGGGGGAGATCACCGTCAAGTAGGCCGCGGGCCCGGCAAGGGCTGCCCACGCAGTTCAGGCAAACTTCGATCGCTTGGAGCGACTGAGCGCCGACGACACCCGCATCCTGCGGCTCGAATCCGACGCGATAGCCGGCCACACCCTGAAGCTGGCGATCGTCGAGCCGGCGCCGGACGGGCAGCCGCTGACGGTCGAGCGTGTGCGCAACCGAGTCGAGGCGCGGCTTCCGAACCTGCCACGCGCCCGGCAGCGCCTGGCGCCGACCCCGTTGCGGCTCGCGGCCCCGGCCTGGGTCGACGACTCGGGGTTCGACATCCGTAACCACGTGCGCCCCGCTCCCCATCAGGTGAGCGACCGCGCCCAGCTGATGCGGCTGGTCGGAGGGGCGATGGCCGAGCGCCTCGATCACACGAGACCGCTCTGGTCGATAGGCGTCGCCGGCCCACTCTCCGATGGCCGCACCGCGCTCGTGATCCGCATCCACCACTGCCTCGCGGACGGCGTCACCTGCCTGCGGATGCTCTCCCAGCTCTTGTGGGACTCCGAGGACGGCGACGAGCCCGCTCGCCTTGCGGGAGTGGCATCCCGAGCCGGCCCCCGGCAGGGCGCGCCTGCTCGCCTCCGGCGCGGGCAGCCGACTGCGCAGCGTCGGCGGCGCGCTGGCGAGCGGCGCCCGCGCGGCGGCCTCCCCGCGCCGCTGGGTCCAGAGCGGCCGTGAGCTGGCGGCTCTCCCCGCGACCCTGCGACGCGAGCTCTGGCCGCTGGGCGCCGAGACGGCGTTCGATCGCCGCATCGGCGGCAATCGCGAGGTCGCCTTCACCGCCTGCGAGCTGGATGACCTGAAGCGGATCGAGCACGCGGCCGGTGGCGGCGTAACGGTCAACGACGTCGTGCTCGCCGTCGTCGCCGGCGCGATCCGGCGCTGGTTGGGCACCCACCACGAGCCGACCCAGGCGATGCGCGTCCAGATCCCGGTCAGCATGCATCACCGAGGCGAGGACCCCGACGAGCTCGGCAACCGCGACTCGTTCCTGTTCTGCGATCTGCCGGTCGCAGAGCCCGACCCCGGCAAGCGATTGGCGGCGATCAACGCCGAGACGCGCAGCCGAAAGCAGCACCACGACCCCGACGAGCTCTACTCCTTCTTCCACAGCCTCTCGCACATCCGACCGCTGTATCGGGTCGCATCGGAGCTGGCCTCGGGCCCGAGGGAGTTCGCGCTCTCGGTCTCCAACGTGCCCGGCCCTCGCGAGCCGGTCGCCGTGCTCGGGGGCCGGGTCGCCGAGCTGTACTCGGTCGCGGAGCCCGCAGATCGGCACGCGCTGCGAGCCTCCGCGGTCTCGCTGGCGGGACGGATGGGCTTCGGCTTTTGCACCGACCCCGGCGCCGTGCCCGGGGTCGCCGAGCTCGCCGAGGGGCTCGACGCCTCGCTCGAGGAGCTGCGCGCCCTCAGCTGAGGCTCAGCCGGGAGCGTCCCTGAACATCGTCACCCCGCCCAGCACGCCGACGTAGGCGGTGCCGTCCGCCGCCAGGGTCACGGGCGCGTAGTTGTTGTTGTAGCCGACCCCGCTGCCGGCCAGACGGCGGTAGACGGTTTTCCCGGTGTCGAAGTCGAGCGCGGTCAGGTACCAGGCGTCGGTCATGTCGTCGCGCTTCGGCTTCGTGTAGGTGTAGAGGAGTCCCGCGCGCAGCGACAGCTTGGGCACCACCGACGGGGCCCGAGCGTCGCTCGTCCACACGGCGTGGCAGCCGTGCCCGTCGCCGTTGATGTCCACCCGCTCGATCCCGGGGCTGGTGACCGCGCCGTTCGTGGTCGACGCCGGCCCCGTGTAGCCGTAGTTGTTCTCGGCGATTATCGAGTGCTCCGTGGCGACCAGCGACTGGTCGGTGGCGCTGGCGCCCTTCTTGAACACCGGATAGCTGCAGACCACCCGCGGCCCCTCCACCCGAGCCTGACGCTTGTACACGACGACGTGCATCGGGTCCGCGTTGTCGGTGATCGTCACGTAGCGACGACCGATCAGGGTCGGCGTGGTCCCGGATCCCGCCTCGGTCTGCCCCGGCTTGGCGACGCCGATGTTCGGGTACGTGCGCCGCCAGGTGACGGCCGGCCGCCCGTCGCGCGCGTCGAATCGGAACATGGCCTTGTCCGTGACGATGTAGACCCCGCCGGTCTCATCGACCGCGAACGAGTTGCCGATCGGCTCGCGGGTGTCGATCCTGCGCACCGCGCCGCTCGCGGGCTCGATCGTCCCCACGACACCCTTCTTGCTGGCGAACCAGATCCGCCCGTGCCAGTCGGGAAGCGCCGAGATCAGCGCGTCGCCGCTGGGCACCGCGCTCGTGACGTCGTAGTTGCGCACCAGGGCGAAACCGGGATTCGCGGCGCCGCCGGTCTCACGGATCACGAGAACGTGGCGGTTCCCCGCCGAGATCACCGCTCGGTCGTGATTGTCGAGGTAGAAGTAGCCGCCGCCGCTGAAGTCCTGGAACGGATTCGTGCTTGCGCTTCGGGGCGGCAGGTCCCGCGCCGCCAGGACCTTGAACGAGTCCGGGTCGAGCAGCGCGAGCACGGGCTTGTCCAAGCCCACGCAGATCGTCACCAGGCGGCCGCGGCTGTCGAAGGTGATCGAGGCGCACTCGCGCAGGAACAGAGCCGACGACGTCGCCAGGTGGTCGCCCAGCGGCCCGGCCCAGCGGTAGGTGTCGGTCTGGTAGGCGTCGTCGTGGATGTTGGAGCGCCCGTTCGGCGCCATGAACGGGTGCCTGGGAACGTCCTGGCCACTGGTCGGGTCGGGCGTCGCCGCCGAGCCGATGAAGGTGGGGACGTTGGTGAGCGGACCCTGGGGGATCGGCTGTGGGCTCTCGCCCGGCACCTGGGCCAGTGCTGCGCCCGGTGCCGTCAGCGCGGCGAGGCGCGCCAACGCGATCATCCATGCGCGCCCGCTCATGCCCGCCAGCCTAGCGTCACGGCGCCCGGCTGGTGCCGATTGACTCGATGGGTGGAAGAATGGGCATGATGGCGGCTCGCGCCCAGAAGCCCTTGGAGTTGATCCTGGCCCGCAACCTGCTGACGAGCATCTCGACTCCCGCGTTCCTGGTGGACGCACCACGCCGCGCTGGTCTTCTACAACGAGGCCGCCGGAGCCCTGCTCGGGCGCTCGTTCGAGGACGTGGGGCGCATGAGCCCCGAGGAGTGGACCTCCACCTACGGGCCGTTCGGCAGACGACGGCAAGCCGGTGGCCCTGGACGATCTGCCCACCACCCGGGCCGTCCGCAACGGCCGCCCCGCCCATGCCGTGTTCCGGATCCGCTCGACGAGCGGGGTCGAGCACGAGATCGAGTCCAGCGCCTTCCCGATCGTCGCCTCCGAGGAGGGATCTTCCGGGGCGATGATCTTCTTTTGGCCGCTCCATGCAAACGGCGGCGAGGAGGCTCGGCGATGAGGGTCAAGGTCTGGGGAGCGCGAGGCTCGGTTCCGTCGCCGGGGCCGAAGATGAACCGCTACGGCGGGAACACGTCCTGCGTGCAGCTCTGCCTCGACAGCGGCGAGGAGCTGATCCTCGACGCCGGCACCGGCATTCGCACCCTGGGCCTCGACCTCGCCGCCGCACGGAGGGTCAACATCCTGCTCACCCACCTGCACCTCGACCACATCCAGGGCCTGATGTTCTTCCCGCCCTGCTTCCGCCCCGACGTGGAGATCGCGATCTGGGGGCCGGCCTCGCCAGAGGCCTCGCTCGAGGACCGCGTCGCCCGCTACATCTCCGCCCCGCTGTCGCCGGTCGAGGTGCGCGAGCTGCCCTGCTCGGTCTCGTTCCGCGACACGCCGCCGAGCGAGTGGCAGATCGGCTCGGCGACGATCCGAACGGAGGCCGTCAACCACCGCGGCCCGACCCTGGGCTTCCGGATCACCGAGGGCGACCAGACGGTCTGCTACATCCCGGACCACGAGCCCGCCCTCGGCACCACCCTCGCCGACCTGGAGCCGGAGTGGATCTCCGGCCACGACCTGGCTCGCGACGCCGACCTGCTGATCCACGACTGCCAGTACACCGACCAGGAGTACCCGGAGCACGTCGGCTGGGGCCACTCGGCGGTCGACGACACGCTCACCTTCGCGAGCCGGGTCGGCGCCAGGCGCCTCTTGCTCTTCCACCACGATCCCCTGCACGCCGACGACTTCCTCGACGACCTCCACGCCACCGCCCGCCGCCGCTGGGGTGAGCTGGGCGGCGACCCGGCGCTGATCGAGATGGGCATGGAGGGCGGAGAGGTCGAGGTGTCGCCGGCGCCGACGGCGCCCGTGGCGCCTCCGCCTAGCGCCGTTTCGTCCAGCGGTCAGCCGGCCTCGTCTGGACATCCGGTCCCCTGGCCATCCGGCTGGCTCGCCCTGCCCAACCGGTCCATGCACCGGTGCAGGCGAATTCGACCACCGGTACAAAGGCGGAGGTCGAAGTCTCGACACAGGGCCAGAGACTTCACTCCGGGCCCCGCCTACCTTCCGACGATCCTGAAACCGCGACCGCCGGGCCAGGGTGCCCGGTGGGCTAGGAGGAAGCGACGGATGAGACGAAGGTATCTCGCGCTGCTGCCGCTGGCGGCGCTGGCCTTGTTGGCCATCCCCGGCACGGCGTTCGCCGATGCCACGGATCTCAACAGGGCCATCGCCGGCAAGCTCGATGCTTCGGTCGGCATCAACACGATGTGGGTGATCGTCGCCGGAGCGCTGGTCATGTTCATGCAGGCCGGCTTCGCGTTCCTGGAGATCGGCTTCTCGCGAGCCAAGAACGCCGGCACGGTGGTGGCGAAGATCCTGACCAACTTCTCGATCGCGGCGATCGCCTGGTGGGCGGTCGGCTTCATGTTCGCGTTCGGGGGCCCGCTCGGCAGCTTCATCGGGCACGACGGTGGCGCCTTCTTCACGAATCTCGGCCCGAACGCGGTGACCTCGGGCGGGACCACGGTGTTCCATCCCAGCTTCCCGGTGATGGACCTGTCCAACGCGACGATCGAGTCGAAGTGGTTCTTCCAGTTCGTCTTCTGCGCGGTGTCGCTGGCGATCGTCTGGGGAACGACGCTCGAGCGGATCAAGTTCGGCGTCTACATCATCTACTCGGCCGTCTTCGCGAGCATCATCTACCCGATCGGGGCGCACTGGGTGTTCGGAGGCGGCTTCCTCCAGAACGGGCACTGGCTGGGCACGTCGATCGCCGGCATGCAGGACTTCGCCGGCTCGACCGCGGTGCACCTGATCGGCGCCTGCGGCGCGTTTGCCGCGCTGCTCCTGCTGGGGCCCCGCAAGGGCAAGTACGGGCCCGACGGCAAGCCGCGGGCGATCCCGGGCCACAGCATGCCGCTGTTCGGGCTGGGGGTGCTGATCCTGTGGCTGGGCTGGTTCGGGTTCAACCCGGGGTCGACGCTGAACGCGCTGGACGGGCGCTTCGCCGAGATCCTGTTCATCACCAACCTCGCCGCGGCCGCAGGGGTGCTGGCAGCGGTCGCCACCGCCTACCTGAAGACCAAGGCGATCGACATCGGCATGGCCGGCAACGGCGCGATCGCCGCGCTGGTGGCGATCACCGCCCCCTCGGGCTACATCGAGATCTGGGCGGCACCGATCATCGGCGCGGTCGCCGGCGTGATCGTCGTGCTGGGCGTGTACGCGATCGACAAACTGATCGACGACCCGGTCGGCGCCCTGTCGGCGCACGGCCTGGCGGGCATCTGGGGGACGGTCTCATGCGGGTTGTTCACCGCGCCCAGGCTGGCGCAGTACAACGCCTTCGGCGACCCCCAGGGCGGCCTCGTGTACTCCGGGCACTTCACGCAGCTCGCGGCGCAGTGCATCGGGTTCACGATCGCCTTCCTGTTCGCATTCTCGATGAGCTTTGCGACCTTCTGGGTGATCAAGAAGACGTACGGCCTGCGGGTTTCCGAGGCCGAGGAGGAGGCCGGCCTCGACATCTCCGAGCACGGCATGTACGGCTATCCGGAGCAGTTCATCCCGCAGCCGGAGTACCCGGGCGGCCCGGTGCCCGCGCCGGTCGGCAGCAGGCCGGCCACTGCCGCCGCGACCGCGATGACGGCCGAGCGGCCGGCCGAGACATAGGAAGGAAGAAGCGAATGAAGATGATCACCGCGTACATCCGCCACGAGGCGTTCGAGCCGATCCGGACCGAGCTGGTCGAGCGAGGCATCCCCTCGCTGTCGATCACCGAGGTCAAGGGGTCCGGGCGCCAGAAGGGGATCGTCGAGCACTACCGCGGCTCCACCCTGACCGTCAACGTGCGACCGAAGCTGAAGCTCGAGATCGTCGTTGAGGACAAGGACAAGCCCATGGTGGTCGAGTCGATCCTCAAGCACGCCAGGACGGGTGAGATCGGCGACGGGAAGATCTTCGTCGTTCCCGTCGAGGAAGCGATCCGCATCCGAACGGGCGAGGGGGGCGAGGAGGTCCTCCAGTCGCACACCGAGGCGGAGATTGCGGCCTAGTCAAAACACACGACACGGCAGATAGGAGACGAGACGACGATGGCAACGATCACCAAGCCGCTCCCGACCCCGGAGGACACGCTGCGGCGAGTCGACGAGGACGGGGTCGAGTTCATTCGCCTCTGGTTCACGGACATCCTCGGGCAGCTGAAGAGCTTCGCGATCGGTCGCGAGGAGCTCGAGGGAGCGCTCGCCGAGGGCATGGGCTTCGACGGCTCGTCGATCACCGGCTTCAACCGAATCGAGGAGTCGGACATGATCGCGATGCCCGACCCGGACACGTACACGGTGCTCCCGTGGCGGATCGACGGCCACAAGGGCAGCGTCGCGAGGATGTTCTGCGACGTCCTGAGGCCCGGCGGCGAGCCTTACGAGGGCGATCCGCGCTTCGTCATGCGCCGGGCGCTGGCCCGCGCCGAGGAGCTGGGCTTCGACACCTACAACATCGGCCCGGAGCTCGAGTACTTCTACTTCGCGAGCGACGAGCTGGGCGAGGCCGGGGTGCCGACGATCCTCGACAAGGGCGGCTACTTCGACCTCACCACCCTCGACGCCGGGTCCGATCTGCGTCGCGACACCGTCAACGCGCTGAAGGCGGTGGGGATCCCGGTCGAGTACACGCACCACGAGGTCGGGCCCTCGCAGCACGAGATCGACATTCGCTACGCCGAGGGGCTGCGGATGTCCGACAACGCGATGACCTACCGGATCGTGGTCAAGGAGATCGCGCACCAGCACGGCGTCTACGCGACCTTCATGCCGAAGCCCCTGTTCGGCGAGAACGGGTCGGGCATGCACACCCACCAGTCGCTGTTCTCGGACGGCTCGAACGCCTTCTTCGACCCCGACGACGCCCACCACCTGTCGGGCGCGGCGAAGGCGTACATCGCCGGCCTGCTCCGCCACGCGCGCGAGATCGCGGCGCTGTTCGCGCCCAACGTGAACAGCTACAAGCGGCTCGTGCCCGGCTATGAGGCGCCGGTCTACTGCGCCTGGTCGCAGCGCAACCGCTCGGCCCTCGTGCGCGTCCCCGTCTACCACCCGGGCAAGGAGCAGGCGACGCGCTGCGAGCTGCGCTGTCCCGACCCCTCGTGCAATCCCTACCTGACCTTCGCGGCGATGCTGCACGCCGGGCTGGACGGAATCGAGCAGGGCTACGAGTGCCCGGAGCCGATGGAGACGAACCTCTACGAGCTCACCCACGACGACCGCGTGGCCCGCGGCATCGAGCAGCTCCCCGAGACGCTCGGCGAGGCGACCGAGGAGCTGGCGGCCTCGGAGCTGGTTCGCAAGGCGCTGGGAGACCACATCTTCGAGCGCTACGTGGACCTCAAGCGCCAGGAGTGGGAGGAGTACCGGGTCCAGGTGACCAGGTGGGAGCTGGAGCGCTACCTGCCCATCCTCTGAGCCCGGAGCCGGCGAGCCGGAACGGGGTGCCGATGCGCGATCTCCACGCCAGGATGCTCGCCGCGCTTCTCGCCGGCGAGGGCTTGCGCGGGATCGCCGAGCTGGCGGCGGAAGAGGCCGGGCGCGCCGGTGGCGATCGTGCTCCCGGCCCGCGGCCTCGCCGACGCGTCCTCGACGGGACGCGTGGCGCTCGAGGAGCTGTCGGAGTTCGCGGCCGATCGCCTCGCGCGGCGACGCGCCCCAGCTCCCGGAGCAGGTGGAGCTGGAGCATGAGGTGACCGCCGGCGAGCGGGGCGATCGGGTACGTGCTCGCCCTGCGCGCGTGCCAGCAACGGCCTGCCGGCACGTCGCCGTGGACCGCGAGGAGGTCCTCCGCACGACCGCCCTGGCGGCGCTGACCGAGGTCGCCGTCGCCGAGGCGCGCGACGAGGTGGCGGACGAGCTCCGGGGCAGCCTGCTCGAGGATCTGCGAGCCGGGCGCGTCGACGGCCTCGGAAACCGCCCGCCGCGCCGCGCGGCTCGGCTGCGACCTGTCGCGCGGCGCGGTCGCCGTGGTCGCCGAGGTGCGCTCGTCGCGCCCGCGCCACGCGGCGGCGTTGATCTCGAGCGAGCACGAGGGAGCGATCGCCGAGCCGCTCGGGGACCGGATCTACGCGATCCTGCCCGCGCGCGGAGGCGACGACGCGCCCGAGCGCACCCAGGCCGCGGCGCGCGCCCTGACGGGCCGACTCCGCCCGCACGGGCCGGCGGCCTACTCCTCCTTCTGCGCCAGCCCAGACGAGCTCGGGCGGGCGGTCGCCGAGGCGGAGCTGATGCTCGAGGTGATCGCGGCGGACGACCGCATGGCCGAGCAGCTCGAGCCCAGGGGATCGGGGACGGCGTCTACCGCCTGCTGTTCCGCGCCCTGGCCACCGATCCGGACGAGGTGCGGCGCTTCTACGGCGACACGGTCGAGCCGCTCGTCGCCCACGACCGCGAGTACCGCACCGACCTCCTGGGCACGGTCGAGGCCTACCTCGCCCACGACTGCAACATGAACGCGACCGCGCGGGCGGTCTACGCGCATCGCCACACGGTCGCCCACCGCCTCGGTCGCGTCAAGGAGCTGACCGGCCTCGACCCGGCCTGGGCGAGGATCGCGAGCGCCTCGGCCTCGGGATCAAGGCGTACCGGATCATCGCCCCCACCCTGCCGCGTTAGCCGACCCACTCGGGGACGAGCCATCCGAGGCTCGACCAGCGCTCCTACCTGAGGGCGTCGCGACGGGCGCGCTCGGCGGCGGCCTGGGCCTCCTTGTCGGCCTCCTGGGCGAGGCGCTCCGCAAGCTCGACGCGGCGGCGCTCGGCCTTCTTGCGAGCCTCACCAGCGGCGGCGCGCGCCCGCTGCTTCGCCTCACGCTCCAGGCGCGCCCTGAGTACCTTCAGTCGCTTCTCGGTTTCGGCACGGGCTCGCTGCTCGGCGTCTTGGCGAACCCGAGCCTCCTCTTCGCGCAGCCGCAGCTCGATTTGCGCCCGGCCGTGCCTGTCCGCCTGCTCGCGGGCCCGCTCGGAGGCGTCGATGCCCTCCCGCTCGAGCGCCTCCAACTCACCCCGGACTCGCGTCTCGGCCTGCTCGCGGGCCCGCTGCTCCGCCTCGCGCGCGAGTCGCTCCACCAGTACCTCCAGCCGCGCCTCCGCGCGCTTTGCCGCGCGCTCCGCCTCGGCGCGGCGCTGCGCCTCTGCGCGCACCCGCTGCTCGACCTGGCCCGCGGCCTCGGTGGCCCGCTGCTCCGCCTCGCGAATCCTGGTCTCCGCCTCCCGTTGGGCTTCGGTCCTCGCCTTCACCGCGGCCTCGGCGACCTGGGTCTCGGCCTGTCGCTTGAGGCTCGCCGCGGCGGCCCGAAGCTTCTCCTCGGCCCGGCCTCGCAAACGCTCCTGCGCCTGCGCCTCGGCGAGCTGGCATGACTCCTCCGCTTCTCGCGCCTGAGCCTCGGCATCGATCCGGGCCTGATCGGTCTCCCTGGAACGGCGCTCGGCCTCGTTGGTCCGCTCCCGGGCAATCTGCACCTCGGCCTGGAGGCGACGAAGCTCCGCGGTCAGCTCGACGATGCTCTCTCGCCGCGCCTCGACGCACGGCCCCGGCTATCTCCTCGGCCGCCCGTCGGGCCTCCTCCGCCGCGGCCGCCGCCGCCGACTGCGGGGACGGCGGCTCGACTGCGCGAAGACGGGGCTTTCCAGCCTCACCGCGAAGCTTGGCGGGGCTCTTCCCGCCTGGTCGGTCGGATGGATGGGCCATCATGTGTCCGGCGCCACCCGGTAACCCGAACGCGTCCGGACAAGCCGAGGTTAGTGGAGCTCAGCCGTTTTCGCGACGGTCGAGAGGGGGTGGGGGCTCCATCCCCCACTGCTTCATGCCCTGCTCGATGCGCTCGATCACCGTCTCGATGACCTTCACTCGCGCGTAGCGCTTCGAGTCACCCTCGATCAGGCTCCACGGAGCGTACGGCTGGTCGGTGCGGGCGAGCATGTCCTCGACCGCATCCTCGTACTCGGCGCCGCTTCTCGCGGTTGCGCCAGTCCTCGTCGGTCAGCTTCCACGTCTTCAGCGGGTCGCTCTCCCGTCGCTTGAAGCGCTTCAGCTGCTCCGCTTCGGAGATCTGAAGCCAGAGCTTGACCAGGATCATGCCCTCGTCGGCGAGCGTCCGCTCGAAGCTGTTGATCTCGTCGTAGGCGCGAAGCCACTGCTCGCGGGTGGCGAAGCCCTCGACCCGCTCGACCAGCACCCGGCCGTACCAGGAGCGGTCGAAGACCGCCATCCCGCCCCAACCCGGCAGCGCCCCGAAGAACCGCCGACAGGAAATGGTGGCGCTTCTCGTCCGCCGTCGGGGCGGCGAACTGGACGACCCGCACGTGTCGAGGGTCGATATGGGCCACGAGCCGCTTGATCGCCCCGCCCTTGCCGGACGCGTCCCAGCCCTCGAACACCACGCAGGCGGGCGGCCCGAGCTTCCGCTCGCCGATCAGACCCGCCGAGGGTCAAGCGAAGCTGCGCGAGCCGCTCCCAGGCGCGGTCGAGCGCCCGGGCCTCCTCCTTTCGCGTCAGCGACGCGGTCAGGTCGAGCTCGTCGAGGCGGCCCACGGGCACGATCCTCCCATCTCAGTAGGGCCGCGGCAGCGGCCCCGGGGGCTCGGGCTGGTCGGCTGAACGCGTTCAGCGCCAGCGGCAGCGCGGCCGCGGCGAGGAAGACGAGGATGATCCCGAGCGCGATCAGCCACCGCGAGCGGCTCAGGTGGCCGACGACGGCGATCAGGAAGCCGGCCATCATCAGGGAGACGTAGGGGCCCACGGACTGCGGCAGGATCCCTGCGAGGAGCATCACGTCATTATCATCGGCGGGTGCCCGAAGCACCGCAGCCTGGGTCCGTCGCCGACGTCAAGGAGGCGCTGGGGCGAGTCGGATACCTCGCCGACGAGCCCGCGGCGCTGGTCGCCTACCTGGCCCAGCGGCTCGGAAAGCCGATCCTGGTCGAGGGCCCTGCGGGAGTGGGCAAGACCGAGCTGGCGAAGGCGATCTCGCGGGCCACCGGCCGCCACCTGATCCGTCTGCAGTGCTACGAGGGGCTCGACGAGGCCAAGGCTCTGTACGAGTGGAACTACCGCAAGCAGCTGCTCCGCATAACCGCGGAGCGGCCAGCAATCTGCCCGCCGCCCCGTCGTTCACGACTCCCGAGGCCGGCGGAGCCTGCGAAGGGACCGGGCAGGGGTCACCGCGTGGGACGAGATCTTCTCCGAGGACTATCTGCTCGCCAGGCCGCTGCTCGCGGCGATCGCCGCGACGGAGCCGGTCGTGCTGCTGATCGACGAGATCGACAAGACGGACCAGGAGTTCGAGGCGATGCTGCTCGAGGTCCTGTCGGACTTCCAGATCTCCATCCCGGAGCTGGGCGTGATCGAGGCTCGCACCCATCCAATCGTCGTGCTGACCTCGAACAACTCGCGCGAGCTGACCGAGGCGCTCAAGCGACGCTGCCTGTACCTGTGGCTCGACTACCCGGAGGTCGAGCGCGAGATGGAGATCGTGCGTCTGCACTCGCCCGAGATCGACGAGCAGCTGGCGCGCCGTCTGGTCGAGGTCGTGCACATGGTGCGCCAGCTCGACCTCAAGAAGCCGCCGTCGATCGCCGAGTCGATCGACTGGGCGCGCGCTCTGCTGCTGCTCGGCGCCGATGACCTCGACGGCGCCGTGTTCGAGCGGACGATGAGCATCATCGTCAAGCACCGCACCGACATGGACCTGGTGGCCCAGCGCGTCGGCATGAAGCTCGGCGGGGCCCGACTCGATGTCGAGGCCGCCGGCTGACGGCCTGCCCCCGGGCCTCGCACCGCGGGTCGTAGCGTTCTGCGACGAGCTGCGGCGCGAGGGCCTTGCGGTCGGCACCTCGGAGATCCTGGACGCATTCGCCGCGCTTCGGACGGTGCCCTGGGAGGTGCAGGACGACTTCCGAGAGGCGCTGGCCGCGACGGTCGCCAAGTCCCAGGAGGACCGACGCGTGTTCGAGCTCTTGTTCGACCGGTTCTTCTTCCGTGCCGCCGAGTCGGAGGCGCTCGGGCGGGGGATCGGAGAGGGTCACCGGTACGACGGCGGCGAGCGCCTCGAGCTCGACGAGCTGCGCGAGGCGGTCCGCCAAGCGATCGCGGAGGGCCGCGACGGGGAGATGCGCGACCTGGCGCGGCTGGCGATCTCCGCGTTCGGCCGCCGGGGCGAGGGCTCCGGCGTGATCGGGGTCGACGTGCAACGGATCCGCCGCACCCTCGGCCTCCAGGCGCAGGGGCGGGGAACCGAGGGGGACGAGCCGGCGCTGGACCGCGATCAGATCAACCGCTTCGAGCGCCACCTGCGCCGTGAGCTCGAGCGGGCGCTGATCGAGCGCACCGAGCAGCTGCCGCCGTCGCGCCCACTCGCCGAGCTCGACCGGGCGCTGCCGACGAGCCCGGCGCAGGACCTGGCCGCCGTCCACCGGGCGGTGGCGCAGCTGAAGCGGCGCCTGGCGACGCTCGGCCACGAGCGGCGCGGGCGCCGCCGCAGCGCAGCGGTCGACATGCGGCGCACGATGCGCGCCTCGCTCGAGACGGGTGGGGTGCCGCTGCGCCTCAAGTACCGTCCCAGGCATCCGCGGCGCCCCGAGATCTACGTGCTCTGCGACGTCTCGACCTCGGTCACCTCGGCGAGCGTCTTCTTCCTCTCGGTGCTCCACGCGCTACACGATTCGTTCCGCAAGCTGCGCAGCTTCGTGTTCATCGAGCGGATCTCGGAGATCACGGACGTGTTCGAGCGGGAGCGTGACTTCCGCACGATCTCGGACCGGATCAGCCGCGAGGGCGGCGTTGCCGACGTGTCGGGCTACACCGACTACGGGCGGGTGTGGCTCGAGTTCCTGGAGCAGATCGTCGACGACCTCGGCCCACGCTCGACCGTGATCGTGCTCGGCGATGCCCGCACCAACGGCCGCGAGCCGCACGCCGAGGTCTTCGCGAGCATCTGCGAGCGCGCCGGGCGCACCTTCTGGCTCAACCCGGAGCCCCGCCTGTACTGGAACTACGGCGACTCGGTGATGGCCGCCTACGAGCGCCACTGCACCGCCGCCTTCGAGTGCTGGACCACACGCCATCTGGAGGGTTTCGTGAACGTGGTCGCCGGTGGCACGCCGTTGGCCGAGCAGGCCTGACTCGCCGCGGTTGCCGCCCGCGGCGTGGGGTAATCGGGATTGCGATGACGACTGCGGCGATCCTCGACGTCGACGGGACGCTGGTGGACACCAACTACCAGCACGCGATCGCCTGGTTCCGGGCGTTTCGGCGGCATCGGGTGACGCCCCCGATCTGGCGGATCCATCGTCACATCGGGATGGGAGGAGACCAGCTCGTGGGCGCCGTGGCGGGCGAGGAGGTGGAGCGCCGGCTCGGCGAGCACATACGTGAGGCCGAGGCCGAGCTCTACATGGAGCTGATCGCGGAGGTGGAGCCGTTGGAGGGCGCCCGCGAGTTGATCGTTGATCTGGGGTCGCGGGTCGACAGTGTCGTGCTGGCGAGCTCCGCCAAGCAGGACGAGGTCGATCGCTACCTGGACCTGCTCGACGCTCGTGGGCTCGTCGATGCATGGACGACATCGGCCGACGTCGAAGCGACCAAGCCGCGAACCCGATCTGGTGCACGCCGCGCTGGACCGGGCGGGCGCCGACGACGGCCTGATGGTCGGCGACACGACTTGGGACTGCGAGGCGGCGGGAAAGGCGGGCGTGGCGACCGTGGCGGTGCTGACCGGCGGCTTCTCGGAGGCGGAGCTCCTCGACGCCGGCGCGGTCGCGGTATTCGAGTCGCTGCACCCGCTGCGCGCGGCCCTTGATCGGCTGCCAGTGGTGGGCTCCGAGGGAGCCCCGGAAAGAGCGCTGCCGCCGGGTAGACTTGTAGCCGAGAATCAGGGGAGCTCGCGGGGAGCGGGCTGAGATGGCGTCCCACCCAACCCCCGGCGCCGACCCTTAGAACCTGTCGCGGTAATGCGCGCGGAGGGAGCATGAGAACGACTTCCGAGGCTCCCGTAGCGGAGCCTCAACCGGTTGAAAGGGACGCCAACCCGGCGGCAGGCCGCAGCGATGCGCTGGCTGGGACAGGGGCGACGGCGCCCGGATCAGGCGCTGGCGTCGAGATCGAGGGACTCGCACACGCATTCGGCCCGCTTCGCGTCATCGAGCGTCTTGACTTGAGCGTGCGGTCCGGCGAGGTCCTGGGGGTGGTCGGTCCCTCCGGCTGCGGCAAGTCGACGCTCTTGGAGCTGATCAGCGGCCTGCGCGCGCCTCAGACCGGCGCGATCGAGGTCGGCGGGGCCAGCTCGGCCACCGAGCGCCTCGCCCGCTGCACGTACATGCCGCAGCGCGACCTCCTGCTTCCGTGGCTGGCTGCGATCGACAACGCCGCGCTGGCGCTGCGAAACCGCGGGGCCTCGCGCATCGAGGCGCGCCGGCTCGCCCATCCCCTGTTCGAGCGCTTCGGGCTGGCGGGCTTCGAGCGCTCACGTCCCGCCGAGCTCTCCGGCGGGATGCGCCAGCGAATCGCCTTCCTGCGCACGCTGCTGGCCGGCAAGCCGGTGCTGCTCTTGGACGAGCCCTTCGCGTCGCTGGATGCGATCACCCGCGCCGAGATGCAGGAGTGGCTGGCGGAGGCGCTCGCCGCCGAGTCTCGGACCGTGGTCTTGGTCACGCACGACGTCGAGGAGGCTCTGTACCTGTCCGACCGGGTGACGGTGCTCTCGGCCCGCCCCGCGAGCGCGGTCGCCGAGCTTTCCGCACCCCAGCATCGGGCCCTTCCACGCCTCGGCGCCGTCACCTCCGAGGGCTTCACTTCGGCGCGCGAACGCGCGCTCGAGGCGCTCAGCGGGGCGGCGCGGTGAGCGCTCCGATCAACAGGGGAAACTGATCCTGGACCGAGCGCAAACAGTCGGTGTTGGGCGCTGGCTGGCGCCGCTTGCGATCGTCGTGGCGCTGATCGGCGCCTGGGAGCTGGCGGCGCGGCTCGACGCGATCGCCAATGCGCTCAACCTCGAGCCCTTCCTCGTCCCCGCCCCGAGCGACATCGCGCAGGCGCTGTGGCAGGACCGGGCGTTGCTCGCCGACAACGCCTGGGTCACCCTCCAGGAGGTGCTGGCGGGCTTCGCGCTTTCGGTGGCCGCCGGGGTCGCCTTCGCGATCGTCCTCCACCTGTCGCCAGCCTGTAGACGCGCCTTCTACCCGCTGTTGGTCGCTTCTCAGACGGTGCCGATCGTCGTCGTCGCGCCGATCCTGGTGGTCTGGCTCGGTTTCGGCATCGGCCCAAAGCTGGCGATCATCGCCCTGATCTGCTTCTTTCCGATCACCGTCAACACGCTGGACGGACTCGGCTCCGTGGATCCGGACCTTGTGAAGATGATGCGCACGCTCGACGCCAACCGCTGGCAGACCCTCCGGCGGGTCGAGGGCCCCACCGCACTGCCCTACTTCTTCAGCGGCGCCAAGATCGCCGTCGCCGTCGCCGTGATCGGCGCCGTGTTCGGCGAGTGGGCCGGGTCCAGCTCCGGCCTCGGTCACCTGATCCAGGAGGCGTCGGCGCAGCTCCAGACGGCACGGACGTTCGCCGCCGTCGTCGTCCTCTCGGCGCTTGCGATCGTCCTGTTCGCGCTGCTCGCCGCGTTGGAGCGACGGGTCGCGTGGTGGGGCCCAAAGGGGGCCAGGAGTTGAGCAAACGACCGGAGGAGGACCGTTGAGCCGTTCACGCAGAACCGCGGCGCTGGCGCTGGTCGTCGGCGGCGATGGCGGTTGCCGCCGGTTGCGGCGAGAAGTCGGAGGACGTCACCCCCGGCAACCCGCAGCCCTTCGACGTCGCGCTCGACTTCTACGTGAACGCGGACCACTCGGGCCTCTATGAGGCGATCGACCGCGGCTACTTCCGCGACGCCGGCCTCGACGTCCGCCCTCAGGTGCCCTCAGACCCCTCGGCGCCGATCAAGGAGGTCGCCGCCGATCGTGTGGACCTGGCGATCTCGTACGAGCCCGAGGTGCTCCTCGCCCACGACCAGGGCCTGCCGGTGAAGGCCGTCGCCGCCGTGGTGCCGACCCCGCTGACGTCCCTGATCTGGCTCAAGGGGTCGGGGATCCGCGACGTGAAGGACCTGCGCGGCAAGACGATCGCCACCGCGGGCATCCCCTACCAGGAGGCATACCTGCAGACGATCCTCGAGCGCTCCGGCCTGAGCACGGGTGACGTCGAACGTCGTCAACGTCCAGCAGGGGCTGTTGCCGGCAATCCTCTCCGGCCGCGCCGACGCGATGCTCGGCGGCTTCCTCAACGTCGAGGGCGTGGATCTGAGGCTGCGTGGCAAGAAGCCCACCGTGATCCCGGTCGACCGGCTCGGCATTCCCACCTACGACGAGCTGGTGCTGGTCGCAAACTCGGATCGCCTCGGCGACGAGACCCAGAACGTCCGGCTGTTCATCGCCGCGCTCGAGCGGGGCACGAAGGCGGCCATCGCCGACCCGCCCGCGGCGACCAAGGCCGTGCTCGACGCCGGCAAGGGCCTGAACCCCCGGTTCACCGCAGCCGAGGTGCGAAAGACGCTCCCCCTGTTGCTGAGGGCGGGCGACAAGCCCTACGGCTACATGGACCCGAAGCAGTGGCAGCGCTTCGCCCAGTTCTTCGCCGATCACGGCCTGATCAACGCCGTGCCCAGCACCGGCGACGTGCTCACCAACGATCTGCTGCCGGGGAAGATCCCGAACTGATCCAGCGCAGGGTGGCGTGGCCCGCGGCTCAGGCTGCGAAGCGAAGCGGCGGGCCCGTGGCGACCGCCTTGTGGTAGGCGGCCAGCACGAAGGACCCGGCGATGCCGCGGTAGGGGGCGTAGGGGGCGAAGAACTCCTCAACCTCCTCGACGGTGGCGCGGCGGCCGAGCCCCGCCAGCCGGCCCACCAGCTTGATGAAACCGAGGTCGCCGGCGGGCAGCGCGTCGGGCTCGCCGCGGCCGTAGAGGCCCAGGCACTGGACGGTCCACGGACCGATCTCGCGGATCGCCAGCAGGCGCCGGTCACCGGTGGGGTCGCCAGGGTCGACGCGGCCCTCGGCCACCTCGCGGGCGGCCCGGATCAGCGCCAGCGCTCGGGCCGGCGCCAGGTCCATTGCCGCCAGCTCGGCCGGGGCGCGGCCGGCGAGCAGCTCGGCGCTGGGAACATCGCGTAGCGTCGAGCCATCGGGGCCGGTGCACCGGGTACCCCAGCGGAAGACCATCCGCCGCTGGATCCCGGCCGCCCGCGACGATTCGATCAGCTGCTTGGTGATCGACCAGGCGAGCGCCTCCCACGCCCAGGGGCGGCGCCGCGGCCGGTGCCAGCGAAGTCTCCGAATCGCCGTCCCCAGCAACCGATCGGCCCGAAACCGCTCGTACACCGGACGGTAGTCGTCGTCGACTCCGAGCGCGAATCGCATCCGCTCGATCGCGACCTCTGAGCGCTGCTCACTCGCAGGAGGAAGCGAACGGAAGACCACGTTCCCGTCGCGGCGTTGCCAGGCCCGGACGACGACCGGCTCCCCCTCGACGTGGAGGAGGCGGGTGACCATGCCGCGGCGGACGCGCATCACGGCGTCGCCCCCACCGCTCCCCGGCAGGCGGTACGGCCAGGGGGGGCGCACCTCGACCTCGAGGCCGGCGCCGGCGGGCGCAGGCGGCGCGTCTCGGGGCATGGGCTAGCGGGTGTCGAGGATGTGGACGTCGACCATGAACGAGCGGCTGGCGATGATGCTCGGCGGCTCCTGGCGCCGCCGAAGCAGCCGCCGCGGGCGCTGGCGGCGCGCCACGCCGCTCGAGCGCAGGACGCGCGCGGCGGCGACCGTGGCCGCACCGGCGACGAGGCCGCCGGCCGCGGCGATCGCCGCGGTCCTCACCTCACCTCGCCAGGCCTCGACGTCCGTGCGGCGCGACGGCTCGGGGAGCCGGCTGGGCTCCTCCAGCTCCTCGGCGTCGTCCACGGCGGGCTCTTCGACCGCCTGCGCCTCGAGCACGAATTCCTCCGGCATGGGCGGCAGTCTATAGCCGGCCCCCGCCGCAACCGGTCGCGACTTGCGCAGTTTGCGGCGCTCCAGTCCTAGGCGGGCGACAGCGGCAGCTCGTAGAGGCGGTAGCGCTTGGTCACGGTGCCGCCCATCCCCTCCATGGCGCGGTTCATCGGCTCGTTGACCTCGAGGATCCAGCCCATCTCGCCCCACTTCTGCGGCACCCGGGCGGCAACCTCGAGGTGCCGGACGTAGAGCGCTGCGGCGACTCCCATGTGCTGGTAGCGCGGCTTGACGCCGAGCGCGAACACCCGAATTCGGTCGATCTTGGCCCTGCCGGTGAGAAAGCGCAACCAGCCGAACGGCAGCAGCCTGCCGTTCATCTTCGCCAGCACCTGGTTGATGTCCGGCAGCGAGAGGGCGGCGCCGACCACTTCGCCGTCGCGCTCGGCGATCATCGCCCAGTTCTCGTCCAGGATCGGCTTCAGGTTCTTGGCCTGGAAGCGCACCTCCTCCTGCGTGATCGGCACGAAGCCCCAGTTCTCCCCCCAGGCCTCGTTGTAGACGTCCATGAACCGGGTCACCTCGGCCTCCAGGTCGCGCTTTCTCATCTGCCGGACGACCACGCCGTGCTCGTTGGCCGACTCCTGGGCGGACTTGTGGATGAAATCGTGGAACTGGTCGCCCTGTTTCAACTCCCCCATGGCCAGCCGCCACATCCACATGTCCATCGTCTTGGTCATCCCCACCCCCTCCAGCAGCTCCCTGTAGTACGGGCGGGTGCCACGGCTCGAGCACCAGCGGCTCCAGGTCGTAGCCCTCGACCAGCACGCCGCACTCGTCGTTGGTGGTGAAGTCCATCGGGCCGAGCATCCGATCCCTACCCCGGGCGCGCACCCACTCCGCGGCTGTCTCGACCAGCGCCCCCGCCACCTCGGGGTCGTTCTCCGACTCGAAGAACCCGAACATGCCGTCGTTGCCGCCCTGGAACTGGGTCCAGCGCTCGTCGACCTGGGCGGTGATGCGGCCCACGACCTCGCCGTCGCGCTCGCGCCAGGAAGTACTCGGCCTCGGCGTGCTGGAAGAAGGGGTTCTTGTCGCGGTTCAGGAACTCGCGACGCTCCGTCAGCAGGGGCGGCACCCAGAGAGTGCCGCGATGCAGGCGGAAGGGCAGCTTGATGAAGGCGTTCAGGTCGCGACGGCTTTGAACCCGGCGGACATTGAGCGAGCCCATGCGAGGGGTGACTCGGTATCGGCAACGGCGTGGAAGACTCTCTCCATGACCGAGACGACTCGCGCGCCCGTCGACGTCTTCGAGAAGGCCCGCCACCACGACCGCAAGGAGCAGCTCGAGGCCGCCAAGGAGGCCGATCTCCTTCCCTACTTCCGCCTGCTGACCTCGGAGGCGGGCCCGGTGGTCGAGATGGAAGGGCGCGAGACGATCATGCTCGGCTCCAACAACTACCTCGGCCTGACCGCAGACCCCAGGGTGAAGGCCGCCGCCCGCGACGCCCTCGAGCGCTACGGCACGGGACTCACCGGCTCCCGGTTCCTGAACGGGACGACCCCGCTGCACGTCGAGCTCGAGCGCGAGATCGCCGAGTGGATGGGCACCGACGGCGCCCTCGTCTTCACAACCGGGTATCAGGCGAACCTGGGAGCGATCGGGACGATCCTGGAGCCCGGCGACACCGTGATCTGCGACTCGGGCGACCACGCCTCGATCCTCGACGGCTGCCGCCTCTCGGGCGCGAAGCTGCGCCCGTTCCGCCACAACCAGATGGACAAGCTCTCCAAGATGCTCGAGCGCGCGAGCGCCGACGGCGGCGGCGTGCTCGTGGTCGTGGACGGAGTCTTCTCGATGGAGGGCGACGTCTGCCCGCTCCCCGAGATCCTCGAGCGCACCGAGCGCCACGGCGCCCGGCTGATGGTCGACGAGGCCCACGCGGTCGGCGTGCTGGGCGAGCGAGGCGCCGGTGTCTGCGAGCTCTACGGGCTCGAGGATCGCGTCGACCTGCGGATGGGCACCTTCTCGAAGAGCCTCGCCTCGTGCGGCGGCTTCATCGCAGGGCCCGCCGACGTGATCGAGTACCTGAAGATCGCCGCGCGCCCGTTCATGTTCACGGCCTCGGCGGTCCCCGCCGCGGTGGGCGCGGCGCTCGAGGCGGTGCGCATCTGCCGCGCCGAAGGGGCGCCTCTGTTCGCGAAGCTGCTCGACAACGCCGCCTATCTTCGCCGTGGCTTCGCCGAGCTGGGCCTCGAGATGGTCGAGCCGGGACGCCTGCCCGACGGCTCAGACGCGATCACGCCGGTGGTGCCCGTCGTCGTCGGCGAGGACTGGCAGGCGGCGCTGCTCTGGAAGGCGCTGTTCGAGGCCGGCGTCTACACCAACGTCGCGCTTCACCCCGCGGTCCCTCCCGGCGGCGCGCTCCTTCGCACCAGCCTGATGGCGACCCATGAGCGCGATCAGCTCGACCGGGCCCTCGAGATCTTCGCCCGCGTCATCCCGGACTTCCCCGAGCTCCCCCGCTCCGGCTAGCGCCGGGCCGGTCGAGGCATCTGCCTCCCCCGCAATGGGTAGTTTCTCCTTGTCCATTTCAGGACAAGGGATCGGCGAGCCAAGAAAAGCTTGCTCTTAGCGAACGACTGGGACGGCAAAGGGGGGCGCGGAGTTGACGCCCGCCGCCGCGCTCGGCTTAGTTTCCCGCCCACGCCGGACGCACCTCGGGGCAGGAGGCCGACCGGAACGGAGATAGGATGTTCGTTCCGCCCAACTCACGCCCCAGTGGTGTTGGGGAGAGCCCAGGATGGCGCCCCGGAAGACCTTCGAGAACACTCGGGAAGGAGTGACGATGTCAGCTGCCTCAACGGCTGTCGCTGCGCCGCAGCACATGCAGGCCCTCGCTCACGCGAACCGGGTTCGGCTCGCGCGCGCGTCCCTTAAGCGCGCCATCCTGGCCGGGCAGGTCGATGTGGTTCAGGTGGTCCGAACCTGTCCGTGGGAGGTCGCGACGATGACCGTCGGCGAGCTGCTGCGCAGCCAGCGCCGCTGGGGCCGGGCCCGGGCCCGGAAGTTTCTGTCGTCCCTTGCGCTGAACGAGAATCGCGAGCTGGGGCGGCTCACGGAGCGCCAG
Organism: uncultured Actinomycetes bacterium; assembly: GCA_963760665.1. GTDB lineage: Bacteria > Actinomycetota > Thermoleophilia > Solirubrobacterales > 70-9 > AC-56. Next base: position 321,045 of record CAVXDS010000006.1, read on the forward strand.
CGCGGGGTGTTGGGGGCCGAGCTCGAGGCCAAGGCAAGCCGCCAGCGTTAGCAGCGCGCCGCGGCGGGCCGGCACCGGTGCGCGGCGTGGAGCGGCGCCCGGTCGAAGGCGCTTATGACCTTCTACGTCCTATCGACGTAAGACCTCACGAGCGTCCAGGGAGAGAGGCGTCCGAGGAGGTCGCCGGGCGCCTGGTCGCTCAGCGGACCTTGAAGGCCTGCCCGGAGCGACGCCTGAACGCCCCGGTCAGGCCCCAGGCGGCGAGTGCGAAGGCTGCGCCGGCGATCGCGAGCGCCAGCCGGAAGCCAGAGCGGGGACGAGCGAGGCAAGCGCCACCAGCACGGCGACCCCCGCCGCCCCCGAGAGCAGCAGGGTGTGGGAGCGGTAGCCCGCGAAGTGCTCGCGAATCGACAGCTCGATCCCCGCCAGGGCGCCGAGCACCAGCCCGACCGCGATCATCACGGCGCCCTGCCGGCCCCGTACGACGACCCCCCCGACGAGCATCACGATCGCGACCAGGACGACCAGCTCGACCAGGGGAAAGGAGCCCCACGGCGCCTGCGGTCGCTGCGTCGGGCGCCGGGGGGCGACGCCTGCGAGGGGCCGGCGAGGGCTTCGCGGCAGCCGGCTCGGTCGCCGGACCCTTCGCGGGGGCGGGGCGCGGACGGCGCTTGCGCCGCTTCTTGGGGCTCACCGCCGCACCTCAGGGGGCCGAAGCCCCTTGGCTAACGGACAGCCCGAGGACAGCTTGACGCGCCACCAGCCCATCAGCATCCCCAGGATGCCCCAGCGGGGCCGCGAGTGCCAGTGGCGACAGCCGGGCTCGCCGACGTCCTCGTTGGACACCCGGACCCACCGGTGACGCTCGGGCTCGGCGATCATCGCCTCGACCAGGCCGCGGTTGTGCTCCTCGATCGTCGCCCCGCCGGCCCACCTCGGCCTGCGCCTCGCGCAGCCTCGCGGCGAGCGCGTCGCGCACCCGCTCCAGCTCGGCGACCCCGAGCACCCGAGGCCCGCCGACCGCGCCGACCGTCCACTCGATCCCCTGGCGCGGGAAGGCGGAGGCGAACAGCTCGCCGAGCCGCCGCTCGAGCAGGGCGATCTGGCGGCGAAGGTCCTGGCGGGCACGACGCGCGGTGCGGTCGTCGACGCGCGCCGCGCCGCCCAGCACGGCATCCAGGGCCGTCGACCGGCCCAGGCGACGAATCGCCCGCCTCGGTCTCCAGCACTTCCTCGGGCACGAGGGTCCTCCCTTCGCGCGGAATCGACGTTCGCGCGCATTGTATCCCCGTGGTTCACGACTAGCTTCGTAGCACGTCGGCGGCGAGCCAGATCGCCTCCTCGACGGCGATGTCGGGCACGCCCTTCACCTGCACGGCGGCCAGCAAGCGTGCGCTTCGTCCGCGGGCTGCACGCCGCGGCCGGCGGCGATCGCGCCGAACAGCAGCGCCAGCGGCCTGGCCTCGTCTGCGATCACCAGGGTGCCCGACCGGCAGGCTGCCGGGACGCCCCTCCAGCGCCTCGCCCGGCTGCGTCTGGCGGATGCCGAGCCGTCCCTGGGCACGGTCGGCGTCGAAGGCGCGCAGGGCCACTCCCGACTCGATGATCGCGATCGTGAGCGCGTCGTCGAGCAGGCTCCGGCTGATGAATCCGCCCCGCTTCATGCGCTCCAGGGCGACCGCCTCGACCGGGGTCTGCTGCTCGTCGGGGTCGAGTCCGATGTGACGGTAGAAGACGCGGTACGCCCAGGGGATCGGCTGGTGGCGCAGGTTGATCGCCTGCGGACCCGAGAATCTGTTCGAGAGCCCCGAGAGGCGCTCCTTCAGATGACGTGGAGTGCGACCGGAGCCGCCGTCGATCAACAGGTAGCGCAGGGCGAGCCCGGGAAGCTCCTCGCGCAGCTCGGGCGTGACCCAGCCCGCCTCTGGCACGGCCTCCTCGGCCATCAGCGGTCCTCGCCCGCCCGCGCTCGAGACTGGCGCAGCAGCCGCTCGACGTCGGCGTTGAGCATCGGGGCGGACAGCTCTCCGGTCCCGATCCTCTCGAAGTTGAGGATCCCACCCGGGTACGCGAAGACGACGGTGGGGCATCCGCCAACCCGGTAGAGGTCGCTGACGGCGCCGTCGCGGTCAAAGCCGACCGGCATCTTCCACCCGTGCTCGGCGACGATCTGGCGCACCGTGCCGGGGTCGTCGCGGACGTCGATCGAGAGGAAGTTCACGCGGCCACGGTAGCGGGAGGCGACCCGGTCGACGAGGTCCTGGGTCGGGAGGCAGTTGGCGCCCTTGGTGAACCAAAAGGAGAGCACCAGGGGGCGGTCGAACAGGTCGCAGACGCGGATCGCCCCTTGACGCGGGATCTCACAAGCCGGCGTGCGCACCGCGTCGGAGGGGCAGGGATTCTCCGAGGTCGAGCAGTCGTCCTGGGCGATGTTGGCGTCCTTGTCCAGGGACCCGTTCGCGCATCCGGGACGGCGAACTCGGGCAGCGGTGTGCCGCGCTCGAGGGTCGCGCCGCCCTGGGTGCGGATCGTGTTCACGGTTGCGACGACGATCAGGATCAGGAAGGCGATCCCGACGAAGGTCGAGTAGCGCCTTGCCGGGCGAGGCCCTGGCTCAGCGGGCATCGGCGGGCGCCGGCCGCCCACGGCGGCGCAGGCGCGCCGCCAGCGCCGCCAGCGGCTCGAAGCCGCCCTCCGACCAGACCAGGGCGGCCGGCAGCACCAGGAGCACGCCGACCAGCGCCACGCCGAGGTCGAAGACCGTCACCAGCCCGAAGTCGCGCAGCATGCGGATGTTCGTGAACACGAGCACCGCGAAGCCCGCGATCGCGGTGACCCCGGAAGCCAGCACCGCCGCCCCGGTGCGCGCGTAGGCCCGGCGAAGCGCCTCGCCCATCGTGCCACCGCGGTGGCGCTCCTCGTGGTAGCGGGCGGAGAGCAGGACGCTGAACTCGGTTGCGATCGCGATCACCAGGGCGCCGAGCGTCGCCGACATCGGGTTGAGCGGGACGCGCGCCACCCACAGCACCAGTGACGACCAGCCGGTCGCGAGCACGATCGGGATCAGTGGCACCAGCGCCCGCTTCGCCGAGCGGTAGGCGGCGATCAGGACGAGCGCCACCGCGAGCAGTCCGGCGATCGTGACCAGGTAGCGGCTTCCAGAGAGCGCGGAGTTGGCGTCGGCTGCCAGCACGGGAAGGCCGAGAACCTGGGCGCTGACCCCCGGAGGCGGGTCGTTGCCGGTGCCGGGCGGGTTGACCTGGGCCCGGATGTCGTCGATCAGCTCCTTTTGCTGGTCGAAGGGCATCACCTTGATCCCGAACGTGATCACGCCCGTGTTGCCGGGCTTGCCGGTGGCCGGGTCGGTCGTGACGAGCGCCTGGGCGAGGTATTGGGGGAGGAGGCGCAGGTCGTCCCTGATCCGCTGCCGGCTGGGGGCGGTCTGCCCGCCCGCGTAGAGAAAGTCGGGGAGCGAGGTCTCGGGGCAGATCTGGGTCTGCGCGGCCTTGCAGGACGGGTTCTTACCGCCGAACCCGTGCCGCACAAGGACGCGCTGCTGGAAGTCGTGCATCCACGAGATCACCGCCGGATCGGTGAGGTCGGGGGCCGTGACCGTGACGTAGGTGAGCCCCGAGATGCCGGTGGCCTGCTCGAGCTGGTCGACGTTCTGGAGCGCGGGCAGATCCTGCGGCACGAGCTGGCGGATGTCGGAGATCACCGGTATCCGCGTCCCCACGCCCCACCCGACGACCGCCACCAGGGCGGCGATCGCGAGCACTCTGCCGGGGGCCGCGATCGAGACGGCGAGGGCGCGCCTGCCGGCCGCCCGGCCACCTGAGCCGAGCGCCCCGCCCGTCGCGCGCAGGCTCGCCGCGGCGCGCGCGACCGCGGCGCTCGGCCGAACGAAGGCCGCCCCCAGGCGCGATGAGGGGCGGAACGGCCGGCGCACCTGCGCGCGGACGGCCGCAAGCCTCACCCGTGGCGGCGACGAATCCTCGGGCGGCGTCCCGAGGACTCGCCGGGTGGACAACAGCGAGAGCGCCGACAGGCCGACGGTCAGCGCCAAGGCGAAGGCGACCACGATGCCCAGGACGAGCAAGAGCGCGAAGCCGCGCACCATCGGGATCGGCGACAGCACCAGGACGGCGAAGCCGGCCACCGTGGCCAGGCCCGCGGTCGCGATCACCGGGCCACCCCGGGCCGCGGCCTCGACCGCCGCGCGAGGCGGAGAGGAGCCCGCTCGCACCGCCTCGAGGAAGCGCGCCTGGAACTGGATCGCATAATCGACCGAGAGGCCGATCAGCACCGGCAGGACCGCGATCGAGGCCATGGTCAGCGAGCCGCCGGCCAGCGACAGGAAGCCGAACACGATGCCCGTGGCGCCGAGAGCGATCGCCAGCGGCAGGAGCCTCAGTGGACTCCGGAAGACCGCGGCGAGGGTGATCACCATCGCCGCCAGGGCGGCTGCGAGGAGGATGAAGATCTGCGTGGAGAGCTCCTGCGCGAGCCCCTCGAAGACCACCGGGACGCCGCTGACCACGTAGCTCGGCTGGGTGTCGAAGGCCGCCCCCTTTTGGAGTTGGAAGGTCGGGTCGGCAACCGCTTGGCGGAACAGGGAGATCGCCTCGCTGCGCTGGGAGTCGCTGAGGTCCGGGCGCAGCCGAACCGAGATCAGGGCCGAGTCGGAGCTGGGAACGATCCCCGACAGCCGGGCCTTCGGCGTGCATGCGGGCAGCCGGTCGTCGCAGATGACCGACGAGACGAAGCGCGGGTCGTTGAGCCTCGGAATGCCGGTTTGCCCGTACTGAATCGCCAGGCTCTGAAGCTGCTGATAGAACCGGACCATCGTCTGCTGGTAGGCGGTGGCCGCGGCTTGGCGCTGATCGGCGACCGAGAGGCCGCTCTTCTTCGCCCGCAGCGCCGCCTGCTGGGCGGCCTGCTGGGCGCGCTCGCCCGCCCCCTGCGCCTCCTTGCCGAGCAGCTTCTGCGCCTGGATCGCGAACTGGTTGAGGAAGGTCGCCGGGCCGAAGACAACGGCGCTCGGGTCGAGCTGAGCGATCGCCGCGCAGACCGGGGGCGCGGGCTGGCCGCTTATCACCTGTCCGCCCGGCGCCTTGCCGGACAGGCAGCTCTCCAGGGCCAGCAGGTGCCCGAGGTTGTCGGTCAGCAGGAGCTGGCGCAGGTCGCCCTTGACGAGGACCTCGACCGGCTCGGCGCCGAACTGGTCGTAGAACGTCTGTGTCGCCGCGTAGGTGCCGGAACCCCGGTTGACCAGCGAGTCGGGGCTGCGGTCGGCCTCCAGGCGCAGCGCGGCGAGTGCCCCGATCAGGGTCAGCAGGACCGCGGCCACGATCACCGGCGTCGGCCGCTCGACGGCCCGCCCAGCAATCCTTGCCAGAACGTTCCTCATCGCGCCAAGATTAGGGAGGCGCCTGGACCAGCGAGGAAGTAGCGGTGCACGCGAGCTGCCGGATCCATGCGGCTGGCGCCCGAACCCGCCGCCCCCGAGGCGTGGCCGGGAGGCGGCGGAGTGCTCAGTCCATCGCCAGCGGGCCCTCGGTCTCCGCGTTCAGGAACTGGGCGACGAACTCGTTGTCCGAATTGAACAGCTCGTCGGCGGGGCCCGACTCCACGATCCGGCCCTTCCACAGCACGGCCAGGAAGTCGGCGATTCGCCGCGCGGTGCCGAGGTCGTGGCTGATCACCAGGTAGCAGCCGCCGTTCTCCTCGTGGACCTCCCGGATCAGCTCACAGAGCAGCGCCGTGCGCACCGGGTCGAGGCCCGAATCGGGCTCGTCGAACATGACGATCGCCGGGTCGAGCACCAGCGCCCGGGCGAACCCGGCCCGCTTGCGCATTCCGCCCGACAGCTCGTTCGGCATCTTCTCCGTGGCCTCGGCGAGCCCGACCTCCCGGAGTCGCCGGTTGCAGATCTCGCCGATCTCTTCCTCTGACTTGTCGGTGTGCTGCCGCAGCGGAAAGGCCGTGTTGTCGAACACGTTCATGGAGCCGAACAGCGCCCCGTCCTGGAATAGAAGGCCGAACTTCTTGCGCATGTCGAACAGCTCGTCGTCGGTCAGGCCGGGGACCGACTCGCCGTGCACGAGGACGTCGCCCGCGTCGGGGTAGAGGAGGCCGACGATGTGCTTGATCAACACGCTTTTGCCGGTACCGGAGGGCCCGAGGACCATCGAGATCTGGTTGTCGGGAAGGCCGAGATTGAGGCCGTTGAGGATGCGGGTGCGGCCGAACTGCTTGACCAGGTCGATGACCTCGATCGCGTCTTCGCCGCCGTGATCGCGCTTCGCGCCGGTGTGCCAGCGATAGGGGTTCGCTCTCACCCGGGTTGACCCCAGGGATGACGTAGTCCTGGTTCAGGGAGCCAAGCTCCGGCGCCGACTCCGTGTAGGCGGTCTCTTGGGGCTCCTCGTAGGGCTCGCTCTCGTAGGTCTCGTCTGTGGTCTCGTCAGCCATCGGTGCGGTTCATTCCTCCTGCGTGGGTTGGCGGGGTCACCCCCCGATTGGCGCCCTAGGGTTGGCGCCCCAAAAGACGAGCGTTCCCAACATCCCGATGACGTGCACCAAGACGATGTTGAGCACCATCGACTTCGCCGTCGCCGTGCCGACGCCGACCGGTCCCCCCGACGCCGTGTAGCCGTAATAGCAGCCGACCAGCACGATCGCCGTGGCCATGAACATCGCCTTGATCAGGCTGAATAAGAGGTCGGGCGGGTTTTGGAACATCCAAAAGATCAAAAAGTAGCCGCCCGAGGAGACCTCGCCGATCTGCTTGACGACCGCCAGCCAGCTGGCGAAGTAGCCGACCCCGATCGCCGCCAAATACATGAACGGCAGGGTCATCCAGGCGCCGAGCAGGCGGGTGGCGGCCAAGAAGGTCATCGGCGGAACGCCCATCACCTCGAGCGCGTCGATCTCATCAGAGATCCGCATCGCGCCGAGCTCGGCGACGATCCCGGTGCCGACCTTGGCGGCCATCATGTAGCCGAAGGCATAGGGGATCACCTCGCGCAGGTCACACCAGGCGGCGAACACCCCGGCATAGGAGGGAGCGCCGACCGAGCGGTTGAAGTAGGCGCCCTCGATCCCGCACTGAAGGCCGAGAATGAACACGAGGCCCCAGATCACGATCGTCGAGCCCAAGATCAAGATCCCGGCCTGGCGAAGCGCCTCGCCGAAGAACTGCAGCACCCGGCCCGAGTAGACGAGGCCCATGGTGCGAGCGCAAAAGCGGGTGATCTCACCCAGCGAGGCGAGCCAGTCGCGCGGCAGCGCCAGCCAGCCGGACATCAGTCGCTCCCGCCCCACGGCGTGCCTGACCGAGCAGGTCGGGGACGCAGGCCGAGCGCGAAGCGAGCGTACGTCGCCGTACGTGAGCGAGGCGCTCGGCCGGGACCCCAGATGCGACGTGTCAGGCGCGTCGTCACTTGATCACCGAGATCTCGGGGTGGGTGGCGAGCAGGGTCTGGGTGAACACGTAGTTGAACGCGAACACCCCCAAGAAGGCGATCACGACCGCCTCGTTTACCGCCCTGCCCACCCCGGCGGCGCCCCCGGAGGCGTTCATGCCCTTGTAGGAGCAAACGATCGCGATGATCGCCCCGAACAGGGTGCACTTGAGGATCGAGCCCCAGAGGTCGGTGACCGAGGCGTTGTTGAGCAGGGTGGCGAAAAAGCCCCCCAGGGGCGCGCCGTAGGCGATCTCGGCGAAGATCCCGCCGGCGATCCCGAACAAAAGCGCGTAGATGTCGAGCAGCCCGGTGATCAGCATGAGGCTCAAAAACCGGGGCACGACCAGGTTTTTGATCGGATCGACGCCCAGGACCTGCAGGGCGTCGAGCTCCTCGCGGATCTTTCTGGCCCCCAGATCGGCGGTGATCGCCGTCCCCGCCACCCCGGCGACCACGACCGCGGTCACGAACGGGGCGAACTCCCTGACCGAGGCCAAGATGAAAAAGCCCCCCAGCCGGTCAAGGGCCCCGAACAGGGTCAAGAAGTTGGCCGCCTGAAGCCCCGGGGCGCCGAACCCGAAGGCGACGGTTGAGATCAGCATCGGAAACCAGCAAAGCTGCAGGGCGAAGATGAACTGGGAGATGAACTCGCCGCCGTAGGGGTAGGGGGGGCGCACCGTGGCGGTGATCGTCTTGCCGGTGAGGATCATCATGTTCCCCACCTGCTCGAACAGAGACTTGGCGGGAAGGAACGCCCTATCGGCAACGGTTCGGACCATCTTCTCCTCGCCCCCACGCTTCGGCGGCAGAAAGCAATGTATTCGATGCGGCTGCTCGCCGCCACCCCCAAACGCGTTCGGGAGCCGAACGGCCAGCGTTTGTCCCGGTCCAGTCGACGATTGAGCCGGCGGCAGGTGGTATGTTCCTCCGCGCCTTGGGGGCGAGCGCTACATGGGCCGGAAGGCAGCGACTCCGGGGCGCGGCAGCAAGGATCGCTACCGGACTGGCCGCGCTTGCCCTGACGTCGGGCGTTTCGGCCTGCGGCGGGGGCGAGCGCCAAGACGTCACCGAGCCGTCCGGCAACTTTCAGGTGCGGGTGGCGAAGGCGAAGTTCCCCAGCCGCCAGAGCGTTCCCGAAACCAGCCACCTCCAGCTCGCGATCAAGAATGTCGGCCACCAGACGATCCCCGACCTCGCGGTGACGATCTACACCGGACAGACCCAAAGGCCGACGGCTCGTTCAACGTCCGCCTGAACGACTCGAACCTCGCCAACCCGAACCGGCCTGTGTGGATCCTCGAGAACAGGTACCCGAAGCTGCTCACCGCCCGAGCGTCACGGTCAAGGATCTCTCTCGAGGCCCCGAGCGCCGGCGCCGCGGCCGCCCAAACCGACACCTTCCAGTTCGGGGCGGTGCCGCCCGGCGAGACGAAGGACATCGCTTGGCGGGTGACCGCGGTGCGAGCGGGCACCTACACGGTGCACTACGTGGTGGCGGCCGGCCTCCAGGGAAAGGCCAAGGCGGTGACCGCCGACGGCAGCCCCGTAAAGGGGGAGTTTGCGGTCACGATCGCGTCCAAGCCGCCGCAGACGTGCGTCAACGGCAAGGGGGAGGTCACGACCGGCTGCGGAACGTAGCCGCGCCGCGGCGCAGCCGGAAACGTCGTGGCCGGTTCTCTTCAGCCGTCCTTGAAGCCCGGCCAATAACGTAGGGCGGTGCGCGGCTTGCGGCGCGGCTGGCGCCCACTTCCACCGCCGTCATGGTCATCGGCGTCGTGGTGCTCGCGGGATGCGGAGGCGGAGGCGGGACCACGACCACCGCACCGCCTCCGGCCACCTCCGGCCAGGCCGATCAAGGCCACGGGCAGCTGTCCGCCGGCGACGGGCAGGGGGGCGTTCGCCTCCAGACGATCGGCGACTTCGACCAGCCCGTCTACGTCACCCAGCCTCCCGGCGACCACCGGGATCTGTTCGTGGTCGAGCGGACCGGCCGGGTCGAGGTCGTACGCGATGGCGAGCCCGTCTCCAGGCCGTTCCTTGACGTCCGCGACCGGATCACGATCCTCGGGCAGCGAGCAGGGCCTGCTGTCGCTCGCCTTCGCGCCCGATTACCGGAAGCGGGCCACCCTTCTACGTCGACTACACCGACACCGCCGGCGATACGCGGGTGGTCGAGTACCGCCGCTCTTCGTCGGATCCCCTGGTCGCCGACCCGCAGAGCGCCCGCGAGGTCCTGGGCGTGGACCAGCCGTACGCGAACCACAACGGTGGCCTCGTCCTGTTCGGGCCGGACCATCTGCTGTACATAGGGCTCGGCGACGGCGGCTCGGAGGACGACCCCCAACGCCGGGGCCAGGATCTCTCCACCCCGCTCGCCAAGATCCTGCGCATCGATCCCCGCGCCTCCGGCGGGCGCCCCTATTCGGTCCCGAAGTCGAACCCGTTCGTGGGCCGTTCGGGTGCCCGGCCGGAGATCTACTCCTACGGGCTGCGCAACCCGTGGCGCTTCTCATTCGATTCGGCAACCGGGGCCCTGGCGATCGGCGACGTGGGCCAGAACGAGTTCGAGGAGGTCGACCTGGTCGCCCGGGGCAAGGGGTTGGGTGCGAACTTCGGCTGGTCGGCCTATGAGGGATTCAGCCGCTTCAACGACGACCAGCAGGCCCCGGACGCGGTCCCGCCCGTGTTCGTCTACGGGCACGACGCCGGGTGCTCGATCACCGGCGGCTACGTGGTCCGCGACCGCAGCCTTCCCTCGCTCTACGGCCGCTACCTGTACGGCGACTTCTGCGCCGGTCAGCTTCGCAGCTTCACGGCCACGCCCGGACGGCGCGCCGACCGACGACCGCGCGCTCGGCGTCCAGGTCCCGTCGGTGAGCTCGTTCGGCGAGCGACGACGCCGGCCACATCTACGCGACCTCTTTGCAAGGACCCGTGTACAGGCTGACGCCGGGCCGAGCTGAGGCGCTCGGCCAATCGCTACGCTTTCCCCGTGCACGGCCGGGGGCATAACAGGGGGAGGGCTACCGTGGCCGTCGGGGCGCTCGCCGCTTTGGCGAGCCTCGCGGTGGGCCTGTCCGCGGCAGATCAATCGAGCCGCGCCGCCGCGGCCCATCATCCGCGGATCGGCGACGGGCGCGGCGGGGATCCGCAAGCACAAGGTCGGCAGCTTCGCCTCTCCGACCTACGTCACCCACGCTCCCGGCGCGCCTAGCTTCCTCTACGTGGTCGAGCAGGGCGGCACGGTCAGGGTGGTCGACCACGGCAACGTCCAGGGCCGCCCCTTCCTCGACATCTCCGGCCGGGTCTCGTCCGGAGGCGAGCGAGGCCTGCTCTCGATCGCCTTCGATCCCCACTACGAGCGCAACCACCACTTCTACGCCTACTACACGAACGGGCCCGGGAACATCGAGATCGACGAGTTCCGCGCTGCGTCCAACACCCGGGCGCTGGAGAGCTCGCGCCGCAGGGTGATCGTGGTCGGGCACCCTGGAGAGGGGAACCACAACGGGGGGCAACTCCAGTTCGGACCCGACGGGCGGCTGTACGCGGGGACGGGCGACGGCGGCGGCTCGGGCGACCCGCACGAGAACGCTCAAAACAAGCACAAGCTGCTGGGCAAGCTCCTGCGAATCGACCCCCACAAGCACGGCTCGAAGCCCTACAGGTCGCCCCGCGGCAACCCATTCGTCGGCAAGGGCGGCAGAAACGAGATCTACGCACTCGGCCTGCGCAACCCGTTCCGGTTCTCGTTCGACCACCGCCGGATCCTGATCGGCGACGTCGGGCAGAGCCTCTGGGAGGAGGTCGACTTCGAAGGCCGCCGCGCTCTTCACGGCGCCAACTTCGGCTGGGACCACTTCGAGGGGGACCATCGCTTCAGACTACCCCGGCGACAACGAGGCGCCGCGCCCCAAGCATCGCTACAGGCGGCCGATCTTCGAGTACAAGCACACCGCATCCAACTGCGCCTCAGCGGGGGGCTGCGCGATCATCGGTGGCTACGTCGTCCGCAACCCCGAGCTCCACAGCCTCCGCGGGCGCTACCTGTACGCCGATGCCTACAAGGGCCAGCTGCGGAGCTTCATCCCCCGCCGCCACCGCGGCAGGCGCGACAGGGCGCTGGGGGTCCACGTCGCCCATCCGAGCTCCTTCGGCAAGGGAGCGCACGGGCGCATATACGTGGCTTCCCTGGATGGCCCGGTGTACAGGCTCGTGCACAACTAGCCGCCGGCGACTCGACCCGCCAGCGGCCGCGAGCGCGGCACGCCGACCCGGTGCCGGCAGTAGAGTCCGCTTGCGATGGAGAGCGCCACGGCGAGCGAGGCCGCAGCCCAGCCCGGATCGCACGACGGAGCCTCGGGCCCCGAGAGCTTCGAGGTTCGCAGTCCGGCTGACGGCTCGCTGATCACGCAGCGTCGAGATCGACTCGCCGCAGCGCGTCGCCGAGGTCGTCGCCAGGGCCCGCGCCGCGCAGCCGGAGTGGGAGGCGATCGGCGTTTCCGGCCGTCGCCGCTGGCTCGACCGCCTGCGTGACTGGATGATCGACAATCACGATCGGCTCGCCGACGTGATGCAGGAGGAAACCGGCAAGGTGCGCGCCGAGGCCGAGCTGGAGGCGCCGTTCCTGTGCGGCACGATCAACTACTACACCGAGCACGCCGGCGAGTTCCTGGCCGAGGAGACGCCGACGCCGCACATCCTGCCGTTGAAGGTGAAGCGGCTGCGCATCGTCTACCGCCCGTACCCGGTGGTTGGCGTGATCAGCCCCTGGAACTACCCGCTCATCCTGGCCTTCGACGACGCGATTCCGGCGCTCGTCGCCGGGTGCGCGGTGATCATCAAGCCCTCCGAGTTCACGCCGCTCTCGACCCTGGAGCTGGTCCGCGCGTGGAAGGAGGAGATCGGCGGCCCCGAGGTCCTCGACGTCGTCAACGGCGTCGGCGAGACCGGCGGAGCGCTGGTCGACGAGGTGGACTTCGTCCAGTTCACCGGCTCCGACAGGACCGGCAAGGTCGTGATGAAGCGTGCCGCAGACACGCTCACCCCGGTCAGCCTGGAGCTCGGCGGCAAGGATCCGCTGATCGTGCTCCGCGATGCCGATCTCGAGCGCGCCGTCAACGCGACCACCACCGGCGCCCTCGCCAACACCGGGCAGATCTGCATGGCGATCGAGCGCGTGTACGTCGAGGAGCCGATCTACGACGAATTCGTGGACCGGCTGACCGAAAAGGTGCGCAAGCTCCGCCAGGGCACCGACGGCCGCTCGTTCGGCGCCGACCTCGGCGCCATGACCACCCCCGCCCAGGCGGAGATCGTCGCCGACCACGTCGAGGACGCGCGCCACAAGGGCGCCAGGGTCCTGACCGGCGGCAAGCGCAAGGAAGGCCCTGGCGACTGGTATGAGCCGACGGTGATCGCCGACGTCGATCACTCGATGAAGGTGATGACCGATGAGACCTTTGGCCCGGTGATTCCGGTGATGAAGGTCGCCGATGCCGACGAGGCGGTGCGGATGGCCAACGACAGCCGCTACGGGCTGTCCGCGTCGGTGTTCGCCGGCTCGAGCCGCGAGGGAGAGCAGATCGCGCGGCGGATCGAGGCCGGCGCGGTGAACGTCAACGACGTGCTGACCACCTACCTCGCCCTCGGCGTGCCGATGGGCGGCTGGAAGGAGTCCGGGATCGGCTTCCGCCACGCCTCCTACGGGATCAAGAAGTTCGTGCGCCCGGAGTCGATCGTCTCGCCACGGATGAAGCAGGGCAAGAGCGACCCGCTCTGGTTTCCCTACACGCGGCGCAAGCGCAAGATGATCCACCGCGTTTCCCGCTTCATCAACGCGCGCGGGCTGCGTAACCGCCTCGGCCTCGGGCCGCGGTAATACCGATCGGGCCCCAGACGCGCGCCACCTCGCTCGGGCCGACGATCCTGGTGGTCGCGCTGGTCGCGCCGGGTGCGGCGGGTCGGGGCAGCCGCCACGCGCGGGGGCTCGGGTTGCAGCTGATCGGCAAGTTCGACGACCCGGTCTACGTCACCCAGCCGCCCGACGGGGGAGGAACGCTCTACGTGGTCGAGCGCGCCGGCCACGTCCGGGCCGTGACGCCAGACGGCGGAGTGGCCCCGAGGCCGTTCCTGGACATCGATCGCCTGGTCTCCACCACCGGCGAGGCGGGACTCCTGTCTTTGGCCTTCGCGCCCGACTACGAGCGCAGCGGCCGCCTCTACGTGGACTATGCCGACCGCAGACGGCCGCGAGCGCGTGGTCGAGTATCGTCGCCCGCCCGGGGAGGACTCGGTGGATCCGGGCAGCGCCCGCGACATCCTCACCATCCCCCACCCCAACTTCGTCCACTGGTCCGGGCTGCTCGTCTTCGGGCCGGGCGACCACCTTTACATCGGGGTCGGTGACGGGGGGCCCGACTACCCGATCCCGACGACCTCGCAGGAGCGAGGAAGCCTGCTCGGCAAGATCCTGCGGATCGACCCGTGTCCCGGGACGAAGGCCGCCGGGCAGTGCCTGGGCGGCCGGCCGTACACGGTTCCGCGCACCAACCCCTATGTGGGGCGCCGCGGCCGGGACGAGGTCTACGCGCTCGGGCTTCGCAACCCGTGGCGATACTCGATCGACCCGAAGACCGGCGACCTGTGGATCGGGGACGTCGGCGACTTCACACAGGAGGAGATCGACCACGTCGACGCCCGCGCCGCGGCCGGCGCCAACTTCGGCTGGCCCGACCTGGAGGGGACCGCGCAGACGAAGAGCGACGTGAAGGCGCCGGGCTCGATCCGTCCGGTGCTGACCTACGGTCGCACCGGAAAGCCCAACGACCCCAACTGCGCCGTCACCGGCGGCTACGTGGTCCGCGACCCCGAGCTGCCCTCGCTGGAGGGCCGCTACGCTGTACGGCGACTTCTGTAGGGGCCAGATCCGAAGCTTCGAGCTCCGCGGCGGGCGGGCGCGCGATGATCGTCCGATCGGGCTCACGGTGCCGCGCCTGGACTCGTTTGGCGAGGACGCCGGCGGCCGTCTGTACGCCGTCTCGCTGGATGGGTCCGTCTATCGCCTCACGGCCGGCTAAGGCGGCCCGGCAAGGGTAGCCTCGGGGCGAGCATGGACGCAGCGCTCGAGAGCCGCACCCGCGAGCTGGCCGAGGCCCTGTGGCGGGTCGAGCCTGGATCCTGGCGCCGGCCGCCCCTGGCCCTCAGCCGCCGCCTCCTCGGTGGGCTGGACGGCCGCCCGGCGCTGCGCTCGGCCCTGTTTCGCTTCGTCGACGTCGCCCCGACCTGCCGCGGGCCGCGTGACCGAGGGGTCCACCTGAGGGCATTCGTCCGCGAGATCGAGGGCGAGCGACTGCCGCTCACCCTGCGCCCGTTGCGCGCCCGTAGGGCCCCGCGGCCGCCGGTCGCCGCCTACGGGCTGGTCAGCGGACCGGCGACCGCGCTCCTCGCCCGGCAGTTCATCGCTGGGCGAAGCGTCACCGACGCGACCGGCAACCTGCGGCGAATGTGGCGGCGCGGCCAGGCGTTCGCGGTCGACCTGCTGGGCGAGGCGACGGTCACCGAGGTCGAGGCCGAGGCGTACTTCGAGCGCTGCGAGGAGACGCTTCGCCGGGTGGTCGAGGTGACCAAGGGCTGGCCAGACCAACCCCTGCTCGACGCCGACCCCCACGGACCTCTGCCGCGCGCCAACCTGTCGATCAAGCTGACCGCGCTCACCCCGCTGCTCCGCCCTCTGGCGCCCGAGCGCGGGGCCGCCGACGCCGCCCGCCGGCTGCGGCCGCTGCTTCGCCTGGCGCGCGACCTCGGGGCCCACATCCACCTGGACATGGAGGACTACGACAGCCGCGAGACGCTGCTTCGGGCCTTCGAGGAGCTACTGGCCGACGAGGAGTTCCGGGGTGGCCCCTCGGTCGGGGTGGTGGTCCAGGCCTACTTGCGTGACGCCGACGAGACGCTGGAGCGGATCCTCGCGCTCCCGGCCCTCGGCGGCCGGGAGGTGCCGCCCACGATCCGGCTCGTCAAGGGCGCCTACTGGGATCACGAGAGGGTGATCGCCGCCCAGCGCGGCTGGGAGGCGCCCGTGTGGGCCGAGAAGCGCCACAGCGACGCTTGCTTTGAGCGCCTCAGCCACGCCCTGATCGACGCGCGCGACAGGGTCCGCCCCGCGATCGCCACCCACAACCTTCGCTCCTTGGCCCAGGCGATGGCCTACCTCGAGCGGGCCGGCGGGCGGCCGGAGGAGCTCGAGCTTCAGGTGCTGCGCGGCCTCGGCGACGAGCTCGCCGACGGGCTCAGCCGACTCGGCCACCGGGTCCGGGTCTACACGCCGATCGGCGACCTGGTGGCCGGGATGGCCTACCTGGTCCGCCGGTTGCTGGAGAACTCCTCCAGCCAGGGCTTCCTGCTCCAGCAGCGCCACCATTCAATCGACGAGATGTTGGAGCCGCCCGGGCCGAGCGCGAACGACGACGATGGATGAGTTTCGAAACCACCCGCTGCTCGAGCTGCGCCGGCCCGAGGTGCGCGAGGAGCTGACCGGGGCGCTGGCGGGACTCGACGCCGAGCTTCCACTGCGAGCCCCCGTGGTGATCGGTGGCAAGCAGGCCTCCCCCGGCGAAGAGGTGGTGTCCACCGATCCATGCCGGCCCGACCGGGCGGTCGCCCGCCTTCGCCGGGCCCGCCAGGCCGAGGCGGCGCAGGCGCTGAACCTGGCCCTGGCTGCCGGATGGCCGAAGCGCCCGCTCGAGGAGCGCGCCGAATCCCTCGAGCAGGCGGCCGAGCTCGTCGCCCAGCGCCGCCGCCGCCTGGCCGCCCTGATCGTGCGCGAGTCCGGAAAGCCGTGGGAGGACGCCGACGCCGAGGTCTGCGAGGCGATCGACTTCCTGCGCTTCTACGCGCGAACCGCCCGCAATCTGGACGACGAGCTGCTCCAGGTGCCCGGCGAGCGAAACGAGCTGCGGCTGCGATCGCGCGGCCCGGCGGCGGTGATCAGCCCCTGGAACTTTCCGCTCTCGATCCCCTGCGGGATGGTCGGCGCCGCCTTGGTGATGGGCAGCCCGGTTCTGTTCAAGCCGGCCGAGCAGAGCCCCGCCTGCGGATCGGCGCTTGTGGAGCTGCTGCTGGAGGCAGGGGTCGAGCCGGCGGCGCTGGCGTTCCTGCCCGGCGACGGTGAGCTCGGCCGCTGGCTGGTGGCTGAGCCGCGGGTGGCGACGATCGCCTTTACGGGCTCGGTCGCCGTGGGACTGGAGATACAGCGCCGCGCCCACGCCTCCGACGGCCAGCTCCAGATCAAGCGCATCGTCGCGGAGCTGGGGGGCAAGAACTGCGTGCTCGTGGACTCGGACGTCGATCTCGACGAGGCGGTTCCAGCGATCGTCCGCTCCGCCTACGGCTACGCGGGCCAAAAGTGCTCGGCCGCGGCGCGAGCGCTCGTCCACGAGGCAATCGCCGACCGTCTGATCGCCCGGATCGCCGGCGCGGTCGAGCTCTTGCGGGTCGGCCCCGCCGAGGACTTCGCCACCGAGGTTCCCGCGCTGATCGACCCCGAGGCGGTGGCGAAGTACCACCGTTACGCGGAGCTCTGCCGGGGCGCGGAGGTGGCGAAGGCCACTGCGCCGGCGGACGGCCAATACGTCGAGCCGTCGCTGGTGGATGCTGACCGCCTGCCGGCCGACTCGCCGGTGCTTCGCGAGGAGATCTTCGGTCCCCTGCTGACGGTCGAGCGCGTCCGAGACCTCGATCTGGCCACCGAACGGGTCCGCGAGCTCCCACAGGCGCTCACCGCGGGCATCTTCTGCCGTCAACCGGACCGGATCGAGAGCCTGATCGAGAGCCTTCCCGCCGGCCTCGTCTACGTCGACCGGGCGATCACCGGAGCGATGGTCGCCCGCCAGCCGTTCGGCGGCAGCCGCCTATCGGGCACCGGTGCCCGCGCCGGCGGTCGCACCTACCTGCGCCACTTCGCCGACGAGCAGGTGATCTGCACCAACGTCGTCCGCCACGGGGTGGTGCTGTAGGCGCGGGCGCATCCCGAAGCGGGTCCGGGAGGTGCATGGCGCTTTTGTGGCGCCATGCGGCAAGAAAAGCGCCACGCGGAGCTACTCGGCCGCGGGAACCAGCTCTTCGCGGACCTGATTCGCTGCCTGGACGAGGTTGCGAAGGGCGGCCTCGGTCTCTGGCCAGGCGCGGGTCTTGAGGCCACAGTCGGGATTGACCCAGAGCTGCTCCGGCGACAGCACGCGGGCCGCGGCCTCCAGAAGCTCGGCCATCTCGGCGGCGGATGGGACCCGCGGCGAGTGGATGTCGTATACGCCGGGCCCGATCTCCTGGGCGTAGCCGGTGCGCTCCCAGTCGTGGAGCAGCTCCATGCGCGAGCGCGCCGCCTCGATCAGCAGCACGTCGGCGTCCATCTGCTGGATCTGCTCCATGATGTCGCCGAAGTCCGAATAGCACATGTGGGTGTGGATCTGAGTCTCGTCGCGGACCACCGCGGTCGTGACGCGAAAGCAGTAGACCGCCCACTGGAGGTACTCGTCCCAGCGGTCGCGGCGCAGCGGCAGTCCCTCGCGGATCGCCGGCTCGTCGACCTGGATCACCTTGATCTCCTCGGCCTCGAGGTCGGCGACCTCGTCACGGATCGCCAGCGCGAGCTGCTCGCAGGTCTCCGAGCGCGGCTGGTCGTCGCGGACGAACGACCACTGGAGCATCGTCACCGGTCCGGTGAGCATTCCCTTCACCGGCTTCTCGCTGAGCGACTGCGCGAAGGCGATCCAATCGGTCGTCATCGGATGCGGGCGACTGACATCTCCGAAGATGATCGGCGGGCGCACATAGCGCGAGCCATAGGACTGCACCCAGGAGTTCTGGGTGAAGACGTAGCCGTCCAATTGCTCGGCGAAGTACTGGACCATGTCGTTTCGCTCGGGCTCGCCATGGACCAGAACGTCGAGGCCCACATCCTCTTGAAAGCGGATCACGCGCTCGACCTCGGAGCGCATCCGGCGCAGGTACTCCGCCTGGTCGATCTCGCCCTGGCGAAGCTCGGCGCGCGCCTGGCGGATCTCGGTCGTCTGCGGGTAGGACCCGATCGTCGTGGTCGGGAACAGCGGCAGCTCCAGCCGGGCACGCTGGGCCTCGCGGCGGACCTCGAACGGGCTGTGTCGCCTGGCGTCCTGGTCGGTGAGCGCCGCGACCCGGTCGCGCACGGCCGGGTTGCGAGTGCGATGGGAGTTGCGCCTGTCCTCCAGCGCGCGGTCGTTGGCATCGAGCTCGGCGGCGATTGCCGCTCGTCCCTCGCCGAGTCCGCGAGCGATCGTCGCAACCTCTCCCACCTTTTGCTTCGCGAATGCCATCCAGGAGCGCAGCTCGTCGTCGAGCACATCCGAGGGGGGCTCGGCATCGAGGTCGACGGGCGTGTGCAGAAGCGAGCACGAAGTGGAGACCACCAGCTCGGCGCAGCGGTCGCGAAGGCCGCCGAGCAGGTCGAGGCTGTGCTCGAGCTCGTTGATCCAGACGTTGCGGCCGTCGACGATTCCGGCGAACAGCCACTTGTCCTCGAGGCCGCCCTCGTCGGCGATCAGCTCGACGTTCTTGGGGCCCTCACGCTCCATGACCCGGTCGACGTCGGCGCCTCCTCGATGGAAGTCGAGCCCGATGCCCTCGATCGGGAGGTCGCGCAGCACGCCGTAGGCGTCGCCGGCGTGGTCGAAGTAGGTCTTGACGCAGATCCGGGTGCGCTCGTGGACCCTTGCCAGCTCCTCGTAGGCGAGCCGCAGGGCGTCGAGCTCGCGCTCGGGGCGGTCCTCGACGAAGCAGGGCTCATCGAGCTGCACCCAGGTGGCGCCCTGCCCGGCCAGCCGCTCGATCACCTCGCCGTACACCTCGAGCAGCGGCTCGAGCAGGCCGAGTCGGTCGAAGTCCTCCGATGCCCCGTCGGCGGACTTGCCGAGCAGCAGGAAGGAGACCGGCCCGACGATCACCGGCATGGTGTCGATCCCCAGCTCCTCCATCGCCTCGGCGTGCTCGTCGAAGGGCTTCGTGGACGACAGCGAGAAGCTCGTCTCGGGCCCGAGCTCGGGGACGATGTAGTGGTAGTTCGTGTCGAACCACTTGGTCATCTCCATCGCGGTGACGTCCACGCCGCCCTCCTGGCGGCCACGCGCCATCGCGAAGTAGGTGTCGAGGCCCACCGGCCCCTGGTCGTCTCCGTAGCGGTGGGGCACGGCGCCGACCATGGCGATCGTGTCGAGCACCTGGTCGTAGAGGGAGAAGTCGTTGGAGGGGATCAGGTCGATCCCGGCCTGCTGCATGAAGCGCCAGTTGTCGAGCCTGATCCGCTTTGCGGTCTCGAGCAGCTCCGCCTTGGAGACCTCGCCGCGCCAGTAGCCCTCGGTCGCGAACTTGAGCTCGCGCTGCGGGCCGATGCGGGGAAATCCTGCAATGTTCGAAAGCGCCATCGCAAGCTGAGGCTACAACAGAAGCCGCGATCCTCCGGGCCATCCGCCGCCACCTGCGCCGCTCGCCCGGGCGGCGCAGATCGTTCCAGACGCCCTGCCGGGCTGCGGCTTTCCTAGCTCGAGACCGACCTACGCGTCGACGGCATCGTCACCGAGCAGTGCGCCCATCCGCCCCTCGACCACGAAGATGTACTCGTCCTCGCGGGAGTGGTTGTGGTCGGTGGGCTGACGGCCTCGTGGTTGGCAACGCATGGGTCGCGACCAGGAACGCTCCAGTTCCCCTCTCCTTACGTTCCATCCCCGCGGTTATCTGGGGAAGCACGCTGATCGCAGCGATCCTCGGTTGGAGCGCGAGGGGCGGCTGGCAGGCATTTCTGCTCTGGGTGCACCGACAGCCGTTCGGGATCGAGGATCCGCTGCGTCACCGCGATGTCGGTTTCTTCGTGTTCTCTCTGCCGTTTTTGATCCAGCTCTCGAACCTGCTGATCCTGATCGTTGCGATGGGCTCGCTGGTGGCGATCGGCATCCACGTACATACCGGCGCGGTCACCCGGCGGCCGCTCAGGGCCACTCATCCTGCGCGCGTTCACCTCGCGCTACTAGGGAGCCTCGCCCTGCTCCTCCTCGCTTGGCGCCTGCACCTGGCGACCTTCTCGGCCGAGTTGACGCAAGCACACCCAGGACAGAGCCAGGCGTTTCCGGGGCCACATTACGTCGACGCGCACGTTCGGCTGCTCGGCCTGCGCCTTCTCTCCTACGTCGCAGTCGTGTCGGCCATCGGGCTCGCGGCAGCTCCGTTCCTCGCTTCCCGGGGTCGGGTATTTGCCGCGAGACGGGCGGCGATCTTCCCGGTGGCCGCTCTGGTGGTCATCGCGATCGTCTCCGAGTCGTGGGCGCCGACACTCCTCCAGCGCTACGTGGTCAATACCAACCCGGTCGCCAGGGAGGCGCCCTTCCTGGAGCACTCGATCGCCGGGACTCGACACGCGTTTGGACTTGCGGGCGTGGACGTGCACCAGTTCGTCCCCAAGGCGCGAATCACGTCCGCCGACATCAGGCACGACCGAAGTCGGCTCGACAACGTCCAGCTTTGGGACACGAACATCCTGCGTCTCCAGATGCAGCAGCTCTCAAGCAAGACGCCGTTCTACCGGCCCGGACAGCCCACGCTCGACGCGACACCGTCTGGGGGCGGTTCGCCGCTCACCGTCATCGGCGAGCGCGAGCTCGATGTCCAGCACGTGCAGGGGGCCGGACGAGGTCGAACACGCCGATCCTGGTCTACACCCATGTGGCGCATCGGTCTCGGGGTCGATCTGCGGGCGGCGTCAGGACGAGGCGCTCTCGGCAGCCACGCACATGACGGCAGCGACGCGTCGGATTGGGTGGCCGTGCGCCCTTCGACCGCCAACCGTCGGGCACCGCTACAATCGCTCGGGCATGGTCGAATCCTGCGCGCGCGGCGTTCGCACGCGGCTCAGCTGCCGCGCTGGCCTCGAAGGAGTCACGAGTCGCACGCTCGACGGGTCATCCTCCACCGCGAGTGCTCGCCGGCTGAACTCTGGCGCCGTTCCTCCGGGGGATCCGGCGGCGCTGATCGCAGGCGGATGTTTCCTGGCGGCGGCTACGACGAGTGACTCGTATCCGTAGTGCACAGCGCACCAGCATCGCGGGCTCGAAAGCCCGCTACGCGCGACCCGCGGTCCAGGCAACGGTTGATGCTTACTCGGGGCGGGTTCGCCTCTACGCCACCGATCGGCACGAGCCGATCCTCCGCGCCTGGGAGGGCGCGTTCCCTGGACTATTTGAACCGATCTCACGGATGCCCCAGGGGATCCGTGACCGCCTGCGCTACCCACCCGCGCTGTTCGACACGCAGGCCCACCTCTACAAGCAATTTCACATGACCCATCCCGAGGCATTTGCAAGCGGCGCTGACAGATGGTCCACGCCGACCAGCCTGGCCGGTCCGCTCGAGGTGGTCGGAAACATTCGCTTCGACGAGAGCGATACGGACGAGCTGCGAAACGCGATGCGCCCTGGTAACCGCTTTGCCACCCCTGCCGGTGCGGACCGTCCGCATCTGCTGCGGTCGGCCTACTACAGCCCCCGCGACGGTCAGAACCTCGTTGCCACCCTCGATGGATGGATCAACCACAGAGGTGAACCCCAACTGTCGTTACGAAGCTTGCCGCGCGAGCGCGTCACGCTCGGGCCCGCCCAGGTGAGCCGGCTGGTGTTCCTGACGCCTCGTATAGCCAATTCGCTCGGGGTGCGCAACAAGGAGCTGAGCGACGTCGGCAAGTCGTCGATCGACACGATCTGGCTCGGCAATCCGCACATCGTGTTCTTCGCGGGCGGCGTCATGCAGATACAGACGGTCTACGACGTATCGAGCGGCCGCGGCGTCGCGAAGAAGTTCGGCATAACAGTCTTCCTGAACGGCCGCGCCGGAATCGCCGACACGGTCAGCGGGGCGTTGCGCCAGGCGATCAACCTTCCGCCTGCCGTCGAGCTCCACCGGTTCCCCAGCCGGTCGGTCGTCGACCATGCGGTTCCGATCCGTTTTCAGGTGACGAACGGCCTGACCGAGAGGGTCCGGATCACGTCGCGGAAAGGAACTGTCCTCTCCAAGCGGCTCCGGGTCCGGGATGGAGCGGCGGCGGTCCGAGAGCCCCCCAAGGACGAGACGCTTCGGCTGCGCGTCTCGGGGCGCGGCTCATCGAAGCGTGCGGCATCGGTCCGCGGAGTCAACGTCGTCGAACGTCGCGGTTCCGAGGCCCGGCGATGCATCGATGCGCCGCGGCGACGGCCGTGCGCGACTCTCATCGTGACGCAGCGAGGGGACGCCGGAGCTGTTCGACGCCGGGCGCCGCCGTGGCCGACGCCGAGGAAGTCGAGATCTCGGTGGGTCGGAGCGCGCGACTGCCGAGAACGCGGCTGCCGCCGAGGACGAGGCGCTCGACGTCGGCCATGTGCTCGGTCGCGGCGCGATGTTCGCCCCGCACCACCAGGACGTCGCGGACGACATGGTTCGCGTCTGCCGCGCGGGTGGGTCGATCGGGATGTTGAACTGGTCGCCGGAGGGCATGATCGGGGCGCTGCTCCGGACGAGCCGCCGGCCGTCGTCGGCGTCTCTGCCGGCCTCGCCGCCCTGCCGCCGCAGCAACGTCGCAGATGGCTGGCGGGCCTGCTGGCGCTGTCGGCCGTCGTGGTGGGGGTCGTGGCCGTTCCGTTCACGGACGCGCTCCAGACGACCGGTACCGCGGTCGGGATCAATTCCTACCTCCTCGTCCAGTCGATCGTGCCGGGGGCGACCGAGACACTCGAATTCGTAGTGGCCATGGTGCTCGCGCTCAATCGCCGGCCCGGCCAGGGGCTGGCCGTCTTCCTCGCCGCCTCGGTGGCCCAGTGGACGCTGGCGCTCGGGGTCCTCCCATGGGCCCAACTGGCGGGGGCGGCCCATCGAGCCTACCGCTGGACACCCGGGCGACGGTGGAGGTGCTGCTGACCGTCTCGACAACCCTGATGGCAGTTGCGGCGCTCTCGTCGCTGGTGCCGAAACGGATCGACTCCGGAATCGTGCTCACGCTGTTCGCGATCCAGTTCGGCGTTTCCACCATCGTGGTCTGCCGGCTCGCAATGCCCGACTCTCAGCGCAGCTCCATGCAGTGACGCATGCGAGCGCGACTCGAGTGGCGCAGGCCGTACATGCCTCAGCGCACTCGGAGCACGCGTCGATGCAGCGGGCCAGGAGTGCCTTGTCGAGGCCGAGGTCGAGCGGATAGGTGTCGAGCATCTGCTCGGCGATGGTCATCCAATCCCCCTTCTGGCCGGTTCTCCTCGGCGAGTCTCCCCTGACCGACCCGTCGTGTCAACACCAATCGATCATGACGCCGGCTGCGCGCCCGCGACGGCCTTGGCTTCCTGTTCGGCGTCGACCTTCGGTAGATCGACACCCGCCACCTCGTAGGCCTCCACCTGGTCGAGAGTCTCGCGCTTCAACAGCGCGCCTGCCATATCGTCGAGTCGCTCGCGCTCGCGCCGCAGGAGGTCGATCACGTCCTGCTCGGCGTCCTCGACGATCCGCCGCACCTCCTCGTCGACGAGCTGCTCGGTGGCAGTCGAAGCTGGCGCCGACCCGGGTAGCAACGCGCCATCCTGGCGACCGTCTGTGACCGCGACCGCCCCGATTGCATCGCTCATCCCCCACCGGCCGACCATGCCGCGGGCATGCGTCAGGTTCTGGATGTCGGACTCCGCACCCGTCGTCGCTCGCCGAAGACGACCCTCTCCGGCCCCGGGCCACGCCACCGACGCCAGAGCTCTTCGCGCGACGGTCGGTTCAGGGGAGCGTGACGAGCGGCCGCGCGCGTGAGCACGAGCGACAGCGACGCAGCCCGCGGCGTAGCATGCGGCAGCGCGTGGCGCTCGAGCGGCGCGACCATAGTCATCGATCAGGGCGCGACGCTCGATCGCGCGCCTCGTTCACCGCCAGGGCGATGTCGGCGCTGAAGCGCGATCGGGTCCACATCAGCCCCCAGCGGGACCGAGCGGGTATGGATCTTCAGGATCTCGACACGACCCTTGCGGTCGGGCGGCTGAACGGCGATCCGGCGGTCGAAGCGCCCGGGTCGCAGCAGGGCTGGATCGAGGACCTCGGGGCGGTTCGTCGCGCCCAGGACGATCACGTTCGTGCCCGGCTCGAACCCGTCCATCTCGGTAAGGATCTGGTTGAGCGTCTGCTCGCGTTCGTCGTGCCCACCGCTGATCCCGCCGACATTGCCCGCCCGCGAGCGGCCGATCGCGTCCAGCTCGTCGATGAAGACGATCGCGGGCGCGGCTTCCTTGGCCTGCTTGAACAGATCCCGCACGCGCGAGGCGCCCACGCCTACGATCGCCTCCACGAACTCGGAGGCCGACATGGAGAAGAACGCGGCATCCGCCTCCCCCGCTACCGCGCGGGCCAGCAGGGTCTTGCCCGTTCCGGGGGGACCGTAGAGCAGCACTCCGTGCGGAACCCGCGCGCCGAGCTTCGTGTACCGCTCGGGGTTCTTCAGAAAGTCCACCACCTCGACGAGCTCGTCCTCGGCCTCGTCGATCCCGGCCACGTCGTTGAAGCAGACCCGCTCCTGCTCCCCCGCCCTGACGCGCCGCGCCGTTGAGCGGCCGAACCCACCGAGGATGCCGCCCCGTCCGCCGCCCGCCTGACGGCGCACGAACCAGACGAGGAGCGCCACGAGCAGAATCGTCGGGAGAAAGCCGAGCAGGAGCGTCACCCAGATCGACCGACCTGTGTCAGGCGGCTCGGCGTTGACTACGACGTTTCCCCTCTCGAGCAGCCGGGTGATCTGAACGTGGTCCAGGAAGGCGGGGACCTCGGTTTCAAAGCTCGTCACCGTGATCGGCTTGGCGTCCCCGGGCGGGTCGTACGTCGCCGCGTGCGTAAGGTCGCCCTCGATTGAGTTCTCCTGAGAGCTGATCTCCTCGACGTTGCCCGCCTTGACCTGCTCGACGAAGAATGGCTGGTACGGCACTCGCTCACGGCCCGCGGGGCCCCGGGTGATGAGCGGCTTCGGCTCGGGCGGCGCTCCGCGTCCATCGGGCGCCGGTCCCGCGACCGTGGCCGCGGCGGTTCTCAGCGAAGGCGACTCGCGGCGCACAAAAGCGTCGAGCAGTGCCGCGACGCTGCGCTTCGCGCTGACGAGGGTGACGACCACGCGAGGGCCGCGATCGGCGGGGCCGGAGCCGATCACCGCCGATCGCGCTGATCGGCCATGGTTGAGGCCTCTGGTGGCCGGCGGCCACCCGATCCTTCGGTCGGCGGCGGGCTTCAGCCCGAGACGGTCTCGGTGGCGTCGCGCGGCCGCGACGAGAGACGGACGGGCGCAGCGCTCAGCGCGCGCAGGCGCATGTCGGACCAGGTGAGACCCTCGCGGACGAGGGCCGGCAGGCCGAGCGCCAGGGCCGTGGCGATCTCGACCGCCTGCAGGATCACGCCGTAGGCGAGCGCGTCGGCCGCGCTGATCCCGAAGCCGGTGGTCAGGACGCTGATCACCGCGAGCTGGAAGACGCCGATGTTCGACGGGGTGGCGGGCACGACGGCGGTCACGTTGACCGCGAACAGCACCGCGGCGGCGGCCCCGATGCCGCCCCGAAGTCCAAGCGCCTGGAACAGGGCGGCGCAGGCGAGCAGCTGGATGCCCCACGCCCCGAGCTGGGCCCCGGCCGCGAGCGACCCACGCCGCGGATCGCGGAAGACCCGAAGGCCGGTGCGGACGCGAACCAGCGCCCCGCGCACCGCGCCCACCAGGCGCGCCACGCGCCCGGAACCGTTCTGCCGCACGACCACCGGCGCAAGGACGACCGCGACCAGCAACACGAGCGGCGCCAGGCTGAAGATGAACAGGGCCTGGGAGCTCGAGTGGAAGAGATCGGTCGAGGCGACGATGATCGCCCCCAGCAGCGCCAGCGCCAGGATGTTGAGGGCGGTCTGGGAGACCAGGGTGCCGAGCAGCACCGGGAACGTCTCGCGCATTCGTCCCGTGCGGCGGGACAGCACCATGGCGCGCGCCGGCTCCCCGAGACGTGCCGGGAGCGTCGCCGACATCAGGACCCCGATCATCGTCGCCGAGGTCACGTCGCGCCGGCGGAGCGGGCTGCGCGGCAGGGCCGCGCGGGCGATCGCGTACCAGGAGACTGCCCGCATCAGCATCGAGGCCATCATCAGGCCGGTCGCGATCAGCACCCAGCCCGCATCGGAGCGGACGACGCTCGCGACCACGTTCTGGACCCCGATCCGGTGCGCTGCGAGAGCCGTGAGGCCGACGCCGAGAACGCCCGCCACGCCGAGCCCGATCCGCCTGGCGACGCGGTGGCGCGCCACCGCCTGGGCCGGCGCCGGGTCGAGCGACGGGAGCCGGCTGGGCGGGCGCCGCGGACCGCCGTCGATCGGCGCCAGTCCGGCTCTCCGAACCAGACGCGTGCCGCGGGTGGTGGGCTCGGGCAGCTGCTTGACCTGCTCGTAGACCTCCTCGACCTGCTCGGCGACGCGCGGCCACGCGTAGTGCGAAGCCGTTTCGCGCGCCGCCCGGCCCATTGCCTCACGGCGGGCAGGCTCGAGGTAGATGCGCTGAAGCTCCTCCGCCAGCCGCTGGGGGTCGGCCGGGGGCACCAGCACGCCGTCGGTTCCGTCTGTGACCACGTCGGAATATCCCGCGATCGCCGATGCGATCACCGGCGTGCCGGCCGCGAAGGCCTCGGTCAGGACCATGCCGAAGCTCTCTCCGGCGAGCGACGGCGCGCAGAGCACGTCGGCCTCGTGGAGGTGGCGCCAAAGCTCCTCGCCATCGATCCGGCCCAAGGCGTGGATCCGCGACTCCGAATCCGGATCGGAAACGTAGGGCGCCACGTCTTCGGAGTCGGCGCCGATCACGGTCAGACGCGCGGGAACGTGCTCCGCCAGCCCCTCGAACGCCTGCACGAGAACCGGGAGGCCCTTTCGCTCCTCCGGCCTGCCCACGAACAGCAGCCTGAGCTCGTCGGAGCGCGGCTTCGGGTGGACGGGCGGCGCGTCGATGTCGACGCCGTTGGGGATGACGCGATATTCGCCCCCGTACCAGCGCCGTCCGGTCCAGGCGGCGGCCTCGGAGACGGCGATCCGCGCATGGAGCTGGTTGAACTTGCGGCGGGCTCCGAGCAGGTTGGCGACCGCGTTGGGCATCCGCTTGGTCGAGTAGGCGTGGAAGGTGCCGACCACGGGGGCGTCGGGGAACGAGCAGGCGTCCCAGCCGAGCATCGGCGCGGGCGGCTCGTGCACGTGAACGACGTCGAAGCGCCCGGCGCGCAGCTCGCGGCGCATCTTGAGCACGGCGCCCGGGAAGGAGGACAGGTTGGAGACCGCGCCGTTGGCGCCGTAGCCGACGGTGCGTCCCAGCGGGATCAGGTAGTCGGGGCGGCTTCGCCGCTCGGCCGGCGCGCGGTGGAGCGCTCGGCTGAGGCGGTCGGGAGGGTCCCACGGAGCCAGCACGCGCAGCTCGTGGCCCCGGTCGATCAGCGCCTCTGCGAGCGCCTCGACGTGGCGGTTGACCCCGCCGCCGTAAGTCCACGAGTAGGGCGTGACGATCGCGATCCGCAACGGGTGGCTCCCACTGCTCGGGGTGGTGGTGGGCATATGGATTCTAGGTACGGGCAATTGCGGAACCCCGGGAAAGCTCGCGGACGACGGCACGACGCCGGTCGTGACCGCAGAGACAGGCCAAGCTTAGGCACGATACCGGCGACCACCCAGGTTACCGAACGGAATCATGCCTGTCAGCAAGGACCGTCTCGGCGCTGGATTGCTGCGTGGCCCAGGCGAGGCCGGCGCTCAGCGCGCAGAGCGCCGTGCCGATGATCAGCATCAGGCCCCCAGAGTCGTTGGCGAGCGTCCCGGCGACGGTGGCGGCGGCCGCTCCCGCCAGCCCAGCCCACGCGGCGCGCCGGGCTCGAAACCAGCTCTCGATCCGGCGCCGTTGCGCGATCCCGGCGACGATCGCGAGGGCGGCGACCCAGAGCATCGGCGTCCGCGCGTAGTGACTGAAGCTCTGCGCGGAGAGCCGCAGGCGGCGCTCGGCGACGTCGGCGAGCTGGTCGAAGCCGCCCGCCCGCAGGACGGAGCGGGTCAGGTGCGCGCTCGCCGCCCAGCAGCAGGTCGGCGCTCGCCAGCGCCGCCAGGACGACGATCGGGACGGCGATCACCAGGAGGAGTCGGCGACGGGGTCCTCCAAGGCAAACCGCCACCGCCACCGCCGCTCCGACCGGGATCCCGATCGCGGCCCCCACGTCGGCGCCGAACCGCCCCGGGGCGAAGGCGGCCACGGCGATCAGGCCCGTGAGGGCGAAGGCCCAGAGCGGCGCGCCGAGGCGAGACGCGCGGCGCCCAGGTGACCAGTGCGGCGCCGGTGGCGATCGGTACCAGCGCCGCCACCGTCGCTTCGAGCTCGTTGCCGATCCCGAAGAAGCGAACCCCACCCGCGGGATTCGGGCCGATCAGCGAGAGCTCCGTGAGACTGGAGCCGGCGATCACGTCGATCGCGTATCCGAGCACGGAGACCGCGCCGGCGATTGCGAGCGCCCCGTATGCGGAAGCCACGCGCAAGGTGACGAGCGCCAGCGCCGGCGGGCCGATCCCGGCGATCAGCCGTTCGGCCAGCTCGCCGGGTTGGAGCGCCGCGGTGACCAGCAGCGCGGCCGGCAGGTAGGCGACCGCCACCGCCAGCAGGGGCAACACGGCGCGCAGGCCCCGGGCCTTGAAGGCAAGCCCGGCAAGCGCCGCCAGCCCGACCCAGATCAGCAGGGTGGTGCCGATCACCGGGCCGCGACGAGGTCCGATCACGGCCAGCCGGTCCTCGAGCCGCTGCACGAAGGCGGGGTCGGCCGTCCCCTCGGCTTCGATCGGCTCGCCGCTGACCTCGTCCGGCACCGCCAGCCCGAGGCGCCCCAGGATCGTCGGGGCGAGATCGATCGAGAGCACGTAGCCGCGCATCCGGGTGGAATCCGAGCTGAGCGTTCCGTCCATGGCGGCGCCCGCCATGCCGAGCGCGAGCTCGCGATTCTCCGCCGGAGGCGGCCGTTCGATCGCGATCAGGAGGTCGTCGCCACGGAGGGCTCGCACCAGGGGGCGGAGCTGCGCCAGGCGGGCCCGCACGACGCTGACGCCCGGGCAACTCGGATCCGGGCAAGCGGACCCGGGCACCCGACCGCGCTCGTCGACGACGATCGCCGCTGCGGCTCCCGCTGGAGGGGGCGGCGTGCGCCGGGACGCGGGCCGCGGCCAACGTCGATCCGAGCAGGCCCGGCACCAGGTCGGCCGGCGCGTCCGCAGCGCGCCGTCGCACGGGCTCCCAGATCCTCGGCGGGATCCGCGCGGGAGCGCCCCGGACGCCGGGCCGTGCGTGGATCGCCGGCAGCGACTGGTCGTACAGGGACGGGTTGATCCTCGCCCCCTGCCCGATGTCGATGAACGTCTGCCCCGGCGGCACCCGCCCGATCCCGGCGCTCATCAGCCCCACCCCCATGCCGCTCACCCTCGCGAGCTGGGCGGGCGACGTGCCCTTGAGGCAGGATCGCGACGGTGATCCGGAGCGGTGGATCGTCTGACGTGCTCCCGGATGGGCCGCCGCGGGTCGGACGATCCGACCGGCCCGTCGCGGCCCCCGCGCCGCGCCAGCAGTGCGACGACAACGACTACCATCGCGGCCATGGCCGATCGCACGTTCGCCAAGTTCACCTTCTTCAAGCTCGACCCCGCCTGGCAGCGCCGGGATCCCGAGGGGCGCGCGGAGGATAAACGGGAGCTCCTCGCCGCCTGTGAGGACTTCGCCCAGGACCGATCGCTCCGCGCCTACTCGACCGTGGGCACGCGAGGAGACACCGACCTCCTGCTGCTCGCCCAGAGCCCGACCCTCGAGGACATCCACACCTTTCACGTGGTGTTGGCGCAGAGCGGGCTGGCGAAGTGGATGTCGATCCCACACTCCTATCTGGCGATGACCAAGCGCTCGCCGTATTCCGAGTCCGAGGCCCGGCCCGAGATCTGCACCTCCGAGCGCCACTACCTGTTCGTCTATCCGTTTGACAAGAAGCGCGAGTGGTACCGGCTGGCACCGGACGAGCGCCAGCGGATCATGGACGAGCACATCGCGGTCGGCCGCCGATACCCGGAGATCACGATCAACACCGCCTACTCGTTCGGCCTCGACGACCAGGAGTTCGTGGTCAGCTTCGAGGCCGACGACGCCGGGTCAGTTCCTCGATTTGGTCCAGGAGCTGCGGGGGTCGGAGTCGAGCTCCTACACGCTGCGCGACACGCCGATCTTCACCTGCGTGGCGATGTCCGTCGCCAAGGCCCTGGACGCGCTCGACGGAGCCGCGACCTCGCGCGGCGCCGCCGCCCTCGCCTAGAGGGCTGGGGCCTCTCTAGAGTTCCCGGCTTCATGAGCGACCAACCCGGAACCGCCGGCAACCCGCTGCGCGTGGCGATCGTCGGCTCCGGGCCGGCGGGCTTCTACGCTGCCGAGCACCTTCTGAAGCAGGCTCCTGGCCGCCGTCGAGGTGGACGTCTTCGACCGTCTGCCGACGCCCTTCGGGCTGGTGCGCGCCGGCGTCGCGCCCGACCACCCGAAGATCAAGTCGGTGATCCGCGTCTACGAGAAGACGGCGGCGCGCGAGGGCTTTCGCTTCTTCGGCAACGTCGAGGTCGGTCGCCACGTCAGCGCGACCGAGCTGGCCGAGCGCTACCACGCCGTGATTTACGCCTACGGCTCGCCCACCGACCGCCATCTCGGCATCCCCGGCGAGGACCTCCCGGGCAGCCATCCGGCCACCGAGTTCGTCGCCTGGTACAACGCCCACCCAGACTTCGCCGACCTCGAGTTCGACCTCTCCTGCGAATGCGCCGTGGTGATCGGCAACGGCAACGTGGCCACGGACCTGGCCCGCATGCTCGCCCTGACCCGCGAGGAACTCGAGGTCACCGACACCGCCGACCACGCGATCGACGTCTTGGGGGCGAGCAGTGTCCGCGAGGTCGTCGTGCTCGGCCGTCGCGGCCCCGCGCAGGCCGCGTTCACCAATCCGGAGGTCCGCGAGCTGGGAGAGCTGAAGGACGCGGACGTGGACCTCGATCCCTCCGAGGTCGAGCTGGACGACCTCAGCCGCGACTACCTCGCCTCCGACGAGGCCGACATCACCACCCGCAAGAACGTCGAGATCTTCACCGAGTTCTCGGAGCGCCAGCCGGAGGGCAAGCGCCGGCGAGTCGTGCTGCGGTTCCTTCGCTCACCCGTGGAGATCCAGGGTGACGGCAAGGTCGAGCGCCTGATCGTCGCCCGCAACGAGCTCTACCGCGACGAGTCGGGCGCGATCCGCCCTCGCGACACCGGCGAGCGCGAGACGATCGAGTGCGGGCTCGTCTTCCGCTCGATCGGCTACAAGGGCGTCGGGCTGGACGGGATCCCGTTCGACGAGCGCCGCGGAGTGATCCCCAACGAGGGCGGCAGGGTGACCGATCCACAGCGCGGCGAGCAGGTCCCGGGCCAGTACGCCGTCGGCTGGATCAAGCGCGGGCCGTCGGGAGTGATCGGGACGAACAAGAAGGACGCCCAGGAGACGGTCTCCAACCTGCTCGCCGACCTCGACGCGGGCCGCGTCCCCACGCAGGCCAGCGATGCGTCCGCCGTGGAGGCGTGGCTGGCCGAGCGCCTGCCCGAGCACGTCACCTACTCGGGCTGGGAGGCGATCGACCGCGTCGAGCAGGAGCGCGGCAGGCCGCTCGGCCGCCCGCGGGTCAAGTTCGTGCGCACCGAGGAGATGCTCGAGGCGGCCCGCAGCGGCGTGCCCGTGCCTCGGTGATCGTGATGGCGGACCTGACCGAGATCAAGGGAATGATCGAGACGGCGCTCCCCGGCGCCGAGGTCGAGGTGATCGACGAGACGGGCTCCGGCGACCATCTGAGGGCGTCCGTGCGGGCGCCGCAGTTCGCCGGCAAGAGCAGGATCGACCAGCACCGGCTGGTGCGCGCGGCGGTCCAGCCTCGGATGGACGACGGCTCGATCCACGCCCTGTCCGTGAAGACGGAGTCCGTAGAGGGCGACCGCTGAGGCCGACAGCGCGACTCGCTAAGGTGGGGCCATGCCTGCGAATCCCGAGTTGAAGCAGAAGGTCGAGGAGCTCTTGGGGGACAACCAGGTGCTCCTGTTCATGAAGGGCACCCCGGAGATGCCGCGCTGCGGGTTCTCGATGCGGGTGGTCGGAGTGCTCCAGCAGCTCGGCGTCGAGTACGGCGCCATCGACGTCCTGCCGCTGCTCGATCCGCTCCGCGAGGTCACCGGCGAGCTCGCCGATTGGCGCACCTTCCCGCAGCTCTACGTCAACGGCGAGCTGGTCGGCGGCTGCGACATCATCGAGGAGATGTTCGAGTCCGGCGAGCTGGCCGAGATGGTCGGCGTCGAGCAGCCCGCGGGCGGGGACGCGCCGCCGGCGCAGACGCCCGCCGACCCCCAGCAGAGCCCTCCGATGCAGATCGGCTGATCGGCCCTAACCACGACCCACCCCGGATCGAGGCTCCGACGCGCGGTCGAGGAGCGAACGAACGACGTCCGCCACTCCATCGGGATCATTCGCTGTCTGGCGCCACGTGAATCGCACCACGCGCCATCCCGCGAGCGCGAGCCGCTGATCGCGACGCCGGTCACGCTCGAAGGCGGAGCGGCTGCCGTGCGTCCGGTGCCCGTCGGTCTCGACGATCAACCCCTCCGCCCGCCAGACGAAGTCCACCTCGAGCGCTCCGCCCGGCGCTTCGACCCAGCCGTTGACCTCAGGCTGGGTGATGCCGGCCCCCCGGCAGATGCTCAGGAAGCGCTCCTCGAGCTCGCTGCGGGTAAGGGTTCGGCCGCCCTCGTGGTCGGCGAGGACCGCAGCAAGAACGGGCGTGCCACGACGCCCGGGCGAGCGCGCGAGAAGGTCATCGACCGCGCCTGCGTCCAGAATTCGAAGCACCTCGGCCTGGTCGAGCGCACGTTCCACCGCACGGCGGCCGACCACCTCGGCGAGGTCGAGCAGCGTGCGCCCAACCGAGGTGCATGGGACGCCATTCACCTCGGTCACGTCCTCACGCCGTAGGCGTCGCGCCCGGTGGAGGTGAATCCCTCCGCGCGGGCGTTCTGATCGGCCTGGCCGGGTGACGTCGATCACGGCCCTCGAGGTGGGCCGAAGGCCCCACAGGGCGGCCGCCGACCGATGGGAGAGAGCTGCCTCCGGACCGCAGGCGAGCACCGCAGCCAGCCAGCGACCCTCGGTCGTCAGAACCGGGCTGCCCACCACGAATACGCCGCGGTGGATGCGATGCAACCTCCCAGCCGCCACCCTGCTGCGGACGCCGCTCGGGCTGAAGCCCAGCTCCCGCAGCTGCGCCAGCGCAACGATCCCGTGCTGGCGCGCGGCGAGGCGAGCGATGGTCAGATCCCGCCGGGGTGGACCGGTTTCCGTCCCGCATGTCGTCGCTTTGTGGTCCACCCCGGGAGGGTGGCAGGCCGGGGTGCAAGCAAGGCACAGAGGCGCTCCCGTGCCGAAAAGCGGGCGGAACCGAGCTCGAACGGCGCACGGCGTGGCCCGTGGCTGTGTTTGGCGCGACGGTGCTCGGCTAGACGGCCGCGGCGCCCTCGGCCGCGTCCTCGCGAACCTGGAAGGAGGAGCCGCAGCCGCACGCGGCGACCACGTTCGGGTTGTTGACCACGAACCCGGCGCCCTGAAGTCCGTCCACGTAGTCGACCTCGGAGCCGAACACGAACTGCATGCTGACCTTGTCGACGACCACCGCGACGCCCTGGTGCTCGAAGACGTGGTCCTCGTCCTTGGCCTGGTCCAGCGCCAGCGCGTACTGGAAGCCGGAGCAACCACCGCCCCGGACCGCGACCCGCAGCGCCTGCTCGTCGGCGTTCGGGTTGGCGCCGAGCAGGTCCTTGATCTTGCCGGCGGCCTTGTCGGTCAGCTGGACTGCTTCTTGCGGTGTCTCCATCGCTTCAAATTGTATAGGCCTGAGGGGGCGGCAGGCTTGGCGTCCTCGTCAGCGACTTCGTCCTCAGCCCCGGCGTCCATTTGCGCCCCGGCGTCCTCTTGCGCCTCGGCATGCCTATTGCGCCCCGGCGTCCTTTGCGCTCCCGGCGTCCTTTTGCGGGACGTCCCTTCGGTACTTCCAGTCCAGGTACTGGAGGATCCGCTTCGAGTCGTGGATGACCTCGTCGCCGTCGACGAGCACCGGCACCCGCGTCTGGCGGGTCAGCTCCTCGATCTCGGGCCTGCTGGAACGACGATAGGGAACCCGCTTCGGTGCGGTGCTCGAGCCCCAGCTTGCCGAGCCGGCGGGCGACCGCCCCGCACGGGCAGAGCACGTTGGTGGGGTTCGGGCAGCGGTACAAGACGATCGCGTTCTCCCTCGCCATCGGCCTCCCGCTCACTCCCCGAACACCCGCCCTCCCAGACGCAGCAGCGGGGCGACGGCCGCGAGGGCCGCCTCCTGCGGCCCTCGCCCCGTCCTGACGCGGTCGCCGAGCTGGTCCATCTGCCACCGCACGGCGTCCTCGAGCGTCTCCTCGTGGGGTCGCGGCTCGAAGCCCAGCTCCCTGCGTGCCTTGGTGTTCCGATAGGTCCACCACAGCGTTGCCGACCGAACCTCGTCGGGCGAGACCGGCAGCGGCAGCCCCGCCCAGACCATGGCCTGCACGGCGAACGCCGTGGGGCGTCCCGGAAGCTTTACCGGGGGCTGTTCGCGACCCGAGATCCGGGCAAAATCGGCGAACAGCCGGTCGAGGGTGAAGTTGCGGCCCGCGAGGATGTAGCGCTCGCCCACCTGGCCCTTCTGGTCGGCAAGCAGATGGCCATGCGGCGATGTCGCGCACGTCGACGATGTTGAGCCCACCGTCCACGTAGGCCGGGATCCGGCCGAGCAGAAAGCGACGCACCAGATCCATCGAGGTCCCCTTCGGGTCATCGGGCCCGAGCACGAAGGAGGGATTGACGATCACCACCGGAAGCCCGTGGGCGGCGAGGCGCAGCGCCTCGACCTCCGCCTCGTGCTTGGAGTTCGCGTAGGCGATCCCGAGGTGGCCGGCTCTGAACGGCTGGCTCTCGTCCGCCGTCCCGCGCGCCCTCGCCGGGCCGATCGCGGCGACCGACGACGTGTGGACGACCCGCTCTACCTCGGCGGCGAGCGCCTCTTCGAGGACGATCCGCGTGCCCTTGACGTTGAGCTCGAAGACGGCGTCGCGGTTCTGTGGGCGCATCGACGTCGTCCCGGCCAGATGGAAGACGCGATCGATGCCCTGCATCGCCCTTCGCACCGCCCTTCGGTCGGTGACGTCCCCGCCGGTGCGCTCGATCTCGAGATCCGAAAGGTGGTCCAGGCTGGATCCGCGGCGCAGCAGCACCCGCAGGTCGATCGCCGCGCTCGGCGAGCGCGCGGACCACGTGCGAGCCCAGGAAGCCGCTGCCTCCGGTGACGAGGGTCTTACCCAAGAGCAACCGGATGGTAGAGCCGTGATAGAAGGGGCCGGTGCACCCCACTGCGGCTACGGCCGTCGTCACCGACACCACGGCCTACCTGCCCGACGAGCTGATCGCAGAGAACGGCATCCACCGGATCAGCCTCTACGTCTCGCTCGAGGGCGAGCAGCGTCCCGAGATCGAAATCGCCGGATCCGAATACGCGAGCTTCTACGAGCGCCTCCGCGCCAGCGACGAGGGGGCGACGACCTCGCAGCCGTCGGTGGGCGACTTCACCGCCGTGTATGAGCCGCTGCTGGCCGATGGAAGGGACATCGTCTCGATCCACCTCTCGGCCGGGATCTCGGGAACCTGCGAGTCGGCCGAGCAGGCCCGGCAGCGCCTCCTGGACGAGGGCAAGGAAGGCGAGCGGATCCACGTCTACGACAGCCGCTCGGGAGCCGGCGGCCAGGGGCTCGTCGTGCTGGCAGCCGCCAACGCCGCCCGTGGCGGCGCCAGCGGCGCCGACACCCTGGCGGCCGCCGAGCGATGCCGCGAGGCGATGGAGATGCGGTTCATGATCGACACGCTCGAGTATCTGCGCAAGGGCGGGCGGATCGGCGCCGCCCAGGCGTGGCTCGGCTCGGCGCTTCAGATCAAGCCGATCCTCACCCTCGGCGAGGAGATCACCCCGGTGGAGCGGGTGCGCACGCGGCGGCGCGCCTTTGAGCGGATGGTCGAGTACGCGCGTCGGCGCCAGGCCGACGGCGCGGATGCCTGGGTCGTCCAGCATGTCCAGGACCACGAGACGGCTCGCCACCTGGTGGAGGAGTGCCGCGACATCTTCAACTCCGAGCCCGCGTTCGTATCCGAGGTCGGTCCCGTGATCGGCGCCCACATCGGCCCGGGCATGATCGGCTTCGGGGGAGTTCGTTCGTCCCGCTCGCGGTGAACCCGGTGCTCGACGCCGGACAACGCCAGTGGCGCCTCTTGCAACGTCGACCGACGAGTTCCTCCAGCTCGCCTGAATAGAGGCGCGACACGGCGGTCGAGCCCGGGCCGGTGAGGAAGGCGCCGCCCACCGGGCACCCGTACATCGCCGACCGCACGCCCGGTGGCCTCGGCGAGCCACGGGCGATCTGAAGCCTCTGAGCTGAAGGGGCCTTTCCCGCCGGCGCCCTGGCGTTGACCTTCGAGCCCGCCTGAGCGCCGGACGCAGCTCGAGATCTACGTGGGCGCCTCGGCCCTCCGGCTCGAGGCGGCGGCGGCGCTGTCGTCTGGCCCGACGACGACCTCGTCCCGGTAGGCCATCCACTCGCGGATCGCGATCTGGATCGCGGCCGCCGCCGGGATCGCCAGCAGGGCGCCGAGGACCCCGAGCAGCGCGGCCCCGATCAGGATCGCGACGATCACGATCAACGGGTCCAGCTACGGCTCGCCGCTGGATCTGGGGCTGGATCAGGTTGTTCTCGACCTGCTGGTAGGGATCAGGATCGCGGCCCAGACGATCAGCGCGAGCGGGAAGTGGCGGCGAACGCGCCACGATCGCCGACCAGGATCGCCGCCAGGGTCGCGCCCACCAGCGGGATCAGGTCGAAGAACCCGAACAGGATCGCCAGCGGGGTCGCGAACGGCACATCGAGGATCGTCGCAGGGTCACGAGGTCACCAGGCCCGCCAGCACGCTGATCACGAAGTTGCCCAGCACGTAGCCGGCGATCGCGTCCGAGATGTCGTCGGCGATCTTCCGCATCCGCCGGCCCGCTCCGGCGGCAGCTGTCTGTAGGAAAACTCGAGCAGTCGGTGTCCGTCCTTGACCAGGAAGAAGGTGATCACCAGGATCGAGAACAGCTGCACGAAGCGGGTGAAGACGCCGACGGTGACGTCGCGAAGGGTGCCGGCGGCGTCGCCGAGCTTGGTCGGCAGCTGCTGCGCCTGCTCGCGCAGCTTCTCGGTGATGTGGTAGCGGTCGTCGTAGTCGCGGAAGGTCTCGTTCTTGCGAAGGTCGTCTGCGTAGCCGGGCAGGTCGTTGACAGGTCCTGCACCCCGTTGACCAGCGGCGGCACGATCAGCAGGCCGATCCCGAAGATCGCGCCGCCGATCCCGAGGTAGACGAGCAGGATCGCCACCCAGCGGGGAACGCGGCGGTGGTCGAGCCAGTTGACCGCCGGGGCGATCGCCACCGCGAAGAAGGCGGCGATCAAGAAGAGCCCGATCGACCTGCCGAATCAGATATGCGAAGTAGAGGGCGCCGACCACCCCGGCGACGACCAGGACGACCTTCGCCACCAGCCTGGCCGACACCTGCGCCTGGTCCATTGCGGGCCAGCCTAGGCACCGCCGCGGACAGGCTCAGTTGCTAGCGCCTGCGCCTCGCGAGGCGATCAGTCCACCGAGCGCGAAACCGACGACGGCGGCGCCGATCGCCAGCTCGCGGCGGTGCTCGCGGATCTGGCGGCGCCAGTCCGTCAGCTCGGCGACGCGGCCGCGAAGGGCATCGACCGAGCGCGACAGCTCTGAGCGCTGGCGCTCGATGTCGGCGCGGATCTGGTCGGAGCTTCGCCCCGGCGCCCCGGGCGCGGCCCGGCCGACGGGCTCGCCGGCCCCGCTGACGTAGACGTCCGTGGAGCTGTTCACCGGGTTCCAGCCTCCAGGGTCTCCTTCGTGCGCCGGGCCTCCTCGATCGCCATGTCCGGCGTCGGTGGAGCGCCGGCTTGCACGGCGCGATAGGCGAAGAAGCCGGCCGCCGCGGCGACTGCGAACCAGAAAAGGGCCTCGATCAGGAACCCGGCCCAAACGTTCGTGGAGAAGAACAGGTCGTTGAGCAGCCAGGCGATGCCGTGCATGAGCATCGCGAGCCCCATCAGGGCGAACACCCCGGCCGCGATCCCGACCACCGAGCCCTGGACCAGCTTCGAGACCTTTTCGCGGACCTCCGTCTTGGCGAGCTCGATCTCCTCGCGAATCAGGGTCGAGACGCGCTCGGAGACGTCGAGCACGAGCTCGCCCACCGACCTGTCGTCGTCGGGCGGTACGCCGGTGCGTTGGGGGCCGTCGGGACTCACTCCGGCGGATCCTCCTTGAAGACTCGCGCCCAGATCACGGTGGCGGCCCGGTTTGCGAGCACGCTCGCCAGGGCCCCGGTGGCGGCCAGGAGCCCGGTCCAGAGGAGTCTTCTGAGCATGTCGCTGTCCACTTCCGTCACCTCGCGGCGGACTTGATCCGTTGGCTCGCGGCGCAGTAAATCAGCTTGGCCCGCGGTCGGTCCGCGCGCGAGTCGTCGCCGGCGCCTCGAGCCCCCCGCAGATCGTCTCCACGACCATCTCTCGGGCGCGGTCGAAGTCCGCCTCGCCGCCCGGGATCAGCTCGAACACCCAGCCGGACAGAAGCTGCTCGATCGCCCCGTAGAACCACATCGAGGCGAATTCCGGGTCGATGTCCTCGCGGAACGTACCCGCTGTCTGGGCGTCCGCCACGATCTTGGCGATCATGTCGTAGGCGCGGCGAATCTCCGGCAGATGGGTCCGCCCGAACGAGTTCGCCGCCCTGGTCACCTCGACGATGATCACCTTCATCAGGTCCGGCTCGTAGCGGTAGGAGTCGATGATGAAGCGAGCCACCGCGTCGAGCTTCTGGCGAGCGCCGATGTCCTGGCCGTCGACCTCCTCGATCGCGGCCAAGAGCAGCGACCAACGCTCGGTGAACAGCTCGTTCAGAACCTCGTCCTTGGACTTGAAGTAGTGGTAGACCAGCCCATACGCGACGCCGGCCTCGTCGGCGATGTCCGAGACCCGGCAGGCGTGAAAGCCCTGGCGCGCGAACACGTGGATCGCGGCGTCGAGGATCTGCCGCCGCTTGTCGACCGGCGGGGCCTTGGCCATCACTGGACGTGCACCTCCTCGGGCCATTCGTATGAGGCCGGGCGGCGATTGGCCAGGGACGGGAGCGCGGTGCGGATCCGCTCCTGGAGCTCGAGATCCAGGTCAGCGGCGATGAAGCACTCCTCGTCGGGGGCCTGGGCCAAGACCACGCCCCACGGGTCCACGATCGCGGAGCGGCCGTAGGAGCGGTAGTGGGGCGGCGCCTCGCCGACCTGGTTGGCGCCGACCATGAACGCCTGGTTCTCGATCGCGCGAGCGCGCAGCAGCACCTCCCAGTGATCCTTGCCGGTGTCGAGCGTGAACGCCGATGGAACGGTGATCACGGTCGCGCCGCGGACGGCGAGGATCCGGTAGAGCTCCGGGAAGCGCAGGTCGTAACAGACCGTCAGCCCGAGGGTCACGTCCTCGA
This sequence comes from uncultured Actinomycetes bacterium, assembly GCA_963760665.1. Classification (GTDB taxonomy): domain Bacteria; phylum Actinomycetota; class Thermoleophilia; order Solirubrobacterales; family 70-9; genus AC-56. The sequence goes on from CAVXDS010000006.1 coordinate 361,278, forward strand.
GGGGGGCGCCAAGCGCCGCGCTGACCACCTCGTCGCCCGGCTCCTCGTAGTCGGACTCGCGATAGACGACCCCGCCGACGTCGACGTCGAACATGTGGATCTTCCGGTAGCGCGCCTCGAGCCCGCCATCGGGGCCGATCAGGGTGGAGGTGTTGAAAGCCTTCTCCTGCCCCTCCACGCGCTCCGCGATGCTCCCGGCGAGCAGGTGGATCCCAAGCTCACGCGCCCAGGCGCGGGCGGCGGAGATCGTCGGGCCGTCGAGCGGCTCGGCTCCTGCCAACTGGATCGCCGAATCGCCGAGCAGATTCCACTTCTCGGGCAGCACCGCGAGCCCGGCGCCGTCGGCCGCAGCGGCGCGCACCAGACGCTCGGCGGCCGCGACGTTTCGGGCCTTGTCGCCCGTCGAGTTGAGCTGTATGGCGGCGGCGCGCATTCCGGGGGACCGACCGACTGACCAGTCAATCTGACCAGTATAGGTTCGCGCCAGGTCGAGGCTGCCGGCACGCCGCCGTGGCGGCTCGCAGAAGGGGAAAATACATTTCCCATGCTCGGACTGGGACGATTTCGCCGGCCGCGCAACGCATTCGAATCCCGGACCGAGGAGTGGCGTCAGGTCGGCCTTGGCGCCGAGGTCGATCGCCAGGGCGCCCAGCGGGCCCGGGGCAGGGTCTTCGTCCTGCTGGGCTTGATCGCCGCGGTCCTGGTCCTCTTCGATCATCGCGGGGCGCTCTTCCCCGGCCTCGGGACGCCGGTGAAGGTGGTGACCGTCGTCGTCCTGGCGATCCTGGGATGGGCGCTCGCCCAGGCGCTCGGGCGGGGGATCGCCCCGGCGCTGTTTCGCCGCATGGATCCGGCGACCGCGGGCACGGTCGGGTTCCTGATCCGGCTGACGACGATCGTCCTCGTCGTTGCGCTGGCGCTCAGGATCGCGGGCCTTCGCACCAGCACGCTCGCGGTCGGTGGCGCCGTCACCGCGGTCGTGCTCGGCCTCGCGGCGCAGCAGACGCTCGGCAACCTGTTCGCCGGGCTCGTGTTGCTCAGCACCCGCCCCTTTCTGGTCGGCGACCGGGTGCGGCTGGTCGGTGGGGCGCTGGCCGGACAGCTGGAGGGAATCGTCAGCTCGCTCGGCCTCTTCTACACCACCCTGGTCAGCGGAGCGGACCGGATCCTGGTCCCGAACGCGGTGGTCCTCAACCTGGCCGTGATACCGCTGCGAGAGCCGGAGCGGGTCGAGCTGCGTGCCCGGTTCAGCGCCGAGACCACTCCGAGCGAGGTTCAGCAGATGCTCGAAGGGGCGATTTCCGTCCCCACCCGTTATGCGCCGCACATCGAGCTCGAGGAGCTCGACCGCGACGAGGTGGTGGTGCGGATCGTCGCCACGCCTACCAATCCCGCCGACGGTGCGAAGCTGGCGGGCCAGATCCAGGCCGCCATCCGGCAGACCGACGGGACGAAACCGCGGACCACCGACTGAGGGCGATCCACAAGGGCTGCATTTTGCCCATCGATCGTTTTCAACTGCGCCTTTCGATCTCGCCCAGGTCCTCCCGGCGAGCCGATGGCCTCAGCTCCAGCTCGCCCGGTGGCGCTCCAGCTCGGCGACCAGCAGCTTCGTATGCAGCGCGGCGATCAGGTCGTTGAGCGGTTGGGCTCCGGCCTCGATCAGCTCGACCGCGCGGTCGGGGTCCAGGTCGCCGGCGAGCCGCTGTGTGAGCACCTCGACCTCCTCGGCGACCAGCGGCTCCAGCGCCTGCTTGTAGCGCAGCGTGTCGTAGACGGTGAACCCGAGCCGCTCGTCATAGCCGCCGGCCCGGAAGCGGCTGATTGCCTCAATGATCCGCACGTCTGACGGGGAGTAGCCGTCGTCGTCGGGGCTGAGGACCCCGAGCTCCGCAAGCCGGGCCAGGACCTCCCGAGGGACGTCGTAGCGCTCGCGAGCCTCCCTGGCCGGGATCCGCTCGCGCTCCCCTGCCAGCGCCCGCTCGAGGATCTGGTCCTCGAGCTCGATCATCGCCCGCAGGCGCTCCGGCTCGGCGTCCTCGCGCTCGAGCAGGTCGCGGATCACCCGCAGAGGCATGAAGCGATCCTCCTGGAGCTGCTTGATGAGGCGGATCCGCTGAACGAACTCGGGGGGGTAGTAGGCCATGTTGCGTGAGGTCTTCACCGGCTCGGGCAGGAGCCCCTCTCGCAGGTAGTGGCGAACGGTCGCCACCGGCACCCCCGACCGCTCGGCCAGCTCGGAGATCTTCAGGAGCTCCGCGGCGGGCGCGCTCATCCCATGAACCTCCCCGCCTCGACCGCCTGGCTGGGTCCGGCGACGGCTCCGCTCTGGACCATGGCCGCGACCGCGTCGGCATCCAGGCCTGCCTCACGCAGCACCTCCTCGGTGTGCTCGCCGAGCGCCGGCGCCGGCCGCGTCGCATCCCCGGGCGTGCGCGAGAACTTGATCGGCAGGCCCAGCAGCCGCACCGGCCCGAGCTCCGGCTGCTCCAGCTCCACCACCATCTGGCGCTCGCGGACCAGCTCCGAGGTCAGCGTCTCATCGAGACCCAGGACGGGCTCGATCATCGCATCGTGCTGATCGTTGAACTCCCGCCACTCGTCTCGGGTGCGAGAGCGGAACAGGTCCGCGACCTCGCGCCAAGCATCCGAACCCGGTGCGCTGGAACTGCGCCTCGATCAGGTCCTGGCGCCCGACCCCCTCGCAGAAGGCACGCCAGAACTTCGGCTCCAGGGCCCCGCAGGTGACCCAGCCATCGGCCGCCTCGTACGGGTAGTAGCAGAGAAGGCCGCCGTTGAGCTGGCCGTCTCCGCGCTCCGGGACCTGACCGTGGCAGAGGAAGGCGGCGGCAACCATCGCCAGCCAGGCGAGGGCGCCATCGGTCATCGACACGTCGACGAGCTGGCCCTCGCCGGAGCGCTGGCGCTCGTGGAGCGCCGCCATCACCCCGAAGGCCGCCATCATCGCCCCGCCGCCCAGGTCGGCGATCTGGCCGGCGGACTGGATCGGCCGGCCTCCGGGCTCGCCGGTCATGCCAAGCAGCCCGCCCAGGCCCAGGTAGTTCATGTCGTGCCCGGCTCGCTGGGTGTTCGGACCCGTCTGGCCATAGCCGGTGATCGCGCAGTAGACGATTCGGGGGTTGATCTCGCGCAGAGCGTCGTAGCCGACCCCGAGCCGGTCGAGAACGCCGGGCCGGAAGCTCTCGAGCACGACGTCGTAATCCGCGGCCAGGCGCAGGAAGGCGTCGCGGCCGGCCTCGGACTTGAGGTCGATGCGGATCGAGCGCTTGCCGCGGTTGAGGGCCAGATAGAGCGCCGAGCGGGTGCCGAGGGCCTGCTCGGCGTCGGAGCCGTAGTAGGGCGGCGCCCAGCGCACGTAGTCGCCCATGCCGGTGTCCTCGACCTTGACCACGTCGGCCCCGAAGTCGGCGAGCAGCAACGAGCAGAAGCCGCCCGGCAGCAGGCGCGTGAGATCGAGGACCTTGACGTCGCCGAGCGGGCGCTCGCTCATTCCGGCGACGCCTCGGATGTCTCGATCGGATGCGACAGCACGTCGCGCCGGGTCGGCTTGTCGCGCCTCGGCACCCCGAGCATCTCCCGCGCCTCGGCCACGGTCGCCGGGCGGCGGCCGACGTCCTCGGACATCTGCCGTGCCTTGGCGATCAGGTCGCCGTTGGAGCGCGCCATGTCGCCGTTCGGGAGGTAGAAGTTGTCCTCGAGGCCGGCGCGCACGTTGCCGCCCAGCGCCAGCGCCGCGCCGACGAGCCTCCACTGGTCGCGGGCGATCCCGATCACCTGCCAGTTGTTCGACCCCTCGCCCCCACCCGGGATCTGCTCCGACATGAACGCCACGTTTCTGGCGTTCGGCCGGATGCCGCCGTTGACGCCGATCACCAGGGAGACGTTCAACGGCTCGGACAGCAGGCCCATGTCGATCAGCGGATCGAGGTTGGCGATGTGCCCGGCGTCGAAGCACTCGTGCTCGGGCTTGATGCCCAGCTCGCGCATCGCGGTCAGAAACTCGATGATCGTGTCGAAGCTGTTCTCGAACACCGCCTTGAAGACGAAGTCCTTGCGCCGGCGCGAGTACTTCGCGTAGTTCATCGAGCTCATGTTCAGCGCCGCCACGTCGGGCACCAGCTCGCGCAGGTATTCGATCCGCTTTTCGATCGGCACCCCGATCGCCCCGGTCGAGTAGTTGACGATCACGTCGTCGACCTCGGCCCGGATCGCCTCGGTGATCGCGCGGAAGTCCTCGATCTCGTAGCTCGGCACGCCCTCCGGGGTGCGGGCGTGGATGTGGATCTGCACGCCGCCCTCGTCCACGATCCGCCGCGCCTCGGCCGCGTACTCCTCGGGCGTGTACGGGATCGCCGGGCACTGGTCGCGGTTGGCGACCGCGCCCGAGATCGAGCAGCTGATGATCACCGGGTCGGAGAAGCGGCTCATACGAAGGCCCCCGGCGGGTCAAGAAACGGGGCACCGAGGGAGGGAGCCCAGGCGTTTGGCGCGTTATTGCCGCTATGCGCCAACAAAGCGCCAATCAGGCCGTCCACCCCACCGGCAGGACCGGCCCTTGGCGCCTTTTGGACGCTATGCGTCCGAAAAGCGCCAATCAGGCCGCTCCCGGCGAGTGTCGGGTTTCTCGGTCCAGCGCCGACGAAGTCGCCACTCGCTGTCGATGCTGCTGCCCTGGGTGCCCGTTGCTTTTTTTGTTCGTTCGCCGCGACCGTCACACCGGCATCACCCCGTGTTTCTTCCAGGGTCGCTGGACACGCTTGTCGGCCGCCATTCGCAGGCCGCGGATGATCGTCGGGCGGGTCTCGCGCGGGTCGATGACGTCATCGACGACGTCGTTTCGGGCGGCGACGTAGGGGTCGATCGACTTCTTGATCTGGGCGAGCATCTGGGCGCGGGTCTCCTCGGGATCGTCGGAGGCCTCGATCGCGGAGCGGCCGATGATGTTCACCGCACCCTCCGGGCCCATGACCGAGATCTCGGCGGTCGGCCAGGCGACGATCAGGTCCGGCTCGTACGCCTTGCCGCACATCACGTAGTAGCCGGCGCCGTAGGCCTTGCGGACGACGACGGTGATCTTCGGCACCGTGGCGCGCGAGACCGCGTAGAGCATCTTCGCCCCGTGGCGAATGATCCCGGCGTGCTCGACCTTGGAGCCGACCATGAACCCGGGCACGTCCTGGAGGAAGACGAGCGGGATGTTGAAGGCGTCGCAGAGGTTGATGAACCGCGCCGCCTTGTCGGCCGAGTCGTTCTCGAGGATGCCGCCGAGCTGCTTGGGCTGGTTGGCGACGATCCCGACCGGCTGGCCGCCGAAGCGCGCCAGGCAGGTGATGATCGTCTTGGCGAACTTCGGCTTGATGTCCAGGATCTCGCCGTCGTCGACGATCTCGCGGATCACCTCGTACATGTCGTACGGGTGCCGCGCCGACTCGGGCACGATGTCGAGCAGCTTCTCCGACATACGGTCCTCGGGGTCCGCCGTGTCGCGCAGGGGCGGACGCTCCTCGCAGTTCGCCGGGAAGAACGAGAGGTAGCGCTTGACCACCTCGATGCACTCGTGGTCGTCGGCCACCTCGAGGTCCCCGACGCCCGAGATCCGGCAGTGGACCCTGGCCCCGCCCAGGTCCTCCATCGAGATGTCCTCACCGGTGACCGCCTTGGTCAGGTGCGGGCCGGCGAGCGCCATCGCCCCCTGACCGACGACCATCGGCACGAAGTCGGCGAGGCCGGGGATGTAGGCGGTCCCCGCCGCGCACGGACCGAGCATCGCCGCCACCAGAGGCACCACGCCGGACATCGTCACCTCCTCGCGGAACAGGTGGCCCGAGCCGGCGAACAGCGAGCCGGCCGCCTCCTGGATCCGCGCTCCGGCCGAGTCCAGCAGCCAGATCGAACGGCGTGCGCTTCTGCAGCGCCATCTCGCGCAGGCGCCCCACCTTGAGCTCGCCGGTCATCCCCATCGAGCCGGCCATGACCGTGAAGTCGTAGGCGACGATGCAGCAGCGACGCCCGTCGACGTCTCCCCAGCCGGTGATCACGCCGTCGGCCGGCGCCTCCCTGCCCTCCATCGAGCGCTGCGAGAAGTGGGGCCCGCCGTGAATGCCGATCTCGACGAAGGTGCCCGGGTCGACCAGCAGGTCGATCCGCTCGCGCGCGGTCAGCTTGCCGCGCTCGTGCTGGAGGGCAATCTTCTCCTCGCCGCCCCCGAGCTTCGCTCGGCGCCGGCGGTCGCGAAGATCCTCGACCAGGGTCTTCATCCCGGTCTTCTCACCGGCCTCGACCTCGTCCGGCGCCTCGAGCGCCTCGGCTTCCTTGGCGGCGTCGGCAACCTTGCGCGCCTCGTCCTTCTGCTCCTCCGTTCGCTTGGTGTCCTTGGTCGCCATGGCTATCTGCCCTTCCATTCCGGCTCGCGCTTCTCGAAGAAGGCCTGCGCGCCTTCGACGATGTCCTCGGTTGTGAAGGTGAGCGAGAGCTGTGAGCGCAGGTACTCGAGCGCGTCGTCGAGCGCCATGTCCTGCTGCCGGTACATCGCGTCGTGCCCAAGGCGCATCAGCACAGGGCTCTTTGCGGCCAGCTTCCGTGCCCAGTCGGCCACCGCCTCGTCGAACTCGTCCTCGGGGACGACCTTGTTCGCGAGCCCGTATCGCACCGCGTCCTGCGCCGACAGCCGCTCACCGAGCAGGATCATCTCATTGACCTTCTTGCGCGGAACGTTGCGGTAGATGAGCGACATGATCATGTAGGGGAAGGCACCGATGTTGATCTCGGGCGTCCAGAAGTCGGCGCCCTCCTTGGCGATCACCAGGTCGCATGACAGCGCCAGTCCCATCCCGCCCGCGACCACGTGCCCGTTGGCGGCGCACAGCGATGGCTTGCCGAGTCGCGGCATGAGGCGAAAGAACTCGAGGAACAGGTCCGTTCCGAAGTGCTTCTGGATCGCAGGCGCCTCGGAGCCGAAGCCGCCAAGGTCAGCGCCCGCGCAGAACGCCTTCCCGGCCCCGGTGAGGACGACGGCGCGCGCTCCTTCGTCGTCGCGGGCGCGCCTGATCGCGCCCACGAGCTGCGCGAGCATGTCGCCGGAGAGCCGGTTGCGCTTCTCGGGGTCGTTGAGCGTGACCGTGGCCACGCCGTCTTCGACGTCGTAGAGGACCAGCTCGTCAGCCATCCGCGCCAGCGTAACACAAAGTGTGAAGTAATACTCTATGCTTCACGCCACAGCTGAGAGGGCGCAAAGCGGCAACAGCCGAGAGGGGCGATCGCCCGTCGAGCGACGCGCCCCGCCGATCGACGAGAGGAGCGAGCAGTGGCCACAGCGACCGTCATCAAGCCCGACCACGCAGCGAAGCGGGGACACCTTCTGTTCACGGACGAGCACGAGGACCTGCGCTCCTCGATGCAGGCCTGGGTCCGCAAGGAGCTCTGGCCCCATCGCAACGAGTGGGAGGAGACCACCTGGCCCCGTGAAGCGATGGAGCGCGCCGGCGAGCTCGGCTACCTCGGGCTCTGCTTCCCCGAGGAGTACGGGGGCCAGGGCGGCGACTACTACTACTCGCTGGTCCGCGCCGAGTGCATGAGCTACTCCGGCTCCGGCGGAACCAACATGGGCTTCGCCGTGCAAACCGACATGGTCCTCCCCCCCATCCACCTGCTCGGCACGGAGGAGCAAAGACAGCGCTACCTGGCGCCCGGGATCAAGGGCGAGAAGATCGGTTGTCTGGGGATCACCGAGCCGGGCGCCGGCTCCGACGTCGCGGGGATCCGAACCCAGGCGATCAAGGACGGCGACGAGTACGTGATCAACGGCTCGAAGACGTTCATCACCAACGGGGTCCGGGCGGACTTCATCCTGATGGTGGCAAAGACCGACCCCGATGCCGGCCACAACGGAATCACCCTGTTCCTCGTCGATACGGACACGCCGGGCTTCCGAGTCTCTCGCCAGCTCGAGAAGATGGGCATGCACTCCTCCGACACGGCCGAGCTGGCGTTCGAGGACATGCGGGTTCCCGCCGACGCGGTGCTCGGGGAGGTCGGCAAGGGCTTCTACCACATCAGCTGGGAGCTTCAAAGCGAGCGAATGGTCGCCGCGGCGGGCTCCGTCGCCGGCGCCGAGCGGATGTTCGAGAAGACGCTGGAATATGCCCGCGAGCGCGAGGCGTTCGGGCGGCCGATCTCCAAGTTCCAGGCGATTCGCCACAAGTTCGCCGAGATGGCGACCAAGATCGAGGCCGCGAAGCAGTTCAACTACGTCGTCGCCTGGCGCTACGCCAACGGCGAGTACCCGGTGCGCGAGATCACCGAGGTGAAGCTGTTCACCTCCCGTGTCGGTTGCGAGGTGGCCGACGAGTGCGTCCAGATCCTCGGCGGCTACGGCTACATGAAGGAGTACGAGATCGAGCGCGCCTACCGCGACGTCCGGCTCAACCGGATCGGCGCCGGCACCGACGAGATCATGCTCGACGTGATCGGGCGCAGCTACGGGCTGTAGCGGCGCTGCGGTTCGAACACGCTGTCGAGGGCGCGTCGCTGGCGACGGCCATCGCCCGCTGAGGACGGCGGCATCGCCGAGACTCGAGACCTCAACCTTGGGGGGATACGGGAGGTAGTCCTCCAGCAGGGCGCGGATCGGCGCGAGCAGGAGGTCGCCGTTGGCGCCGATGCCCCGCCCACCACGACCAGCTCGACATCCGCCACCGCGGCGATCGGCGCTATGTGCAGCGCGATCCGGCGAGCTTCCTCTGCCACCACCGCTGATGCCAGCGAGTCGCCGGCCGGGCAGCAGCGAAGATCGCAGGCAGATCGAACCGGGGGCGAGGGTGGTGTCGTGGCCGTCCTGGCCGGCAGCTCCTGGGCGTAGGCGGACAGGGCTTCGGCACACGGATCGATTCGCGCTCGATCCCACCGCCGAGCGCGTAGTCGACCTCGCCGGCGGAGCCATGCTTCCCGCGGTGAAGCTCACCGTGCAACACGATGCCCGCCCCAGCCCGGTCCCGATCGACAGGAAGACGAAATCGTCCACGCCGCGAGCCACGCCCTGCCACCGCTCGCCGAGCGCCGGCCAGGTTGACGTCGTTCTCGACCGTCACCTCGACCTCGAGCCGGCGCTCGAGCTCAGATCCGATTCGCATCCCTTCGAGGCCGTGAACGTTCTCGGCGAGGTGTACCTCGTCGGCGCGAGGAACCGACCACTCCCGGCACTCCGACGACCGCGCCGTCGATCGCCTCCGCCGCCAGGCCGCAGGCGGCGATCAGCCGGTCGCGGAGGTCGGCGGCGAGCTCGAGCACGCACGCGCGTCCGCGCCCGCCAACTCGATGTCCTGACGCGCGCGATCCCGACCGAGCAGGTCGCAGATAGCGCCGCGCAAAAAGCGTGCGCCGAGGTCGAGCCCGAGTGCCAGCGCCGCGTCGGGAACGGGCTCGAAGAACGTCGCGCCGTAGTTGGGGCCGTCGGAGCTGGCCTCCGCCTCCCGGACGAGCCCGGCGTCCAGCAGAGACTGCAGGGCCACGGAGACGGTCGGCTTGGAGATGCCGACGGAGCGCGAGATCTCCGCCCTCGAGATCGGCGCCCGGCGGCGGATCGCCTCGAGCACCGTGCGCTCGTTGAGGTCCCTCAGCAGAGGCGGCGTGGCAGCCGCTTGGCGCGCTTCGGCCATCAGGCCGGGCCGCTCTCGTCCGCGTTCGCCCGCCCCAGCCGAAGGCCGCTCTGAGGATGGAACGCATGGCTCTCGCCGTTGCGCGGCATCACTGACAGCCGCTCCCCACGCTCAGGCGCTCGCCAGGGATCCAGCCGGACGGTTAGCTTCGCGGCCCCTCCCGGAAGCTGGGCGACGCAGACGGCGTAGGCGTCGGATCCGAGCTCCTCGACGAACTCGACCCGCGCCAGGAGCCCGTCGGGGAAGGTTCCAGCGATTCCGGCCGCATGCCGACAATCACCTCGTCCAGGCCACGAGCGCCGGCCGCGGCCGCCGGGTCGAGCGGAAGTCGCACCAGGTCCAGGAACGCACAGCCCTCGGTCGATCGAGCGGCGCCTTGCAGAGATTCATCGCCGGCGATCCGATGAATCCGGCCACGAAGGTGTTGCGCCGGCCTGTCATAGAGCTCCCGGGGGGCTGCGCACTGCATCAGTGAGCCCTCGTGCAACACGGCGACCCGGTGCCCCATGGTCATCGCCTCGACCTGATCGTGCGGTCACGTACACGCTGGTCACGCCAAGGCGCGCCTGCAGCGACGAGATCTCCCCCCTCATCTGCACCCGCAGCTTGGCGTCGAGGTTGGAGAGCGGCTCGTCCATCAGGAAGGCGCGTGGCTCGCGCACGATCGCCCGCCCCATCGCCACGCGCTGGCGCTGTCCGCCCGAGAGCTGCGCCGGCTTTCGGCTCAGATAATCGGTCGAGTTCGAGCAGCTCGGCCGCCTCGCGGACGCGGCGCTGGCGCTCCGCCTTGGGCACTTTCGTCATCTTGAGCGGGAAGGCGATGTTGGCGGCGACGTCCAGGTACGGGTAGAGGGCGTAGTTCTGGAACACCATCGCGACGTCGCGATCCTTCGGCGCGACGTCGATGACGTCCTCGTCCCCGATGAAGATCGTGCCCGCCGTCACCTCCTCGAGCCCGGCGAGCATCCGCAACGCGGTGCTACTTTCCCGAGCCCGACGGGCCGACCAGGACCATCAACTCGCCGTCGGCGACGGTCGAGGTCCAGAGCATGCACCGCGGGCACCTCGGTGCCCGGGTAGATGACGCTCGCCTGCTCGAAACGGATCTCAGCCATGGCCCTTCCCCTGGGGAACGGCCCTGACTGGAATCCCATCGCTGTCCACAGCGCCGCCGGTTGGGGTTTCCTCCAGCTCCACGACGGCCGCATCCAGCTCTCGACGCAACCGAGCGCGGGCTGCGCCGTCTGCCTTCAGCTGGTCAAGGGCCAGGAGCGCGGCGCCCACGATGGGTGGCGAGGCGATCACCCGCACGTCGGCCTGAGCCGCCACGGTCTCGACGTGAGTGGCAACGGCGCTCAGCCAGGTCGCCATCATCCGAGCGCGGAGCCCTCCTCCAAGGAGGATCTCGACCGGCCTCTCCAGCAGGTCGAGCCGGGTCATGGCGACCCGCGCCAAGGCGACGATTTCGGCGACCAGCCGGTCGACGAGCTCCCTTGCAATCGAATCGTCGACCGCCTCGGCGAGGACGATCGGCGCCAACTCGACGACCCGCTGCGGAGGGAAGCCGGTGCAGGTGACATCGCCTCGGCGACCTCGGCGGGCGTCCGCAAGCCGAAGTGGGCGGGGACCGCGCGCTCGAGCGTCGTCTTCAAGCCCCGCCCATCTGCGCTTCGCGCCGCCGCGCCGAGGCCCGCGAGCCCGACGTCTTCCCCTCCGCCCCAATCCCCGCTGATCGCACCCAGGGCAGGGAAGCGTGCCTGTCGGCCATCCGGCCCGACGCCGATGCAGTTGAGGCCGGCGCCGCAGACGATCGCCACACCCCACCCTCGCTCGGTACCCGTCCGCAGGACGGCGAAGGTGTCATTGGCGACGGCGACGCTTCTCGCCCAGTTGCGCTCGCCGAGCGCGTCGTGCAGCGCCCGCTCCTCCTCCGGCAGGTCGGCGCCCGCCATCAGGATCTCACCGACATCCGCCACCGCCTCACGGTTGCCGTCCAGCGCGGCGCGCTGTGCGGCATCCCGCAGAAGACGCTCCAGGACCTCGATGCAGCCATCGATGCCCAGGCGCTGCGGCGAGCTCCCGGGCCCGCGCACCGCCGCCAGGACGCTGCCGTCGGCGCCCACGAGCGCCAGGTCGGTCTTCGAGTTGCCGCCGTCGACGGCGAGAGCCATACGCGGGCTCATCGCAAGGTCCCTTCCGGAACCGGCAATGGCTCAGACGACGTCTCGGCGGCGGCCAGGGTTTCCAGCAGCAGGCCGGCGGTCTCATATTGGCCGATCAGCGGGTGAGCGAGCAGCGCTCAGGCGGGCCAGGGCAGGGTCGCGGGTCGCCGCAGCCTCGGCCGTCAGCCGCTCATAGGCAGCAACGTGCTGGACGAGCCCCAGAAGCTCTGGCGCAAGCGGTGGTTGGGGAAGCGGTGTGGGCCCGGAACGACCGATGCGCGCCGGCAGCTCGACGACGTCGTCGGGCGCCAGCCCAGGGACGGTCGACCCGTTGCGGATATCCACCTCCTGGACGTCACCGGTGTCGGCGAACAGCGAGCCGATCAGGGCGGTCGCCGCCTCGCTGTAGTAAGCCCCGCCGCGTCGCTCGAGCAGGGCGGGCTTCTCGACCAGCGCCGGATCGCGGTAGAGCTCGAGGAGCTCGCGTTCGATCTCGGCCACCACCTCGGCCCGCGGTACGCCGGCGAGCTGCTCGCCCAGCACCTCGTCGTGGGCGTAGAAGTAACGCAGGTAGTAGGAGGGCACGGCCCCGAGCTCGCGGAGGAGGCCGGCGGGAAGCTCGATCTCCGCGGCGATCGCCTCCCCGTGGGCCTCGAGGAGATCGGGCAGCACGTCGCGCTCGTCGACCCAGACGGCGCGCACCCAGGTCAGGTGGTTGAGGCCGACCTGGTCCACGACGACGCCCGCGGGCGCGGACGCCCAAGAGCCTCGGCGAACGAGCGCTGGAAGCCGATCGCCACGTTGCAGAGCCCCACGGCCCGATGGCCGGCGTCGAGCAGGGCTCGGGTGACGATGCCCACCGGATTGGTGAAGTCGACGATCCACGCGTCATCGGAGTGCCAGCTCCCTTGCTCGCGCGGCGATCTCGAGCACCGTCGGGACCGTGCGCATCGCCTTTGCGAACCCCCCGGCCCCGGTCGTCTCCTGCCCGATGCAGCCGCACGCCAGGGGAACGGTCTCGTCCGAGAGTCGAGCCTGCTGGCCGCCGACGCGGATCTGGATCAAGACGACGTCGGCGCCTTCGAGCGCCGGTCGAGCTCCCCCGTCACGGACAGCCGACCCGCGAATGCCTGCCGCTCGAGCATCCGCGCGGCAAGGCCCCCGACGATCTCGCGCCGCTCCGCGTCCACGTCGTGGAGCGCCAGGTCGCGGACCTCGATGCGATCGCGTTCCCGCGACAGTCCCGAGACCAGCTCGGGTGTGTAGGTCGACCCGCCCCCGACGACGGCGACCTTCAAGGCCGTCACCCCTTCACCCCTGTCAGCGTCACGCCCTCGACGAAGGCGCGCTGGGCGGCGAAGAAGATCAGGATCACCGGCGCCATGAACAGCAGCGTCGCCGCCATGGTCAGGTTCCACTCAACCTGGTGCAGGGTGCGGAACTGCGCCAGGCCGACCGACAGCGTCCAGTGGTCGGGGTTCTCGCCCGTGTACAAGAGCGGCCCGAAGAAGTCGTTGCCAGGCGTAGCAGGAAGCTGAACAGCGCCACGGCAACCAGCGCCGGCTTGGCCAACCGCACGACCACGTGGAGCATCACCCTGAACTCTCCGGCGCCGTCCAAACCGCGCCGCGTCCGAGTACTCGTCAGGGATGGTGAGGAAGAACTGGCGCAGCAGGAAGATCGAGAAGGCGTCGCCGAACCAGTTCGGGATGACCAGCGGCCAGATCGAGCCGACGAGGTGAATCTTTGCTGAACATCACGTACAGCGGCACGATCGTCACCTGAGGCGGCAGCATCATCGTCGCCAGGACGAGGATGAAGGCCACGTCGCGGCCCTTCCATCGCAGCTTCGAGAGCGCGTATGCGACCGGGACGCTGGAGATCAACATCCCGAGGGTCGCCAGGCCCGCGTACAGAAAGGTGTTCAGTCCATAGCGGAGCAGCGGCGCCCGGTCGAAGACGTCGCGGAAGTTGCTGAAGTGGAAGGGCTGCGGCCACAGGCGCGACGACAGAGCCTGGTCGTTGGTCATCAGCGCGGTCAGGACGATGAACAGGAAGGGGGCCAAGAACGCGATCGCCAGGCCGATCAGGACGGCATGATCTGCGACCGCGATCAGGAACCGCTTGCGGCGCACCGCCCTCGGGACCGTGCGACGGGCGACCGGCATCCGGATCGGATGGGGAGCGGCCTCCATCAGCTCATCTCAGGCCGCCGGCGTAATGGACGAAGCGGTCCGAGCGCCGCAGGATCACGACCGTCACCGCCAGTGAGACCACGAGCAGCATGACGGCCATCGCCGAGGCGTAGCCCATGTTGAAGTAACGGAACCCCTGTTGATAGAGGAGCAGCGGGTAGAACAGGGTCGAGTCCTGGGGATAGCCAAGGTTGTTGGTCGCGTCGCCGGCGCCTCCGCCGGCCCCTCCCGCCGCGACCGTGCTCGCCACATAGCCCTCGGTGAAGTACTGGAGACCCTCAATCACGCCGATCACGACCGCGAACAGGATCACCGGGCTGATCGTCGGCAGGGTCACCCAACGCAGCCGCTGCCGCCACCCCGCCCCGTCCAGCTCGGCGGACTCATACAGGTGCTTGGGCACGTCCAGGAGCGCCGCGAGGAAGATGATCATCGTGTTGCCGAAGCCCCAGATGCCGAGCAGCGTCAGCGAGGGCTTCGAAAGGGAAGGCGACTGGAACCACAGCGGTCCGGTGATCCCCAGGTGCTCGAGGATCGTGTTCACCGGCCCGGTGGCCGGATTGAGGAGGAAGACGAAGCCGAGGGTGGCCGCGACCGCCGGGGCCATCGTCGGCAGGTAGAAGACGGTGCGGAACAAGCCGGCGCCCAGCCTGGCCCGGGTGATCATCAGCGCGATCGAGAAGGCAAACAGCACCTGCACCGGCACCGCGATCGCGATCATCCAGAGGGTGTTGTAGACGGCGGGCCCCACCTGCTGGTCGGCGCCGAACAGGAAGTCGTAGTTTGCGAAGCCCACCCAGCGCGGCGAGGAGAGCAGGTCATAGTGGGTAAAGGAGAGGTAGAAGCTGTAGATCAGCGGATAGCCGAAGAAGATCGCGAAGCCGAGCAGCCAGGGGCTCATCAACAGCAGCACGAAGCGGCGGCGCCGCCAGGCCGCCTTTCGCCGCGCCCGCTGGCGCTCGGGGGTCGGCGTGGCCGAGGCCCTGAGGGCCCCGGCCACCGCCGTGCTCATCGCTTCAGTGCGGCGATCACGGCGCCTGACCGCCCGACGCGTTCTGCTCCTGGGCGTCGACCTGCTTGGCGACGTCCTCGAGCCCGGACTGCAGATCGTCGACCCGGCCGGCCTGCCACTTCGAGATGAAGGACTCGAAGATCTCCTGGTAGGCCGCTCCCGATGCCTTCGGCGGGTTGGTCTCGCTGTTCGGGTTCTGGAATATGTCGACGAACGGCTTGAACTGCGGCCCCAGGTGCAGGTCGGGGGACTTCGCCGATGCGGCAGTCGTCGGCACGTTGGCCAACCCGTTGGCGAGCTTGACCAGGGCGCCCGTGTTCGTGGTCATGTACTTGACGAGCTCCCAGGCCGCCGCCTCGTTGGAGCTTCCCTTCGGGATACCCATGATGCTGCCGGTGATATAGCCGCTGCCGTAACGGTCCTGCTGGTCGTCGGGGACGGGAAGCGGAGCGGTTCCGTAGTTGAGCTCGGGGTGCTCGGCCTTGATGAATGCCGTCCGGTATTCGCCGTCGAGGATCATCGCGACCTTGCCGGTCTCGAACGCATTGGAGGCGGAGAACTCCTCTCCGGCGCCGGCCTCCCACCTGGTCAGGTTGTCGTACCCGTATGAGTCGATCAGATTCTTGTCCCAGGTGAGCAGGTCCGCCCAGGCCGGGTCGGAGGCAAACGCCGCGTTGTCTCCGTCGAACCATTGGGCATCCCAGGGTGGCGCATAGTGGGCGGCGGCGTTCTCGTAGAACCCGATGCTGGGATCGAACCCGACCACGTCCAGGGTGTCACCGGAGCTCTGGGTCAGCCTCTTCGCGTAGTCGTCCAGCTGGGAGATCGTCTTCGGCGGCCCCTTCAGGCCGGCCTGCTGGAACAGATCCTTGTTGTAGTAGAGCCCGTACACGTCGGCCAGCAGCGGCATCGCGCAGCGGGTCCCGTTGTACTCGGTGTAGGTGCGGACCGCCGCCGGGAACTCGTTGACGTCGACGTTGTCCCGGTCGATGTACGGCTGCAAATCGATCCAGGCGCCGGAGCCACAGAAGGCGCCTGTGTTGTCGGACGAGAAGGAGAGCGCCACGTCAGGGGCGTTGCCCCCACGGATCGCGGCCACGATCTTGTCGTCGTTCACCCCCGCGACGCTGTCGACGTGGACGTTGGGGTGCAGCTTCTCGAAGTCCTTGATCACGCTGTCGAAGACGCCGATCTCGCGCTCGCCGGGAGTGAAGCCGCTCCAGACCGTGATCGTGACGTCCTTGTTCGGGTCGAACTTCTGCGCCGTCCCCTCGGAGCCTCCGCCCCCTCCTCCGCAAGCGACGAGCCCCAGCGCGGAAAGCAGGGCGGTCACCGTCGCCAGATGCCTGATCCGAATCCAGTTCACGTTGCTTCACTCTCCTCCGGTTTTCGTGCCGCGCGTCGTGCGGCCCGAACAAGTTAGGAACCTTAATTTGCGTAAGCCTAGATGATCTCGACTCATCGCGTCAAGCCCCTGACTAGTAAAGTTTCCGAACGAGTGACCAGTCACCTCGAGCGAGAGATCCGCGCCCAGGGGGCGGCCATCGCCCGCCGGGAGGCACAGGGCCGGCTCGAGGCGCGCGCCGCCGCCGAGCTGCTCCGTCGCGACGACGTCGATTACCTCGTGGCGGTGGCGAGGGGGAGCTCGGACAACGCCGCGCGTTACGCCCAGTACCTGCTGGGCACCGAGGCCGGGGTCACCGTCGCGCTCGCCGCCCCATGGCTGTTCGGTCCCGGGCACGATCCGCCGCGCCTGGCCCGCGCCGCGGTTCTGGCCATCTCTCAGTCGGGGCAGTCGCCGGACGTGGCCGCCGTCCTGGCCGCGGCACGCGACCAGAATCGCCCCACGATCGCGATCACGAACGACCCTGCCTCGCCGGTCACAGAGCATGCCGATGTGGTGGTCGAGCTGGGGGTCGGGCCAGAGCTCTCGGTCGCCGCGACCACCACCTACACCGCGTCGCTGCATGCCCTGGTTCAAATCACGGCCGCGCTTCGGCCGCGCCGGGAGTGGCGCGAGTGGCTCGGCCGGCTTCCCGAGACAGTCACTGAGATGGCCGATGTGCTGCTCCGCAGCCGCGAGCGGTTCGACCCCGTCGCCGACCTCGGGCTGCTCACCGTGGTGGGCCGCGGTCTCGATTATGCGACCGCCTTCGAGACCGCGCTCAAGATACGCGAGCTCAGCGGCAAGCCGGCCGAGGCCTACTCACCCCCCGACCTCGTACACGGCCCGGTCGCCGCGGTCGACCACAGAACGGCGCTGTGGGCGGCCAGCAGCGCAACCGAGACGAGCGCCGAGACCCGGGACATGCTGCGCGCGGTGGGCTCGCGCGCAGGTCTGACGGTCGCCGTGTCGGCGGACCCCACCGTGCTCGCCCTAGCCGACATCCGCGTCCCTCTTCCGCAGGCTCTGCCGGCGTGGGCGGCCGCAATCATCGCGGTTCTTCCCGCCCAGGCGGCAGCTCTGCGGCTTGCGGAGCTGGGCGAAGTCGACCTCGATGCCCCGCACGGCCTGCGCAAGGTCACCACGACCCTTTGACCACGATGGCCGATCAGTCAAGAGCCGAGCCGAGCCCAAGCCCCGATCGCTCACGGCACCCCCAACGGCATGGACTCCACCGCGCGCGCCCGGGCACGGTTCACGCGAGGTTCTCCAGACCCGGGCTCGCGGTCGTCGCGGCGTCCCTGCTCGGCCTCGTCGCTTGGGGTTGTGGCAGTGGCGGCGATGCCGACCAGGGCGCCCGGACGGCCGGCGCCGCAGCAGGAGGCCCCGGGACGGTCGCGGCGGCGGTCCGGGTCGACCAATCGGATTCACTCCGGAGGAGACCAAGACCGCTTATCTCCTCACCGCCTCGAGAGGCCCCAGCTCGTTTGCGGTCGTCGATGACGCGGGCCGGACCGTCCTGAGCGGCCGGGCGAAGGCGAGCCGCGGTCGATGGAACCGTCGATACAGAGCCGTTCGGCCGCTCGATTTGACTGCGCTGCGCGCCTTGGGGACCTATCGCATTCGCGTCGCGGGCATCACCTCTGCGCCGTTTCGGGTGGCGCCATCCGCAGAGTTGTTCGGCCCTCGCATTGACGACGCCGTGGCGTTCTTCAGTGCCCAGCGCGACGGCGCAAACGTCGTCCCCGGCCCGTTGCATCGCCGACCCGCCCACCTGCGCGACCGACACGCACGCGTCTACCACTGGCCGCGCTACGAGAGCCCGGGCAGCGACGTGATCGTGGGGCGCTCGCTGCGCCCGATCGGCGGCCACGTCGACCTGGAGGGCGGGTGGGTGGACGCCGGCGACTTCATCAAGTTCACGCACACGACCGCGTATGCGGAGACGCTGCTCCTCGCGGCACGCCGCGCCCTCGGCGACAACGCGCCGGCCTCGCTCGCTCCCGAGACGCGGTTCGGGCTTCACTGGCTGGGGAAGGCGTGGGACCAGCGGCGTGGAGTGATGTACATCCAGGTGGGCATCGGGTCCGGCAACAAGTCCGGGACCTTCCGCGGCGATCACGATCTGTGGCGCCTCCCGCAACGCGACGACACGTTGACAGGCGCCCCGAACCGCTACCTGCGCAATCGACCTGCGTTTCGCGCCAACCCACCAGGCAAGCCGGTGCCGCCGAACCTCGCCGGGCGCGTCGCGGCCGCCGACGCGCTCGCAGCTCAGCTCGATGCGGGCGCGAACCCGCCGCGGGCCAAGGCCGAGCTCGCCCACGCAGCCGCGGTCTTCGCCGCCGCCAAGACATCGCATGTTCGGCCCCGAGACGTCGTCACGGCGCTTCCGCACGCCTTCTATCCGGAGTCCTCGTGGCGCGATGACCTGGAGCTCGGAGCGGCCGAGCTGGCGCTGGCAGGACAGGCGTTGCATGACCCCCGCGCGGATCACTGGCTGCGCGCCGCCGCGCGGTGGGCCAAGGCCTACCTGAGGACCGAGGCGGGAGACGACACGATGAATCTCTACGACACGAGCGCGCTTGCCCACGCGGACCTCGTCCGGGCGATTCGCGCAGCGGCTGGCCCGCCGGGACTGGCCATAACGCAGACTCGCCTGATCGCCGACCTCAGAGCGCAGCTCGAGCGCGGGGTCGCGCGGGCAGCGCACGACCCCTTCCGCGCCGGCGTTGTCTACGACAACTTCGACGCGGCGCCGCACGCGTTCGGCCTGGTGGCGACCGCGCGCCTATACCGCGCGCTCACCGGAGATACGCGCTACGACGCCTTCGCGACGTCCCAGCGCGACTGGGCATTGGGCGACAACGCGTGGGGGGTGTCGCTGATGGTTGGGGTCGGTCGCGACTTTCCCCACTGCATGCAGCACGTCGTCGCCAACCTTTCGGGCAGCGTGGATGGCGGGCCCCCTCTCCTGCGGGGCGCGGTCGTGAACGGGCCGAACGACAGCGGCCTGTTCTCGGACGGGCTCGGGAGCCGGTTCTCCACCATGCGCCGGTGCCCGCCACACGGCGGCGACAGGTATGCCGCCTTCTCAGGACACGGCAGCCGATTCGTCGACGACGTGCGCTCCTGGCAGACCGTGGAGCCGGCGATCGACTTCACGGCGGCCGCCTCCCTGGCCTTCGCACTGCTTCGGTGAGCAGAATCAAAGAGAATCGGGCGATCGTCGCCAATCTCGACCACATCCGCTCCTACTACGAGGCCCTGAACAGCGGCGACGTCGAGCTGGTCGCGTCGCACTTCACCGACGACGCCGTCCACTACTACACGCGCCTGGGGCCACACGAGGGGGCTCGGACGATCGCCGAGAACGCGCGCTGGGGGATCGAAAACCTCGACGGCAAGTGGTGGATGGAGCACGGGATCGAGCAGGGCGACGAGGCCGTGATCGAATGGACGATGACCTGGCGCGACCCGAAGTCAGGCGAGAAGCGCCTCAACCGCGGCGCCGAGTGGTTCCGGCTGCGCGACGGCAAGATCGCTGAGGTGCGCGCCTATCACCACGGCGACCGCCATAACCCGCGCGGCGACCTGCTCGGATTCGACTTCGGTGCCCGCGGCTATACGACGCTCGACGACTAGCGGCGTTTCGCACGCACGACGACCCGCTCGGACATCTGCACCGGGTGCAGGGCGCAGAAGAAGCGGTAGGTGCCGGGCCTGCGGAAGCGCTTCGAGAAGGAGCGGTCCTGGTCGAGGTTCCGGGAGGCGAGTCCCACCGGTCCGTTGGCCAGCGTCAGGTTGTGGACCTCGCCGCCCTTGAAGCGCCAGTGGAGCTCCGAGCCGCGGTGAACCGAGACGTTCAGCCGCGAGAAGAACCGGTCCTTGACGTTGATGGTCGATCCCGACGAGACCCGCTTCAGGGGCCCCGGGGGATGGTTGATGGTCACGGCGTGCCCGTTGTTGTCCAGACCGGTGAGCGGGATGTGATACGGGATCGGTCCCTTGCGGTGTGGCAGGTTGGTCTTCACGGTGGCGATGTCGTTCGGCAGCTTGGCGCACGGATCGTCGACCGATGGGTCATTGGCGATGTAGATGATCGTGATCCCCATCACCCGCATGTGCGGGAACGAGTCGTCGTAGACCGAGTTCAGCCGCAGCCGCTCGCCGGCGGCGATCGGGATGCCGGTGCTCGTTCCCCAGGCGCTCATGTTTATCGGGCCGGGCTCATGGAGCTTGGGGCGAATCCTGTAGAAGGGATGGTTCGGCATACCCCACGCGGGCACGGACTTGGCGATCTCACGGTTGTCGCATTGGGGCTCGGTGAGTGTGAGCTTCTCCCCGCCCCCGTGCACGTGCCCGCCGCCGGCGACGATGCGGCCGGCCGCCGGGACCGTGAAGGTGGCGCTCTTGACGTCCGTGGAGCCCGGACCGCCGGTCCCACGGACGTTGTAGACGGGGTCCTGAAGGCAGTTGCGGACGTCCAACCAGTAGGGCGTCACCGGCTTCAGCGTGGGCCTCGTGTTGACCGTGACGTGGTACTGGATGTAGGCGGTGTTGAGCGTCGACTTGTGATTCATGATCATGTAGTAGAGGCCCCATGAATCGGCGGCGTTCATCCGATAGCCGTAGCCGGGGGGCAGGTCCATGTCGTTGTGCTCCTCGCCCTCCGCGTAGAAGCGCTGCACGCCGCCGAGCTGGGTCCGGTTGTCCCAGCTGAGGAAGCTCTGGCAGGTGGAGTCCTGCCGGTTGAGGTTGGAAAAGACGATGTGATGCAGCATCAGGCGCTGCACCGGCATGGCCCTGCCGTCCGCGTAGACGAGGTTGACGTCCAGGTGGGTGACGAAACCACTGAGGCCGGGGGGATGTGGCGCGAGCCGGTATCCCTGCTTGACCGTGTAGCCCTCGTCGTTGATCGGTCCCACCGTGCAGGTATAGGTCTTGGAGGTCGCTCCGGTGGGCGTGCCGGAGTTGCACGAACCGGCAGCCGACGCGACCGACGGGAGCACCGCCACCGCGGCGGTCGCCAACGCTGATACGGCAGCCAGCCGGATCAAGCGGGCCGGGTCTCTCCTTCGATGCTCCGCCATGCTCCCCTCCGTAGGTAGGACGACCAGCCTATTGGATTCACCGCCGGCTGGCCGGCTGGCCAGTTTCCTGGGTCGCGATATACATGGCGCATGACCGTGATCAAGGACACCGGCGCCCGTGCCATCGTCCCACCCTTCACCGACGAGCACGAGGAGCTGCGCGAGACGGTGCGGCGCTTCGTCCGCAAGGAGATCGCCCCCCACGTCGACGAGTGGGAGGAGGCTCGGGAGTTTCCGCGCCAGCTGTTCGCCCGCTGCGGGGCGCTCGGGCTCCTCGGCCTCAAGTTCCCGGAGGCCTACGGCGGCCAGGGCGGGACATACGTCCACGACGCGGTCTGGATCGAGGAGCTGTCGCGTTCCGGGGGCTCGGGCGGGGTCGCCGCCGGGCTCAACGCACACGCCTCGATCGCGATGCCGCCGGTGTTCAACTTCGGCACCGAGGAGCAGCGCCGGCGCTGGATCGTTCCCGGGATCCGGGGGGAGCTGATCGGCGCCCTCGGGATCACCGAGCCGGGAGCAGGGTCCGACGTCGCCGGCATCCGCACCTTCGCCCGCAGGGTGCCGGGGGCTACCTCGTGAACGGCTCCAAGACGTTCATCACCAACGGCGTCCGAGCCGACTTCCTGGTCTGTGCGGTCAAGACGACCGAGGAGGGCGGACACCATGGCCTCTCCTTCCTCGTCCTGGAGCGAGAGATGCCCGGCTACGAGGTGACGAGGAAGCTGGAGAAGATGGGCTGGCACTCCTCCGACACCGGCGAGCTGGCCTTCACCGACGTCGAGGTCCCCGAGGAGAACCTGCTCGGGGAGGAGAACGGCGGCTTCTACCTGATCATGGCCAACTTCCAGTGGGAGCGGTTGTCGATGGCACTGGCCGCGGTCGGCGGCATGCAGAGGGTCTTCGAGGTGACGCTCGACTACGCGAAGGAGCGCCAGGCGTTCGGGCGCCCGATCTCCAAGTTCCAGGCGATTCGCCACAAGTTCGCCGAGATGGCGACCAAGATCGAAGCGTCGCGGGCACTCACCCATAGCGCGCTTCGGCTGTTCGCCGACGGCCAGGATGCGCTTCGCGAGGTCACGATGGCGAAGCTCCTCACCCAGCGGACGATGCTCGAGGTCGCCGACGAGTGCCTGCAGATCCACGGCGGCTACGGGTACATGCGCGAGTACGGAATCGAGCGCGCCGTCCGCGATGCTCGGCTGGGCCCGATCGGCGGCGGCACCGACGAGGTGATGAAGGAGATCCTCGGCCGCCAGCTCGGGCTGTAGCTCGTCCATCTGCGGCCGGCCGCAGCGCAGCTAATCTGCCGGTGATGGCCACGACGACCGCGCCACTCCCTGTCTACTCGCTCCCGCAGGAGTTCCTCGACCTCCGCGAGACGATCCGCAAGATGGTCGTCGAGCGCGTCGCGCCGCGGGCGGCGGAGATCGACGCCAAGGCCGAGTACCCGAGCGACCTTCGCGAGCTGTTCGCTCAACACGATCTGTTCGGGCTGCCGTTCGAGACCGAGTCACGGCGGCACCGGGACCGGCGCCCTGATGCTCAACATCGCGGTCGAGGAGGTCGCCATGGGCGTGCGCCTCGAGCGCCCTGATGCTGATGATCCAGGAGCTCGGCACGCTGCCGATCAAGCTGTTCGGCACCGACGAGCAGAAGCAGCGCCTGCTGCCCAAGTGCGCCTCCGGCGAGTGGACCCCGGCCTTCGCGCTCTCGGAGCCCGACGCCGGCTCCGACCCGGGCGGGATGCGAACCCGCGCGGTTCGCGACGGCGCCGAGTGGGTGATCGACGGGACGAAGAACTGGATCACCAACCTGGGCATCGCCGACTTCTACATCGTCTTCGGCGTCACCGACCCGGACGCCGGTCGCTCGCACGGGATCTCCGCCTTCGTCGTCGAGGCCGACCGGCCGGGCTTCTCGGTCGGCAAGCTCGAGCACAAGATGGGCATCCGCGGCTCTCCCACGGGCCAGCCGATCTTCGACGGCGTGCGGGTCCCGGCCGAGAACCTGCTCGGCTCCGAGAACGACGGCTTCGGGATCGCGATGGCCACCCTGGACCGCTCCCGGCTCGGGGTCGCCGCGCAGGCGGTCGGCATCGCCCAGGGGGCGACCGACTACGCCGCCGCCTACGCCTCCGAGCGCCGCCAGTTCGGCAAGCCGATCGCCTCCTTCCAGGGAATCCAGTTCAAGCTCGCCGAGATGGAGACCAGAACCGCCGCCGCACGCGAGCTGCTCTACCGGGCCTGCGCCAAGGTGGACACCCGGGACCCGGACATGGGCAAGTACTCCTCGATGGCCAAGCTGTTCGCCTCCGACACCGCGATGTGGGTGACCACCGAGGCGGTGCAGGTGCTGGGCGGGTACGGCTACGTGAGCGAGTACCCGGTCGAGCGAATGATGCGCGACGCGAAGATCACCCAGATCTACGAGGGCACGAACGAGATCCAGCGCCTGGTGATCGCGCGCTCGCTGACCTAGGTGTAGCCGGACGGCTCGGGGCCGCGGTACTCCGAGCGTCGCCGGGTGGCGGCGGCGGAGTGCGAGGCGACCAACACCAGGATCACCGACGCCACCCAGAGCTTGAAGGTCGTGTCCGGCCACGTCAGGGTGCCCGCCTTCGAGAACCAATCCGGATCGAAGAGGAACACGAGGCTGACCACCGCGATCCGGATGAAGGCCCCGCCGACCAGGAAGATCGAGAGCAGGATGATCCCCCAGAAGCCGAGGTCGCCGGCCCCGATCGACTTTCCGAAGTCGAGGACGTTCCACGCAAACCAGACGACGATCGGCGCGATCAAGAGCGCGATCGCGCTGATCACGAGGATGCCGATGCCAACCAGGCCGAAGATCAGCCCCGCGACGAAGCCGTGACGCTCTCGATCCACGCACGCGACCGTAGACCGGCGCTCAGACGGAACGACGTCGCTTCGCGGACGCGACTACGAGGCGGGCGCCTCGCCGGCCATGAACTCGTCGAGGCCGGCGCGGGCGCGCCGGCGCACCGAGGCGCGCAGGATCGGCGTCCAGCCGAGCAGCAGGCCGGGCGTGCCGAGGGCCTGCCGCGACCAGCGGTGAAAGTCGAAGTCGTCGCGGTGCTCGGCGATCAATCCTTGAGCGAAGCGGAAGGCCGCGCGGACGTCGTTGGTCACCGGACGCCCGGTCTGCGTGAACGTGTAGTGGGCGATCCAGCGCGCCGAGCCGCGGTCGCCGTCGGCGTCGTGCTCGACCAGCTCGATCTTCAGGTCGTCGGCTCGGCCGGTGAGCATCCGCCACATCGCGCCGGGCTCCTGGCCCTCGAGGTCTACGAACACGGGGTCCGAGAAACGGGCGTCGGGCGCGTAGCAGGCGGCCATCGCCCCACCGTCGCGTGCCGCGAACGCTGCGTAGAAGCGCTGGATCAGGTCGGCGTTCTCCCCTGGGATGTGCCGACGCTAGCACGCGATCGAACGGGATACGGTTCCCGCTCACGACAAGCCCTTCGAGAGGAGAACGAGCGTAGATGGGACTACTTGACGGCAAGGCCGCGATCATCACCGGCTCGGCCCGGGGCATCGGCCGGGCGACAGCGGAGCTGTTCCTGAGCGAGGGCGCCAGGGTGCTGATCAACGACATCGACGGCGACGTGGCCGAGCAGGCGGCGGGCGAGATCGAGGGCGAGACCGCGGTCTTCGCCGGCGATCTGACCAAGCCCGGCGTTCCCGAGGAGCTGGTCGCCAGCGCCAACCAGGCCTTCGGGCAGGTCGACCTCGTCGTCAACAACGCCGGCTACACCTGGGACGGGGTGGTCCACAAGATGAGCGACGAGCAGTTCCAGGCGATGCTCGACATCCACACGATCGTCCCCTTCCGCATGATCAGGGCGCTGGCGCCACATTGGCGCGAGGCGGCCAAGCAGGAGAAGGGCGAGGGCAAGGAGGTGTTCCGCAAGATCGTCAACGTGACCTCGATCTCGGGGACGATGGGAAACGCCGGCCAGGCCAACTACTCGTCGGCCAAGGCGGGCGTGACCGGGCTCACGAAGACGATCGCCAAGGAGTGGGGCCAGTTCAAGATCAACGTCAACGCCGTCGCCTTCGGGTTCGTCGAGACGCGCCTCACCCAGGCGAAGGAGAAGGCCGAGGCGATCGAGCGCGAGGGCGAGAAGATCGAGCTCGGCATCCCGGAGCAGCAGCGGGCGATGGCCTCGATGATCATCCCGCTCGGCCGCCCGGCCCAGCCCGCGGAGGCCGCGGGCCCGGTGCTGTTCCTCTGCTCCGAGCTCTCCAACTACATCCACGGCCAGGTGCTGAACGTCACCGGGCGGGCAGTTCGGCGGCATGGGCACCTAGGGCCCGGCGCCGGATTCCGCCGCGATTGGCGACTTAGTGGCGCTATCCGCCACTTCTCGCCAATCGGGCCCAGGGTCAGCCCTCGGGGCGGCGCTCCTCGGCGAGCGGCTCGCCGGACTCGCCCGTCGCTCCCGGCGGCGGCCAGGCGCCGAACCAGTTGTCGCGGGCGCCGTCGATCGTGATCACGCAGCCGGAGAGGAAGTCGCCGGCCGGCGAGGCCAGGTAGGCGATCAGCCAGGCCATCTCCTCGGGCGCGCCCAGCCGCTGCAGGGGGACCGTGCGAACGACGTTCTGGGCAACCTGCGGCGGGTACTTCGTCCGCAGCACCTCGGTGTCGAACTGGCCGGCGGCCACCGCGCAGAGCGTGATCCCGAAGCGCGCCCACTCGATCGAGAGCGTGCGCATCATGTTCTCGACCGCGGCGCGGGCGGCCCCGGAGTGCGCCATGCCCGGCATGCCGTGGTGCGGTGAGAGGGTGACGCTGATCACCTTCCCGGAGCGCTGCGGGATGAACGCCTTGGTCGCGGCGGCATGGGTCATCTGCCAGGTCCCCTGCACGTTGAGCTCGATCACGGTCCGAAAGCCCTTCGGGCTGATCGCCTCGGCCGGGCTGAGGAACTGACCGCCCGCGTTGTTGACGAGCAGGTCGACGCGACCGTGGCGCTCGACGACCCCGTCGAACAGGCTCTCGACCGCGTCGGCGTCGCGAATGTCCATGGGCTCCGCCTCCGCCATGCCGCCCGCCTCGCGGATCGCGCTCACGGTGTCCTCCAGCGGCTCGGCGCGCCGCCCGCAGCCAACCACGGTCGCGCCCAGCGCCGCCAGCTCGAGCGAAGTCGCCCGCCCGAGCCCGGTGCCTGCCCCCGAGACCACGCAGACCTGGCCCGCCAGCAGGTCGTCGCGGAAGATCTGCGACGCGCTGTCCTCGGCCATGCAGCGCTGAGCTTATCCGCGGCAAGCCGCCGCCCGGAGCCGCACGGGCTCGGGATCGCCCGCGGACACCCCGCTACGCTGACCCGCCGATGAAGCTCCACGCCGAACCGAAGCCGCTGAGGGAGCCGCTGCCCGGCGGCGAGCCGGGAGCCACGGTCACCGTCGAGCCCCTGTCGGGGGTGAGGTGAAGTCGCCTCGTGCGTTCTTCGAGCGCCCCGGGGGTCGTCTGGAGACGCTGAAGGTGATCGGCGTCTGCACCCCCCGCTCCAGGTGGTGGACGGTGCCCTGTCCCGCTTTTTTGATCACCCATCCGAAGGCGGGCCGATGCTGGTCGACACCGGCCTTCACCCGTCGGTGGCCGCGAAGCCGCGCGAGAACATGGGCCGGACCTCGGCGCGGTTCGCACGGCCTCGCGATCGAGCCCGGCCGAGACCTGCCGGCTCAGCTTCGCGAACGCGGGATCGAGGCCCGGGACCTTCCACTGGTCGTGATGACCCACCTCCACCTGGACCACGCCTCGGGGATGTCCGAGTTCCCCAACTCGACGTTCGTGATCTCCGCCGCGGAGTGGCACGCGCGACCACGGACCCCCGCCCGCTGCTGCGCGGCTACCGGCCGGCGCACTACGACTACGTCTTCGACTACCGGACGGTCAGCTACGAGGGTCCGGGCATCACCTCGTACTCGACCTTCGGCCGCAGCTTCGACCTGTTCGGCGACGGCAGCGTGCGGCTCGCGTTCACGCCCGGACACTCGGCCGGCCACCAGAGCGTGATCGCCCACCTGCGCAATCGCGATTTCGTGATCGCGGGCGACGCCATCTACACGCACGGCCAGCTCGGAGAGCGCACCGGAGCCGCCGCGCCCCCTCGACCGTCACACGTGGCGGCGCTCCCGCCAGGAGCTGGCGCTGTTCGCGCGCCAGTACCCCCAGGCCGTGATCGTCCCCGGGCACGACCCCGAGCACTGGCCGACGCTGGACGCGAAGTACGACTGAGCGGCGTGAGGCCGGCCGGCCTCAGCGAGGCTGGCCCGCCGGGACCTGGCGCTCCGTGGTGGCGCCGATCCCCTCGCGCCGGGCCTTGATCACTCCCCGGCGACCCTTCTCGTCGAGTGCCGTGTACATCTCCTGCACCCGGTCGAAGATCTGCCCGGCCACCTCCAGCTGCTGCTCGCGGCTCGGCTCCGAGACGGCCGTCGAAGCTGCATCGGCTCGCCGTACTGCACGGTGACCTTCGGGAAGCGCAGCTTGCGCCACCCGCGCACCCCCAGCGAGCCGTGGATCGCGACCGGGACCACCGGCGCGCCGGACTCGAGGGCGATCCGGCCGACGCCCGGGCGCGGCTCTCCCAGCCCCCCGCTTCGCGAGCGCCCGCCCTCCGGGTACATCAGCAGGCAGCCGCCGCGGTCGAGGATCGCGTAGGCGGTCTTGAACGCCTCCTCGTCCTGGTGGCCGCGGCGGATCGGGAAGGCGCCGCCGTGCCAGAAGATGTACTGGATCACCGGGTTCGAGAACAGCTGGGACTTGGCCATGAAGCGGATCTTCCGGCGCAGGTAGAGGCCGGCGAAGAAGTGGTCCCACTGGCTGAAGTGGTTCGGGGCCAGGATCACCGGCCCCGAGGTGGGCACGTGCTCGGCGCCGATCGCGCGGCGCCCGGTAGAAGAGCAGGCACGGGGGCGTGACCACGATCCGGGCCACGTCGTAGACCCAGTCCGGGTCGTGCGTGCGAGACCGCTCGTGGAAGCGCGCGAAGTACTCCGCGGGGCGAGGGTCCTTGTAGACCTGGGGCTTGATGTCGGGCATAGGCGAGCGAGCCGGGAACGGCCGGACTCCACCGGTTCTACCCCTCGGGACCGTCGCGGTTACGCCGGGCTCGCTACGGCCGCTCGCCCAGCCCTTCGCGCGCTCCACGGCTCGGCGCCAGTCCGCCAGCAGCTCCTGGCGCTCGTCCTCGCCCATCCGGGGCTCGTACCGGCCGCCTCGCGCCACATCGCCTCGACCTCCTCGGCGTCCCAGATTCCGGTCGCGATTCCGGCCAGGTAGGCGGCGCCCAGCGCGGTCGTCTCGGCGATCTCCGGCACGACCACGGGCGCACCGAGCACGTCCGCCTGGAACTGCATCAGCCAGCGGTTGGAGACCGCGCCGCCGTCGGCCTTCAGCACCTCGAGCCCCTCCCCGGCGGCGGCCTCCTGGGCCCGCACCGCGTCCACGGTCTGGTAGGCGATCGCCTCCAGGGCGGCGCGCGCCAGCTGCGCGCGGCCGGAGCCGCGCGTCAGGCCGACGATCGTCCCGCGCGCGTACGGATCCCAATGCGGGGATCCGAGGCCGGTCAGCGCGGGCACGAAGTAGACCCCGTCGTTCGACTCGAGCGAGGCCGCGAGCCCCTCGCTCTCGGACGCCGAGCCGATGATCCCGAGGCCGTCGCGGAGCCACTGGACCGCGGCGCCGGTGACGAACACCGCCGCCTCGAGCGCGTAGTCGGTCTCGCCGCTCCGAGCCCCCACGCCACGGTGGTCAGCAGGCCCTCGCCGGGCTCCGGCGCCTCGCGACCGGTGTTGAGAAGGACGAAGCTCCCCGTTCCGTAGGTGTTCTTGGCCATGCCCGGCGCGCTGGCAGGCCTGGCCGAACAGCGCCGCCTGCTGGTCGCCCGCGATCCCCGCGACCGGGACCTCGCCGCCGAAGACGCCGGTGCGGCCGTAGACGTGCGCCGAGGGAACCGGCTCGGGAAGGCCGGAGGGATCGACCCCGAGCAGATCGCAGAGCTCGGGGTCCCAGCGCAGCCGGCGGATGTCGAACAGCATCGTCCGCGATGCGTTCGAGTAGTCGGTGACGTGGCGACCGGTGAGCTTGAAGACGAGCCAGGAGTCGATCGTCCCGAAGGCCGCGCCCGCTCGCCGCCTCGACGTTCGTCAGGAGCCACTCGATCTTGGTGCCCGAGAAGTAGGGGTCGATCACGAGCCCGGTGCGCTCGCGCACCAGTCGGCTCGTGCCCCGCCTGCTTCAGCTCGTCGCAGCGCGCCGCCGTGCGGCGGTCCTGCCAGACGAGCGCACGGTGGATCGGGCTCGCCGGTGGCCGGGTCCCAGGCGACCACGGTCTCGCGCTGGTTGGCGATCCCGATCGCGTCCAGGTCGGCGCCCTGGATCCCCGCGTCGACGATCGCCTCCAGGCGACCACGCGCCGGGTCACCTCCCAGATCTCGCTCGCGTCGTGCTCGACCCAGCCGGGCCGCGGAAAGTGCTGTTCGAACTCCGAGTAGGCGCGACCGGCGATCCGGCCCTCGCGGTCGAAGACGAGGCAGGTGGTCCCGGTCGTGCCCTGGTCGATGGCGAGGATCAACGGGCGCCAAGCCTAGATCTCGTGGAGACATAGGCGCGCCCGAAGTCCCAGAGCTGGCGGGCGCGGTGCACAAAGCCGCCGACGGTCCGCCCCGTTGCCCGGTGCGCGAGGTCGAGCTCGACCTCGCGCAGGCGGTAGCCGGCGCGCACCGCGTCGATCGTCATCGCCGGCTCCATCCCGTAGCCCGGGGCGAACGGCACGACAGCCCGCAGCACCTCGGCGGACATCGCCCGCTGGCCGGAGATCGGCGCCCGTGCACGGTAGCCGCAGCGGCGCTCGATCGCCCAGCGGGCGAAGCGCGAGCGCGATGCCGAAGCCGCCGCCGACGCGATCGCGGAAGGCGGCCACCGCGAGGTCGCAGTCGCCCCTGTTCACCGCGCCGACCAAGGCCCCGAGTTCCCCCGCCGACTGACCAAGGTCGGCGTCGCAGAGCAGGAAGGTGGGCGGTTCGGGCTCGTGGGTGCGGTCGATCACGGCCTCGACCGCGGCGGTCACGTTGGCGCCCTTGCCGTGCGGCTTTCGGCGGCTCACGACCTGGGCGCCCCGCGACAGCGCCAGCTCGGCGCTGTCGTCGCGCGAGGCGTCGTCGGCGACCACGATCTGAGCGTCGGGAAATGCCGCCGCCAGCGCCTCCAGCGTGGCCCCAATCCGGGCCGCCTCGTTGTGCGCCGCGACGATCACCACCGGGTTGCCGGTCACGGACGGTTATTCTGCCGCGCCATGCCGGATGTCGAGGCCCACATCACCGGAACGGTCTGGAAGGTCGAGGTCGCGGTCGGCGATCAGGTCGACGAAGGCGACACGGTGGTCATCCTCGAGTCGATGAAGATGGAGATGCCGGTGGAGGCCGAGGACCCGGGCACCGTGACCGAGATCCGCTGCGAGGAGGGCCAGTCGGTCCAGGAGGGCGACGTCCTCGTCGTCCTCGGATGAGGGACGACCCCACCGTCCCGGGAGGCGGCGGCGAAGGAGACCGGGCGCACGAGTCCTTCGCCGGCGGGAAGCTCGTCCTCGATCACCCGGCCGAGGCCGTCGCGCGGCTGACGATCTCGAATCCCGAGCGGCGCAACGCGCTCGACCACGAGATCCTCGAACGCGCTCGCCGAGGTGCTGCCGAAGCTCGACCGGGGGATCGAGATCCGGTGCGTGATCGTCACCGGCACGGGGAAGGTCTTCTCGGCCGGCTACGACATCGCCGACATCCCCGAGGAGACCTTCGCCTCCGAGGCGGAGGCGCTCGTCGCCCATCCCTTCCACGCCGCGATGGAGGCGGTCAGCGCCCACCCCTATCCGGTGCTCGCGGCGATCAACGGCCACTGCCTCGGGGGCGGCCTGGAGCTCGCGATTCGATGCGACCTGCGCCTGTGCGCGATCAGCGCCAAGCTCGGCATGCCGCCCGCCAAGCTGGGGCTGATCTACGGTCACACCGGTCTGCAGAAGTTCATCGACGTGGTCGGCGTCGCACGGACCAAGGAGCTTTTCCTGACCGGCCGCAACCTCAGCGCCCCGCGGGCGATGGCGATCGGCCTCGTGCACGACACCGTCCGCGACGACAAGCTCGGCGACACTGCCCTCGAGCTGGCCTCCGAGGTCGCCGCCAACGCCCCGCTTTCCCTGAGGGGCAACAAGCACGCGATCGAGACCATCAACTCGTACGCGCGCCTGACACCGGACCAGGAGCGCGAGCTGATCGAGCTGCGGCGCTCGTGCTTCGGCTCCGAGGACTTCCGCGAGGGCATCCGGGCCTTCGCCGAGAAGCGAAAGCCCGAGTGGCGGGGGCGCTAGACGGCCAGCGGATCGGATTGCCGGCGCCGCGCTGACCAGGCTTACGGCCGACGCGGCGACGAAGGCCAAGGCTGGGGCCGGATGTATCCGGCAGGTGCTGCCTGAGCAGCTCTGGAGCTTGTGCAGACGGGTAGCGAGCTGCGCCTCGACCGATGCGTAGGCGGGGGCTGTCGTGCCGACTCTGAAGCTCGAACGGGTCGTTCTGCAGGTCGTAGAGCTCCTTCTCGCCGCTGTTGTGCTCGGCGTACATGTAGCGCTCGGTGCGGATCGCCTCGAAGCCTCGGTCTCCGCCGACCGGCTGCTCGATCAGGAGCTCGCGTCCCCGCTCGATGCCCGGCTGCTCGGCGACCGGAATCAGCGAGCGCCCGTCCATGACCAGGCCGGGGTTCGCGTTCGCGACGTCGACGATCGTCGGGGCCAGGTCGGCGTTGATCGCCAGGTCGCTGACCGTCTCGCCCCGCGGGATGCCGGGGCCGCGCATCTGGAGCGGCACCCGGATCGACTCCTCGTAGATCTGCTCCTTCCCTTGGGGGATCCGGTGCGCCCCGTTGAAGAAGCCATTGTCCGAGGTGAAGATCGAGCAGGGTGTTGGCGAGCTCGCCTTTCGCCACCAGGGCCTGGACGACCTTCTTGACCCCCTCGTCCACCGACAGCAGTGACTCGAGCTGGCAGCGGTACCTGCGCTGGATGTCGGCGATCTGACTCGCGCTCAAGAGCGGGTGGCTGCCTGATCGCGGCCGGCTTGTCGGAGACGTCGGGCTCGTTGAAGTTCGGGGGCTTCGGCAGCGGCTCGGAGTCGAAGGCATGGGCGTGGCGCGGCGCCGGCGTCGCGGTGCCGCGGCAGTTCTTCGGCGGGTTCGGGTCCGGAAGACCGCCCCAGTGCGGCGCCGTGTAGGTGAGCCAGAGGAAGAACGGGCTTCGGCTTCGGCGCCCGACGGCCGATGAAGTCCGACCGCCTTTCGGGTCAGCACGTCCTGCTTGAAGTCGGCGGGCTGGTCCCCGTAATGGACCGGGGTGCCGTTCTCGTTCAGCCTGTAGTTGTAGACCTCCTGGTCGTCTGAGCATGCGTACCACTCCGACCAGCCCGGCGGCACCAGCAGGCTGCTCGTTGTAGCCGTTCAGGTACTTGCCGATCAGGGCGGTGTAGTAGCCCGAGTCCTGCAGCCAGACGGCGAGGTTGTTGTTTCCGTGCAGTGACTCGAACCTGGGGAAGCCGCCGTCCGGCGGAGTGTTGTCGATGACGCCGTGGTTGTGCGCGTACTGGCCGGTGAGGAAGGTGGCGCGCGACGGGCAGCAGAGCGAGTAGTTGACGAAGCTGTTCTTGAACGTCGCCCCCTTGTTCGCCAATCAGCGCCTTGACGTTGTGCATCACCCGAATCGATTCGCGCGTTTGGTCGTCGGTCTCGATCACGACCACGTTGGGCCTCGCCTGTACCGCCGCCGCCCGATCGAGGGTCGCCGCCGGGGGCGTCCCGGAGCCGGCGACCGCCAGCGCACCCGTCGCCGCCAGGGTGAAGATGAGCGCGATCGAAGGACGCCGCTCGAGATCTCGTCACACGCGCTGGGATGCGCCTCGCTTGCATCTGGCAGCGCGTACCTCAGCGGCAGGCGCGGACCCGGCGATCGATCGTCATCCGGCGGCCGTCGAGCATGCTGGCACTGACCCGAACCCGGGTCGTGGCCGGGCGATCGAGCAGATGGCGGGAAAGCCGCGTCTTGAACGGGGCATGGGGGTCGACCGCGACTCGATCGGGCCCGACGTAGAACTCGCTCTTGACCACTTTGCCCGCGTCACGGCCGTTGAGCGTGACGTGGACGGCATTGCGTACGCAGTCGCGGGCGCCTCCCTTGTCGGCCTGGACACGGAGGCCGAGGCTCAGGGCCGGGCGGGTGCGGCAGCTCGATCCGGCGCAGCTCTGGAGCTGGTGAAGATCGTCCGCGAGCTGCGCCTGGACCGATGCGTAGGCGGGGCTGCCGTCCCGGCTCTGGAGCTCCCACGGGTCCTTCTGCAGGTCGTAGAGCTCCTTCTCGCCGCTGTCGTACTCGGCGTACATGTAGCGCTCCGTCCGGATCGCCTCGAAGGTCGGCTCCTCGATCAACAGCTCGCGCCCCCGCTCGACACCCGGCTGTCTGCGCGAACGGGATCAGCGAGCGCCCGTCCATGACGCGCCGGGGCTCGCGTTCGCGACGTCGACGATCGTCGGGGCCAGATCGGCGTTGATCGACAGGTCGCCGACGGTCACTCCCGCGGGGATGCCCGGGCCGCGCATCTCGAGCGGCACCCGGATCGACTCCTCGTAGATGTGCCTCTTGACCAGGAAGAGCCTGTGCTGGCCGTTGAGGAAGCCGTTGTCCGAGGTGAACACGACCAGGGTGTTTGCGAGCTGGCCCGTGTGCGTTCAGCACGTCGACGACGTTCTGTACGCCTCGGTCCACGGCGAGGAGCGGACTCGAGCGCGCAGCGGTAGTGGCGTTGCGTGTTCGCGATCTGAGTCGCGTTCATAACCGGGTGGCTCCTGATCGCGGCCGGCTTGTCGGAGACGTCCGCCTCGTTGAAGTTCGGGGGCTGCGGCAACGGCTCGGTGTCGAACGCGTGGGCGTTGCGAGGCGCCGGCTTCGAGGCGCCGTCGCAGTCGTACGGTGGGTTCGGATTCGGATCCGGGCCACTCACGTGCGGGGCCGTATAGGTGAGCCAGAGGAAGAACGGGTTCGGCTTGGGCGCGGTGCGGTGGATGTAGCTGACCGCCTTCGACGTGAGCACGTCATCCAGGAAGTCGGAGGGCTTCTGCCCGTAGTTCGTCAGGGTGCCGTTGTCGTTCATCGTGTAGCCGTAGACCGTCTCCGAGCCCTGGACGACCGCGTGCCAATCCGACCAGCCCGGCGGCACGGTGCTCGGCTTCATGTAGCTCAGGTACTTCCCGATCAGCGCGGTGTTGTAGCCGGCGTTCGTGCAGCCAGACCGCGAGGTTGTTGTTCCCGTGCAGCGACTCGAACTTGGGAAAGCCGCCATCGGGCGGAGCGTTGTCGACGACCTTATGGTTGTGCGCGTACTGGCCGGTGAGGAAGGTGGCGCGCGACGGGCAGCAGAGCGAAAAGTTGACGAAGTTGTTGTTGAAACGTCGCTCCCTTGTCGCCGATCAGCGAGTTGACGCGATTCATGACCCGCATCGACTCGACCGTCTGGTCGTCGGACTCGATCACCACCACGTTCGGCCGTGATTGGGCGGCGGCCGCCGCTTGACCATGGCCGTCCACCGGGCCTCCGGAGCCGGCCACCGCCAGCGCGCCCGTCGCCGCCACGGTGGCGAAGACCGCGATCGCAAGGCGCCTGCGAGACGGACATGATCGGGCCTCGCCGGCCTCGCTCCAACTCCCGCACCCGCGCATCCCTGCGCCTCGTCATCCGGTGCGACGGTAACACGGATGCTCGACGTTCGGCGGGCGACGGGCGCCGCCCGGTGGCTATCCGGCGGCGATCCGGGAGCGCAGGTCCAGCACCCGCCGGACGGAGTGCTCGAACGGTGGGCGCGCCAGCTCGCCGGAGCGCAGGCGGCGGGTCAGCGCCCGCCCCGCTCGAGCGGCGCCGTGGAAATCCGTGAACAGCAGAAGGTCGGTGCCGGCCCTGGCCGCCGCGACGCCGACCTTGGCCGGCCCGCCGAAGGTGACGCGCCGACTCCGTCTCGAGCGCATCGCTGATCGAAACGCCCCCGAACCCCAGCTCTGGAGCGAAGCTCCCCGGTCGCGATCCGCTTCGAGAACGCCGCGGGCCGGTGCGAGAAGTGCGTGTAGATCGCGGTGCTGATCATCACCATGTCGCCGTCGCTTGCGGCGAACGCGCCGGTATGGCCGCTCGTCGACGCGCCGCAGCTCGGCCGCGCGCCAGACGGATCCGCTGGACCGCGAGGTCGGTGCTCCCGGGCGCCGCGCCCAGGCCCGGGAAGTGCTTGGCGGTCGCCGCCGACGCCCCGCTTCTGCATCGCGGCGGCAAACGGAATCGCGGTCCGGATCACGCGGCGCGGCCTGCCCCCGAAGCTCCGGTGCTGGGCGCGGATCGCGCTGCCGGGCCGACCGACGTCGAGCACCGGCGCCAGGTCGACGTTGACTCCGACGCCCTTCAGGTTGCGCGCCGTGCGGGCGCCCTGGCGGCGGCTGTAGTCGGCGCCTCGCCGGCCCATCTCCTGTGCCGAGGCGTCAGGGGCTCCCGGAAGTCGCTTCACGAGCCCGCCCTCCTGGTCGATCATGACCAGCAATGGGATCCCGCAGGCCCTTGGGCCGATGGATCGCCTGCAGACGCCGGATCAGCCCGCGGGCATGATCGCGGCCTCGGAGGTCGTCGGCGGACAGGATCACGCCGGCCAGCCGCCCGTCGCCGGATCATCGCGCTCGAGCGCCTGCGGCAGCCGCGGTCGGCCCTCGAAGCCGGCCACCAGTCGCTGGCCGGCGAGCCGCCTCGCGGTCAAGTCGCCGGCATCGGTTCCCCTTGGGGTGATCCCGTCGGCGAGGGCCGCCCAGAGGGCGACTCCCACCGCGACCACGGTGAGCCCGGCGACCGCGCGTCGCCTCCAGAAGGTCAGCTGCCCCGGCAGGGCACGCATCCTATGACGCCGATGGCTTGACAGCGGCCGGCGTCGGAGCGTAGCCTGGGGCTCGCCGGCCAGAGGCTTGGCCGTCCGAAGCGCCGCCTAGCCTTGCCGTCTGCCGGCGATGTCGCCACTGATCACCTTCGACGAGGCCATGGAGCTGGCCGGAATCTCAGAGCATGACGAGATCACCCGGCTCGTCGAGCGCGCCTGGGAGGTGCGCACCGAGCGGTTCGGCGACTCGACCGACATGTGCTCGCTCGTCAACGCCAAGTCGGGGGGCTGCGCGGAGGACTGCGGCTTCTGTGCCCAGTCGCGCTACGCCGAGGCGGACACGCCGATGCACGCGATGATGGACGCGGAGCAGATCCTCGAGCACGCCAAGGCGGCGGAAGCGGCCGGCGCGCACCGGTTCTGCATGGTCACTCAGGGGCAGGGGCTCTCGAAGCGCGACTTCGAGAAGATCGTCGATGGCGCGAAGCTGGTCGCCGAGCACACCAACCTGAAGCGCTGCGTGTCGATCGGCCACATCTCGGCCGATCGCGCCAACCGCCTTGCCGACGCAGGCGTGCAGCGTGTCCACCACAACGTCGAGACCGCGCGCTCCTACTACCCGGAGGTGAGCACCACGGTCCGCTACGAGGGCCGCACGCGCACGATCGACGCGGTCAAGGAGGCCGGGCTCGAGACCTGCGTCGGTGGGATCCTCAATCTCGGCGAGTCGCCCCGCCAGCGGGTGGAGATGGCCTTCGAGCTGGCCGAGATCGATCCGACGTCGGTGCCGATCAACCTGCTCAACCCGCGGCAGGGGACCAAGTTCGGCGACCGGCCGCTGATGGACCCGTGGGAGGTCGTCAAGTGGGTGGCGATCTTCCGCCTCATCCTCCCGGACGCCCTCTTCCGGCTTTGCGGCGGCCGGGTCGAGAATCTGCACGAGCTACAGCCGCTGGCCGTCAAGGCGGGCCTCAACGGGGTGATGATGGGGAACTTCCTGACCACCCTGGGCGCCGAGCCCGCCGACGATCGCGCGATGTTCGAGGAACTTGGCCTGAACGTGGCGCGACAGCCCGACAACGGCGCCAACCCCCGGCCGGACAACCGTTCCGGCTGGCTCGAGGGCGAACCGCCTCCGACGCCGATCGACGAGCTGATCGACCGTCAGGCCGAGGCCAACTTCTGGGACCCGTCGACGCAACTCCGGGTGGTCAAGAAGAAGCACAAGCCGCCGCCCTATCCCGATCCGGCGGGCTGGGGCGACTAGGTCCACCGTGAGCGACGTCGCCGACCGCCTCGAGGAGCTTCGCAAGGCGGGGCTGTACCGGCGCCTGAGGCTGATCGAGAGCCCGCAGGGGCCGCGGGTGACGCTCGACGGCGCAGAGGTCCTCTTGCTGTGCTCCAACAACTACCTCGGCCTCGCCGACCATCCCCGCGTGCGCCAGGCGGCCGCGGACGCCGGGGAGCGCTTCGGCGCCGGCGCGGGCGCTTCCCGCCTGGTCTCGGGGAACATGTCCCTGCACGCCAGGCTGGAGGAGCGGCTGGCCGCGTTTTCGGGATACGAGGCGGCGCTGTTGTTCGGATCGGGCTACCTGGCCAACCTCGGGACGATCGCCGTGCTTGCGGGCCGCGGCCAGGTGGTGTTCTCCGACGAGCTCAATCACGCCAGCATCATCGACGGCTGCCGGATCTCGCGCGCCGAGCGATTCATCTACCG
Source organism: uncultured Actinomycetes bacterium (assembly GCA_963760665.1). Taxonomy (GTDB): domain Bacteria; phylum Actinomycetota; class Thermoleophilia; order Solirubrobacterales; family 70-9; genus AC-56. Next base: position 399,473 of record CAVXDS010000006.1, read on the forward strand.
CCATGCCGACCTCGAGCATCTGTCCTGGGGACTGCGCAAGGAGGGCCGCAAGGGTGGGCTGATCGTCACCGACGCCGTCTTCTCGATGGACGGCGACGTCGCCCCGATCGCCGACCTGCTCGAGCTCGCGCGCCGCCACGGCTGCCGCCTGATGGTCGACGAGGCTCACGCGACGGGCGTGCTGGGCCCCGGCGGGCGCGGCGCTGTCGCCGAGGCGGGGCTGTCCGGCGAGGTGGACGTGGTCGTCGGCACGCTCGGAAAGACGCTGGGGAGCTACGGCGCCTACGTCTGCGGTAGCGCCGAAGATCGTCGATCTCCTGATCAACACCGCCCGGCCGTTCATCTTCTCCACCGCCCTGCCACCTCCCGTGATCGGCGCGGCGCTCGCCGCCCTCACCCTGCTCGACCGGCAGCCCGGAATGGTCGAGCAGCTGCGGCGAAACGGCGCCATCCTGCGTGATGCCCTCGCGGGCCACGGGCTCGACGTGGGCGCCTCGCGCACCCAGATCATCCCGGTGATCGTCGGGGAGGCGAGGCGGGCCATGGCGCTCTGCGAGCGGGCGCTCGAGGGCCGCGCCTTCGCGCAGGCGATCCGGCCGCCGACCGTGCCCGAGGGGACCTCGCGGCTGCGCCTCTCGGTGATGGCCAACCACAGAGCCGACGAGCTCTCGGCGGCGGCGGACGTGATCGCCCATGCGGCGGAGGAGCTGGACATCGTCGCGCCGGGGCCTCGAGCAGCGAATCTCCCGGGCCTCGCGGCTGCCGCGCGCAGCGTAGCTCCTGGGTGCGCGGCTTCTTCGTCACCGGCACGGGCACCGAGGTCGGGAAGACGGTGGTGGCCGCGGTGATCGCCCGGTCGCTCCTCGCCGCCAGGCGCCCAGGTCGGGGTCTTCAAGCCCGCGGCCAGCGGCCTCGAAGAGGGTGGCGAGCCGGACCACGCCCTGCTACGCCGCGCCGCCGGCTCGGCCCAGCCGGACGACGAGATAGCCCCCTACCGCTACGGCCCGCCGGTGTCGCCGCACCTCGGCGCCGAGCTGGCCGGCGACCCGATCGATCCCGCGCGGCTGCTTGCAGCCGCGCGGGATGCCTCGGCACGCGCGGACGCTCTCGTGGTGGAGGGCGTCGGCGGGCTCCTGGTGCCGCTGACGCTCGGCTACCTGGTCCGCGACTTCGCCCGGGACCTCGGGTTGCCGGTTGTGATCGCGGCGGACCCCGGGCTGGGGACGATCAACCACACGCTGCTCACGATCGAGGCGGCGCGAGCCGTCGGCCTCGAGGTGGCGCTGGTCGTGCTCACGCCCTGGCCCGGCGATCCGTCGGTCGTGCAACGCTCCAATCGCGACGCGATCGAGCGGCTCGGCTCGGTTCCGGTCGAGCCGCTGCCCGAGCTCGATCTCGGTGCTCCCGAATCCTGGCCGACTCTGAGGCCCGGTGGTTGAGCTCGTCCATCCACGCCTTGGCGAGGAGTGAGTTCATGAGCGTGTTCATCGCACTGGCTCCCTTCCGCCAGCCGGAGCTGGCTCGTGTGACGCGTTGAGCTCGAGGGCTTCGATCGCTTCGCGGACCCGCCCTCTCAGGTCGTCGGCGCTTCGGCGCCAGAACAGAGGCCCGGACCCATCGCTGAGCAATAGGCGCACCTGCGCGACACCGCGCACGTCGACCGGCGCGGGAGCGAGAAGACGCCGAGCAAGCAGGTTCAGGTCATCGCGAGCGTCCATGACCTCGTTCCGGCGCACCGGCATGCGCGCGCCCGGCCAAGGCGCACGCGACGCTCCCGCAGGATGCGCTGCAGAGCTCGGCTCAGCTCATGGCGAGCGCGCGGGCCTAGGAGGGTTCGAGCCCGAAGGAGCAGCGCCCCGCTGGTCTCGGGGGGCACCCCTTTCGCCAGGGCGCGGTCGAGCTTCGGCGACTTCCACCGGGCAACCAGGCGATCGCGAGCTCGGACGTCCCGAGCGCGCCCAAGATCGAGCTCGCTCGCCGACAGGTACGAGTACATCGGGGCATCCATCGGTGGACCTCCTTATGCGGGTTGCTTGCCTGCTGCTAACCGATGACCACTCTATACTGGTTACGCTAACCTGTCAAGGGTCAATAATGGTTACAATCCGAACATGAGCAGCCAGGCGGCACCGGGACAGCTCGAGCTGGCTCGCCAGTTCGTCAACACGCTCGACGTCGAGACGGGTACAGACGAGCTCGAAAGCCCCCAGGCGCTCGCCTCCTGGCTGGGCGAGCACGACCTGCTACCCAAGGGGGTCAGGGTGGGCGAGCGCGAGATGCAGCAGGCGGTCGAGCTGCGAGAGGCGCTTCGCCGGCTGCTCCAGGCCAACAACGGCGCGGCGCTCGAGCGGGACGCGATCGAGGCGCTCAACGAGGCGATCTCCGATGCGACGCTCTCGGTGAGCTTCGACCTCGACGAAGGCAAGCCAGCGCTGGCCGTGCGCGGGTCGGGCCCGGGTGCCGTGGTCGCCCCGATCGTGGCGATCGTCTACGAGGCGATGGTCGACGGCACCTGGGAGCGCCTCAAGGCCTGCCCGGCGGACGATTGCCAGTGGGCCTTCTACGACGAATCGAAGAACCGCTCGGGGACCTGGTGCGACATGGCGGTCTGCGGTAACCGCGCCAAGGTGCGGGCCTACCGCGAACGGCGGACCCGCGCCCGATCCAGGTCCTGAGTCGCGGAAGCGAATCCGCGGGAGCGACCGAGCTAGGTGGTGGCGTGCTCGCCGGTCGCCAGCTCGGCGGCGGGGGTTGCCGCGGCGGCCGCAAGCTCGGGCTCCGGCTGGGCCTCGCGCTTGGAGCGAATCAAGCGTCACGGCGACCACGACTCCGGTCACCGTGACGGCGGTGGCGACCCTCATCGAGGAGGCGAAGGCGCCGATGAAGGCGTCGTGGGCGGCCGAGGTCACCTGGGCGGCCTGCGCGTGGTCCACGCCGGCCGGAACGCTCGACACACCGCCACCGAGCCCATGGGCGATGTCGCTGCGCTGGGCGGCCGTCAGCCCCGATCCGCTCAGCAGGTCGTCGAGCCGCGAACGCGCGGCGCCCTGGAAGACGGCGCCGATCACCGCGACCCCGAGCGTGCCGCCGATCATCCGGTTCATCGACAGGATCCCGGAGGCGATCCCGGCCTTGGCGTCGGCGACGGCGTTCATCGCCGCGGTCGACATCGGGGACATGACGAGCGCCATGCCGATGCCCATCAGGATGAACGAGGGGAAGAGGTCCCCGTAGGTCGTCGACGTGTCGATGGTGGTCAGCCAGAACATCGCCGCCGAGACCAGCGAGAGGCCGACGGCGATCGGAATCCGGGCGCCGATCCGGTCGGTGAGCCGGCCGGCGATCGGCGCGATCGCGACGATCATCAGGGTCGCCGGCAGGAAGCGGACGCCGGCTTGGAGCGGCGAGTAGCCGAGGATGTTCTGCATGTAGAGAGCCAGGAAGAAGAACTGCGACAGCATCGCGAAGGTGACGATCAGCGCGACCACGTTCGAGCCGACGAAGTTGCGGCTCGCGAACAGGCGGAACTCGACCATCGGCGTCTTCACCTTGAGCTCGACCAGGACGAAGGCCGCGAGCAGGACCACCGAGCCGGCCAGCAGGCCGAGGATCGAGGCCGAGCCCCAACCCCATGAGTTGCCCTCGATCAGCGCCAGGACCAGCGCGGTGAGCCCGCCCGTCAGGGTGGCGACGCCGAGGTAGTCGACCTCGCGCCCGACCGTCTCGTCGCGCGACTCGCGCACCGCGAACAGGCAGGCCAGCCACGGCGCCCAGGCCGACGGGAAGATTGATGAAGAAGATCGCGCGCCAGGAGACGTCCTCGGTCAGGAAGCCGCCGAGCACCGGGCCGATCGCCAGCGCCAGCGCCGAGACCCCTGCCCAGGTGCCGATCGCCCTGCCTCGCTCGGCGGCGGGGAAGGCGTTGGTGACGATCGACAGCGTCGCCGGCATCATCAGGGCGCCGCCGATTCCCTGGACCACGCGGCTGGCGACGAGGGCGGTCGTGTCGGGGGCCAGGCCGGCGGTGGCGGACGAGATCGAGAACAGGATCACGCCGATCAGGAAGGTCAGACGCCGGCCGAAGATGTCGCCGAGGCGCCCACCGGTCGCCAGCAGCACGGCGAACGCGAGGGTGTAGCCGTTGATCGTCCACTCGAGGCTCGACAGGCTGGCTCCGAGGTCGCGCTCGATCGAGGGCAGCGCGACGTTGACGACCGTGTTGTCGAGCATGATCATGAACAGCGCGAAGCACATCGCGCCGAGCGTCCACCACTTGCGGTTGGCGTCGGTGATCAGGTGGCGGTAGCGGGTCACTTCAAGTCCTCCTTCAGCTCGCGGTACGCGGTGGCGACCTCCTCGCGCTCCAGCAGCGAGTCGACTGCAGCCGCGAGCTTGCGGCGCTGGGTCTGGGTCGAGCCCGGCGATGAAGATCGCCAGGCCGTCCATGCGGGCGGCGAGGAGCTGGCGCGCCAGACGCTCGCCGTCCTCGGTGAGGGTGAGGTTGCGGATCCGGCGATCCTCGGTGTCCTCGTCGCGGCGAACGAGGTTCCTGCGCACCAGCACGTCGACGGCGCGGCTCACCGTCGGGAGCGAGGCCCCGGTTCGCGCGGCGATGTCCTTGGCGGCCTGAGGCTCGCCGTGTCGCCCCGGGGGCCAGGGCTGTCAGCACCTTGCACTGCGTCAGCGTCAGCCCGCTCTCCTCCAGGGTGCGAAAGAACTCGCCCGCCGTCGTGGCGGTGCGCGTACATGACGGCGCCGAGACGATGCGCGATCTCGCGCGCCTCGGCGTCGGTCTTGACGGCCGGATTCAGTTCCGCTGAGCGTTCCTTCCACATCATCAATCATTGCATAGACGCAATCATTGTCAGGGCACAATGGTTGTCTGTGTGATCAACATCACACAGAGGCGCCGGGTCGCGTAGGCTCGAGGCTGTGAGCGGACGCCGCCTCTTCGGGCCTTTCTTCGTCTTCGCGGGCGTCATGCACTTCGTGATCCCCCGGAACTACGAGTCGATCGTCCCCGACTGGCTGCCCTCTCGCCGCCGCGCGATCGTCTACGCGAGCGGCGTCGCGGAGATGGCCGGCGGCGCCGGCGTCATGCACCCGCGGACCCGCCGCGTGGCCGCCTGGTGGAGCGTGGCGACCCTGGTCGCGGTCTTCCCGGCGAACCTCCACATGGCGCTCAACCCGGACCGCTACCGGGTGCCCGGCGGACGGCCGGCGCTCTGGCTTCGGCTGCCGGTCCAGGCGCTGTTCATCGCCTGGGCGATCGCCGCGGGACGCCGCTAGCACCTGCTCTGCGGGAGACGAGCTCGGCCGCCGATTCCGCCGCGGCTCCATCTAATGTCGATCTGAGATGAGGGATCGGCAGGCGTCACTCGGTTCTCCCTCGACAGCCGTCGGCGAGCTCGACCACCGCCATCTCTGGCACCCGTTCACCCAGCAGCGCGACTGGTGTCGCGAGGAGCCCCTCGCGATCGAGGGCGGCGAGGGCACCGACCTGGTGGACTCGGAGGGAAGGCGTTACATCGACGGAGTCTCATCGCTTTGGTGCAACGTCCACGGCCATCGTCATCCGCTGATCGACCAGGCGATACGCGAACAGCTCGACCGGGTGGCCCACTCGACCATGCTCGGCCTCACCCATCGGGGCGCGGCCGAGCTGGCGGCGCGCCTGGTCGAGCTCGCGCCGCCCGGCCTGGGCCGCGTCTTCTATTCGGACTCGGGCTCGAGCGCGACCGAGATCGCGCTCAAGATGGCGTTCCAGTACTGGCAGCAGCTCGGAGGCCAGCACCGACGGCGCACCTCCTTCGTCTGCCTGCGAAACGCCTACCACGGCGACACCCTGGGGGCGGTCTCGGTCGGCGGCATCGACCTCTTCCACGCGGCCTACTCTCCCCTCCTGTTCCAGGCGCACCGCGTCGAGCCCGGAGACGCCGCCCAGCTCGAGTGCGTGCTCGAGATCCATGCCGAGGAGATCGCGGCCGTGATCATGGAGCCGCTGGTCCAGGGCGCGGCCGGGATCAGGGTGCACCCCCCTGGGTATCTGCGCCAGGTCCGCGAGCTGACGGAGCGCCATGACGTGCTGCTGATCTGCGACGAGGTCGCGACGGGCTTTGGGCGCACCGGGACCATGTTCGCCTGCGAGCAGGAGCGCGTCGCGCCGGACTTCCTCTGCCTCGGCAAGGGCATCGCCGGCGGCTACATGCCCCTCGCGGCGACGCTGACGACCGAGCGCGTCTACGAGGGATTCCTCGGCGCCGCGGAGGCAGGGCGCACCTTCTTCCACGGGCACACGTTCACCGGCAACCCGCTCGCCTGCGCCGCCGCGCTCGCCAACCTCGACGTCTTCGAGTCCGAGGGAACGCTGGTCCGCCTCCAGCCGAAGATCCGCCTGCTCGGCGAGCTGCTCGCCGAGGTGGCCAGGCTGCCGGGGGTGGCCGAGGTGCGGGGGCGGGGCTTCATGGCCGGGATCGACCTCGGACAGCACGACCCGGCGCTTCGGCTCGGCCACCGGGTGGCGCTCGAGGCGCGCCGGCGGGGAGCGATCGTGCGTCCCCTTGGCGACGTCGTCGTCCTGATGCCACCGCTGACGATTTCCAAAGCTCGACCTCCAGCGCCTGGTCGAGATCGTCGCCGCCTCGATCCTGGCCGCGTTCGCCTCCGCCCGCGGCGAGAAGCCCGCCGCGGACCTCGCCCAGGCCGCGTAGCGCCCCGACGCCCGCCGCGCTCAGCGGAGCGCCTGGCGCCTTCTTGCCGCTATCCGGCAAAAAGGCGCCATCTGGCTAGTCCTCGTAGGGCTCGAAGTCCGCCTTGCGGGCCCCACAGACGGGGCAGAACCAGTCGTCCGGGATTTCGTCGAAGGGAGTGCCCGGTGGGATCCCGCCGTCGGGATCGCCCTCCTCGGGGTCGTAGATGAACCCGCAGGACGTGCAGATCCACAGCTGGGCCGTCTGAGCTTGCGCCTCCATTGCGCGCCAGCTTACCCAAGCCTTACGCCTCACCGAGGCAGGCGCGCGCCGCCACCGCGGGCCGGCGCGCAGCTTGCAGGACCGCTCTCCGGCCTGTCAGCCGTGAGCCGTCAGCTGATCGGATCGAAGACGTCCAGCCAGTGCCGCTTGCCGTCAGCCGTGAAGTAGCCCCGGGTGTTGCGGTCCGGGCGGCTCTGCCGGCGGCCGTCCAGCGACATCCACGCCGCCGGCCGCAGGCGTCCGTGCCCGGCGACCCAGACGGCCACCGCGCGCCCGGCGAAGTGGAACTGGGTGTCGACGTCGCACTTGATCTCGGGCCCGCCGAGGGGGTCCCTGGAGAGTGAGCCGTCGGGCAACACGTAGCGTCCGCGAGCGACCGCCTCGGGCTGGCCGAGATGGCTGTCGAGCACTTGGACCAGCGCAACCCCCGCGATGTTCCCGGTCTGTGAGCTGGCCGCCTCGGAGTCGTCCGAATGGCCACAGCCGAAGCGATCGGTGTCGTCCGGGTCGAGGGAGTTGCCGTTCTCGCCGGGAACTCCCACGCTGTTTCCTCGGGGGAAGATGTATCCGAGCATGTCCTCGCCGAGGCCGTCGATGAAGCGGAAGGGCGCGTGCATGTGGCGGATGACCCAAGGGGAAAGGCCGTACTGGGGATGCGGCATGTCGGCGGGGCCGAGGAACCCGCGCAGGTAGGTGAACGGGAACACCTCTCCGGGCACCGATGCGAAGATGCCGTCGCCGATCTGGAATGCCGCAACCTGGCTTTTGATCTCGTCGCCTGAGGTGGCTCCGTTCGGGGCCACCGGGAACTCCTGGGTGCAGTTGTTCGTAAATCCGGGCCGTTCCGCGAAGACGCCGGCGTGGGCGCCGATCGAGAACAGCTGGTTGGTCAGCGGGATGCAGATGTCCTTGCGGACCCCCCAGATGGCATTCGAGCTCGACGGCCGAGCCTGGTTGGTGAGCGCCGCGGCCACCGATCTGCCGAGCGTCTGACCGAGCACCGCCGTCTCGCGCTCATAGCCCACCGGGACCGGCTGGCCGGAGGGGTCGAACAGGGTGCGGCAGCCCGCCGGATGGCTCTCGTCGATGAAGCGCTGGGGAATCGACGAGATCGCCTTCCCGAACACCTCCGGCGTCTCGTTGCTGCCGACGGATCCGGCCATCTCGATCGCGACCCCGCCGAACCGGCGCTCGAGGTTGCGGCGGAAGAAGTGGATCCAGTCGGCGCTGACCCAGCGTCGTTGCGCCTCGTCGGGATTGAAGCCCAGCGTCTCGGCGTGCTGGCTCACATCGGCGAGGGTCGCGATCACGTCGCCCTGGCGGCTGACCGCCTGGAGGCTCGGCATCAGCTGGTCGTCGACGAAGGGGTACGACGACCAGCACTGACGCAGGTTCGCGGGCTCCTTGGCCTCGGCGTAGCGGATCGTCGCCGGGCGCGTCCGGCCCGCGGCCTGCTCGATGGCCGTCGCCGCCTTCCGAACCATGTAGTCGGCGAAGTATGCGTTGACGCTCGACGTCAGCTGGTTGACGCCGGAGATCCCGATCGTGTCCGGGGCCGACTCGTCGTGGTTGGAGCTGATGTAGATCCCGTCGAGGTGGACACCGTCGGCCGCGACCTGCTGGCGGATCCGCTGGAGGTAGACGTTGAACGCCCCCTCGTTGTCGAGCACCTCCACCGCGATCGTTCGCCCGCCGTTCGAGACGACCATCGCTCGAGCGCCGACGCTGTCGGCGACGTGGTTGTAGAAGCGCGGCGAGTCGGCGCCGCCGCCGAGCAGGTTCCCGTCCCAGCGCCCGTTGCCGTTGCAGTCGACGAACTGGTCGCCGAAGTCGTAGTGGCCGGAGGACTGCTGGTCCTTGTAGGGCTCCTCGAACGCGAAGTGGCGCGGCCCGTTGAAGGTCCCGGTCGAGTCGCAGTCGGCCGGGTCGTGCGCCAGCGCTCCCGCGCGCGGCGGGGTGAAGCTGACGGTGGCCGCGCCGACCTTGAACGAGGCGGGCCCCTGCCAGGCCGCCGCTGCCGGGCGCCCCTGCGATCAGGATGCAGGCCAACGCCCCGCAGATGGACGAGCATGCGAGCAACCTGCGATTCCGCACAGCCACAAGCCTAGAACGAATCGGCCGCTAGGGTGAGGCCCCCATAATGAAGCCGAGTACTCCACGCGCGGCCGCGTCGCTGATTCTGCTTCGGCATGGAGGCGCGCCACGGGGCCCGCGCGATCGAGGTCCTGTTGGTGCGCCGCAGCCCCGAGTCGAGCTTCATGCCCGGCGTCTGGGTGTTCCCGGGCGGCGTCGTCGAACCCGACGATGTGGCGGCGGAGGCCCAAGGCGGGACGACCGACGCGGAGCGTCAGGACCTCGCGCACCGCGCCTGCGCAGCGCGCGAGCTTGGCGAGGAGGCCGGAATCGAGCTGCCGGCGCACACCGACCTGCGCCCGTGGTCGCGGTGGATCACTCCGGAGGCCGCGCCCGTTCGCTTCGACACTCGCTTCTACGTGACCCTCGCGCCGCCTCATTCGCGGGCCAGGCCGGACGGAGCAGAGACGACCGAGGCGACCTGGATCTCGCCGGCCGAGGCTCTGGAACGCCACCATGGGGACGACCTGCCTCTCGTCTTCCCGACGATCAAGCACCTGGAGTCGCTCTTGCCGTACTCGAGCTCCGACGAGGTGCTCGCGGCGGCTCACGACCGACCGATCGAGCCGGTCGTGCCGCGCGTGGTCCGCGAGGGCGAGGCGCTGCGCGTGGTCCTCCCCGGCGAACCCGGCTACTGAGCGCCCGGCGCTCGGAGGAGCGATCGCTCGGACTATGTTTCGCTCGTGACCGCCACCCTGCCGCAGGAGGTCCGCGACGCCTTCGAGCGCTTCATCACCTGCGAGTACACGACCGTCGACGCCCGCCAGCAGCCGATCGTCTGGCCGGTGACGCCCTTCTACTCGTCCGGGGCGCCGACGCTCGACACCACGACCGGGTTGGGCTATCCGAAGAAGGCCAACGACGCTCGTCGCAACCCGCAGGTGGCGTTTCTGTTCTCAGACCCGACCGGTTCCGGCATCCAGAGCGGGATCCAGGTGCTCGTGCAGGGGATGGCCGAGGTCGATGACCGCGACCTGGAGGCCAACCTAGAGCGCTATGAGCGCGAAGCGGTGGTCAAGCTGCCGCGCGGCAGGTCCGTGCTGCTGCCGCGCATCGTGCGTGGCATGTTCGGGTGGTACGTCAACCGCATCTACATCAAGGTGCGCCCGGAGCGGGTCTTCGTGTGGCCCGACGGCGACCTGGCGAAGCAGCCCGAATGCCACGGAACCCATATCGAAGAGGTTCGCTCGGGGCACAGCCGAGGAGCCGCTCGAGGCCGCGCGAGCCACCCACGGGCGGTTCCCTCGCCTGGGACGCGGGGATCGAGCAGCTCGGTCGCCGCTACCCGACCGCGGTGCTCGCCTGGGTGGCACCGGACGGCTTCCCGCTCGCCGCGCGCCTCCCGGTCAGCGTCGACGCCGACGCGCGCCGGATCGCCCTCGGAGCCGAGCCTGCGGGCCTGCCGCTGGCCGAGGGACGCGCCTGCCTCACCGCCCACGCCCACGATCCCGACTTCAGCTGGCGGGAGAACTTCCAGGTCCGGGGCGACCTGGTTCGGCGCCGGCAGGGGCTGGGCGCTCGTGCCCCACAAGCTCGTCGGGGGCCTCGAGCTCCCCGAACAAGGGGATCCTGGGCCGCTACCGGGGCACCCTGGGCAGGTCGATCCGCTTCAACGAACGGCGCGGCGGGAGTTGCGAAAGCGCAAGGCCTAGAAGCGACGGCCGGTAGAAGACTCCCTAGCCGTCCGGGAACGGCTCCAGTCCGGCGTGCCAGGGACCCGCCGGGTAGGTGTGGACGCCCGACTCCTCGACCTCGTTGCGCACCCGCTTGAACAGCTCGCCGCCGTTGTCGAGCGCCGCCTCGAGCTGATCGCGAGTGCGCTCGCCCAGCCGCCACAGGAACCACAGCTGCTGCTCTGAGACGCCGAAGTCGATCTCGTTGTCGATCGTGGTCACCCAGTCCAGGAATGCCGGGCTGAAGATCTCGCGGAGCGCGACCGGGTCGTGCTCGCTGGGCACGGTCGCCAGGAAGCGCTTGTTGAAATCCAGGCTCTCGAACTCGACCTTCCTGCGCGAGGCGCGCTGCATGACCAGCTCGTCCGGGCGGCGCTCGATCGACTCGACGTTGAACGGGGGCATCACCTTTGCCAGGTCCGGCACCTGCGACTTGGCGAGCAGGGCGCCGGGAAGCACGGCCTTGGAGAACAGCCCGCCCTCCTCGTGCTCGTCGGCGTCGCACGAGGCGCCCCAGAAGCCGTCGGCGAGCTGCCCGGTGATCCGGTTCGTGCCCCCCGGACAGAGCGCCACCGGCCCGCCGACCGGGTTGATTCCCCCGACCGGCTCATAGACGAGCGTCGCGATCCTTGGCCACCGCCTGCACGGTCTCCGCCCAGGCTCGAGCCTCGTCGCTCGCGCTCACAGCGCCTGCCTGAACAGCTCGGCGAACTCCTCCTCCGACGTCTCGCGCGGGTTGACGAGCGTCGAGCCCTCGCCCATCGCGTCCTCGGCCAGCTGGGAGATGCCCTCCTCGGGGACGCCCACCTCCGATAGGCGCCCCGGAAGGCCGAGACGCGTCCGCAGCTCACGGACGTGATCGGCGAGCGCCCGCCCGATCGACTCACTCCCGCCCGCGGCGTCGACCCCGAGAAGCTCGGCCGCGCCGCGGAACTGGTCGGCCACCTCGTCGCCGGCCATGACGTTGAACTCGATCACCGGCGGCAGGTTGATCGCGTTGGCGACGCCGTGCGGAACGCCGAAGCGCGCCCCGCAGGGATGCGACATCGAGTGGGTGATGCCGGTGGCGCCGCACCCCGTCGGTGCGATCGCCAGATTCGCCGCGATCAGCATGTTCCCGCGCGCCTCCTCGTCCGAGGTGTCGGCGACGGCGCGCTCCAGGTTGTCGCGGATCAGCCGCAGCGCCTGAAGCGCGTAGGCGTCTCCATGCGGGCTCCACTCGGTCGAGGTGACGCCCTCGATCGCATGGGTGAGCGCGTCCATTCCGGTGGCCGCCGCGATCGGCGCCGGCAGGGTCGCGGTCGATTCGGGGTCGAGGATCGCCAGGTCCGGGGCAAGCGGGAAGTCGAGGATGAAGAGCTTGACGCCCCGCTCGGAGTCCTTGATCACCGCCACCGGGCTGGCCTCGGAGCCCGTGCCGGCGGTGGTGGGAATCGCTCCAAGCGGCGCCAGCGGCAGCGGCCGACCCATCCCGTCGCGCTCGCGCGGCAGCTGGAACACCCCCTCCCACTCACCGATCGCGCCGCCGTGGCTGAAGACCACGTTGGCGCCCTTGGTGGTGTCGATCACCGATCCCCCACCCACGGCCAGGAAGCTGTCGGCGCCTGCCTCGGCGGCCTGCTCGGCACATCGCGCGACCACCGCGGTCTCGGAGTCCTGCGGGACGTCGTCGAAGACGCCCGCGACCTCGAGCCCGCCGTCGGCGACGCCGGCCTCGACCTTCTCCACCAGTCCGGTGCCGCGGATCACCTGGTCGGTGACCAACAGCACTCGCCCGGCCCCCTGCTTGGCGAACTCGAAGCCCGCGCTCCCGATCAGCTCACGTCCGGATACGACCCGCGTCGGCGAAGCGAACTGGTAGAAGTCCTTGAAGGTCAAACCTCGATCAGGTCCGTGCGGCCCTGGGACTCGAGCTGGGCCTTGTAGCGCGGGAACACCGGCTTCGTCAGCGGCACCAGCCTGAGGATCTTCGCAACCGGGCCCTTGGCCTTGATCTGGCCGCGCGCCAGCGCCACCGTCACGTTCACCTGCCCGAGCCAGAACCGGTGCGCGGTGTCGGCCTCCATCGACATCACCACCTCGGGCTCCATCTCGGACTCGCCGAAGTCGACGTCGCCCGGCTGGCCCTCCTGGAGACGCACCGTGATCGTCGAGGAGGGCTCCCGGTACTCGTAGCGAACGATCGTGTCCGCCTTGCGGAACTTCGGCGCCAGCTCCTCGTCCTGGGCGAGGTCCTGGAACAGCTTGCCCAGCGTGTCGTAGACCTCCTGCGCATCGTTGAAGTAGGCCAACTCCTCTCCTCTCCTCGTGCTTGCGGTGCCGCCGCGGCGGGTGGACGAAATCCTATGCCGTGGAGTGTCTCAACCCCGATCAGGGTGGTCGCCGCCGCGATCCGCCCGTATCCTGGCGCCATGAAGACCGCGCCGGGCCACGACTACGACTGGCTCGTGATCGGCTCAGGCTTCGGAGGCAGCGTCTCGGCGCTGCGGCTCGCCGAGAAGGGATATCGGGTGGCAGTCGTCGAGTGCGGCAGGCGCTTCCGCGACGATGACTTCGCGAGGTCGGCCTGGAACCTTCGCCGCTACTTCTGGTCGCCGCGCCTGGGCCTGCGGGGCATCTTCCGCCTGACGCTGTTCAAGGACGTATTCATCGTCTCCGGAAACGGCGTGGGCGGTGGCAGCCTCGGCTACGCGAACACCCTCTACAGGGCTCGCCCGGCGTTCTTCAGCGACCCACAGTGGGAGGGCCTCGCCGACTGGGAGGCGGAGCTTCGACCCCACTACGAGACCGCCGAGCGCATGCTCGGAGTGACCGAGTACGAGGGGATGACCGCTGCCGACGAGCTGCTGCGCGAGTACGCCGGCCAGATCGGCGTCGCCGATACCTTCGCGCAGACGCGGGTCGGTGTCTTCTTCGGCGAGCCGGGCAAGCAGGTGCCGGACCCGTACTTCGGGGGCGAGGGGCCGCCGCGATCGGGCTGCATCCGCTGCGGGAGCTGCATGGTCGGGTGCCGCTACGGGGCCAAGAACACCCTGGTCAAGAATTACCTGTGGTTCGCGGAGCGCCTCGGCGCCGAGGTGTTGCCCGAGCGAGAGGCGATCGAGATCCGACCGCTCGGGGCGGCCGACGGCTCCGGCGGCTACGCGGTCACCACGGTGCATCCCGGCGCATGGCTACGACGCCGGGCCCGGACCTTGACGGCGGGCGGCGTGGTGGTGGCCGCGGGAGCCCTTGGCACCAACCAGCTGCTCGCCAACTGCAGGCACAGCGGGGCTCTGCCCCGCCTCTCGGCGCGAATCGGCGAACTGGTGCGGACCAATTCGGAGTCGATCCAGGCGGTGACGGCACCCGACGACGGCCGCGACTTCGCCCGCTCGGTCGCGATCACCTCGAGCATCTATCCCGATCCCGACACGCACATCGAGGTCGTCACATACGGGCGGGCGGGCGACGCGATGAGCCGCCTGTTCACGACCATGACCGGGCCTGGGACCCGCGTTACGCGGCCGCTGAAGTGGATCGCCGCGATGCTTCGCCACCCCCTGCGTACCGCCCGCCTGCTGTGGCCGGTCAAATGGTCCCAGCGAACGGTGATCCTGCTGGTCATGCAGTCGCTGGACACCGCGATGCGGCTGCAGCCCAAGCGTCGCCGGCTGGGGCGTGGCGTCCGCCTGCAGACGGAGCAGGATCCGACCCGGCCCAACCCCATCTACCTTCCCCCGGCCGAGCGGGCCGCCCGTTGGTTCGCGGAGCGCATCGACGGCATGCCGCAGAGCGCACTGACCGAGTCATCCCTCAACATCCCCACCACCGCCCACATCCTCGGCGGCGCGGTGATCGGCGCCGACCCCGAGCGGGGCGTCGTCGACGCCCGCAACCGTGCCTTCGGCTACCTCGACCTGGTGGTCTGCGACGGGGCCGCGGTACCGGCCAACCCGGGCGTCAACCCGAGCCTGACGATCACCGCCCTCGCCGAGCGTGCGATGACCTTCGTCCCGGAACGCGACCGCGCTTCGCAGCCGCACGAGCTGCGCTCGAAGCCGGCCATTCGGGCGGGCGTCAACCCGCGCGGAGCGCGCCGGTGACCAGGTGGCCGTTGGTGGGCGCCGGCTCCGGGCGCCCGACGTGGAAGCCCTGCGCGTAATCGATCCCGTAGTCGCGCAGGAGCTCGAGCGTCTCCCCATCCTCGACGAACTCGGCGATCGTCGTCAGGCCCAGGCCCCTCGCGACCTCGACCATCCCTCGCACCAGGACCTGATCCACCTCGCTGACCTTCAGCTTGCGGATGAAGTCGCCGTCGATCTTCAGGAAGTCCAGCGGCAGGTACTTGAGGTAGTAGAAGGAGCCGAATCCGGCCCCGAAGTCGTCCAGCGCGAACCGACAGCCCAGGTGAGTCAGCGACTCGGCGAACTCCCGCGCCTCGACCATGTTCGCGATCGCGGCCGTCTCGGTGACCTCGAAGATCAGGCGGTCGGCGTCTATGCCGTGCTCGGCGATCATCGCTTCGATCGCCGATGGCAGCTCCTCGTCGCCGACGGAGCGCCCGGAGAGGTTCACCTCGAGCCGGATGTCGTGGCCGAGCTGGCGCTGGCGGGCGATCAGCTCGATCGCTCGGGCCACCACCCAGCGATCGAGCTCGACCACCAGCCCGGAGCGCTCGGCCGCGCCCAGGAAGGCACCGGGCAGGATCAGCTGGCCGCCCTCGCTGAGCCGCACCAACGCCTCCCATTGGGAGATCTGCCCGGAGCGGAGATCCTTGATCGGCTGCACGAACAGGCTCATGCCGTCGTTCGCCAGCGCGCTCCGCACCCGCTCGGACCACGACAGGCGCTCCTCGTTGAGGGTCTCCCGCTCGGGCGCGGCTGAGTGGATCACCAGCTGGTCGCGACCCGCCTCCTTGGCCTCATACATCGCCAGGTCGGCGCTCGCCAGGAGGCCTTCCGAATCCAGCCGCTGGCCTGGCTCGAAGAGCGCCACGCCCACGCTTGCCGTGACCCGGACGCTGCGTCCGGCGACGAAGATGGGCTGCTGGCGCAACAGCTCCAGCAGGTCGGCGGCCACTTGGCGCGACTCGCTCCTCGTCGGCCTGGGCGAGGAGCACCGCGAACTCGTCGCCGCCGAGCCGAGCCACGACGTCGCTGGATCGAAGCCTGCGTTCGAGCACCGCGCTGGCGGCGCGGATCGTCTCGTCCCCCGCGCTGTGGCCCAGCGTGTCGTTGATCTCCTTGAAGTTGTCGAGGTCGAGGATCAAAACCGCGCCCCCGGGCCCGTAGCGGTTCACCAGGTCGATGTGGTGCGAGAGCGTGTCGATGAACCGCCGGCGGTTGAACAGACCCGGTCAGCACGTCGTGATCGGCCAGGAACTGAAGCTGTGCCTCGAACTCCTTGCGCTCGGTGATGTCCCGGGCGATCGCCGCGACGCCGTTGACCCGGCCGTCGGGCCCGATCACCGGCGACATCGAGAGCGACACGTCGATCCAGTCGCCGTTTCTGTCCCTATGGACGGTCTCCAGGCTCTCGACCCGCTCCCCGCGCCGGATCCGCCCCGGGATCCCGTCGAGCTCGTCGGAGCGATCCTCGCTCATCAGCAGGGAGATGGGCTTCCCGACCACCTCGGCGGCAGGGTATCCGTAGAGGCGCTCGGCGCCCCGGTTCCAGCTGACGATCGTTCCGTCGAGGTCCTGGCCGACGATTGCGTCCCCCGAGGACTCGACGATCGCGGCCAGGTGCGCCCGCGTCTCCTCTGCCTGCTTGCGCTCCGTGAGGTCGACCACCTGGGCGAGGAAGTTGAGAGGGTCGCCGCTCTCGTCCCGGATCAGCGACATGCGGAGCTCGACCCAGACGACCGAGCCATCCGGGCGCGCATACCGTCTCTCGATCGAGTAGACCGGCTCGTTGCCGGCGAGCAGCCGCCTGATCCCGGATCTGGCACTGGCGACGTCCTCGTCGCCCGCGATCGCCGAGACGTTCAGCCCCAACAGCCGCTCCTTCGACAGGCCGGCGATCTCGCACAGCGTCCTGTTGACCCACATGAACTGCCCCAGGCTCTCGGCTTCGACGCTGACCAGGGCCATCCCCACGGGGGCATTCTCGAACGAGGCCCGAAAGCGCTCCTCGCCCTCGGTCAGGGCGGGCGCGCCGGCGCCGAGCGCAGGGCGACGAACCTGGGCGCCGGGGTGGACGAGGATGCGGGGAAACCGATGCAAAGAGACAACTCCCGATTGCCCTATCGGCTCGGTGCGGACGCCACTTGAGCCGTGGTCGCGGCATGTCAAGCAGCCCGGCGCTCGGCCCGGTTGCGACTTGCCGGGAGGTGTGGCGGCTGGCCCTTGGCTCAGGAGGCCGCGCCGAAGCGGCTGGCCACCTCGGGCCAGTTGACGACGTTCCACCAGGCGCCGATGTAGTCGGGCCGGCGGTTCTGGTACTTCAGGTAGTAGGCGTGCTCCCAGACGTCGACGCCGAGCAGCGGCGTCTGGCCGTCGGAGATCGGCGAGTCCTGGTTGGCCGTGCTGATCACCGCCAGTCCCGAGCCGTCGTGGACCAGCCATGCCCAGCCGGAGCCGAACCGGTTCACCCCGGCGTTCTTGAGCTCGTCCTTGAAGGCATCGAAGCCGCCGAAGGCGTCGTCGATCGCAGCCGCCAGGTCACCCTCGGGCTCGCCGCCGCCATCGGGGCTCATGATCTGCCAGAAAAAGGTGTGGTTGGAGTGCCCGCCGGCGTTGTTGCGGACGGGGGTGCGGATGTCGTCCGGCAGCGAGGAGAGGTTGCGAAGCACCTCGTCCACGTCGGAGTCCGCCCATTCGGTGCCCTCGAGCGCCGCATTCGCCTTGTCGACGTAGGCCTGGTGGTGCTTGTCGTGGTGGACGCGCATCGTCTGCTCGTCGATGTGGGGCTCGAGCGCGCCGTAGTCGTACGGAAGGTCGGGTACTGAGTAGGCCATCTAGCTCTCCTTCTGCCCTCGGTCTCGGTGATCGTTCGGCTTCCCCAGGGAGCCTATCCAAGCGCCTCTCGAAACCCACGACGCCAGCTCGGGTAGCGCGGCTCCCAGCCCAGCTCGCGCTTCGCCTTGGCGTTCGAGGCGCCACGGAGCTGGGTCGCGAAGGCCGCCGCAAACGGGCCCGGCGACCAGCCGGGCCAGGAACGTCGGGGACTCGGAGCGGCCGCCGCGCGCCGAGCACCTCCGCGTAGACGGGCAGCCAGTCCCGCAATGGCGCCGGCTCGTCGTCGACGACGTTGTAGATGCCGGGTGCCCCGCGCTCGAGCGATGCGACCGTGGCCGAGGCGGCGTCGTCGGTGTGGATGAAGGAGAACATTCCCTCGCCGCGACCAACGATCGGAAAGCGGCGCCGACGCACCTGCTCGGCGATGTTCCCGTCGGTGCGCGTAGTAGGTGCCGGGACCGTAGAACTGGCCGTAGCGCAGGACGACGCCGTCGAGCCCGGGCGTCTGCGTCGCCTCTCGTTCGTGCTCGAGCGTGGAGCCGGCGCCGCGCCGGAAGGGCTCGGGCGCATCGGTCCAGGGCCGCGCTTCCTCGTCCTTGATCATCTCGCCCTCCGGTGCGTAGATGAAGGCGACGCTCTGGGTGACGAAGCGACTGACACCGGCGGCGCGCGCCGCCTCGATCAGGTTGTGGCCGCCCACGGCTCGCGCCCGGTTCGTCGGCCCGTAGTCGATCTTCCGCGGGTTGTACTCGTGGGGAAGGCGGGTGAGCTGGCTGATCACGACCTCCGGGCCGGCGTCCCGTACGGCGACCTCCACCGCCTCGGCGTCGAGCGCGTCGCAGACGACGGCCGTCGCGCCGGCCGCCTCGACCGCGGCGGCGTTCTCGGCCTTGCTGGTCATCCCAGTGACCTCGTGTTGCGCGGCGACCAGCTGGCGCACGAGCGGCCTCCCGATCACTCCGCTCGCTCCGGCCACGAACACCTTCATCCCTTCTCCCTCCTTGCCGTCCGTTGCGGCCGCCTCCGGCCTGGCCGCCACCCAGGCGAGGTAGGCGAGCAGCAGGCCGCTGATCGCGATGTAGGCCGTGTCGAAGATTCCGCGAGCGTCGCTGCGCGCCTGGCCGACGTCGAAGGCGTGGTTGAGCGCGTGGAGGCCGTACCAAATCGCCCCGAGGGCCAGCACCGGCACCCGCCACGTGGGCCGCCAGGCGGCGACGAGCACGGCGATCCCGAAGGCCAGCACGAATGCGCCAACGTCGCCCACGTAGTGGGAGTTCTCGACCCCGTAGTGGCCGACCTGGTCGAAGAAGGTGTCGGGCGCGATCAGGGCGAGGGCGCCGGAGGCGGCATTCAGCACCCCGATCACGACCAGCACCGCGCGCATCGCTCGCTCGCTGATCATCGCGGGCCTCCACGTCCGGCGTCGGAGAGGACGAGAGTCAGGCGTGCGCTACGACCTCGCGCACCTCGATGTTCGAGTGCGACTGCGTCGGTAAGCATCGACGGCACCCTCTCGCTCATCCCCTTGGCGGCCTCGAGTCGAAGAGGACCATCGCCAGGCCCGTGTTGTCCTTCCGTGTCCAGTACCCGGCTACGAACCCTGGGGCCTGCGATACCCCGGGCACTACCTGGTCGCGCAAATGGCTCGTGGCGGCCTCTCGGTCGTTGACCGTGACCGTAGTGACGACTGCGTGCATGGGTGCCTCCTTTGTCGCTGGGCGGGACAGTGACTCTCCGCCAGGGAGGGGTCGAGTTGCGGGATCGCACCGGAAGGGGGTTTGGCCGGGAGGATGTGCACCATCCACCCCACTGGACCGCCTCCGGTGCCAATCGGGGCGGCCGGATTTGAACCGGCGACCTCACCGACCCGAACGGTGCGCGCTACCAGGCTGCGCCACGCCCCGAGAGGGAGCCATTCTAGGACCAGGCGGTGGGCTAGGAACCGCCCACCGACTGCCACCGCGGCCTCTATCTCGTCCTTCGACGGCGAGTCGTCGAGTTGCTTGGTGCCGTCCGGACCGCTGACCACGACCGCCGGCCCGAACGCCGGCAGCCCAGGTCGGCGGCGAGCTGTGACGTCGTCATCGATACGGTCGGCGACCTCGGGCGAGTCCCGGGCCTCCCTCCACGCGTCCAGGTCGAAGTCGGGGATCGCGTTGCCGATGTCGTCCAGGAACTCGTCGGAGACGGTGTGCGCCGGGGCTTCGTCCTGGTTGCGGAAGAAGAGATCGACGTATTGCCACTCCCGGTCCTGCTCGCCGGCGGCGGTCGCGGCGTAGGCGGCCTTCGTGGTCTCGGCCTCGCCAAGGGAGAAGTTCCGGAACTCGAAGCGCGCCGTGCCGGCACGCGCGTACTCCTCGATCAGCGGATCGACCGTCTGCAGCTCGTAGTCGTCGCAGCCCGCGCACTGAAGGTCCGTGAACACGGTGATCGTCACGGGCGCGTCGCTCGAGCCGAGGTAGGGCCCGTCCTGCTGGACGCCGGCGATCAGCTCCTGGGTCTGCTCGCCGCCGCTGATCGTGATCCTCTTCGGACCACCCTCGCCGATCGAGAGCGAGACGACGGCCGCGAACAGGCCGACCGCGACCGCGCCCAGCAGCAGACGCGGCAGCCACGGGCTCCTAGTCATCCGGGCGCGGAGCCGAAGGCGACGCGACAGGCTGGTGGCGGGTCACGTCTACCCGGCGACCGCCTTGTAGTAGCGAACCGCGAGGCCGGTCAGCAGGGTCTCGAAGCTTTCCTCGATCGGCCCCCCGCTGTCTCGGGAGTAGGTCTCGAGCCCGCGTCGCTCGATGTCCTCGCTGCGAGCGACCACCTCGTCCACGAGGTCGGGATGCTCGTCGCAGAAGAAGGCGCCGATCGAGTACAGCTCGGTGTCCATGAGCGGACTCCAGGAAGGAGCCGGCGTCGCTGGCGGGCGGCGGGGTCTGGGGCGAAACGGGCGGTGCCTCGTCGGCCATCGTGGCCGACATCGTAGATGTGCTTCGCGGCCGGCCACGACCAGACCTGCGCCGGGAGGCGATCCGGCGACTGCGCCGAGCGCGGCCCGCGCGCCTGATGTGGCGCAATTTGCAAGGAATAGCATTGACACATCCGCCTGAGACGATAAAAATCGGGGGCGCAAACAACAGGAGGAGACAAACGCGTGGCCATTCACTTGACGCCCACCGAGCTCGCCGAGGAAGTGCAGATGAAGCGGCGCGAGGTGATCTCGAAGTGCATGGAGATGGGCGTCCCAATCTTCAACGGCCGGATCGACAAGACACTCTTCCTCTCCTCGCTGCGCCGTGTCACGCAGCAACCGAAGCAGCCGCAGGCTGCTGCCTAGTCCCGGTTCGCTGGTTCGCTGATATAGCCTTCGTAGCGAGCGGCATCGCCGCTCGGTCGACGTTTGAGCGTCCGAACGAAGGAGGAGAGCGATGGAGACAGCGACCGTCGACACCCGTCCGGCAACGGGTGCCGGGTCGGCGACGATCGCGGACCTCCTTCCGGCCGCGGCGAAGAGACCACGGCTCCGGGCCGGCGGTGATGTATCGGGACGAGTCCGGAAAGTGGACGACCCGGAGCTTCGCCCAGGTCGGCGAGGTCGGTGCGCTGGCTCGCGCTCGGTCTGATCGACCTCGGGGTTCAGAAGGGCGACAAGGTCGCGATCCTGGCCAACACGCGCCCGGAGTGGACGCTACCACGACTTCGCCGCGCTGAGCGCCGGCGCCACGGTGGTGCCGATCTACCAGACGAACTCGCCCGAGGAATGCCAGTACGTGCTCGAGAACTCCGACGCCAAGATGGTGATCGTCGAGGACTCCGAGCAGCTCGACAAGATCCGGCAGGTCCGCGACCGCTGCCCGAAGCTCGAGCACGTGATCCGCATGACCGGCTCCAGCGACGACGCCATCTCGGCCGATGAGCTCGGCAAGCGCGGTGCCTCGCGCAACGAGGCTCCGAATGGGAGGAGCGGTGGCGCTCGGTTGCGCCAGACGACATCTGCACGATCATCTACACGTCGGGGACGACCGGGCCGCCGAAGGGCTGCGTGCTCTCGCACGGGAACTACCGCGCGATGCTCAACATGGCGCTGGAGTCGAGTGTGCTGGAGTCGGGGCGCATCACCTATCTCTACCTGCCCCTCGCGCACTCCTTCGCGCTCCTGATCCAGCTGCTCAGCTTCGACGTCGGTGGCACGCTCGCCTACTGGGAGCGCGATCCGTTGAAGATCCTGCCCAACCTGGCCGAGGTCAAGCCCCACTACTTCCCCTCGGTGCCGCGGATCTTCGAGAAGATCTACACGGCCGCGAATTCGAAGGCCGACAAGGCGGGCGGGGCGCAGCGCGCGATCTTCAACTGGGCGATCGGCGTCGGCCGGCGCGTTCGCGAGCTCGAGCGCCGCGGCAAGAGCCCGTGGCCACCGCTTCGCGCCCAGCACGCGATCGCCGACCGCCTGGTGCTGTCGAACATCCGGAACCTGTTCGGCGGGCGAATCATCGAGGCGGTCTCCGGCGCCGCTCCCATCAACCCGGAGATCCTCCGCTTCTTCGACGCCAGCGGCGTCCTGGTGCTGGAGGGTTGGGGCATGACCGAGACCTCCACCGCCGCGACCGATCTCACGCCCGGACGAGTTCAAGTTCGGGACGATCGGCAAGCCGTTCCCGGGCTGTGAGGTGAAGATCGCCCCCGACGGCGAGATCCTGGCGCGCGGCCCCAACGTCTTCCAGGGCTACTACAAGAACGAGGAGGCCACCCGGGAGACGCTCGTCGACGGCTGGCTGCACACGGGAGACATCGGGGAGATCGACTCCGACGGCTTCGTCAAGATCACCGGCCGCAAGAAGGACATCATCATCACCGCCGGAGGCAAGAACATCACCCCGGCGAACCTCGAGGCCGAGGTGAAGCAGCAGCCGCTGGTCTCGCAGTGCGTCGTGATCGGCGACCGCCGGCCCTACCTCGTCGCCCTGCGTCACTCTCGATCCGGAGGAGGCGGTGAAGTTCGCCGGCGAGCACGGGCTTGGAGAGGACCCCGAGGCGATCGCTGCGAACGAGGACGTCCGCAAGGCGATCCAGGACCACATCGAGCAGATGAATCAGAAGTTCGCCCGTGTCGAGCAGGTGAAGAAGTTCAAGATCCTGCCCCGCGACCTCTCCCAGGAGGGCGGCGAGCTGACGCCGACGCTGAAGGTGAAGCGCAACGTGGTCGCCGAGAAGTACGCCGCGGGAGATCGAGAGCCTGTACTCCGGGCTGAGTCGCCCAGCCGGTGGGCGCCTAGTCCGGCTCCGCGGCCTCGGCGTCCGGCTCCTCCTCCTCGGAGCTCGGCTGCTGCCTGAGCAGCGCGGCCGTCGTCTGCTCCAGTACGCGCCGCCAGGCCGACTGCTTTTCGCGCTCGCGGTCCACCTGGTCGAGCACGTGGCGCACGCGGCGGGCCGAGATCTGGATGCCGTGGCGCTCGGCGATCGACTTGTAGCGCTCGTAGTCGCGAGCCAGCCTCAGGGTCACGGACTCGAAGCCGTGCTTGGCGATCTCCAGGCGGGCGCTGTAGTCCAGGATCGAGGTGCCGAACATCAACTCGTCGTCGAGCTCGGGCTCGATCAGGATGATGTCGACGCCTGGATACCGCTGCTCCCATTGCTGGACCGCTAGATGCAGGCGCTCGTGGGAGAGCAACCGGAAGGCCTGGTTGCCGATCGCGCTGAACCCCATGTCGGAGACGCGGCGAGCCCGGGTGCCGGTGATCGTCGGGATCCGCTTGCGGAAGTCGTTCGCGTAGGGCACGAGCGGGTTGATGACGACGATGAACTTGGCGCCGTGCTCGACCGCCACGTCGACGTTCGTTGTCGACCGGATGCCTCCGTCGATGAACTCGCGCCCGTTGATCTCGACAGGCTCATAGATCATCGGCAGGGCGCCCGAGGCCGCCACCGCGGTCGAGATGGGCACCTCGGCCCAATCGCCCTCGCCGAGCACGACCCGCTCGGTCGTGTCGAGGTCGGTCGCGGTCAGGTACAGCTCGGGGTCGAGCAGCCGGAAGTCGTTGGTCCGATCGGGGTCCGAGAGCGCTTCGGCGACGTAACGCTCGATGCCGCGCCCCGTGTAGAGGCCGGTGGGCAGGCCGCTTGCCAGGCCGGTGACCATGTCCACGGCCGACAGCTCGCTCAGGTGGCTGAGCACCTCCTTCGCCACCCCCGCGACCCGCAGCGGGAAGGTGAGCGACTTACGCACGAAGCCGCTGTAGTTGGGCTGCAGCAGGGTGCCCAGCGAGATGTCGCGGAGCGGCGATGGGAGCTCGTGGTTGAGCACCCTCATCATCTCCTCGGGGGTGATCCCGTTGGCCACCATGCTGGCCATGAACGCCCCCGCGCTGGTGCCGACGTAGACGTCGAACTCGTTGACCGTGCGGTTGACGGCGAGCAGGTCGAGGGCGCGCAGGGCGCCGACCTCATACACCCCGCCGGTGAACCCCCCACCGCCGAGGACGAGCGCCGTCTTCGAACGGCGCCGGCGACCTCTCCTGCTACGAGCCGCCCGCGAGTCCGTCCGCGGGGTCTCGAGCTCGACGACCTTCCCCATGGAGCCACCCATTATGCCTGGCCCAGCGATTAACCTGGTCCGCCGTGCGGCGAAGATGGTTCACGATCGCGCTGGCGGGGCTCGCCTGCGGGCTGCTGGCCGCGCCTGTTCCGGCGCCGGCATCGATCTCGCGCTCCCGGCTGCGCCACGGGCTCAGCGACCAGATGCACCGCGTCGGTGGCGCAAGCGGCGCCTGGGTGAGTGACGTGGACGCGTCCGGCCACGGGACGCTGTTCAGCTCGGCGTCGCACAGGCGCCGGATCCTCGCGTCGAACACCAAGCTGTTCACCATGGCGGCCCTGCTCGACCGCTTCGGCCCCTCGGCAACCCTCAAGACGAGGCTGTACGCCCGCCCCGGAAACGCGGTCGAGGGTCATACCCTGCGAGGGAGCCTGCTCGTGGTCGGCGCCGGGGATCCGGCGCTCGGGCGCTCGGGCTTCGCGCGCGACAACGGACTTCCGCTCACTCCGCTGGGCCCTCTGGCGACCGACGTACGCAACGCGGGAATCAAGCGCGTCACCGGAAGGATCCGCGCCGACGACTCGATCTTCGACCGCCGCCGCGGGGTGCCGACCACCGGCGTGGACGCTTCCGGGGAGCTGTCCCCGCTGTCGGGCCTCTCCTTCAACTCGGGCATCGCTCATGGCCATTACGCCAAGAGCCCCGAGCTGGTCGCCGCGCGGGCGCTTCGGCGCAAGCTCCGGGCGAAAGGCGTCCGCGTCAAGGGAGGCACCGGTCGCGCCGACCTGCCCAGGCGGGTGCTCGCCAAGCCGCCGCTTGGAAGCGTCGGCTCACCCCCGATCCACAAGCTGATGTCGGCGACGCTGAAGCCGTCGAACAACTTCTTCGCCGAGATGCTCCTCAAGCGCCTGGGGGCATCCCGGCGCGGCGCCAAGGGCACCACCCGGCGCGGCTCCCGCAAGGTGAGGAAGTTCGCCCGCAAGCTGGGCACGAACGTCCGGTTGGAGAACGGGTCCGGGCTTTCGCGCTCAGACCGAGCCTCGCCGCGCCAGGTCGGACGGCTGCTGGTCGCGATGAGTCGTCGTTCCGGCGGCGGGACCTACCGGCGCTCGCTCCCGCTGGCGGGCGAGGAGGGGACCGTCGCCCATCGCATGAATGGCACCGCGGCCGACGGACGTTGCCGGACCAAGACCGGGACGCTGATTGGGGTCAGCGCCCTGTCCGGCTACTGCCGCGCGGGCCACGGCGTGGTCGTCTTCTCGATCCTGATGAACTCGGTGGACGTCGACCAGGCCCGCGCGGCTCAGGACAAGATGGCCGCGCTGATCGCACGCTACAAGCGCTAGAGGAGGTCCCGCAGGCCCTTCTCGTCGATCACGTCGACGCCCAGCTCCTCGGCCTTGGCCAGCTTCGAGCCGGGGCTGTCGCCGGCGACCACGTAGTCGGTGCTCTTCGACACCGAGCCGGTCACCTTGCCGCCGGCCCGGCGAATGAGCTTGGTTGCCTCCTCCCTGGAGAGATCGGGAAGGGTGCCTGTGAGAACGAAGGTCTTGTTGTCCAAGGGCCCCGGCCCTGCGCGCCGTTCCTCGGGCGAGAGCTCGAAGCGGAGCCCCCGCTCGCGCAGGCGCCGGATCAGCTCCAGGGTGGGCTCCTCCGCGAGCTCCTCACGGACCCGCTCGGCGACGATCGGGCCGACGCCCTCGACCTGCTCGATTGCCTCGGTGTCAGCCCCGATCAGGGCGTCGATGGTGCCGAAGTGCTCCGCCAGAGCCTCGGCGGTGACGTAGCCGACCTCGGGCAGCCCCAGCGCGTAGAGCACGATGCCGAAGGGCTGGCGCTTGGACGCCTCGATCGCCTCGACCAGGTTGCGGGCGGATACGTCGCCGAAGCCATCGAGGTCGGCGAGCCGCTCGGCGGTGAGGTCGTAGACGTCGGCGGGGTCGCGGATCAGCCCCTCGTCCAGAAAGCGCGCAGCCAGCTTCTCGCCGAACCCCTCGATGTCCATCACCGCTGCGAAGTGCTTCACGTGCTGAAACGTCTGGCCGGGACAACCGCGCCGGTTCGGGCACAGCGTGAACACGCCGTCGCCGGGCTTCACCGTCGGCGTCCCGCAGGCAGGGCACTTGGCAGGCGGCTTGGGCCGGCGCAGGCGCTTGCCCTTGCGCCGCTGAATCAGCGGCGAGACCACCTGCGGGATCACGTCGCCGGCGCGGGTGACCACGACCTCGTCGCCCTCGCGCACGTCCTTGCGGGCGAGGTCCTCCTCGTTGTGGAGGGTGGCGGTCGAAACGGTGACCCCCCCGACGCGCACCGGCTCGAGCCCGGCGAACGGGAAGAGGGCGCCGGTTCGCCCCACGTTCCAGAAGATGTGCTTGAGCTTCGTCGTCGCCGTGATCGGCGCGAACTTCCAGGCGACCGCCCAGCGTGGCTCGCGGCCCGCGACGCCCAGCTCGCGCCACAGCGTGCGCTGATCGACCTTGATCACGACGCCGTCGATCTCGAAGTCGAGCTGCTCCCGCCGCTCCTCCCACCACCGGCAGCGCTGCACCACCTCGTCGGCGGTCTCGTGCACCTGGGTCTCGTCGTTCACCTTGAAGCCGCGCTCGCGCAGCCAGTCGAGCTCCTCCGCGTGGGTACCCAGGTCGAGCCCGCGCAGCGCGCCGGTGCCGTAGCACCAGATCGACAGCGGTCGCCCTGCGGCGACCTTGGGATCGAGTTGGCGGATCGAGCCCGCCGCCGCGTTTCGAGGATTTGCGAACGCGGGCTCTCCGGCCGCCGAGCGCGACTCGTTCAGCTCGGCGAACGCGCCGCGCGGCAGGTAGACCTCACCGCGCACCTCGACCAGCTCGGGGGCCTCGTCGATCCGCAGCGGGATCGCCTTGATCGTCTTCAGGTTCTGGGTCACCTCCTCACCAATGACCCCGTCCCCCCGGGTCGCGCCGCGAGTGAAGATGCCGTTCTCGTAGGTGAGCGACATCGCCAGCCCGTCGATCTTGGGCTCGGAGACGAAGCGAAGCTCACCCGGCCGGATGTCCAGCTGTCGCAGGCGATTCTGCAGCCGGGTCTCCCAGGCGCGGAATTCCTCGGCGTTGCGGGCGTTGGACAGCGACAGCATCGGATCCGCGTGGCGGACCTCCTTGAACTTGTCCAGCGGCTTCATGCCCCCGGCGACCCGCTGCGTGGGCGAGTCGGGGGTGCGCAGATCGGCGTGCTCGTCCTCGAGCTTGCGCAGCTCGTCGAGGAGCGCGTCGTATTCGTCGTCGCCGACCTGGGGATCGTCGAGGACGTAGTAGCGGTGGTCGTGGCGGGCGATCTCGCGCCGGAGCTCCTCCGCGCGCTTCGCCGCGCCCTTCGCGCTCACGTGTCCTTCGCGGCGCCCGCCACCGCCCCGCGGAACATCCGGTCGAGGTCCCACTGGCGCAGCCGGTCGAGGCCCTTGCGATCCGTGAGGTCGAAGTGCACGGGCGTGAGCGAGATCCGCCCTTGGGCGACCGCGGACAGGTCGGTGCCTGGCTCGTCCTCGAAGGAGGGCTCGAAGCCGTAGATCTCATAGCGGCGCCGGCCGTCGCCGTCCTCGTCGACCAACCTGAGCTCGTCGTTGTAGAGGCGCTTGCCGAGGCGGGTGACCTCGATTCCCGCGGGTTCCCCGGCGGGGCAGTTGACGTTCAGGAGCGTCTCCGCTGGAAGCCGATCGGCGACCAGCAGCCGCACCAGCTCGGCGCCCAGCCCGGCGGCGACAGCGAAGTCGAACCTGCGTCCGGGCAGGAAACCCATCTCGCGGGCGCCCGACTGCTGCGAGATCGCGATTGCCGGAATGCCCAGGACGATGCCCTCGAGCGCCGCCGCCACGGTTCCGGAGTAGGTGATGTCGTCACCCAGGTTGGAGCCGTGGTTGATCCCGGAGACGATCAGGTCGGGGCGCTCGCCGACCAGGCCGAGGTCGCCGAAGCGAACGCAGTCGACGGGCGTGCCGTCCGTCGCGTAGGCGATCGCGCCGTCGTCGAGCTCCACCTCCTCGACCGAGAGCGGGGAGCGGGTGGTGATGCTGCGCGCGGTGGCGCTGCGGTTGGAGTCGGGCACGATCACGTGCGTCTCGATGCCCTCCAGCTCGGCCAGCGCGCGACGCAGGGCGTGAAGGCCCTCGGCCCCGATTCCGTCGTCGTTTGTGAGCAGCACCCGCATGCGGTTCGATTCTAGGGGTGGCCCGGCGGCACGATCACGGTCCGTGGAGCGGATCGCGACGGCACCAACGGCCTAGGGGCCGAACGGGCAAGTACTAGACGGCCCGGGAGCCGAACGGGCAGTACTCGAACGGCCCGGAGCCGAACGGACGCATTGCCTGCGACGTGGACCGCTTAGTGCATCGCATGGGTAAATAGAACGGTCCACGTCTTAAAACCGGTCCACTTCTGCGGCGCCTGCCATCCGCCGCAGCGTCGGCCCATGTCCACGATTCGCTTGCCTCCCCTAACTGTTGTGCGCGCCGCGCAGCCCCTTCGATGACGTCACGCCGGACGTGTCTGCTCTCGTTCATCACATAGATGAATAGAGCCAACCACGTCCGACGAATCCGCCCTTTACGTGCCATGAACGAACAAAGGCGGCCAGGTCCAGGGCGCGCCGCAGGGCGTGAAGGCGCCGGCTGATCGCCGACGCGCTCGCCGCGCGGGGCTGGCGGGTGCTCCATATTCGGCCTGACGGCAGCGTGGAGGAGCACCAGCCGACGGTCTTCGGCTAGGTTCGCCGCCTTGGCGGAGCTCGCAGACACGAACGCGGCCGCGGAGCCGGTGTGGAAGGAGCCAGTGCGAGGCGGCTACCCCGACCCGGCCGTCGTCGCCCTTCCTGGTCGCGAGCGCCTTCAGGGTTGGCGGCGCCGGACCTGGCCGCCTCCCCCGCTGTCTCACCTGACTGGGGCGGTGCCCACGCGGTTCGGCGACGGCACGGCCGAGGCCGAGATGCCCGCGTCCGGGTGGCTCGCGGCATCCACGGGGGTGATCTCCGGCGGGGCTCTGGCGATCCTGGCCGACATCGCCTTCGGCTGCTCCATCGAGACCCAGCTCCCGGCGGCGACGACCTACACCACCGCGGAGCTCTCGATGTCGTTCCTGCGCCCCGCCCGCCCGGGGACCACGTTGACCGCGCACGGGCAGGCGATCCATGTGGGCCGCTCGGTCGCGCTATCGGAGGTCTTCGTCCTCGATCGCGACAGCGAGCAGCTGATCGCTCATGGGACCTCGCGCCTATCGGTCTTTCCGCCGCTGACGGATCCTCCCGAGCCCCCCGAGCGTCCGCCGGCATTCGAGCGGCGCGACGACGGGTCGCCTGACCCATTCGAGCGCCCCGCGCCCGAGGCGATCATCCCGCAGCAGGTCTGGTCGGAGCTCTCCGGGGCGGAGATCCTCCGGCGCCAGTTCGCGGGCGAGCTGCCGGCACCGCCGCTTCACCACCTGACCGGGCTGCGGCT
The DNA here is from genome assembly GCA_963760665.1 of uncultured Actinomycetes bacterium. GTDB lineage: Bacteria > Actinomycetota > Thermoleophilia > Solirubrobacterales > 70-9 > AC-56. The sequence continues at coordinate 429,178 of CAVXDS010000006.1, forward strand.
GACCGAGGCAGGAGATGGGACGGCGACGTTCGCGCTGCCCGCGAGCGAGTGGCTGGCGAGCCCGGCGCGGCGGCTTCAGGGCGGCGTGATCGCGATGCAGGCGGACTTCGCGATGCTGGCCGCCGCGGAGACCATGGCGGCGCCCGGAGTGGCGATCGCCGGCCTCGACCTCAAGGCCAACTTCCTGCGTCCAGTCCCGCCCGACGGATCCGATCTCGTCGCGCGCGCCGAGGTGATCCACAGCGGCAGGACGATCGCGATCACACGTGCCCAGGTCACTAATGCGGACGGCAAGCCGGTCCTGCTGGCGACCGGTTCGTCCATGTACCTGCCTGGTCGGGCCGCCGATCTCGGCGGCGAGGTGGAGCTGGGTCCTAGCGAGGGCTGAACGCGGGATCCCGCGCGTCCGCAACGAGCTGTTGCGCGCAACGAGCAGTGGATGAAACAATCGGCGCCATGCCCGATACCGTCGTGGGGCGGGACCGGGAACTCGAAGCCGCGGCACAGCTTCTCAGCAGGCTGGAGGGGGGAGCGGCGGCCTTGGTCTTCGAGGGGGAGCCCGGGATCGGCAAGACCACGGTCTTGACCGAGGCTGTCGAGCGCGCACCCGACGGCTGCTCGGTGTTGTCCGCGCGGCCGACGAAGGCCGAGGCGGGGCTGGCTTTCGCAAGCCTCGCCGATCTCCTTGAGCCGGTGATGGACGGACTTATGGCCGAGCTGCCCGAGCCGCAGCAACGAGCGATCGCCGTCGCCCTGTTGCGGGAGGAACCGGGCCCCGGCGGTCTCGACCAGCGCGCCGTCTGCGCCGCCGGCCTGTCCGTCGTGCGAACGCTTGCCGAGGAGGGCCCAGTCTTGGTGGCGATCGACGACCTCCAGTGGCTCGACCGTCCTTCCTCGCGCGCGCTCGAGTTCCTCCTGCGGCGGGTCGAGGCTTTGCCGGTTGGAATTTTGGCCTGCGAGCGCATCGACGGCACGCGAGCGGCGCCGCTTGACGTCAGGGCCGCCCTTCCCACCGAGCGCTGCACGCACTTGCGACTTGAGCCGCTGAGCCTCGCTGCCCTTCAGCTGGTCCTCAAGGAGAGCGTGGGACGCGCGTTTCCGCGTCGAACGCTCCTCAGGATCGAGCGGGCCGCGGCCGGCAATCCGTTCTTCGCCCTCGAGCTCGCGCGTGTGCTGCCGGCCGATGCGTCGACGGCGGCGGCTCTACCGATGCCCGACACTCTGCTGGGGCTCGTCGAGGAACGCATCTCGGGATTGCGCGAGCGCTCCCGGGAGGAACTGCTCCTTGCCGCGGCGCACGGCTCGCCCACCGTCGATCTGGTGCTGTCGGCGGCTTCCGGCAGGCGCGCGGACGCCATGGCTGCGCTGGACGACGCGGTGGATGCCGGCGTCATCGAGGTCGACGGCGCGCGACTCCGGTTCTGCCACCCGCTGTTCGCGGAGGGCGTGTATTCCTCCGCACCCGTCGGTGAGCGCCGCAGTGCGCACCGGCGACTGGCCGAGCTCGTCGATGGCATCGAGGACCGCGCCCGCCACCTCGCGCTCGCCGCCTCAGGTGATCTCGATCCCGCGCTGGCGGACGTGCTCGATGCCGGAGCAGAGCACGCACGTCGCAGGGGGGCGCCGGACGTAGCGGCGGAGCTCGCCGACCAGGCGCGCCTTATGACCACGGGCGAGGACACGCAGCGGCGGCTGTGGCGGACGATCAGGGCAGCCGATTACCACTACCACGCCGGCGAGCTCCAGCGGGCGCGGGACATGGTCGAGACGGTGCTGCGGGAGGCGCCTTCCGGGCGAGTGCGGGCGGGCGCGCTGCGCCTGCTGGGCGATATCCACTCACAGGAGGAGAGCTTTCTGGAGGCAAACCGGCTGTTCGAGGAAGCGCTCGAGCACGTCGGCGACGACGTCGAGACGCGAGCCGCGCTCGAGCTTCGTTTGACCTACGGACTGAACGTGCTCGGGGACTTCGAGGCGATCTCGTCCCACGCGCACCGTGCGGTGGCACTTGCCGAGCGGGCGGACAACCAGGGCCTGCTCGCGGAGGCGCTGGCCGTGGGCGCGATCGCGGACTGCCTGCTCGGCCGCGGCATCGACGACGCGAGGATCGAGCGTTCGCTGGCGCTCGAGGATCCCAACCGTGAGACACCGGTGGCGTTCCGCCCGAGCCTGATCGCCGGCTGCGTCGCAATCTATGCAGGGCGGCTGGAGCGGAGCGAGCGGATCCTGGCGGCGCTTCGGGAGCGGCTTCTGGAACGAGGAGAGGAGAGCGACGTGCCGTTCGTCGGGTGTCAGCTCGTTTGGGCTGAGTGCTGGCGCGGCCGCCTCGCAGCGGCGGCCGCATACGCGGAGGAGAGCGTCGAAATCGCGACCCGGATCCAAGCCGACTCGATGCGATGCATCGCTCTCGCCCTGGCAACGGTCAGAGCGGCATATGCGGGTGAGCCAGAGCTCACGCTGCGCCTGGCCCGTGAATGCCGGGACCTGGCGCCGCAGACGGGTCTCACGATCGCCGTCCTGTGGGCTGCTTGGGCCGAGGCCCTGCTGGCGCTCTCACTCGACGACCCGCATGCCGCCGATGCCGCGCTCGCTCCGCTCGCCGCTCCGTTCGAGGAGGGAGTTCCGGATCCCGCCCGCCCGTTCTTCCTGCCCGACGAGATCGAGGCCCTCATCGGTCTCGGCCAACTCGAGGCGGCCGAGCGCCTCCTGGCTAACTTCGAGGAATCGGCGCAGCGACTGAAAAGGGGGTGGGCCCTGATGAGGTCGGCGCGCTGCCGCGCGCAGCTGCTCGCCGCGCAGGGTGACCTTGATGCGGCATCCAAAGCGGCCGGCAATGCGGTCGCGCTCTGCGGGCGTCTCGAGCTGCGGATCGAGGTGGCGCGCACCCTGCTCGTCGCCGGCCAGCTCGAGCGTCGGCGGCGCAAGAAGCGCGTCGCCTCGGAGCACTTGCGGAACGCGGCTGCCGAGTTCGAGCAGATGGGCGCCCGTTTGTGGGCCGAAAGGGCGAAGGCCGAGCTGCGCCGCGTGGGGCTGCGCCGTTCCGCGCCCGACGAGCTCACTGAGTCCGAGCGGCGGGTCGCCGAACTGGCCGCCTCAGGTCTAAAGAACCGGGAAGTGGCGGCGCAGCTCTTCCTCAGCCCGAAGACCGTCGAGGCGACACTCGCCCGCGTGTACCGCAAGCTCGAGATCCACTCACGCGCCGAGCTCGGCGCCCGGCTCGGCGGCCGCACACCGCAACAGATGTAGGGAAACACCCCTTACCTCGCGGCGGCGCCGACCATAGGCTCGCGCGCATGATCGGCACCGATGCCCCTCGCACCTACCTGGTCGAGTGTTACTGGCCCGCGGTCACCCGCGACCAACACGCGGCGGCCGCCGGGCGGGCGCGGGCGGCGGCAGGGGAGGCGAGAGAAGTCGGTCGCCAGCTCCAGTTCCTCGGCTCGATCCTGATCCCTGCGGACGAAACCGTCTTCTGCCTGTTCGCCGGCTGCGAGGACGACGTGCGTGCGGCCAGCCAGCGGGCAGGCCTCCCATTCGAGCGCGTCCTCGAATCGGTCCCGATCCAACTTGCAACACACAGCGGAGGAAAGAGACATGCTTAAAACGCTCGAATCACACGTTCGACGCAACGTGGTCGGCTACATCGCACTGTTCGTCGCCCTCGGCGGCACGAGCTATGCCGCGACGGGCGGCAACTTCATCCTCGGCCAGTCGAACACGGCCGGCGCCCCGACCCAGCTCACCTCGCCGACGACCAACTCGGCGGGCGCTCTCAAGGTGACGAGCACGGCGTCGAGCGGCGGCCGCGCCATCCAGGGCACCTCGACTCACGGGCAGGGCGTCTACGGACACAGCAACTCCAACGCCGGAGTCGTGGGCGACAGCAATACCTTCGACGGCGTCTTCGGAACCAGCAATGACACGGACTCCGCCGGCGTCTCGGGCCACGCAGCCGGTGGAGGTTACGGCGTGTTCGCCTCGGGCGGCAACAGGCTTTTCAACACCGCCGCGATCCACGGCGAGAGCGCCGCCGGCAACGCGATCGAGGGCTTCACTACCGGGAGCCCCGCCTCTGGCGTCTACGGCCAGAACAACAACGCCAACAGCTACGGGGTCGCAGGCCACTCGAACAATGGCGTCGCCGTCGTGGGCGACAGCTCGAGCGGTTGGGCGATGCAGGCCCTCGGCCACGCGACCCAGAGCCGGACGAAGGGCGGCTTCGTGAAGGCGATGGCGTACGTCAATCCCGACACTTTCCCGTCCGACCCTATCCGGCAGTGCTTCAACTCCCAGCGTACGCCGACACTCGCAACGAGTGGAAACTGCGGCATAAGCATCACCACGCTGGGAACGGGCGTTTACAGGCTCGACTTTGGCTTCCAGGTCAGCGACCGCTTCGTCTCCGTGAGCGGAGCCGGCTTTAACGACCACATCACGACGGTCGCCTCGAAGGCCATAGCCCCGTCGCTCACTGACAATCAACTCATCGTCCGTTCTTATTCGGTCGGAACAAACAACTTCGAGACCGGAATCTTCTACATCGAGGTGTACTGACTCGAGAGAGCTGTGACGAGGCCGGATCAAGGGCGGGATATGCGCCATATCACTCGACATCTCACATATGCGAACGCCATGTCGACGCTCGCCGTCTTCCTTGTGCTTGGGGGTATGAGCTATGCCGCGACTGGCGGGAACCTCATCCTCGGCCAGTCGAATTCGGCCGGGGCTCCGACTCAGCTGTCCTCGCCGACAACGAATTCGGCAGGGGCGCTCAAGGTGGCGAACACGAGCACCACCAATCCCGGCAGGGGGATCACCGCCGCCGGAGGCGCGGGCGGCTACGGCCTCTGGGCCTCGGGTGGCAACCGGAGCATGGGCACCGCGGCGATCCACGGCGTCAGCGGCGCTGGCAACGCGGTCGAGGGGTTCTCCACGGCGAACCCCGCCTCGGGGGTGTTCGGCCAGGACAACGACGCCAACAGCTACGGGGTCGCGGGCCATTCGGACAACGGGATCGCCGTGGTGGGCGACAGCTCGAGCGGCTGGGCCTTTCAGGCGCTGGGCAATGTCGCGCAGGTTCGCGAGAAGGGCGGCTTCGTGAAGGCGATGGCGTGGATCGATCAGAACCTTCCAGGCTCCGACAAGATCCGGGAGTGCTTCAACTCCGGCCTCGCTCCGAACCAAGCGACGAGCGGGAACTGCGGAATCACCTATACCCACGTGGATACCGGCAAGTTCAGGCTCAACTTCGGCTTCCAAGTCGTCGACCGCTTCTTCTCCGTCACCGGTGAGCGCTGCGCGGGCTGCATCCTGAGCGCGGACGCAATCACTTCCCCGAGCCCGAACGCAGTGAACGTCAGGGCCTATATGCCGGGCCAAACGCCCAGTCCCGGCCCCTCCGATAGCTCGTTCTACATCGTCGTGTACTAACCGGGTAGCGAACCAGTCTGAGGATGAGCGATACGGCACCGCCACGAGGGGCGACCTGATCCTGCAGCGGATTGCGCCTAGTAGCGCACCGCGGTGAGGTAGAGCCCGTGCGGCGGGGCGGTCTCGCCGGCGCGCTCGCGCGGGGCGCCGCGAAGCAGCTCCTCGAAGTCGTCCGCGCTCCGCCAGCCGCGCGCCACCTCCAGCATGGTGCCGACCAGGACGCGGACCATGTGTCGCATGAAGGCGTCGGCCTCGATCCAGAACTCCAAGAGCTCGCCCGGGAAGGGCTCCGCCAGCCGCTGGGCCCGCCACTCGGCCTGGGCGACGTCCCGCTCGAAGCGGCCATGCTCCGTCTGGGTCGGCGTGAAGGCCGTGAAGTCGTGCCTGCCGACCAGCGCCGCGGCGCAGCTGTCCAACGCCGTCCGGTCGACGCGTGCGGCCACCAGAGCGCCCTGTCCGATCTCGAGCGGGTGTTGCACGCGGCGACGCAAGCACCCGGTAGCAGTAGGTTCGGGCCCGGGCGTCGCGGCGGGCGTCGAAGCCGTCCGGCGCCGTGCTGCGCCTCGATCACGGCGATCTCCGGCGGCAGCAGCGCGTTCAGCCTGTGGACGAGCTCGTGGGGCGGCTGCGCGATCGAGCTCGAGGCTCGCCACCTGTCCCCAGGCGTGGACGCCGGCGTCGGTGCGGCCGGCGACGATGTCAGCGACGCTGGCTCGGCCGAGGATCCGCTCCAGCGCCGCCTCGAGCTCGCCCTGCACGGTGCGCAGCCCCGGCTGCGCGGCCCAGCCGGCGAACGGCGTCCCGTCATAGGCGATCGTGAGGCGGACGACTGCCACGCGCTCGGGCGGCGACGCGGGCTAGACCAGCTCGAGGAAGACCATCTCGGTCGAGTCCGAGCGGCGCGGGCCGAGCTTGACGATCCGCGTGTAGCCGCCGGGGCGCTCCGCGTAGCGGGGCGCGATCTCCTCGAACAGCTTGTGGACCACGAAGCGGTCCTGGCCCAGCTCGGAGAGCGCCTGGCGGCGGGCGTGCAGGCCGCCGCGCTTGGCGAGCGTGATCAGCTTCTCGACCTCCGGCTTCACGGCCTTGGCCTTTGCCTGGCTGGTCTTGATCCGCTCGTGCTCGATCACCTCGCGGCACAGGTTGCGCAGCAGCGAGCGGCGGTGCGCCGCATCTCGGCTGAGCTTGTGTCGCGTCTTCCGGTGGCGCATCCTGCTCCCCGCTTGCCGGCTACTCGTCCCTGAGCGTCAGGCCGAGAGCGGTGAGAGCCTCGATCACCTCTTCGGTCGAGCGCTTGCCGAAGTTCGGGATCGCGTTCAGCTCCGACTCGGAGCGCTGGATGAGGTCGCCGACCGTCTGGATCCCGGCCCGCTTCAGGCAGTTGTACGCCCGCACGCCGATCTCCAGCTCCTCGATCAGGCGGTCGTCGCCCTCGCCCGTGGCAAGCGGCGCGAAGGCGGCCTCGGCCACGCCCGCGCCGTCGCGGCTGGTCAGCTCCTCCACCCGGTCGGCGTCGGTGAAGATCGCCAGGCTCTTGATCAGGATCTCGGCCGCCTCGCGGAGCGCCGAGGACGGCTCCACTGAGCCGTCGGTCTCGATCTCCAGCGACAGCTTGTCGAAGTCCGTCCGCTGGCCGACGCGCGCCGAGTCGACCGCGTAGGACGCACGACGAATCGGCGAGAAGATCGAGTCGATCGGGATCACTCCGAGCGGCTGGTCCTCGGTCTTGTTCTCCTCGGCGGGCGAGTAGCCGCGCCCGCGACCAATCGTCAGGTACATCTCCAGCTTGGTCCGCTTCTCGAGCGTGGCGATTGGGACGTCCGGGTTCAGGATCTCCACTCCGGCCGGGAGGTCGATGTCCTTGGCCTTCACCTCGCCCGGGCCGGTGGCGACCAGCGGGGCCTCGACCTCGTCCGCGTCGGTGTGCATGCGAACCACGATGTCCTTGAGGTTGAGCACCATGTCGGTGACGTCCTCCTTCACCCCCGTGACGTCCGAGAACTCGTGGGCGACGCCCTCGATGCGGACGCTCTTGATCGCCGCGCCGCCGAGCGAGGACAGCAGGACGCGCCGCAGGCTGTTGCCGAACGTGTAGCCGAAGCCCTTGTCTAGGGGCTCGATCGTGAAGGTGCCGCGGTTATCGGTCACCGTCTCTGAGGAGATCTTCGGGATCTGGAAATCGGGCAGGGTTGTCATCGTTTCCTCTGGCTTGTGGTTGTTGTGTTGGGGTGAGCGCTACTTGGAGTAGAGCTCAACGATCAGCTGCTCGGAGACCGGCGTGGTGATCTCGCTGCGGTCGGGCAGGCGAAGCACCTTCGCGGTCAGGGCATCGTGGTCCGCCTGCAGCCACGGCGGGACGACCGCGGTGAGCTCGGTCGCCGAGCGCACCACGTCCGCCGCCGCGGAGTTGTGACGGATCGAAATCACGTCCTCTGGGCGAACCTGGTAAGAGGGGATATCGACTCGCCGGCCGTTGACGAGCCAGTGGCCGTGGCCGATCAGCTGGCGGGACTGGCGGCGCGAGGCGGCGAAGCCGAGACGCACGAGCACGTTGTCCAGCCGGCGCTCGAGCAGCCGTAGGAGGTTCTCGCCGGTGACGCCCGGCTGTCGGGAGGCCTTCTGGTAGTAGCCGCGGAACTGCCTCTCGAGCAACTGGTAGTAGCGCCGAGCCTTCTGCTTCTCGCGCAGCTGCTGGCGGTACTCCGACTGGCGCACCCGGCCGCGCCCGTGCTCGCCCGGCGGGTAGGAACGGCGCTCGACGCCACACTTCTCGGTCAGGCAGCGCTGGCCCTTGAGGAACAGCTTCTGCCCTTCGCGGCGGCACTGCTTGCACTGTGGGGAGGTATCTCGGGCCATTCAGATCACCTAGACGCGGCGGCGCTTGCGGGGCCGACAGCCGTTGTGGGCTTGGGGGGTGACGTCCTTCACGGTCGTGACCTGGAGGCCGGCCGCCTGCAGCGAGCGGATCGCGGTGTCGCGACCCGAGCCGGCGCCCTTGGCGTGGACCTCCACCCGTTCGAGGCCGTGCTCCATCCCCTTGCGCGCGGCCGAGTCGGCCGTCACCTGGGCGGCGAACGGAGTCGACTTGCGCGAGCCCTTGAAGCCGGCCGAGCCGGCGGACTCCCAGCAGACGACGCTTCCGTCGGTGTCGGTGATCGTCACGATCGTGTTGTTGAAGCTCGTTTTGATATGGGCGATCCCGTAGGCGATGTTCTTCTTCACCCGCCGGCGGGAGCGTCCCTTGCCGCGTGCGGCCTTCTTCGGTTGCGCCATCCCCAGCCCTCCTACTTCGGCGTCGGCGCCTTGCGCCTGCCGGCGATGCTCATTCGCCGCGGGCCCTTGCGGCTGCGCGCGTTGGTCTTCGTTCGCTGTCCCCTGACCGGAAGCCCGCGGCGGTGGCGGAGACCGCGGTAGGCGCCGATCTCGGACAGCCGCTTGATGTTCTGGGAGCGCTCGCGGCGCAGATCCCCCTCGACCTCGTGGGACTCGACCGCCTCGCGAAGCTTCACCACCTCGTCGTCGGTCAGGTCCTTTACATACGTGTTCGGATCGACGCCGGCGTCAGCGACGACCTTGCTCGCGGTCGAGTGGCCGATCCCGTGTACGTAGGTGAGGCCGACCTCGACGCGCTTGTTGAGCGGGATGTTTACGCCTGCGATACGTGCCAAATCACTGACCTCCACCAGCCAGTCGCGTCGCCGACGCATACGCGTGGCGAGCTCCTGCTGCCGTTGCGGCTCCGGCTCCGCGCACCATCAATGGCGTCACCCCTGCCGCTGCTTGTGGCGCGGGTTCGAGCAGATGATCAGCACGACGCCGCGCCTCCGGATCACCCGGCAACGCTCACACATCGGCTTTACGGACGCTCTTACCTTCACCCTCTACTCGCGGGTCGTATCCAATCAGTTACGGAGAAGGCCTGCGGGGCCCCATGAATCGGACCCGCGGGCTCAAAAGACGGCCCTATGGCCGACGGAGAATGGTAGCAGGGCAGGCTCGCCAGCCACGCCTGCTCAGGCGGGCTGGGCGACCGGCCGGTGCCTCGCGTGTGGGTCGCGCTTGGCCAGAGGCGGATTCTGACGCTTCGCGCCTTATCGGCGATGAAAGTGAGCCTTGTGTCGACCACCCGCCGACGCTTATGACGTTTGACGTCCTATACACGTCGAAAGTCACGAGCGTCGTACTCACCACACGCCGGGGAGGAGTCGCCGGTGCGACGCATGTAGGCGCGATACGGCTCGCCCAGCTCGTCGGCGAGCACTCGCTCCTCGTGAGTGAGGCGGAGGCCGAAGCCGATCAGCGGCGGCGCCAGGCAGAGCGGGATCGAGAGCCAGGTGCCAAGCGCGATGCCCAATCCCAGTTCCGCCATCAGCAGGCCCGTGTAGCTCGGATGGCGGATGAGTCGGTACGGGCCGCTGTCGACGACTCGATGATCGGCCTGGACGACAACCGTGAACTTGAAGAAGCGACCCAGCTCGCGCACGGCCCAGACCCTCAGAGCGAGTCCGGCCGCGAACACGACCAGCCCGAGCGCCACGGGCCACCATCCCGGGCCTGGCAGCGCCAGATCGCCGGCCCGCCGGGCGGCCAGCACCCCAAGGCCGATTCCGGCGAGCACCGACAAGGTGAGCGGGACGAAGCTTCGATCACCGTCCTCGGTGTCGCCACCGCGCACGCGAAGCGCCAGCGTCAGCTCGAAGATCGCCCAGCCCGCGGTGCATAGCCAGAACAGAAGTCCGGCCGCGCCGCCGTGAACGACCAGAGGCTTCATCGACGTCGCGGCCGGGCTTCGGCCGGCGCCCTACTCCTCGTGCCAGGGAGTCAACACGCGAGGGCCGTCCTCGGTGACGGCGACCGTGAACTCGAAGTGAGCGGCAAGCGAGCCGTCGGCCGAGTAGACCGCCCAGTTGTCCTCGCCCACGCGAACCTCGGGGCCGCCCGCATTGACCATCGGCTCGAGGGCCAGCACCATGCCCGGCTCGAGCTCGGGTCCCTTGCCCGGCTCTCCGTAGTTGGGGATCTGCGGGTCCTCGTGCATGTCGCGGCCTATTCCATGGCCCACCAGCGAGCGGATGATCGACAGGCCCTCCAGCTCGACCTGGCGCTGGATCGCGGCGGAGACGTCGCCGAGCCGGTTGCCGGCCCGCGCCTGCTCGGCGCCGGCGAGTAGCGCGCCCTTGGTGACCTCGAGCAGCTTGCGCGCCTCCGGGTTCACCGGCCCCACCGGCACCGTGATCGCCGCGTCGGCCACCCAGCCGTCCTTGGTCACCCCGACGTCGAGCGAGATGATGTCTCCCCGCTTCAGCTCATAGGCGCTCGGGATCCCGTGAACGACCATCGAGTTGGGAGAGGTGCAGATCGAGCCGGGGAAGCCACGGTAGCCCTTGAACGAGGCCTCGGCCCCCTGCGAAGCGATGAAGCGCTCGGCTGCCTCGTCGAGCTCAGCCGTGGTGATGCCCGGATGGCACTTCGACCGCAACATGCGCAGGCAGCGGGCCTGGATCACGCCTGCCGCGGCCATCCGCTCGATCTGCTCGGGAGTCTTCCTGATGATCAAGGCGCGATCAGGCTTCCCTAGAGCTCCTCTTCCATGCGCAGGGTGGCGAGCAGGGCTCTGATCCGGTCGTGGACCTCGTCGGGCTCCAGGGCACCGTCGACCCGCCGTAACAGCCCCTTGGCCTCGTAGTAGCCCACCAGCGGCTCGGTCTTCGAGTGGTACTGCGCGAGACGATTGCGGACCACCTCGGGCTTGTCGTCGTCTCGGATCTCCAGCCGGGCGCCGCAGATGTCGCAGATGCCCTCGTTCTTGGGGGGATCGAACTCCACGTGGAAGATGTGTCCCTCCTTGACGCACGTACGGCGACCGCCAAGGCGGCGCACCACCTCGTCGTCCGAGACCTCGATCAGGATGGCGGCGGTCAGGTCGCGGCCCAGCTCCTCGAGCTTCGCGTCGAGCGCCTCGGCCTGGGCGATCGTTCGTGGAAAGCCGTCGAGGATGAACCCGTCGCTCGCCTCGCTGCGCGAGACGCGCTCGGCGATCAACCCCACGATCACCTCGTCCGGCACCAGGTCACCCCGATCCATGTACTGCTTCGCCGTCGTGCCCAGCTCGGTCCCGTCGCGGACCGCGGCCCGGAGGATGTCGCCGGTGGCGTAGTACGGCAGGCGGAAGTCCTCCTGCAGCCGCTCGCCCTGGGTCCCCTTCCCCGACCCGGGCGGACCTAGTAATACGAGGTTGAGCTCAGACATCAATGGAGCTGGCGATTGACGAGACGAACGGGCGCGAAAACCGAGCCTGGATCGAGGACGCCTGCTGATCGGCGTCGCGAGCGTACTCGAAACCCAGGTAAGCGAGACGATCACGCCGAGGACGCGGAGATACGACGGTTTGCAGCGGCCGCCACCGCTATTTCAGGAAACCTTCGTAGTTGCGCATCATCAGCTGGGCTTCAAGCTGCTTCACGGTGTCGAGGGCAACGCCGATCACGATCAGGATCGACGTGCCGCCGAAGAAGAAGTTGGCCGACGTCTGATTGATCAGAATGGTTGGCAGCGCAGCGATCGCGCCGAGGTACAGCGCCCCTGGGAAGGTGAGCCTGGACAGGATCCGGTCCAGGTATTCGGCGGTAGGTCGTCCGGGCCTCACCCCGGGGATGAAGCCGCCGTACTTCTTCAGGTTGTCGGCCTGGTCCACCGGGTTGAAGGTGACCGCGGTGTAGAAGTAGGTGAAGATGACGATGAAGAACACCTCGCCGAGCACGTAGGCCCAGCCGTTGGGGGTGAAGAAGGCCGCGAAGTCGCGGGCGGCGGGCGTATTGAGGAGCTGTCCGATGGTCGGTGGGAAGGCCATGATCGAGGCCGCGAAGATCACCGGGATGACGCCGGCCATGTTGACCCGCAGCGGCAGATAGGTCGACCCGCCGGTGGTCATCCGCCGGCCCACGATCCGCTTGGCGTACTGGACCGGGATCCGGCGCTGGCCCTCCTGCACGTAGACGATCCCGACGATCACGGCCAGGGCGATGAACGGCATCATCACCTTGAATACCGGGTCGGGGTTCGTCCACCACGCCTGGATGCCGTTGGGGATCCGCGACGCTATCGAGGCGAAGATCATCAGCGAGATCCCGTTCCCGATCCCACGCTGCGTGATCAGCTCACCCAACCACATCAGCAGGGTCGTCCCGGCGGTCAGCGCCATGACGATCAGGAACACCTTGGCGAAGGTGAGGGTGCCGACGACGCTGGCTCCGGCCTGGCTCTGGAACGACTGGAACAGGAACACGTAGCCGACCGACTGGGCGAACGCGAGCGCGACGGTGAGGTAGCGGGTGTACTGGGTGATCTTCTGCTGGCCTACCTCACCCTCCTTCTGGAGGCGCTCGAGCTGAGGCACGACCACCGTCATCAGCTGCAGGATGATCGAGGCCGTGATGTAGGGCATGATTCCCAGCGCGAACAGGGAGAGCCGCGACAGGCTGCCGCCGCTGAACAGGTTCAGGAAGCCGAGGATGTTGTTGCCCGCGAAGTTGGACTCGATGTCCTTGACCGAGTCGAGGTCGATTCCCGGCGCCGGGATGTAGGCGCCCAGCCGGTACAGCGCCAGCATCGCCGCGGTGAAGGCGAGCTTCCTGCGAATCTCCGGGACCTTGAAGGCGTTGGCGATCGTTTGCAGCATCGGTTACTCCGCCGAATCCTCGCCCGATTCAGGATCCCTGCCGGCGCCCGGGCCGGCGTCGACGATCTCCACGCTACCGCCCGCCTTCTCGATCTTCTCCTTCGCCGAGGCGCTGAAGGCGTGGACGCGGACGCTGAGCTTCTTGGTCAGCTGGCCCCGTCCCAGGACCTTGACCGGGTGGCGGCGCTTGGCGAGCCCCACGGCTCGCAGCGTCTGGGGCGTCACCTCGTCGCCGGCGCCGAAGCGGGCCTCCAGGTCGGCGACGTTGACCGGCTGGGTGTGGGTGCGAAACTGCTCGAAGGGCATCGACATCTTGCGGCGCGGGCCACGCAGCTTGCGGGTCCGCATGTGGATCGGGTTCTGTCCGCCCTCGTATCCGGGCTTTCGCTTGTTGCCCGAGCGGGCGCCGGCGCCCTTGTGGCCCCTGCCGGCGGTCTTGCCGAGCCCGGATCCGGCGCCACGGCCGACGCGCTTTCGAGGACGGCGGGAGCCCGGCTTCGGGCGCAGGGAATGGAGCCCGATCTCCGGTGGAGCGAGGCGGGGCATCAGGATCCCGCTTCCTCTCGGACCTCCACCATGTGGCCCACGACCCGGAGCATTCCGCGAAGCTCAGGGCTGTCGGCCCGCCGGGACTCGCGACCGATCCGGCCGAGCCTGAGCGAGCGAAGCGTCCCGCGCTGCCTGGGGCTGGCTCCGTTGACGGACTGAGTCTGCTTGATGACGAGCTCAGTCACCTGAGTCACCAACGCCGGGACGCTCGCCTTCGCCTTCGCCTTCGCCGGAGGACTGATCGCCCTCGCCGCCCTGGGGTTCGGGCGCCTCCGGGGCGGCAGGTTCGGCCGGCTGCGCCGCGGCTTCGGCGCCGGCGCCTCCGCCTTGCGCCGGGTCGTCCCCAGCCCCGGCCGCGACTGGGGTGTCGGCCGCCCGATCGCCGGCTGCGGCCGCTTGGCCATCGGCCTCGGTGACCTTGGCGCCGTTCTTCTGGATGCCGAGCACCTGGTTGACGCTCAGGCCACGAAGCTTCGCGACCTGCTCCGGACGGCGCAGGCTCATCAGCCCCTGCATGGTCGCCTTGACGAGGTTGATCGGGTTCTGCGTGCCGATGCTCTTCGTCAGCACGTCGCGGATGCCCGCAAGCTCGAGCACTGCGCGCACGCCGCCGCCGGCGATCACGCCGGTACCCGGGCTCGCCGGACGAAGCACGACGTGGCCGGCGCCGAATCGGCCGATGATCCGGTGCGGGATCGTCTGGCCGTACATGGGCACACGGATGAGGCTCTTGCGCGCGTTCTCGACCGCCTTCTGGATCGCCAGAGGCACCTCGCGCGCCTTTCCGTAGCCGATCCCGACCACGGCGCCCTCATCGCCCACCGCCACCAGGGCGGTGAACGAGAAGCGCCGGCCGCCCTTGACGACCTTGGCGACGCGATTGATCTCGATTACCCGCTCCTGCAGGTCGAGGCCCTGGGGGCTGACTGTCTCGATCTCGCGATTCATGAGGCGATCACGCAAGGTAGCGGGTTAGAACCTCAGCCCGCCCTCGCGAGCACCCTCGGCGAGGGCCCGGACACGTCCGTGGTAGCGGTAGCCGCCGCGGTCAAAGACGCAGGTCTCGATACCTGCCTGTTTCGCACGCTCGGCAAGCAGCTCGCCGGCTCGCTTCGCCTGGCTCATCGACTCCATTCCGCGCAGCTCGGTCTCAGTCCAGGCCACCGCTACGAGGGTGCGGGCCTCGTGGTCGTCGATCAGCTGCGCGAAGACGCCGCGGTTGGAGCGAAAGACCGACAGGCGCGGACGCTCGGCGCTCCCCCACGCCTTGGCCCGGACCCTCCGGCGGCGACGCAGCCTCTGCTGCGGCTTGGTGAGGACTGTCACGGTCTCAGGCTCGCTTCCCGACCTTGCGGCGGACGTGCTCGCCGGCGTAGCGGATGCCCTTGCCCTTGTAGGGCTCAGGCGGGCGGGAGCGGCGAATCCGCGCGGCAATCTCACCGACGAGCTGCTTGTCGATGCCCCTGACCACGACCTGGGTCGGGACCGGCACCTCGAACTCGATGCCCTCCGGTGCGGCCACCGAGACCGGGTGCGAATAGCCCACGTTCAGCTCGAGTGCCTTGCCCTGAAGGCGCGCTCGGTAGCCGACTCCCTGGATCTCGAGCCGTTTCTCGTAGCCCTCGGTGACGCCCTGGACCATGTTGGCGATCAGGCTGCGGGTCAGGCCGTGCAGCGCGCGGTGCTCGCCACGATCGGTCGGTCGCTCAACCTTCAGAGTGGGCACGGGAGTCTCGCTCCCCTCGTCCGCGGCGGAACCTTCATCCTGAACGATCTTCATCTCCCGGCTCACGGTCTGGCTCAGCTCCCCCTTCGGCCCCTTGACCGAGACGAGGCCGGTCCCAACCTCGACCTTGACGCCGTTGGGGATCGCGATTGGCTTTCGTCCGATTCGGCTCATCGGATCACCACACGTAGGCGACGACCTCACCGCCGACGCCGCGGTGGCTCGCCTCATGGCCCGTCATCACGCCAACCGAGGTCGAGAGGATCGCCGTCCCCATCCCGCCCAGGACGCGCGGTATCTCCTCGTGGGTGACGTAGCGACGCCGGCCCGGACGCGACACCCGTTTCAGCCCACTGATCACCGTCCGGCGCCCGCTCGCGTACTTGAGCTTGATCCGGATCGCCTCGCCCACCGGGGTGGGCTCGAGCACGTACTCGCTGATGTAGCCCTGCTCGGCGAGGATCCGCGTCATCTCCTTCTTCAGCCGCGATGCGGGCACCTCGACCTCCGCGTGCTGCGCGGCGATCGCGTTGCGAACGCGGGTCAGGTAGTCGGATATCGGGTCGTTCACCATCGGCGTGGTCCAGGCTTCGTCACCAGCTGGACTTGGTCATCCCGGGGATGTAACCCTTGTGCGCGAGCTCCCGCAGGCACAGTCGGCAGAGGCCGAACTTGCGATAGTAGGCACGCGACCGCCCGCAGCGTCGGCAGCGGCTGTAGCCCCGGCTCTTGTACTTCGGTTTGCGCTGTTGTCGCACTACTCTGTGAAGTCTTGGCCATCTTTTATTCCTCGGAAGTGCTCGGCTTGGCCTTCGCCTTCCTCGGACTTCTGGTCCTCGGAAACGCTCGGCTCGCCCTCTTCGCCTTCTTCCTCCTCTTCCTCGGTCTCGGACGCGCTTCTCGTAGGCCTCCGGGTTCTCTTCCTTGAGCTGCTCGAGAGCGGCTGCCTCGGCCTCGGCGCGCTTGCGCGCCTCCTCTCTGCGCCGCTCCTCCTCCTCGGCTTCGTGGTCGACCTCGCCCGGCCGGCCCTCGGCCGAGAACGGAAATCCGAGCGCCAGCAGCATCTCGAAGGCTTCCTCGTCGCTCGACGCGCTGGTCGTGATCGTCACGTCCAGCCCGCGCACCTCGTCGATCGAGTCGTAGTCGATCTCGGGAAAGATCAGCTGCTCGCGGAGGCCCAGCGAATAGTTGCCGCGCCCGTCGAACGAGCGAGGGTTGAGGCCGCGGAAGTCGCGAATCCGCGGAATCGCAATCGAGATCAGCCGATCGACGAACTCCCACATCCGCGCCCCTCTCAGGGTCACGGCGACGCCGACCGGCATCCCGGCACGAACCTTGAACGAGGCGATCGACTTGCGGGCCCGCCGTACGTTCGGGCGCTGTCCCGAGATCACCCCGAGTTGCTCGGTCGCCGCCTCGAGCACCGAGCTCGTCTGCTTGGCGTCGCCGACGCCCATGTTGACGGTGACCTTCTCGAGGCGCGGGACCTCCATGCGATTGCGGTAGCCGAACTTGGCGGTCAGCCGCTCGGCCACCTCGCTCTCGAAGACGATCGCGCAGCCTCGGCGGCGGGGCCGCGCGTTGGGCTTCTGTGGTGGTCGCTTCCATCGCTGGCAGTGCTCCTACTCGATCGCGCTGCCGGTGCGCTTCGCGTAGCGCTCGCGCTTGCCGTCCCCGGCCGCGCGGACGCCGACGCGGGTCGGCTTGTTGTCGGTCGGATCGAGCAGCATCACGTTGGACACGTGGATCGGGCCCTCCTTCTCGATGATGCCGCCCGCTTGGGCGCTCTTCTGGGTGTCCTTGATCGACCGCGGGCGCTGGTGGCGCTTGACCATGTTCAGCCCCTCGATGTACACCCTGCCGCTTGGCGGGATCGGTGCGCAGGACCCGGCCCGTCTTGCCGCGGTCCTTGCCGCCGGTGACGACCACGGTGTCGTCCTTGCGGATCTTCATGCCCTTGCCCATCACAACACCTCGGGCGCCAGGGAGACGATCTTCATGAAATTGCGGTCGCGCAGCTCCCGGGCCACGGGGCCGAAGATGCGGGTTCCGCGCGGGTTGCGCTGCGGATCGATCAGCACCGCGGCATTCTCGTCGAAGGCGATGTAGGTGCCGTCGGGACGCCCGAGCTGCTTCTTGGTGCGCACGATCACGGCCTGCACGACCTCGCCCTTGCGCACGCCGCCGCGAGGCGCCGCCTGCTTGACCGTCGCCGTGATCACGTCGCCCACACTGGCATAGCGCCGATGGTGCCCACCCTTGACCCGGATGCAGAGGATCTCCCGGGCGCCCGAGTTGTCCGCGACCCTGAGCTTGGTCTCCTGCTGGATCATCGGGGCGCTCGCTCCAGGACGTCGAGCAGCCGCCAGCGCTTGGTGCGCGACAGCGGCCGCGACTCGATGATTCGGACGACGTCACCCTGCTGTGCCTGATTGGCCTCGTCGTGGGCGCGCAGCTTGCTGGTCCGGCGAACGACCTTCTCGTAGGTCCGGTGGCGCCTCACGACCGCGATCTCGACGGTGATCGTCTTCTCGCCGCCGGCCGAGACCACGATCGCCCTGGCGCACCTTCTTGGCGCCCGGCTGGCGCGGCGCCGCGGGTGTTCCGGTGCCCGGATCGCCGCGCTTGCGTCGGCGCGCGGCTCGGTAAGCGCCGGCGGCGCTGCTTGGAAACGTGGCGCCGCTCGTCGCGCTCCGTCGCCCGCTGCTCGGGCGTGCGGGGCGGACCGGGTGGACCGGCGGCACGTGAGCGCTTCAACCTGCGCCGGGCCTTCGGGCCCAGGTCACTGCCGTCCGCCTCCTCGGCTTCGCCTCCGGGGGCGGACGGGTCTGCTGCGGCCTGCTCGGCTTCGCCTCCGGGGGCGGACAGGTCTGCGGCGGCCTGCTCGGCCACAGCTTCCTCCTCGGCAGCCTCAGGCTCGGCGGCCTGCTCCGCGGCCGGCTCCTCGGCCGCCTTCTCCGCGGCCGCCTCCTCGGCGGCCTCCGGGGCCTCGGGCTGGTCGCCCGCTTCGGGCTCCTGGCCTTCCTCTTGCTCTCTGCTTCTCTTCCTCGCTCATCTCAGTTCCTTCTGAAGGTCGATGCCACGCTGGCGCGCCACCGTCAGCAGGCGGGCGACGTCGTGGCGCGCCCCCGGCAGGCCCGCCGTGTTCTCGAGCTCGCCGGTTGCGTGGCGGAAGCGCAGGTTGAACGCCTCCTCGCGTGCCTGCTTGAGCCGCTCGACGAGGTCGTGGTCGCTGAGGGCGTGGACGTCCGACCCCTTCACTGCGGCCCCCTCGCGCTTCACGAACTTCGTCTTTATGGGCAGCTTGTGTCCGGCGAGCCGGATCGCCTCGCGCGCCAGCTCCTCGGGCACGCCGGCGAGCTCGAACATCACGCGACCGGGCTTGACGACGGCCACCCACCCCTCGGGATTGCCCTTGCCCGATCCCATCCGGGTCTCGGCCGGCTTCTTGGTGAAGGGCTTGTCCGGGAAGACGTTGATCCAGACCTTCCCGCCGCGCTTGATCTTCCGGGTCATGGCGACGCGGGCGGCCTCGATCTGGCGGTTGGTGATCCAGCCGCGATCGAGCGCCTTCAGCCCGTACTCGCCGAAGGTCACCTGATGGCCGCCCTTCGAGTTGCCGCGCATGCGTCCACGCTGGACCTTGCGGTGCTTGACGCGCTTCGGCATCAGCACTATTCGTCGCCCCCCTCGGCCTTGGGCTCGCCGTCCTCGGCCTTGGGCTCGGCCTCTCGGCCTTGGGCTTGCCGTCCTCGGCCTTGGGCTCGCCGGCGGCAGGCTGCTCGGCCGCCTGGCCGCTCGACTTCGCTTGCTCGCCGTCGCCGCTCGGAGCGGCGGCGGGCATCCGTCGCCAGCGCCTTGCCGCCTCGGCGCTGGCGGCGGCGGCGGCTCGTGGCTTCTGCGCCTGAGCTGGTTCGGCGCCGGTCGTGGGCGCGGCAGCCGGGGTGGCCGCTCTGGGAGGGACGGGCGCAGGGGGTGCCTGCGACCGGGGCCGCGCGGCGCCGGGCGGACGGCGCTCCGGACGGCCCGGGCGCTGGCGCGCGGAGCGCGGCGTCAGCGTCTCGGCACCCTCCTCCCCATGGGTGGACCCGTAGCCCTCGGGCATCACCTCGCCCTTGTTGATCCAGCACTTGACGCCGATCCGACCGGTCGTGGTTCGGGCCTCGACGAACCCGTAGTCGATGTCTGCGCGCAGGGTGTGGAGCGGAACGCGGCCGTCGGAGTAGCCCTCGGTGCGGGCCATCTCGGCGCCGCCCAGTCGGCCTGAGACCTGGACCTTGACGCCCTTGGCGCCAGAGCGCATCGCCGAGGTGAGGGCCCGTTTCATCGCGCGCCGGAACGCGACCCGATTCTGGAGCTGCTCGGCAATCGACTGAGCGACCAGCTTGGCGTCCAGCTCGGGGCGCTTGATCTCGCGGATATTGACCTTGACCGGCTTGTTCAGGAGCTTGTGCAGGTCACGGCGCAACGCGTCGACCTCGGAGCCCGACTTGCCGATCACGATCCCCGGGCGGGCGGTGTGGATGTCGACCGTGACCTCACCGCGCTGCTTGACGATCTTGATGTCGGAGAGCCCGGCGTGCGCGAGCTTGCGCTGGATGTGGTCGCGGATCGCGATGTCCTCGAACAGGTAGTCCGCGAACTCGCGCTCGTTGAACCAGGTCGACTGCCAGTCGTGGATGTAGCCGACCCGGAAGCCTTCGGGATGGATCTTCTGTCCCATCGTCCCTTTCGTTAGACGGTCGGCGTGAGCGCGACGCTCACGTGGCTGGTTCGCTTTTCGATCCTGGTCGCGCGGCCGCGCGCGCGAGCCCGCCAGCGCTTCAGCGTCGGGCCCTCGTCGACCTGGATCTCCGTGATCTGCAGATCCTCGGCCACGAGCTCGTGATTGTTCTCCGCGTTGGCGGCTGCGGAAGTGATCAACTTCGCGATGTCGCGCGAAGCGCCGCGGGCCGAGAAGTCGAGCAAGGTGCGAGCCTGGGGCACGGTGAGGCCGCGCACCTGGTCGGCCACCAGTCGCGACCTTGCGCGGCGCGACCCGCAGGTAACGCGCGCTGGCGCGCACCACCGGCTCGTCGGACTCTTCTGTTCGGCGCTCGGCCATCTATCGCTCCGCCTTGGACCCCGAGTGGGCCCGGAAGGTGCGTGTCGGTGCGAACTCGCCCAGCTTGTGCCCCACCATCGACTCGGAGACGAACACCGGGACGTGCTTTCGCCCGTCGTGAACGGCGATCGTGTGGCCGACCATGTCCGGAAAGATCGTCGAGCCCCTCGACCAGGTCTTGATCATCTGCTTGGAGCCGCTCTCGTTCATCTGCTGGATCCGCCTCAGCAGGCGTTCCTCGACGAACGGGCCCTTCTTCGTGGACCGACCCATGCTCTACCTCTTCTTCTTCCCTCGCCGTCGGCCCCGGACGATCAATGCGTCGGAGCGCTTGCCCTTCTTGCGCGTCCGGTATCCGAGCGTCGGCTTGCCCCACGGGGTCTCGGGATGGCCGCCGGGGGTGTGGTGCGCCTCGCCGCCACCGTGCGGGTGGTCGACGGGGTTCATCGCCACGCCACGAGTCTGCGGGCGGCGCCCCTTGTGGCGGGAGCGGCCCGCCTTGCCCAGCTTGATGTTCTGGTGCTCGGCGTTCGAGAGGACGCCCACGGTGGCGCGGCAGTCGGCGTGCACCATCCGCATCTCCGAGGACGGTAGGCGCAGGGTCACCCTCTGGCCCTCCTTCGCCGCCACCTGGATCCCCGAGCCGGCCGCGCGCCCGAGCCGCCCGCCCTGGCCCGGAACCATCTCGACGTTGTGCACGATCGTCCCCGTGGGGATCGAGCGCAGCGGCAGCGCATTGCCGGGCCGGATGTCGGCGCGCTCGCCCGACTCCACCGGATTGCCGGGCTGTAGGCCCTGCGGAGCGAGGATGTAGCGCTTCTCGCCGTCCGCGTACTGCACCAAGGCGATGTAGCAGGTGCGGTTCGGGTCGTACTCGATCGTCGCCACCCGCCCCGGGACGCCGTCCTTGCGGCGCTTGAAGTCGATTCGGCGGTAGCGGCGCTTGGCGCCGCCGCCGCGGTGTCGCGACGTGATCCGGCCGTGGGCGTTGCGTCCGCCGCTCTTCGACTTGCCCTCGGTGAGCGGCTTGTGAGGCTGCTCCCCGCTCAGCTCGTCGCGAAGCTGGTAGGTCGCGAAGCGCCTCCCGGGGCTGGTTGGCTTGCTCTTTCGGATCGGCATGGGTCAGTCGTCCGTCGCTCGTCGCTCGTCGCTCGTCATTCGGCCACCGCGGCGCCCTCGAACAGCTCGATCCGGTCGCCCGGCGCCAGCTGGACGACCGCCTTCTTCCACGAACGGGTGCGGCCGCTGTGCAGCCCGCGCCGCTTCGGCTTCGAGCGCACCTTGGCGGTCCGCACGGCCCTGACGCGCACCTCGAAGATCTCCTCGACCGCCCGGGCGATCTGGGTCTTGTGCGCTCGCTCGTCGACTCGGAAGGTGTACTTGGCGTCAGCCATCAGGGCGTAGCTCTTCTCGGAGACGACCGGTTCGATGATCACCTGGCGGGCATCCATCCTCTCGTATTCCTGGGGGCGGATTCCTCGGCGGAACCACCGCGGGACAGATCGCCTGCCCGCGTGCTCAGCACGTCCAGAGCCGTCTGGGAGACGACCAGGGAAGGGTGGCCGATGATGTCCGCGACGCCCGCCGCGGTCGCCTCGAGCACGGTGACGCCCGGGATGTTGCGGAAGCTCTTCAGCGCCGCCACCTCCTCCGCGCCCAGGACCACCAGCGTGGGGCGGGTCGGGCCCCAGTCGTCGAGCGCCTCGGCGGCCTGCTTGGTGGCCGGCTGGTCGAAGCTCGCGCCGTCGAGCACCGCGACGCTGGCCCGGGCGCCATGCACCGACAGCGCCGCCCGGAGCGCCCGGCGCCGAGCCTTGCGGTTCACCTTCACGGCGTAGTCGCGTGGCGTGGGGCCGAATGCGGCGCCTCCTCCACGGCGGTGAGGGGCGCTCAGCGCGCCGACCCGGGCACGCCCGGTGCCCTTCTGGCGCCAGGCCTTGGCGGTGGTCATCGAGACCTCGCCCCGGCCAAGCGTGGACGCTGTGCCGCGGCGCCGGGCCGCGAGGTCGGCGCGGGCGGTCTCGTGGACGAGCGACTCGTGGAACTCCTCGCCGAACACGGCCGCCGGGAGGTCGGCCTTGGTGGTCTTGCCCAGCACGGGCGCCTTCGCGGGCGCCATCACTCGCTCCTCACCTCGACGGTGCCGTTGCGTGGGCCCGGCACCGCGCCCTTGACGAGCAGCAGGTTGCGCTTTGGATCCACCTCCACGACCTCGAGGCGTCGCTGGGTGACGCGCTTGCCGCCCATGCGACCGGGCATCCCCATGCCCTTGAAGACGCGCGCGGGGTCGGCGCTGGCCCCGATCGAACCGGGAGCGCGAACGTTGTGTGAGCCGTGGCGTCACCGGTCCGCGGCTGAAGTTGTGGCGGCGGATCGTGCCCGCAAACCCCTTGCCGATCGCGACCCCGGACACCTTCACCTGCTGCCCCGGCTCGAACTGCTCGACGGTGAGCAGCTCGCCGACCTGGTGCCCCTCGGTGTCCCGGAACTCGACCAGTGTGGTGGCGGGCGGAGCGCCCGCCTTCTTCAGGTGTCCGAGCTCCGCCTTCGTGAGCTTGCGCTCCTGCACCTCTCCGAAGGCGAGCTGCACGGCGGCGTAGCCGTCACGGTCGGGGTCGCGCACGGCGGTGACGGGACACGGGCCGGCCTCGATCACGGTGACGGGCACCCGGGTGCCGTCCTCAGCGAACACCTGCGTCATCCCGAGCTTCTTGCCGATGATCGCCGCCATCGTGCACCGCTAGGTCTTGATCTCGATGTCGACGCCGGCGGGGAGCGCATCCAGGCGCTGGAGGGAATCGATCGTCTTCGGCGTCGGCTGGTGGATGTCGATCAGGCGCTTGTGGGTGCGGATCTCGAAGTGCTCGCGCGAGTCCTTGTCCTTGAACGGCGAGCGAATCACGCAGTAGACGTTCTTGTCGGTGGGCAGCGGCACGGGCCCGGCGACGCGGGCGCCGGTGCGTTGGGCCGTCTCCACGATCTCCCGCGCCGCCCGGTCGATGGCGTCGTGGTCGTACGCCTTCAGGCGGATGCGGATCTTGTTCGCCGTTATCGCTGACATGGGTCCTATCGCGCAGATGGGGCGCCGCCCCGGTCTTGGGGCGCCGCCCCGGTCGTATGTCCTTTCATTTCTCCCGCGGCTCGGCCGCGGGCCCAATAAGGGGGCCGGCTTCCGGCCGGCCCTCGTCCATTACTCGACTATCTCGGAGACGACCCCCGAGCCTACAGTGCGCCCCCCTTCGCGGATCGCGAACCGAAGGCCCTTGTCCATGGCGATCGGCTGAATCAGCTCGATCGTCATCTCGACGTTGTCTCCCGGCATCACCATCTCCGTGCCCTCGGGGAGGTTCGCCACCCCGGTCACGTCGGTGGTCCGGAAATAGAACTGAGGCCGGTATCCGGAGAAGAAGGGGGTGTGACGACCGCCCTCCTCCTTCTTCAGGCAGTAGACCTCCGACTTGAACTTGGTGTGCGGGGTGATCGATCCGGGCTTGCACAGCACCTGGCCGCGCTCGATGTCCTCGCGCTTCGTCCCCCGAAGCAGGCAACCGACGTTGTCGCCGGCCTGCCCCTGATCCAGGATCTTGCGGAACATCTCGACCCCGGTGACCACGGTCTTGCCGGTGTCCTTGATGCCGACGATCTCGACCTCGTCGCTGGTATTGACGATTCCCTGCTCGATCCGGCCTGTGGCGACCGTGCCGCGACCGGTGATCGAGAAGATGTCCTCGATCGGCATCAGGAATGGCTTGTCGAGGTCGCGCTCGGGCTCGGGAATGTAGGTGTCGAGCGCCTCGGCGAGGTCGAGGATCGCCTGCTTGGCCTCCTCGTCGCCCTCCAGCGCCTTCAGCGCCGAGCCCTTGATCACCGGGGTGTCGTCGCCGGGGAACTCGTACGCCTTGAGCAGGTCGCGGACCTCCTCCTCGACCAGCTCGAGGATCTCCGGGTCGTCCACCATGTCGACCTTGTTCAGGAAGACGACGACGTAGGGCACGTTCACCTGGCGAGCGAGCAGGATGTGCTCCCGCGTCTGCGGCATCGGGCCGTCGTCCGCGCCGACGACCAGGATCGCGCCGTCCATCTGGGCGGCGCCGGTGATCATGTTCTTCACGTAGTCCTGGTGCCCCGGGCAGTCGACGTGCGCGTAGTGGCGGTTCTCGGTCTCGTACTCGACGTGGGCGGTCGCGATCGTGATCCCGCGCTCCTTCTCCTCGGGGGCGTTGTCGATCGACTCGAACGAACGCACCTCGGTGTCGGAGCCCTGTTCGGCGAGCACCTTGGTGATCGCCGCGGTCAGCGTCGTCTTGCCGTGGTCGATGTGACCGATCGTGCCGACGTTGACGTGCGGCTTATCGCGGTCGAACTTTGCCTTGGCCATCTCGCTCCTTTTGGTGGTGCTCGCGGGTTTCTCTCGAAGTCTGTCTGTTCAAAGTCCCGGCTCGCCACTGGGGCGAACCCCGGAAATATAGGAAAACTTGGCCGCTCCCATACGGAAAGCTACGCCGCAGCCACGGGTTCGGGGCTGCGGTGGTCGACGATCTGCTCTGCGATGCTCGCCGGAACCTCCTCGTAGCGCTCGAACTGCATCGTGTAGGTGGCGCGACCCTGGGTCGAGGATCGCAGGTCGGTCGCGTATCCGAACATCTCGCCCGAGGGGGACAAACGCCTGGATGGCCACGGCGTTGCCGCGCGGCTCCTGGCCCTGAACCTTGCCTCGCCGCCGTGAGAGGTCCCCAATGACCTCGCCGAGGAACTCCTCGGGAGTGACGACCTCGACCGCCATCACGGGCTCGAGCAGGACGGGATCGGCGCGGCGGGCGGCCTCCTGAACGGCCATCGAGCCGGCGATCTTGAATGCCATCTCCGAGGAGTCGACGTCGTGGTAGGAGCCGTCGATCAGCTCGACTCGGACGTCGACCATCGGGTAGCCGGCGCGGATGCCGCTGGCCAGCGCCTCCTCGATGCCCTGCTCGACCGCGGGGATGAACTCGCTCGGGATCGACCCGCCCTTGATCTTGTTGACGAAGTCGAACCCCTCGCCGGGAGCGGGATCGAGGTTGAGGACGACGTGGCCATACTGGCCCCGGCCGCCGGTCTGGCGAACGAAGCGGCCGACGACCTTCTGTGCGGGACGCCGGACCGTCTCGCGATAGGCGACCTGGGGGCGGCCGACATTGGCGTCGACGCTGAACTCGCGGAGCAGGCGGTCAACGATCACCTCGAGGTGCAGCTCGCCCATGCCGTGAATCAGTGTCTGGCCCGTCTCCTCGTCCGATTCCACCTGGAAGGTGGGGTCCTCCTCGGCCAGTCGCGCGAGGCTGGCCGACAGCTTCTCCTGGTCGGCCTTCGTCTTCGGCTCGATCGCTACCGCGATCACCGGCTCGGGGAACTCGATCGTCTCCAGCAGGATCGGGGCGTCGGGCGCGCAGAGCGTGTCGCCGGTGCCCGTCTGCTTCAGGCCCACGCCGGCGCAGATGTCCCCCGCGAAGCACTCCTCGAACTCCTCACGGTGGTTGGCGTGCATCATCAACAGCCGGCCGATCCGTTCGGTGCGGCCGTTGGAGGAGTTCAGCACCCGGCTACCGGCGCTCAGCTTGCCCGAGTAGACCCGAAAGTAGGTCAGCTTGCCGACGTAGGGATCGGCCATCACCTTGAATGCGAGGGCCGCGAAGGGCGCGTTCTCATCGGCGGGGCGCTCCGCGATCCTGCCCGCCCCATCTTCGGATCCGCCGTCGTCCTGCGCGGTGGCCGCCCCCTTGCGGGGTGGCTCGATGCCCTGCATCGGCGGCACCTCGCGCGGCGACGGCAACAGCTCGACGATCGCGTCGAGCAGCGGCTGCACGCCCTTGTTCTTGAACGAGGATCCGCACAGCACCGGGGTCACCTTGGTATCGAGCGTGGCCCTGTGCAGCGAGGTTGCGATCCGCTCGTGGGGGATCTCCTCTTCGTTCAGGTAGGCCTCCATCAGCTCGTCGTCGTAGTCGGCGCAGGCCTCGATCAGATGGGTGCGCGCGTCACGGGCCTGGTCGGCCAGCTCTGCCGGGATCTCGCCGTAGGAGAACTCGACTCCGAGCTCGTCGGTCCACACCAGGGCCTTGTTCTCGATCAGGTCGACCACGCCCTCGAACGAGCCCTCGTTGCCGATCGGCAGCTGGATCGGCAGCGGGTTGGCGCCCAGCCGCTCGCGCATCGTCTTCACCGCCTTGTCGAAGTCGGCACCGGTCCGATCCATCTTGTTGACGTAGGCGATCCGGGGGACTCGGTACTTGTCAGCCTGGCGCCAGACGGTCTCCGACTGGGGCTCGACGCCGGCGACGGAGTCGAAGATCGCGATCGCACCGTCGAGCACGCGGAGCGAGCGCTCGACCTCGACGGTGAAGTCCACGTGGCCCGGCGTGTCGATGATGTTGATCCGATGGCCCTTCCACTCGCAGGCGGTGGCGGCCGAGGTGATCGTGATCCCGCGCTCCTGCTCCTGCTCCATCCAGTCCATGACGGCCGCGCCCTCGTGGACCTCGCCCATCTTGTGGGTGCGGCCGGTGTAGAACAGGATGCGCTCCGTGGTCGTCGTCTTGCCGGCGTCGATGTGCGCCATGATCCCGATGTTGCGGGTCTTATCTAGGGAAAAGGGACGTGCCATTTGTGCGTAAAGTGTCCTTCTGGTCGCTGTATCGAACCGGCGCCTTGGCGTCGCTCTCCAGGGCAGAGACGTAGGGCGTCAAATCGGTATTCGCGCACAAAAAAGGCCCACACGGGCCTGGGCACGATGGCCAGCTCAGCCCGAAACGCCTATATCGTGCGGCTCTCCATGGAATGGATTCCCGCTCCCACGCTGCACTCGGCTCGCGTGCGAGCGACGCCTGAATATACCAGAGGCATGACGCCGCTCAGGAGGCCCGGATGAGGGTTCGACGCCGGAACGGCCGCCGCCTGCTGCGCTTGGCCGAGCGCAAGGTCACGCCCGCGCGCGGCCTCGCTGTGGTCGCGCTTGCGGCGACGATCGGGCTGGGCGCCTCCCAGTTCAGCGACTACCGCGCGGTCGAGGTCGGCGCGGCCTCCTACCGGGCGGTGGAGAACGTGGCGCCGGCCCCGAAGATGGGCCAGCAGTCGCCGCCCGCCGCCCACGGCGTCGCGGTCTTCGCGATCGCGATCGCGGGGTTGCTCGTGACCGCCTTCGCGATGGCTCGGAACTGGCGCCTTGCACGCCTTTTGATCTTCCTCGGCGTGGCGGCGATCCTGATCTCCCTGCTGGTGGACGCTCCCCAGGGCTTACGTGAGGGCAGTGTCGCAATCGACTACCAGGGCGCCAAGGCCATCCTGCTCGGCGGGTTCTGGGTCCAGCTCTGTTCCGCGATCACGCTCGCCTTCGTCGGCCCTCTACTCGCGGCTCAGCTGCGAAGCGAGCGCGCCGCACGCCGCCCTCAACGGGTCCGGAGGCTCGACGCGCCCGCCGTCGCACCTACCTTCCCGGCGTCACGCGCGGAGCTCCGGCGTTGAGGGCACCGCCACGTGAGCTCCGACCGCCCACCCGCTCGGCGCCGCCCGCGGCGACCAGAGCGCCTGCTCCCGTTCGCGTGCGTCGCCGCGGCCACCGCCTTGTTCGCTTCCGAGCTGATGACCACCTTCCAGTTCATGCCTCGCCGGCGGCGAGGCGCTCTGTACCCAGCAGGCCGCCGACCGTCACCACTTCGCGGTCGGCGTGCTCGCCATCTTCGCCGTGGGCGCGGTCATCGTGGCGGTGCTCGCGGCCTCCAAGCCGGCGGCGATTGCGGTCGCGGTCGCGGGATTGGGGGCGCTGCTTCTGTTCCTGATCGTCGACCTGCCGGACGCCAACAGCGTCGGCGCGCTCGCCGACTCGTGCACGTCGATCCCCGGCCAGTCGTTCTTCGACGCCAAGGCCGTGCCCCAGTCCGGATTCTGGCTGGAGATGGCCAGCGCCGTGGCTCTGGCGCTCAGCGGCGCCGCGCTCGCCACCCTGACCCCGGACCAGCTCGCCACCCTGCGCCCCGGCCGGCTCCGCGGCCCTAAGGACACCGCCGGCCCGCAGCCGCCGCCCGCGACCACGACCCCGCTTCCCAACCCAGGCTCGACGCCGGCGGGGCGCAACCCCGCCGGCTCCGGCGGCAGTGCCGACGCCCCGGCCGACCGGCCCGCCCGCGCCCGCAGGGCCCGGCGGCGCTAGGCGAATCCCCGGCGCGCCCCGGGGATGAAACCAATCACTAAGGGAGACCGGCCGACCAACCGGCGAGGTGTCACTTAACCCCGCTATAGGGGGAAAAGGTGACCGCTCGTCGTGGCCCGGCCGTTGACCGAGCGAGGACGCGACCCGGCGAAGGCTCGCAGCGGCCCGTAGCCGCCTCTACCAGCGGTAGTGGGCGAAGGCCTTGTTCGCCTGCGCCATGCGGTAGATGTCGTCCTTGCGCTTCCAGGCGCCCCCCTGCTGCTGAGTGGCGTCGAGGATCTCGTTGGCGAGGCGTTCGGCCATGGCCCTCTCGCGCCGCCCGCGCGCGAACTGGACCAGCCAGCGGACGGCGAGGGTGCGGGCGCGGCGGGCCTGAACCTCGACCGGCACCTGGTAGGTGGCCCCGCCGACGCGGCGAGAGCGCACCTCGAGCACCGGGGTCAACGTCTTGATCGCCTCGTCGAGCACCTCGACCGGCGGGCGGCCGGTTCGCTCGCCGACGATCGCCAGCGAGTCGTAGACGCTCTGCTCGGCGATCGACTTCTTGCCGTGGATCATCACCTTGTTGATGACCTGCTGCACGAGGCGGCTCCGATGCATGGCATCGGGCTCGATCGGGCGGATGGCTGCGCGGGCGCGGCGCGGCACGGCTAACGCTTGACCCCGTACTGGGAACGGGACTGTCGGCGATCGGAGACCCCTGAGGCATCGAGGGTGCCCCGAACGACCTTGTAGCGAACGCCCGGCAGATCCTTCACTCGTCCGCCTCGCACGAGCACCACCGAATGCTCCTGAAGGTTGTGTCCTTCGCCCGGGATGTAGCAGGTGACCTCCATCCCGTTCGTCAGCCGCACACGGGCGACCTTTCGCAGCGCCGAGTTCGGCTTCTTGGGCGTCGCCGTATAGACCCTGGTGCAAACGCCGCGCCGCTGCGGTGCGGCAATCCGCCGCTTGCGGCCCTGGCCGGATTTCAGGCCGGGCGTCGCGGTCTTCTTCAAGGGGCGCGTGCGGCCCTTTCTGATCAGCTGACTCGTCGTCGGCACGGCGACGCATGGTAGCGGGCCGTCCCGGCACCCCCCGACATGCTGTCTCCCCTCGGCAGCCCATAGGATCCGCCCAGGGACCCAGAACGAGCTTGCCGGGGAGAGTCAGATGACGCGTACCGCGAGTGCCAGCAACCTAGTGCGACTGCGGGCGATCGCACTTGCGCTCACCGCAACGGTCGGCTGCGCCCTGTTGCTGCTCGCCTTCGCGGATCCGGCCAGCGGGTTTCCCGGCAAGAACGGTCGGATCGTCTTTTTCCGCGAGGCCGGCATGTTCATGAACGACGACATCGTGTCAATCAAGCCGCAGGGCACCGGGGTCCGCAATCTCACTCGGAGCGGGACCGTGGACGACACCGATCCCGCGTACTCCGCGAACGGAAAGTGGGTCACCTTCTCGAGCCAGCCAGATGGCGCCGACCGGGAGATCTTCAAGATGCGTGCCGACGGTAGCCACGTGCGGCAGCTGACGCACAATGAGACGGATGATCTGAGCCCCTGCTTCTCGCCGAGCGGGAAGACGATCGTCTTCGAGAGCGACCGCGACGACCAGGTGGACTTCACCACCGAGATCTACAAGATGCGGTCCAACGGCCGCCAGCAGCGCCGGCTGACCCACGTCGTGGGCTCGAACTTCGATCCGGCGTTCTCCCCCAAGGGCAACAAGATCGCCTTCTCGAGCGACCGCGACGACCAGGTGGACCTCACAGAGGACGTGTACGTAATGCGCTCGAACGGGAGCCATACCCGCCGCCTGACAAACAGCCCGGGCAACGACAACGAGCCCGACTGGTCGCCGAAGGGGAACAGGATCGTTTTCGACAGCGAGCGCAACGACCTGGCCGATTTGACGGGCGACATCTTCGTCATGCGCACCAATGGCAGCCACGAGCACGCCCTGACTCACACGGTCGCCGGCGACGATGACCATGCCGCCTATTCCCCGAACGGCAAGAAGATCGCCTTCGAGAGCGACCGCACCGACCAGGTCGACTTCAACGACGACATCTTCACGATGAGGGCCAACGGCACCCACCAGCGGTCGATCACCAAGAGCGCCGGCCGCGACGAGGAGGACCCGAACTGGGGACCGAAGCCGCGCTAGTTGGTGCCCTCATCGAGCGGCCGCTACGCTGAGGGCGTGGAAGGCGAACGGCCGGTGTTGGCCCTCGACGTCGACGGCGTGATCAGCCTGTTCGGCTTCGCGGGGAGGGTGGCCGATGTGCCGGGGCGCTTCCACCTGATCGACGGCATGGCTGCACTGCATTCCAGAGGGCATCAGCGCCCGGCTCGCCCGGCTCGCGGACGACTACGACCTGGTCTGGGCGACCGGCTGGGAGGATCGGGCCAACGATCGCCTGCCGGAGATACTCGGGCTTGCGGGAGACCTCCCCTTCCTGACCTTCGACGGCAACGCGCGCTTCGGCTCGGCCCATTGGAAGATCGCCGCCATCGACCGCTACGCGGGTGAGCGCCCGCTCGCCTGGGTGGACGACTGCATCGACGAGACCTGCCAGGCGTGGGCCGTGGCGCGCACCGCCCCCACCCTGCTGGTTCCCACCGAGCCAGATCGGGGCCTCACGGACGCGCACGTCGACGCTCTGCTCAGCTGGATGCGGGCGGGTTACACTGCCTGAAGCTGTGGAGGGGTTCTGGCCGATCTTCTTCCTCGCGGTGATCTTGAAGATCCCCGTCGCCGGCCTGCTCTACCTCGTCTGGTGGGCGGCCCATCAGACGCCCGAGATCGAGGAAGCTCCGCCGGGAGCCGACGATCATGAGTTCAGGCGCTGGCGCCGCCAGCCACGCCGCCCGCCCGATCCTCGTCGCGGCCCCCACGCCCCCGACGCCCAGCCGCTCCCCGCATGCCCGCCCGCCGGCCGCTTCCGGATGCTGACCCCGCCGGCTCCCGCCCGCGCCGAGGCCGACCACGCCCGCGGCTCGGCGGAGCCCGCCAGGCGGTAGCGCCCCGCGCTTCGGTCCGGGTCGAGTCTCCGTAAACGCGCGGAAACGCGCGCGTTTCAGGGCAAGTAGGGCAGGCGACCTGGACGCTTATGACTTTGTACGTCCATAGCACGTAAAAGGGCGGGTTCGTGCGAGCGACGTCATCGAAGGCGCGCCGCATCGCGCATAAGCGAGACGAGAGAGGACGCAAATGCCACCGGGCCGACCTGCGGCCGGCGATCCTCCTCCCTACCTGCCTGTTCGGCCCACCGCGCCGTTCGAGCCCGCCGCGATTCGCCGTGCCCGGGCCGGGCGAAGCTGGCGGCTAGTCCGCGGAGTCCGCTCCGTCGGAGGTCTCGATCTCCTGTGCGAGCTCCTCGAGCTCGTCGGCGAACGAGGGGCCGAAGCCCTCCAGCTCGGTGACCTCCTCGCCGTCCTCGGACAGGCCGAGCTCGGCGGCGAGCTCCTGCTCGTCGAGCATGTCCTCCTCGGGCCGATGGGCCGGCTCCACCGGCTCGATCTCGAGCGACCGGTAGCGCCGCAGCCCGGTCGCCGCCGGAATCAGCTTGCCGATGATCACGTTCTCCTTCAAGCCGACCAGGCGGTCGCGCTTGCCCTCGAGCGCCGCGTCCGTGAGCACCTTGGTCGTCTCCTGGAAGGAGGCCGCCGAGAGGAAGGACTCGGTTGCCAGCGACGCCTTCGTGATCCCGAGGATGACCTCCTCGGCCTTCGCCGGCGTGCCGTTGCCGTCCTTGACGTCCTTGTTGATCCGCTTCAGGCGGTGGCGATCCTCGAAGCGCGCCCGGCAGCAGGGTCGTCGAGCCCTTCGACTCGATCCGAACCTTCTTCATCATCTGGCGAACGATCAGCTCGATGTGCTTGTCGTTGATGTCGACCCCCTGGGCCTTGTAGACCTTCTGGACCTCGGCCAGGAGATACAGCTCGGTCTCGGTCCGACCGCGGATCGCGAGCAGCTCGGCGGGATACAGCGAGCCCTCGTTCAGCTGGGTGCCGGCCTCGATCCGTTCGCCGTGCTCGACGTTGAGGCGGGTCCGCGGCGGGAAGGTGTAGGACTCGTCCTCACCCTTGGAGTCGGTGACGATCACCTTGACCGCCTTGGTGGACTCCTCGACGGCGACCTTGCCGGCGACCGTCGCCATGTGCGCCAGACCCTTCGGCTTCCGCGCCTCGAACAGCTCCACGACACGCGGCAGGCCCTGCGTGATGTCGTGGCCGGCCACACCGCCGGTGTGGAAGGTGCGCATCGTCAGCTGGGTGCCGGGCTCGCCGATCGACTGTGCGGCGATGATCCCGACCGCGTCGCCCAGCTCGATCGTTGAGCCGGTCGCCATCCCGCGCCCGTAGCAAGCGCGACAGACACCGGACTCGAGCTCGCACTTGAGCACCGAGCGGATCGGGATCGTCACCTCCTCGTCCTCATAGGCCTCGGCGATCGCCTCGAGCTCCGGGAGGTCGATCTCCTGGCCGCGCTTCAACAGCTCGCGGCTGCGCTTGGTGGCGAACTTCTTCGCCGCGATGCGCCCGATCAGGTTCTGGTTCAGGCTCCCGTCGTCGGCGCGGAGCGGCATCTCGATGAACTCCTTGGCCTTGCAGTCCTCGGCGCGCACGATCACGTCCTGGGCGACGTCGACCAGGCGTCGGGTCAGGTAGCCGGAGTCGGCGGTCCGCAGCGCCGTGTCGGCGAGGCCCTTGCGGGCGCCGTGCGTGGAGATGAAGTACTCGAGCACCGAGAGGCCCTCCATGAAGTTGGCCTTGATCGGCCGCTCGATGATCTCGCCCTTCGGATTGGCCATCAGCCCGCGCATCCCCGCCAGCTGCCGAATCTGCTTGAACGACCCGCGGGCTCCCGAGTTGGCCATCATGAAGATCGGGTTCAGCTCGTGGAGGTTGTCCTCCATCGCCTTGGCGACCTCCTCGGTGGCCTTGTCCCAGCGCTCGGTGACCGCCTCGTGGCGCTCCTCGGCTGTGATGTAGCCCTCGTCGTACTGGCCCTGGATCTCCTGCGTCTGCAGCTCGTAGCGGTCGAGGATCTCCTCCTTGTTGGGGGGCGAGACGATGTCGTTCTTCGAGATCGTGATCCCCGCCTGGCTCGCGTAGTGGAAGCCGAGGTCCTTGAACGCGTCGAGCACCTGGGCGACGGCCGCGGCACCGTAGGCCTCGACCAGGTCGGAGACCATCTCGTTGACGTTCTTCTTCTTCAGCGAGTGGTTGACGAAGTCGAACTTCTCGGGGTCGTATTCGTCCCCGAGCGCGTCGGAGAGGGCCCGCTCGACCTTGTCGTTGAAGATGATTCGCCCCACCGTGGTCAGGAAGTGCTCCTGGCCCGCGCGCCGGTACTCGGCCCAGTCGTGGAGCCTGACGAGGCGGTTCTCGTAGGACGAGCTCGGCCTCCTGGGCGGTTCGGAAGGGTGCGGCTTGGGGTTGAGCTTCTTGACGTCGAGCCTCGTCGAGCCGCGAGCTCATCGCCGCGGGCCCGTAGGTCAGGAAGTAGAGCCCAAGGACCATGTCCTGCGTCGGCGTGGCCAGCGGGGCGCCGTGCGCCGGCGACAGGATGTTGTTCGAGGACAGCATCAGGATCCGCGCCTCCGCCTGGGCCTCGGCCGACAGCGGTACGTGGACGGCCATCTGGTCGCCGTCGAAGTCGGCGTTGAAGGCGTGGCAGACCAGGGGATGGATCTGGATCGCCTTGCCCTCGACCAGCACCGGCTCGAACGCCTGGATGCCGAGGCGGTGCAGGGTCGGAGCGCGGTTGAGCAGAACCGGGTGCTCGGAGATGACCTCCTCGAGGACGTCCCAGACCTCGGGGATCATCGAGTCCACCATCTTCTTCGCGGCCTTGATGTTCTGGACGGCCTTGCGCTCGACGAGGCGGGCCATGATGAACGGCTTGAACAGCTCGAGCGCCATCAGCTTCGGCAGGCCGCACTGGTGCAGCTTCAGGCTGGGCCCGGAGACGATCACGGAGCGGCCGGAGTAATCGACCCGCTTGCCGAGCAGGTTCTGGCGGAATCGGCCCTGCTTGCCCTTCAGCATGTCTGAGAGCGACTTCAGCGCCCGGTTACCGGGCCCGGTCACGGGACGCCCGCGCCGGCCGTTGTCGAACAGCGCGTCGACCGCCTCCTGAAGCATCCGCTTCTCGTTGTTGACGATGATCTCGGGCGCGCCCAGGTCGAGCAGCCGCTTGAGCCGGTTGTTGCGGTTGATCACCCGCCGGTAGAGGTCGTTGAGGTCGGAGGTGGCGAACCGGCCACCGTCGAGCTGGACCATCGGGCGCAGCTCCGGCGGGATCACGGGGACGCAGTCGAGGACCATCCACTCCGGCCGGTTGCTCGAGTTGAGGAACGCCGACGCGACCTTGAGCCGCTTCACGGCACGGGCCTGCTTCTGGCCCTTCGAGGTGTTGATCGTCTGCTCGAGCTCCTCGCACTCGGCCTCCAGGTCGACCTGCTCGAGCAGGTCGCGGACCGACTCGGCGCCCATGCCGCCACGGAAGTACTCGCCCCAGCCGAACGGCGAGCCGAAGCGATCCTTGAGCTCGCGGAACACGGCCTCGTCGTTGATCACGTCCTTGACCTTCATCTCCTGGAAGGTCTTCCAGACCTCCTCCATGCGCTCGGAGGCGTCGTCGAGGTAGGCCTCGGTGTCGGAGATCTCCGCCTCGAGCGACTTGCGGGTGTCCTTGATCAGCTTCGTGCGCTCCGAGTCGTCGAGCTTCTTCGGGTTGACGCCGACGGCAGTCTGCCCAGAGCTCGTCCTCCTCGTCGAACTTGTCCTTGGATCC
This sequence comes from uncultured Actinomycetes bacterium, assembly GCA_963760665.1. Lineage (GTDB taxonomy): Bacteria > Actinomycetota > Thermoleophilia > Solirubrobacterales > 70-9 > AC-56. The sequence continues at coordinate 464,630 of CAVXDS010000006.1, forward strand.
CTCGTCCTGGAGCCAGGCGACGCGGCGCTCCAGCGACTCGCGCAGCTGCTGGGTGCGCTGCTCGCGCTCGGCGGCGTAGGCGTCGAGGATCTTCTTGACCTCCTTCTCGAGCTTGGGGAGGTCCTTGGTGCGCGCCTCCTCGTCGATCCAGGTGACGAGCGAGGCGGCGAAGTAGAGGACCTTCTCGAGCTCCTTCGGGGCCATGTCGATCAGGTAGCCGATCCGGCTCGGCACGCCCTTGAAGAACCAGATGTGGGAGACCGGCGCGGCGAGGTCGATGTGGCCCATGCGCTCGCGGCGGACCTTGGAGCGGGTCACCTCGACGCCGCACCGCTCGCAGACGATTCCCTTGTAGCGGACCCGCTTGTACTTGCCGCAGTAGCACTCCCAGTCCTTGGTCGGACCGAAGATGCGCTCGCAGAACAGCCCGTCCTTCTCGGGCTTCAGGGTCCGGTAGTTGATCGTCTCCGGCTTGGTGACCTCGCCGTGGCTCCAGCTGCGGATCTTCTTCGAGGAGGCAAGGCCGATCTCTATGGCGTCGAAGTTGTTTATCTCAATCAGTCCTTTGTTCTAGGTCACAGGCCACGTCGCCTATTCCTCTACCTTCGTCTCCTCGGCGCCGGCGCCGTTCGTGCTGCCGCCGTCTCCCTCTGCGACCACCTGCTCCTCGCGCTCGTCGGCCGCCCCGGCGCCATCGGCGCCCTCGGCGCCCTCGGCGCGCACGCCGGAGAGGTCGATACCCAGCTCCTCGGCCGCCCGCAGCAGCTCGTCGTCCTCGTCGCCCAGCTCCACGGCCCCTTCCTCGGCGACCAGGTTGACGTCGAGGCCGAGGCTCTGGATCTCCTTCAGCAGGACCTTGAACGACTCGGGGACCGAGGGCTCCGGGATGTTCTCCGACTTGACGATCGCCTCGTAGGCCTTCACCCGGCCCACGGTGTCGTCGGACTTCACGGTCAGCATCTCCTGGAGCGTGTACGCGGCCCCGTAGGCCTCCAGAGCCCATACCTCCATCTCGCCGAAGCGCTGGCCTCCGAACTGCGCCTTGCCGCCGAGCGGCTGCTGGGTGACCAGCGAGTACGGCCCGGTCGAGCGCGCGTGGATCTTGTCGTCGACCAGATGGAGCAGCTTCAGGATGTACATGTTGCCGATGGTGACCCGGCCCTCGTAGGGCTCGCCGGTGCGGCCGTTGAACAGCCTCGCCGTCCCGTACCCCCGGGTGCCCTCGCGTCCTGAGCGGTCGATCGACAGGTCGATGCCCCGGTCGGAATGCTCCTCCTGCCAGCGCACCAGCGCCTCGTCGACGTCCTCGACCCTGGCGCCGTCGAACACCGGCGAGGCGACGTAGACGCGCCCACTGGCCTCGCCGTTGCCCGGGTCGCGCTGGGACTCCTTGTAGGCCTGCGTCCCGTCGTCGTACCAGCCGTTGGCGGCCGCCCAGCCGATGTGTGTCTCGAGGATCTGGCCGATGTTCATCCGGCTCGGCACCCCGAGCGGGTTGAGGATCACGTCGACCTGCGTGCCGTCCTCCATGAACGGCATGTCCTCCTCGGGGACGATCCTCGAGATCACGCCCTTGTTGCCGTGGCGGCCGGCGAGCTTGTCGCCCTCGGCGATCTTCCGCTTCGTCGCCACGTAGACGCGCACCAGGTTGTTGACCCCGGGCGGCAGGTCGTCGCCGGCGTCGCGGTCGAAGGTGATCACGTCGATCACCACGCCGCCCTCGCCGTGCGGGACCTTGAGGGACGTGTCGCGGACCTCCCGCGCCTTCTCCTTGAAGATCGCGCGGATCAGCTTCTCCTCGGCGGTCAGCTCGGTCTCGCCCTTCGGGGTGACCTTTCCGACCAGGAGCTCGCCGGACGCGACCTCGGCGCCGATCCGGACGATGCCCCGCTCGTCGAGGTTGCGCAGGCTCTCCTCGGAGCGGTTGGGGATGTCGCGGGTGATCTCCTCGTCGCCGAGCTTGGTGGTCCGGGCGTCGATCTCGTACTCCTCGATGTGAATCGAGGTCAGCTCGTCGTCCTTGACCAGCCGCTGGGAGATGATGATCGCGTCCTCGAAGTTGTAGCCCTCCCAGGACATGAAGGCGACCACGACGTTCTTGCCGAGCGCGATCTCGCCTCCGGCCGTCGAGGAGCCGTCGGCCAGCACGTCGTGGGCCTTCACCTTGTCGCCCACGGAGACGATCGGGCGCTGGTGGATGATCGTGCCCTGGTTCGAGCGCATGAACTTGAGCAGCTCGTACTCGTCCTTCTTGGAGCCGTGGGTGACGACGATGCGCTCCGCATCCACGTAGGCCACCTCGCCGTCGCTTTCGGCCAGCACCACGTCGCCGGTGTCGATCGCGGCGCGACGCTCCATCCCGGTGCCGACCAGCGGCGCCTCCGGCTTCAGCAGCGGCACCGCCTGACGCTGCATGTTCGAGCCCATCAGCGCGCGGTTGGCGTCGTCGTGCTCGAGGAACGGGATCAATGCCGTGGCCACCGACCAGATCTGGGTCGGCGAGACGTCCATCAGGTCGACCTGCTTCGGTGAGACCGAGATCGCCTCGTCCTCGGCCGCCCGGCACAGGACCTGGGGCCCCTTCAACCGCTGGGTCTTCGGGTCGATCTCGGCGTTGGCCTGGGCGATCGTCTTCTCCTCTTCCTGGGTCGCATCCAGGTGGACGATCTTGTTGGTGACCACGCCGTCGCGGACCACCCGGTAGGGAGTGGTCACGAAGCCGTGCTCGGAGACCTGGGCATAGGAGGACAGCGAGCCGATCAGGCCGATGTTCGGGCCCTCCGGGGTCTCGATCGGGCACATGCGGCCGTAGTGGGTGGGATGGACGTCGCGGACCTCGATCGGCGCCCGCTCGCGGGTCAGGCCGCCGGCGCCGAGCGCCGACAGACGGCGCCGATGGGTCAGCCCGGCCAGCGAGTTCGTCTGGTCCATGAACTGCGAAAGCTGCGAGGAGCCGAAGAACTCCTTCAGCGCTGCGACCACCGGGCGGATGTTGATGATCGTCTGCGGGGTGATCGCGTCCGAGTCCTCGGTCGTGAGCCGCTCCCGGACCACTCGCTCCATGCGGTACAGGCCAACCCGGAAGGCGTCCTGGATCAGCTCGCCGACCGTCCGCAGACGGCGGTTGCCGAAGTGCTCGTACTCGTCGAGGTGATCCTTGATCGGGTCGCGGGGGTAGGTCTGCGCCTCGGCCGCGTAGTCCTTGATCGGGTTTTCCTCGTCGATCTCCTCGGGCACCCCGAGCAACCGTGGGACGGAGGTCAGCTCACGGATCAACGCCACGATGTCGTCCTTGGTCAGGACGCGGGTGTCGAGGTCGACGTCCAGGTCGAGGCGCGCGTTCAGCTTGTAGCGGCCAACCCGGGTCAGGTCGTAGCGCTTCGGGTCGAAGAACAGCTGCTCCATCAGGGCTCGAGCCGCGTCCACCGACGGCGGCTCGCCCGGACGCTGCTTCTTGAACAGCTCGACGAGCGCCCCCTCCTCGGTCTTGGTCGGCTCCGTGTCGGCCTCGATCGTGTGACGGATGTAGACCGAGTTGTCGAACAGCTCGAGGATCTCCTTGTCCTCCACGAAGCCCATCGCCCGCAGCAAGACGGTGACCGGGAGCTTGCGCTTGCGGTCGATGCGCGCGTAGACGCGCCCCTTCTTGTCGATCTCGAGCTCGAGCCAGGAGCCTCGCGCCGGCATCAGGTTGGCGATGAAGACCTGCTTCTCGCGGTCCTTCGGCTCCATCACGTAGGCGCCAGGGGAGCGCACCAGCTGAGTCACGACCACTCGCTCGGTGCCGTTGATGATGAAGGTGCCGCGCTCCGTCATCCACGGGAAGTCCCCCATGAAGACGGTCTGCTCGCGGATCTCACCGGTCTCGCGGTTCTGAAACGCGACCTTGACGTTCAGGGGACGCGAATAGGTGATGTCCTTCTCACGGCACTCGGCGACCGAGTGGCCCGGCTGGTCGAATTCGAAGCTCCCGAAAACGATCGCGAGGCTTCCGGTGTAGTCCTCGATCGGGGAGATGTCGTCGATGGTCTCCCGCAGCAGCCCCTCCTTCGGGCGGGTCAGATGCTCGAAGGAGAGGCGCTGGATGTCGATCAGGTGTGGGACTTCTAGCGGATTCTCCAGGCGTGAAAAGGATCTACGGGTGACGGGGGCAGCATGAGATCTGGCCAACTAGGCGAACTCCTCAGATGGTCGGGATAGGCGGATTGGCGCGAGAGATTCGGGGCAAGCAGGCTGAACGGCGCGCGACCCTGCAAAATACCACATGTACGCACGCTACGGCAAGCCTAGCAGGTGCGAATGCCATCGTCCGGCCGGCCGAGCGGGCTACGATCTGTCGCCAGAGGGGCGCCCCAGGGAAGGAACGAGCGGTGCGGTTCACCGACCTTAGCGCAGCGGCGGGGGCTAGCGTGCTTGGCGGGGCCTTCGACGGCTGGAAGCGGCCCGATATCTACTTCAGCTCGACCTCGCCGCCGGCCTCTTCCAGGTCGGCCTTGAGCTTGTCGGCCTCCTCGCGCTCGAGCCCCTCCTTGATCGCCTCGGGCGCGCTGTCGACGAGCGCCTTGGCTTCCTTCAGGCCCAGCCCGGTGGCTGCCCGGACGGCCTTGATCACCTGAATCTTGCGGTCGCCCGGGGCCGTGAGCACGACGTCGACGGTGGTCGACTCCTCCTCGGCGCCGTCCTCGCCCGCTGCCGGGCCCGCGGCCGGGGCCGCGGCGGCGACGGCGGTCGCCGACACGCCGAACTCCTCCTCGAGCGCCTTGATCCGCTCGGAGAGCTCGATCACCGAGATCGTCTTCAGCTCGTCGATCCATTCTTCGGTGGACATAGCTTTGGTGGCCATCAGTCGTTCTCCTCAACTCCGGCGTCGCCGGATCCTTGATCGTCATCAACATCATCGCCGCCGGAGGCCTCGCCTTCGGCGTCCTGGGGCTCCGGCTCCGGCTCGGAGGGGGCGGCAGGCTCCTCTCCGCCTGCTGGGCGACTTCGTCGCCAGCCGCGGCGGGCTCCTCCTGTGAGTCCTTCGGCTCCTCCGCGGGCTCTCCGGCCTGCGGCTCCTGATCAGCAGTCTCTTCCGGCTGTTCCGCGGCCGGCACGTCCGCAACGGCGTCGGGCTGCGGCTCGGCGGGCGCCTGCGCCTGAGGCTCGTCGGCCTGACCTCCGACCAGGCCTTTTTCGGCGATCTCGCCGAGGGCGACCGCGAGGCCGGAGAGCATCGAGGCGAGACCGCGGGTGAGCCCGGTCAGCGGGCTGGCCACGACGCCGAGCAGCTGGCCACGTAGGACGTCGAGGCCCGGCAGGCGGGCGATCGCCCCGAAGTGCTCGGGATCGAGCGGCGCTCCGTCCATCAGTCCGCCCTTGTATTCGAGGACGTCGTGCTGGCGTCCGAACGTCGCGATCGCCTTGGCCGCCGTCACCGCGTCGCCCTTGACGAAGGCGAGGGCGGTCGGGCCCACGAACAGCTGGTCGAGCTCGGCGGTGCCCGCCCGCTCCGTGGCACGCTTGGCGAGCCGGTTCTTGACCACGCGGAACGTGGTGTCGGCCTCGGCCAGCCTGGCGCGCAGCTCGGCCGCCTGCGGGACCGAGATGCCCCGGTAGTCGACCGCGAAGATCGCCTCCGCGTCGCCGAGTCGATCGGCGATCTCGTCGACCAGCGCCGCCTTGTCTTCCTTTCTCATCTTGGTCTCGATCAGCTTCGTCCGGACCGCCGAACAAAAGAGCCCGCGCGCAGGCGGGCTCAGAAGCATGCTCCTGACCTCACCTGCGCCGGTCTTCCGGGCCGCTTGGGAGCGGCCCCGCCGACGGTCTTTGGCAGGTACCGATTGGACGCGCGATGGTAGCCGATCGGCCCGAGCGTCGATCCTGGGAGCCTAGTCCGGCTCGCCCGCCGGGTCCGCCTCGGCGGCCGGCGCCGTCTCTTCCGGCTCCGGCTCGTCCGCGGCCTGCGGCTCCTCGGCCGGCTCGTCCTCAGGCCCCGCGCCGTTGCCGGAGGAGGCGCCGGCCAGGATCTCGGCCTCTCGGGTGTGCGCCGGGTCCACCCTGATCCCCGGACCCATCGTCGTCGCCACGTGATCGAGAGCAGGTAGCGCCCCTTGGCGGCGGCGGGCTTGGCACGGACGATCTCGTCGACGACCGCGGCGTAGTTCTCGAGCAGCGCGCGCTGGTCGAAGCTCGCCTTGCCGATCGTCAGGTGCACGATCGCCTGGCGGTCGGTGCGGTACTCGACCTTGCCGGCCTTGGCCTCGCTGACGGCCTTGGCGACGTCGTTGGTGACCGTGCCCACCTTCGGATTGGGCATCTTGCCCTGCGGCCCGAGGATCCTTCCCAGCTTCGAGACCACCGGCCCCATCACGTCCGGGGTCGCGATCGCGACGTCGAAGTCCGTCCAGCCCTCCGAGACGCGTTCGGCCAGATCCTGGGCGCCGACATGGTCGGCACCCGCCTCGGTGGCGGCCTTCGCCGCGTCCCCTCGGCGAACACCGCGACCGTCACCTCCTTGCCGAGGCCATTGGGGAGCGCCAGGGTTCCGCGCAGCTGCTCCTCGGCGTGGCGGACGTTGACCCCCAGGCGCAGATGCACCTCGACGGTTTCGTCGAACTTGGTGCTGGCAGTCTCCTTGACCAGCGCGATCGCCTCGGCCGGCGTGTAGTGGTGGTCGCGGTCGACCTTCTCGTAGGCAGCGCGGAACCGCTTTCCCCGGTGCATCAGCCCTCCTCCATCCCCTCGACGTCGACGCCCATCGATCGAGCGGTGCCGGCGATGATCCGCGACGCGGCCTCCAGGTCGTTGGCGTTCAGGTCGGGCATCTTGCGCTCCGCGATCTGGCGCACCTGGGCGACCGAGATCCGGCCGACCTTCTCGCGGTTCGGCTCCCCCGAGCCCTTCTCGATCCCGGCCGCCTCCTTGATCAGCACCGCCGCCGGTGGTGTCTTGGTGATGAAGTCGAACGATCGATCCTCGTAGACGGTGATCTCGACCGGGATGATCGTGCCGGCGTCCTGCTGCGTCTGGGCGTTGAACGCCTTGCAGAACTCCATGATGTTCACCCCGTGCTGGCCCAGTGCCGGGCCTACGGGCGGCGCGGGGTTCGCGGCGGCGGCCGGAATCTGGAGCTTGATCATCGTTAGAACCTTCCGGGCCATCTAGCGGTACCTAGACCTTCTTCACCTGGTCGTAGCCGACCTCGACCGGCGTCTCCCGGCCGAAGATCGAGACCAGCACCTTGAGCTTGGCGGCGTCCTCGTTGATCTCCGCGATCTCGCCCGAGAAGTCCGACAGGGGCCCGGAGATCACCTTGACCGTCTCGCCCACCGTGAACTGGGCGCGGCTGCGTGGCCGCTCCGCGGTCTCGCGGTGGAGCAGGCGGTCGACCTCGGGCTGCGACAGCGGAATCGGCTTGTTGCGCGATCCGACGAAGCCGGTGACGCCGGGCGTGTTCTTGACCAGGTTCCAGGCGTCGTCGCTCATCTCCATCTGGACCAGCACGTAGCCGGGCATTGTCCGCTTCTCGACCTGGACGCGGTGGCCGTCCTTGAGCTCGGACACCTGCTCGGTCGGCACGACCACCTGGCGCACCCGCTGGCGCTGGTCCATCGACTCGATCCGGTGCTCGAGGTTCTGCTTGACCTTGTTCTCGTGCCCGGAGTAGGTGTTGATCACGTACCAGCGAAACATCAGTGGCTCGTCGCTCGTCGCTCGTCGCTCGTCGCCGGCGTCACAGGAGGCGCTGGACGAGGAAGTTGAACACCGTGTCCAGCACTCCCAGGTACGCGGCCGCGATGGCGATGAACACGACCGTCACCGCCGAAGCCTGGATCAGGGTCTCCCGATCGGGCCACTGCACGCGCTTCAGCTCCGCCCAGCAGGAGATGAGGAAGCCGATCACCGCGCCGCGCTGCCGCTCCTGGGGCTCCGCGGAGGTCTGACGACGCTTCTCGGACTCCTTGCGGCGGCGCTGGCGCTCCTTCTCCTCGCGTCGCCGCTCCCGTCGGCTGATTCGATCCGAGGGCTCCTCGACGGGGGTGCCGACGTCCGCGCGCGACGGCGCCGCCGCCCGCAGGTCCTCGTCTGCTGTGCGGGGCCTCGGCGGGGCCCGGCCCCGTCATGGCCTCGAGATCCACCCCGCGCTCGGCCAGCTCCGCCTCGACCACGTCGGCCGATTCCGGTACCTGGGTTCGCTCCTGCGCGCGGCTGTCCGCGCCCCGGGCACGCTGCGCCTCGCGCGTGGCGCGCTCGTCGCGGGCTCGCCGCTCTGCCTTCCGCTGCGCCCGGGTCTTCGCCACCGCTACACCAGCCCTCGCTCAGCGGGTCTCCTTATGAGGGGTGTGCCCGCGACACCAGTGACAGTACTTGCGCAGCTCGAGCCGATCGGGAGTGTTGCGACGCGACTTGTTGGTCTGGTAGTTGCGTCGCTTGCACTCCTCGCAGGCGAGCGTGACGGCGATTCGAACTTCTCCGCGGGCCATTGGCTGGTCGTGATTCCCCTCTCAGAAAAAAGACCTCGCCCCTCGCATGGGGCGAGGGGGCGCGAGGTGGGCCAAGGATAGCGCCCCGAAACAGCCCGGGGGCACCACGGGTCGGGCCCGAGCGAGGGGCTCAAGGACGGGCGGCAAGTTGTCGAAGTCAGTGGCCAGGGGCACGACTGCCCCACGAGAGAGTGCCAAGAGAAGGGGGAGCTGGATGCGGACCGAGCCTGGATGGAGGAACCGGAAGTCTGCGCCGCGATGGGCGATCGCGCTGGCGGTTCCGGCGGCGCTGGGACTCGCCGGCTTGGCGATCGCCGCGCCAAGCGCACGCGACCAAGTCACCGTCGCTGCACAGTCGAGTGCCACGGCGGTCGCGACGTGCAAGCCGCGAACGACCGCCGTCGCCACCGGCTTCGCTTCCCCACGCTTCGATCCGGCGAACGACGGTCCCGGGGTCGCACGCTTGACCTCGAAGATCGTGGGAAGGCACCGCGCCGTGACCATGGGCTACAACTTCGGTCGCCAATCCGCGATCCTTGATCTCCCTCGGTTACTGCGTGAGACATGGCCACGGCCTCACGGTGAGATCCAAAAAGGTCTTCCTCGGCCCTGAAAGCCCCGGTTCGGCGGTCGCCAGGTGCCGGCGGGGAACCCAGGCGGTGGGCGGCGGCTTTGGCACGCCCGGATTCTCGAGAAGCACCGGTCCGCGCGTGCTCACTCTCACGTCGCGGCGGGTCGGCGAGCGCAAGTGGAGAGTGGAGGCGCTGAACATGGGGGGAGACTCATCGAACGGCAGTCGTCCCGGCACCCTCCATGCCTACGCGTACTGCGAGAAGGATCCACCGAAGCTTGTCTCGAAGTCGAAGCGGGTCGCGCTGCCCGTGGGACAGGTCAAGACGTTCAAGGTGAGATGCCCGCGCGGCGCGCGCGCCTACTCCGGCGGATTCGATGGCAACGTCAAGCCTGACCGCCGATCCGACCGCCGCGGGAGTGGTGACCTCGAAGCGGGTGGGGCACAAGCGCGCCTGGCAGCTCTCCGCAATCAACGTCTCGGACACGAGCCCGGGGCACGTGACGGCGTACGCCTACTGTCGTCTGCGCTGAGCCCGGCACGGAGGGCCACACGGCAGTCCCACTCCACGCCCCGTGGGCTCGCTCAGAGCCCCAGCGTCTTGGCGATGATGTTGCGCTGGATCTCCGACGTGCCGCCGTAGATGGTCGAGACCAGGGTGGCGCGGACGAGGCGCTCCATGTCGAACTCGGAGGAGTAGCCGTAGCCGCCCATCATCTGCATGCCCTCGAGCGCCGCCTTCTGCGCGGTCTCGGTCACGAACAGCTTCACCATCGAGGCCTCGCGGGGCAGCATCCGGTCGGGGTCCTCGTCGACCTTCGAGGCGACCCAGTAGGTCAGTAGCCGCGCCGCCTCGAGCTCGGTGGCGAGGTCCGCCAGCCGGTGCTGTAGCGCCTGGAAGGAGCCGATCGGGCGTCCGAACTGGCGCCGCTCCTTCACGTAGGCGAGGGCGTCGTCGAAGGCCCGCTGGCCAATCCCGAGCATGGTCGCGGCGAGGATCAGCCGCTCGACGTTGAGGCCGGCCATCAGCTGCGTCCACCCTTGGTCGACGTCGCCGAGAAGCGCGTCCTCCGGCGCCTCGATCTCGTCCAGATACAAATGAGCGGTCTCGCGGCCGCCCATCGTCTCGATCGGCTCGATGCGGAGGTTCGGCGCGTCGGTCGGGATCCAGATCATCGACAGGCCCTGGTGCTTGTCCTCGCCCTTGTTGGTGCGGCAGACGACGAGGATGTGGCGGGCGATGCGGGCGTTGGAGCAGAACACCTTCTGGCCGCGGATCACGAAGCCGCCGTTCGACCCGCTCCGCGGCGGTGGTGAGCGACCCCACGTCGGATCCGGCGTCGGGCTCGGTCATCGCGATGGCCTCTACGTCGCCGCTGGCGATGCCGCCGAGCACGTCGCGCTTCTGCGCGTCGGTGCCGAAGCGCTGCGTGGCGCCCGCGACGATCAGCGTGGTCGCGTAGCCGCCGACCGGGGCCAGGCCGCGAGACGTCTCCTCCATGAACAGGCAGGCGTCGAGCATCCCGCCGGCCGAGCCCCCGTACTCCTCCGGGATCGTCACTCCCAGCCAGCCCAGCTCGGCCATCTTCCGGTACAGGCCCTCGTTGTGGGCCTCGGTGTGGCCCTGGGTCAGCTCCTCGCGCTGCTCCTGCGTCCCGCACTCGCGACGGCAGAAGTCCCGGATCGCGGCGACGAAGTCGTGCTGCTCATCGGTGAGCGAGAAGTCCACGGCGCGCGCAGTCTAGTTGCGGGGGTTCCCGGCGGCGCCCCGAAGCCCGCGTCCGCGTGAAAGCGCGATGAGCAAGCCCGGAGTCGGACTCGAACCGACGACCCCCTCCTTACCATGGAGGTGCTCTACCAACTGAGCTATCCGGGCGGGGCGCCTCACGATAGCGCCGCCGGGGCGTTCCCTCCCGCCACCTTTTGGAGCGGAGATGGGCGCGCCTCAGTCGCCGGGCGGGGCGCTGGCATGCCCAAGGCCGACGGCATCCAGCGCCTCCTGGGGGTCCGCGTACATCTCCATCCGGAGCTGCTTGCCGTCACGCAGCGTCCACAGCTGGGCGAAGTGCATGTCCACCGGGAGCCCGGTCGCCTTGGCCCGGCCTCGTTGGCGCGCGATCACGACGACCTTGTCGCCGCTGTCGCGGTACTCCTCGATCTCGAGCTCCCAGTCCTCCCAGGCGCCGACCCAGTTCGCCAGGAACTCCCTCGCTCCCTCGATTCCCTCGTAGGTTTGGCGCTCCGGCCAGTTGCGGAAGGTGGACATGTCCCAGACGAACTCGGGGTCGAAGTTCTCGCCCAGCAGCTCGCCCGTAGCGGCGAGGTGCTCGTAACCGCGCCGCAGGATCTCGACATTCTCCGCCGACACGCCTAGACCGCCGCCACGAGCGCCGACGACCAGGCCGTCGACGTCGTCCTCGGTCGTGTCCCACGAGCACATGAGTCGGATCGTCCCGGCGGCTTCGTCCCAGACGTAGAAGGGAAGGCCGCCGGGAGCGCTTCCCGCAGGCGCTCGATCGCCTCGCCGGGCAGGGTGGCGAAGACGCCGTTGGCCTGGACCGGGTAGGCGAGCTCGACGCGGTCGATCTCGGAGATGGCGTCGGCGAGGCGGCCGGCCATCGCGTTGGCGTGCGAGGCGTTGCGGCGCCACAGATCGCCGCCCAGCAGGGCGTCGAATTGCACCGCGAGGAATCTCATCTTGGAAGCGAGCTGCATTGATTGCTTGCGGATGAAGAGGAAGTCGCGCGCGAGCTCGGGCCGCAGAAAGACGATCGCGTCGCCGAGCAAGAGGCCGTTCTTCGTCCCGCCGAAGGAGAGGACGTCCACGCCGGCGTCGGTGGTCAGCGCGCGGAGCGGCAGGTCGAGGGCCGCGGCGGCGTTGGCCAGGCGGGCGCCGTCGACGTGTAGGTACATCTGGTGCCGGTGGGCGAGGTCGGCCAGGGCGCGCGATCTCCTCCGGGGTGTAGACGGTGCCGAGCTCGGTGGATTGCGAGACCGAGACGACCCGCGGCTGGGAGGCGTGCTGGTCGCCGACCCCGGTGATCCTGTCCGCCACCAGGCCCGGGGTGAGCCTGCCGTCGGCGGTCTCGACCGCGAGCAGCTTGACGCCGGCGATCCGCTCCGGCGCGCCACACTCGTCGACGTTCAGGTGCGCGGTCGCAGGGCAGATGACCGCCTCGTGGGGACGGGCGAGAGCCTGGATCGCGAGGACGTTGGCGCCGGTGCCGTTGAAGACCATGAAAGCCTCGGCCTGCTCGCCGAAGTGCTCGCGAAAACGCCGCCGCGCGACCGCTGTGTAGTCGTCGTCGCCGTAGGCGACCACATGGCCGTGGTTGGCGGCGGCGATCGCCGCCAGGATCTCCGGATGGGCGCCTGAGTTGTTATCGCTCGCGAACCCGCGCGGATACTCCGTCACGGATGGAGTGATAGCCGCTTGCCGTTCATCTTCGCGGCCGCGTCGCTGCAGACGAAGGCGATCGCCTCGGCGATCTGCTCGGCGGAGGTGAAGGTTCGGTACTCCTTGTCCGGGTTCTCGCTCGCGCATGCGCGGGGTCAGGATCGCGTTGACGACGATGATGTTCGCGGTCGCCGCCGTGTCCGCGAAGGAGTCGGCGAGGGCCAGCGTCCAGCTCTCGGCGGCCGCCTTGGCGGCCGCGTAGGAGGCATTCGTTGCCTCCGGGCTTTGCGCCTGCGAGGAAGAGACGAGGACGAAGCGCCCGTGATCGCTGTCGGCCAGCGCTTCGTGAAAGGCGCGCGTCGTGTGCTGGACGGTCCGGACCAGGAGGTCGTGGAGCCACTCGTAGTCCGATAGCGGCGCCTCGGCAAGAGGCTGGCCGCCGCGCCAGCCGCCCACCAGGTGCAGGAGCGCATCCACGCGGCCGAATCGCTGGCGCAGATCGACCGCCCATTGGCGCGCCGCCTGCTCGTCGAGCAGGTCGACCACCCGTCCGTCGAAGCGATCATCGGGAAGATCGAGCTGGGCCCGCAGGGCCTCCAGGTGCTCCTCGGAGCGATCCACGCCGGCGATCGTCGCCCCGCCGGCTGCAAGCCGCTTGGCCACCGAGGGACCGAGCCCGCCGGAGGCCCCGGCGATCGCCACCACCCGGTCGTCGAGCTCGCTCATCGCGGTGATTCTGCCCGATTCCTACAGCGCGTCGTCGGGACGCGCCAGGACCGGCTCGAGCTTCCCTTGAAGCTGGACGTAGAACAGGCTGAGCGGGAACTCGTCGTCCTTGACCAGGTCGACCAGCTGCTTCGGCTCGGTGACCTCGGGGAGGTCCCGCCCTTCCTTGGCCCAGCGCGAGCCGGCGCCCGGCGGCACGTAGGTGGCGACCATGTCGTGCGCCGCGATCCATTGCCCGAGCTTCGAGCGGTCGATGCCCGAGTGGTAGAGCTCCTGCACCCTGTCGCGCAGGGCGCCGACTCCGTCGGCGATCCGCTCCCAGTCGATCGCCAGCCGGTTGTCGGTCCAATGCAGGTAGCCCTCGCCGTGGAGGAAGGCGAACAGGAGCTGTCCGCCGAGGCCGTCGTAGTTGCGGACCCGGCTGCCGGTGACCGGGAACCGGAACAGGCGGTCGAAGAGGATCGCGTACTGCACGTAGCGCGCGAAGGCGAAGCCCTCGCGCTCGAGCTTCACCGCCTCGGCGAACGCGGTCAGGTCGCAGCGAAGCTCCTCGAGCGAGTACATCCAGTAGGGGCTGCGCTGGCGGATCATGAACGGGTCGAAGGGCAGGTCGCCGTGCATGTGCGTTCGGTCGTGGATCAGGTCCCAGACGACGTAGGCGTCCATGGAGAGCTCCGGCGAGGTCAAAAGACAGGCCGCGTCGGGCGGCAGGTTGAGGCCCAGGAGCTCGGCCGCGCCGCCGCACACACGGCGGAAGCGCTCCGCCTCGCGGTCGCAGAAGATGCCGCCGAAGTAGCTCGGCGGCCGCTCCGCGGTGGAGAAGGTCTCGGGGAACAGCACCGCGCACTCGGAGTCGTAGCCGGCCGTGTAGTCGACGAAGTTGACCGGGACGAACTTCGAGTTGTCGTAGCGGGAGCGCTCCAGCTCCGCGACGAAGCCCGGCCAGGGGACCCGGACGATCAACGCCTCGAAGCAGGTGTCCCGGGACGCGTTCTGCTTGTACATCGGGAACACGGCCAGGTGCTCGATCCCGTGGCGCCGGTCGCGCTCCGGCCGGAATGCCTCGAGCGAGCGAACGAAGTCGGGCTTGGCGAAGTCGGATTCGACCCAGCCGCGCAGGTCGTGACGCAGGGCCTCGATGTAGTCCTTCTGGTGGGGGAAGTGGCGCGCCAGGCTGCCGGCGGCGCTGGAGATTTCGCCGACCAGCTCGGCGAGGCGGGCGGCGTCGTGCTTGGACAGGTCGACCGAGCCATCGGGCTCCTGGGTCAGCCGCAGCTCCTCGACGGCCGCCTTGAGCTCGGCCCAGGCTCGGGTCGGAGCGGCCCGGCGAGTCGATCACGGCCTGCACCCCGGCGAAGGCCGGCTGCGCCGCCCAGTAGACGAGGTTCAGCCACAGTGACTCGTTGTCGAGCTCGCCGATGCAGTCGTCGCCGAACAGGTCCGAGTCGGCGAGCACCACGACGCGGCCGTCGCCGTGCTCGGTGATCGCGGCGAGGGGCGCCCGCGGCGGCGTTGCGCTGGGCGAGGTGCGTGCGATCACGCGGCCGCCGTTGTGGAGCGCCAGCGTCCCGGTGCGATAGAAGCAGGCCTGGTGGACGCGGGCCAGGAGGTCGACCTTCTCGAGCTCGCCGTTCGACCCGTTCTCGAGCTCGGCCAGCACCCAGGACGGTGCCGAGACGTAGTGCTCGTAGTCCTGGACCGTGCAGTTGGCGACCTCGATCCCGAAGCGCGACAGGAGGTCGTTGAGGTTGTTTCCGTACTTCTCCTGCTCGGTCTCGCCGAGGGCGATCAGGCCGCCGCCCCCGCGCACGAACTCCTCGATCGCCTCCAGCTCTCGATCGGAGAGGCGGGGAGCGCGCGCGTTGGTGGTCGCCTCCCACCTCGGATCGGAGGGATGGGCGATCACCAGCACGTCGGCGCCGGCGAGCGTCTCACGGGTGAGCGGGCGCTCGGCGTTGGGCAGGACCTCGAAGTCCCGGCTGGCGAGCGCCTCGGCGGCGACCGCGTAGGAGGAGTCCTCCGGGTGGGACGGCTGCATCTCGCTGGCCAGCTCGCGTCGGATCGTCCACGCCTCGGAGTGGGACTCGTCGAAGAGGACGCGGGCGACCTTGGGCTGCTCGGGCATATACCTAAGGTACGCGCTGCCGCGGCCGGCGTCAATCCCAATTCAGGGCCGACATCGCGCAATAATCAAACGAATGGATGCCCTGGATCGCAAGATTCTTGCGCTGCTGGTGGAGGATGGGCGGCGAACCTACGACGACATCGGGCGGCGGGTCAGCCTCTCCGCTCCGTCCGTGAAGCGGCGGATCGACCGGCTGCGCGAGCAGGGCGCGTTGGAGAGGTTCACGGCGGTGGTCGACCACGGGGCGATGGGCTGGAACACCGAGGCGCTGGTCGAGCTGTTCTACCGGCCGGGAACGACGCTCGACGAGGTGGCCGCGACCCTCCGGGAGCACCCCGAGGTGGTCGAGGGCTGGAGCGTCACCGGGGACGCGGATGCGATCGCCCGCGTCCGGGCCGAGGACAACGCCGCGCTGGAGCGACTGATCATGGACCTGCAGCGCAACGGATTGGTGGTCAGGACCCGCTCCCAGGTGGTGCTGTCGCGGCTGGTCAGGCGGGCGGCCGAGGGGCTGTAGCCGGCTCGGGGTGCGCCAAGCTCCGCTCGAAGATCTCGATCTCGGTGTGTATGGGAAGGCCAGCGCAACGATCCCGTGCTGGCGCGCGGCGAGCCGCGCGATCGTCAGATCCCGCCGGGGTGGACCGGTTTCCGTCCCGCATGTCGTCGCTTTGTGGTCCACCCCGCCAGGGTGGCGGGCGGCGAGTGAGCAAGCAACCGGTCCGAGTTACGCCCCGGGTGGGCGCGCCAGCGGACGGTTCGGCGATCGCTGCCACTCGCGAGCCCACGTCTAGAATCGAGACCGCCCCGGGGGAGTATCCAAGAGGTCAAAGGACGGCGGCTGTAAACCGTCTGGCTCAGCCTTCGCAGGTTCGACTCCTGCCTCCCCCATCAGGTTCCCGGGCCATGCCCGGCTTCGGGCGGGCCCAGTCAATCGCCCCTGCGTCTGCCCCGTGACCTGCGGGCGCGCGCCGAGTGCCGTCCGCGCGACGACTTGCCGGAGCGCCGGGCCCCGGCTTGCAGCTCCTGCTGGATCTCGCGGCCGGCCGCCTCCTCCACCGCCTCGCTCATCACCTGCTGGAAGATCGCCAGGAGCGCCTCGGAGGCGAGCGGGCGCAGCCGCTCGAGCGCCTCGCGCACCTTCGGCCACTCCTCCTCGGGGCGCCCGGCGCGGTTGAACGGCTTCCACACGTTCTCCACGAACACCTCGACGAACACCCGCGCCACCCCCTGCGCCTGGTGGCGCACCTTCTCGCCGATCTCGAGCGATTTGTCGGCCGGGATGCCCAGCGCCGCGAGCTCGATCCCGGCCCTCTGCAGTCGCGGGCTCAGCACCTCGTACCGACCATCGCCCAGCGGCCTCATCATCCCCAGCTTCTCCGCCCGCTCCAGGAGCTCCGGGTCTGCCCCGCCCCACCTCTGCTCCACCTCGCCCGCATCCATGATCTCCGGCTCCTCGTCCTCGAACGGCGCCCGCAGCGCCCGCGAGAAGTTGAGCACCTCGCTGCTCGACCCGCCGGCGCCCTCCAGCAGGCGCCTGATCGCCTCCAGGTTGAAGCCGTCCGCCTGCAGCTCCTTGATCAGCTCGATCCGCTCCACGTGCTCGTCGCCGTAGTAGCCGGTGCGCCCCCGGACGTCTGGCGGCGGCACGAGGCCCCGCGACTGGTGGGCGCGGATGTTCCGCACCGTCATCCCGGTGCGCCGTGCGAGCTCGTCGATCGTCATCGACGCCTGGCCGCCGGCGGCCCCGTTGCCCCGAGCCCTCTCGTCCGTGAGCGTCGGTCACACGACCATCGTACATCCGCGAATGTCTCATCGATTGATGTTACATTGACCCGTGCATGGGTATGGGCAAGCAGGAGCCATGAACGCGATCGCCTCCACCATCCCGACCATCGTCCTGGGGGCCACCCCCGAGCCGGCGGGCGGCGCAGCGATCGACCAGGTGGTCATCGCGACCGGCGCCGCCCTGGTGCTCAGCGGCGCGATCTCCTGGCTCGGGATGGGGCACCGCAGCGGCAAGGTCCCCTACCTCGGCCGCGCCGCCGAGGCGACCGAGCGGCTCTCCGGACTCCCCGGCTGGGCGGCGCTCCCCTCGGCCCTCGCCGCCTCGTCCCTTCTCGTCGCCCTGCTCGGCATGTACTGGGACATCTCGCTCCACATCGACGTCGGCCGCGACCCTGGGCCGCTCGCCAACCCGGCCCATTACCTGATCCTCGTCGGGCTGTTCGGCATCTTCAGCGCCGGCTACTTCGCCATCTGCCTGCCGAAGGTGCGCCCCGGGCCGGCCGCCGTCCACATCGCCGGCGACTGGTACGCGCCCGTGGGCGGAGTCCTGATCGCCGCCTGCGGGGCCTTCGCCCTGATCGGCTTCCCGCTCGACGACATCTGGCATCGGCTGTTCGGACAGGACGTGACGCTGTGGGGGCCCACCCACCTGATGCTGATCGGCGGCGCCGGAATGACCCTGATCGGCCAGGCCGTGCTGCTGGTCGAGGGGATGCGCGCGGGAGGCCCGCGCCGGCCCCGCAGCGAGCCCGCCCTGATCGTCCGCCTGCGCCGCATCGGCCTGATGGGCGGCTTGTTGATCGGCCTCTCGACCTTCCAGGCGGAGTTCGACTTCGGCGTGCCCCAGTTCCGCTTCGTGCTCGAGCCGGTGCTGCTGGCCGTCGCCGCGTCGGTGGCGCTGGTCTGCGCTCGAATCTGGATCGGCCGCGGGGGCGCGCTGGGCGCCGCCGCCTTCTTCATCGCCGTCCGCGGCGCCATCGCCCTGATCGTGCATCAGGTCTTCGGCGAAGCCCTTCCGCACCTCCCGATCTACCTTGCCGAGGCCGCGTGCGTCGAGCTTGCCGGCCTCGCGCTGGCCCGCCGGCCGCTGGCCCTCGGCGCGGCCTCCGGAGTCGCGATCGGGACGATCGGGTTCGCCGCGGAGTGGGGCTGGTCCAAGCTCGCGATGCCGATCGCCTGGACCTCGAATCTTCTTCCCCGAGGCGCTGATCGGAGCGATCGTCGCAGCCACTGCGGGCGGCCTGATCGGCGCCCTGCTCGGGTGCGCCCTCCAGGGCCGCCTACCCAGGGCGCAGATCGCCCGCCCGGTTACGATCGTCGCCCTGCTGGCGATCATGGGCGTCTTCGTCGACGGGTTGTGGACCACCGGACCCCAAAACATCCAGGCGAATGTGACACTCCACAACGTAAGAGCAGGGCCACAGCGCGAGGTCAGCGCCACGGTGCGGATCGATCCCCCTCAGGCCGCCAAGGACTCCGCCTGGCTCAACGCCACCGCGTGGCAGGGCGGGGGGCTGGTGATCGACAAGCTGGCGCCCGCTGGAGACGGCGTCTATCGGACGACCGACCCGATTCCCGTCTGGGGGGACTGGAAGGCGACGATCCGGCTCCAGCGAGGCCGCCAGATCCTGGGGCTGCCCATCTACATGCCGAACGACGCCGCGATTCCGTGGGCCCCGGGAGTGGCGGCGAAGCGGCATTTCACACGCAGCTTCGTCGCCGACCACGAAGTCCTGCAGCGCGAGCAGAAGCCCGGGGTGCCCGGCTGGCTGAAGACCGCCGCGCCGCTCGTCGTCCTGGCGCTCGCGCTCGGCTTCGTGGCCAGCCTCGCCTGGGGACTCGGCCGGGTGGCGCGTCGCACCGGCGAACCGCCGCCCCCGCCGCGACGCGAGCCGGCCCCTCGCCTGCGCGCGACCTCCGTCCCCACGGGGGCCAGGCCGTGAGCGGGGGCATCCCACTCCAGGAGACCACCCTCCACGGCCACCGGGTCGGCTTCCGGATGGCCGGCGACGGTCCCCTGATCGTCCTGCTTCACGGCATCACCTCGACCTCGGGCGTGTGGGTGGACGTGATGGCGCGCCTCGCCGAGCGCTACACGGTCGTGGCTCCGGACCTGCTCGGTCACGGGCGCTCGGCGAAGCCGCGGGGCGACTACTCGCTGGGCGCGTACGCGAGCGGTGGGCGCGACCTCCTCGGCCTGCTCGGCTTCGAGCATGGAACCGTTGTCGGGCATTCGCTCGGCGGCGGGATCGCGCTCCAGTTCGCCTACCAGTTCCCCGAGTACACAGAGCGCCTCGTGCTCGTCTCCAGCGGCGGCCTCGGGACCGAGGTGCACCCCCTGCTGCGCGCTGGGGCGCTGCCCGGCTCCGAGTGGGTGATGCCGCTGATCGCCCCGAACTGGGCGGTGCAGGCGGGAGCCGCTGTCGCCGAGTTCCTGAAACGCTTCGGCGTGCAGGCCGGCCCCGACCTTGCCGAGGCGGCGCGCGGCTACGCGTCGCTCGCCGATCGCGACGCCCGAGCGGCGTTTCTGCACACCTTGCGGGCGGTCATCGACCTCGAGGGCCAGCGGGTGAGCGCCTCCGACCGCCTGTATCTGGCCGAGCGAATACCCACCCTGCTGATCTGGGGCACGGCGGACCCGATCATCCCCGTCGAGCACGGCCGCGCAGCGGTGAAGCGGATCCCGGGAAGCCGGCTGGTCGAGTTCCCCGGCGTCGGGCACTGGCCTCAGCTCGACGACCCGGCGAGGTTCATCTCCGAGCTGACGGAGTTCATCGAGACGACGGAGCCCCACGCGTTCGATGTGGACCACATGCGCGAGATGCTGAAGCGCGGGTCGAGCGGCGACCAAGGCCGCGCGCCGGGCGGCGGGCGTCCGGGCTAGCTCAAGCGAGCTCGCGCAGCCGCTGCGCTTCCGGGAGTTGCTTCAGCTTCTTCAGCGTGTTGTTCTCGATCTGGCGGATCCGCTCGCGAGTGACGCCGAAGGCTCGCCCGACCTCCTCGAGGGTCAGTGGTTCGTGGCCGCGTAGCCCGTACCGCAGCTCGATCACCTGGCGCTCGCGCTCCGGCAGCGCGTCGAGCGCCCTCTGGATGTCCTCGCGCTGCAGGTTCTCCGTCGCGGTCTCGAACGGCTCCTCGGTGGTCTCGTCGGCAACGAAGTCGCCCAGCTCCGACTCGTCCTCGTCCCCGACCGGCTTCTCGAGCGACACCGGCATCTGGGCCACGCGCATGATGTCCCTGACCTCGCGGACAGAGATCTTGAGCTCCGCCGCGATCTCCGCCGGCTCGGGCTCGCGGCCGAGGCGCTGTACCAGCTGGCGCTCGACGTGGGTGACCCGGTTCAGCTTCTCGACCATGTGCACGGGGATGCGGATCGTCCGCGCCTTGTCGGCGATCGCCCTGGTCACCGCCTGGCGAATCCACCAGGTCGCATAGGTCGAGAACTTGTAGCCGCGGCGGTAGTCGAACTTCTCGACCGCGCGGATCAGCCCCAGCGAGCCCTCCTGGATCAGGTCGAGGAAGCTGAGGCCGCGGCCCAGGTAACCCTTGGCGATCGAAACGACGAGGCGCAGGTTGGCCTCGACCATGTGGCGCTTGGCGGCGATGTCGCCCTTCTCGATCCGCTTCGCCAGCTCGACCTCCTGGTCGGCGGTCAACAGCTCTACCCGCCCGATCGAACGGAGGTACAGACGCAGCGAGTCGAGGCTGGGCTCGACGGTCAGGTCGAGCTCCGGCTTCTTCGCCTGCCCCGGCTGGCCCGCTTCCTTGGCCTCCTTGTACGCCGTCAGGCCATCCTCTGCGATCACGTCGACGCCGTGCTCGATCAGGTAGGCGTGGAGGTCGTGCACCTGTTCCTTGGTCAGCTCGACCTCCTCGAGCGTCACGGCGATCTGCTCGAAGGTCAGGTAGCCGTGCTCACGGCCGTCGGCGATCAGCGAGCGAAGCTCGTCGGAGTCCTGAAACCGAGGATCGCCGTCGACTCCCGCACTCGCCTCCTCGCTGCTGGCCGCCTCTTCCCTGACGGCCTCGGCGCCGTTGTCGCCGGTCAGCAGAACGTTCCCCTTCGTAGACACCTTCCCGCCCCGTCCTTTCCACTGCGCTCCCGGGTTCGGGCGGGCCCGAGTATATGGGCTGGCCTCACCGTGAGGTCACGCTAACCTTGGCCAATCAGCCAGTCAGGTGGCCGCTTGGGAGCGGCTCGGGCCGGCCCGAACGCCACCCATTTGCGAGCTTCCCACACCGAGATGAGCGAGATGAGCGAGGTTCTGTCCGCCGGCGTCGACGCACAGGCGTCGCGGCCCCGCACCGAGGTCAGCCTGACTCGCGTCGGCGTTCGCGGGATCGAGAAGGTGATCACGGTCAACGGCGCCGGCGCTGGTCAGGTGACCGACAGCGACAAGCCGGCGCCGGCCGCCGGCGCCGGGGACGCCGCCGGCAATTACTTCTTCGCGGAGCTGGAGTGCTTCGTCGATCTCAACCCTCGCCAGGCCGGGGTCCACATGTCACGCTTCGAGGAGGTGGTCAACGCCGCCATCGACGAGGTGGTGCTCGGCGAGACCCTGCGCGCCGAGGAGCTCGCCGCCCATATCGCGGGCCGCGTTCGCGAGCAGCAGGAGGGCCTGCGCGCCGAGGTGACGATCGCCGCTCGCTATCCCGAGACGGTCGCAACCCCGGTCTCGGGCCTTCGCACTCAGGAGATCTACACGTTGTGTGGAACGGCGGTCGTCTCCGAGCGCGGCACCCGTACCCTGACCGGCGTCGAGGCCCAGGGGATGACCGCCTGCCCTTGCGGCCAGGAGCTGGTCAGGGGCCGCTCTCGCGAGCGGCTGGCCGCCGAGGGCTTCACCGACGACGAGATCGAGCGTGTGCTCGAGGCCGTTCCCGTGGCCACCCACAACCAGCGCGGTATCGGGTCGCTGCACCTCGGCCGGCCGGAGGGGGTCGAGCTGAACGTGGACGCCCGCGACCTCCTGCACATCGTCGAGCAGTCGATGAGCTCGGAGATCTACGAGCTGATGAAGCGCTCCGACGAGGCCGCCGTGATCGAGAAGGCCCACCGCCACCCGCGCTTCGTCGAGGACTGCGTGCGGGAGATGGTCCGCCGGGTTGCCGAGGAGTACCCGCAGCTTCGCGCGGGTGGGTTCGTGCTCGCGCGCCAGGAGAACCTGGAGACGATCCACCGCCACTCGGTGTTCGCCGAGCGCTCCGGCCTGCTGGCCGAGATCGTCACCGAGCTCTCCAGCGGCCAGCGCTCTCCGCACCACGTGACCGAGCGCGAGTGGTTGGAGGCTCCCTGCTCGCCTTGAGCTAGGCCCGCTCGGCGCGCGCCCCCGCGCGGCGCCTTTCTCTCTCCATCGCCAGCCGCCTGCGAAGCCCGAAGAAGTAGTCGGCGCCGGAGATCACGGTGACCGCGACCGCCACATAGACCAGCACGTCGACCGAGGTCGGCGAGGGATCCCAGATGATCAGCGCGAACACGGCGGCGACCTGAAGCGCCGTCTTCAACTTCCCGAGCCAGCTCGCCGAGATCACGACTCCCTGCTCGGCCGCCACCGCGCGCAGGCCGGTGACCGCCAGCTCCCGCGCGATGATCACCATCGCCACCCACGCCGCCAGCCGGCCGAGCGAAACCAGCGAGACCAGCGCCGCGATGATCAGCAGCTTGTCGGCGAGCGGATCCATCAGCTTTCCGAACGTCGTCACGTCCTGGCGGCGTCGCGCGATGTAGCCGTCGAGGCCATCCGTGAGCGCAGCCAGGGCGAAGACCCCCGCCGCCAGGGCGTCGCCGTTCGGGGTCTCGCCGAGCAGCGCGACCACGAGCACTGGAACGGCGAGGATGCGCAGCAAGGTGAGAACGTTGGGCAGGTTGAGGGGGACCATCGGACTTGAGCGTAGATGCTCGCCCGAGTGGCGGTCAACCGCGTTTAGGAAGGTCGCGGCCGAGTTACTCCACCCGACGCTATGGGTCGCTCCCGGCTTCGGGACGCGCCACCTCGAGCCAACTCCCGAGCCCGAGCGAACACGTGGTCGAGCATCGCCTCGGTGAGCCGCCCGGTGAAGGTGTTCTGCTGTGAGGGGTGGTAGCAGCCGATCAGGGAGTAGCGGCCGACCACCGCCTCCGAGGCGTGGCCGAAGCGGGGCTTGGGACGAGGGATCTCGGGGCCGAGCTCACGAAGAGCTCTGAGCGAGCCATCCCAGGCGAACGACCCGAGCGCGACGATCACGCTTGCGCGGTCGAGCAGGCGCAGCTCCTCGACCAGGTAGGGGAGGCAGTTGTCGCGCTCGGTGGGCGTGGGGCGATTGCCGGGAGGGGCGCAGCGGTTGACCGCGGTGACGTAGGCGCCGAGCAGCCGCAGCCCGTCGTCGCGATGCTCCGAGCGGGCCTGGTTCGCGAACCCCGCCCGGTGCAGCGACGCATAGAGCATCTCGCCCGACCGATCGCCGGTGAACACGCGTCCGGTTCGGTTTCCGCCGTGGGCGGCCGGGGCGAGCCCGACGACCACGATCCTCGCCCTTGGATCCCCGAAGCCGGGCAGGGGTCGCGCCCAGTACGGCTGGCCCTGGAAGCGGCGCGGCGGGTCTGCCGCTACCGCCTCGCGCCACTCGACAAGGCGCGGGCAGAGGCGGCAATCAACGATCTGGCCCGACAGGGCGGAGAGGGATTCCGGCATGCGACAAGGCTATGACGCCCGGCCGGCCCGGTTACGATCCCGCCTCCATGGAGCCGAAAGCAGCCTCGGCATCGAGGGCCGTGCTGGTCAAGTGGATGGGGATCGGCGAAGCGAACTCGGCCGGGTTCGTCCACGGCGGAGTGGTGATGAAGCTGTGCGACGAGGCAGCCGGGATCGCCGCCATCCGCCACTGCCGCGGGCGCGTCGTCACCGCCGCGATGGACCGGATGACGTTCATCCTGCCGGTCAACGTCGGCGAGCTCGTCACCTGCAAGGCCAGCGTCAACGCCGCCTGGCGGACGTCGATGGAGGTCGGCGTTCGGGTAGAGGCCGAGAGCCCGATGACGGGCGAGTGCCGCCACACCTCGACCGCCTACCTGACCATGGTGGCGGTCGACGAGCAGGGCACACCGGCCCCGGTCCCTTCGCTCACCGCCGAGTCCGAGGCCGAGCGCCGCCGCCAGCGTGAGGCCGAGCTGAGGCGGCGCAACCGCCTTGCCGAGCGCGACCAGATCCTTCGCGATCGCGAGGCGGAATAGTCAGCCGCGGGCGGGCCCTCGCCGCCGGAGCAGCCCCGAGACACGGTCCTCCAGTCGCCTGCCAACCGCGAACACGCCGATCCACATCACGGTCGCCGCGGTGGTGCTCAGGAAAGCGATCGGGATTGAGAGCAAGAAGACGGTCGCCACCAGAAAGTTCGCCGGCCCGGCCATCCGGCGCTCGAACTCCCGGGCCTCGGGCCACACCAGATCGCTTCTGTATGCGTACATGATCTGCGCCTGGAAGGCCAGGCTGACACAGGCCAGATTTATCGCGTAGAGGATGACCGCGGCCCGCTGCCCACCGTAGTCGCCGAGCACCTGCGAGGTGAAGGGGATCAGGACCAGGAAGGCGAGATAGATGAGGTTCAAGCCCATCAGGGAGCCGTCGAAGCGCTCCAGCGCCGCGAAGAATCGGTGATGGGCGACCCACAACCTTCCGATCACGGCGAAGCTGATCCCGTACGCGAGCAGATCGTCCTCCTGGTTCAAGAGGGCCCGGGTCAGGTCGTCGACTCCCCCTGGGATCGTCAAGCCGAGCACGAGCAGGGTGATCGCGATCGCAAAGACACCGTCGCTGAAGGCGACGATCCGATTGAACTCGACCTCCGCCTCGTCGCGACGCCGGGCGCGGCCCGCGCCCACAGCGTCGAAGCGGCCTTGCTGCTCTCGGGCCACGGTCTCTGATACGGCTGGCGGCGCCGGAACCCTGCCCGGCGAGCCTAGACTGCTGCCCCGTGAGCGACGTCCACGCCCCCGCTCACCGCCATGGCCACGGCTTGATCGACCCCTCGATCAAGCGATCGCGAGCGGGCATCCGGGCCGTCGGCCGCAGTCTCGCCGTGCTGATCGCAACGGCCGCCGTTCAGACAGCGATCTACGTGACCACCTCGAGCGTCGCCCTGCTTGCCGACCTGATCCACAACTTCGGCGACGCCCTGACCGCCATTCCGCTCGCCACCGCGTTTCTGTTGCGAAGCGCGCGAGCCGAGCGATGGGCCGGCTACGCGGTGGTGTTCGCGATCTTCGTAAGCGCCTGCGTGGCAGCGGGTGAGGCCGTCAACCGGCTCCTGAACCCGGAGCCGATCGAGCACTTGCTCGCCCTCGCCTTAGGGGGTCTGGTCGGCTTCGCCGGCAACCAGGCCGCCGCCTTCATGCGGCTCCGGGCCGGCCGGGCGCTCGACAGCCCCGCGCTGGTCGCGGACGGCAGGCACGCCCGCGCCGATGCGATCGTCAGCCTCGCCGTCGTCGTCACCGCGCTTGCCGTCGCACTGGGAGCGAACGCCGCCGACCCGGTGATCGGACTGATGATCACCTTCGTGATCCTGAGGATCACCTGGCAGTCTTGGCGGACGATCAGAACCGGTCACGTCGATTGACGCTGATACCCCGGTAGGGTATATACTCGAGCCCGTGGGCGACCTCCTCTCGACGCTTCTCGACGGGCTGGAGAACGCGGCCCTGATGGCCTACCAGGTCTGGTGGGCGTTGGTCCTGGGCTTTGCCGTCTCGGCCGTCGTCCAGGCGTGGGTTCCACGCCAGCGGGTCGAGTCGGCGCTGTCCGGGAGCGGGTTCGCTCCGATCTGCAAGGCGACCGGCCTGGGCGCGGCCTCCTCGTCGTGCTCGTACGCCGCGATCGCGATCGCCAAGTCGCTGTTTCAGAAGGGAGCCTCGGCCGCCACCGTGCTGGCCTTCCAGTTCGCGTCCACGAACCTGGTCTGGGAGATCGGCCTGGTGCTGTGGGTGCTGATCGGCTGGCAGTTCACGCTGGCCGAGTTCGTCGGGGGCCTGATCCTGATCGGCCTGATGACGGCGTTTCTGCGGTTCTTCGTCTCACCGCAGCTCGAGCGGCGCGCTCGCCAGCACGCGCGGGAGGCGGCGGCCCGGCATGTGCACCACGCCGCCGGGGTCGAGGGGATGGCTTGGCGACAGCGGCTCACCTCGCTCGAAGCCTGGACCGACGTCGCCCACAACTTCCGCGGCGACTGGCAGATGCTCTGGAAGGAGATCGGAATCGGCTTCCTGCTCGCCGGCTTCATCGGCCTGCTCGGCGACGACTTCTTCAACGTGCTGTTCGTGACCGACGCCCCGGGCGCGATCCGTACGGTCGAGAACGTGATCGCCGGCCCGATCATCGCCGTGCTCAGCTTCGTCTGCTCGATCGGCAACATCCCGCTCGCCGCCGTGCTGTGGTCCGGCGGGATCTCCTTCGGGGGCGTGATGGCGTTCATCTTCGCCGACCTGATCGTCCTGCCGGTCGTCGTCGCCTACCGCAAGTACTACGGAACGGAGTTCGCGATGCGGATCACGGCACTGATGTTCGTGACCATGGTGCTCGCCGCGTTGATCGTGGAGGGCCTGTTCTCGCTCGCCGGCCTGATCCCGTCCGCCCGGCCCGCCCGCGCCGACGTCTTCGGCTCGGTTCAGCTCGACTACAAGCTGGTGCTCGACCTGATCGGTCTGGCGGTCTTCGCCGCCCTCTTCTATCTGACGGTTCGCCGCCGTGACGAAGCGGCTCGTGCGCACGGGGGCGCGGAGGGGGTCGCCGCCACCATGGGGCGCTAATCTGGCTCCGGCGAGGGCGGCTCACGCACGGGCTCGTTCGCCCACGGCCGGTTCCGCCCCACCCGCCCGAGATGGCGCCCGACCACCCCCAGCTCCGCAAGCTAGCGATCATCCCCGCCTACAACGAGCAGGGGATGGTGGGCCGCGTGGTCCGCGAGATCCGGCGCCACGCCCCCGATTTCGACGTCGTGGTCGTCGACGATGGCTCCACCGACCACACCGCGCTCGAGGCGGAGGCCGCCGGCGCAATCGTCCTGCGCCACCCCTTCAACACCGGGATCGGCGGGGCGATGCAGTCCGGCTTCAAGTACGCGCTGCGTCACTCCTACGATGTCGCTGCCCAGGTCGACGGCGACGGCCAGCACAAGCCGGCCCACCTGAACGATCTGCTGGCCAAGCTTCAAACCACCGGCAACGAGGCCGACATGGTGTGCGGCAGCCGTTTCCGCGGCGATCCCGGCTACAAGGTGCCGATCGGGCGGCGAGCCGGCAACCTGATCTTCTCGGTGGTCCTGACCGCGATCTGCCGCCAACGGATCACCGACCCGACCTCCGGATTCCGGATGACCAACCGGCGTGGGATCGAGTTGTTCGCGCGCGATTACCCGCACGACTATCCGGAGGTCGAGGCGATCCTGATGCTGCACGCCCACCGCTTGCGCATCCACGAGGTGCCTGTGCATATGAACGCGCGCGGGTTCGGCCGTAGCTCGATCGACTACCCCCGCAGCGCCTACTACATGGCCAAGGTGCTGCTGGCGCTGTTCGTCGGGCTCTTCCGGCGCCGGCCGACCCCGGTGGAGGCGACCGGGGAGCGCGAGCTGGTCGAGCCACCGGCCAAGGACCCGGCGATCAGCGGAGGCCCCGCGCGATGACCGGCCTGCAGTTCGCCGCCGCCAGCGAGATCGGCGTCAAGGCGCAGATCTTCGCGGTGATCGTCTCGGCGGTCTTCCTCGGCGTGGTCTTGGAGCTGGTCCGGCGCCGCCGCCTGGTCGAGCGCTACGCGCTGCTGTGGATGCTCGCCGCGGTGGCGCTGTTGGTGCTCGCGATCTGGCGAGGGGCGCTCAACGGCCTGGCCGACGCGATCGGCGTCATCTCGCCGCCGAATGCGCTGTTCCTGATCGCCCTCGGGGTGGTCTTCGTTCTCCTGCTTCACTTCTCGATCGCGACCTCGCGACTCTCCGAGGAGACGAAGATCCTGGCCCAGGAGGTGGCACGGCTCGACGCCGAGGGGCGGGCGGCGCGGGAGGCGGTCGCGAACGGCGACGGGGCGTCGCCGGACTCACGGGCCCCGGGGCCTCAGGAGGCGCCTGCGGACCGCGAGTCGGAAAGCAGGGCCAGCACCAGCGACCAGTAGGCGCGAAGCGCCAACCTCAGAGCGCCCGAGCGCCCGGCGGCGCCGAGGTAGGGCGACCCGAGCTCCGCGGTCAGTCCGCGGGCGAACTCGCCGGCGCCAATCGCCCGCCCGCTCTGGATCCCGCGCCGCTCCCGCAGGAGCTTCGGCGCCCAGCGAAGCACGTCGCCCCAGGCGAGCAGCTTCTGACCGAACCAGCCACCGGCCAAGGAAACCGGCACCAGGGCCAGCTCGGTCGCCAGCAGCGCCGGGGCGAGCAGCGCGAGCAGGGCCGCCGGGTAGGTGCGGATCAGCGTGGCCCAGCGGTTGCGCTCCAGCCGGCGCCACTTGGCCGGCCCCTTGTCGAACTCGTAGTCGTGCTCGGCCCGGGCAGCCGGCTCGACCCCCAGGGCATGGCCTGCGAGCCGCAGCCGCAGGGACAGGTCGACGTCCTCGTGGTAGAGGAAGAACCGGCCTGCGAAGCCACCCACTCGGTCGAAGACCGGTCGCGGGATGGCGAGGCAGGCACCCGAGACGAACCCGGGCTGGATCCTCGCCCCGTGCGGGGTTCGTCCTTCCGCTGGGCCGACCGGCTCCCCGGCGCCGCCGGCCCAGGCAATCCCCGTGAAGTGGACCACCCCCCCACGGGTGTTGACGAGGGACCCGGCCTCGGCGGTGACCAGGCCCTGCCAGGCGGCCCAGCCACGGCCGCCGGCAAGCGGCCGCTCGATCGCCTCGCGGAAGCCGGGCGCCACGACCGCGTCGGGGTTCAGGAACAGGAGCAGTTCCCCGGATGCCGCCGAGGCTCCGCGATTGCAGCCGGCACCAAAGCCAAGATTGGCCCCGGCGTCGATCACGATCGCGTCCGGGGCAACGTCGCGCACGGCGTCAGCTGTGCCATCGGAGGAGTCGTTGTCGACGACTATCAGCTCGTCGCCGTCGTCGAGCTGCGCGGTGAGGGCCGACAGGGCGTCGCGCACCGCGTCGCGGTTGTCGTGCGTGACGATGACCACCGAGAGCGAGCACATGGGAGTAGTCAGGGCGCCTCATGGCGCGCCGGCGGCTCGGGACTCAGCCGAGCGCCTCGAGTACCTGCGCGGTGTCGCCGAAGGTCTCCGCGTCGGCGATCTTTCCGTCGCGCAGCTGATAGATCCAGATGGCGCGATTCTCGATCGTTGCGCCCCCCCTGGTGCGGCCCTTGACGATCGCGAGGACAACGACATGGTTGTCGTCGGCGCCGAGAACCTTGTCCGGTGTGGCTGTGAATTGATCGAAGTTCTCGGTCAGCCTGGTGAGGAAGTCCCGGAAGCCATCCGGTCCCGCGTAGGTTCCGCCCCAGGGGAGCGACTCGGGCACCCTGGTCACGGCCGCCGGGGCGATCGCGTCGAGCACCGCATCGATGTCACCGCGGCCGAACGCGTCCCACGCGCCCTGGACCACGTCCACGTTGTCCTGCGCCATGCTGCTGCTTCCTCCTCGTTCTACCTTACGACCCTCGCAGCCTATGCGCGAACACGATGACGGTCAACCACGGCGCTCCTAGAATGCGGGCGACGCCGGAGTAGCTCAGTTGGCCAGAGCACCGCTCTCGTAAAGCGGGGGTCACGGGTTCGAATCCCGTCTCCGGCTCTGCCCTTGCCTACCCCTCCTCGTCGGCCAAGCGGTAGCCGACGCCGCGAACGGTGAGCACGAGCTTCGGGTCCTGAGGGTCGCCCTCGATCTTCTGGCGCAGGTTCGAGATGTGGACATCGCAGGCGCGCACGTCGCCCGAGAACTCCGACTGCCACAGCTCCTCCATGATCTCGAGGCGGCTGAAGACCTGGCCCGGACGCTCGGCGAGCAGCCGCAACACCTGGAACTCCGATCGGGTCAGATTGACAGGCTGGCCTCGGATCGTGACCAGATGGCGGGCGAGATCGATCCTCACGGGGCCGGCCTCGATCGTCTTGCCCTCCCGCCCCGAGGAGGAGCGGTCGAGCTCGCGGCGACGCAGCTGGGCGCGGACGCGGCCCAGCAGCTCGCGCACCGAGAACGGCTTCGTCACGTAGTCGTCGGCGCCGACCTCGAGACCGACGACCTTGTCGACCTCGGCGTCCTTGGCCGTCAGCAGGATGATCGGGACCGGGCTTCGGGCGCGAACATCGCGACAGATGTCCAGCCCACTGCGGCCGGGCATCATGATGTCGAGAATCAGCAGGTCGTAGCTCGGTGGGTCGTCGCCCAGCTTGCGATCGGCGTCGTGTCCGTCCTCGGCCAGCGTGACGTCGAATCCCTCCTGCTCGAGCGCATAGCCGACCGCGTCCCTGACCGAGGGCTCGTCGTCGGCGATCAGGATTCTGCCGTCGGTCATCGCAATCACGCCACCGGGGTTGCCGCGGTCTCGGCGACCGGAAGGCGCACCCAGAAGGTGCTACCCGTTCCTACCTTCGACTCCACACCGATCTCGCCTTCCATCACATCCACCATTCGTTTTGCGATCGAGAGCCCGAGGCCGAAGCCCTCCTGCTGGAGCGAACCCGCGCCTCGGTAGAAGCGCTCGAATACGCGTCCGACCTCGTCCGTGGCGATTCCGGTGCCGCTGTCCGACACCTCGATCAACACGTCGCCTTCCGTTCGACGACGCGCGCGAAGCGTAACGACGCCGGGCGGGGGCGTGTTCTTGAACGCGTTCGTCAGCAGCCCGATCAGGACCTGGCGCAGGAGCACCGAGTCGCCCTGAGCGGCGATGTCGGCTTCGATCTCGATCTCGACCTGGATCCCGTCGGGAGGCGCGACGGCCTGGGCGGCCTCGTCGATCGTGATCCCCACGTCGAGCGCCTCTGTCGTTTCCTCGCCGATCGCCTCGATCCGGGCCAGCGTCAGCAGTGAGTCGGTGAGGCGGGTGACCCGCTCCACGTCCTCCGAGAGGCGCGCCAGGAAGTGGTCGCGGGCGTTCGGATCGTCCTTGGCGCCGGCGCGCAGGACCTCGATCGCGCCCGAGATGCCGGCGATTGGATTGCGCAACTCGTGTGCTGCGTTGGACACGAACTCGCGCTCGGCAAGCTCGCGGCGAAGCCCGGCGGTCCGATCGCGGACGACGGCCAGCACGGCGTCCTCGGCCGGGAGGTCCCGGATGCCGAGCGCATAGACCCGCTCGCCGACCCGCAGGGCGTCGTGCTCGGCGGTGCCGCGCTCGGCGGCCCGCCGCAGCCACGGGACGAGCGCCTCGATCGCCTTGCTGTCGGGGCCGATCAGGGGCTCGGCGGCACGATTCGAGAACCGCACCTCCCCCTGGGGCCCGACGACCATGACCGCGTCGTCCAGAGCGTCGAAGATCGCCGACAGCCGGTCGCGCTCCGACGACAACGCCCCGAACGTCTCGCGCAGCGCGATCCGCATCGTCTCCAGAGCCGTTCCGAGATCGGTGATCTCATCGCGGCCGCCGGTTCCCTCGAGGGGCTCGTCCAATCTTCCCTCGGTGATCCGAGCCGCGCTGCCGGCCAGTCGCTTCACCCGGGTGGTGATCGCCGTCGCGATCAGGAAGCCGATCACGACCGCCACGGCGACCGCGATCGCGGCCGCGGTCAGGCGGTCCCCGCGCAGGGCGTTGATGGTCCGTTCGATCGCCTCGGGGCGGTCGGACCGGGCAAGGACGGCACCCGAGAAGCGACCGTTGCGAAAGATCGGCGTCGAGACCACGGTGACGACGCCCGCCAGTTGATCGACCGCACGCGAGCCGCGCATGGCCGCGGCAACAGCCATCCTGCGGCCGGCCACCTCGCCAAGCGCGACGCCCCGCGAAAACCGGGGCGTGAGCAGGCGCCCTTTTGCGTCGAACGCCCACGCGGAGTAGCCCTGATCGGAGACCGAGTTGATCTGCGTCACCGCGACGCCCGGCGGGTGGCGACCGATCCGGTCGGCGAGCCGCACCGTGCGCCCGATCGTGATGTCGGCGGCCTGCTCGCTGGCCGCCTGGTCGCTGGATCCCGTGAACAGGAGATATGAAAATCCCGCAGCAATCGAAGCCACGGCGGCAAAACCGAGGGTCAGATAGAGGCGGACGCCAAACGGTCGTCGTGACCGGGCGACTGTGGCTGGCTGGCCGATCGCGGCCATGAGGGGAGTCTAAGTATCTCTTAACAAGGATTCCAGGCGAAACACGAGTGCCTCGAGTGCAAGCTCTTCGCCAACGTTGACCTCCAGGCGCCGGCGAGTCTCCATGACGAGCTCGGCACCGGCTCGCGCGCGGCGTCCGTCGAGACCGCCGTCGGCCACGGCGGACCCGGCGCGAAGCTCCTCGACGCGATCGGAGTTCCAAACCAGCGGCTCCGCCCCCTCGGCGACCGTCGCCAGGTCCCGAAGCCACGCGGCGATCAGGGCCAGCGCCAGGTCGAGTGCCTCGGTCCGGGCGCGGCGGGCGGCGCGCCTGGCGGCCTCCTCCGTCTCTTTGGAACGGCGCCGGGCCCTCGGTCCCTCGCCCTCGCCGGCGTCGGCGGCCAAGGCCTCGAGCCGGGTTCGAGCCGCTTCCCCCGCCTCGGCGCCCGCGGCCTCCGCGGCGGCGAGCAGGCCCCGCCAGGGGGCATCGGCGAGCTGATCGAAGAGCGCCGCCTGGACGCACGCCTGTGCCCCGGCCCGGAGCTCACGGCCCTGCTCGCCGAGCAGAAAGGCCGCCCGGTCAGTGTCGCCACCGGCCAGGCGCGCGGCGGCCCGGCGCTCCTCGTCGCCGGCGCCCAGCCCCAGCTCCGCGAGCCGCGCCTCGACGGCCTGTTCGGCCAGCGGCGCGAAGCGAACCGCCTGGCAGCGCGAGCGCACCGTCTCCAGCAGCGCGGCCGGCTCGGAGGTGATCAGAACCAGGTGGACGAACGGCGGCGGCTCCTCGAGGGTCTTGAGGAGCGCGTTCTGGCCCTCGTCCGCCATCGCCTCCGCCGCCTCGATCACGAACACGCGGCGCTCCCCCTCGAAGGGTCGGTAGGCGGCGGCCACGATCACCCGCTCGCGCAACTCGTCGACGAGATGCTGGGTGCCCTGCGGGGCGAGCCAGACGAGGTCCGGGTGCGGCGACGGATCGGCGAGCGCCCGGCGGCGCGCGTCGTCTGGGTCGGCCGCCCCCGCCGTCAGCAGCTCGGCCGCGAACGCGCGCGCCGCGGCCCGCTTGCCGGACCCCGGCGGCCCGGCGAACAGGTACGCGTGGCCGGGGGACCTCAGCGCCGCGGAGAGCGCCGCGCGGGCAGCCGGCTGATTCTCGGTCGCCTCGCGGAGCACATCTGGTGCTGCGGTCGCGGGATTCATCGCGAGGCCTGCTCCACGATCCTCATGACCTCCTCGTGCACCTCCGCGGGGCTCGCTGTGGCGTCAACGACGGCAATCCGGTCGCCGTGCCGGGCGGCCAGGTCGTCGTAGGCCGCCGCGACGAGGCGCTGGAGCTCGATGCCCTCGCCCTCGAAGCGATCGGTGCCGTCGGCGCCGCCCTCCGCGAGCCGCTGCTGACCGCGGGCCTCGGCCAGCTCGGGGTCGATCCTCAAGAGCACCGTGACGTCCGGCATGCAACCCGCGATCGCGATCTCGTTCAGGCGCTCAACGACGTCCGTGCCGAGGCCTCGCGCGGCGCCCTGGTAGGCGACGGTCGAATCCACGAACCGATCGGAGACGACGTCCCGCCCCTGATCGAGGGCCGGTCGGACGAGCCGTGCGCACAGCTCGGCCCGGGCCGCGCCGAACAGGAGGAGCTCCGTGCGCGGATCGATCTCCGAGGCCGGATCCTTGAGCAGCTCGCGGATCCTCTCGCCGACATCGGTCCCGCCGGGCTCGCGCAAGAGGAGCGTGTCGGGCCCCAGGGCCTGGGCGAGCAGCGCGGCCTGGGTGGTCTTTCCCGAGCGGTCGATCCCCTCGAGGGTGATGAACACCGCTCGCTAGGACTTGGACTTCGACTTCGACTTGGAGCGAGAGCCCGCCTTGCGAACCCGCGCCGTGCCCGGGGAGGGCTTGCCGCGGCGCCGGGTGGCGGGGCGCTTCCCGTCCTCGGCGGCGCCGCCGTTGGCGGGCGAGGCGCCGTCCCCCTTGGCGGCGGCCGCGTCCTCGGCGGCTCGCTCGCGCTCCGCCTTCTTGGCCTCCCGCTCGGCGCGGTTTCGGCGCATCTCCTCCATCGAGGGGCAGGCGTCGTTCAGGCAGAGCTTCCAGGGCCGGCCGCGGAACCCCTTCACCGTCAGGCGCGGCATCTCGCCGCAGACCGAGCAGCGCTCCTCGAGCCGCCAGAGCTCGTAGCCGCGTCCCGGGAGCGGGCCGCTCACCTGGCAGGAGTCCGGGGACTCGGGGGCGTCCCGCTTCCATCCCTCGCAGCCGTACATCCGCTTGCCGCCCTTCAGCTCGATGATCCGGAGCCGGTTCGGGGAGCCGTCCTCGCGCCGGCGGCCGGCCTCCTCGCACACGTTGCAGGGACCGAGGAACTTGTCCTCGTCCATACCGGCCCAGATCACCTTGGCGAGGTCCTCGCTGCGGTCCTGAAACGCGGCGGTGGTGGAGTGGAGCATTTCGCGGCTGATTCCCACGACCTGGTCCTTGGAGATCTCGCCTGCCGCGATCTGGTCCATGTCCTTCTCCAGCTCGGCGGTCATCTCCGGGGTCGCCATGCGCGGGACGTACTCGTGGAAGGCCCGGTACATCGCGATCCCCGTCTCCGAGGGCTCGGGCGGGTTGCTGTAGACGTAGCCGCGGTCGTACAGCTTCTGGATGATGTCGGGACGGGTTGCCTTGGTCCCCAGGCCGGCCTCCTCCATCAGCTCGACCAGCTTGCCCTGGCTGATCCGCGGCGGCGGCTGGGTCTCCTTGTCCACCGCCCAGGGCTCGCCGTCGAGCGCCAGCTCCTGGCCCTCGGTGAGCTTGGGGATCTCCTCGTCGCTGGAGCGAGCGTAGGTGTAGATGGCGGCGAAGCCGGGATTGGTGACCACCGAGCCGCGGACGAAGTAGGTCTCCGATCCCGCCTCGATGTCGGCGCGGGTCGACTCGATCGCCATCGGCGGCGCAAAGGTGGCCAGGAAGCGCCGAGCGACCAGCTCATACACGCGTTGCTTGGGGCCTTCGAGCGCCCCCGGATGGACAGCCTGGGTCGGGTAGATCGGCGGATGGTCGGTGGTCTCCTTCTTTCCGCGCGTCGGCTTCAGGTCGCCCTTCAGCAGAAAGGCGCCGGCCTCGAACTCGGGGATGCGGACCAGCGAGGCGACCAACTCGCGGGTGGGAAGCGAGACCGGATAGACCGTGTTGTCGGTGCGCGGATAGGAGATGAAGCCGTCCATGTAGAGGTCCTCGGCGAGCTGCATGGCGCGCTTCGGCGTGATCCCGAGGCGATTCGAGGCCTCGGTCGTGAACGCCGTGGTGTTGAAGGGAGCGGGGGGCTTCCGCTGCGAGCGCCTCGCGCTCACCTCCTTGACCTTGCCGGGGCTCTTGGTTCCGGCAAGGGCCGCGTTGGCCTCCGCCTTCTCCCAGAAGCGGTCGGTCGAGTGGTGCGCCTCGAAGGCTCCGTCGGGATGCTGGAAGCGCGCGAAGACCTCCCAGTAGGGCTCGGGGACGTGGGCGCGGCGCTCCAGCTCGCGCTCGAC
This sequence comes from uncultured Actinomycetes bacterium, assembly GCA_963760665.1. GTDB lineage: Bacteria > Actinomycetota > Thermoleophilia > Solirubrobacterales > 70-9 > AC-56. The sequence goes on from CAVXDS010000006.1 coordinate 500,378, forward strand.
GATCAGGCCCAGAGTGGGGCTCTGCACGCGGCCGACGGAGAGGAAATTGGAGCCGAAGCGGCGGGTCGCCAGCGAAACCGCCCGGGTCAGGGTGGCGCCCCAGATGAGGTCGATGTCCTGGCGCGCGGCGCCGGCGTCGGCGAGGTCGTAGGAGAGGTCGTCGAGGTTCGAGAAGGCCCGCTCGATCTCGTCCTTGGTGAGGGCGGAGTAGCGGGCGCGCTTGACGCGTGGGCGGCTCGCAACGAGCTCGGCGGTGTCGCCGTCGGCCGACCCGTCGCCGTTGCCCGCGATCGCCGGGTTGACCTCCAGGACCTCCGTCAGAGCCTCGAGGCCGATCAGCTCGCCCTCGCGGTCGTAGTCGGTCGCGATCACTACGTCCGTCGCCTCCTTGGCCACCTTGCGGACCGCGCGCAGCACGTTCTTGTCGGTCGGCTCCCGGGTGAGCTTCGCGTCGATCAGGTCGTGAAGGTCGGTCTGCTGCCAGTTCGAGTAGTCGTCCGGGAAGGCGGGGTTGACGACGTGGCCCTTGAGGCCGATCGAGGTCTGCTCGCCGTCTGAATCCGACCAGGTGTAGAACGGGACCTTGTAGACCGCGTCCCCCTTGGCCTGGCCGCCGCTGAGGATTTCGGCGATCTTCTTCGCTGAGTTGTTCTTCTCGGTGACGATCAGTCGCATAGGTGGCTCCACGATCGGCAGGCACCGCCGTTTTCGTGAGCGCGAGATGGAAACCATGCTCCGCCGATCGGACGGCGAGGGTAGCAAGGGGCCTGCAGCGTCCCGCCGGGCCGGCGCCCCAGCCCGTAGGGCTGGCCCGAAGCTCGATCGTACTCGCCGGGGCCGCCACGGCTGGGCCTCTACCCTGTTCTGGATGCCCGCCCAGGCCTACGCCGGCAAGGAGTGCGTCTGCCAGCTCCGCAAGGGGATCTGCGACTCCTCGTGCGTGCGCGACATGCTCTCCACACCGCTCTACATCGCCTGCCTGCGCCTGGAGGGGCGCCCCTGCCTGGTGGTCGGCGGCGGCGATGTGGGGCTCGAGAAGGTCGAGGGGCTGCTCGTCTGCGGCGGCCGGGTCACACTGGTCGCGCCCCAGGCGGTCCCGGCGCTGGTCGAATACGCGGGCGAGGGCTCGATCCACTGGGAGCGGCGCGAGTTTCGCGACTCCGATCTCGACCGAAGCTTCCTGGCGGTGGCCGCGACCGGCGTCACCGAGGTGAACATCTCCGTCTATGAGGGCGCGGAACGGCGGGCGATGCTGTGCAACGTGGTCGACGTGCCACCGCTTTGCAACTTCATCCTGCCGGCGATCGTCCGCAGCGGGCCTCTGGCGATCGCGATCTCGACCGCCGGCGCCTCCCCCGCGCTCGCCAAGCGGCTGAAGCGCGAGATCGCCGAGGCCTACGGCGAGCCCTACGCGCGCCTGGCGGTGATCCTGAACGAGGCCCGTGGCTGGGCCAAGGCGACGCTTCCCACCTACCAGGACCGCAAGGAGTTCTTCGAGGGGATCGTCAACGGCGAGCCGGACCCGGTGGAACTGATCAAGGCCGGCCGCACCGATGAGGTGCGGGCGCTGATCGACGCGGCGCGCGAGAGCCACGCGGCGGCGACGCAAGCGGGCTGAGGGCGGCTGGAAACCGGCGCGGGAGAAGCTACCGGCGGCGGTTGGGCAATAAGAGACCAGGACTAGGGGGTGGACCAGCTTTCGTCCCATATATGGACGGAACGGAGTCCACCCAATGGCGACCGGGCCGCACCGGCGACGCTTCCGACTTTCGACGTCTATAGGACGTCAAAAGTCACGAGCGTCGCGGACACGCGAGCGCCCACGAGCCGGGCCACCCTCGGTGCCCAGCTCAGCCGGCGGGCAGGGCGTAGATCGCCACGGCGGCGAAGTGGGCCGTGGCGGCGGCGATCACCAGCAGGTGGAAGATCTCGTGGTAGCCGAACACCGCCGGGTTGGGGTCCGGCCGCTGGCGCGCGTAGACGATCGCGCCGGTCGTGTATAGGGCGCCACCGGTCGCGATCAGCGCCCCGGCGCCGATGCCCGCGCTGACCACGATGCCGGGGAAGCCGAGCACCCCGATCCAACCCACCGATAGATAGATGATCGTGGTCGCCCACTTCGGCGCGTCGATCCAGATCAGCTCGACGACGATCCCGGCCGCGGCCCCCGCCCAGACCGCGATCAGGAGCGCATTCGCCCACGGCCCGTTTAAGACCAGCACGGCGAAGGGGGTGAGCGTGCCGGCGATCAGGAGGAAGATCATCGAGTGGTCCAGCCGGCGCATCCAGCGCCGGATCTCCGGCCGCCGCCAGTTGACCCGGTGATATAGAGCGCTGACCCCGAGCAGCGCCGAGAGCGAGGCGGCGTAGATGGCGACCGCGAGCGTCGCGCGGGGGGTCGGCGCGGCGGCGACGAGTGCGCCACCCGCACCCAGCGAGACGAAGAACGCCCACTCGTGCGAAACGCCGCGAAAGCGCGGCTTCTGCCGGGCGATGAACTGCTCCGCGGCCGCCTTGGCGTCCGCGACGCGTTCCGAGGCGGCCACCCTCGCGTCGGCGACCCGCTCGGTGGCCGTTGCCTTGGCGTCGACGACCCGCTCAGTGGCAGTGGCCTTGGCGTCGACGACTCGTTCAGTGGCCGTCGCCCTGGCGTCGGCGACCCGGTCGGAGGCGGCCGCTTTAGCGTCGGCGACGCGCTCCCTTGAGCGGGCGAGCATGTCATCACGTTCCGGCATCCGACGCGAGCCTAACGAACCGGGACCACGGCGGGTGTCATTTTGTCACACTTGCGCCTGCCGACGCCACATATAGCGTCGGCCATAGGATGTCAAACGCCACTAGTAGTAGAATACCTCTGGTGACCTGTCCGAGCTGCCACGCGCCGACCCAAGTCCTGGAGAGTCGCCACGCGCAGGGCGGCGCATCGGTGCGCCGCCGGCGCCGATGCTCGGGCTGCGGCCGGCGGTTCACGACCTATGAGCACCGTGAGCCAGAGCCGCTGTTCGTCAGGAAGCGGAGCGGCAAACGGCAGCCGTTCGATCGCACCAAGCTTCGCGCCGCGCTTCTCCACGCGGCTCACAAGCGACCGGTTTCCTCCGCGGACGTGGAGCGCCTGGTGGAGCGAATCGGGTCCGCCGTCAACGACGGCGGTGGCGAGCTGGCCGCAGAGCGAATCGGCGAGCTGTGTCTGGACGGCCTGCGCGAGCTGGACATGGGCGCCTACCTCCAGTTCGCCGGCACCCTTGCAGAGCCTGGCCTGGAGATTTCCGGCGGCTCGACGGCGAGCGGTTCCGTCCGGGTCGCGCGCAAGGATCCCCGGTCCACCCCAGAGCCCGCCACCAGGAGGACTTGATGAGCAAAACCGCTGCAAACGTCGCACAAAGCCGCGAGGCGGGACTAACGGTCGAGCGCCGCTTCACCACCCCCGGCGTCCACCCCTTCGACGAGGTCGAGTGGGAGCTCCGCGACGCCGTGATCGGCGATCCCGAAAGCCCCGTGTTCTGCCAGCGTGAGGTCGAGTTTCCGAAGACGTGGTCGCAGAACGCGACCAACATCGTCGCTCAGAAGTACTTCCGAGGCAAGCTCGGGACGCCGGAGCGCGAGCGCTCGGTGAAGCAGATGATCCGGAGGGTGGCCGGAACGATCGCCGGCTGGGGCCGTGAGGGCGGCTACTTCGCCACCGATCAGGACGCCGACGCGTTCGAGGCCGAGCTGACCCACATCCTGCTGCACCAGAAGGCCGCCTTCAACAGCCCGGTCTGGTTCAACGTCGGGTTCGAGGAGGCCCCGCAGTGCTCGGCCTGCTTCATCCTCTCGGTCGAGGACACGATGGAGTCGATCCTCGACTGGAACACCAGGGAGGGGATGATCTTCCGTGGCGGCTCCGGGTCCGGCATCAACCTCTCGAACATCCGCTCCTCGAAGGAGCACCTCTCCAAGGGCGGGCTTGCCTCCGGGCCGGTCAGCTTCATGCGCGGCGCCGACGCCTGGGCGGGGACGATCAAGTCGGGCGGAAAGACCAGGAGGGCCGCCAAGATGGTGGTCCTCGACGTCGACCACCCGGACATCGAGGACTTCATCTGGTGCAAGGCGCGCGAGGAGGAGAAGGCGGCGGCGTTGCGCGATGCCGGATTCGACATGCGGATCGACAGCGATTCCTTCCACTCGATCCAGTACCAGAACGCGAACAACTCGGTTCGCGTAACCGATGACTTCATGAGGGCGGTCGAGGACGACGCGGACTGGGAGCTCACCGCGCGGACCGACGGCAGCGTGATCAAGACCGTCAGAGCGCGCGAGCTGATGCGCGAGATCGCCGACGCCGCCTGGCGCTGCGCCGACCCGGGCGTCCAGTACGACACCACGATCAACCGCTGGCATACCTGCGCGGAGTCGGGACGGATCAACGCGTCCAATCCCTGCTCGGAGTACATGCACGTCGATGACTCGGCCTGCAACCTCGCCTCGCTCAACCTGATGAAGTTCCGAAACCAGGACGGGACGTTCAACGTGGCGGACTTCAGCCACGCCGTGGACGTCGTCTTCCTGGCCCAGGAGATCGTCGTCGGGCCGTCGAGCTATCCGACCGAGCAGATCGGCCGCAACGCGCGTGCGTTCCGGCAGATCGGCCTCGGCTACGCGAACCTGGGCGCGCTTCTGATGGCGGACGGAGTGCCCTACGACTCTGATCAGGGCCGCGCCACAGCCGCCGCGATCACCGCGCTGATGACGGGGCGCGGATATCGCGAATCGGCCCAGATCGCCGCCTCGATGGGCCCCTACGCCGAGTACGCCGAGAACCGCGAGCCGCACAACGAGACGATGCGCATGCACCGCGACGCGGCATACGAGGTCGACGACTCGCTTGTCGAGGCCCCGTTGCTCTCAGCAGCGCGACAGACCTGGGACGAGGCGGTCGAGCTCGGCGAGCAGCATGGCTACCGCAACGCGCAGGCGACCGTGCTCGCCCCGACCGGGACGATCAGCTTCCTGATGGACTGCGACACGACGGGCGTCGAGCCCGACTTCTCGCTGGTCAAGTTCAAGGAGCTCGTCGGCGGGGGGCAGATGACGATCGTCAACCGCACCGTGCCGATGGCGCTGCGGACGCTCGGCTACTCCGATCCACAGATCGAGCAGATCGAGGCCCACATCAACGAGAAGGGGACGATCGTCGGCGCTTCGGCGCTCAAGGACGAGCACCTGGAGGTGTTCGACGTGGCGGTCGGCGAGCGGGCGATCTCGCACTCGGGACACATCGAGATGATGTCGGCGGTGCAGCCGTTCATCTCGGGGGCGATCTCGAAGACCGTCAACCTGCCCGAGTCGGCGACGGTCGAGGACATCGCGGACGCCTACACCCAGGGTTGGAAGCTCGGCCTGAAGGCGCTGGCGATCTACCGTGACGGCTCGAAGACCGCGCAGGCGCTCCGCACCGATGCCGGGGAGAAGAAGGGCAAGTCCGCGGAGGCCCCCGAGGCCGAAGCCGGGCCCGGCCCGCAGCAGCCGGTGCGCCGGCGGATGCCGCGCGAGCGGGAATCGATCACCCATAAGTTCTCGATCGCCGGCCACGAGGGCTACATCACGGCGGGCAAGTACGAGGACGGCTCGGTCGGCGAGATCTTCCTCACCGACATCGGCAAGGAGGGCTCGACCCTGCGCGGGATGATGAACGCGTTCGCGACCGCGATCTCGATCGGCCTGCAGTACGGCGTCCCGCTCGAGGTCTTCGTCCGCAAGTTCAGCTACATGCGCTTCGACCCCGAGGGGATCACGAACAACCCCGAGATCCCGTTCGCGAAGTCGATGCCCGACTACCTGATGCGCTGGCTGGCGAGCCGCTTCATCGACGACCCCGACGTGCTCGAGGACCTCGGCATCCTGACCGCCGAGATCCGCGCCCGCCGGGAAGCGCAGCAGAGCCTGCTGCTCGACGACGGCACGGACGAGGGAAACGGCGCCAAGGAGGGCAACGGCCACACTGGCCGCGACGGCTCCACGGGCGAGTCGCTGCCCCCAACCGCGGCGCTCACCGACACCCCGCCGGTGATCCCGGCCCAGCTCCAGGGCCGAGAGCTCGGCCCGGCCTGCGAGCAGTGCGGCGGCATGATGCAGCGCACCGGCTCCTGCTACACCTGCTCGAGCTGCGGCAACAACACGGGCTGCGGGTAGTAGTCCGGCCTCACACCGATCCCGGCCGGCGTCGCGCCGAAAGGCCACGTTTGCAATAAGGGCGGCCATCCTGGGCGACGTGGCCGGCTTATGACTTTGAACGTCCTATACACGTCGAAAGTCACGAGCGTCCGGATGTCCTGATCGGTCGGCTCGCCTAGGGCTGAGGTTCGTCAGGCGACGCGATTGGGGGGCTCTGCGCCCCGAAGCACGGCGAGGACGTTGTCGGCGACGAGGCGGGCCATGCCGTTGCGCGATCGCGTGGTGGCGGAGCCGATGTGCGGCAACAGCACGCAGTGGGGCGCCTCGAGCAAGGCGGTCGGAACGTCGGGCTCGTGCTCGTAGACGTCCAGGCCCGCCGCGCCGATCACCCCGTCGCGCAGGGCCTGGGCCAGCGCCCTGGAGTCGACCAGCGACCCGCGCGAGGTGTTGACCAGGAGCGCCTCGGGCTTCATCGTCGACAGCTCTCGCGCCCCGATCAGCCCGGTCGTCTCGGCGGTCGCCGGCAGATGGAGGCTGACGACGTCGGCGCGGCGGAGGATGCTCGTCGAGCGGCACCTGCCGGACGCCCAGCTGGCGCTCGGCATCCTGCTTTCGGGTGCGGCTCGTGTAGAGGATCTCGCCCGCCAGGCCCCCGACCAGCTCGGCGTAGCGGCGCCCGATCCGTCCCATCCCGACGACCCCGAACGTCGCGCCGGTCAGCTCCAGGCCCAGGTAGGCACTCGAGTCGAAGCCGCGCCAGTGCCCGCGGCGCAGGTCGGCCTCCGCCTCGCTCATGTGGCGCGCGGCGGCCAGCGATAGGGCCAGCGCCAGCTCCGCGGTGGCGTTGGTGAGCACGTCCGGGGTGTTCGTGACCGCGACTCCGCGGCGCCGGCAGGCATCGACGTCGACGTTGTCGTAGCCGACGGCGAAGTTGGCGACCACCCGAAGCGTGGGGCCGGCCGCCTCCAGCAGCGCATCGTTGACGGCCACGGTGGGGTCGGCGACGATCGCGTCGACTCCGCGCGCCAGCTCGAGCAGCTCATCCACGGTGACGTCGAGCCCGCCCTCCCTGAGCTCGCACTGACCGGCGAGCCGCTCCATGCCCGCGGGGAGAAGCCTGCGCGCCACGAGGACGGTCGGGGCAGAGCTCGGAGTCGCCGGCCGCGGACCACGTCAGGCGCGGCGCTCGTCGATCAACAGGGTCTGGGCCGCGCGGCCGATCGGGCCATGATCGTCGTAGAGCGCCGTATCGGCGAGCCCGACGCCGCTCGGCTCGGCAACCGTGATCGCGTCGAGGCAGACCCATTCGCCGGCGAGCGGACGATGGAGGTGGACAGTGAGGTCGACGTTTATGAACAGGTAGTGGCTCCAGTCCAGGGTCGCGCTGACGCCGTTTCCCGAATCGGCGGCGACCAGCACCCGCTGAAGCGGCGAGGGCTCCTCACCCGCGACGAGCGGTTGGCGCATGCGCATCCAGACCAGCGCGGGGCCGGGATCGGCAAAGCCGCCGCGCACGAACCGATACTCCATCGCCGTGTGGTAGCCGACCTCCTGGCCGGTCGGCGGGAAGGTCCCGGGCAGCGCCTCGTCGACACCTGGGGGAGCGAAGCCGGGGCGAAGCGTCGACGGGGAGGTGCCGATCAACCCCGGCCCGTCGGCGCTGGACAGCCCCGGCGGAATCTCGACCTCCTGCGAGCGCAGTCGCCACGCCGTTGCCCTGATCACCGGGCCGTCGGAGTCCGAGAGGCTGGCCTCGACGAGCTCGACGCTGCGGCCGGGGCGCACGATTCGGGCCTCGACCCGCAACGGGGCAATCGGCACCGCACGCAGGATCTCGAACGTGATCCGCCCGACGTGCCGATCAGCCCCGCCCTCGAGCCGCTCGATCTCGCGGCCGATCAGGCCGGCGGGCGGGCCGGCGTGCTGGGAGTCGGGATCCCACGGGCCCCGGGTCAGCTCGGTGGGGGCATACCCGTCTCGCCTGGGGAACGAAGAAGGCCTCGTCGGGCATGCGAGGGATCGTATGAGGCGTAACGGGCGGCGAGCAGGGCGGACTAAGCTCATGGTAGGACTGACCCACCCACGAATCGACAAGGAACTGAGATGGAGAAGCTTGAGAAGTCGGACGCCGAGTGGCAAGCGGAGCTGACGCCTGAGCAGTACGAGGTGTTGCGTCGCAAGGGCACCGAGCGCGCGTTCACGGGCGGCTACTGGGACGAGAAGGCGGACGGCGTCTACCGCTGCGCCGGCTGCGGGCAGGAGCTGTTCAGCTCCGACACCAAGTTCGACTCCGGCACCGGCTGGCCGAGCTTCTGGGACCCGGTCGCGGATGAGAACGTCGAGGTCCGACCCGACAACAGCCTGTTCATGCGGCGCACCGAGGTCGTCTGCGCGCGCTGCGGCGGTCACCTCGGGCACGTGTTCGACGACGGCCCGAACCCGACCGGACAGCGCTACTGCATCAACTCCTGCGCGCTGGAGCTCGACTCCGAGGAGTCCTCAGGTTCCTGACGCGGGCGCCCTAGTGCTTGGCGTGGAAGAGCGCCACGCCGCCTTGGTCAGCTGACGTAGCCAGGTAGACGTCCCGCCCGCGGGGCCCAACCGTGACCTCGTAGGGCCTGAATGTCGATCTGCCATCGGTGCAGGTGCCGGCGCCGTCGTCGCTCGAGCCGTCGCGGCTGACGCAACCCGGCTTTCCGGGAAGCTGGTGGAGGGTCGCCTTCCTGGGACTCACCCGCACGACCACGAACGCATCGCCGTCTCTCTCCGCGTAGTAGAGGGTTCGACCGTCTGCGGAGAGGTCGCCCGCGTAGCCACCGTTTAGCGCGCGGCCGTCCTGACACGTGTTCGCGCCATCGACCCCCGAGCCATCCGTGGATATGCACGACCCAGGGCCTGGTGCCTCCGACAGCGACCCGTCGTGTCTGCGCCGGAGCACCGCCATCGCCGTCGTGTCGTCCTGGAAACCTTGGATGTAAAGGAACCGACCCCCCTTGGAGGGCACAACGCGCTCGGCGTCGTCCAGTCCGTGGCCCTTGCGACAGGTATCCGATCCCGCCGAGCTGTCGCCGGTGTCGCTGATACACCCGGCCTTGCCGGCGAGCTGCACCAGACCTCCGCGCTGGTTGCGCTTCAACACGGCCACCAGATCGTCGGTGCGGTTGGGTGCGTAGACGAACCGGTTGTCGGCTGTCCCGACCTCGAAGACCTCATCCAACCCGGCGCCCGCGCGACAGGGGTGAGCGGTTCCGGTGGTCTCCGTGGTCCCATCCTGGGTGACGCAGCCATCTTTGCCGCTCAGCTGGTGGAGGGTGCCGTTTCGCTTGTTGCGCCGGAAGACCGCGATCCCGGCGGTGGGGGCGCTGTTGTAATTGCTCACGTATAGGAAGCGCTGGTCCGGCGACAGGTGAACGCTCGAGCTGTCGTCCATCTCGCGGCCCTTCGCGCATCCGTGAGAGCCATCCGGGTCGATGCACCCCCGCTTGCCCTTGAGCTGACGCAGGGTGCCTTTTTGACGGTTGCGCTTGAAGATCGTCACCCCGGCGGCGGCCTCGTCCTGCGAGGCGCCATAGAGGAAGCGCCCGTCACGCGAGATCGCCAGCGAGTGGCCGTCCCCGGTGTCCAGCAGGCGGGCCCTGCGACAGGTGCCGGCACCGTCCTCGCTGGAGCCGTCCCGGGAGAAGCAGCCCTTCTTGCCGGCGACCTGCTTGAGCGCTCCGTTGCGCTTGCTGCGGTGGAAGATCGACAGGATGGGGACGGTCGTGGCGCCGTAGCCCACGATGTAGGCGAAGCGGGCATCGGGGCTGAGCGTCGTGGTCGTGTTCTCGCCGCCGCCGCGGATCTTGCGGCAGGTGCCCGCGCCGTCCTCGCTGGAGCCGTCCGCCGTGTAGCAGCCCTTCTTGCCGGCGAGCTGCTTAACGGAGCCGACCGGTCGCGAAGCCGCCCCACTCACCGTGACCCACACCAGCGCGCCCAGCGCGATCGCCGCCAACGCGAGCACGCGTCCGGACCGAGTCCCACCGAGCATCCCTTCTCGTCCCACTGATCCACCCTCCTGATCGCCCCTCTTGCGGGTGCGACTCTACGCCGGCCCCAGACAGCCCGCAAGCTCAGCCGCGACCGCCGATCGTCTGCGGGGCTCCGGCGGCGTGGAGCGCCGGGGGAAGCGCCACCGAGCCGTCCGCGCGCTGCCCGTTCTCGATCAGCGCGATCAGGGTGCGACCGACGGCGACGGCGGTGCCGTTCAAGGTGTGCACGGGAGCGGCCGGGGAGTCGGGCTCGGGGCGAAAACGGCAGCCAAGCCGGCGAGCCTGGTAGTCGGTGGTGTTGGAGCATGAGGTGACCTCGCGGTAGCGGCCCTGGCTGGGGATCCACGCTTCGCAGTCGAACTTGCGCGCTGCCGAGGCACCGAGGTCACCGGCGGCGATGTCGACCACCCGGTAGGGAATCTCGAGCGCTTGGAGGATCCGCTCCTGGGTGCCGAGGAGGCGCTCGTGCTCGGCCGCTGAGTCCTCGGGGCGAACGAACGAGAACATCTCCACCTTGTCGAACTGGTGCACTCTGAACAGCCCGCGCGTGTCCTTGCCGGCCGCTCCCGCCTCGCGCCGAAAGCAGGTGGAGAACCCCGCATAGCGGCGCGGCAGCTCGTCGAAGGCCAGGATCTCGTCGGCGTGCAGCGCCGCCAGCGACACCTCCGAGGTCCCGACCAAAAACAGCTCGTCGCGGGGGATCTCGTAGATCATCTCCCGGTCACCCGGGAAGAAGCCGGTGCCGAACAGTGGGCCTTCGCGGACGAGCACCGGCGGAACGACCGGAACGAAACCCTGCTCGCCGACCAGCTCGATCGCGAAGCGGATCAGCGCCAGCTCGACGATCACCAGGTCGCCGAGCAGGTAGGCGAACCGGGATCCGGACGCCTCGGCCGCCTTCTCCATCTCGATCCAGCGGTTCGCGAGCCCCAGCTCGAGGTGGTCGCGGAGCTCGAACTCGAATGCCGGACGTTCGCCGACCTCGCGAAGTGTCACTGCGTCGTCCTCGGTGACCCGTCCGGAGCCTCGGGCCGGGAAGGTTGGGGAGTTGGGCCAGCAGCTCGATCGCGCTTCGCCTCGACCTCGGCGAGCTCGGCCTCGAGCTGCTTCAGCTCGGCGCTCACCTGGCGCATCTCGGCGATCAGGGGCTCGGCGTCGGTGCCGGAGCGCTTGGCCGCCGCGATCTCGTCCGAGGCGCGGTGCTGCCGGGCCCGCCGTTCCTCGACCTCGGGCAGCAGCTGGCGGCGGCGCTCGTCGAGGCGCAAGAGCTCTTCCAGCGACTCGGCGGCGCCGCGTCGCGCGAGCGCGGCCCGGGCGGGCTCGGGATCCGCGCGGATGCTCCGAAGGTCGAGCATCGGTGGGCGGTTGGCCTCGGCGCGCTCGCCTACTGGGAGCCGGACCCGGTGCCCGGCTGCGGGGTCTCTCCGGCCTCGGAGCCCGCGTACTTGGAGACGAACTTTGCGACGCTGGTGGCGTCGTGGCCAGTGAGGATGTTCTGGGGCATGATCGCGCCCGAGAAGCCTCCGTTTCGGATCGCGAACAGAACGTCGTCGAAGCTCTCGTTGCGCTGGTCGAGGTTGGGGCCCTCCTGGCGGAGCGACCGTTGGCGGTCCCCTGCGTCGCCGCCGGGGTCAGGGTGTGGCAGCCCGAGCAGCGCTCGGAGAACAGAACTGCACCGCGATAGGCAGGATCGTCCTGTGAGACCGAGATCCCCTGGGTCCCGCAGGCCGCGAGGAACAGGGCCGCCGCGGCGGCGGCTGCCGCTGTGGTCGCCAGGCCGCGGGGCCGAAGCGTCATCCGCGTGGGCAGAGGGGTCGGGGTCAAGCGGCCGGACACGCGGGCGGCATCATACTTTCCGATCTGTGAGCGCGAGCCTCGACGCCTGATGCCGGCCGAGATCGAGCCGGCCACCCTGCGCGCCGCCATGTCGCGCTTCCCGACCGGGGTCACCGTGGTCACCGCGACCGGCCCGGCGGGGCCCGCCGGCGCCACTGCGAACGCCGTCGCGTCGCTCTCCCTGGAGCCGCCTCTGATGCTCGCCTGCCTCGACCTCGGCTCGCGCACGCTGGTCGCGGTCGAGCACGCGCGCCTGTTCGCGGTCAACGTGCTGGCCGCGAATCAGGCCGCGCTGGCGCGGCGCTTCAGCACCAAGGACCCTCATCCGCAGAAGTGGGACGGAGTCGGCTTCGAGGAGCGCGCCGGGACCCCCAAGATCGACGGCACGCTGATCTGGCTCGCCTGCGAGCTCGCCGCCGTGCACGACGGCGGCGACCACGCGATCGCACCGGCCGGGTGCTCGAGCTGGAGGCCGTCGACGGCGAGCCGCTTCTGTTCTACGAGGGCGAAGTACCAGGGTCTGGCCAACCGGTAGGGCGCTGCGGCCGGGCCGTGTCAACCTGCCGTCGTCGCGGCCCGCAGGGCGAGCAGGAAGATGACCAGAGCGGAGACGGCCATGATCCCGGTCTCGCGGCGGACGATCGCCAGCGCGATGCGGTGCTGGCGCTCCTTCGGCAACGACTCGAAGTCGAGCCCTGTGAGCTCGCGCTCCGCCGCGCCGGCTCGCGCCCCCTCGGCGAGCAGCGAGACGACGATCGGGAGCACGCCGTACAGGTAGTGAAGGCCGTTGCCCTCGCGGCCCGAGAGCAGCAGGATCGCGCCGAGGCCGACCTGCAGCACGACCGCCGCCTGGGCGATGCGCAGCGCGTACCAGAAGCCGACCGACGGTTGGTGGCGAAGCCATGCGTTGCCGCCCCAGCACCCGGCGATCAGGTTGGAGGCGATCACCGCGATCCCGACCGTGACATGGATCGCGACCACCCGCTCAGGCCCCCCCGGAGAGCGATTTCGGCTGCTTGTCGGCGATCCCGGGCCATATCCGCCCGAAAGCGTCGGGAATCCGCTTGCTGATGCGGAAAATCACTATGTAGCAACCTGCCACAAAGTGGGTATATAACTCGGCTGCCGTGCTGCGCAGCTACCTCCCCGTGATCGTGTTCGCCGGACTCGGCGTGATCGTGGGAGGAACGCTGGCGATGGTGAACGCGTTGATCGGGCCGCGGCGGCCGAACAGGGTGAAGAGCGAGCCCTACGAGTGCGGCCTGCCGAGCGAGGTCTCCCGGACGTTCCGCTTCGGCGTCAGCTTCTACATGGTCGCGATGCTCTTCATCCTGTTCGACATCGAGGTCGTCTTCCTGTATCCGGTCGGCGTGATCCTCAGGGCCGCGCACTCGGTCTTCGTCCTGGCCGAGGTCGGGATCTTCGTCGCCCTGCTCCTGGTCGCGCTCGCGTACGTGTGGCGAAGGGGGGCGCTCGATTGGAGGTGAGGCGCGAGAAGCTGCGCGCGCTCTCGCCGCTCGAAGAGCCGGGGTCGCTCGAGAACCTTCGCGTTCGCCAGCTTCGCGCCCGCGACCTCTTGCGCGGAGACCTCGAGGGCGCCGCGCTGGAGCAGCACGTCACCGAGTCCGTGCTGACGACCACGCTCGACAAGACGATGCGCTGGGGCCGCGCGAACTCGATCTTCCCGGCCACCTTCGGGCTCGCCTGCTGCGCGATCGAGATGATGTCGATCGTCAGCCCGCGCTACGACATCGCGCGGTTCGGCGCCGAGAACCTGCGCGCCTCGCCCAGGCAGTCCGACCTGCTGATCCTCTCCGGCCGGGTGGCGATCAAGATGGCCCCGGTCGTCCGCCGCCTCTACGACCAGATGCTGGAGCCGAAGTGGGTGATCTCGATGGGGGCCTGCTCGTCGTCGGGAGGCATGTTCGCGAACTACGCCGTGGTCCAGGGGGCCGACAAGTTCATGCCCGTCGACATCCACGTCCCCGGCTGTCCCCCACGGCCGGAGGCGCTCGTGTACGGGTTCAACAAGCTTCAGCGGATGATCCTCGGCAACCCCGATCCAGGCTGGCGGCGGCGCTACAACGCGATCGGCACCGAGGAATGGGCCCGGGAGGCCACCGGCGAGGCGGCCAGGGAGGAGGCCGAGGCGTACGCGGCCGCCAGGGAGGCCTCCACGGCCCATGACGCGGAGCTGGCGGGGGAAAGCGGCTGATGCCCGACGCCCCCGGCCTCGAGCTGATCGCCCAGGATCTCAACGAGGCCGCGGAGGGCTCGGTGCTCGGGACCTACCACGAGCACGGCCAGGCCTGCCTGATCGTGGACCCGGAGCGAATCCTCGACGTGCTCGGCTGGCTTCGCGACAGCCCCGGCCAGGAGTACCGCTTCCTCTCGAGCCTCCACGGCGTGGACTACCTGCCGGCGGAGCCGCGCTTCGGCGTCGTCTATGAGCTCCTGAACATGCCGCGGGTCGAGCGGCTGCGGGTTCGCGCGGCGCTCCGCGATCCGGCGGCGTCCGCGGACGATGGCGAACCCGGTCGGAATGGCAAGCGAGGAGACGACCGGAGCGATGACCCGTTGCCCGAGATCGACACCTGCACGTCTCTGTCTTCCCGCCGCGGAGTTCCACGAGCGTGAGGTCTACGACTTCTTCGGCATCGTCTTCCGCGGCCACCCCGACCTGCGGCGCATCCTGATGCCCGAGGACTACGTCGGCTGGCCGCAGCGCCGCGACTTCCCCATCGGCGGAGAGCCGGTGATCTTCACCCACAACGAGCGCGAAGTCCCGCGCTGGTTCGAATGAGCACCCTGGGCCGCGACGCCGGCTCACACACCGAGGCCCAGGTGATCGGCAGCTCGCCGGTGGAGCGCACCGCCGCCGGCGAGACCCTCGAGCCGGAGCACGAGCTGATGACGATCAACCTGGGGCCGCACCACCCGGCCACCCACGGGGTCCTGCGCCTCCTGGTGAGCCTGCAGGGAGAGGTCGTCCGGGACCTGAAGCCGGTGGTTGGCTACGTCCACACGGGCATCGAGAAGAACTGCGAGGACAAGTCCTACTGGAAGGCGATCCCGTTCGTGGAGCGGATGGACTACCTGTCCTACTTCTTCAACATGGAGGCGTTCGTCGGCTGCGTGGAGCGCCTTCTGGAGCTCGAGATCCCCCCGCGCGCCCAGTACCTGCGGGTGCTTCACCTGGAGCTGAACCGGATCCACTCGCACCTGGTCTGGCTTGGGACCGGCGCGCTCGACCTCGGCGCCATGTCGATGTTCTTCTATTGCTTCCGGGACCGCGACCGGATCCTCGACCTGTTCGAGATGTCGACCGGACAGCGGATGCACACCCGCTATTTCCAGGTCGGCGGCGTGTTCGAGGACATCCCGGTCGGCTTCGAGCGCCAGGTTCGCGCCTTCTGCGCGGAGATGCCCTCGCGACTTGACCAATACGAGGCGATCCTCAACCGCAACGAGATCTTCCTGCGACGCACCAGGAACGTCGGGGTCGTCCCGCGCCAGCGGCTGCTTGACCTGGGAGTCACCGGGCCGCTTCTGCGGGCCGCCGGCGAGCCGTGGGACCTCCGCAAGGTCGATCCCTCGCTCGCCTATGCCGACTTCGACTTCCAGATCCCGGTCGGCACGGTGGGCGACGGCTACGACCGCTACCGGGTGCGCGTGCAGGAGATGCGCGAGTCGGTGCGGATCGTGGAGCAGGCCATCGAGGGCCTGCCCGAGGGGCCGTGGATAGCCGACGACCGCAAGGTCGTGCTGCCGCCGCGCGACGAGCTCTCGACCTCGATGGAGGCGTTGATCCACCACTTCAAGCTGGTCACCGAGGGATTCCGGGTTCCGCCGGGCGAGGCCTATTACGCCGTCGAGTCGCCGCGCGGGGAGCTCGGCTGCTTCGTGCTGGCCGACGGCTCGGCCAAGCCGGCCCGGGTCCACATCCGCGACCCCTCGTTCGTGAACCTGCAGGCGCTTCGCGACATGTGCATCGACGGCTACATCGCCGACATGATCCAGAACCTGGCGATGCTGGACCCGATCCTCGGGGGGATAGACAGATGAGCGACCTTCCGGAGATTCGACCGACGAACGAGATGTCCGCCGCGGAGCGCCAGCGG
This sequence comes from uncultured Actinomycetes bacterium, assembly GCA_963760665.1. Classification (GTDB taxonomy): domain Bacteria; phylum Actinomycetota; class Thermoleophilia; order Solirubrobacterales; family 70-9; genus AC-56. The sequence goes on from CAVXDS010000006.1 coordinate 516,516, forward strand.
CTTGTGGACGCGATGCGGCCCGAGGACGCGGAGACCGTCCCCGAGCTTCACGAGGTGGACGTCCCGGACGAGCTCCGCGAGCGGATCGAGACCGCGATGTCGAGGTATCCGCAGATCCGCTCCGCCGCGCTTCCGGCCCTGTGGGCCGTCCAGCACCACTACGGCTGGTGCACGCCGGAGGGCATGCGCCAGGCGGCCGCGGTGATGGGCGTCACGCCCGGCTACCTGGAGTCGCTGGCGACCTTCTACGACCTCTTCCGCACCACCCCCGCCGGCCGTCACCAGGTGCTCGTGTGCCACAACATCTCGTGCTGGCTGCGGGGCGGCGACGACCTCTTGACCGCCTTCTGCGAGGCCGCCGGCGCCGATGCCCACGAGGCCGATCATGGCGGCGCCAGCTCGCCCGACGGAGAGGTGTTCATCAAGGGCTTCGAGTGCATGGGCGGCTGCGACATCGCGCCCATGGCCTCGATCGACGAGCGCTACTACGGCCCCCTCAGCGACGCCGACGCGCGCACCGCGGTGGAGCAGCTTCGCGCCGGCGCCGAGGTCCTGCCGGACAAGGCGCTCGCCGGGCGCCCCGCGGCCGGGGGGCCCGAGCCGGAACCCGATCCCAGGGTGAAGAATGCCTGAGACTCGTCTTCTCTTCCGGCACATCGACGAGCCGGGGCTGGCCTCGATCGACGTCTACCGGCGCCTGGGCGGCTACCGGACGCTGGAGAAGGCGCTGAAGGAGACCGAGCCGGACGAGCTGCTGTCCGAGCTCGAGCAGTCCGGACTGCGCGGCCGCGGCGGCGCCGGCTTCTCGATGGGAAAGAAGGCCTCGTTCCTGCCGCGCGGCGAGATGTCGAAGTACCTGTGCTGCAACGCCGACGAGTCGGAGCCCGGGGCGTTCAAGGACCGCGAGCTGGTGGGGAAGAACCCCCACCAGCTGATCGAGGGGATCGCGCTCGCGGCGCTCGCCGCGGGGGTCGGCCAGGCCTTCATCTTCATCCGGGGCGAGTACGCGGAGGTCGCCGACACCCTCGAACGGGCGGTCGAGGAGGCGTACGGCGCGGGCTATCTGGGCGAGAACGTGCTGGACACGGGGTTCCGGGTCGAGCTGGTGGTTCATCGCGGCGCCGGCGCCTACATCTGCGGCGAGGAGACCGCCCTGCTCGACTCGCTCGAGGGAAAGCGGGGCAACCCGCGCCTCAAGCCGCCCTTCCCGGCGATCGAGGGGCTCTACGGGGGGCCGACGCTGATCAACAACGTCGAGACGCTCTCCAACATCCCCCACATCGTCGCCAACGGCGCCGACTGGTTCAAGAGCTTCGGCACGGAGCAGTCCCCGGGAACGAAGGTCACCTCGGTCTCGGGCTGCGTGCAGCGACCCGGCAACTACGAGGTGGAGCTCGGAACGTCGTCGCGGGACCTCATCTACGAGCTCGCCGGCGGACCGCCCCCGGGACGCGAGGTCAAGGCGTGGTTTCCCGGCGGCTCCTCCGCGCCGGTCCTGACCGCGGCCGAGCTCGACCTGCCTTACAGCTTCGAGGCGATGGCCGAGGCCGGCTCGATGCTCGGCTCGGGCTCGATCATCGTCGCCGACGAGGAGGTGTCGATCCCCCATCTGGCGCTGCGGACGGCGCGCTTCTACCACCACGAGTCGTGCGGAAAGTGCACGCCGTGCCGCGAGGGCACGAACTGGACGGTGAAGATGCTGGAGCGGGTGATCTCGGGCGAGGCAACCCCGATGGACCTGGACATCATCGCCTCGGTGCAGGAGAACATCATCGGCCACTGCCTGTGCGTGCTGGGCGACTCGATGGCGATGCCGGTCGGGAGCATGGTCAAGAAGTTCCGCGACGAGTTCGAGGCGGCGATCGACGCCGGGCGGGCGGCGGCGCCGCGGCCGCTCGACGAGTCGGCGACCGACGCGCGCCCGGTGCCGCTGGGGGCAGGCACGTGAGAGCGCAGCGCCAGGGGATCAACTTCGTCGTCGACGGCGTCGAGGTCCCAGCGGAGGAGGGGACGATGCTGGTCGACGCCGCGAAGCACGGCGATGTCGAGATCCCGGTCTTCTGCTACGAGCCGAAGCTGGGCCAGCCGGTCGGCGCCTGCCGGATGTGCTTGGTCGAGATCGAGGGGATCCCGAAGCTGCAGACCGCCTGCTCCACCCCGGTCCGCGACGGGATGGTGGTCTACACCCGCACGGACCGCGTGCAAGCGGCCCAGGAGGCGGTGGTCGAGTTCCTGCTCGTCAACCACCCGCTCGACTGCCCGGTGTGCGACAAGGGCGGCGAGTGCCCGCTGCAGGACGTCGCGATGGGCTGGGGCCCGGGCCGCAGCCGGTCCATCGACCCCAAGCGCCACTTCCAGAAGCCGATCCCGCTGTCGCCGCTGATCAAGATCGACCGCGAGCGATGCATCCTCTGCTACCGCTGCGTGCGCTTCAGCCAGGAGGTCGCCGAGGACGAGCAGCTCCAGCTCCTCGAGCGCGGCGCCTCCACGTTCGTGGGGACGTTCGACGACCGCCCGTACATCGCCCCCTTCCACGGCAACATCATCGAGCTGTGCCCGGTGGGGGCGCTGACCTCGGAGGCCTACCGGTTCCGGGCCCGCCCCTGGGACATCGAGGACGCCGGCTCCGTCTGCACGCTCTGCCCGAGCCAGTGCAACGTGATCCTGACCGTGCGCGACGAGCGCATGGAGCGGGTGCTGGCCCGCGACCATCCCGCAGGTCGACGACGGCTGGCTGTGCGACAAGGGACGGTTCGGCTACCAGATGGCCGAGTCGGGCGAGCGGATCACCGAGCCGCTCGTCCGCCAGGGCGGCGAGCTTCGCCCGGCCAGCTGGGAGGAGGCGCTCGGACGCGGCCGCCGCGGGCCTGCGCGAGGCCGGCGAGCGGACGGCCGCGATCGTCGGCGGCTCCTCGTCAAACGAGGAGGGCTACCTGGCGCAGCGGATCGTCCGCAAGGCGCTCGGCTCGCCGCATGTGGAGTCGCGCGCCCGCGGCGGAGCGGATCAGCCGCCACGCCGCAGCGTGGGCGGCCGGATGCCCCCGGACCGGGGCGGGCGCGACCTGCTCCTCGAGGTCTCGCGGCCGGAGCTGAGCGCCGGCGTCTCCGACCTCGACGCGGCCGAGTCGATCCTGGTGATCGGCTGCGACCCGCTGCACGCGATGCCGATCCTCGACCTGCGGATCCGCAAGGTCGTGCGACGAGAGGGCACCCGGCTCGCCGTCGCCACCGACCGCCCCAGCGCTCTCGACGGCGGCGCCGAGGAGACCGCCCGCTACGCGCCGGGCTCCGCGCGCGGTTCCTGGCGGCGCTGGCCGCGGAGGCTCGGTGCCGAGGGCTACGAGCGAGCGCGAGACGAAACCGGCGCCGACGCCGAGCGGATCGCCGGCGTACTGCGGCCCGGCTCGACGGTGATCGTCTGGGGAGGGCTGGGCCGGACTCCGAGCTCGTCGACTGCGCCCGCACGCTGGACGCGAAGCTGCTCGAGGTCCCGGACGGCGCCAACTCGCGCGGCCTGCGCGAGGTCGGGTGCATCCCGGACGCCGGGCCCGGCCTGTCCGAGGCGCCCCCGGGGCGAAACGCGGCCGAGATCCGCGCCGGCCTCACCGATGAGAGCCTGGACGCCGCGCTGCTTGTCAACGCCGACCCGGTCCGCGACTTCCCGGCCGGGCCGGCGTGGAGCGAGGCGCTCGGCAAGGCGAAGTTCGTGCTTGCCGTCGCGATGTTCGACAACGCCTCGACGAAGCACGCCGACGTCGTCTTCCCGGCCGAGTTCTACGCCGAGCAGGAGGGAACCGTCACCCACCCCGACGGCCGCCTGCAGCGGCTGCGCCCCGGCATCCCGCACCCGGGCCAGGTGCGGCCCATGTGGCAGGTGCTGGTCGAGCTATCGCGCCCTGCTCGGCGACGAGACCGGGATCGACTCCGTCCCGGAGGCGCTCGACGCAATCGCCTCCGAGGTCCCCTTCTACGCCGGCATCACCCACGAGGAGATCGGCGGACGGGGCGTGCGCTGGCAGGAGCGCGACGCGGCCTCGCGGCTTCCGCGAGCCGGGCCTATGAACGCGCTGGGTCCATCCACGGCTCGCTGAGCCTGAGCGGGGGAGCGAGCGGCGCCGGGATCCAACTCGGCACCTACCGCGATCTGTGGGCGGCGGAGGTGACGGACCACAGCCCCGCGCTGCGGTTCCTGGCCCCGCGGCAGACCCTCGACCTGGCGCCCGCGGACGCCGATCGACTCGGGTCGCGCAGGGCGACGAGGTCGACGTGCGCTCGAACGGGACGAGCCTGCGGGCGCGGGTCATGATCCGGGAGCGGATCCAGACCCGGCGCCGGATTCCTGATCGAGGGAACGGCCGAGGCCAATGCCAACGCGCTGCGTGCCCGGCGAGATGGTCGAGGTGACGAAGGCCGGAGGCGACGCGTGACGCTTCCCGTTGGCGACACGAGCTTCGTCGAGGCGAGCTGGATCCTGGTCGTGAAGTCGATCGTGATCTTCGCGGTGATCTTCGCGATCGTGCCGATGCTGACCGTGCTCGAGCGAAAGCTGCTGGGCCGCTTCCAGGCGCGCTACGGGCCCAACCGGGTCGGCCCGTTCGGCCTCCTGCAGCCGCTTGCCGACGCCGTGAAGCTGGTCACGAAGGAGCACTACCGGCCCGAGAACGCGATCCCGATCCTGTGGCCGATCGCTCCGGCCATCGTCGTCTTCACCGGCGTCGCGACGATGGCGATCATCCCGTTCGGGAACGTCAAGGACGGGGTCGGCTTCTACGGGATCGACGTCTCGATCGGCATCCTCTACTTCTTCGCCTTCGGCTCGATCGCCTTCTACGGGCTGCTGCTCGGCGGCTGGGCGTCGGGTCGAAGTACAGCTTCCTGGGCGCCATGCGCTCGGCGGCGCAGCTGATCTCCTACGAGATCTCGATGGGCCTGGCGCTGCTCGGGACGGTCATGATGGCGGGCTCGCTGTCGCTGGTCTCGATCGTCGAGGCGCAGAACCAGATCTGGTACATCGTCCCGCAGCTCGTCGGCTTCCTGATCTTCATGGTCGCCGGATTCGCGGAGACCAATCGGGCCCCATTCGACCTGCCGGAGGCCGACGCCGAGCTCGTGGCCGGCTACGGGACCGAGTACGGGGGGATGCGCTACGGCTCCTACGCGATGGCCGAGTACATCGAGATGTTCGTGATCTCGGGCGTCGCGGTGACCTTCTTCCTCGGCGGCTGGCATGGGCCCGGGCCCGGCTGGCTCGACCCGATCTGGGTGATCGTCAAGATCTTCGGCTTCCTGTTCGTGTTCATGTGGATCCGCGCCACGCTGCCGAGGGTCCGCTACGACCAGCTGATGTCGCTGGGCTGGAAGGTGCTCCTGCCGCTGGCGACGCTCAACGTGCTCGTGACCGCGGTGCTGGTGACGGTGACATGAGCGGCACCGGCAACGACAGGCAACGGGAGTTTCCGTACCTCGCCGACGACCGGGTCGTCGCGGTGCAGCGCGGGCCGGAGCCCGGCGGGGCGAAGGGCGTCTACCGCGTCTTCGGCGAGACGCTGCGCGGCCTGAAGACGACCTTCGCCCGGATCGTCGAGGGCCCGGTGACGATCCAGTACCCGGAGGAGAAGACGCCCGTCTATCCGCGCTTTCGCGGCCGCCACAAGCTGCATCGCTTCGAGGACACCGGGCTCGAGAAGTGCGTCGGCTGCTCGCTGTGCGCCGCCGCCTGTCCGGCCGACTGCATCCGGGTGGTCGCCGCCGAGAACGACCCCGACGACCGAAAGTCGGCCGGCGAGCGCTATGCCGAGGTGTATGAGATCAACCTCGCCCGCTGCATCTTCTGCGGCTACTGCGAGGTCGCCTGCCCGTTCGACGCGATCACGATGGGCCACGAGTACGAGATCGCCGACTACAACCGCGAGGACCTGATCTTCACCAAGGAGATGCTGCTGGCGGAGCCTGTCGAGCGAACTCCGCTGCGGCGGGAGGGCGAATAGTGAGCACGGTAGACCGCGCACCTCGCCGCCCCCGCATCCGGCTGCGCCGGATGACCGGTCGCCTTCGGCTCCCTGGAAGACGAGGAGGCGGCGAGTAGTGGTTCAAGTGGCGTTCTTCGCCGGCGCGATCGGCGCGATCGGCGGCGCGATCGGCGTGGTCGGGCTTCGAAACCCGTTCTACAGCGTGCTGGCGCTGGTCGTGCACCTGGTCGCGCTGGCCGGGCTCTTCCTGCTGCTTGTACGCGCAGTTCGTCGCCGCCGCCCAGGTGGTCGTGTACGCCGGCGCGGTGATGGTGCTGTACGTGTTCGTGGCCGCCTACGTGGGCGCCGTCGAGGAGCCGATCTGGGAGCCGATCCCCGGCCAGCGGTTCCTCGCCCCGCTGCTCGCCGTGGCGCTGTTCGTCGAGCTGTCGATCGCGATCCTCGGCACCGGGCTGTCGGCGCTCGACAGCGACGGGCCCACGGTGCCGCGTGGCTTCGGCTCGCCGGCGGCGATCGGCAACCTGCTGCTCGAGCGCTTCCTGGTCGTCTTCGAGGCCGCCTCGATGCTGTTGCTGGTGGCGGCGGTCGGGGCGGTCGTGCTGGCAGGTCATCGGCACGAGCGCGAGGAGTCGAGGTAGCACTCGATGGACGTCACCTGGTACCTGGTTCTCTCGGCGCTCCTGTTCGCGATCGGCGCCGGCGGGGTGCTGATCCGGCGCAGCCCCCTGGTCATCCTGCTCTGCCTCGAGCTGATGCTGAACGCGGGCAACCTGGCCCTGGTGGCCTTCGCGCGCGACCACGGCGACCAGGACGGCCAGGTGTTCGCGCTGATCGTGATGGTCGTCGCCGCGTGCGAGGTGGTGGTGGGACTGGGGCTGATCGTCGCGATGTTCAGGCGACGGCTGCCGCTGAACGTCGATGAGCTGAGGGACCTGCGCGGTTGAGCGCGACCACGTACGCCTGGCTGGTGCTGGCATTCCCGCTGGCCGGGCTGCTTGGTGAACGCTTTCGGCTGGCGCGTCCTGCCGGGCCGAACCGCGGGCTGGATCGGGACCGGGGCGATCGCGCTCGCTTTCGCGAATTCGATCGGGGCGCTGGTGATGCTGCTGGACAAGCCGGTGTCCGGCCGCGAGCTCACCTCGTCGCTTTGGACCTATGCCTCGGCGGCGGGCCTCGACATCAAGCTCGGGATCCTCGTCGACCCACTGTCGGTCTACATGATCCTGATCGTCAGCGGGGTCTCGACGCTGATCCACCTCTACTCGGTCGCCTACCTCGACTCCGACCGCGGCTACGCCCGCTACTTCAGCTACCTCAACTTCTTCGTCTTCTCGATGCTCCTGCTGATCCTGGCGGGCAACTTCGTGCTGCTGATCGTCGGCTGGGCGTTCGTCGGCTTCGCCTCCTACGCGCTGATCAGCTTCTGGTACCGGCGCAACACGGCGACCAAGGCGGGCATGAAGGCGTTCGTCATCAACGTGATCGGCGACGTCGGCCTGGTGCTCGCGACGTTCTTCATCTTCCGGGAGCTGGGGAGCTTCGACTACCTGACCGTCTTCAGCGCGGCGCCGCAGCACTTCTCGACCAATCAGGGGACCGTGATCGCGATCTGCCTGCTGCTGCTGGTCGGCGCGTTCGCGAAATCGGCCCAGCTACCGCTCCACACCTGGCTCCCGGACGCGATGGAGGGACCCACGCCGGTGTCGGCGCTGATCCACGCCGCCACCATGGTGACGGCGGGCGTCTACCTGATCGGGCGCACCTACCCGTTCTTCGAGCTTGCTCCGACCGCGGCCGACATCTCCGCGTTCATCGGGCTGGCGACGCTGCTGTTCGCCGCCACCTGCGCGCTTGCGGTCACCGACCTGAAGCGGATCATCGCCTACTCGACGATCAGCCAGATCGGCTACATGGTCGTCGGCGTGTCGATCGGCGCCTACGCCGCCGGCTTCTTCCATCTGATGTCGCACGCCTTCTTCAAGGCGCTCCTCTTCATGTCCGCCGGCTCGGTGATCTCGGCGATGGCCGGGACCCAGGACATCGACCGCATGGGCGGCCTTCGCAAGGCGATGCCGTTCACCGCCACGGTGATGATCATCGGCGCCCTGGCCCTCGCCGGCTTCCCCGGAACGTCCGGGTTCTTCTCCAAGGACGAGATCCTCGTGTTCGCGGCCCACCGGGGAGGCTTCTATTGGATCTTCACGATCGGCGGCTACATCGGGGCGCTCCTGACCTCCTTCTACGCGTTCCGGATCATCTTCCGGGTCTTCTGGGGTGAGCCCGTGCCCGAGGCTCGGGAGCTCGAGCAGGGACACCTCGCTCACGCGGAGCCCGAGAACCCGCTGAGCGGCGAGAAGGAGGACACCGACGTCGGCTTCCCGGGACCCGAGCACCACATCGCGGAGCGCGACCGCCCGATGTGGCTGGCGATGGCCGCCCTCGCCTTCCTGTCGATCGTCGGCGGCGCGCTCCAGATCCCGGGCCTCGACGACGTGATCGACAAGTTCCTGCACGGATCGTTCCTCAACTCCAGCCTGTACGAGCAGTTCCCGTCGATCGCCGCCGACTGGGAGGGGTTGGCCGTCGGCGGGGCGGTCGCCGTGATCGGTATCGCCGCCGCCTACCGCGTCTACATCGCCCGACCGGGCACTTCCGCTGCGCTGATCCGGCGCTTCGGCCCGATCCATTCGCTGTTCGTCAACAAGTGGTACTTCGACGAGCTGTATGACGCGGTGATCTACCGTCCGGTGCTCGCGGTCGGCCGGTTCGCGAACGACTGTGGTCGAGAGGGTCGTGGTCCAGGGGATCGTCGTCGCGGCGGTCGACGCCGTCCGGGGCGTCGGGGTGCTCGTTCGCGGCGCCCAGTCCGGGTTCGTGCGCGCCTACGCGCTGCTGCTGATCGGCGGCTTCGCAGCCCTCGGCCTCTACTTCCTGATCGTGAGCGCAGCTGAGTGGGGGTGGCGCGCGTGATCCAGATGCATGCTGTGGCTGCCGGTTGCGATCGGGCTTCTGTGCTTCGTCGGTGCCGCGCAGGGCGGTGCCGGCGCTGGCGTCGGTCGGCAGCCTGGTGGTGCTCGGCCGCGCGATCGTCGTGGTCGCGGACTTCCACGCCGGCCAGCCGGGGCTCCAGCAGACCGTCAACGAGAGCTGGATCCCGGATCTCGGCGTCCGCTACCAGCTCGGCGTCGACGGCATCAGCATCTTCCTGATCCTGCTGACGGCGCTGCTGTGGGCCGGGGCGACCATCTTCTCCGCCTTCCGCGTTCCCGACAGGCGGCGGATCTACTTCTTCATGCTCGGCTTGGCGGAGACCGCCGCGCTGGGGGCTTTCCTGGCCCAGGACCTGCTGCTGTTCGTCCTCTTCTTCGACCTGATGCTGGTGCCGTTCTGGTTCTTGATCGGCGCCTTCGGAGGCGAGAACCGCGTCTGCGGCGACCACGAAGATGATCGTCTACACGCTGGTCGGCTCGCTGCTGATGCTGGTCGCCGCGGTCGCCACGGCGATCCTGTCAGCCGACCAGGTGGGCCACCTGAGCTTCTCGATCGCCGACCTGCGCGCCAACACGCTCGGGACCGGCAGCCAGGAGTGGATCTTCCTGTTCTTCGCCGCCGCGTTCCTGATCAAGATGCCGGCGGTTCTCGTCCACGGCTGGATGCCCGACGCGTACCGCGCCGCGCCGCTGCCCGTCCTGGCGCTGCTGGCGGGCGTGCTCTCGAAGGTCGGCGCCTACGGCTTCCTGCGGGTCGCGCTGCCGCTCTACCCGCAGGCGACGGTCCACTACCAGGAGCTGATCCTGGTGATCGGCGTGGCCAGCATCCTCTACGGCTCGGTGATGGCGTTCACCCAGACCAACGTGAGGCTGATCGCCGGCTACTCGTCGATCGCCCAGCTCGGCTTCATCACGATCGGGATCTTCTCGCTGCGCCCCGACGGGGCCGACGGCTCGGTGCTCCAGATGGTCAACCACGGCCTGGTGGTGGCGCCGATCTTCCTGATCGTCGCCCTCCTGTGGGAGCGCTCCGGCACCGAGGACCTCACGCGGCTCGGGGGCCTCGCGATGCGTGCGCCCGTGCTTGCGGCGCTGTTCTTGATCGTCACGCTGGCGACCCTCGCGATGCCGGGGACCGCCAACTTCATCGGCGAGTTCTACATCCTGATCGGCGTCTTCCAGGCGAAGATCGTCTACGCCTTCGTGGCCATCGTCGGGGTCGTGTTCGCGGCCTTCTATGCGATCCGCCTGTTCCAGCGCACGATGCACAACCAACTGGCTCCCGGACGGGATCGAGTCGCGCGAGATCTCGCCTCCGCGACGCGGCGGTGCTGGCCCCGCTCGTCGCCTGCATCGTCGCCCTGGCGCTCTATCCGGGCGTGATCCTGACGCGCGCCGACGGCCGTCAAGGACAAGGTGGGCGCCGTGGCCTCCAACCCGCAGCCGGTGGCTCCAAACGCTCCCGCCGTGCGCGCGGGGGCGGGCTGGACCGGCTACGCGCCGCTCGACACCGCGGAGGGCCGGTGACCTTCACCGCCCCGCACGATCGACTACGCCGGGCTGTCGCCCGTGATCGCGCTGACCGCCGGGATCTGCGTCGTGCTGGTCGGCGGGATCCTCACGCGAGCGACCGCCAGCGCGCCGTCGTCTCGATCTTCACGCCTGACGACGCTGGCGGTCGCGGCCGGTCTGTGCATCTGGCAGTGGGGCGAGCGCAAGGACCTGGTGGCGGGGGCGCTGCGGCTGGACGAGCTCGGGCTCGCGGCCGCCCTGATCGCGATCCTCGCCGCCGCCTTCGTGGTGCCGCTGTCGTGGCGCGAGCCGGCCGCCGAGCGTCCCGGAGAGGAGGCCGCGTCACGGCGAGTTCCAGGCGCTCCTGCTCTCCTCGGTGCTGGGCATGGTCCTGCTGGCCCAGGCGCAGAACCTGGTCTCGTTCTTCGTCGCGATCGAGCTGCTGTCGGTGCCGCTCTACGTGCTCTGCGGCTCGGCGCTGTGGCGTCGTGAATCGCTCGAGGCCGGCCTCAAGTACCTGATCGTCGGCTCGCTGGGCTCGGCGACGCTGCTCTACGGGCTGGCGTTCATCTACGGAGGCTCGGGCTCGACCGACTTCAGCGGCATCCGCGACGGGATCGGCGCCGGGCTCGCCGACGACCCGCTGATCCTGATCGGGATCGGGCTGGCCGCAACCGGGCTGGCCTTCAAGATCTCGATCGCCCCCTTCCACCAGTGGACGCCGGACGTGTACCAGGGCGCTCCCACGCCGGTGACCGCCTTCATGGCGGTGGCGACCAAGGTGGCCGCCTTCTGCGTCTTCGTTCGCTTCTTCGAGGTCGCGCTGGGCCCCGCCGTCGACAACTGGCAGCCGGCGCTGGCGGTGCTCGCAGCGGTCTCGATCGTGGTCGGGAACATCGGCGCGCTCGGCCAGGACTCGCTGAAGCGGCTGCTCGGCTACTCGGGGGTCGCCCAGGCCGGCTACATGCTGGTCGGCCTCGTCGCCGCCTCCGAGCTGGGGGTCAACGCGCTCGTCTTCTACCTCGCCGCCTACGCGCTGATGAACCTGGCCGCGTTCGCCGTGATCGTCGTCCGCGAGCGCGAGACGCGAGTTCGGCGACGACATCAAGGCGGTGCAGGGGCTGGGCCGCGACCGCCCGGAGCTCGCCTGGCCGCTGACGATCTCGATGCTGGCGCTGGCCGGCCTTCCGGCGACGGCCGGGTTCATGGGCAAGCTCTACCTGATCGAGGCGGCCGTCGACGCCGACTACACGTGGCTGGGAGTGGCGATCGCGATCGGGACGATGATCTCGCTCGCCTACTACCTGCGCGTCGTCGCGGCCATCTGGATGCGGCCGGCGGCGGAGCCGCTGGCCCCGGCACCCGCGGGGATGCCGGCGATGGCGGGCGGCTCCCCGGAGGCCGACCAGCGGGCGCCTACCGGGCGCCGGAGCCTCGCCTCCGGGCACCCGCTGCCTCGCGATCCTGATCGGCGCCGCGGCGTTCGCCGCGAGCGACGATCTTCTTCGGCGTCTTCCCCTCCCCGCTGGTCGACTGGGCCTCCAACGCGGGACAGGCGCTGGCGCCGCTGATCGCCTGAGCCGGACGCCGATTCGGGACGGGCGCAGACCGGCTGCGCCGGCCGGGGCAGGGCCGGGGTGGCTCAGGTGGGGGGCAGCTCGCCGAACATCTCCCCCAAGCGGCCGGCGAGGGCGAAGTCGCCCTCGATCAGCAGGGCGCCCTCGAGCAACAGCTTCGGCGCAAACGCCTCGCGGGCCGCCAGCCGCACGAAGTCCGGGACGCTGGTGCGCAGGGTGACGGCGGGCTCGGCACCGGCGCCGCGGCGGACCGCCGCCCGGCCATCGCCGATCCGGACCGTCCAGATCTGTTCACCGTCGCGACCGCGCAGCTCGTAGCGGATCTCGCCCTCGAAGCCGCGCGCCCGCTCCACCACGAAAGCGCGCTCCATGCCCTTGAAGATCACCGCCAGGCCGGGCCCCCGGTCGAACAGGCGGTGGAGCTGCTCGTCGCTGCGACCGCGAACCAGCCTGGCGAAAACCGTCTCGCCCGTGCGCGCGGCCAGCTCGCGCGGCGAGAGCCGGCGCTCCGAAGCGCCGTCTCGGCGCGCCCCGTGCAGGTCCGCGTGGGCGGGCCTTGGCTCGCGGTCGGGGCTGACGACATAGTCCGGATCCGGGGCCCGGGGCGGAGCGCGGCGCGCCAGCGCCCGCTCCACCGCGCCCGCGAGGCGCCCGACCTTGTCGCGCTCGCGCTCGGCGGCCCGCTCGGCGAACCGGGGCAGGACGTCGGAGGCGAACAGCTCCAGGCTCTCGCAGATGTGATCGTGACGGTTTGGGCCGGCCTGTGAGACGAAGATCACCTGGTCGACACCGGACGCCTCGTAGCGCTCGATCAGGTCCGCGACCTGGTCCGGAGTCCCGATCGCCCCGCGCAGGCTCCCCAGTCCCTGCTGCAGGAGCCGGACCCCGAGCGGCCCGTCGTCGGGTGTGACGATCTCGCGCGCGAAGCCGACCTCCGCGCGACGTTGCTCGAATTCCCGCCACAGGTTCGAGTGGCCTGGGCGGTGCTCGCCGAATGCGTAGTAGTAGGCGAGCGAGAAGCCGAAGAAGTGGGCTCCGTCGATGCCGCGTTCGATCGCCGTCGCCTCGTCGCGGTGGCACATCATCGGCAGAACCACCGCCACGTTTGGATTGACGGCGAAGCCGGCCGGAACGCAGCGATCCGACTCGATCAGCTCGTAGTAGGAGTCCACCCACTCCTTGGCGGCCTCTGGCTCGACGAACGCGAACGACAGAGCGCCCAGCCCTCGCTGCGCGGCCGTCAAGATCGTCTCGCGCCGGCTGCACGCGACCCAGAGCGGCGGGTGGGGCCGCTGCCGCGGCTTCGGGACGACGTTTCGCGGCGGCATCGAGATCCAGCGCCCCTCGTAGCCCGCGAACGGTTCCTCGACGAACATCCGCGTGATCGCGTCCAGTGACTCCTCCCACTGGGCTCGCTTCTCGTCGCGATCCACGCCGAATCCTCCCAGCTCCATCTGCGAGCTCCCCTCGCCGGTGCCGAACTCGACCCGGCCATCGGAGATCAGGTCGAGTGTCGCCACCCGCTCGGCCACCCGCGCCGGGTGGTTGACGGCCGGGGGGGCCTGGACGATCCCATGGCCCAGGCGAATGCGGCTGGTGCGCTGGCTGGCGGCGGCGAGGAAGACCTCCGGGGCGCTCGAGTGCGAGTACTCCTCGAGGAAGTGGTGCTCGACCTCCCACACGTAGTCGATGCCGAGCCGGTCGGCCAGCTCCACCTGTTCCAGGGCGTCGGCCAGCAGCCTGCCCTCGTCGCGCTCGCCGGGGGCGCGGGGAAGCTGGTGCTCGTAGAAGAGGCCGAAGCGCATCCGGCGCGAGCATAGTCGGATGGCGGCGATCGACGTAGAAGCGACCCTCCACCTCGATCGAGGCGGCGTATCCTCAAACCGGTGACCAGCTTTCCCACCATCCGCGTCGCGGCGGTCCAGGCCACCCCGGTCATCCTCGACGCCGAGGCCACGGTCGAGAAGGCCTGCGCGCTGCTTGCGGAGGCCGCCGACCAGGGAGTTCAGCTCGCCGTCTTCCCCGAGACCTTCGTGCCGCTCTACCCGTCCAACAGCTGGGGGCGAGACGCGGCATCGTTCGAGGGCTGGGACGAGTTCTGGGAGCGCTTGTGGGCGAACTCGGTGGACGTGCCCGGGCCCCATACGGAGCGGATCGCCGCCGCCTGCGCCGAGCTCGGCATCCACTGCGCGATCGGCGTCAACGAGCGCGAGTCTGAGCGCCCGGGGTCGCTCTACAACACTTTGCTCCTGTTCGGCCCGGAGGGCCTGCTGGCCAAGCACCGCAAGCTGATGCCGACCATGCACGAGCGGCTCTTCCACGGGGTCGGCAGCGGGCGACGACCTGGCCGTCGTGCAGACGCCGATCGGGCGACTCGGCGGCCTGATCTGCTGGGAGAACATGATGCCGCTCGCCCGCTACGCCGTCTATCGCGGCGGCCCGCAGATCTGGCTCGCCCCGACCGCGGACGACAGCGACGGCTGGCTCGCAAGCGTCCGCCATATCGCGATCGAGTCGGGCGCCTTCGTCGTCTCGGTGCCCCAGTTCATTCCCGCCAGCGCCTTCCCGGACGACTTCCCGGTCCCGGCCCCCGAAGCCAACCAGGTCGTGGGCAGGGGCGGCGCCGCGATCGTCGAGCCGGACGGAGGCGAGGTGATCGCCGGGCCCCTCTACGGCGAGGAGGGGATGCTGGTCGCCGACTGCGACCTGCGCGTCTCGCTGCACGCCAAGCGCTGGTTCGACGCCGTCGGCCACTACAGCCGCGAGGACGTGCTGGCGCGCTTGGTCATGGACGGGAACGGGGACGGGATGCCGGTCGTCCAGCCGGCGAGCCCCGCCGAGTCCGCTCGCGGCGAGCCCTGATCGGCCCCGCGCGACCCCGCCGCAACGCTGACTAGGATCAACCCGTGCGCTATCCGGTCGAGTCGTTCACCCCCGAAGAGGAGGCGGTCCTGCGTCCTCACTTCACCAACCTCGACCTGCCCGGTCTTCTGCCTCGTCAACCTGCCGGAGACGGTGAAGGGGGCGATGTTCGCCCGCTACTCACGCTATGCGGGAACGGTTCGACGCCTGTTCCTGGAGGAATTCGCCGCCGACGTGCCGGAGGGCGAGCGACCCTTCGATGGGGTCGAGGGCGAGCGAGCGGCGGGGCTGTACGAGCGAGTCTTCATCGGCTACGGCGACGACTCGATCGGTCAGGTGGGAGGCGCACACCTGGCCTGCGAGTGGGTCTCGAACGTCCTCACCAAGGTCCTGCAGCGGGGACGGCTGGCGGCCTACCTGGAGCAGTCCACCCGCTACATCCCCTACGACCAGCCGATGCCCGGGGGCGGCTACCGCTACTACCGCGACCAGCCCCTCGGCCAGCCTTATGAGGCCGCCATGGACGAGCTGTTCGGAATCTACTCCCGGAGCCTCGAGTCGGTTCAGTCCTGGGCGGCGGAGCGCTGGCCGCGGGGCGAGGAGCCCGAGGCCGCGTGGCGGCGCTCGATCCGGGCCAAGGCCCTCGACCTGCTGCGGGGCGTGCTCCCCGCCGCGACCCTCAGCCACGTCGGCATCTTCGCCTCCGGCCAGGCCTACGAGCAGCTGCTCCTGCGGTTGATGGCCTCGCCGCTCCCGGAGGCGCGCGAGTTCGGCGGCATGATCCTCGCCGAGCTCGCCAAGGTGATTCCGAGCTTCGTGGGGCGGGTCGAGCGTCCCGACCGCGGCGGAGAGTGGATCGCCTACCTGCAGGAGCGCCGCCGGGCGACCGAGCGCACGGTGGCAAGGCTGGGGCTGGACCGCCGAGCCGAGGGCGACGCGCCCTCGGTCGAGCTGGTCGGCGTCGACGGCGGCGAGGGGGAGCTGCTCGCGGCCTCGCTGTTCGAGGCGGCGGGCGTCTCGGAGGCCGAGATACGGCGCAGGATCGAGGCCCTCGACCCGCTCGAGCGCGCCGAGCTGATCGCCGAGCTGGCAGGCGAGCGGCGGAACCGTCGCCACCGCCCGGGCCGCGGCTGGGAGGCGGTTCGCTACCGATTCGAGATCGTCTCCGACTACGGCGGCTTCCGCGACCTCCAGCGGCACCGGATGCTGACCTGCCAGTGGCAACGGCTGGGGCCGGACCTGGGCGCCGGGATCCCTCAGGAGGTGCACGACGCCGGGATCGGCCCCGAGTACGAGCGGGCCCTCGAGATATCGCGGCGCGAGTTCGACCGGCTCGAGGCGGAGGGACTCGACGAGGCCGCCCCGTACGCGCTCTGCCTCGGCTACCGGATCCGATACGTGCTCGACCTGAACGCCCGGGAGGCGATGCACCTGATCGAGCTTCGCTCCGGGCGCGAGGGACACCCCACCTACCGCGCGGTCGCCCAGGCGATGTACGAGCGGATCGCGGCCGTCCATCCGGCGATCGCGCGGGCCATGACCCACGTGGACTCATCCAGCGAGCCGCGCCTCGAGCGCATCCTGGGTGAGATCAGGACCCACCGTAAGCGGCTGACCGCCGCTCGCGGCTGAACCTGGGCCGCCCCGCACCCGTATAGCGGGTGGTGGGATCGCCGCCACGCTCATCAGATCCACGCCGGCGCAAGCAGGCCCGCGAGGAGCAGGCGCGCTGGGGCGAGCGCGGGTACGCTCCTGCTCGCCTGCGGCGTGTTGACGATCTGCCTGGCCGCCCCGGCGGCGCTGGTCTTTGCTCAGGAGCCCGCGCCCCCCGCCGCCACCGGCCCCGCCCAGGCGGCGGCCGGCCCCGAGCAGACTCCCCCGCCGCAGCCGACTAACCCCCCGCCCCCGCCCGTCGCCGGCACGCCCGGGCCGGGCCCGACCCCCCCGCCGGCCCAGGGCGCGCCGGACGATTCGACGCCGCCGCCGGACGCCACGACGGCGCCACCTCCCTCGCCGGCCACCGGCGACTCGACCTTGGTCAGCGCCGCCGGGTCGACCTCCGTGTCGATCCTCGACGGCAACTCGCAGAGCGCCTTTCGCTTCTCGCCCAGCTCGATCACCGTCGGGGCCGGCGACACGGTCACCTGGACGAACAACGGCAGCGCCCCAGAGGGGCACGACGTCAGCGGCAGCGGCCTCGGGTCAGGCACGCTGCACAACGGCCAGAGCTATTCGCACACCTTCACCAGCCCCGGCACCTTCAGCTACATCTGCTCGATTCACCCGTTCATGAAGGGCACCGTGACCGTGCAGGCGACGAGCTCCGGCGGCGGACAGGGAGGGGGCGGGGGCGATCAAGCCGCGACGCCGCCCACCGGGGCGTCCCCTACCGCGCCGGGCTCCGAGTCCGCGGCGGTGACATCGGCGGACGCGGCCGGAAGCGCCGCCCAGCTCCCCTCGACCGGGATGCCGCTGTGGCCGCTGCTCGCCGGCGGCGTCGGGCTGCTGCTCGCGGGAGCGCTGCTGCGCCGACGGACACGCGTCAGCTAGCGGTTCACCGGCTCAGGCGGCCAGCGGTGGCTTGATGCGATCAGCGACGCCGCTTGCGCTTTTGCCTGCCGGAGCGGGGCTGGGCGCTCTGTGAGCCTTCGGCGGGGTCACCGCTCGCCGGGACCTCGGCCGCCTGGCCCTCGATCGGGTCACGGCTCGGCAGGGGCGCGGCGCTCTCCTCGTCCCCGGGTCTCGGCCACGGGATCGCCTCGCCCGCCGCCCAGGCGGGCGGGCGCCCGCCCGGCGCCCGGTCGGTGAACACCAGGCCGAGGTAGCCGAGGTAGCCTGCCCAGAGCACGGCTGGGAGCAGCACCAGTGGAGGGATGAAGATCGCTGCGACGCCGAGGCCGACCCCGAGGCTGCCGACGAACCGGGTCAAGAGCCCGGTTCGAAGCGCCTGCAACGAGACGTAGGCCATCGCCACGATCAGCCCGAGCAAGCCGGGAAGCACCAAGCCCTGCGCCGCTTTGAGCGCTCCGGAGTCGTCCGTCTCGTGGATCGCGCGCGCGTCGCCGGCGAGGCCGTCCGAGTCGGAGTCGTGATCGACTTGGGCCTTGTCCAGATCGCCGGAAAGACCGGCCTCGGCCTCGTCGGGGTACCGCTGGACGATGTAGAAGCTGTCGTCTGTCTGCTGCACCTCGAGCGAGTTCGGCTGGGTGTAGATGGTCACCTTGTCGATCCCGTTCGGGTCGCGGGCAACCTGCGAGCGGAATTGGGAGAACGAGCGGGTCTGTTCGGGCGCCAGGTTCACGAAGTCGGAGGCAGCCCTGGTCGCCCCCACTGACTGCACGATGCCCGCCGCTGCCAGCAGGATCGGGCCGATGAACACGAAGCCCACCATGAGGGGCTGCACGCGCGGGTTTCGGGCCCGGGCGGCGCGGAACAGGTAGAGCAGAGGCCCCACCAGGAGCACGAAGGCTGCCGCCCTGACGACCGACTCCAGGACGATGGTTCCCGCGTGGTCGTCGATCGAGCCAAGTCCCAGCTTCTCGCTGGACCCCGAGTAGACGTTGGCGCCCTGATCGATGATCACCGGGACAAGCAACAGCAGCGCTGCGAAGAAGGCGGCGATCGCCGCCGGGGGCGCCCAGCGGCGCTCGCGCTCGATGATCTCTTCGGGGCCCAGAGTCGGCGTATGTTACGGCCATGCCCGAGTTCGCCGTAACCGCGATCGGACGCGACCAGCCCGGGATCGTCGCGGCCATAAGCGGGGCGCTGCTCGAGCTGAATGGCAACGTCGAGGACTCGCAGATGTCGATCATTCGGGGCCACTTCGCGGTCATGCTGATGGTCAGGCTGCCGGACCCGATGGATGAGGCGGAGCTCGAGGCGCGCCTCGGGCGAGTCCGGCAGGAGCTCGGCCTCGAGGCGATCGCCGTGAATCGGGTCGACGATCTCGGCGTGGCGCCCGCCCGCCCCTCACATGTGATCACCGTCTACGGCGCAGATCATCCCGGGATCGTCCACACGGTCAGCGCGGCGCTCGCCGGACGTGGGGTGAACATCACCGGCCTGGAAACCCGGCTCGCCGGCGCCGACGACTCGCCCCTCTACGTGATGATCATCGAGGTGGCCGTGCCGGAGACCTCCGAGCCCGACCTGGAGGCGGCGCTCAGGTTGGTGGCGGACGATTCAGAGGTCGAGGTGAGCATGCGGCCGCTCGCCGCGGACGCGCTCTAGACGAGCGACCAGTGGCCGTTCGCGAAGTTCTCGTCTATCCGCACCGGACCCTGAAGCAGGTGGCGGCGCCCGCGCAGGCTGTGGACGCCGAGGCCGTGGGGCGGGACCTGTTCGACACGATGCGATCGTTCGAGCGCTGCGTCGGCCTCGCCGCCCCGCAGATCGGCGAGCTGGCGCGCATTGTGGTGGTCGACGTGCGGGGGCATCCGAAGGCCGATTCTCACAACGGCCTGCTGGCGCTCGTCAATCCGCGGATCGTCGAGGCCGAGGGCTCCGAGGTCGCACGCGAAGGCTGCCTGTCGATTCCCGACCTGACCGCCAACGTACGTCGCGCGACGCGAATCGTGGTCGAGCATGCCGGAGGCGCCGTCGGGTCCCTGGGTTTCGAGGCGCGCTGCATCCAGCACGAGCTCGACCACCTGGACGGGATCCTCTTCCTCGACCGGGTCGAGTCGCTGGTGGACGATGTGTTTCGCCGCCAGGTCTACGCAGGCAGCTAGTGGTCCTAGTCCACCGGCTCGGGCCGCTTGCGCCGCTCGTCGTCGCCGGGAACCGGGGTGATCTCGAACGCCTCGGCCGGGGCCCGGATCGGGTAGTAGTCGCTTTCGGTCGGGGGCAAGTGCCCGCGACACCCGGTCACCGGCATTCAGCACCAGATCGAGCATCGGCGCGGCGAGACCGATCAGCGCCTCGACTCGATCGCGCCAGATGCGCTGCTGGGGCGTCTCGCGCACTCGAACCCCTATCCGCGCTCGTGGAAGAAGAAGTCGGGCAGGGCTCCCTCGATCACTTCCTGGGTCATCCGCTGCGCGACCTCGAGATCGCCGGTCCGGACGGCGATGTCGTCGAGGGTGACGATCCCCGCCAGGCCGGCGCCGTCAACGATCGGAAGCCGGCGAATCCGGTGCTGGACCATCAGGGCCGCGGCCTCCTCGAGGTCCATCTCGGGCTCGCCGGTGACCAGCGGTCGGGACGCGTGCTCACGCGCCGGCTCCGAGCCGGGGCGGTCCTCCGCAACGCCGCGGATCGCCAGGTCCCGGTCGGTGATCATCGCAGCGGGCTCCCCCTCGGGGTCGCAGAGCACCACGGAGCCGACATTGTGGTCACGCATCAACCGGGCGACCTTGAGCAGGTCGGCATCCAGGCCGGCGGTCACCACGCCGCTGGTCATGATCTCGCGGAGCTGCATCGCGCCGTACCGTAACGCGCCCGGCCTGCCCGGGCGCAGGAGCCTGGTCGCGGGCCGGGGATCGCCGCTCAATAGGATCCTGTGATGGTCGAAACTCCCCCGCAAACCGGGCCAATCGCGGTCTACGGGGCCACCGGATACACGGGCCGGCTGATCGCCGCCGAGCTGCGCCGGCGCGGCGCCGAGGTGGTGCTCGCCGGGCGAAACCGGCCCAAGCTCGAGATCCTCGCCGAGGATCTGGGCGGCGAGGTGGCGATTCGGGACGCGTCGCTGGACGACTCCGCGGCGCTCAGGGAGTTGCTGGACCCCTGCGCCGCGGTGATTGCCTGCGCCGGGCCCTTCCAGCTCCACGGCGAGCCCGTGCTCGCGGCCGCCGTGGATACCGGGACTCACTATCTCGACACCACGGGTGAGCAGCCCTTCATGCTGAAGGTGTTCGAGGAGTACGGGCCGAGCGCCGAGCGCGCGGGCGCGGCCCTGGTGACGGCGATGGGGTTCGACTACGCGCCCGGGGACATGCTCGCGGCGCTCACCGCCGAGGGGATGGGATCGCTCGACGAGATCGTGCTCGCCTATGCCGTCCGCGGCTTCGGCGCGACCCGGGGCACCGCGCTCTCCGCCCTGGGAATGATGGCCGCAGGCGACAAGGAATGGCGCGATGGCGAGCTGGCGCCCGCGGGGCGGGGCGTCGAGCGCCGGCAGCTGGGACTTTCCCGAGCCGATCGGCCGCCAGCGGATGGTCAGGTACCCGTCCGGCGAGCAGATCACCGTGCCGCGCCACGTTCAGACCCAGCGGGTGCGAACGCTGCTCACCGCGTCGACGGTCATTCCGCTGCCGCTCGTCCCCAGGGTCGCCCCGCTGGTCATGGTGCCGTTTCGGCTCACCATGCAAACGCCGCTGCGCCGGGCCGTGGCCGCGCTGATCCGCCGCCTGCCGGAGGGGCCGAGCGAGGAGAGCCGCCGCGCCAGCAGCTTCACGGTGGTCTGCGCGGCCCGTCAGGGCTCCCGGGAGCGGCGGGGAACCGTAACCGGCGCGAATCCGTATGGCCTCACCGCTCGGACGACCGTCGAGGGCGCGCTTCGCTGCGCGGCGCCGGGCTACGACCGCAGGGGCGCCCTGGCCCCCTCGCAGGCGTTCGACCCGGGCGATTTCCTGGCCGCGCTCCAGGACTTCGGCGTCGAGCACGAAGTCGAATGAGCGCCTGCCCGGCGTGCGGTGAGCCGTTGTACGGGTGGCTGTTGGTCGGTTCGGGCGACAACGGAGGCCCGAGCGACTCGGTCGTCCTGGAGCGCTGCGAGCGCTGCAGGCTCGGGGTGGCGGCGAATCTGGCGCCCGTCAACTCGACCTCCGCGTTGCTCGACTCGGCGCGCCCCGTCTCCGACGGGAGGCTCGAGCTGCGGGTTGCAAACCGCGCCAGCGTCCAGGCTTCGCTGGGTGGCAATCATTGGGCGGCGCTGGAGCCCCAGCGGCGCCTCTACCCGACTCCCGAGTCATTGCCGCCGCTGGCCGCGGCCGCCGGTCTCCAGATCGAGGAGCTGCGCTTTCCGCGCCGAGGTCAGGGACAGGCTTGGATGTGGCAGACGATCCTCAACGCGTTCACGTTCCACGAGAACTTCGCTCGGAAGGTTCGCGCCGGCACGCTTCGCCCCGGCAGCGCCCGCGGCCGCGTCCGGTTCGCGATCGACGCGATCGTGACCGTGCTTGCCGCCCTCCCCGTCGCCCTCGTCTCGGCGCCGCTGGAGCTGATCGCCGCTCTGATCGGAAGGGGCGGCGAGCTGGTGGCCGTGACCAGGCGGAGCGACAGCCAGCCCTAGAGCGCCTGCCTCCAGATCCGCTTGGCGAGCGGCAACACCAGCATGCGGGGACTGTGCTGGCCGGTCAGGGCGCCGGCGCGGTTCAAAAGGCCCGGGACCACCACCCGCTTTCCGCTCTCGGCCCCGTCGGCCGCCGCCTTGGCGATCGCCTCGGACGTCATCCAGAAGAGGTCCGGGAGCTGGTCCTCGGCGTGCTCGATCCCGGCCGCCTGGGCGAACTCGGTCTTCACGGGTCCGGGGCAGACCGCGGTCAGTGTGACGCCGGTTCCCTTCAGCTCCTCGTGCACCGCCTCGGTGAGGCTGAGCACGAACGCCTTCGTCGCCGCGTAGGTGGCGGTGCCGGGGATCGGTTGGAAGGCGGCCGTCGAAGCGATGTTGATCACGGCGCCGCGACCGCGCTCGACCATCGCAGGCAGGTAGCGCGCCTGGAGGTCGAGCAGGGCTTCGCAGTTGACCCGCAGCATGGCGAGGAGCCTCTCCCTGTCCGAGTCGGCAACGTTGCCCGAGCCCCCGAAGCCGGCGTTGTTGACGAGGATCTCGACCTCGGGGCCGAGCCCCGCGATCTGGTCGGCAAGGCGCTCGCGGGCGACCGGATCGCCGAGGTCGGCCGCGATCACGTCGGCGCGGACGCCGTGGCGCTCGCTCAGCTCGCCGGCCAGCGCCAGTAGGCGCTCCTCACGCCTGGCGACGAGCGTGACGCCGTGCCCGCGCGACGCCAGCTCCCGCGCGATCGCCTCGCCGATTCCGGCGGAGGCCCCGGTGACCAGCGCGGTTGCCGACTCCGAGGGTTTCGGGAGCGCCACGCGCCCAGGCTATCTCAGTCGTCGAGCCGCGATCTCTAAGATCGGGGGAGTGGAAGGAAGCGAAGGCTTCAACATCTTCGGCGACCCCGACGAGCTCCGGGAGCGTCTGGGCGAGTTGGCCGAGCAGATGCAGGGCGCGCAGCGCGTGGCCTGGGCGGACAACGCGATCAAGCTCGCCGTCGACATGACGGTAGCCGCGATCAATCGCCTCGACCTGACCGGCGGGAGCGACGAGCAGGCGGTCCAGGTCCGGGACGCGATCCGCATCGTCTTCCCGGAGGCCGTCACCCTGGTGCGCGAGGCGCGCGAGGGTCTCTCCTGAACAGCTGAGTCAAGCCGTCCCGGGTTCGTTACCTGGCGCGCGCCACCGGCGCGCGATCGGCGCCTAGGTTCGGGATGTGCGGCGCAGCCCCGAACGCGGAGCCGCTTCGGTGGAGCAGGCGGGACTCGTCCTGCTGGTCGCTTTGCTCCTGCTGGCGGCGATCTCGGCCATCGCGGCCGGACCGCCGAATGACCAGGGCCGCGAGCTGGGCTCGGCGATCGCCCGCAAGCTCCGCTGCGCTCCGCGGCTGCCCGGGCCCTGCTGGCGCGATCCCTTGACCGAGGCATACGGGCGGCCGATCGCCGGCTTGGTGCGCGCGCTGGCGCCTCGGCCCGGGGCGGTGGCTGGGGCTTCGGGCCTGCCGCTCGTCCCCGTCGACTTCCGCTACTGCCGCCGCCCCAGCTGTGCCGTGCCGGGCGACAACTGGGGCCTCACCAGCTCGAACCGGCGGGTGACCGCCTTCACCTCGGTGGTCGATCGCCGCCGAGCCGGCGGCCCGGTCGAGGTCACCTACTGGCTCTACCGGCCGGGCGTGGGATGGGGCCGCGTGACCCGGCGCGCCAGCTCGGCCGACGTCGCCGCCCACGCATCGACCCCGCTGCTCCAGGCGGCCAATCCCCGGCTGGTCCCGCTCGAGACGCTGCCCGGCCGCAACCACTACGAGTTCCCGGCGGCGGAGGAGCCGCCGTGGCGCTGGCAGGTGCAGAGCGTGTACCCGGGGTGAGCACGGCAGCCGGGCCGGGCAACCCCTACCAGTGGGCGTCGTGGTGCTCCATGACGCCGAGGCCGCGCGCCAGCTCGAGCCCGCCGGGGAGCGTGCCGGAGAAGCTGCCGAGCGGCTGGAGGTAGGCGTAGCGGACGAGCAGGAGGTTCTCCTGCCGTCGCCGCTCGCACTCGCCGCTGAACCGGAGCCGGGAGTCGTCGTCGAAGGCGATCGCGTCCAAACCCTCGAATCTGACCGGCCCGGGCTCGAAGGGATCGCCATTAACCCAGATCGCGCGCTCGGAGCGCTCCGGCGGATCGTTGATGCCGCTGACCAGGTTCCAGCCCACCGAGCGCCCATCGGTGGCGACGCCGACGCCGGCTGACCAGCTCCACACCGTGTGATGCGGGTGGTAGCCCGCCGACTCGTCCTCCACCCCGCGCGCCTTGACCCGCCAGCGGCGATCGCCGATTCGAACGTCGCACTCCACCGGAACGTCGGCCCGCTTTCGCGTCCACGTGTACTCGCCCTCGCCGCTGGGACAGACGGATTCCACCCAGCGGCCGCCGCCGAGGCGAAGGAAGGCCCGCAACTCGCCATCCTTGGTCCGCGCCTCGATCCGTACCACCGACCCTTCGTCGGGAACGTAGTTGACGATGCCCTGCGCGCCGTTCGGCTTCTCCGTCCATGCCTCGCCGCGCGCCCCGGGGAACCGCGGCCGCGTGTGCTCCCACATCTGTCGGCCCTCGCGGTCCCAGATCGCCCAGAAGGTCTGTCCCAGCTTTCCCACCTGAACGCGCGCGGCGCAGATCAACAGCTCGTCGCAGTACGCGCCCACGTAGCGCCAGCGCTTGCGCCACCGGCCGCCGCGGCGCAGCGGCATCTCGTCCGGGGGCAGCGGCAGGGCCGGGCGCCCCGGGCCGGGGCCGCGCCAGGGCAGTGAGGACATCGCCTCCATTCGGTTACTGGATCTTCGCGATCACGCCGCCCGCCGCGACCGAGGCGCCCTCGGTGACGCTGAGCTCGGTGACCGTGCCGGCGCGGTGCGCGGTGATCTCGTTCTCCATCTTCATCGCCTCGACCACGCAGATCAGCGCCCCGTCCTCCACCTCGTCGCCGTCTTTCACCGGGACCTTGAGGACGGTGCCCTGGATCGGGGAGACGAGGGTCTCGGTGGCGCCGGCGGCGGCGCCGGCAGCGGCGGCGCGCTCGCGGCGCGGTGGCCGGCGCAGCCCGGCGGCCGGCCCGGGGTCCGCGTTGGCGGCCGGGGCACCGATCACCTTGACGCTGTGGAGGCGTCCGTCGACCTCGACCCTGTAGGTTCGCTCCGCGACCTCGGCGTCCTCGCTCTGCTCGGCGGCCGGCGCCGGGGCTCCTCGGGCGCCAGCGACTTCAGCCACTTCTTGTCGCCGATCAGGTCGCGGCAGGTCTCGGCCCCGCGCCACTGGTCGGTGGCCAGGATCGCCCTGTGGAAGGGGACCAGCGTCACCAGGCCGCCGATCTCGTACTCGCCGAGCGCCCGGAGCATCCGCGCGGTCGCGTGCTCGCGATCCCGGTCCCAGACGATCAGCTTGGCGATCAGAGGGTCATAGAGCGGGGTGACCTCGGAGCCGGCGACGACGCCCGAGTCGACCCGCACGCCGGGCCCGGCCGGCTCGCGGTAGGAGGTGATCCTTCCGGGCGCGGGGGCGAAGTTCTTGTGGGCGGCCTCGGCGTTGATCCGGCACTCGATCGCGTGGCCGCGAAGCGCCACCTCCTCCTGGCTGACCGAGAGCTGCTCGCCGGCAGCGATCAAGAGCTGCTCGCGGACGATGTCGATCCCGGTCACCATCTCGGTGACGCAGTGCTCGACCTGGACTCGGGTGTTCATCTCCAAGAAGAAGTAGTCCTCGCCCGTCTGCAGGCCCTCGACCGTCCCCGCGGAGCGGTAGGAGACCGCCGCCGCGGCGTCGGTGGCGATCTTGCCGATCCGCTCCCGCATCTTCTCGTCGACGTGCGGCGCCGGCGACTCCTCGATCAGCTTCTGGTGGCGGCGCTGGATCGAGCAGTCGCGCTCGCCCAGGTGGACCACGTTGCCGTGCGAGTCCGCGAGCACCTGGACCTCGACGTGGCGCGGGTCCTCCAGGTAGCGCTCGAGATACACGGTGGGGTCGGAGAAGAACTTCTCGCCCTCGCGCGCAGCCCCCTCGAACGCGTCCGCGAGCTCGTCGGGGGAGCCGGCGACCCGGAAGCCCTTGCCGCCGCCCCCGCCGGCGGCCTTGCAGGCCACCGGGTAGCCGATCTCCTTCGCCTCCTTCTTCGCCTCGGCCACGCTGTCGACCGGCGAGGTCGTCCCCGGGACGATCGGGACGCCGGCCTTGGACATCAGCTCCCGCGCCCGGGTCTTCGATCCCATCGCCTCGATGGCGCTCGCCGGCGGCCCTATGAACACCACTCCGGCCTCCTCGCAGGCCGCCGCGAACTCGGCGTTCTCGGCCAGGAACCCGTACCCGGGGTGAATCGCCTCGGCACCGGCCTCGGTGGCCGCCTCCAGCAGCCTCTCGATGCTCAGGTAGCTCTCCGACGGCACCGGCGGCCCGAGCAGGCGGGCCTCGTCGGCCTCTTCGGTGTGCGGGGCGTCTCGGTCGGCCTCCGAGTACACCCCAACCGAGACGATCCCCATCTCCTTGAGGGTCCGCATGACTCGGATCGCGATTTCGCCCCGGTTGGCGACCAGGACCTTCTCGAACATGGCGAAGCAGTCTATTTTTGAGGCAGCCTCTTACGCTGCTCGTAGCGTCGCGCGGGCATCCTCACCCATCCAGATCACCTGGTCGCGGCCCGGGCCGACCCCGACCAGTCGGACCGGGACGCCCGCGTGCTCGGAGACGAAGTCCAGGTAGTCGCGCGCCTCGCGCGGCAGGTCGGCGACGCGGCGACACTGGCCGATCTCGGCCTCGAACCCGGGCAGCTCCTCGTACTGGGCCTCGGCCCCGTGCAGGACCGACTGGTGATACGGGAACTCGTCCAGCAGGGCCCCCTCGCTGGAGCGGTAACGCACCGCGACGTTCAGGGGGTTGATCCCGGCGAGCACGTCGAGCTTGGTGACCGCCAGCGCCGACATGCTGTTGAGCCGCATCGCGTACCGGAGCGCCACCAGGTCCAGCCAGCCGCATCGGCGCCCGCGGCCGGTGGTGGTGCCGCGCTCGCCGCCACGCTCGCGGATATAGGCGCCGAGCTCGTCGTCGAGCTCGGTCGGGAAGGGCCCGGCCCCAACCCGGGTCGTATAGGCCTTTGCGACGCCCCAGACCTCGTCGATGTCCGCCGGCCCTACGCCGGCGCCCACGCAGGCGGCGCCCGCGACCGGGTTCGACGAGGTGACGAAGGGGTAGGTGCCATGGTCGAGGTCGAGGAGCGTCCCCTGAGCGCCCTCGAAGATCACCGTGCGAGCGGCGTCCAGCGCATCCCAGAGGATGCGGGCGGTGTCGGCGATGAACGGCTCGAGCCGATGGCCATAGCGAAGGTACTCCTCGGTCATCGCGTGAAGGTCGAGGCGTGGGTGCTTGGCGAATGGCCGCAGCATCTTCTGCTTCGGCTCCAGCGCCGCCATGATCTTCTTGCGCAGGATCTTCGCGTCCAGCAGGTCCTGGACCCGGATCCCCAGGCGGGCGGCCTTGTCCGCGTAGCACGGGCCGATGCCGCGCTTCGTGGTCCCGATCTCGAGCTTGCCCAACCTCGCCTCGCCGGCCGTGTCCAGCATCACGTGGTAGGGCATGATCAGGTGGGCGTTGGCGGAGATCCGCAGGCCGCTGGCGTCGATCCCGCGGCGGCGCAGGCCCTCCAGCTCCTCGATCAGCACCCCGGGATCGATCACGACCCCGTTGCCGATCACGCAGGTCTTCCCCGGATACAGGATCCCGGACGGGATCAGGTGGAACTTGAACTCCTCACCGTCGCGAACGATCGTGTGTCCCGCGTTGTTGCCGCCCTGAAAGCGCGCCACGACGTCGGCCCGCTCTGCGAGCAGGTCGGTGAGCTTTCCCTTGCCCTCGTCGCCCCACTGGGCGCCCACGATCACGATTCCAGGCATTAGACCTCGACGATTATGAGCTAAGCGACCTGCCGGCTCAGCTCGTCGGTGCGCGTTGCCCTGCGGGTCAGGCGCGCGTCGGCTCGAGCATCTCGGCCAGGGCGCGGCTCACCCCGACCTCGCCGATCGTCGCTTCGACTCGCTCGACCTCGATTCCCTCGAGCTCGCTGGCGACGAAATCGGCCGCCAGCTGGATGGAGCGCTCGGCCGCGTCACGGTCGTGGCAGGTGGTGATCGTCAGGAGGATGCCGTAGCCGCAGTCGAGCAGCTCGTAGGCGACGAAGCCCGGCATCGCCTCGAGCCGGGCAGCGAACGTCTCGTCGACTCGGCGGACCACCTCGTCCATCTGCTCGGGATCGACCTTGTACTTGCGCACGCTGGTGTGCATGGACCCTCCAATTCTCCGCGGCAGTACCTGCGGGCCACCCTACCGTTCTTGCGGGCTAGCGTGCGACCCCGGGCGGACCGCCACTAGTAGGCCGGCGCCCGGGGATATCGCAGATCGTCCCCATCGATGGTCAGCGGCGGCCCGCAGATCTCGATCAGCCGAGAGACGGTGCGCTCTCCGATCTGCTCCTCGAGCGCCGGCTGCTCGAGGTTCGTGGTCACCACCATCGAGCGCTCCATCTCGTATCGCTCGTTGACGACCGCGTAGAGCTGCTCCAACACCCAATCGGAGCGCTTCTCCACTCCCAGGTCGTCGACATGCAAGAGGTCGACCGAGATCAGGCGATCGAAGAACTGGGTGTAGGAGTCGCCCCCGAGATCCTTCTCATAGGTGGCGCGAATGCGCGCCAGCAGCTTGGGCAGTGAGTAGATCGCCACCGTTCGCCCCGCCTCGATGGCTGTCTTCGAGACCAGCATGGCCAGGGCGGTCTTGCCCGTGCCCACTCCGCCGGCCAGCCACAGGCCCTGTCCCTTGTCGAGGTGAGGCTCAATCTCTTCGAGGAAGTCGCCCACGACCTTGAGAACAACCGGATTGACACCGTCATTTCGCGCAATCTCGAGGCTCACGTCGCGGTATCTGCGCGGGATCACCGATCGGACGCCCCGGGCGCGTCGGCGCGCCATGCGGCGCTCCCGGCACTCGCAGGGGCGGGCCACGTCCTCGGGGCCGAGGATCCAGCCCGACCCGTCGCAAACGCCGAGTGGGCAGACCGCCTGCGCCCGCTCGTCGGCGCCCGCCAGGCGGACCGGTCTGGGCGCCGAGCTCACGCCTCCTCGGCCAGGTCGATGAGCGGCGGCCCCTCACCGGCTCTCTGCTCGACCGGCCGCTCGCCGCCGCCGGCCCTGTCCACGAACCGCGGGTACTGCTCCAAAAAGACGACCGGCACGTCGCCGGTGGGCCCGTTGCGGTGCTTGGCGATGATCAGGTCGGCCTCGCTTGGATCGGCGTCCTCGTCGTACTTCGCGGCCCGGTAGATGAACCCGACCACGTCTGCGTTCTGCTCGATCTCGCCGCTCTCCCTCAGATCGGAGAGAATCGGCCGCTTGTCGGGCCGCAGCTCGGGCGCCCGCGAGAGCTGCGAGACGCCGATCACGGGCAGGCTGAGCTCGCGGGCCAGGATCTTCAGGCCGCGGCTGATCTGGCCGACCTGCTCGACCCGGTTGGCCCGCGGGTCCTCCGCCCGCATCAGCTGCATGTAGTCGACGATCACCAGCCCGAGTCCCCCCTGACTGGCAGTCAGGCGGCGCGCCTTGGCCCGCAGCTCCAGCATGCTGAGGTCGGAGGAGTCGTCCAGCCACAGGGGTGCCTTCTCCAGCTCGTTGCAGGCGCGCACGACCCGCGGCCAGTCGCGCGCCGCGACCTTGCCCTTGCGCAGGCGGTCGCTGGGGATCCGAGAGCGGCAGCCGATGAACCTGTGGGCCAGCTCTGACTCCGACATCTCGAGCGAGAAGAAGGCGACCGGCAGACCGGCCTTGGTGGCGACGTTCTCGGCGATGTTGCAGACCAGCGCCGACTTTCCGAGCGAGGGGCGAGCAGCGATCACGATCAGGTTCCCGGGCTGGAACCCGCCCAGCAGCTCGTCGAGGTCGCGGAAGCCGGAGGGCGTCCCGGTGACCTCTCGGTCGCCCTTGGCCAGCGCCTCGAGGCGATCTATCTCCTCCGCCAGGACCTCCGCGACGAGCCGGAAGTCGCCGGCACGCTCCTCGTGGGCGACCTTGAACAGATCGCTCTCCGCCCGCTCCACGAGCTCCGCCGGCTCACCCTCCCGCTCGTGAACCGACTTCTGGATCCGCTGTGAGGCCTCGAGCAGGCGCCGAAGCAGCGAGTTCTGCTTGACGATCTGCGCGTAGTGGCGGGCGTTGCCCGGAGCCGGCACCGTTGAGGCGAGCTCCGAGACGGCATCCTTCCCCCCCGCCTCGGCGAGCTCCCCCTGCTGGGTCAGGTACTCGGCGACGGTCAGCGCGTCGACCGGCTCGCTGCGCTCGTAAAGGCCCTTCACTGCCCGGAAGACGATCCGGTGGCGCTCGCGATAGAAGTCCTCGTCGCGCAGGCGGACGTCGAGGATCACGGGAGCGATCGCGCCCTCGGAGACCATCATCGCCCCGAGCACCGAGGCCTCGGCCTCGAGATTCTGGGGCGGGACGTGTGTCTGTGTCTGGGCTATCTGCTCGCCGTCGACGCCCCCGGGACGTGCCCGGGCGCCGTTTGCCTTCCCTGTCGGGGAGAACCCCATGGGCCGAGGATGCGCCCCGCCCCGGACGGGAAGCGAGCAAAGCACAGGTGCCGGCTCTTCGCCGGTCGCGATCCCGCGATTTCCGGGGAACGGGCCGGTCGGACCTGGGACGAAGTCCGGTAGTTGCGAGTTGGCGGCCGGGCCTACTTCTGTTCGGCGACGATCGTCTTGATCCGCGTCGTGGCGCCGCCGCCGACTTCGATCTCGACCATGTACGTGCCGACCTCGCGGATCGGGTCGTCGAGGCGGATCTTCTTGCGGTCCACCCTCAGCCCGCGGGCCTCCGCGATTGCCTCGGCGATCTCCTTGGTGGTCACCGAGCCGTAGAGCTTTCCGTCCTCGCCGGCGCGGTGCTGGATCGTCAGCACCGTCTTGGCCAGCAGGGCGGCGCTCTCGGTCGGCCCGCTCCGATGCCTCACGGGCGGCCTGCTCGGCGGCCTCGGCGCGGCGTCGCGCCTCCTCGAGCGAGCCCGCGGTCGCCGGCTGCGCCAGCTTGCGTGGCAGCAGGTAGTTTCGAAGGTAGCCCGGGGAGACGTCGATCGCCTCGCCGGCCTGGCCGAGGCTGTCGACGTCCTTGAGGAGGATCGCTTGCGCCATCGTGCCGGGGCGGCTAGCGCTCGCCGACGTACGGGAGGAGCGCGATCTCGCGGGCGCGCTTCACCGCCAGCGCGAGCTGCTGCTGATGGCGGCGCGAAAGGCCCGTGACTCGGCGTGAGCGGACCTTGCCCCGGTCGGAGATGAAGCGCCTCAAAGTGCCCAGGTCCTTGTAGTCGATCTGCTCGACGTTGATCCGGGTGTACTTGCGCGGCCGGAACCGGTCGGCGCCGCGCGGCCGCCTTCGCCCGCCCCCGGGTCCGCCCGGCGCGCCCGTCGACGGTCGCTGCCGGCGGGCCATCAGGCGCGCTCTCGCTTGTCGCTCGGTGACCTCATCTCGTTCATACGCGCGCCACTCACAGATTGTCCCGCTCGGACCAGCATCCCATCGCCTTGCGCTCACGGGGCGGCGGCGCGAGTTGCGCATGATAGCCGGGCCGTGGGCAAGCCCACGGCCCGGAACGCTTGGATCGGGCCCTAGAAGGGGATGTCGTCGTCGGACGACCCGACGGCCGCCGGCTGGGAGTCCTCGAAGTCCGAGGTGTCGGCCGGAACATCGGACTGCGGCGTGACGGACTGCGGCGTGACGCCGTTGCCGCCTTCGCCAGCCCCATCGCGGCTGCCCAGGAATTGAACGGAGTTGGCGATGATCTCCACCGCCTGGCGCTTGGTCCCGTCCTGCGCTTCCCATTCGCGCCACTCCAGGCGCCCTTCGACCGCCACCGGGCGACCCTTGGACAGATAGGTGGCGCAGTTCTCGCCCTGCGCGCCCCAGACCGTGACGTCGAAGTAGTTGGGCTTGTCGACCCAATCGCCGCTGGAGGAGTCCTTGCGGCGGCTGTTCACGGCCACGCGAAGCTTGCAGACGGACGTACCGGTAGACAGGCTGCGCAACTCGGGATCGCGGGTCAGGTTCCCCGTGATCACGACCACATTCACGTTCGTCGCTGCCACTGAAATCAGCACCTTCCTTGAATCGTTTTATCCGTTCCCAAGTCTAAGGACGGAACCGGCGCGTTCTCGCCCCCCTGGCCGCGATGAAACGGCGCAACTAGCGGTATTACGCGGCCGCTTCGGGCTCGGGACCCTGCTCGGGGGCCGGCTCGGATGCCTCCTCTGCCGGCTGCTCCGCCGCCGCCTGCTCCCCGTCTGAGTCCGCCGGCGCGGCGGGCGCTTGCTCTGCTTCGGGCTCGGGGGCCTCGGCCGCCTGCTCGCCTTCGGGCGCCGGTCCTGCGTCGGACGCCGGTGCTGCGTCGGGCGCCTGCTCGGCTTCGGGGGCCTGCTCGCCTTCGGGCGCCGGTGCGGCTTCGGCCGCGTCAGGCTGGTCCTCCTGGGCCGCCTGCGAGCGGCGCCCGCCCCGGGCCGGCGTGGCGGCGGCGACTGCCAGCGGCGGCGGCGGGACGATCGTCGGCGACCGCGGGTCGACCTTGAAGATCCGGAAGCGCAGAACGCCGTCCGCGATCCGCAGGTTGTGGTTCAGCTCGTCGAGCAACGGTCCCTCGGTCTCGAAGCGGAAGAAGCGATAGTCGGCCTCGGTTCGCTGCTGGATCTCATAGGCAAGCTTGCGCATCCCCCAGCCGGAGTCCTGCTTGAGTGAGCCGCCGGACTCGATCCGCTGTCGCGCCTCCGCCGTGATCTCTTCCCGACGCTCCTCCGGGATCTCCGGATCGATCATCAAGACGAGCTCGTATTCGCGTAGCGGACTCACGGCGGCGAGCGACTATAGCGGAGCATTCTGGCCCGCCGGGAGCGATGGCGAAGGCGAATCTGGCCGGGCAGGGGGCACCCTCGCAACCCCCGGGGTTGTACGGCGCGTGAGCAGACCAGCTCGAATCCGCTGGCAGAACGTCGCCAGGCTCGCCGCGGCGCTGATCGGCTGCGCTTTCGTGCTGGTCGGGCTGCCGAGCCTGATCCGGCGCCCCGAGCCGCCGCCGCTGGAGCCGGACATCGGGCTGGCCCCCGCATCCTCAACGCCGACCCGCGTCGCCTCTCGCGCCGCGCATGACGCCGAACCGGCGCACAATCGGCGCCGCCTCGTCAGCGCGGCCCAAAAAGCCCGCCGTTTGCGCGCTCGCACGCCCCCCGAGCCGCGGCGCCGCCGAGCCCAGCCGGCGGTCCCTCGAGGCGAACGCGTCCCAGAGCCGGTAGCGCCTGCGCCGGTTCCGCCTGCGCCGGCTCCGCCGTCACCGCCTCCGGCCTCCCCCGCCTACGCGGCGCCACCGCCGCCCGCACCGTCCCCCACCCCGGATGTTCCCGCGCCGCAGCCAGGCAGCGCACCGCCGCCGGCCGGCCGACCCGAATTCGGCTTCGAGCACTGAGCGATCCAAACCGGAAAGGAACGAAGCACCGATGCCCAAGCCCCTCTCGACCCGAGCCCGTGCGCTGCTGGCCGTCGCGATCGTCGCCTGCCCGGCACTCGCAGCACCGGCGTCCGCCCGCGCGGGCGGCTACCGCGCCGCGCTTTGCAACCCGGACCTCGGCGCGCGGCACCCCGACGCGATCTTCCAGCGCAACTCGCGCCACTACCTGTCCGACGCCTCGTGCGAGGTCGGCGGCGACGGGCTCACCGTCAGCCACGACGCCCGAAGCAGCAGGGCCGGAGCCTGGGGGGCCTGGGTGGTGCGCTCACCGGGCGGGACCGCGATCTCGAGGCTCAGCGTCAGTGCGGCGGGCCGAGCCGCTCGCGGCAACGTCCCGGAGCTCCTGGGCGGTCCGGCGGACAGCTTGACGCCGTTCGCGGCGCCCGCCGGCCAGCTGCAGCGGTTCAGATGGTCCGGCGCGCCGACCAGAGAGTTTGCGGCCCGGCTGCGCTGTCGCCGCCGCTCGGGCTGCGGCCCCGGGGGCGGGGCCTGGGTTCGAGTCAAGCGGCTCGCGCTGCTCCTCGACGATCACGTCGGCCCGACGCTCCGGCTGGACGGGTCGCTGTTCGCCTCCGGAAGCAAACGCGGCGTCCAGACCATCGCCCCGTCGGCCACCGACGTCGGCGGCGGCGTTCGGCGCCTGCTCGTCCAGGTGAACGACCAGCCGGTCACGGCGCACACGATCTCCTGCCGGGTCACCGACCGGATCGCCACCCGGCTCCGCCCCTGCCCCGGCGAGGCGAGCGCCGGCTTCACCGCCGCGACCGCCTCATCGCCGTTTCGCCAGGGGCCGAACGTGGTGCGAGTCTGCGCGGCCGACTACGCCGCCACCACCGCTGCGAACCGAACCTGCACCCACCGCCGGGTCAGAATCGACAATCTCTGCCCGGTCTCCGAGATCGCGGGCGGCACGACACTGGTCGCGCGCCTGCGCCGCGACGGGGACGCAGCGATCGTCGCCGGTCGCCTTCTCGACCGGCGTGGGCAGGGTGTTCCGGGCGCCCGCGCCTGCGTGGCCACTCGGATCCGCATCGATGGCGTCGCGGAGCGCGTGGTGGCGGCGCCGCTGAGCGATGCCGAGGGGCGCTTCCGGGCCGCGGTTCCGAGCGGCCCGAGCCGCGAGGTCCGGGTCGCCTACTGGCCGAGCACCGCCACGGCCCTGCAGCGCTACCTCCGTCTCGACGTGCCCGCTCGGCCCCGGCTGCGCCTTCGCCCCCGCGACGCGATCGAGAACGGGAGCCAGGTCCGCTTCGCACGTCCGGCTACCCGGACCCGCAAGCGAACACCGCCGGGTCCGGATCCAGGCGCACGCCGGGCGGCGCTGGCTCGACTTGCGCGGTGGCCTCACCGGCGCGCACGGGGTCTACCGCGCGCGATATCGCTTCCACGCCACCACCGGCCGGCGCAGCTACGGCTTTCGAGCCGTGGTGCCGAAACAGCACGGCTACCCCTACGAAGCCGGTAAATCAAAGGTGAAGCACGTGACGGTGATCGGCTGAACAGCAGTCGCGGCGTGGGCATCCGCGACTCGCTCAAGCCGCCGCGTGCGCCTCGTACTTCGCCTGCAGGTCGGCGAGTTGCTCGTCGATCCACACCCCCGGATCGCGTTCGCGGACGATCTCGCGCAGGCGTCGGGCTCGCAGGGCGCGCTCCTCCGGGTCCATGGTCAGGGCCCGGTGGATCTTGTCCGCCTGCTCCTGGATGTCGAACGGGTTGACGGTCAGGGTGCAGTCGCCGAGCTCCTCATGGGCTCCGGTGTTCTCGGACAGCATCACCACCCCGTCGCGCGTATTCACGGCCGGCGCTTCCTTGGCGACCAGGTTCATGCCGTCAAACAACGAGTTCACCACCAGCAGGTCGAAGTGCTTGTAGCGAGCGACGGCCTCCGGGAAGTTCTCGTAGATCCGCAGGTCGATCGGCATCCAGTCGGTGGTCCCGTGGCGGTGGTTGACCACCGCGACCAGCGCCTCGATCCGATCCAGGTACTCGGCGTATTCGGGCACGTCGGTCCGGGACGGCTGCAGGTGGGCGATGAACGTGACCCGCTCACGGAACTCCGGATGCTGCCGCAGGAAGGTGTCGAAGGCCGCGAAGCCCCGCAGCACGTTCTTCGACAGGTCGGCTCGGTCGACACGGAGGATCAGATGGTCGCGACGGCGGCGGAGGAGCTCCTGCTCGTACTCCGCCACCTCCGGCGAGGCGGCGGCGCGCTCCAGCCGCTTGGCGTCGATGCCGAGCGGATAGGCACGCACCCAGGTCTCGCGCCCCGAGTGCAGGATCGCGCCGCGCTCGTAGTCGACCTCCAACTCCAACAGCTCTCTGCAGCAATGCAGGAAGTTGCGGCAGTAGGCGGTGGTGTGGAAGCCGATGATGTCATTGGCCAGCAGGCCCCGGTAGAGCTCCTCGCGCATCCGGCCGGGGAGGATCCGCCAGCTGTCGGGCTGCGACCACGGGATGTGGACGAAGTGGTGCAGGAGCACGTCGGGCCGCGCCTCGCGGATCAGCGCCGGGCAGGTGTAGAGGTGGTAGTCGTGGAGCATCACCAGGGGCTCGGGGTCGCCCTCGATCGCCCCGAGCACGGCCGCCGCGATGTCGGCGTTCACGACCCGGTAGCCCTCGTCCCAGGCATCGGCCTCCTCCTGGCGGATGTCCGGAGCGTTGGACAGGTCCCAGAGGTAGTGCTGGATGAACCACAGGATCGGGTTGGCGATCACGTTGTAGAAGCGGTCATAGGCCGTCGGGTCGCTCTCGACCAGCAGAACCTCGTAGTCGACCCCGTCGAGCTCGACCGCCACCGGGTCGCCGCCCGCCTCGCGGCTGACGGCGACGTCCTCGTCGGTCATCGCCGAGGCGATCCACAGCGCACCGCGATGGGCGACCAGCCCGCTCAGGGCCGTGACCAGGCCCCCGCCCCCGCGCCTCAGCGTGCGCTCGCCGTCCTGTTCGCGCTCGAACTCCGCCGGGCCACGATTCGAGACGATCACCAGCCGCCGCTCAGGGCTCACAGCTCGGCCTCCCCGAACAGCCGAAGCCAGTCGCGCAACAGTCGCGGCGTCAGGAAGAGCTCGCGGGCGCGCTCCTTGCCGGCGCTGCCGAGGCGCTTGGCGAGCCCCGGGTCGCGGAGCACGCGCAGGGTGCGGTCGGCCGCCTCGTCGGGCGAGCTGACCAGGAAACCCGTCTCGCCGTCGACGATCTGCAGCGGAATCCCACCAACCTTTCCGGCCACCGTGGCCCGGCCCTTCCACAGCGCCTCGGTCACCGTCAGCCCGAACCCCTCGCGCAGCGACTTCTGCATCACCACGTCCGCCTGCGACTGGAAGGCGTTGACCTCGATCGCGCCGACGTTGTTGAGGTTGTTGAGGATCTTGATGTCTGGATCGCCATCGGCGTAGCTGAACGTCTGGTGGAAGAACTCCCAGCCCTCGGGATCGTCGGTGGCCATCGAGCCGACCAGCGCCAGCTGCACGTCCGGCATCTCCTCGCGCACCAGCCGGTATGCGTCGATCACGCCCATCGGGTCCTTCCAGGGATCGAACCGCGAGACCTGACAGATCAGCGGGCGCTCGACGTCGATCCCGAACTGCTCGCTCACGTAGGCGGCATCCTCGGGGGAGAGCGCCATGTTCTTCGGCGACAGCGGGTCGATCGCCGGCGGGATGATCCGAGCGCGGCCGTCGATGCCGGCGGGCACGTACTGCTCCAGGTGCCACACCGTCTCGTCGTAGCCGCGAAGCAGCGGCAAGAGGCGCGCCAGCGTCTCCGGGTTTGGGGTCGAAAGGTCGATGTGACAGCGCCAGACCCAGATCCGGGCCCGGTCCGGAGCATTGGCGCGCAGGCCCGCCGGCTGGGGGTCGTGGATGACGATCGCGTCCCAATCGTCGTCGAGGCTCTGGGCGTTCATGGCGTTGTAGGCCTCGAACACCTCCCACTCCTGGTCGGTGATCCCCTGTGGATCGCCCTGCAGTGAGTTGTGCATCAGCTTGGTGACGTTGAAGAACTCCTCGCGACCGAGGATCACCCGCCAGTGGGCATCCAGGCCCACGTCGCGCATCAGCGGGACCATCGTGTAGAGAATCTCCGAGACCCCGCCCCCGAATGCCGTGGCGCTGACGTGCAGCACCCGCTTGCCGGCCAGGGGCTCCGCGAGCTCGCGGATCTCCTCGATCAGGCCACGCCCGACGAGGTGCGTGTAGTCGGCCAGCGAGCGCTGACCAAGAGCAACGTCCTGCAGCATGCTGACCGCAACATACATATAGCCGCCGCCCGCCCGGCTACGCCTCCGGGGGCGGCGGGTTTTGGCGCCCACCGCGTGGGCCCGGGCTAGCTCAGACGACGCAGCCGCTCGATGCCCAGGTCGAGCTCGCGGACGATCGCTGCGTGCAGCTCCCGGTTCCCCGCCGCTACGCACGAGAGCTGGAACGCGGCGCCGGAGCCGAGCAGCGGCCGGTCCGCCAGGGACCCGCCGTTGGCATCGGTGACGACCGCGCCGGCCTCCTCGAGGATCAGAGCCGCTGCGGCCAGGTCGTAGGGGGAGTTGTTCAGCACCACGCCGTCCCCCACCCGCTCGAACTTCTCGCGCATTCCGGGCACCTCCGCCACGATCCTGGGGCCCGGCTCGATGTAGGCGTCCAGCTGGCCCGTGACGACCCGGGTCATGTCGTAGGTCGCCGAGCCGAGGTCGAAGGTCCCCCCACCGACCGAGGACGCGTCGATCAGCTCGCCGAGCACCTCGGCGATGGCGCGCACCGGGCGTCCGCGCAGGCCGTATGCCCAGAACATCCGCGAGAGGTCGCGATTCGCCGACAGCGAGGGCCCCGGGTCGAGTCCGGCGCCACGCTCCGCCACGAACGCACGGCCGGACTTGATCTCGACCACGCATCCGGTCTGCACGTCGCCCATCCGCGGCTCGCGGTCGGAGTCAAGGCGCGCCGCGGCCACCGACACGCAGGCGGCCTCCAGCCCGGCCATCGCCGGCCGGGTGCCGTCGATCGGGTCGACGACCAGGACCCAGCTCGCAGGCCCGCTCGGCGAGACGAGGCCCCGGTCCTCGGAGTAGAAGGCGACGTCGGGCGCCCGCTCGGCCAGGAAGCGCTCCATGAACGCCTCGGCTCGCTCGTCGATCGCGAAGGTGATGTCGCCCCCCTCTCCGGCGCCGGTGTGCGCGCGGCCGGCGTGATCACCGAGCGCGGGCAGAACCTCGTCGCGCAGGGCGGCCGCCAGCTCCAAGACCAGCTCGCGCGCCGATCCCGCGATGGTCATCGGACCCGGCGGGGCGAATGGACCACTAGTGACCGCTCTGCGGACGCTCGCCCAGCTTCACGTCCACGTTCTGGGTGTGGCCATCGCGGATGATCTGGAGCGTCACGGTGTCGCCGGGCTCGTGCTGCGCGATCAGCTCCGGGAGGTCGGTCACACCGACGATCTTGTGACCGTCGACCGCGACGATCACGTCTCCTCCCGCCGTGGCCCTCAGGCCCTGGAACTCGACCTGCTGGTCCCCCGCCTGGATGCCGGCGTCGTCGGCCGGGCCCCCCTGGATGACCTTGCTCACCAGCGCACCTGTGTCGACCGACAGCCCGAGCCGGTCGGCGAGCTGCGGATAGAGCGTCTCTGTGGTGACGCCGATATAGGCGTACTTGGCGCTTCCGTTGGCGCGGAGCTGGTCGAGCGAGCGCTTGACCAGGTCCATCGGGACCGCGAACCCGACCCCCTCGTTGCCTCCCGAGGTCGTGCTGATCTGCTCGTTGACGCCGATCACGCGCCCGTCGGCGTCGAGCAGCGGCCCGCCCGAGTTGCCCGGATTGATCGAGGCGTCGGTCTGGATCCCGCCCTCGATGTGGAAGGCAGTCAGTGACGGGATCGAGCGGTCGGTGGCCGAGACGATCCCCACCGACAGCGATTGCTCATTGAAGAACGGGCTGCCAATCGCCGCAACCGGCTCGCCGGTCTGTACCGCGTCACTGTTTCCCAGCTGTAGGGGATGCATGTCGATGCCATTCGGGTCCACCTTGAGGAGCGCCACGTCCGCCTGCGGGTCGTAGCCGACGATGCTCGCGGCGACCTGGTTGCGGTCGGCGAACTGGGCGTAGACCTCCTTCGCCTCGTGGATCGGTGCCCCGCCGCCGCTTTCACCATCGGTGACGACATGAGCGGCCGTGGCGATCTCCCCGTCGCTTGAGATCACGAAGCCGGACCCCTCCACCGGTCCCCCGGCGCCGCCAAGCAGGGTGGCCCCCCCGCCCGGGAGGATCGAGCGGATCGTGACCACCCCCGGCACGGCCGCTTGATAGATGGCCTCGGGATCGAAGGCGCCGTTTCGAGAATGGACGACGACGGTCTTGTGCGAGCCCGCCGGCGACAGGGTCGTGCTCGTCGTCAGAGCTGCCGCCGCACGCCCCGAGGGCGAGCGCCACGGTGGCGAGCAGCGCGGCGGCGGCCGGGCGCCGGGCGGTCAACTGTCCGCTTCTGTGGCCACGGCGGTCGGCAGGCGCAGGGTGAACTCGGTCCGCCCGCGGTGCGATGCGAGCCCCAGCTCCCCGTTCATCACCTGGGCCAGATCGCGAGCGATCGACAAGCCGAGCCCGGAGCCGCTCACCCGGTCGCCCGTGTAAAAGCGGTCGAAGACACGCGCCTGCGCCTGCGGGTCGATACCGGGGCCGTCATCGGAGACCACCAGTCTCGCGGCTCCGTCCCCGCGCTGAGCTTCGATCGCGATGGACGTTCCCTGCGGCGTGTGCGTGAGCGCATTGTGGACCAGGATACGCATGATCTGCGCCACCCGATCGGAGTCGGCCAGGGCCACCGCGACACCGTCGCCGTCGACCTCGATCGGGGACCGGTGACGCTCGGCGGCCGGCCAGAACTCCTCCGCGACCCGCCGCGCGAGATCGCCCAGGTCGACCTGCTCGGCGTGGACCTGCAGCGCATCCGCATCGAGCTTCGAGAGGTCCAGGAGGTCGGCGGCCAGCTTCGTGAGCCGGGCCACCTGCTCGCGCATCGTCCGCACGAACTCGGCCCTCGACGCGGGATCGGGCTCGTCCTCGTCGAGCAGCTCGACGAACCCTCCCAGCGAGAAGATCGGCGTGCGCAGCTCGTGGGAGGCGTTGGCGATGAACTCCTTGCGCGCGTTGTCGAGCCGGGCGAGCCGCTGCTGCATCTCGTTGAAGGTGCTGGCGAGCTGCCCGACTTCGTCGCTGCCCTCGTCCGGGATCCGGGTGGAGAAGTCCCCCTCGGCGA
Organism: uncultured Actinomycetes bacterium; assembly: GCA_963760665.1. Lineage (GTDB taxonomy): Bacteria > Actinomycetota > Thermoleophilia > Solirubrobacterales > 70-9 > AC-56. Next base: position 557,428 of record CAVXDS010000006.1, read on the forward strand.
CCTTCTGCGCCGCAGCCTCCAGCCGGCGGAGCCGCTTCGCGTGCGCACCGGCCGCCAGCCAGCCCGCCGCCAGCGCCGCCGCCAGCGCGATCATCCCGGCGATCAGGATCCGGCGCCGGATCAAGGCGACGTTGTCGTCCACGTCGCTCAGCGACGTCGACAGCACCGCGACCCAGCGCGGCCTTCCGCGGTCGAACAGCGGAACCGCCGCCTCGCCTGTGCGCTGGCCGGCGACCTGCTCGACGCCGGAACCGACTCGGCCGCTGGCCGCCGCGGCGGCGGCAGCCGGGGAGTCGGGGAGGATCGCGGTGCGCTCGAGCTCGGAGTCGCCGACGACGAACCCCGGCTGCGGGCCGGTGGGCTGGGAGCGCACCCCGAGCAGGGTCACGCGCGCGTCGGTCCGCTGGGCGGCACCACGCAACAGGCGGCGGAGCTCGCTCTCCGACGCACCGCGCCGCATCGCATCGGCCAGCCGGCCGCTCTCGTCGGCTCCCGCCTGCTCGAGCCGCTGCTAGCTTCTCGGCCGTCAGGCTCGAGTCGAAGCTGCGGCACCACGTAGAGATAGACGAACCCGATCGCCGCCGCGGTGATAACGAAGATCAGCGCCGCGAGGCGATTGCGGACGCTGTTCATTCGTCGGAATCGCGGAAGCGATAGCCGACGCCGCGCACGGTGAACAGATATTCGGGGGCGCGCGGGTCACGCTCGAGCTTCTCGCGCAGGTGCCGGATGTGGACGTCGATCGTGCGCGGATCTCGGTAGGCCGAGTCGCCCCAGACCTGCTCCAGCAGCATCTCCCTCGTCTGCACTCGGCCCGGCGAGCGGGCAAGCGCGGCGAGGATCTCGAACTCGACGTAGGTGAGGCGGGTCGGCTCCTCCCGGATGGTGACGATCCGGCGTTCGAAGTCCATCCGCAGGGCGCCGGCGGCGATCGGCTCCTCCGTTCCCGGTCGCCCGCCCAGCATCTCCGCTCGCCGCAGCGTGGCTCGGACACGGCTGCGGAACTCACGGACCGAGAACGGCTTGGTGATGTAGTCGTCGGCGCCCATCTCGAGGCCGAGCACCTTGTCGATCTCGTCGTCCTTGGCGGTGAGCATGATGATCGGCACCTGGCTGCGGCTGCGCATCCGCCGGCAGACCTCGATCCCGTCCAGCTTCGGCAGCATGATGTCGAGCACGACGAGATCGAACCGCTGCTCGGCAAAGCGGTCGAGCGCCTCACGTCCGTCGTGAGCGGCCACGACCTCGTAGCCCTCCTTGCGGAGCGGGTAGGCGAGCAGCGTCTGCACCGAATGCTCGTCGTCGACGAGCAGGATGCGAGCCGATCCGTCGGCCGCGGCCATTGTCAAAGGGTAGTTTGCGTCGCCGCCACCGTGATCAGCACTCGCATCTACCGTCAGGCCTTCGCGCCGGCGCTCGTCGCCGCTGTCGTGGTGCTGTTCTCGCTGCAGGGACGGCCAGACCCGCTTCCGCCGGCGGTCGCCTCGGCCGAGTTCGACCAGGAGGCAGCGGCCAAGATCGATCGCCAGATCGTCGAGGCCGCACCCGACCGTACACCCGGCAGCGACGGCGACGGCGCCCTCGCCGACATGGTCGAGAAGCGCTTCATGAGCGTCAGCGAAGGCCAGGTCGCCCAACAGAGCTTCGACGGCAGCTTCGACGGCAAGGACGTCCAGCTTCGCAACCTGATCCTGACGCTGCCGGGCGAGTCTCCTCGCAGCATCGTCGTGCTCGCGTCGCGCGACTCGGCGAGTGGCCCGGGCGCCGCCTCGAGCGCGGCCGCGACCGCGGCCCTGCTCGAGCTGGTCGACAAGCTCCGGACCACGAGACACACCAAGACGCTCGTGTTCGTGTCCACCGACGGCGGCAGCGCCGGCTCCGCCGGGGCCCGCGAGTTTGCCGAGCACTTCGCGCAGCGCAGCCTGATCGACGGCGTCGTGGTCCTGTGGCAGCCCGGCTCAGCCACCCCGCGCCAGCCATCGCTGCTGGACGCCTCGGACGGATCGCAGAGCCCCTCGGCCCAGCTCGTGCGCACCGCCGAGCAGGCGCTGAGCGAGCAGACGGGGCGCAGGCCACAGCTCGAGGGCTTGTTCGGGGAGCTCGCGCGGCTGGCGCTGCCCAGCGGGCTGGGCGAGCAGGCCGTGCTGATCGCGAACGGCATCGACGCCGTGGGCCTGTCCTCGGCAGGCGAGCGGCCGCTCCCCGTGGCCGACGACCAGCCCGATGACCTCTCGGCCGAGACCCTCGGGGACCTGGGGCGGGCCGCGTTGGTCCTGGTCGCCAGCCTCGACGGCACGGCCGCGCCCCCGGAGCACGGTCCCGCGGTCTACCTGAGCCTGCGCGGAAGCCTCGTTCCGGGCTGGGCACTGGCCCTGCTGGCACTGACGCTGGTGCTTCCAGCGGCGCTCGCGTCGCTCGACTCCCTGCGGCAGGCATACCTGGGCCGGGCGAGAGTGGGTTGGGCGCTGGGCTGGTCGGCCTCCCGGGCGCTGCCTCTGCTCGCCGCCGTGCTGCTCCTCTACATACTGGCGGTGACCGGGATCGTCGCCAGACCGCCCTTCCCCTTCGATCCCAACCGGTTCGGGGTCGGAGTCGGACAGATCGTGGCGATGGCCTTCCTGGCGATCGTGATCGGTGTCGGCTATTACGCGATCCGGGGTTGGCGCGTTCCCGCGGGGCTGCCCTCCGAGGTGGCCGCTCCGGCACTGGGCCTGGTCTCGGCGTTCGCGGTGCTGGTCGCCTGGCTGACCAACCCCTACCTCGCGCTGCTGCTCGTCCCGGTGGCGCACGTGTGGGTGCTCGACGCCCGCCGCGGGGGCGCCTTCCCCTGGCCGCTGGCGCTTGGCGCCGTCGCCCTCTCGCTCGTTCCGATCGCCGCCGCCGCTGTCCAGGTCGCCGGAATGCTGGACCTGGGGCGCGGCGCGCCCGTGGCAGCTCCTCCTGATGGTGGGAGACGGCCAGATCGGGTTCGGCTCGATGCTCGCCCTCTGCCTCCTCGGGGGCACCTTGGTGGGACTCATGGCCCTGGCCCTGCGGCCGCCGCCGGCCCGCCCGAAGGCGCGGCTCGCCGCCCCGGGCTGGGCCGCCTCGCCCGCGGCGCCGGATCGCGCGCCCGACCCCCTCCCGCCCCGGCGACGATCTGGACGCATCTCCGATCGCGCCACGAGGCGCCGAGGACGATCTAGCGGACGAAGCATGAACCCCGCTGCACAGGCGACCGCCCGGGTCGCGGCGATCCGGACCCTTCCGACGACTCCCCAATCCGACAGAGTGACTCGGCTCAAGCACCAGATCGCGCTGGGCCGATACAGGGTCGATCCGGACGCTGTCGCCGGGGAGATTCTGTTCACGCTGCAGCTGCTCAGGCTCACCCGTCGGGCGCTGCTCGCGGGTCGGGGCGGCTCCGGGCAGGAGCGGCCTTCGCCCGCACGCGTGAGTCGCCGTTCAGGGCGACAGCTGATCGAAGCCCTTGGCCCGGCGCTCAGAGCCGTCGGGGGCGCGCAGGACGACGCCCTCCCCGCGCTCCACCGCCCCGATCAGGGTCAGCGCCGAGCCCGTCGCCGCAACCGCGGCGCTCGCTTCGTCGACATGCTCGGGCGGCAGAGTGACGAGCAGCTCGTAGTCCTCGCCGAGTCCCGTGGCCATCTCGTCGGCGTCCACCCCGGCGGCCGCCGCCAGCTCGCCCACCCCCGCCTGCACCGGCAACCGCTCCAGCTCGATCACCAGCCGCACGCCACTCGCCGCGGCGATCTGGCCGGCGTCGCCGCCGAGGCCGTCGCTGACGTCGATCATCGCGCTTGCCCCGGCTGCGGCGAGGGCGCGTCCCGCCCTCAGTCGTGGACGCGGCTCGAGCTGGCGGCGGCGCAGCGAATCGGCGACCTCCGCCCCCACGGCGGCCTCGAGCTCCGGGCGATCGAGGACCAAAAGCCCCGCCGCCGCCCCGCCGAGCTCCCCGGTGATCGCCAGGATGTCGCCGGGGCGGGCCCCCGCGCGGCGCACGAGCTCGCCGGCCGAGCCGGCATGGCCGACCACGGTGATCGCAAGCCAAAGCGCCGGGGCCCGGGTCACGTCCCCCCCGAGGACGGCGACATCGTGCTCGGCGGCCACCTGGGCGAGGCCCTCACCAAGCTCGAGGCAACCCGCCTGGTCGAGATCGTCCGGGACGCCGAGCTGGACGTAGGCCTCGCCGGGCGCCGCGCCCATCGCGGCCAGGTCGGATAGGGCCGCGGCGAGGGCCTTTCGGCCCACGGAGCGAAGCGGCGCCGTCCGGCGGCGAAAGTGGACGCCCTCGACCAGCGAATCGACCGAGGTGGCAGTCGCCCCCTTCGGCACCGTGACGGCGGCGTCATCGCCACTCGCGACGGCGATCCGGGCCCCCCACTCGGAGGCTCGGTCACTGCGGGCGTCGGCGACCGTCTCGACCAGCCGCGCGATCAGATCGAACTCGCCGATGCGACTCATGCCCACATTCAACCCCGTGCCGGCGATTGGCGTGCTCGGCGCCCTTTGCGAGACGACGGGGCCATGCGATGCCCGGTTCGCCAGGCGCCTGCGTAGAATCCTCGCCCCGTGAGCCGGATGGGCGGCATTTGGCGGGCCCTCCGGGCAAATCCGGGAACTGCCGCGATCCTTTCCTTGGGCCTGGCCTGGGGCCTGTTCATGCACTCGATGGGCTGGACGCAGACGTCCGTCTACGCTCAGGTGCGGGCCCTCGCGTCGGGCACGACCCAGATCGACCGCTGGCAGTGGGAGACGGGGGACAAGGCGTGGGTGGACGGGCACTTCTACTCGGTCAAGGCGCCCGGGCTGGCCGCCGTGACCCTGCCCGCCTACCTCGGTCTCGACGCGATCGGAGGGAAGGAGCGCGCCCGCGACGCGGCGGCCACGGCCCACCGCTCGAGCTGGGATGGCTGGCGAACTCACCAGAAGCCGCCCTTTCAGTCGTACGGGTTCAGCCGCGACCGTGCCCGCCACGTCGAGGCCAAGGTGGCGAACACGACGGCCATCGTCTGGGCGCTGACCCTGCTTGGTGCGGTCCTGCCGGCGATCGGCCTTCTGTTCATGGTCCGCTGGGTCGCGGAGCGGATCGAGCCCGGCTACGGCGCCGCGGCCGCAATCACGCTCGGAGTTGGGACGATCGTGATGACGTTCGCCTCCGAGTACTTCGACCACATCGCGTCCGCCGCGCTGGGGTTCGCCGCCTTCGTCCTCCTGTTCAAAGAGCGCGAGGGATCGCCCAGGCTGGCTCTGGTCGCCGCCGCGGGCCTGATGGCCGGCCTCGCGGTCTGCTTCGAGTACCCGCTCGGCCTGCTGGGCATCGTCCTCTTCGGCTATGCCCTGGCGCGGGCGCCCCGTCTGCGGCGCGGCGCCACCTACGCCGCGCCGCGGTCGCCGGCGCAGCGCCGGCTCTGCTCTACAACCTCTGGTCGCTCGGGTCGCCTCTTCGCTTCGCCTACTCCGACGCGGTGGCGGTGCCCGGGCGAAGCGGCCATGCGGTGCTCGGCCTCAACTCCGACGGCTTCTTCGGCATCACCACGCCGCGGCCCGGCGCCGCGGTCGACCTGCTGCTGTCCGGCCGCGGCCTGCTCACATTGACGCCGGTCTTGGTGATGGGCCTGGTCGGCGCGGCCATCATGCGCCGCAGCGGACGGCGAGCGGAAGCCTCGGTCATCTTCGCCGCCGCGGCCATCTACTTCCTCTACAACATGGCCTACTGGCAGCCGCTCGGCGGCGGCACCCCGGGCCCCCGCTTCCTGATCCCCGTCCTTCCGTTCCTCGCGGTCGGCCTCGCCCCGGCCTTCCGCCACCACCGCGCGCTGACCCTCGGCCTGGCAATCGTCTCCGGGACGATGATGGTCGCCGGCGCATTGACCTACCCGCTGGTCGGCGGCGATGGCATCGCGATCTGGACTCAGCGGCTGGTCTGGGCTGACCTCGAGCACACGGTCCTGACCCCGCTCGGGATCACCGACCCGTGGCTTGCGATCGCTCCGGTGCTGGCGGCGCTGGCCGCGGCGATCGTCCTCGCGGCCCGCGCGACGCCACGGGCGCCGGTCGGCGCGATCCGGCCGGCGATCCTCGCCCTGCTCGCGTGGGGGGTCGCTTCGATTGTCACGCCCAGCATCGCGGGCGACGCTGGAACCCCCGCTCGGCGGCGGAGCCGCGACGCTCGGCCTCGTGGCGCTGGCCGCCGGCGCGTCGGCGCTCACCCTGCTGCTCGTCAGCTACGCTCGAGCGGCGCAGCGATGCCGTATCCGAGCGGCAGGCGCTCCTGAAACAGCCGAATGGAGCGACAGGGTCTCGTAGGCGACGAGCGTAGCCGACCGGAGTGGCGAGTCAAAGGGCGTTTCCCCCGCTATAGGGGAACGACCATCTCGTTTCAAACGCGCTGGCGAGCGGGACTGACGCTCAGGGTGCGCCCTGGCCGCCGCCGGTGCCCCCGCCTCCGCCGCCGCCGGAGTTGCCCTGAGGCGGCCCGCCTCCTCCGCCGTTGTCCCCGGGGGTCGGAGCGGGCCCCTGGCCGGCGCCCGGCGCGTACAGGCTGGGCGGGTACTTGCCGTTGTTTCCGCCCGAGGACGGGGCGGGCTTGGAGGTGCCAGTGCCCCCGAAGGTGTGCGCGCTCGGCGCCGAGACGGTGTGCGAGCCGGACCAGTTCGAGAACTGGACCGGGTTCTGCGGCTGCGGGAAGTCGTCGCAGTAGCTGCCGTGCGCCGCCTCCATGTAGGCGTGCCAGATCGGCCCGGCAGTGGGGCCACCGAAGCCGGTGCTGGCTCGGGAAGTCGGGTGCCCGACCCAGACTGCGGTCGAGATCCTGGGCGTGTAGCCGACGAACCAGGCGTCGGACAGGCCCTCGCTGGTGCCGGTCTTGCCGGCGGCGGGGCACCCGAAGTCCGTATATGGGGATCCGGTCCCCTCGGTGATCACGCCCTTGAGGATGCTGGTCACCTCATAGGCGATCCCGTCGGAGATCACGCGTGCGCTCTGGCCCGCATCGGGCTCGTCCGTCTTTCCACCGGGGAAGACGACCTTGGCGACCGCGGTCGCCGGGTGATGCACGCCTCCGTCGGCGAACGACGCGTAGGCGTCGGCTTGCTCGAGCGGGGTGACCCCCAGCCTCAGTCCGCCGATTCCCTCCGCCGGGATGCCGTCGAGGTGGGTCGTGATCCCGAGCTTGTAGGCCATCTGCCTTACGGCGTCGGGGCCGACGTCGAGGTCGAGCTGGGCGAAGATGGCGTTCACCGAGTCGATCGTCGCAGTGCGGACATCCATGACCCCGCCGCCCGGCTCGGCGTTGTTGACGGTCCAGGTGGTGATCCCGTCGGGCAGGGTCAGGGTGACCGGGCTGGCGCCCGAGTAGTAGGTGGTGTCCGGGTCCATCCCCTGGCTGATCGCGGCCGCGAGCACGTAGGGCTTGAACGAGGACCCGGGCTGGCGGTGGGCGTCGGCGGCGAAGTTGAACTGCGAGGTCGGGGAATACGGTTGCGACGAGGCCATCGCCAGAATGTGGCCGTTCGTGGCGTCGACCGAGGCGAGCGCCGCGGCCGGTCCTCCTCCCGGGGAGCACACGGCGCAGGCGTCCACCGCCCGCTCCGCCTCCGCCTGCAGCTGGGGGTCGATCGTCGTGTAGACCTTCAGCCCGCCGTTGCGCACGGTGTTGACGCCGTACTTGTCGATCAGCTGCTGCTGCACGTAGTCGAAGAAGTACGGCTGGTGGATCGTCTCGTACTTGTAGCCGCGGTCCAGACCGAGGTCGTCGCGCGAGGCCTCGTCGTATTGCCTCGGCGTGATGTAGTGCTGCTGCTCCATCGCCTGCAGGACCTCGTTGCGCCGCTGAAGGGCGGCCTTCGTGTTGAACAACGGGTTGTAGTCGGAGGGCGCCTGCGGCAGCCCGGCGATCAGCGCCGCCTCGCGGCAGGTCGAGCTTCGAGACGGGCTTCGAGAAGTAGGTCTCCGCGGCCGCCTGGACGCCGACCGCGGTGCGACCGTCGGTGGTCCCGTAGGAGGCGGTGTTCAGGTACTTGGTGAGGATCTGCTGCTTCGAGTACTTCTGCTCGTACTCCTCCGCCCAGGTCGCCTCGCGGACCTTGCGCGAGATGGTCTCCTCCGGGTTGGCGATGTAGAGGTTTCGGACCAGCTGCTGGGTGATCGTCGAGCCGCCCTGCACCGCCTGGCCCGCCTTGAGATCCTCCCATCCTGCGCGCACGATGGCGCTGTAGTCGATCCCGCTGTGCTCATAGAAGTGCTCGTCCTCGATCGCCACCGTGGCGTGGTCGAGGAGCTGGGGGATCCTCGAGGCGGTGACGGGGCGGCGGATCGTGTCCGATTGGATGTAGCCCAGGCGGCTGCCGTCGGCCGCGAAGACGACCGAGTTCGAGCCCTCCCTTACGGGCTTCAGCTGGTCGAGCGGGGGAGTGTCGGCGCGGACGCTGAGCACCCAGATGCCGACCCCGACCACGGGGAGCGTGATGGCGGCGACGAGGACGCCGAACGCCACCAGCACCTTGCGCCGGAGGGACCCCCGCGAGCGACGATACCTCTTGCGCCCTCGCTGAGTCATTCGCCTGTGACCGAAAAGGGTACCTGGGCGGCGTCTTCTACTCGCCGAACGGCTGACGAAGGAGGCCCGCCTGACGCAGCGCGTGGTGAGCGCTTTCGCGCAGCTGCGCCTCCTCGTCGCCAACCTGGGTTCGCTCGTGGTCGCGTGGCCCGGAGAGCTCGATCCGGACCCCCTGGGGCGTCATCTCGGCGACGGTCACCTCGGTGGCCCCGGCCGGCTGCAGCACGCCCCGCGCCTGCTCCAGGTCGGCCGCCGGCGGAACCCACACCGAGACCGTCGCCGGTGCCGTTCGATCGCCGGTCGAGTGATTGAACAGGATGCTGGTGGCGACCCTCTCGTTCGGGACCACCATCAACCGCCCGTCCCCGGGGTCGATGTAGGTGTAGGACAGCGTCAGGTCGTCGACCCGGCCGGTGTCCTCCCCGATCGTCACCGTGTCGCCGATCCGGATCGGTTGGGTGACCGCGATCATGATCCCGGCGACCAGGTTGGCGAGCGTCTGGCGGGCGGCGAAGCCCACCACCAGACCCAGGACCGCACTCGAGGCGAGGATCCCGGTGGCGAGCCGCTCGAACTCGGTGAACCGGCTCAGCGCCAGGGCGGCTCCGATCACCAGGATGACCACGAAGACGAGGCGACGAATGAGCCGCAACCGGGTCTCGGCGGCGCGCGACAGCGGTCCCTCGCCCACCTTGGCCGCCACGTGTCCCGCCCTGGCGATCGCCATGCGGTCGACGGAGAAGGCGATCGCGGTGGCGACGGCCATCGTGATCACGGCAGAGATCAGGTCTGCTGTGGCTGTCCCAGAAGCTTGCCGCCGGAAGCACAGCCCGTGACTCTCCCAGAAGTCGTCTCCATCCGAGTTTCCTTTCGCCCCCGCCCGGGCTGGTTCCTCCGTGAGAATGCCCACATGACAGCACCAGCGCCGTGATGTTCGACGCGCTCGGCACCCTGGTCGAGCTGGAGCCGCCCTGGCTGCACCTGGCGGACGCACTCGGCGTCGCGCCGGACGAGCACCTGGCGAGCGCGGTGCGCGCCGAGATGGACTACTACAGGGATCACAGCCACGAGGGGCGCGACGCGGACTCGCTCGCGGAGCTGCGCGGCCGCTGCGCCGTGGTGCTCTCGAGCGAGCTGGGCGAGGAGGTGTCGGTCGCCGACGATGATGGCCGCGATCCGCTTCCGGGCCTTTCCCGACGCGGCGCCCGGCGCTGGCCGACCTGCGCTTGCTCGGCCTGCGGCTCGTCTGCGTGTCGAACTGGGACGTCTCGCTGCCCGAGGTCCTGGAGCGCTGCGGGCTCGGGGGCGCGCTCGATGGGGTCGTCACCTCGGCCCTCGCCGGCGTTCGCAAGCCGGACCCGGCGATCTTCGCGCCCGCGCTGGAGCTGGCCCGGCTGCCCGCCGGCGACGCCCTCTACGTCGGCGACACGCCCGCCGAGGACCTCGCCGCGGCGCGCGCTGCGGGCATTCCCGCCCTGTTGATCGATCGGGCCGGAGGAGCGGACATCGACTCCTTGGAGGCCATCCGGCACCATCTGCAGCTGTGAACGATTCAGGCCTTGCTGCGGTGGAGCCACGATACGCGGGCTTCCTACGGCGTCTCGGTGCCTTCGCGATCGACGCCCTGGTCGCCTACGTGGTGCTGTCGATCGCGATCTACGTCATCGTCCCCGGTTGGGCGGGGGACGATGCGACGTCGCACCAGACCGCGGAGGCGGGAGTGATCGTGCTCGCCGTGATCACCGTCTGGTTCAACTACCTCGTGCTCGCCGAGTGGCGCTGGGGCCAGACCCTGGGCAAGCTCGCGGTCGCGGATCACCGTCGCCGACGACCGAGGAGGAGTGGTCTCCTGGAACCGCTCGGTGGCGCGCAACCTGCTGCTGGTCGTGGACGTGGTCGCGGGCCCGGTGCTGATCCCGCTGTCGAGGCGCAAGCAGCGCCTCGGCGACCGGCTTGCGGGCACCGTCGTACTCGTCAAGGACGCGGCCGCATCCGCCGCCGGGGCCCTGCCGACCTCTGCGGCCGGGTCCCTCCCCCCTCCTTCCGCCGCCGCGCCGCCCCCGCCACCGCGCGGGCCCGAGCCTTCCCCCGGGAAACCGTCGGCGACCTGGGGACCGGGGCGGGTCGCCGGCGGCATCGGAGCGCTTCTCGGTGACGACCGTGGTCGAGGTGGGCGTGGTCTCGGTGTTCGACCCCAACCTGGATTCGCTGGCAGCGCGGCTCGTCACCCAGGCCTTGCTCGCCGTCACCCTGGTGGGCATCGCCTTCCTCGTCAGCGCGGGCGGCCGGGGCGGCGTCACCTCGCCCGCGGCGCTTGGCCTGAGGCGCCCCCTGCGGTCTCCGATCGGGCTGGCGGCGGCCGCCTACCTCGGCTACATCGTGATGGCGCTCGCCTACTCCACCGTGATCCACCCGCATCAGGAGGACGTCACTCGCGACCTCGGCTTCGGCCACGGCGCGTTCGGCGCGGTCGCGGCCGGAGTGCTGATCGTGGTCGCGGCGCCGATCTCGGAGGAGATCTTCTTCCGCGGCTTCATCTTCGGGGGCCTCCGGCACCGGCTCTCCTTCCCGGCCGCGGGGCTGATCTCGGCGGTGATCTTCGGGCTCTTCCACTACACGGGCCCAGGAAGCCTCGGGGTCGTCCCCCAGCTCGCATTCCTGGGGTTCGCGCTGTCGTGGGTCTACGAGGAGACCGGCTCGATCTACCCGACGATGGCCATCCACGCCGTCAACAACGCGCTGGCGTTCGCGCTTTTGACGTCGTGATGGCCGGGTCAGGCGCAGACGCCGCCGTTATCGCCCGAGGGCTGAAGAAGAGCTACGCGGGTCGGGTCGCGGTGAACGGGATCGACTTCGAGGTTCGGCCGGGGATCTGCTTCGGATTCCTGGGCCCCAACGGCGCCGGCAAGACGACGACGATGAAGATGATCTACGGCCTCGCTGCGGTCGAGGGGGGCGAGCTCCGCGTGCTGGGCCTCGACGCCAAGCGGCAGCGGCGCGAGATCAAGTCGAGGATCGGCGTCGTCCCCCAGGAGACGAACCTCGACGGAGACCTGACCATCCGCGACAACCTGATCTTCCAGGGACGCTACTTCGGGATCGACTCCCAACGCGCCAGAGAGCGGGCGGACGAGCTGTTGGAGTTCGCCTTGCTGGTCGACCGCGCCGGGGAGCGGGTCCAGGCGCTTTCCGGAGGGATGAAGCGTCGGCTGCTCGTTGCCAGGGCGCTCGTCAACCAGCCCGAGCTGATCGTCCTCGACGAGCCCACCACCGGGCTCGACCCGCAGGCGCGACTGGCGGTCTGGCGGGCGCTCGACCGCCTGCGCCGCGAGGGGGTGACCCTGCTCCTGACGACTCACTACATGGAGGAGGCCGCCCGCCTGTGCGACCGTCTGTTGATCATGGACGACGGCAGGATCGTCACCGAGGGAGAGCCGCGGCGGCTGGTGGAGCAGCACGTCGGCCGCGAGATCCTCGAGCTCGAGTTGGGCGACGGCTGCGATGGCGATGCGCTGGTGGAGTCGATCGACGGCCGGGTGAGCGGCCACGACCTGTCGGACGGCAGGCTGACCCTGTTCACCCAGGATGCCGAGGAGCTCCTGCACTCGCTCGACCACGAGCGCTTCCCGACCGACTCCGCGTACGTGCGCCGAGCCACGCTCGAGGACGTGTTCCTCCGGCTGACCGGCAGAACGCTGAGGGAGTAGGCGAATGGCCGCGTTGGACGACCCCGGATATGCGGGCCTCGGCCCCCGCGTCGGTGTGCGCGACCTGGTGCCTTCGCCTCGCCACGCCGTGGCCATATGGCGTCGCAACGCCAGCGTCTTCTCGAAGCTCTGGAGGGGGGCCCTGCTGCCGACCTTCCTGGATCCGTTCTTCTACCTGCTGGCGCTCGGCTTCGGCCTCGGCACCTATATCGCGAAGGTCAACGGCATCCCCTACAAGGATTTCGTGGCGCCCGGGCTGATCGCGTCGGCAGCGATGTGGTCGGCTGCCTTCGAGACCACCTACAACGTCTACTTCCGCATGAACGAGCTCCGCCTCTATGACAACGTCCTCTCGACGCCGGTCGAGGTTCAGGACCTCGTCGCCGGCGACCTGGCCTGGAGCGCGACCCGCGCGACGCTCTACGGCACGGTCGTACTGGTGGTGGTGGCGGCGCTCGGGTTGCTCTCCTCGCCGTGGGCGATCCTGATCCCGCCGTTCGTGGCGCTCGGCGGGCTGTGCATCTCGGTGATCGGCTACACGTTCACGTCGCTGATCCCGAAGATCGACCTGTACAGCTACTTCTTCACCCTCGGGATCACGCCGATGTTCCTGTTCTCGGGCATCTTCTTCCCCTTCGATCGGCTCCCAGACTGGGTCGAGGTGGTCGCTTGGCTGACGCCCCTCTACCACCTGGTGGAGATCACGCGCGGGATGGCCACCGGCCCCAACGGCCTCCAGATCCTCATCAACACCGTCTGGCTTGCGGCGGTGAGCGCGGCGCTGTTCACGATCCCGGTCCGGGCGTTGCGGGCGAAGCTCGTGCCCTGAACGGGGGCGCGCCGTTTGGCGAGTCCTTGCCGGATAGCGGCAGGAGCGCCTCCGGCTCGTTTCGTTCATCGGCCTCGCGCCATGCCAGAATGCCCGTCCGTGACTCGCCAACGCCCCTATCGCTCTTTCCGCCGCCCTGGCGGCGGCACTGGCGATCGGCGTTCCCTCGGCGATCGCCGCCGGCGATGGCCCGGGTCCCGCGGCCACCCCCACGACCACCACGGGGACCGTGCCGGCCCAGCCCCCGGCCCCGCCGAAGCCCGCCAACAGCGCACAGGCGGCGAGGCCCCGCCCGGCGCACCTCAAGCTGCACGTCGCCGGGATTCGCGACCGAAGCCTGGGGGTCGCCAAGAAGGTACGCGCGGTGGGATACCTGCATCCGTTCGTCCGCGGCCAGCACGTGCGGATCAAGCTCGCCCGTAACGGCCACGTGGTCACGAAGATGAACCCGTACGTGAAGGGCATCAAGGGCGGGAAGGTGGGCCGCCTCAAGTTCAGGTCGGCGAAGCTGACCAAGCCCGGCCACTACCGCGTCACCGCGCTCCACCTTGGGAACGACCAACAGGGCCGCGCCTGGGCCAGGTCCAAGAGCTTCAAGATCCGCTATCCGGACCTCGATCCCGGGGATCGGAACAGCACCGTCAAGACCTTCAACCACCTCCTCCTGGACCAGGGCTACTACACGACCCACGGCAAGCACTACGGACAGAAGACCGGCTTCGCGGTGATGGCATTCCGCAAGGTGAACGGGATGAAGCGCACCTTCAACGCCTCGCCGGGGATCTTCAAGAAGCTGGCCGACGGCCGGGGCAACTTCCACCTCAAGTACCCCGGCGCCGGCAAGCACGTGGAGGTCGACATCTCGCGCCAGGTGATGGTGTTCGCCAACCACGGCAAGCCTCAATACACCTTCCACGTCGCCACCGGCGCCCCGGCGACGCCGACGATCCGGGGCCGCTACCAGTTCTACAGCCGCCAGCCCGGCTTCAACTCCGAGGGGATGTACTACTCGGTCTACTGGCACGGGGGCTACGCGATCCACGGATACCACTCGGTGCCGCCGTTTCCGGCCAGCCACGGCTGTGTCCGCAACCCGATCCCCGAGTCGATCTTCATCTACGACTGGGTGAAGATCGGGATGTCGATCTACGTCTACGGCTGAGCCACCGCCGACCGGCGGCGACGAAGCCAGGGCGGCGTTGCTCGCTGAGCTTCGCGAGCACGCCCTGGTGATCGGCGAGGTGACGCTGTCGAGCGGGCAGCGCGCCTCCTACTACGTGGACGCCCGCCGCGCCCTACTGCGCCCAGCCGGCTTTCGCGCCGCCGGGGAGCTGCTCGCATCCGCGGCCAAAGGGGCCCGCGCCGAGGCTGTCGGCGGTCCGGTGATGGCGGCGATCCCGCTCGCCTGCGCGGCGATCGCGGTTCCGGGCGGCGAGGGCTTGGTCGGCTTCTTCGTCCGCAAGGAGCGCAAGGCCCACGGCCTTCAGCGCTGGGTGGAGGGCCCCGTGGAAGCCGGGACCCGCTGCCTCGTGGTGGAGGACACGGTGACCACCGGAGGGTCGACCGTGTCCGCGATCGAGCGGATGCGCGAGGAGGGGCTCGAGGTGGCGGGGGCCATCTGCGTCGTCGATCGCCTCGCTGGCGGCGGGGAGGCGATCGCCGAGGCCGCCGGGGCGCCATTTCGGGCCCTGGTCACGATCGACGAGCTCTACCCCGAGCGCCCCGACCGAGGCGGGTAGCCGCTCGACGGAGCGTCGCGGCCCCCAACTAGCCCGACTCCGGGACCCCCGGGCGGACGGGCTGGTCGCGGAGCGTACGCATCATCTTCAGGGCCACTGCACGATCCTTCGCCGAGTAGCCACGCCGGGCATTCTCGACTATCGCGACGGTGTAGTTGACGATCTCGTCGCGGCGCAGGACGAGCAGCGTCGCCCGCTCCTTGATCCTCCTCGCCTTGGTGGTCCCCCTCGCCACGCTCTTGACGGCATCGAGCGGCGTTCCCGGGAACCGTCGCGGAATACTGGGCTTGAGCCGCGACTCAAACCCCGGCAAGGCCGCGAGCGCGGTGGTCGCGAACTGCTCCAGCGGCACACTGAGCGCCTCCGGGTCGCGAGTCGCAACGAGGGTGACCGCGAGAAGGTGATCCGGCGAGCGGATCAGGGCGGCGTTGACGCCGCCGGTCCTGCTCCGCGTCGCCTGCCAGCCGGGCGGCTTCCGGATCGCGTAGCCGATCGACAGGTCGCGGTGTGCGACCCAATGCTTCGGATGCTTGGGCAGCGTCTGCGCCACCTCGGGAGGGGGCATTTGCGAGCTGCTATCGCCCCCGCCACAGCCTGCGCCGCCGAGCGCCAGCGCGACGAGCAACCCGATCGGAACCGTCTTGCGGGCGCGGCTCACGGTTAGAGGGTCTCACACGGGTTGGGCCCCGAAGCCGTTTGGTCCGGCCACCTGGACGCGTTGCCGAGGGCGTCACGGAGCACGCATCGAGGCCTATATCGTCCGCGGTCTTGAGCGAACGAGACCTGGACGTAGTCGTCTTCGGGGCCACGGGCGTCACCGGCCGCCAGGTGGCGGCGTACCTGGCCGAGCGGGCTGGAGAGACCGGGGCGCGATGGGCGGCGGCGGCCCGCGATCCCATGAAGCTCGAGCGGGTGCTGGGCGAGGCGGGCGCCAGCGCGCCCGAAACCATCGTGGCCGACCTCGACGACCCGGATTCCCTCGCGGCGATGGCCACCCGCACCCGCGTCGTCCTCAACCTGGTCGGCCCGTACACGACCTACGGCAGGCCGGTGATCGAAGCCTGCGTGGCGGGTGGCGCGCACTACGTCGACCTGACGGGGGAGATTCCGTTCGTCCGCCGGATCATCGACGACTTCCACCGAGCGGCCACCGACGCGGGGATCAAGCTCGTGCAGGTGTGCGGGTTCGAGGCGCTGCCGCCCGACCTCTCCGTTCTGCTCGCCGCGCAGCAGGCGCGCGAGCGCTGGAGCGAGGACCTCACGGAGGCGGACCTCCAGGTCTCGGTGAAGGGGCCTCCCGGCCTGCTCCGACCCTCGGACATCGTCTCCGGTGGCACCGCTCAGAGCATGGCGGCGGCGGCGGGCGGCGAGGATCCGTCGAGCATCACCGATCCGGCCGCCCTGATCGCCGACGCAGCCACCGCCGCGGAGATCCGGCGTCGCAGCCCGATCTCGCTGATGCCTCGCCGCAACTCGCGCGGCGCGGTGATCGCGTCAATGGCGCCCAGCGCGTTCATCAACCCCGCCGTCATCCACCGCACCGCGGCGCTGATCGCCGCGGAGGGTGACGGCCAGGGACAGCCCTTCCGCTACCGCGAGGGGGTCGTCCTGGGCGGCTCGGCGGCCTCGCTTCCGCTCCGCTACGCGGCGGCCGGCACGCTGGCGGGCGTGCAGGCCGCCCTGGGACACGTAGCCCGTGCACAGCCGTCGGTGCGCCGCCGGGTGGCCGGCGCGCTCGGAGCCATCTTCCCGTCATCCGGCTACGGCCCGGCGGCCGAGCGCCTCGAAGCGTGGAGGTGGCGCATGTCCCTCGAGGCCCGCACCACCGGGGGACACGAGGTCGGGGTCGAGGTAGAGGCCGAGGGGCACCCGGGGTACCTGGCGACGGCGAGGATGCTGGGCGAGGCTGGCCTTCTGCTCGCCGACCCCGGCGTCACGCCCGAGCGCGCGGGATGCCTGACGCCCGCCACCGCGCTTGGCACAGCTTGCCTCGAGCGCTTCGAGCGCGCCCGGCTTCGATTCTCGGTGAGCGCCTGAGCTGTGATCGATGTAGACACCGGATCGTTCCTGCTCATGGTGCTGGCGGCAGCCGTGGCGTCGATCGCGGTCGCCGTGCTCCCCCGCCGACTTGCCCCGCCGGTGGTCGTGGTCGAGCTGCTCCTCGGGATTCTGATCGGACCGCAGGGGCTGGGAATCGCCGACGTCGACGACTTCATCCAGTTCTTCTCCAACCTCGGGCTGGGGATGCTGTTCTTCTTCGCCGGCTATGAGATCGACTTCGATCGAATCCGTGGGCGCCCGCTGACCCTGGGCTTGTGGGGCTGGGCCATGTCGCTCGTCCTCGCATACGGGCTCGGCGGCATCCTCGCCGCGGCGGGTGTGGTGCTCTCGCTGCTCTACACGGGCTCGGCGATGGCGACGACGGCGATGGGAACGCTGATCCCGGTGCTGCGCGACAGCAATGAGTTGCACACCCGGTTCGGCACCTACATGCTGGCGGCCGGCGCGATCGGGGAGTTCGGCCCGATCCTCCTGCTGACCCTGATCCTGTCGACGAACCATCCGGCCCACGAGGCCGCCATCCTGGTCGCGTTCATCGTCTTGGCGCTGGTCATCGCGGTGTCCTCGGTGCGACTGGCCTGGCGCGGCTGGCCGCTGCTGGAGCGTACGCTCGAGGCGAGCAGCCAGGTGGCGGTGCGGATCGCCGTCCTTTTGATCTTCAGCCTGGTGGCGGTGGCCAACCAGCTCGGTCTGGACGTGCTGCTGGGCGGTTTCGCGGCCGGGATGATCACCCGGGCGGCACTCCGAGGACGCGAGGTGGAGGCGCTCGACTCGAAGCTAACCGCGGTGGGGTTCGGCTTCCTGGTGCCGTTCTTCTTCGTCACCAGCGGCATGAACTTCGACCTCGACGCCCTCACCTCGAGCCTCGGCGCGATGCTCAAGCTCCCCCTGTTCCTCGGTCTGTTCCTGGTCGTGCGAGGCCTGCCCGCCATGCTTCTCTACCGCGGCGTCATGGAGGTGCGCGAGCGGATGGCGCTCGCCGTCTTCTCGGCCACCGAGCTGCCACTCGTGGTCGCCATCACAACGATTGCGACGCAGACCGGCCACATGCGATCCACGACGGCGGCCGCGCTGGTGGGGGCGGCGATGCTGTCGACGCTGATCTTCCCCTTCGTCGGCCTGGCCCTGCGCAGGACCGCGACGCCCGGCGCCTCGTTCGACGCGCCCGCCCTGAAGCCCGTTTAGCCGCCCGAGCGGATTCGAAGCTCCGCGCGCCCAGAGGGAGAGCAGTGGCGCGGGGCTACTAGTCCATTTGCACCCACATCAGGAGCTGAGTCGACGCGCGGCGCTGCCAGCCACGTCCCTGATGCGACCACGCATACAGCCACAACGCGGACCGTTCATCGTCGAGCAGACCGGGGATTCCGTCGATCTGCTCCTCAATAGCGTGAAACGGGGTGCCCGCGTGGATCATTCCCGCTACCTCGCTGTGTGCTTGCTGGAGGCCCATAGTCTCCCTCCTTCCAGGTTGGAGCCATGTGCCGAACGTCAAGCCTTAGCACAGTATCGCTGGACCTACCAGGTCACGCTGCCGTACTTTGCGGGAAAAATCGGCTCGAATCGGTCGCGCTAGGCCACCAGGCAGGTCGTGGCGGAGTTCCTCGTCTGGGTGGTGTTGTCGTTGTAGGTGAACTTCGTCTGCAGGTTCCACGTCCTGTCGGCGTCGAAGCACCGCGCGCTCACGTAGCCGCCCCTCTGGATGCCGACGTTCAAATCCGCCAGCGGGAACGGTGAGGCGTTGGGATGAGACGCGTCTTTGATGACGTTGTTGACGTCGAGCTGCTTGCCGTAGTCCCCACCGAGTGGGCTGGCCACGAGGACGCCCGGGCAGCAGCACGGTCGTGGTGCCCTGGTGGTTGGAGGACGGGTTCGTGCAGGTGATGGAGCTGGGCTTCGTGGCCTTCATTCGCAGGAACAGCAGAGCGCGATTGGCCGGGCGGTTGAACACGAGCACGCAGCCGTGGATCGTGGGGCTGCCGGCGAGGGCGGTGTCGATGGCCGACGCAAACCCGCTGCCGATCATCGCGTTCCCGCAGGCCGCTGGAGCCACGGCCTGGGCGATGTCCTTGCCCGAGAGGTTCGCGGTGCAGGTCGGGGCCGCGCCGGGGCTGAAGTTGAAATCGTTGTCGAGGTTTAGCTGCAGCCTCTTCGTGGCGCCGCCAGGGTTCGAATTACCCGGGTTCGTGTAGTTGGTGTGCGTGTGGAAAGCGATCTTCCCCGGCTTGTACGCGATCTTCGTCACAACGGTGGGGCTGAAGGTGAAGCTTGCGGTCGAGCTTCCCGCCGCCAGCGCGACGCCCGTTGCGGCCAAGGCCCCGGCGATCGCCAGAGCGAGAACGGCGGCGGAGCGTTTCTCGATCAACGGGTATCGACTCTCGGGGTGACGTCGGATGCGACGCAGGGTTCCTCCCTAGGCAGACTGGCCCGGCCAGCCTAGATCAGGCGCAGGCCGGTGTCCAGGAATCGGCATGGGACCTCGGCGCCATTCGCCGGCCCCGCCCCGACGACGCCTCGGGCGTCGCTCGGGACGGGACCGGCGACCGGCGGCTTACCGGTCGAAGCTCACAGACCGGCGCACTGATCAACCTTGCGGCCGCTGACCACGTTCGGCTGACCCTCCGAATCGCCCACCTGCGGTGCAGGCGAGTTGTTGTGGCAAACGAGATTGCCCTTGATCCTGTTGGTGACGTACTCGTTCGCGTCAGGGTCATCCATGATGTTGTTGCTCAGTATCACGTTGCCGTGAACCGTGTTGCGGATGAAGCCGAGCCAGAACCCGGAGTAGCCGTTGATCGTCGCACCGCCGCGAATCACGCTGTCCTCGACGGTCGAGAAGAATCCGTTGCCGTCGTGCATCCTCAGACCGCCCTTGATATGCGCGAAGTGCACCTGCAGGGAGGCGGGAGCGTTCGCCCGGACCCCGCCGCGGATCCTGCCGGTGTCCGCGCCAAGATCCTCGCTTCCGAGGATGAACGTCCCGCCCTCGTGGACCCGGACCCCTCTGCGGACATTGATTTTGGCCTGGGTCCCATCGCAGGTGGCGCCGGCGGGGACGACGAGCTTCTGGTACCTCCCAGATGCCAGCGTGCCGGTGCATTTGAACGTCTTGTGGTGGCAAGTGGCAAGAGCGGCCGACACTCCTACGGCAAGCGCCGCGACGCCGAGTGTTCCCGCAACCAGCAGTCGGATCTTGTGCATGCGTCTCCTTCCAGGATCGATTTGGTCGGCAATCTGCAGGGTTTTACCACCGAAAAGCCATCCCGCGACCAAGGTCACGGCCTTTCGGCTAGCGCATTTGGGGAGTAAGCCGCCTGACAGCCGTCGGAGAGCACCGGCAGCGGTGCCTGCGCACCCTCGCGCCCGGGCCAATGCGTCCAGGACTTGGCTTGTGCCCGTGCCCGAACGGTAGGGTCCATCGCCGATGCCCGAGGCGCCCGCTCAGAGCGAGGCTTCCGCCTTGCGGGGCAATCTGATCTTCGCGGGTGTGGCTGCGATCACTCTCGGGGTGCTGATCGCGGTGGTGGTGCTCGCCGCCTCCGGAGGGAAGTCGAACGCAGCCCCGGCCCCCCGGGGGTGCATGCGAAGCTGGAACTCCGATCAATCGGCTCTCGCCGACGGCCGCCATATCGCGCTGGCCCACCACTACACCGAGGCCCAACTCGGCTATATGGATGCCGACGGCGCCGGCTCGATCTCGAACGACCCCAACGGCCGCGAATGCGTAGTGGTCTTCGCCAGCACGACACTCGATCCCGAGGTCGAGTACGCCGGTCAGATCGAGCTGAATGGCGATTGGACCCCGCTCAGCGCGGTGGTCGCGCCGGTGGAGCTGGCCGAGCTGCAAAGTGCCGCCTTCGACGGTGCCAACGCCAAACCCACAGCAGAGGGGAGACTGGCCAAGCGGTAACCGGGAGACGCCCCGAGCAGGATTCGAACCTGCGACCTACTCCTTAGGAGGGAGTCGCTCTATCCAGCTGAGCTATCGGGGCCTCGTGCCAGATTACGGCTCCGCAGAGCCGTTTCGGGCGAAGGGGTGGTCGAGCTTGCTTCTCCGGTCGGAATCTTGTCCCTCCACTTCTGCCCATTCAAGTGCTTTGTCGCTCGCGCAATGACGCGCTAGACGGCGGGCGCGACCGAGTCCATCGGGGGTCCGTACTGGTTCGCGCCCGGGTCACTCGGCTGGAGGTAGAAGATCAGCAGCACGATGAACCCGATCAGCGGGACTAGGCCAATCAGGATCCACCAGCCGGTGCGGCCCGTGTCGTGAAGCCTTCGGATCGACACCGACAGGTTCGGCAGGAGGAGCGCCAGGCCGACGATCGCGCTGGTCACGGGGACGCCGTGAAGCGCCAGGCCGATGATGTCGACGGCGATGCCGACCAGGAACACGAACAGGATCCACCACCAGTAGGCGGGCCTGGAGGCGCGGCCGTCGAACTTGGCATAGTGCTCGAATCCGGACTTCACGGCGTCGCCGAAGGTCATCTCGTCTCCCCAGGTCGTTGGTCGAGCATCGATCAAAGGCTATGCGGAATGGCGGATGTGTTGCCTCAGCGTTCGCCGGTGCCTCGCTCGCGCCCTCCCGCCGGGCTTTCAGAGCAGGCGATGTCACAGGAACCTAGCCCGCCTGCTCGACGCTCAGGTGCGCCACCTCGTAGCGCTCGACCGACGCCGTCTCGTCGGGTCCGGTGACTTCCTCGCGAACCCGGGTCGCCTCGTTCTCGCTCGCCTGCATCGCCTCCTCCCCCTCCCACAGGGAGATGACGAGGACGGTGCCGTTCTGCCGGTCGACGAGAAAGACGGCGCCCTTCATGCCCTCGGTCTGCCCGAACTCAGTCGGCAGCACCCGCTTCTTCGTCTCCAGCGCCTGCTCGATGGCCTCGGGCGCCGCCCCCTCGTAACGGGTCAGGCGAGCATGCATGGTCTCCTCCTATCGGCTCGGGATCTCCCTTCCGCCTCGTACCCTAATCCCGGCTTCTCGAAGCCGCCCGGCTGGGGGCGTGGCTTCCAATCGAGATCAGGCCGGACTTCGTGCGGGCGTCGCCTCGCCGTGGCCGAAGCGAACGTCCGGCAGGATGCGACCGAGCCAGCTCGGCACATACCAGGCGGCCGGTCCCGCGAGGCGCAGCAGCACCGGCACGAGCAGCAGCCGAACCAGGAAGGCGTCCAGCAGCACGGCGACGCCGAGGATCACTCCCATCTCCTTCGGGGGCAGGGGCCCCGAGAGGGCGAAGGTGAAGAAGACGGCCACCATCACCGCCCCGGCGGCGTTGATCACGCGCCCCGAGTGGGCGAGCCCACCGACCATCGCCTTGCGTGCGTCTCCTTCGCGATCCCAGTGCTCCTTGGCGGAGGAGAGCAGGAAGACCGTGTAGTCCATCGAGATCGCGAAGATCATCGCGAAGAAGAACACCGGCGCCCAGGCATCGAGGAAGCCCTGCGACTGGAAGCCGAGCAATCCGGCAAGGTGGCCGTCCTGGAAGATCCACTTGGCGATCCCGAAGGCGGCGCCGGTCGCGAGCAGGTTGGGCACGACGCCGATCGCGGCCGCCACAGGCGCCTGGAACGCGAGGAGCAGCAGCAGGAAGCCGAGCGCCAGGACGACCCCGATCACCACGGGCGTCTTGGCCGCCAGCGCGGCCTCGAGGTCGTGGTTCTCGGCCGCCGAGCCGCCGACCAGCGTGCCGGAGGGAAGCTCCGAGCGCAGGCGATCGATCGTCGCGCCCAGCTCGGGGCTCGAGGGATCGCTGGCGGGGATCGCCTCGATCAGCGCCTGGCCGCCGCCGCCCGGCTGGGGCGGCAGGGACTGGGCGATGCCCGGGTCGCCTCCGCACCGCGGTCATCGCCTGGTGGGCCGCCGACGCCGGGGCGACGATCTGGAGGGCGCCCGGTGCGCCCGGTCCGAAGCCCGCCTGGATCTGCTCATAGCCCTGCCGGGAGTGGTCGCCGGGCGGCACGACCTTGATCGAGGGCATCCCGGTGCGCAGCGAGAGCACCGGTAGGGCAAGGATCAGCAGGGCCACGAGGGCGACGCCACCGAACAGGTACGGCCGCCGCCAGAGCAGCTCACCCCAGCGGGCGAAGCGCGCAGAGCGATGCTCGCCGCTGTGCACCCAGGGAAGCGACAGGCGGTCGACCCGGGGGCCGAGCTTGGCGAGCACCGCGGGCAGCAGCGTCAGCGTCGCGGCCAGCACGAAGAGGACCGAGACGATGATGCCCAGGGACGTCGAGCGGAAGGCGGGGCTCGGCACCAGCATCACCGCCGAGAGCGAGACCAGCACGGTCAGTCCCGAGAAGAGCACGGCCTTGCCGGCCGTGTCCATCGTCGTCGCCACCGCCTCGACGGGACTGAGCTTCTGGCCGAAGTGGGCGCCCCGG
The DNA here is from genome assembly GCA_963760665.1 of uncultured Actinomycetes bacterium. GTDB lineage: Bacteria > Actinomycetota > Thermoleophilia > Solirubrobacterales > 70-9 > AC-56. Next base: position 580,699 of record CAVXDS010000006.1, read on the forward strand.
AAGCGAACGACGATGAAGAGGGCGTAGTCGATGCCCAGCGCGAGCGCGAACATCAGCGCGAAGTTCATCGCCCAGATCGAGATCGGCGAGACCAGCGTTCCGAGGAAGAGCAGGCCTGCGGAGGCGATCAGCCCGACGATGGTCAGCATCAGCGGCAGGCCCGCGGCCACCAGCGAGCCGAAGGCCAGCACCAGGATCGCCATGGTCACCGGCCAGGAGATGAACTCGGACTTGAGCATCGCCTCGCGGTTCGCCTGGTTGAAGTCCGACCACATCCCCGAGGCGCCGGTCAGGTTGACGGCGACCCGCAGGGCCGGCGGCGTCGGCAAGCTTGGTCTTGAGGCGGTCGGCGGCGTCGACCATCGCGTTCGGATCGGCGGCCGCGCCGGCCCGGATCACGGCCGTGTGGCCGTCGGGCGAGATCGAGACGCCCGGCCGCGGCGGGGAGACCCGACCGACGGCGGGATCGCGCCGCAGCACACGCTCCGAACGGACCACCGTTTGCCGGAAACTCGGGCGCCGTCGCCACGAGGTCCCGCGAGTGGACGACGACCTGGAGCGCGTAGCTGCCGATGCCGGCGAAGTTGCGATCGATCTGCTGGCGCGCCTGGACGGACTGCGAGCCGTTCGCCTGCCAGCCGGCGCCGGAGAGCGCCGTCTCCACCCGCGGGGCGAGGATGCCGAGACCGACGGCGATCAGCGCCCAGGCGATGAAGACCCGTCCGCGATGCTCCGCCGCCAGCCGGCCGAGGCGGCCGATCGGGCCGAGGTCGCTGATCGCTCGTGCGGTGCCTGCGCGTCCGAGTGCGGTCGATCTGGGGGCACGCTCCTCCTCTAGTTAGTACGACCGTTCGTACTGCATGACGCGGAGAGTGTACGACCGATCGTGCTAACTTGTCTGTGATGGCGACACAGAGATCCGCGACGAGCCTGAGCGCCGGCGCGCAGGCGGCGCAGCGACGGCGAACGGAGCCGCAACGCGATCCTGCGTGAAGCCGGACAGCTCGCCACTGTCGAGGGCATCAGCGGGCTCTCGATCGGCCGGCTGGCGGAGGCCGTGGGGATGAGCAAGAGCGGCCTCTTCGCCCACTTCGGCTCCAAGGAGGAGCTCCAGGTCGCGACGATCGAGGCGGCGCGCGCCGTGTTCACCGAGCAGGTGATCGAGCCGGCCCTGGCTGCCCCGACCGGGCTCGAGCGGCTGCGGCAGCTCGCGGAGAACTTCCTGCGGTATGTCGAAGGCGGCCTCTACCCGGGCGGCTGCTTCTTCGCGTCGGTCGCTGCCGAGATGGCCATGCGCCCGGGCCCGGTACGTGACGGCGCGGTTCAGGTCCTGGACGAGTTCTCCCGGCAGCTCGAGACGGCCGTTCGCGACGCCCAGGCCGAGGGCGCGATCGATCCCTCAGAGGATGCCGAGCAGCTCGCCTTCGAGCTCGGCGCCTACCTGTCCCTCGCCAACGCGCAGTTCGCGGTCAGCCAGGAATCGGCACCGATCGACCGGGCGCGCCGCGCGCTGGAAGGCCGGATCGCGGCAGCGGCTGCCGCCGCGTAGTCGTTTCGAACCTGGATTCCTGAGCAAATACCGAATCGGAGGCGGACGATCGGGGTTATTACGGGCGATGCGCCACTGGGACAGAACGCGCCAGGACGGGCCACTCACCATCCTGGTGGAGCACGCCGGCGATGCGCTCATGGTCCGCGCCACCGGGGAGCTCAATCGCTCCACCGCCGAGACGTTCGAGGCAGAGTTGCGACTGGTGATCAGCGGTGACGCGGAAACCGTCGAGCTGGACCTCGGCGGCGTCGGCCTGATCGACTCCACGGGCCTTCGATCCGTGCTGCGGATCGGCAACCATTCGCTTCGGGCCGGAGGCCGGCTTCGAGTCAGCCATGTATCGGCGCCCGTCCAAGAGGCGATCGAGGGGGGCGGCTTGGAGCGTTTGCTGCCCTCGGTCGACTGAGGCATCCACCCTCGCGGGATACTGCGCGGGCGATGTCGCATCGGAACGCCGAGATCGTGCGAGCGGTGCCGGGGTGAAGGATCCGCTCCACAGGACGAGTCTGGATCCCGGAACGCTCCCTGTCGAGGGCCGAGACGACCTGGTCGTGATCCCGCAGGAGGACGTCGAGGAGATGGTCAACGTGCTCGCGACAAAGACGCGCGAGCGCGTGGACAACGGGGAGATCGAGGACGACGTGGCCCGCGCTCTCGCGATCGGTTTCCCTCTCGTCACCCAGCGGGAAGGGGCGCCGAAGGAGACGCTGGTCGCCGCGCAGTCGGTGGCTCGCTTCGGCTACATGGCGCGGGTGGCCGAGTGGGAGAGGCTGAGCACGGCCCGCGAGCCCGTGGGATGGATGATCGCCGGTCTTCAGGGGGCGGTCGAGTCGAGCGTCGCCGAGGAGTTGCGGGAATCTGATGACGAAGAGAAGTCCTTCTACGGCGCGCTCGCTGAGGTCACGGCCTTCTTCGTCCGTAGGGAGCCGCTCGACGTCCCGTATGACGCCAACCAGGGATTCAGTGCTCATGTGGACGATCCCCGGGGTTGGGGGAGAGGTCCGGGCGTTGCTCCGCGAGAAGACGCTCTCGATGGTGCTCCAGCGCGACGGCCAGGGCCTGAAGGGCCCAACCGGCCCGATCGAGGGTGCGACCCTGGAGGACTTCCAGCGAGTCTGGAAGTACGGCTTCCTTCTTCGCAGCTTCGAGGAGTTCTTCCGAGACGACTACTAGCGAGCGCTCCCTCCGAGACGCGGGAGCGTTGTGGGACCCAGCCAGCCCCGCGCGGCCAGGATCGTGGACCATGGGTGGTGTTGACGTCCATCGAGGAGACGATCTGATGGCGACCCAGGAGACCGTGCCCGAGATCCGCAGCTTCGTCGGCGGCCGGCCGGTCGACCCGAAGACCAGCGAACGGCTCGAGGTGCTGGACCCGGCGACCGGCGAGGTGCTCGGCCGGGTGCCGCTGTCCGGGCCGTCCGAGGTCGATCAGGCCGTGCAAGCGGCGGCCGAGGCGTTCGAGTCGTGGCAGGACGAGCCGGTCACCCGGCGCGCTCGCCGCATGTTCGGACTCCAGGCGCTGCTCGAGCGCCAGCTCGACGAGCTCGCCGGGCTGGTCACGCGCGAGAACGGCAAGCATCTCGACGAGGCCCGCGGCGAGGTGCGCCGCGGGATCGAGGTGGTCGAGCTGGCGGCGGGGATGACCACGCTGATGAAGGGCGAGACGCTCGACCAGGTGGCGAGCGGGGTGGACGTCTCGCTGCATCGCTTCCCGCTCGGGGTGTGCTGCGGAATCACCCCGTTCAACTTTCCGGCGATGATCCCGATGTGGTTCGCGCCGCTGGCCATCGCGGCCGGCAACACGTTCGTGCTGAAGCCCTCGCAGCGGACCCCGCTGACCGCGAACCGCCTGGCCGAGCTGTTCGCGGAGGCCGGCTTCCCCGATGGCGTGTTGAACGTCGTCCACGGGGCGCAACAGGCGGTCGAGGCACTGATCGACCACCCGCAGACCCGGGCGGTGTCCTTCGTGGGCTCCGCTCCGGTCGCCCGCAAGGTCTACGAGCGCTCGGGATCGCGCGGCAAGCGGGTCCAGGCGCTCGCCGGCGCCAAGAACCATCTGGTGGTGATGCCGGACGCCGAGCTCGATCTCGCGGTGCCGGCCGTGTTCGCCTCCGCCTTCTCCAACGCCGGCCAGCGGTGCCTGGCGGGCTCGGTGGCGGTCGGGGTGGGCGGGATCGGCGACGAGCTGGTCGCCGGGATCACGCGGATGGCCCGCGAGGCGCAAGTCGCGCCAGGCGACGAGCCGGGCACGGACGCCGACAGCACGATCACCCCGGTCACCACCTCAGAGGCACTCGAGCGGATCGCCGACTACATCGAGCTCGGCGAACGGGAGGGCGCCACGCTCTGCGTGGACGGGCGCCGGCGGGGCGAGGACAGCGGATTCTTCGTCGGGCCGACCGTGTTCGACGGGGTCTCTCCCGAGATGACCCTCGCGCAAGGAGGAGATCTTCGGCCCCGTGCTGGCGGTGGAGCGGATCGAGGACCTGGATGGGGCGATCGCCGCGATCAACGCCTCGGAGTTCGGAAACGCGGCCGCGATCTTCACCCGGGACGGCGGCGCCGCCCGCAAGTTCGTGCGCGAGGCGCAGGCGGGGATGATCGGGGTGAACGTCTCGGTCCCGGCCCCTGTCGCGTACTTCCCGTTCGCCGGCTGGCGGGGCTCGTTCTACGGCGACCTCCACGCCACCGGACGCGACGGGGTCGAGTTCTTCACCGAGAAGAAGGTGGTTACGAGCCGCTGGCCGTAGCGCTTTCGTACACCTCGACGAAGTGCACGTAGTTGTCGGCGATCTGCTCGGCCGCCTGGTCGCGACTCAGAGTGCCGTCGAGGAACCCGGCCAGCGGCTCGCCCCAGATCGAGCGGCCGATCGCGAATCCGACGTAGCCATCGACGCCGGCGCCGCTGGTCAGCCAGCGCTCCACTTTGGCGCGCGCGGCGCCGCGCCCGAGAACCACGCAGACCACCTGATCACGTCCGCCGGCTCGGCACTGGGCGACCACCCGCTCGCAGTCCTCTCGCCGATCGATGCCCTCGATCTTCCACACCACGGGCTCGACCCCGGCGTCCTGAAGCTCGGCGATCGCCCGGATCATCAGCTCGGGACGCAGTTCGGCGTCGTAGCGCTCGGTGTCGCCGTCCACGGAGGCGAGCTGCTGCTCCTCGGCCGGGACCAGCAGCTCGAACAGGAAGCTCCTTCCGTGCTCGGCCAGCCAGGCCGAGAGCCGCGCCAGACGCTCCGCCTGTCGGACGGTTGAGGTCGGGGTCGCCGTCGGGGTTGTAGCGGACCAGGACCTTGATGAAGTCGGGGTCGAAGCGCTCGATGTGGTCGCCGAACTCGTCCCCGTACTCGAAGTCGAACTCCGTCTGGCCACTCTTCTCGACCGGCATCGCGAGCTTCATGCCCGCCGCCCTGATTCGGTCGGGGATCCGCTTCGGAGCGCCGAACTGCTCGTCGACCAGGCCGCCGGCGGTCGCCGCCTGCGCCCCCTTCGAGGGCGCCAGCTCGAGGCCCTCGAAGATCAGCTCCTTGCCGTCCGCGATCCGCAGGGTCTCATCGTCCGTCGGCTCCCCGTCGATCCCGAACCACTTGCTCTGGAACGAGCCCCGGTGGTCGAAGGCGAGGATGAAGAGCTCGTTCTCCGGATTCCATCGCGCTCACCCTGGCAAGGTACCGATCAATCGGACTCGTCGTAGAGGCTCTCGGAAGCGATCTGTCGCAGGGTGCGGTCCCACAGGCGCACCTCCATGTAGAGGTCGTCGCCGAAGCCGCGCACCGCATCGACGGCGACCAGCGTGAACCGGCCGTCCTGGACGGGCGCCTGGTCGAGGACCTCGCCGTCGAGCTCCGCGGTGGTGGCAACGGCGCCGCGCACCAGCGGCAGGCCCCACACCAGGGTGATCTCGCCGCCCCGATCGCCCTCGGCCCGCCAGGCGCCGATCACGTCGTCCGAGAGGTCGATCTTCCACTGCGGGTTGTCCTCGGCCGTGACGTCGGTGAAGTCGGCGGTGGCCCGCAGGTCGTCGGGCTCGCCGTCCTCGGGGCGCACGAAGGAGACGTGGCCGAAGTACTCCACCAGCACCGGGCCCGAGGCCTGCTCCCCCTCCTCGGGCTCGCCGCTCTCGCTCGGCTCGGTGGCCCGCCCGGTCACCGGGACGAACACCCGGCCGCCCCAGCCGCGCTCGGGAAACCACTTGATGGCCTCGGGGTTGAGCGGCGCGCCCGCCTCGCCGGCATGCGGCTCACACGCCTTCGCGAACTCCTCGGTGAGGCGCTCCGCCCAGCGGCCGTAGGGCCTGCCCTCCTGGGGAGAGTCGGCGATGAAGCAGGGGAACGGCCGCGGGATCGGAGGGCTCATCGGCAGCTCAGCCTAGTGATCGTCGCCCAGGGCGTCGCGCAGGTCGGCCGCGGCTCGCTCCGGCGGGTAGACGTTGACCTCGACGCCGGTGCCGAGCTCGAAGCCGGCGCGGACCGTGATCCGAGGCAGGACGTCGACGTGCCAGCAGAACTCGTCGGTCCCGCGGGGGGCGGTCCGCACCCAGAGGTTGAGCTGCGGCGACGAGCCGAACAGCGCCGCGAGCGCCCGCAACGCGGCTCGGATCATCCCGGTCCCCGTCCCGTCCTCGTCGAACGCCGGCGCCGGGCGCCGGGGGATCACCCGCAGCTCGAACGGGGAGCGGGACGCCCACGGGCAGACCAGAAGCGCCTCGTCGTCGATCGCCACCAGGCGGTCCCTGCGGCGCACCTCCTCGGTCGCGACGTCGGATAGCAGGTGCCCGCCCATCGTCCGCTCGTGGTAGGCCGAGGCTCGCTCACGCTCGCGGGCCACCTCGGCCGGCACGAAGCGCATCGCGTAGAGCTGGGCGTGGGAGTGCTCGAGCGAGGCTCCCGCGTCGGGGCCCTCGTTGACGATCAGGTGGACGTAGGAGGCATCCTCGGCGTGGGCGTGCATGCGCTCCCGCCAGGCCGCGACCGCCACCGCGAAGCGCTCCTCGGAGAGCTCGGCGAGCGAGGTCGCGTGCTCGGGGCAGTGAACGATCACCTCATGGGCGCCCTCGGCGGGCTGTGACGCGAACAGGGCCGGCTCGCCCGCCCTGGTCGAGGCCCGCAGCGGGTCGATCGAGCTCGCCAGGCCCGTCTCCAGCGCCCCTGCTCGCGGCTCGTTGCCCGTCGCCGGGCTCTCGTCGGCCGCGGTGGCGGCGAGCACCGGGAACAGGTTCGGCACCGCCCGCGCCGTCCAGCCCGGCGAGTCGGGCTCGCCGCCGGCCGGGCGGCGCGCCCAGACCTCCGGCGGCGTGCGGTCCTCGCGGCCCTCGCAGAAGGGACAGGTCTCGGCCGCGTCCTGGCGGGTGGCAGGCGGGGCCGGGACGAACGCATCGGGCCGCTGGGCCCGCCCCGGGGCCAGAATCGCCCGCAGCCCGGTGAGCTGGTCTATGCGGACTTCAGGAGCGCTCAGGACTGCTCGGTGCCTCGGGGCTCTGCCTACCCCGCCCTGGCTGGCCGTCGACCCCCTCGAGGCCCAGGAAGGGCTTCACCAAGTCGAGCGGCAGCGGGAAGATGATCGTCGAGTTCTGATTGACGCCGATGTCGAGCAGCGTCTGCAGGTACCGGAGCTGGAGGGTCGCCGGGTTGGCGCTCATGATGTTGGCGGCCTGGGCGAGCTTCTCCGCCGCCTGGAACTCGCCATCGGCGGAGATGATCTTGGCCCGCCGCTCCCGCTCGGCCTCGGCCTGGCGGGCGATCGCCCGCTGCATGTCGGCCGGCAGCTCGACGTCCTTGACCTCGACCGTGCTCACCTTCACGCCCCAGGGCTCGGTCTGCTCGTCGATGATCTGCTGCAGCTCGATGTTGAGTCGCTCGCGCTCGCCGAGCAGGGCGTCGAGCTCGGCCTTGCCCAGCACCGAGCGCAGCGTCGTCTGCGAGATCTGGGACGTGGCGAGCAGGAAGTTCTCGACCTCGGTGATCGCCCGGTTCGGGTCTATGACCCGGAAGTAGGCAACCGCGTTGACGCGCACGGTGACGTTGTCCTTGGTGATCACCTCCTGCGGCGGCACCGTCAGGGTGACCGTTCGCAGATCGACCCTGACCATCCGGTCGACGATCGGGATCAGCAGGATCAGACCCGGGCCCTTCTGGGCGATCAGACGGCCCAGCCGGAAGATCACGCCGCGCTCGTACTCGCGCAGGATCCTGATCGACGCAGCAAGCACGATCAGCACGAAGATCAGAAGGAGGACCACTATCGCGATGACCACACCCACTCGAAGCTCCTTCGTCCGCTCTACGTCGCCGTGGCCGGGTCCTCCGCGGCGTCCGGCTCGCCCTCGAGCGGCCGGACGCGGAGGGTCAGGCCCTCCACCGACTCGACCCGCACTCTACTGCCGCGTCGATATGGCCCGACCATCTGCGGCCGGTTCGGCGGCGGCATTCTGTGACCCGTCGTGCGGGGGCGCCAGCTCCGCCTTCCACAGGGCTCCTTCGACGAAGATCTGGCCGATCGGGTCGAGCGGGTCGCGCACCTCGCCCACGGCGCCGACCATCTCCTCCCAGCCCGTGCGCGCCGGCAGGCGCCGAGCGCGGATCGCTCCGCTCGACCGCGAAGGCGAGGAAGCCGCCCATCAGAAGGCCCGGCGAGGATGACGACGACGGGGGAGATCTCGAACGAGCTCGTGTTGGTGTCGTAGAGCACCAGGCCCGAGGCGATCAGCGCCGCTACGCCGGAGGCGCCGAGAATGCCGTGAGTGGGGAGGTGCGCCTCGGCGATGATCATCGCCACCCCGAAGACGAGCAGCAGCACCCCGGCGGCGGTTACGGGAAGCTGCGCCGTCCCGTAGAGGCCGAGCAGGAACGAGATCACGCCGATCGTCCCGGGCACGATCAGTCCGGGGCTGAACAGCTCGATCACCATCCCCACGAGCCCGATCAGGATCAACAGGTAGGCGACATTCGGGTTGACGAGGATCTCGAGCAGCTGATACTGGAGCGGCATGTCGTGGTTCTCGATCTGAAGCCCCGCGGTGTGCAGCGTCTGGGCCTTCGGCCCCTTGACGTGGAAGCCGTCGAGCTGCCGGAGCAGCGCCTCCTGGCTGGGCGAGATCAGGTCGATCAGCCCGGCGCGCTTGGCCTCCTTCGCGGTCAGGTTCTTCGCCTCGGTGACCAGGAGCTGAGCGAGCTTCGGGTTGCGCCCGTGAGCCGCGGCCAGCGCTCGCATCGAAGCTGCCGCGTCGTTCTTGATCTTGCGGTCGAGGTCGCTGCTCCCGCCGCCGGGCCCGATGGCGATCGGCGTCGCCGAGCCGATGTTGCTGATCGGGTACATCGCCGCGACGTCCGCCGCCTCGGTGATGTAGGCGCCGGCCGAGCCCGCCCGGGCATTGCTCGGGGACACGTAGACGACCACGGGCATCGGCGCCGAGCCCATGTCCTCGATGATCGAGCGCATCGAGTCCGACAGCCCACCGGGCGTGTCGAGCCGGATGATCGCGATCTTCGCGTTCTCGGAGGCGGCGTCGTCGAGGGCGCTCGAGATCCACTTCTGCGTCGCCGGGTCGATCGTCGCCTGGAGCTGGATCGAGTAGGCGATCCCGCTCGACTGACCGGAGGACGCCGTCTGCGCGAGTGCCGGCCCGATCAACGTCGCCGCGCCGGCAAAGGCAAGCGCCGAGCAAATCCACAAACGGAGCCTCCGGCCCCTCATACCTCCATTATCCGCCCCTCGATCGCTCGCGCAGACGGGCTGACGGTTCCGGCGACGCGCCGACCGCCGAGGCCCTCGCCTACCGCGCGTAGCGCTGGATGTCGGCCGCCAGTGCGTCCTGGCTCGCGTACTGGCCTTGCTGGACGTGGACCTGCTTGCCGCTCGAGTCGTAGATCGCCGTCGCGGGAGTGCCGATCGTCGCGTCGATCAGGAGGGCGATGTCCTGACCGGGATCGGTGTAGCTGGGATAGGGAACCGGGAACTCGTGCAGGAACTGCTTGGCCGCCGCGTCCGAATCCCTCGAGTCCACCCCGATGAAGGCGATCCGCTTGCCGTGCCGGGCGACCTCGCGCTGGAGCCAGGGCATCTCCTCGCGGCAAGGCCCGCACCACGATGCCCACTTGTTGACCACCACCGGATGGCCGCGCAGCTTCGCGAGGCGCTGCTGAAATGCCTCGGCGCCACCGGGCAAAAGCTGATCGGCCTGGTCGTAGAGCTCGGCGAGCGGCTTGGGCGCGCCCGCCAGCGCCTTCGCGTAGTCGGGCGCCTTGGCCTCCGTGACCGCCGCCAGACCCGCTGCCGCACGCCGACAGGGTCAGCGCGACGAGCGAAAATGCCGCCGCCGCGGATAGGCGTCCCAGGCGAGCAACCAGGGTCATCCTGCCCGTAAAAACGCGGTTCCGCCGCATTCCGTTCAGCACGATGGTTTAATTAGTAGTCGGTCCACCCGTCATCTGGACCGCGGGGGAAACCGCCGACTCGTCAAGAGGGGTAGCAACCAGGAGCGGGCCGGCGAGCCTCCAGCGAGCTTACAGCGCTGCCGCCGCCATCCGTGCGAGCGCGAGGCGCTTGGAGAACTGTCTCTCATGGCGAAATCCGTCGAAGTCGCAGCGAACGCTGCCAGCCCGATCACAGCCGATCAACTCGAGCGCGTGTGCCAGTTCACGCGCGAGCCGATTCTGCTCGACGGCGAGACCTTCGACGACCTCGCTCCCGGGACCGCGCGCCGTCGCGCCGTCGAGGCCGCGCTGGCCGAGCTCGACGCCGGCCTCGAGAGCCCCTCGCCCGGAGTGGCGGCGCCGGTACTCGCTGCTGCTCGGGCTCGAACGGCTGCTCGACGCCGACCCGGTGCTCCTGGCCGACGGCGCCGAGCTCACGGAGCACCAGGTGGACGTGCTCTCCGGCACCCTCGCCGCGCTGACCACCGAGATCGAGAACTCGGCCTCCGACAGCAGCAACGGGGCCGGCCGCTCCGCGACCGAGCTGGCCGGCGACGACGGGACGCTGGACGTCACCGAGCTCGAGGACAACGGGGACGGGAGCGGGGCCGCAGAGGTCGCCGAGGAGGACGAAACCCTGGCGCCCGACGAGGAGCCCCAGGACTGGGAGGAGCCGGCCACCGAGATGGTCGCCGAGGCGCCCGAGGATCCGGGAGCAAGCCGCCGCTTTTGGTTCGAGCACGCCACTGGCTCGGGCAAGACGGTCGCCGCACTGGGGTTCGTCGAGGCGTCGCGCACCGGCGGGATCTTGATCCTCACCCACCGTCGCAACCTCGTCGACCAGTTCATCGGCGAGATCTCCGATCGTGGCTACAAGGACCGCCTCTCGCCGCCGCTCATGGACGGCTCGGACCACCCCTACGGCCCGGTCACCGTCGAGACCTACCAGTGGTTCGTGCGCAACGCAAATCGCATCTCCGACGCCTACGCGATCGTGATCTGCGACGAGGCACATACCGCGCTCGGCGAGAAGACGAGCGCCTGCATCCGCCGCTGGCCGGAGCCGGTGTTCATCGGGATGACCGCGACCGGCGCATTGATCGCCCGCAACGTCGCCGACCTGTTCCCGACCCAGACCTCCCGCTTCGACCTCGCCCAGGCCGCGCGGCGCGGCGTGATCGCTCCGCTGCGCTGCATCCGCATCCCGCCCGGCCCCGGGGTGCGAACGATCGCCAAGGTGCCGCTGCGCCGCGGCGAGGTGGACCAGGACTTCGATCAGGAGGAGCTGGCCAAGCTGCTGGACCAGGAGCCCTTCAACGTCGCGGTGGCCGATCTCTACCGATCCCGCTTTCGCAGGATTCCCGGCGTCGTCTACACGGCCGGCGTGCGCCACGCCAAGCACGTGGCCGCCTCGTTCCGGGCCGCCGGGATCAACGCGCGCGCCGTCTCCGGCGAGACCCCGAAGCGAGAGCTGGCGGAGATCCTGGCCGCGTTCGAGCGCGGAGAGGTGGACGTGCTGTGCAACGCGATGCTGCTCGCCGAGGGCTGGAACTCGCCGCGGGCGACGATCTGCATGCACCTCGCGCCGACCGCCTCACGGCGCGTCTATCAGCAGCGCGTCGGCCGAGTCACCCGGCGCGCGCCGGAGAAGGAGGCCGGCCTGGTGATCGATCTCGTCCATCCCGCCACGACCCATGACGAGACGATCGTGACCCTGCACAGCCTGCTGGATCGCGACGTGTACCGGGGCGGCGCGATCGTGGTCGGCCCGGTGCGGCGCGGCCGCGGTCGGCGGGTGCGCGTCGAGCGCCGGGTGGTGCCCGTATCGGCCGACCCCGAGCGCCGCCTGGCCGTGCTCGAGCGCGAGCTGTGGCGGATCGCCGTCGAGAACCTCAACTACTCCGAGCAACACGCCTGGGCGGCGCTCGCCGGCGCACGAGTGACGACCAACAACTGGCGCCGGGCGAAGGCGATGCTGCAGCACGACGAGGCCAAGGAGCTGCGTCGGCGCTTCTTGCTGACCTGCGTGCAGCGCAATCGAAATCACCAGCTGCGGCTCAAGGCACTGACCGAGGTCGCGGCGCTACGCGACCCGGAGGCGTTCGACGACGCGCTCGAGGTGGTGGCGACATGGCCGCGCGACGAGCGTCGGGCCGGCGCAAAGCTGCTGCTCCAGGCGCTGGTCGAGCGGCGGATCGGGCGCCGCGATCAAGCGCAGGCCTGGGTCTGGCGCCTGGCGGGCCTGACCCGCGAGCTCCACGAGGAATACGCCGTCCAGCGCTGGCCCGAGACCAAGCGCCTGTTGGGGCTGTTCGTCAACTCCTCGGGCCGCGCCCACGGTCGAAACGCCCGCCGGATCGTCCACGCCGCCCGCCAGCAGGACCGCCGCCTGGCGATCTCGCTGCTGGCCGCCTCGATCGCGCACACCCCGGAGGCCGAGGAGGTGTTGCGCGGGGCCCGCATGCGGATGGCCCGTAAGCCCTCCGCGGTCGCCCGGGAGCTGCTTCGCAACTTCCCCAAGTCGGGTGGTGGAAAGCGCCGGCGCCGCCGAGGCAAGAACGGATCGCGACCACAGAAGGGTGGGGGCAACGGCGCCGCGAACGGGGCGAAGAACGGCCGTGGCAAGGAAAGCCGCGATGGCGCAGCCCCCAAGGCGTCGGACCGGACGCCCGCGCCCAAGGCCGAAGCCTCGGACTGAGCGTCGCAGGAACCGCGCGCGATCGCGCGAAACACAGCCTGATGGACGCACGCGAGTGATCAAGGGCGTGCGCCAGGCGTTGAGCGTACGCCAGGTGTTCGGCGAGCCCGTGGAGCGAGATGGCGTCACCGTGATCCCCGCCGCGACCGTGATGGGCGGCGGCGGCGTGGGCGGTGACGAGTCAACCGGAAAGCCGTCGACGGGGGACTCCGAGGCCGCGCCGCAAGAGCCCGGCGGCAGCGGCGCCGGCTTCGGCGGCGTGATGTGGCCCGCCGGGGCGTTCGAGATCAAGGATGGCCGTGTGACCTGGCGCCCGGCGATCGACCTGACCCGGGTGCTTGTGATGGTGCTGGTGCTCGCAATCGCCCTGGTCCGCGCCAGCGGCCGGCGCCGCGACTAGATCACCGGCCGCGCAGCGCGAGCTGCACCTCGCCCGCGCCCAGGCTGAGGTGCCGGCCGTCCTCGGTCGCGACGAGCAGGTTGCCGTTGTCGTCGATCCCCTCGGCCCGACCGGTGCCCGGCGGGGCGTCGTCGCCGCCGCCCTCCCAGCGGATCTCGAGCCCGCGCAATGCGTCGCGCTCGGCGAACTCCTCGAGCACCCGCCCCGCCGGCGCGTCCACCCAGGACACGAGCCTGTGGTTGACAGCCGCCAGCGCCTCCTCTGCGCCGGCCCCGTGACCGACCGAGGTCGCCGGCCAGCGGAGGTCGGGCGGGAACTCGTCTTGCTCGATCGCCAGGTTGAGGCCGATCCCGATCACGGCCCAGTCGGGCGGATGGGCCTCGATCAGGACCCCGGCGGCCTTGCGCTCGCCGATCCAGACGTCGTTCGGCCACTTGACGCGGCAATGCAGCGGCGCCAGCGACTCCACCGCCTCGCAGACGGCCAGTGGCACCGCCAGCGGCAGGAGGCCGTGCTGGCGCCCCAGCGGGCGCACGATCCCCGAATAGAGCAGCGCCTTGCCGGCCGGCGCCGCCCAGTCCCGCCCTCGGCGGCCGCGCCCGGCGGTCTGCTCGTCTGCGGTGACGACCGTGCCGGCGGGAGCGCCCGCCAGCTGCCAGCTCGCGGGCGCGCCCGTTGGTCGAGTCGGTGAGGCGAAAGTGGTGGCGCGGGCGCCCGAAGGCGGTCATCGGTCGAGCGGTCTCACGGCAGCGGTCGGAGGACGACCTCGTCGCCCGCCCCGAGTCCCAGCCGCTCGGCGGCGCTGTCGCGGTTGACGGCCAGCGCCAGGCTCCGGTAGGAGTCCACGTAGAGGATCAGCTCCCCAGGGCCGACGTCGGCAAAGGTCAGCGTGAAGGCGGCGCCGTGGCTCTGACCGCCCGCCTCCACCGCGACATGGTTGCCGATTCGCAGCCCGGTCTGGGACAGGTGGCGATCGGCGAGGTCGAGGACCGCGTTTCCGAACCGGTCCACCGAGATCACATGGGCGACGACGCGGTCCTCGCCGATCGCCGGCTCGCTGGCCTCGAGGGTCGTGAGCGAGGCCGCCGAGACCTCCTCGCCGGCCTCCGAGAGGGGCGCTCCGAGCGCCAGGTGGGCGGCCACCGGCGCGAACACGTCGCGGCCGTGGAATGTCGCCGAGATCGGCTCGAGCCGGAACGCCGACAGCGACACGTCAACCGCCTCGACCGCCCCGCCGAGGCGCTCGACGCCCGGCCAGAGCAGGCCGTTGTCGGGCCCGACGAGCACCCGGCCCTCGGAGGCCACGCGCACCGCGCAGCGCGCGCCGCGGTGAGCCCACCCCGGGATCGACCACCGCCATGTGCACGCCGGGCGGCGTGTACGGCAGGGCATTGGAGAGGATCGTCGCCCCCTGGCGGATCGCGTGACGGGGGACCCCATGCGTCAGGTCGATCACCTTTGCCTGCGGCGCGATCCCCGCGATCACGGCACGGCAGACGCCCGCGAACTCGTCGTCGTAGCCGTAGTCGGAGAGGAAGGTGATCGGGCGCGCCACGGCTCGACTCCAAGCTCAGCCCGCGGCCACGTCCGCGACCAGCGCCTCCACCAGACCTTCGGGATCGTGGCGATCGGCCTCCACGTCGACCTCGAGCCCGGCCTGGCGCGCGGCGTCGCTGGTCACCGGACCGATCGAGACGACCCGGGCGTGCGCCGGGAATCCGTCTCCCACCGCCGCGACGAGATTTCTCACCGTCGACGAGGAGGTGAAGGTCACATAGTCGGCGTCACGCGCGGCCTCGATCGCCGCCGGGTCAGGCTCCTCGGCGACGGTCTCATACAGAGCCACGACGTCCACCTTGGCGCCCCGCTCCCGGAGCGCGTCGGGCAGGACGTCCCGGGCCTCGGCGGCCCGGGCGACGAGGACGGGGCGGTCGGCGACGTCGAAGTCGCGCAACGCCTCGACCAGGGCCTCGGCGATCGCTTGCTCCGGTACCACGTCGGCCCCGATCCCGTGCTCGGCGAGCGCCGCCGCGGTGCCGGGCCCGATTGCGGCGACCGTCGCGTTGGCGAGCGCGCGCGCGTCGCGTCCCGCCTCGGCGAGCGCCTCGAACAGCAGCCTGACCCCGTTCGGGCTGGTCAGGCAGACGAGTGCGTACGCGTGGATGGACTGCACCGCGTCGCGCACCTCGACCGAGTCGAGCCGGGAAACGATCCGGATCGCCGGCAGCTCGATGGCCTCCGCCCCCAGGGCGCGCAGGGTTGCCGCGAGACCGCTGGCCTGGGCGCGAGCCCGGGTGACCACCACGCGCAGGCCGTGGAGGGGGCGCCGCTCCAACCAACCGATCGTCTCGCGACGCGCCGCCACCGGGCCGATCAGCACGATCGCGGGCGGGTGAAGGCCTGCCGCGGATGCCGCCGCGGGCAAATCGGCGAGGCTCGCAGTCACGGTCCGCTGCCCCGGCATCGTGCCGCGCTCCACGGCGGCCGCCGGCTCGCCCGCGTCGCGGCCGGCCTCGACCAGACGCTCGGCGACCTCGGGCAACCGCTTGACCCCCATGTAGAGGACGAGCGTGCCCGGAAAGCGGGCCAGCGCCTCCCAGTCGAGCAGCAGCGAGCCGTCCTTGCCCGGGTCCTCGTGGGCGGTCACGAAGGCGACCGCCGAGGCATCATCGCGGTGGGTCAGCGGGATGCCGGCATAGGCCGGGGCGGCCACGCCCGCGGTCACTCCCGGGACCACCTCGAACGGCACCCCGGCCGCAGCCAGCGCCTCGGCCTCCTCGCCGCCGCGACCGAACACGAACGGGTCGCCGCCCTTCAGTCGCACCAGGCTGCGTCCCGCCCGGGCCCGGTCGACCATCAGCCGCTCGATCTCCTCCTGGGGCATCTGCGGCGATCCCGGCCGCTTGCCCACGTAGATCAGCTCGGCGTCCTCGCGGGCCTCGTCCAGCGCGCCCGGCGGGATCAGGCGGTCGTGAAGAACCACCTCGGCGGTCGCGATCAGCTCCACGGCACGCAGGGTCATCAGGCCCGGATCGCCGGGCCCGGCTCCGACCAGATAGACGACGCCGGATCGGGCTGCGGTCAAGCGAGGCCCTCCGCCCGCTCGAGGATCGGGCGCGGCCCCGGCCGCCAGCAGCCGCTCCGCCAGCGCCTGTCCCAGGGCGGCGGGCTGCTCGGGGTCCCCCGTGACCCGATCCCGAACCCACTCCGAGCCGTCCGGCAGACCCGCGAACCCGTGCATCGTCAACTCCTCACCGCCCAGGCGCGCGCAGATCCCCACCGGGGTGTGGCAGGTGGCCTTCAGCGTCGCGACGGCGGCGCGCTCGGCGGTCAGCTCGACCAGGGCGTCGTGGTCGCTGATCGATATCGCCGCGGCGGCGGCGTCGGGGTCGGCGCGGCGCGCCTCCAGCGCCAGCGATCCCTGACCCGCGGCCGGTGTCAACTCCTCGAGTCCGAAGACGAAGGCGATCTCGGCCTCACGCGTCAGCCGGCGAAGGCCGGCGGCGGCGAGCACGATCCCGTCGAACCCGCCCTCGGACAACTTGCGCAGCCGGGTGTCGACGTTGCCGTGCAGCTCCACCAGGTCGAGATCCGGCCGCAACGCCAACAGCTGGGAGCGCCGGCGCAGGCTGGCCGTGCCGATGCGAGCCCCCTCGCGAACCTCGTCGAGCGACGACGCCTCGCCCACATAAGCGTCGAGGGGATCGGCCCGGACGTGCACCCCCACCAGCCTGAGCTCGTTCGGACGGTCGCCGGGGAGGTCCTTGGCCGAATGGACCGCCAGGTCCGCCTCGCCATCCAGCACCGCCCGCTCCACCCCGCGTACGAAGCGCTCCTTGTCGCCGGGCTCGCCGTCGCTCGACCTGACGGCGACGATCTCGGCGCCGCCCAGCGCCTCGGCGACCAGCTGCGCCTGGGCGAGCGCCAGCCGGCTTCCCCGCGTTCCCAGCTTCAGCCGGTCGCTCACTCCTCTCAACTGGCCGGGCGCTCGCGCCGACCCGCCTCGCGCAGCGGTCGCACCTCCGCGTCTCGAGCCTCCAGTGGCGCGCTCCGCGCGTCGAGGCCGAACAGCTCGCGGAGGACGTGGACGTACACATAGGCGTCGTCCTCGCCCGAGGAGCGCTTCAAGCGCAGGGTGGGCTCGTGGAGCAGCCGGCTCGCGATCGCCCGCGCCATTGCCTGCATGCGCTCCCGGTCGGCCGGGCTCAGCGCCTCCCACCGCGACTCGTTCTCGGCCAGCACGCGATCGACGATCTCGGCGGCTCGCCCGCGCAGCGAGGCCACGGTGGGGACGACGTCCTGCGAAGCAAGCCAGCGCTCGAAGCGGCCAAGCTCGGAGCGCAACACGGTCTCGGCCCGGCGAGCCTCGGCCTCTCGGCCCGAAGCGTTTCGCTCCACCAGCGTCTGCAGGTCGTCCATGTCGTGCAGGCTGACGCCGTCCAACTCGCGGCAATCGGGGTGGATGTCGCGGGGCACCGCGAGGTCGATCAGGAGCAGCGGCCGGCCCTGGCGCGCCGTCATCACCTCGGCCAGCGCCTCGCGCTCGATCACGTGGTGGGGAGAGCCGGTCGAGGCGACGACGATGTCGGCCTGCTCCATCTGCGCCGGCAGCTCCTCGAAGCGCACGGCACGGCCCCCGAAGCGCTGGGCGAGCCCGATCGCCCGGTCGTAGCGCCGGTTGGCGATCAACGCGGGCTCGACGCCGCGGGCCGCGAGCGCTCGGGCGGTCAGCTCCGCCGTCTCGCCGGCGCCCACCACGAGGACGAGCCGGCTGGAGAGATCGCCAAGCGTGCGCTGGGCCAGCTCCACCGCGACCGACGGCACCGACAGCCCCTTTTCGGAGATGCCGGTCTCCGACCGCGCCCGCTTGCCGGCCGCGAGCGCCCCGCGGAACAGCCGGTTGAGGATCGGCCCCGCCGCGCCCTCGACCAGGGCCAGCTCGTAGGCGCGCTTCACCTGGCCCTGGACCTCGGCCTCGCCGATGATCATCGATTCCAGCCCCGCCGTCACCCTGAACAGGTGGGCGGCGCCGTCGGCCGCCCGTAACGAGTACAGGTGGCCGACCAGCTCCGTGGGGCGGATCTCTGCCTCGCGGGCGAGCACTCCAAGCGCCAGCGACTCGGCGGCGACGCCGTCGGGAGCGACCATGTAGAGCTCGGTTCGGTTGCAGGTCGAGATCGCGGCCGCCTCTTGCACCTCCGGCGCCTCGACCAGCTCCCTGATCACCCCGGCCGCCCGCCCCTCGGTGAGCGCGAGCCGCTCGCGCAGGTGGAGCGGCGCGGTCTTGTGGGAGATGCCCAACGCCAGCAGCTCAGACATCGGCGGTGGCCTCCTCGCGGTCGCGGCCGGCAGCCTGGCGCTCGGCCAGGTCAGCGAGCTCACCCAGCTCGCGCTCGATCCGCTGCAGCTTCGCGGCCATGATCGCCACGTAGACCAGGATCAGGGCGACGAACACCACGTAGGCCGCGGCGACGTACTTCCCCGCCTCGTCGAGCGGCAGGGCGGGCATCAGACGCCCGGGCTCGTCGGGTCGCTCATCAAGCTCGCCGACGCCGCCCGTGAGGGGACGCCGGGCGCGATTCGGGAACCGGTGCCCGGCGGGGCATAGGCCTCGCCCTCGAGCGCACGCCGCAGGCGCGACAGCTTTGCCGAGGCCGACTTCGCCGCCAGCTCGAAGCGCACCAGCGACAGCCATAGGAGCGCCATCCCCGCCAGGCAGACGCAGAAGGTGAACAGCATCGAGCCGGGCAGGCCTCCGGCGGAGGAGAAGGTCCGCGGGTGAATCAGCGGCTGGGCCAGGCGTACGGCGATGAAGTTGAGCGGCACGAAGGCGCCCGCGGTGATCGCGAACACCGATGCGTAGCGGGCCTGGCGCTCACGGTCCTCGATCGCGTAGCGCAGCGGGTAGTAGGTCGCATACAGCAAGAAGACGATCAGAAAGCTGACCAGCGTCGGCTCGTCCCAGACCCACCACTTGCCCCACTCGGCCCTGGCCCAGATCGAGCCGGTGAGCAGGACGGCGACTCCGAAGATGACCGACAGGTGGATGGAGACGTAGGAGCGCGCGTCGTGCACCGGGTCGCCGCTTCGCAGGTGGCGGATGGCGTGGATCCCGGCGACCACGAAGCCGACCAGCGAGCAGATCGCGAGCGGCACGTGCAGGTAGAAGATCTTCTGGATGAAGCCCTCGGCGTCGAGCGGCGCGTAGAAGAAGACCAGGGCGAAGCCGGCCACGAGGACCGCGACCGTGGCCGCTGCTTGTGCTCGCAGGCTGAGGACCTTCATGCGCTCACCGCCGGATCAGTCCTCCAGGAGGAAGTCGTAGACGGCATATCCGACCAAGAGGAAGGTCACATCGTAGAGGGCCAGGATCGCCAGCCATTTGCCGATCCCGTCGTACGACGGCCCGCCTGCGGCGAGCAACCCCTCGGCGGCGCCGGCGGCGGCGATCATCACCGGGACCAGCAGGGGCAGGAGCACCAGCGGCACGAGCAGGTCGCGAGCGCGCGAGTTGGCGGCGATCGCCGACACCAGCACGCCAGTGGCTGCCAGGCCGAGGTCGGCGAGCACCAGGACGCCCAAAAGCGGCGCCAGCCCCGTCCAAGAATCGAGGAAGAAGACCGCGAACACGGGTAGCCCGATCGCCTCGAGCACCAGCAGGTATGCGACCAGCGCCACGGCCTTCGCCGCCATCAGCGCGGTGCCGTCGACCGGGGCCAGGCGGATCGCGTCGAAGCCGCCCTCGTCTCGCTCGGCGACGAACAGGCGGTTGATCGCCAGGATCGCGGCGAACAGGACGGTGGCCAGCAGAACCCCGGCGGCCAGGCTGCCGCTCAGCGCGCTGCGGTCGAGGCCGAAGCGGAACAGAACGAATGTGGTGACCGCGAACAGGACCATCGCCGGTACCGATTGCAGGGTCCGCAGCTCGACCCTCAGGTCCTTGAACAGGATTGCCTTGAAGGCGTTCACGGCGCGCCGCCGTAGATCGCCCTCGCGTCGCCGAGAGACAGCCCGCTGACCGGCCCCGCATAGGCAACCGCTCCCCCGGCCCGCAGGGCCAAGACCCGGTCCCCCTCGGCCAGCGCGGCGTCGATCTCATGCGTGACGAGCACGCGGGTGAGCGGGGTGGCCGAACCGATCAGCGGCTCGACCATGGCCGCCGCCTCGGGATCGAGGTGGGAGCGCGGCTCGTCCAGCAGCAGCAACTCCGGCCGGTGGAGGACGGCGCGGCAGACGGCCAGCCGCTGCACCATCCCCGCGGACAGGTTCCCAACCCGCTCGCCCGAAAGCCGCGACATCCTGACCCGATCGAGGAGCTGGGCGATGCGCTCGGCGGCCTCGCCTCCGAGCCCGTGAAGGCGGGCGTGGAAGCGCAGGTTCTCGGCGCAGGTGAGGTCGCGGTACAGGAGCGCCTCGTGACCCAGGTAGCCGATCCGCCCGCGTGCCTTCCAGGCCTGGCGAGGCAGCGCGCAGCCGAGCACCGAGACGGCGCCCGCCGTGGGGCGAAGCAGGGTCGCCAACACCCGCAACAGGGTGGTCTTGCCGGCGCCGTTCGGGCCGAGCACGGCGAGCGTCTCGCCCTGGCGCAGCTCGAGGGTGACGTCGCGAAGCACCGCCCGGTCGCCGAACTCGCGCCACAGGCCCGCCACCTCGATCGCGCGCCCTGCGTGCTCGCGATCCTTCGTCCGGGCCGCGAGGGGCTCCGGCAGTCGAACCTCGGCCATGCGGGCGAATGTAGCGCCCGCGATGTCCCCGGGACGCCAGGGGATGGCCTCGGGCTGCTAGTGCAAGGTGCGCTTCGCGCCGGCGGGCGCTCCGAAGGGAACCGTGCCCCGCAGCTTGACCGTCGCCCGGTTGTGGCCCTTGAGCGCCCGCTTGCCCTTCTTCGTGAGACGCATCGAGATCGACTTCGAGTCGCCCGCGCCGACGTCCACGTTTGCCTTCCGGGCGAGCTTCTTGGAGCCCTTCTTGGCCACCAGCGCCACGTTGTTGCTGTTCGTCGTCGCGTCCACCTGCACCTTGAGTTGCTTGGTGCGGCGCACCTTGCCGATCCTGCTGCTCAGGATCGACACGTCGATGTCGGGCCGCGCGACCGGGCTGCCACTGCCGATCACTGTGAGCGTCCCCGTCATCGAAAAGGGGTGGGTCGTGCAGTGGAACTTGTAGGTGCCCGGCCCGAGGTACTGGACGCCCTTCACGGCGCGGGTGGTTCCGTGGCCGGCGAACAGGCCGCTCGTGAACAGGGAGCGGCCATCCGGTCCCCTCAGGTTGGCGGTCACGCTGTGGGTGGTGAACGAGCTCGTGTTCCGGAAGTCCAGGGTCCCGCCGCCCGGGATGCTGGGCGAGTTGCTCATGCCCGTGTAGGAGTTCCTGCTGTTCGAGGCCGTCACCGTGTCGTCCGCAGCCAGCGCCAGCCCGGCGGCGACCAGGACGGCGCCACAGGCGAGCCCAAGCAGAATCGCCCAGCGAGGGCGCCTCCTCGGCCTGGTCTCGAGATCGAGCCTGCTCACCTCATTCACCTCCAAGCACGCGAAATCCAACCCACGCTCCATTGATACCGAACGAGGGCGCCGGAGGTTCAGTCGCGGGCCTGTCTGCTCGCTGACCCTGTGGTCAGCGTTCCTTGCGCAGGGTGCGGGCGCCGACCCTGATCAACGGCACGCCGCCCTCGCGAAGCGCCTTCAGTCGCTGGCCGTTGTGCCCGTAGAGCAGGCGCGCGGAGGCGCGGACCGCCTGCCCCAGGGTGCGGTCATACGGCTGCCACCAGAAGTCCCGCGTCATGCCCGGCTCCCAGGAGACGAGCTTTATGTCCACGCATTCGTAGAAGCCGAACTTCGAGTGCGAGCGCCCGAGTCCCGACTCCTTGACGCCGCCCCACGAGCACTGGCAGGCGGCGTGGGTGTAGGAGTGGTCGTTGATCCAGACCATCCCGGACTCGACCCGGCTCGCCATCCGCTCGCCCTTGGCGCGGTCCTTGGTCCAGATCGAGGCGCCGAGGCCGAACTTGGAGTCGTTTGCCCGTCGCAGGGCCTCCTCCTCCGAGTCGACGACGATGATCGGCACCACCGGGCCGAAGATCTCCTCCCGCATGATCCGCATCTCGTCCTCGACCCCGGCCAGCACCGTCGGGGCGATGAACTTGCCGCTGAAGCCGGGGACTTCACGCGGCCCGCCGGCCACCCGCCGGGCCCCACCCTCGAGCGCGTCGTCGACCAGCTCGGTGACGACGCCGAACTGGTCCTCGGAGACCATCGGGCCGATCTCCGTCTCCCACTCCATCGGATCGCCGACGGACAGCTCCCCCGCCCGGCGCGAGACGCCCTCGAGGAAGCGGTCTGCGACCTCTTTGACCACATAGGTTCGCTCGATCCCCGAGCAGGTCTGGCCGGCGTTCGCGAACCCTCCCCAAACGCACCCGGAGACGGCGTTGTCGAGGTCGGCATCGGCGCAGACGATCTGCGGGTCCTTGCCGCCGAGCTCCAGCACCGAGCCCTTCAGCTGCCTGGCACAGATCTCCCCGACCGTGCGGCCCACCTCGACCGAGCCGGTGAAGAAGATCTTCCGCGCCGACGACTCACACAGCGCCCCGCCGACCGCGCCGCCGCCGTGGACGACCCGCACCAGGCCCTCCGGCAGGCCCGCCTTCTCGAACGTCTCGCGGATCCGCTCGCCGAGCAGAGGGGTCAGGCTTGCGGGCTTGAGGACGACGCCGTTGCCGGCCATCAGCGCCATCGCCACCTCGTCGAAGGGAATCGCCCACGGGTAGTTCCAGGGCGCGATCACGCCGACGACGCCGAGCGGCTCGTAGCTGAACTTGGCCTTCTTCGAAAGGAACAGGGCCTGGCCCATGCGGATCGGCTCGTCGGCGAGGATCTTCGGCCCCTCCTGCGAACACCAATGGAGAACGTCGATCGTCGGGACGACCTCCATCGTGTAGCTCTCGGTGATCGGCTTTCCCTGCTCGCGGGTGAGGAGCTCGGCGATCTCGTCGACCTCCTCGACCAGCACGTCGGCGGCCCTGCGCAGATACCGGGAGCGGTCGGTGAGGGTCAGCTGTGCCCAGAAGGGCTGGACCTCGGCGACGTCGTCGACGACCGCCTGCACCTGGTCGGGATTGAGAGTCTCAACGGCGCCGATCAGCTCGCCGGTCGCCGGGTTGAAGGACTCGAGCTGCCCCATGGGCCGCCGATTCTATGGCTCGGGCCCCCGAACGAGTCCCGGCAGCCGAGCCTCGTGCGAGGCGAACCGAGCCGGCGGCCCGCGACGATCGGTCGCGGGCCGCCATCGATGCCTTGCCGCATGCAGGTGGTCGCTGCGGCGTGGCTCGGTTTGTGTGAGCGCGAAGGACCCCCGCCTCTTTCGCTCTCTAAGGCCAGAACACGGACCAGGCCATGGAGTTGCGGCGAGGTCAGAGATCTTCGAGGACGAGCCGCGCAGCTTCCTAGCCTGAGCTGCGCCCGGGCTCGTCGAGACGGCCTCGAATCTGCTCGAGCCGGCGTCGAAGCTCCGCCTCGAACCCACGGTCCGTGGGGTCGTAGAACCGCTCGGCCTCGAGACCTTCCGGGATCACCGGCTGACCGGCGACGCCCCCCGGCTCATCGTGGGGGTAGACGTAGCCGATCCCGCGGCCGAGCTTGCGGGCGCCCGGGTAGTGAGCGTCCCGCAGGTATGAGGGAGGAGCCTTCGCACCGTGCTCGCGAACGTGGGCCGTGGCTCGCTGGATGCCGCGATAGGAGGCGTTCGACTTCGGGGCGAGCGCCAGGTAGGCGGCGGCCTGGGCGAGGTTGAGGCGGCACTCGGGCAGACCCACCCGGTCCACCGCCTCGGCGGCGGCGTTGGCGACGACGAGCGCCTGGGGGTCGGCGTTGCCGACGTCCTCGGAGGCGAGGACGACCATGCGCCGGGCGATGAACCGGGGGTCCTCGCCGCCCTCCAGCATCACCGCGAGGTAGTAGAGCGATGCGTCGGGGTCGGAGGCACGGGTGGCCTTGATCCACGCCGAGGTGTAGTCGTAGTGGCGATCGCCCTCGCGGTCGTAGCTGAGCGCCTTGCGCTGCAGCGCGTCCTCGGCGGTCTCCAGATCGACCGGATGGCTCCCGGCCCGCGCCGTCTCCGCTGCGCGCTCGAGCGCGGACAGCGCCACCCGCGCATCGCCACCCGAGCGGGTGGCGAGCAGCTCCAGCGCCGCGGGATCGACCGCCGGGGGCTCACCTATCCCCCGTTCGGGGTCGGCGAGAGCGCGGTCCAGCAGGCTATGAATGTGGCGCGGCTCCAAGGCGCGCAGCTCGTACAGCTGCGCCCGTGAAAGAAGGGCCGAATTGACCTCGAAGTAGGGGTTCTCGGTCGTCGCCCCGATCAGCGTCACCAGCCCCTCCTCGACCGCGGGCAACAGCGCGTCCTGCTGGGCCTTGTTGAAGCGATGGATCTCGTCGAGGAAGAAGATCGTCGGCTCGTCCGAGGCCCTGCGACGCTCCTCTGCCCGCTCGATCACGGCCCGGACCTCGGCCCGGCCCGCGTTCACCGCGGAGAACTCCTCGAAGGCCCCGCGGCACCCGGTGGCGATGATCCTGGCCAGGGTGGTCTTCCCGGAGCCCGGCGGCCCGTACAGGATCGCCGAATGGGGCTCCCCGGTGTGGATCGCCGCGCGCAGCGCAGACCCCTCGCCCAGCAGGTGCTCCTGGCCGAGAAGCTCCTCCAGCGAGCGCGGTCGCATCCGGACCGGCAGGGGCGCCTCCGCCGGCGGGACGCCGGTCCGCTGAGCCGGCGTTTGGCCCGTGTCGAACAGCCGCTCCATCCCAATCCAGTATGACCCGGGCGTGGACGCACTCGAGCCGCATCGGCATCCGAAAACAGGCAAGTAGGGGAGCTGGCTGCCTCTCTTCGGACGTGGTTGCCATTGTTCATCTATGTGATGTACGAAGGCAACCAGGTCGGTGCGGGCCGCCATGCTTGCCTCGAAACGCATGCGGTTTCGTGCGTTATCGAGACACGATCCGCGCGTGGGACACTCATCCAACTACGAGTAACCTGGGCCCATGGGTGAGGAGACCGCTGCACCAGCTGTGACCGAGGCCGCGGACGAGGTCGGCAACCGGGCGGTGGCGCTCCTGCAGGAGCTGATCAAGGTCGACACCGTCAACCCTCCCGGCAACGAGGAGGGGGCCCAGTTGCCGCTGGCCGAGACCCTGACCGAGGCGGGGTTCGAATGCGAGCTCCTGGCCGCCAAGCCCGGCCGTCCGAACCTGGTCGCGCGGTTGCGCGGCGACAACCCGGGACCGACGCTTTGCCTGCTGGGCCACGCGGACACGGTTCCGGCCGACCCCTCCGAATGGAGCTTTGATCCGTGGGCGGGCGACATCATCGACGGAGAGGTTCGAGGCCGGGGGGCGCAGGACATGAAGGGCCAGGTGGCCGCCGAGGTGGCCGCGGCCGCGGCGCTCGGCCGCGAGGGCTGGCGTCCTTCCAGGGGAGAGCTCTTGGTCGTCACGACCGCCGACGAGGAGACGGGGGCCGCCGCCGGCGCCCGGTGGCTGTGCCGCGAGCACCCCGACAAGGTGCGTTCCGACTACGTGCTCAACGAGGGCGGGGGCAGCTCCTTCGAGTTGGGCGGCCGGCGCTTCTACACCCTCTGCGTGGGCGAGAAGGGACCGTGCCGCTTCCTGATCCGGGCGCGCGGCGTCGCCGGTCACGCCTCGCTCCCTGGCATGGGCGACAACGCGCTCCTGAAGCTCGCCCCGGCGCTGGAGCGCCTGCGCGGACAGCCGCCGCTCGACCCGACGCCCGAAGGGGTGGCCTTCCTGGCCGCGCTGACGGGCGAGGATGTCGACGGGCACGATCGCGACGGGCTCGAAGCGGCCGTCGAGCGGCTGCGCGAAGTGGCCCCCGAGGTCACCGCCTATCTCGCGGAGCCGATGCTTAGGGTGACCATGGTGCCAACCATGGCCAGCGCCTCCTCGAAGGAGAACGTGATCCCGTCGCGCGCCGAGCTGCTGGTGGACTGTCGCGTGCCGCCCGGCATGGGTCCGGAGAAGGCCCGCGAGGATGCCCGGGCGCTGCTGGGCGAGGCGGCCGAGGGGCTCGAGCTGGAGTTCAAGGACTCCGTGGTCGGGAACCGCTCCCCCGCCGACTCGCCCCTGACCACGGCGATCGAGGAATGGCTCGCCCGGGCCGACCCGGCGGCCACCCTGGTCCCGGTCGTGATGGCGGGCTTCAGCGACAGCCACTGGTTCCGTGAGGCGTTCGACTCGGCTGTCGTCTACGGCTTCTGCCCTCAGCGCGAGATGGCCCTGCCGGAGTCGACACCGCTCATGCACGGCGCCGATGAGCGGGCGGCGGCCGTCGACATCGACCTCGCCGCGCGGTTCTATCTCGACATCGTTCAGACGGTGCTCGGATGAGCCATTCGGGAAATGGCGCCTCCGCCGATCCCCCCGTGGGCAACGGAACGGGCCGTGAGGAGGAGCCGCTTCGCCTCGGCGGGATGGCGCTTCGCAACGGTCTTTTGATCCACGGCCCCAGGGCCTGGGCGGCCGCGGCCCGCAGCCGCGACGGCCGGATCGAGGTTGCCTCGGGCCCCAAGCCCGTGTTCTCGCGGGGCCGGCTGGGGTCGACGCCCCTGCTTCGCGGCCCGTTGCGGCTGGCGGAGGCGTTCGCGGTCATCCCGGTGGCCCGCCGGAGCCTACCCGCGGCGCGGCTGCCGATCGAGGACCCTCAGGTGCTCGCAGTCGCGCTGGCCACCGCCGCGGTGAGCGGGGTGATCCGCCGCCTGGGACGGGGGGCATCCGGCGGCCGCGCCACCCTCCGCGAGGGCGTGATCGCGCTGCTCGGCGTGCTGCCTGCCGCGGCGGCGCTTCGCGATCGAGACCTGGCCGCATATCACGGCGTCGAGCACAAGGCGATCGGCGCCTATGAGCACCACAGCCTCGACCCTGCCGACGCCCCCAAGGAGCACGAGCGCTGCGGCTCCAACCTGATCGCGCCCCTGCTGATCCTCTCGGTGGCCGGCCAGCTGGCCACCGAGAGGCTGTTCAGGCGCCCGGGGCCGCTGCCGCGGGCGGCCGCGGCGGCGGCGAGCGTCTCGGGGGCGGTGGAGCTCTTCGCATACGCCGAGCGCCGGCCCGACTCGCCGCTCGGCCGGGCGATCCACCGCATCGGGCACGAGATCCAGCGTGCCTTCTCGACCCGCGAGCCGAGCGAAGAGCAGCTCGAGGTGGGCTCGGCGGCGCTCCGCGAGATCCTGCGGGCAGAGGCGTCGCTGGCAGGGGACGTTCAGTCACAGCCGGGGACTGCCGATACCTTGTAGGTACGGATCCACCGGGGGAGGACTCGACGGCAGATGACGACGACGCTCGCGATCCTGGGCCTCGACTGGCTCGAGTTCCAGAACTACGTCAGCCTGTGGGCTCCGCTGCTCTTGATGGGGGTGCTCGTCTACCTGGTGTGGCGAACCCTGAGGCTGATGCCGCGCACCAAGCCGCAGCAGATCACGCCCAGGTCCGCCAGCTCCGTCACCTGGGCCGACATCGCTGGAGTCGATGAGACCAAGGACGAGCTGCGCGAGGTGGTCGAGTTCCTGCGGCACCCGAAGCAGTTCAAGCGCCTTGGTGCGACGGTGCCGAAGGGCATCCTGCTGCACGGCCCGCCGGGCACCGGCAAGACCCTGCTCGCCAAGGCCGTCGCCCACGAGTCCGGGGCCAACTTCTTCGGCCAGTCGGCCTCCTCGTTCGTGGAGATGTTCGCCGGCCTGGGCGCGGCGCGAATCCGGCGACTGTTCAAGCAGGCCCGCGACAACGCCCCGGCGATCATCTTCATCGACGAGCTCGACGCCGTCGGGGCCCACCGCGGCTCGGACATCTCGGGCGAACGCGATCAGACGCTGAACCAGCTCCTGGTCGAGATGGACGGCTTCGACTCCGTCGACAACGTGATCGTGATGGCCGCGTCGAACATGCTCGAAAAACTCGACCGAGCCCTGTTGCGGCCGGGGCGCTTCGACCGCCAGGTGTTTGTGCCACCGCCCGACATGCGGGGGCGCGAGCGGATCCTCGGGGTGCACACGCGCGGCAAGCCGCTCGCCCAGGATGTGGACATGGAGCGAATGGCGCGCCACACGGCCGGCCTCACGGGCGCGGATCTGGCCAACCTCTGCAACGAGGCGGCGATCCTGACCGGCCGCGGCGATCGCGACTTCATCACTCAAGCCGACTTCGAGAACGCCTTCGAGCGCGTGGTCGCCGGACTGCAGTCGCGGAAGGTGATCACCGCCCACGAGAAGCGGGTGGTCGCCTGGCATGAAGCCGGGCATGCGTTGGTGTCCGAGCTCCTGCCAAGCGTGGACAAGGTGCAGAAGGTCTCCATCGTCCCCCGGGGCAAGGCGCTCGGCTACACGCTCAACCTTCCTCAAGAGGACCGCTACCTGAAGTCGCGCGAGGAGCTGATCGACTACATGAAGGTCCTCCTCGCGGGGCGGGTGTCGGAGCAGATCACCTTCGGTCGGGTGACGACGGGAGCCGCGGATGACCTGAAGCGGGTCACCGACATCGCGCGCTCGATGGTCTACGAGTTCGCGATGGGCACCTCGATCCGCTCCCATCAGGTCCCAGCCGACGACAACAACGTGTCCGAGGCGTTGCGTCGCACCCGCGACGAGGAGGTGGAGGCGATCTCGGAGGAGTCCTACCGGGGCGCCTACCGCCTGTTGGCCGACCACCGGGACCTGCTCGACGAGATCGCCGAGCGCCTGCTGGCCAATGAGGTGCTGGAGCGCGACGAGATCCGCCAGATCATGGGACGGGATCGCTCCGGCGTAACGCCACCCCGCGAGCTCGAAGAGCGCCAGCAGGCCGAGGACCTTCCGGGCGATCGCGCCCAGGCCCTGGCCTCCGAGCCCCCGGACGAGTCGCCCTAGAGGTCCGAGAGCCACCCGGATCAGCTCGACCGAGCGCCCGAGCTCGAAGGCGCGATCGCCGGGGGCCGCGAGGATCGACTCCGCCCGGCGCCCCAAACCGGCTGTGCGGGCGATCCCCTTCTCGTTCAGGGCCCACTCGCCGCGCTCGGCGATCGCCGCCTGCGCCGCCTCGATCGTCGCCTTGGACAGCAATCCGACACATGTGGCCACGTCGCCGCGCCCGGCGATCGCCTCCGCGACGCCCAGCGAGAACGACGAGCTCGCCCGCCAGCGGGGAGGCGCGGACTCGCGCAGCGGCTCCGGGAACCCGGGACGGGGCAACTCGCCGGCCAGCACCTCGGCCAGGGCAAGCTCTCCGGCGAGCACGTAGGTGGCCATCCCCGCCACATAGCCCTCGACCCGGTCCACCTCGTAGCGACCCGCGCCGGCCTCGGCGACCCAGTGCTCGACCACCTCGAGGTCGCGATACAAGAGATCGACCCGCTGCCCGTCGACGGTGAGCGAGGCGCCGCCGTTGACCAGCCGACCCCACTCGCCCGGCTCTACCACCTCGCCCTCGAATCCCAGCGCTCGCACGTCATCCGCGCTGATCCGGCCGCGATAGTAGAGGCCGAAGTCCCAGTCGCTTTCCTGGCGCGCGGTATCGGTGGCGCGCGAGCCGCCCAGGGTCACCGCCGCCACTCCGGGGATGCCGCGAAGGCGCTCGGCGAGCTCGCGCATGTGGCCAGTCTGGCGCGCCGGGCGCGCAAAGTCGCCGTGGGTCGGCCGCGAGGCGCAATCTCGCCGTCAATAGACTTGCCCCGGTGTTCGAGCTGATCGATCACGTGGGCGTCGCCGTATCCGACCTGGAGCGGGCGACGGCCCTGTATGAGGGCACCTTCGGGATGCCCGTCGTGCACCGGGAGACGGTCGAGTCACAGGGGGTGGAGGCGCTGCTGCTCGAGGTCGGCGAGGGGCACGTGGAGCTGCTTCGCCCGCTGGGGCCCGACACCGCGGTCGGCCGGTTCATCGCCAGCCGCGGCGAGGGCATTCATCACGTCGCCTACCGGGTCGCGGACATCGATGCGACCCTGGCGACCCTGAAGGAGTCCGGCGTCGAGCTGATCGACTCCGAAGCTCGGGCCGGCATCTGGGGCAGCCGCGTCGCATTCCTGCATCCGAAGGCGACCGGCGGCTCGCTCACCGAGCTCGTCGAGCCGGTCGAGGGCGATTGGCGAGACCGAGGAGACAGCCGATGAACGAGGAGATGAAGCGGGTCGAGATCGGCTTCGGGGGCGGCCAGGTGATGAGCTCCCGGCTCGTGTCCAGGCACCTCGAGGCGCTGCGGGAGGCGCTCGCCTCCACCGACAAGCCGCCGAGCGAAGCCGCCACCTGGTACGAGCTCGAGTCCGAGGATGGCACGATCTCGCTCGACCTGCGTCAGGTGGTGTTCGTCCGCGTAGCCGCCGCCCCGCATACGATCGGCTTCTCCGACACGTGAGGAAGCTGGTCGGACTCGGCGCCCTGGCGGTGGGCGCAGTGGCGCTGTGGTGGCGCAAGAACCCCTCGGCGTGCCCCTACAGCCAGCGCTTCTGGGTCGAGGCGCCGCATCCGCTGATCACCCGCGACCGCCTGCGCGAGATCCTCGAGCCGCAGCACGGCGAGCGCGTGCTCGAGATCGGCCCCGGCACCGGCTACTACACGCTCGACCTCGCGGAGTGGGTCGGCGACGACGGGGCGATCGAGATCTTCGACATCCAGCAGGAGATGCTCGACCACACGGTCCGCCGCGCCCGCGAGCGCGGCCTTGGGAACGTCAACCCCACCCGCGGCGACGCCCAGAGCCTCGACTGGGAGGACCATCGCTTCGATGCCGTGATCCTGATCACGGTGCTCGGCGAGATCCCTGACCAGGACGCGGCGCTCGGCGAGGTCGCTCGCGTGCTGAAGCCGGGAGGGCGCCTGGTCGTGGGTGAGCTGTTCGGCGACCCGCACTACGTCACCCAGGGCTCGCTCGGGCGCCGAGCGGAGGCCGCCGGGCTGCGCTTCGAGCGCCGGGTGGGGCCGAAGCTCGGCTACTTCGCCCGCTTCCAAGCCTGACCCGCGCCGGGTCGAACGCCGCTATCCGGCGAGCGCCGGCCACAGGCGCTCCTCGGCATCCAGCGCCTCGGCCGCCGCGCCCCGGATCCGCGACCACAGGTCGGGCTCGGGTCCGTCGGCCTCGCTGGCGGCGAGCAGGGCTTCGGCAAGCGCGGTCCAGCTCGCGGCCGCGTCGGCGGCGAGAGGCGCGCCCTTCGAACCCGCCTCCTCGAGGAATCGCGAGTACATGAGCCGGAAGTTGCCGCCACCGGTTCCGCGACGCTCGATCACCTGGTAGCAGAAGCGCGCGCACCAGCGCCAGTCCTCGACCTGCTGAGGCCAGTCGCCGACCTCGGCGGCGAAACGGCGCAGCGCCGGCAGGCCCTCGTAGTCACCAAGGGGGGGATCGAGCATCCGCTTGGCATTGCCCTCGATCGCGCGCGCCGAGGCCTCACGGACGTCTCCCAGCTCGGCCCCTTCCGACACGGTGAGCATGTGGCCGTCGAGGGGAAAGACGGGGTGCTTGCCGTGGCGGGCCCGGGCCAGGTTGTCGAGGCGCGTCGTCTGCAGCTCCTCGAACGAGGTGTCGGAGAGGTACGCGACCTCGGCGTCGTAGCCGGCAAGGATCACGGCGTGACCGGGGAAGTGGGCCGAGGTTCCGTAGTGGTCGAGGTAGTACAGGTCGGTCAGCAGGATGGCCGGACGGCCTCCGTCGACTGCGGTCCGCGCCGCCTCCCACGAGGCATGGGAGTCGGCGAAGGTCTCGAGGCGGATCGGCGCCGCGGTCAGCTCCACGAACTGCTCCTCGAGCCGCCCGACGCGCCCGTTCGTGAACCGCGACGGCGATTGTCCGTCGAGCGCCACGTAGTAGAAGCTGACGCCCGCGCCGAGCCCGAGTGCCATCTCCTCGGAGATCTCGGTGCCGTGGAAGGCGAGCAGGTTGCGAAGTGCCGTCGAGCCGCAGTGATTCCCCGGCACGTGGCGGTAGCCGGGAACCATCTTCGGCGCCGTGATCGCCTCCATCCGCAGGGATTCTCCCGGACGGTGGAGCCCTATGCTGCGACCGGTGCTCAAGCGCCTCCAAAGACTCGATCGGCGCCTGCTTCGCGGGATGCGCACCCGCTACCACGCGCCCCAGGTCGAGGAAGCGGTGAAGGCGCTCGGCAGGGCGGGAGAGTGGGGTGCGGTCTGGGTGGCGATCGGCATGGGGGCCGCCACCGCCGACCCGACCCGACGCCCTCGCTGGCTGCGCGCCGCCGCCGTAGCGCCCGCTGCCGTCGGGGTCAACTACCTGGTCAAGCTCGCGGTGCGCCGCCGGCGCCCGCGGCTTCGCCGCCTGCCGCCGCTGGCCAGCGCTCCCAGCGAGCTCTCTTTCCCGTCGGCCCACGCAACCTCGTCGCTGGCGGCGGCGACCGCGATGGGGCGCGTCGCTCCGGGCGCGCGGCCGCCGCTCTACGGCCTGGCCGCCGCAATCTGCCTGACACGCCCCTACCTCGGCATGCACTACCCCTCGGACGTGCTGGGCGGCGCGGCGATCGGCCTGCTGATCGGCCGCCTGTGGCCCGGGCTGCGCGGGAAGGGCGCCGAGGATCGCCTGATCGATCTGGTGACGAGCGCCGCCCCCTCGGCGGCCGCCTCCGGCGATGGCCCCGGCGCTGCCGGGCGCCGCAGCGCCTCCGCCCCCCGGACGTCGGCCGGCCGCCCCGCGGGGGAAGGCGAGCCAGGGCGCTCGTGAAGGTCGGCATCGTCGGGCTGCCCAACGCCGGCAAGACGACGCTCTTCAATGCGCTCACCCGGGCCGGCGCCGAGACCGCCGCCTACCCGTTCACGACGGTCGAGCCGAACGTCGCCATCGTCGACGTGCCCGACGGGCGCCTGGCGGCGGTGGCGCAGGCGGCCGGCGCGGACCCGCAGGTCCGGGAGACGATCGAGTTCCACGACATCGCCGGGTTGGTGCGCGGCGCCTCGGCGGGAGAGGGGCTGGGAAACCGCTTCCTCGCCGAGATCCGCGAGACCGACGCGATCTGCCACGTCGTTCGCACCCACGCCGACCAGCGGGTCCCTCATCCCGACGGACGCGTGGAGCCGCTCGCCGACGCCGAGATCGTGGACGCCGAGCTGCTGCTCGCCGATCTCGACCAGGCGCAGCGACGTCTGGAGCGGGTCCGCAAGGAGGCTGCGTCCGGTGCCAAGGAGATCGCGGCCGAACGCGACTGGCTGCAGGGGGTGGTCGAGGCGCTGAGCCGGGGGGAGCCGGCGCGTGGCGTGCCCGCCCCGGCTCTGGCGCCGGACGCACCGGCGCACCTTCAGGCACTGAGCTCCAAGCCGGTGCTCTACGTCGCCAACGTCGATGAGGGAGATGGCGAGCCTCCGGAGGAGCTGGTCGAGCACGCGCGGCGCCACGGCGCCGGCTGCATCGCGGTCAGCGCCCGGATCGAGGCGGAGCTGGCAGAGCTGGCGACGGGCGAGGCGATCGAGATGCGCTCCGAGCTGGGGCTCGTGGAGCCCGGGCTGGAGCGCCTCGTGGGCGCCGCCTACGAGCTGCTCGACCTGGTCACGTTCTTCACGGCGCATCGCGGCAGCGAGGCGCGGGCACGGGCGCTTCGCCGCGGGCTCACCGCCTGGGATGCCGCCGGCAAGGTGCACACCGACATCCAGTCAGGATTCGTGCGCGCGGAGGTGATCGCCTGGCGCGAGCTGGTCGACGCCGGAGGCTACGGCGAGGCCCGGGAAGGCGGGCTGATCCGAACCGAGGGCCGCGACTACGTCGTTCGCGACGGGGACGTGATCACGATTCGCCACTGAGCGGATCGCGTGGCGGGCCAGTTCTGTTCGAAGGTGGCGCCGGGCGTGCCGGGCCCAGGGGCGCTGCCGTTAGATTTCCGCGGGTGCGAACCGAGCCTCGCTTTCCCCGCCTCGCTGGTCAGGCCGGCCACTACGAGAGCCTCTACCTGAAGGCCTCGCGACCCACCGGGGGCCAGAGCGTATGGATCCGGCACACGGTCCACAAACGGCCCGCCGAGGAGCCCACGGCCGCGTTGTGGCTGACCGTGTTCGACGCCGACGCGCCAGGCCCCCGAGCGGTCAAGGCCGGCTTCGGCGCCGGGGAGCTGTCGGCGCCCGAGGGCGCCTACATCCGGGTTGACGGCGCCGTGCTCGAGCCCGGCAGGGCCACCGGGGAGATCGACACGCCCGACCTCCGGGCCGGCTGGGACCTCAGCTTCGCCGATCCCGGCGAGGCGTTCCACCACCTTCCCTACGAGCGCCTGTACGAGGCGTCCCTGCCGCGCACCAAGTTCCTCAGTCCCTACCCGAGCGCCCGCTTCGAGGGAACGGTGACGCTCGGCGGGGAGCGAATCGAGCTCGCCGAGTGGCCGGGGATGATCGGTCACAACTGGGGGACCGAGCATGCCGAGCGCTGGGTCTGGATCCAGGGGGCGGACCTGGGCGGCGAGCGTGGAAGCTATCTCGACCTGGCCGCCGGCCGGATCAAGGTCGGGCCGATGACCACACCCTGGGTGGCCAACGGGATGCTGCGCATCGATGGCTCCGAGCATCGGCTGGGCGGCTTCGATCGCATCCTGTCGACGAAGCTCGACGAGCATCCGACCTGGTGCGAGTTTCAGCTCTCGGGCAAGGACGTGAAGCTGCGCGGGCGCGTCTCGTCGGAGCCGCGGAACTTCGTCGCCTGGATCTACGCCGACCCGAAGGGCCCGGAGCACAACACGCTCAACTGCTCGATCGCCGACCTGGAGCTGGAGATCGAGCACCGCGGCCGCGAGCCCGAGCGTTTCGAGCTCAGCGGCGCCGCCGCGTACGAGATCGGGATGCGCCAGACGGACCACGGCATTCCCGTGCAGCCGTATCCCGACGGCTAGGAGGGGCGGGCGCCACGCGGTAAGTGGTAGCTTACGGTTAGTGGCCACTTACCATGCTGAAGGGATGAGCGCCCTGGGCGACCCGACGCGTCGGGCGATCTTCGAGCGTCTCGGCGAGGGCCCAAGCGCGGTCGGCGAGCTGGCCCGCGAGCTGCCGGTCAGCCGGCCGGCGGTCTCCCAGCACCTGCGGGTGCTGAAGGAGGCCGGGCTGGTGCGCAACCAGCGGGTGGGCAATCGGCGGCTCTACCGGCTCGACCCCGACGGGGTCGGGGCCCTGCGCGCCTATCTCGACCGGTTCTGGAACCGGTCCCTGAGCGCGTTCAAGGAAGCGGCCGAGCGATCAGCGAGCAACCCAAGCGACGCCGGTCTTCGGAGGGCGGCGAGAAAGGAGGTCCGATGACCGAGCAGACCAGGGACCTGACCGTCCGGAGCACGATCACGGTGAAGGCGCCGCAGGATCGTGCCTTCGAGGTGTTCGTCGACGAGTTCGCCACCTGGTGGCCGAAGGAGCACCACATCGGAGCCGAGACCCCGGAGACGGTGATTGTCGAAGCTCACACGGGTGGGCGCTGCTTCGAGCGCGCCCCGGACGGGACGGAGTGCGACTGGGGCCGGGTGACCGCCCACGAGCCACCCGGCCGCCTGGTGATCGCATGGGAGCTGGATGCGGACTTCGAGCACGACCCGGCGAGCGCGACCGAGGTCGAGGTGCGTTTCATCTCCGAGGGCCCGTCGACCACCCGGGTCGAGCTCGAGCACCGCGGTCTCGAGATCTTCGCCGAGCGGGCGGAGGAGCTGCGCAGGTCGATCGGCGGGCCACAGGGCTGGCCGGGCATCCTGGAGCGCTACGCGGCGGCCGCCCGGCCGGGCTAGCGATCGAATCGTGGGGACGCCGACTCCGCCGGGTGTGATCGTGCCGCTCTGCGCGGCCGGATATCACCCACCGCCACCTGGCGCTTGTGGAAGCGGGCCCAGGTGCTCTTCAGGGCGAGTTGCCCCTGCAGCTGAGGGCCGGAGACGTTGGAGCTGCCCTTCGAGCCGACCACCCGGGCGCGGACGATTCGGGGCGAGTCCCCATGCTTCAGGACCTTGACCTTCCGCAGCTTGCCGGAGAAGAGCCCCGAGAGCCGCGACTCGATCTGGTCCTGCGAGTAGCGGACCGTCCACTTGTGGTACGGGGATGCCCCGTCGTAGGGGTCCGGCACGCTCTTCAAATACGAGACCGGCGCGGCGCCCGGGAAGCCATACTGAATGCTCTCCGTCAGACCGCCAGAGGTCGAGAAGAAGTAGGTCGTGGCGACCTGCTTGCCCTGGCGCACGACCTCGCCTGCGGTGCGCTTCGTCGCCCGGTTGGTGCGCGCGGTCTCGGAGTCCTTGCCGCCGTAGACCTGGCTGCGCGTGTCGTCGTAGACGTCGAAGTCCCCGCCGCCGGCGGTTGCCAGCGCGTAGGAGCGAGCGGCCAGCGCCTGGGCCTCGAGCGCCGCCAACGGCCACGAGGAGGGCATCTCGTTCGGCACCACGCCCTTCACGTATGCATCCAGCGCGACCGGGTTGATCACCAGCAGGCCGCCGCTCCCCACCTTCGCCTTCAGCTTCCCTCGATAGGTCCCTTTGCCCCCCACCCGGATCGCCCCGGCGCCGGTGGCTGTGGCGCTGGGGCCGCAGCCGGCAAGCCTGCGTCCGTGGGAGCTCCGCAGGATCACCTGCGAGCCGGACTGCTTGAAGCGGTAGCCGTGGTCGCTTCGAAGCGGCTTGCCGCAGGCCCTGCTCGCCTTGCTGAATCTCACCGAGTCGGTGCCCGAGGCGAGCAGAACCCTGATCGTTTGCCGCCCGGCGTCTCCGATCTTGGTGTGCTTGTAGTAATGGCCGACGATCTCGCGGTAGCCACGCCCGTGCTGGGCGTAGCCGTAGGCGCCGTACTGGCTCATGCCGACCCCGTGGCCGAAGCCCCGCCCCTTGATCACCCAGTTGGCGCCGCTCGCGCCCGCGGGCAGGGCGAGGGCAGCCAGCGCGGCCACGCAGGCCGCCAGCCCCAATGCCACGCTTGTCCTTCGGTTCGCTTCCATCCGGCTTTGGTCGCGCGAGGAAGCCTACGCGGCTCACGGGTCCGGGTCGATCGCCGGCGCCGATTCCCTTCCATTCCGTACGCTGCGGGTGTACCCGTCGATCGCCGGGGTACTCTCGGCCCGAAGCCGTGACTGGAGGTTGCGGATGAGCATCGCGACGCAGGAGCAGACCGTCGTCGACAAGGTCGAAAAGCGCCTCTACATCGGTGGCGAGTGGCGCGACGCGAGCCAGGGCCACACGCTCGCGGTCGAGGATCCTTCGACGGGCGAGCCGTTGTGCGAGGTCGCGGACGCCACCCCGGATGACGCGAAGGCTGCGCTGGACGCCGCCGCCGCCAGCCAGCCCGAATGGGCCGCCACGCCGCCCAACGAGCGCGGCGAGATCCTGTGGCGCGCCTTCGAGGCCCTCAACGAGCGCGCCGACGACCTCGCCCTGCTGATGACCCTCGAGATGGGCAAGGCCGTGGCGGAGTCGAAGGCGGAGATCACCTATGCGGCCGAGTTCTTCCGCTGGTTCTCTGGCGAGGCGCTGCGGATCGACGGCAACTACAAGGTCGCCGGCAACGCTGCCAGCCGGGTGCTGGTGATGCGCCAGCCGGTCGGTCCCTCGTTCTTCATCACCCCGTGGAATTTCCCGAACGCGATGGGCACGCGCAAGATCGGCCCCGCGATCGCCGCCGGCTGCACGATGGTCATCAAGCCGGCGCAGCTGACGCCGCTGTCCATGCTCGCCCTGGCTCAGGTCCTGGAGGAGTGCGGGCTCCCGGGCGGCGTCCTCAACGTGATCACCAGCTCGTCGTCCAGCGCTGTCGCCGAGCCGATCATCGGCGACCCCCGGCTGCGGAAGCTGAGCTTCACGGGCTCCACCGAGGTGGGGCGCAAGCTGATCGCCCAGGCGGCCGACACCGTGCTCAACGTATCGATGGAGCTGGGAGGCAACGCTCCATTCCTGATCTTTGACGACGCCGACCTGGACGCGGCGGTCGAGGGGGCGATGATCGCCAAGATGCGCAACATCGGCGAGGCGTGCACGTCGGCGAACCGCTTCCACGTCGCCGACTCCGTGGCCGGCGACTTCGTGGCCAGGCTCGCCGATCGCATGGGCTCGTTGAAGGTCGGCCGCGGTACCGAGGAGGACGTCGACGTCGGCCCGCTGATCGACGAAGACCAGCGCTCGAAGGTGGCCGAGCTGGTCGAAGACGCCGTCGCCAAGGGCGCCAGCGCGGTGGTCGGCGGCTCCGCGCTCGACGGCGCCGGGTACTTCTACGAGCCGACCGTGCTCGCCGACGTCTCCTCCGGAGCCCGGGTGCTCACGGAGGAGATCTTCGGGCCGGTGGCGCCCGTCGCCTCGTTCGGCTCCGAAGAGGAGGCGATCGCCGCCGCCAACGACACCGAGTATGGCCTCGTCGCCTACGTGTTCACGCGCGACATCAAGCGGGCCCTGCGGGTTTGCGAGGGTCTGGAGACCGGGATGATCGGCCTCAACCAGGGCATGGTCTCGAATGCCGGCGCCCCGTTCGGCGGCGTCAAGCAGTCCGGCATCGGCCGCGAGGGCGGCAACGAGGGCATCGACGAGTACCTGGAGACCAAGTACGTGGCCGTGAACCTGTAAAGGGGAGATAGAGCTTCCCGAAACGCGAATAGCCGTGACATCCGGCTTAGGACGGCAGGAGATAGAGAGAGACGCTGGGGCCCCAGGCCCTCGCGAGTCGGGGCATGGCCATGGGCTTGGCGAGCGTGGGTTGGCGGCGCCACGGCACGGGCCGGTTGCTGGATGCGGCGTTTGGCGTGGGGCGGAGCGAGACTGGGCGCGGACGGCGGGGTCCACGGCGCCAAAGCGGGAGCCTGACCGCCGGCCAGGCTCCCGCGACCGTCAGGCTCAGGCTCCTGAGCGTGTTTCCTCCTCGCCGTACACGATCAGGCCGTAGGCGACCCACAAGCAGATCGCGAAAACGCCCAGCGACCAGAACGGGACCGTGCCGATCGCCAGCAGCGCCCCGAGTGCGCCGAGGCTGGCGGCGATGACCCCGATCACCCGGCCGTAGGCTCCGCCGGCGAACAGCGAGAACCCGGCGGTGAGCTGGATCACGCCCAGGATCAGGGTGATCCAGCCCCAGGTGTGGAGGTTTCCGAACACGTAATGGGTTCCGTTGGCGGTGTAGAAGTTCGCATCGGCGATCGCGCCGATCCCGTAGATCATGTTGAGCGTGCCCGCGATCAGCAGCAGGACTGCCGCGAAGACGACGCGTCCGGCACCTCTCATGTTGGTCTCCCTTCGTAGCTGTCCATGTGCCTCTCCTTTCAGAGGACTCCATTTACGTAGCAGCCCTATTCCCAGATAGGGGTAGGTCGTCGAGTGAGAACTCGCTCAGGCGGGCCCCAGCAGCTTTGCCTTCTCGCGCTCGAACTCCTCGTCCGAAAGCACGTTCTGGTCGTGAAGGTCGCCTAGTTGCTTGAGCTTGTCCATAGCCTCGGGGGTCAGTCCGCCCGCTGATACGGGTTGGCCCCCCTGGTCCGGCTCAGCGGGCGCAGCCTGTTGAGCAGTTGCCTCCTCCGCCTGCTGCGCTTGCTTTGAATCGTGGTGCTTCTTGGCCGCAACCGCGGCTCCTCCGATAACGGCGGCGCGTCGTCTGCGCTGGCGTCTGTCTCGTCCCATCACATCCTCCTTGGCTCGATTGCTCCCTGACGTTCTCGTAACTCGGCCGCCCGACGTCGGGCGTACCCGGTTGTGGAATCACGGCTTGTAGTTGCTGAAGGCGCCGCCGACCCGGTCGTAGGTGTTCCCGAGCTCGTCCTGCGTGATCTTCACCGCGCCGTTGTCCGGCGTCAGCACCAGGTCCTCCTCGAGGACACGGGTCCGGAACTTCCAGCCCGGCGCCGGCTTGAGGCGAGCGCCGAGGTCCTTGAGGCTCTCGTAGGTCTGGTTCGGGTCGACGATCAGGCTCGCCGACTTCATGCACCAGGTGTTGCCGTCGGGATCGTCGAGCAGGAAGACGGGCGAGCCGCTTGTTGATTCCGATCTGGGTGTCGCGCTTGCCGGCAATCGACTTGTAGGCGACGCTCTCGTGCTTTCGCATCTCCTTGGGCACGTCGAGCCACATCACCCAACGCGCCTTGAGGCCGTTGAAGTCGCGCTCGCCGCCCACCATCACCTCGACCCAGTCCACGCACCACAGCCGCGGGCCGTTCTTGAACGCGCTGATCGTGTGGTACTCCTTGGTAAGAGCGTCGACCTCGACGCCGTCGAGGATCTCCTGGGGGCAGGTGTCGCCGTTCCCGTTGGGGCTGTTGAGACCGATGGTGTTGTAGACACCTCCGACCAGCTTGAACACGTTGCCGCCGATCAGGAAGATCTCCGTGTAGCGCTGGGTGCGAACGTCCTCGAAGCGCATGAGCTTGGCGCCGGCGTCGTCCTTGGGAAGTTTGGCCATCAGTTTCATCTCTGGATCTCCTTGGGTTGGCTAAGTTGGTCTGCCAGGCTCAATCGAGGGCCGGGCGGACTGACGCGTCGCTGTCAGCTCACCCGCTCGATCGGCGGGCACTCCCAGGTCGCGTCGATCACCTCGGGACGCGGTCGGTACAGACGCAAGATCGCGAACCACTCGCCCTCCGATGGCGTCGGAAGCCAGTTCGCTGCCTCGTCACCCTCCGGCGCCTCGGCCTGCAGGTGGATCGTCAGTCCCCCGTCGGGGTCCTTCTTCAGACCCGCCGTCCGGTCGCCGATCGAGTAGCGGTCGATCGGGTTGGCGACCAGATTGAGGTCGGTGCCGTACATCCCCAGCGACCAGAACGAGTCGACCGGCGGCATGTTGTCGGCGTCGAAATGGATCCGATATCGGTTCTCGGCCTTGTACTTCTCGCCGTCTGCGTCGTTGAAGTTGACCAGGTAGACGCCCTCGTCGGGGTCGTTGCACATGATTCCGGCCATCGACTGATCGGCGGCGCGCAGCAGGAAGTCGTCGCCGTAGCGACCGATCTCCGGCGGCGGATAGCGCCAGCCGTGGACGATGTGGGCCCAGTCGCCGCTGAGGAACTGCTGCTTGAGCAAGGCCATCCCGATCAGCTCGGCGCGGACCAGGCCCTGCTTGACGGACTCGGGCTGCTCGTCGAGGTCGAGGCCGGGGCCGATGCCGACGTGCGCGAACTGCCTCATCAGCACGTCGTGATGGGCCGGCGGCGGGTTCTCCTCCAGCATCGCGTTGAGGGTCTTGAACGGGCCGATCGGATCCTGTTCGGGTTCGATCGGCACCAGGACATCGCGATTCCCGGCGCGATTGGGATTCTTCTTTCCCCATTCGCTGAGCGGGGTGAGCAGGTACTGCTCCTGGAGCTTCTTGACCTCGGCGACGTCGTCGGGGTCGTTGTCGACCAGGGTGCGGCCCATCACCAGGACCGTCCGGCTGGGCGAGTGCGCGCGCGACTGATCGACGTCGTCGGGAAGCTCGCCATCAAAGCCGGGTCCAACGATCGCGAAGCTTGCGGCCTTCGAACCGGTCGTTCTCTGACCGATGTAGTCGATGTTGTCGGAGCCGACACCCATCAGCTCGAAGGTGAAGTAGCGCTCGCCCATGTCGGGGTGCGAGAGGACGATCGGCTCCTCGCCGATGTCCAGCCAGGCGATCGAGTAGAGCGTGTCGTTGTTCGGACAACCGCCGTCGCGGTAGGTGGCGTCCATCAGCTGCGCGGCGTGCCAGAACTCGTTGACTGCCGCGTAGGGGACGAACTGAGGGTTGCGGGGCTGGGTCACCCACTTGTGGCGGACCTGCGCGTTGTAGATGTAGGGGAAGCCATAGATGAACGCCTGCAGGCCGACGCTGTAGGCGTACTCGCTGCGCCAGTCCTCGACCTCGCCGGTCAGCAGCGGGCGGACTGCGGACTGAAGCATCGGCTTGGCCTTGCCGAGCTTCTTCGCCTTCGTCACCGCCGCACCGGGCAGCTTGGCCAGATTCGCTATCTCGGATCGCACCGTGCTCATTGAACAGACCGCGCCTTACGCCTGCGGGGCGGCGGCCCGATCGTCCGTGGGACGGCTGAAGGCACCGAAGATCCAGAGGATCGGAAAGAAGATCCCAAAGAAGAACAGCCAGCCATGTCCGTTGCGAAGGGTTGACAGCCCAAGCCACAAGAACAGCGCGATGTAGATGACCGCGCCCAAACTCCAAATCAACATCTCAGAACCCTTTCGTCGGTAGCCCGGCCACCATATGGACAGCGATGCGCGGTTCCATCGGTAGTGGGCGCCCAACGGTCATCCGTAGAAACCACGCCCACGATGGGGATGGATCTTTGGCTCGTGCCTACCGCTCTTTGGACGACCAGGGCAACCCGGCGACGTCCTAGCCGGGAATGCGGCGCGGCGGGATGTGGTGGACCCAGGAGAAAGGGCCCCAACCCGGAGACGACATGCCGCTGAGGCTATGACGTCGCGGCTGCGACCCCGCGCAGCGTGTCCCAGTGCCGCGCGTGCGGTACGCGTTTGCCGAGGCCACATTTATGCGGTGACGGTGGCCTCCCTTCTGCTCGGGACACGCGCTGACAAGAGCCGCGGGGGGACGTCATGCAGCAAGACGAGCCCGCCGCGCCGCCTGCCGACACTTGTCGCTGTGATAGCGGGCATCAGTTCGCGCTCTTCTCCTGGTGGCGCTGCCGGCCCTGGCTGTCTTGGCCTTGGGCGACCGGGCTCGGAAGTTCCTGCCGAAGATCCGCCACTGGATGGACACGAACTCGTGGATCGTCAGCGAGGTCGTGCTGGTGTTCTTCATCGCGATCGTCGTCACCGGGTAAGCCCGTCGGGGCCGGTGAGCGAGTAGCCCGCGCCGCCCCGCGCCCGCGCCGCTCGATCGCCAGGAGCCGCCCACGCCACACGCCGCCAACGCAACCAGCCCGTGCCGTGGCGCCGCCCGCGTTCGCCAGGGCCACCCCAAGGCCATGGCCACGTCGGGGCTGGGGGTGCCAAGCGCCCCTTTTATCTCCTATGCCCGGTTGGGTGGGGTGTCACGGCTATTCGCGTTTCCCGGGGCCGTATCTGATCTCCCGTGAACCTGTAAA
This sequence comes from uncultured Actinomycetes bacterium, assembly GCA_963760665.1. Lineage (GTDB taxonomy): Bacteria > Actinomycetota > Thermoleophilia > Solirubrobacterales > 70-9 > AC-56. Next base: position 623,720 of record CAVXDS010000006.1, read on the forward strand.
GGGGGAGGGGAGATAAGCCCTTAGCTTTGGGCTTTGGACTTGTTCAGGTCTACGGCGGCGCGAACGAGAGTCTTCAACGCCTGCTCGTCTATCTTCTCGCCCTCGTGGAAGTCGATGGCACGCCTTGTGTTTCCCTCAAGACTGGAGTTGAAGAGGCCCGAAGGATCCTTCAGAGCCGCCCCTTTGGCGAAGGTCATCTTGACGACGCTCTTGTAAGTCTCGCCTGTGCAGATCAATCCGTCGTGCGACCACACGGGAACCCCTCTCCACTTCCACTCCTCGACGACTTCGGGATCGGCTTCCTTGACCAAGGCACGGAGCCGGCTGAGCATCTTGCCCCGCCAGTCGGCTAGCTCCTTGATTCTCGCGTCGATCAGCTGAGAAGGAGACTTGCTTTTCTGCGACCCGCTCGTCTTCATGCCCGTTTCTCTTCCTTTCGCTTCAGGTCGTCACTCCGATCGCTTTCCGCCCCCCATCCAGAGTCGTCGCGAACGGAAGAATATTGCGGAGTGAAACGATGCCTTCCCTGCCGCTGGTAGCGCCGCTGGACGTCACCAGGACGAGGCAATTCCGGCCTTAACGAAGCCTGCCGTCGAGCGCATGGGCGGTCGCTTCGGCGAGCACGGTGCCGAGGAGCGAACCGGCGACCACGTCGCCGGGATAGTGAACGCCGGTGTGGATACGGGAATACGCCACCAGAGCCGCGAGCGCGCGAAGGGGGGCGGCCGCCGCAGGGGAGACGTGAGCGACTCCGGTCGCGAACGCAAACGCCGCGGCCGCGTGCCCGGACGGGAACGAGCTGGAGACCGGCATGTCGACCTGGCGAGCGAGGGGAACCTCCTGCGCGATCCGGTCCGGGCGCCGGCGACGGCCGAGCGGCTTGGCAATCAGGTTCGCGACGCTCGCCGTAACCGCGACCGACGCGAGCCCGATCACGGCCGCGCGGCGGCCGCCGCGCCCGCCCGCCAGCGCCAACACGGCAGCGGAGGCGAGCGACAGGCGCGAATAGTCAGCGGCACGCGAGAGCCTGCTCATGGCGCGGTCCATCGCCGGCGTGGGCGTGCGAGCGATCGCTGCGTAGACGCCGACGTCGAGGCGCTCGACTTCGTCGAGCCAGCGCGCCAATCGGGGCGCCGGTGAGACAGCGGAGGGGTGCATGTCGGCGGCGCTCAGGTCCGGTGGGCGGCCTGGGCAACCTCCTTGCGGCTCACGGTCTCCTTCTGCTCGACCTCGAAGATGTCCATCGTTTCTCCTTGCCTGGTGTGCGTTGGATGCTCAGCCGGCGTCGTACTCGTCGGCAAAATCCCAGACCCGGATGTCGCCGGGCTCGAGCCGGACGATGACGTCAGCGCCGCGGATAGCCTCGGCGTCGGCCGCGGCTTCGTCGTCGCCGATGTACCTGGCGGCGATGCGGCGCGCTGTCTCGCTCACGCCCTGCTCGATGAACCGCGTCGCGCCTCGGACCTCGACCCCGCGCAGCGGCGGTTCGGACTCGGCCACGACGATCGTCGCTCTGGGATCGCGCCGCAGATGCCGGGCCTTCACGTTCTTCGCCTCGACCCACACGTTGAACCCCCCTTCGCGCCATTCGTGCCAGACCGGGGAGAGCAGGACGCTTCCGTCCGCCCGCAGGGTGGCCAACACCGCCACCCGAGGCTCGTCCAGGAAGTTGCCCAGATCCTCGACGGAAAGGTCCGTCCGCATGGGCGAACCGTATCGACGCCGTCTCGATCCACTCGAGCCGACGCCATCCAGCCGACCTCCAGGGCTCCGTGCGTCTGCTGGGTACCCGCTAGGTCAAACGGCCGAGCAGGTCACCAACTCGATCCGGGCGCCGCCGCTCCCACCAGCCGCATGCCGCCATCACCGCCCCGGCGTAAAACCAGCCGAGCAGCACATCCAAGAAGTAGTGCTCGCCAGTCGCGATCAGCGTCAGCCCCATCACCAGCGGATAGAGCGCCAACAGGAATCGCAGGCGCGGGTGGACGCGGCGCCATAGGAACATCGCCACCAGCGCGGAGAAGGCGGCGTGCAGCGAAGGGACGGCGGCGACCAGGTTGACGCTCGCCTGGCCCTCGGAGAAGAGCCCGGCAGTGCCCCCGCCGAGCACGTTCCAGCCCTCGGAGGTGGTGCGCTGAACGTGTTCGAGCAGTCCCATTTGCTCCGCCATCCACGGCGGCGCAGCCGGGAAGGCGATGTAAGTGGCCAAGCCGGCGACAGCGAGTGAGACCAGGCGCCTGCTGAAGCGCAGGAAGGCAAGCCTGTCGCGGGCCCAGAGGACACCCGCAACCGCGAAGGGGACGATGAAATAGGAGGTGTAGACGAGCGTAAAGGCGACGTTCCACCAGTGGATTACCCCGGGCTCATCGAGGCGGGCCTGGAGCCACTCGGTGGGCGTCGTGCCGAAGAACAGGAAGCGGTCGAAGTCGATCATCGGGTGCACGTGGACGCCGACCCCGAGCGAGTCCGCCGCGCCGCGGGTGAAGTCATAGGCGCTGAGCACCACCACGAGCGGCAGCCAGTCGAGGATGAGCTGGACGATCTGACGCGGATGCCGGCCGAGCGAGACGCAGGCAAGGGCACCGCAGGTCCAGGCGATCACGAGCTCGCGCTGGACCGGGATCCCGTAACGGGCGCTCCAGGCGACCAGCGACACGAAGTAGAGACCCAGAACCCAGCGTCGCGCCGCCGCCCAGTGCGCAAAGCGGAAGTCGGCTGCCGGTTCTGCCCGGACATGTGTCAGCTCGGTCGCGGTCACCGCGCCTAATCTATGCATGCCTCGACGATCCGGCCCAGCTCCGCCGTGGCCCAGCCCGGCTCAGTGGGTGACGCTGGTCTTGACCAGCTTGCGCTCCGACTCGCTCACGGGCCCCTTCTCCTCGAGCGTCTTGATCGCTGCGGCGATGTCGTCATGGAGCGTGTCGACCAGCGAGCGGCTCAGGTTGAGCTTGACCAGGGCGCGCATCATCTTCACGTCATGGGCGTTGGGCGGCATCGTGTAGGCGGGCACCATCCATCCCCGCTCGGCGGCCAGCTGGAAGGCGATGTCGAACTCGTCGTAGGGATGCTCCTCGGCGAGGTTGAAGGCGACCAGCGGCAGCGTCTCCTCGCCCATCCCGACGATCTGGAACTTGCCGGTGCCCTCGATGTCCTTGGCCAGCGACTCGGCGTTCTGCTGCATGATCTCCATGATCCTGCGGTAGCCCGCCTTGCCGAAGCGAACGAAGTTGTAGTACTGGGCGAGGACCATCGAGGAGCCGGTCGAGAAGTTGAGGGTGAAGGTTGCGTCGGTCTTGCCCAGGTAGTTCTCGTAGAAGACCAGGTCCTCGGCGAGATCGGACTTCTCCCGGAAGATCAGCCAACCGATCCCCGGGTAGACGAGGCCGAACTTGTGACCGGAGGCGTTGATCGAGCGCACCTGCTCGAGGCGGAAATCCCACTCGGAGTGCGGATAGAGGAACGGCCAGACGAAGGCGCCGCTGGCGCCGTCGATGTGAAGGGGGACGTCGATGCCCTTCTTGTCCTTCAGCCCGACCAGGAAGTCGTTGATCCCAACCACGTCATCGGCGTGGCCGGTGAAGGTGGTGCCGACCACCGCCGCGACGCCGATCGTGTTCTCGTCGACGTGCGGCTCGATGTCCTCCGGGCCGATCGTGTACTTCCCCGCCTGCAGGGGCACGATCCGCGGCTCTACGTCGAAGTAGCGACAGAACTTCTCCCAGACGACGTGGACGTCGCCGCCGAAGACGAGGTTCGGGGTGTCGGTGGGCTTGCCGTCGGCCTCGCGGCGCTGGCGCCACTTCCACTTCAGCGACAGGGCTCCGAGCATGATCGCCTCGGAGGAGCCCTGGGTGCTCGTGCCGGTGGTTTCGCCGGGCGCGTGGAAGAGCTCGGCCAGCATCCTGATGCAGCGCTGCTGGATCTCGAAGGTCTGGGGGTACTCGGCGTGGTCGATGAAATTGCGGTGGAGGTTCTGCTCGATCACCAACCGTGCCTCGGGCTCCATCCAGGTGGTGACGAAGGTGGCCAGGTTTCGCTCCGGGATGCCCTCCACCGCCAGCTCCTGGTCCACCAGCCGCATCGCGGCGATCGCCGCCATCGGCTCCTCGGGGATCGCGTTGTCCGGCGCGCCCTCGGTGATCCACTTTCCGACCGTGTGAAGATACTCCTGCGCGACGTCCATTCGAATCCTCCTGATCTCGGCCCGGACGATCTGGCGGTGCCCGGATTGCCGCAGATCAAATCACGCCGGCTCTCGATCGCATCACGCAACAAGGGTGAAATTGGAGCTCGTGTCGCGTTCGGCCTCCCTCGCGTACGTGGCAGTTCCGTTCCGGGGATGTCGAGCTGCGTCAGGTCAGGTGGGTGGACCAGGCAGCTGGGTGAGCTGCACAAAGGAGACGACCAGCAGCACGGCGCCAAGCGCAACCAGCGCGTACCGCCCACCGCGTCGAGGAAAGCGCGTGCTGATGCCGACCAAAAAGAGGACGCTCGCGAGGAAGACGGTGGTGCGGACGTACTTGTCGGAGGTCTCGCCCGCGCTCGCGCCTGAGGCGAACGCCTCGTCCGCCTGCGAGTCGAGCGCCCTCCCCTTCCCGAGCTGCGGCTGTCTGTACTGCGGCATGTAGGTCGGGCCCCGAGGCGCGTTGGGATTCGTCTCGGGCTTCGTCGCCCGCCAGGCCTCGAACGCCACCCGGAAGGGGGGCCTGAAGCGATGCTCCGCGAGGGCCATCGCCTGCTCGTTGTGGGCCGTGTAGGCGGAGAACCACGCCTCGAAGGTCGAGGAGTCGAAGTTCCGAAGCTCGATCGCCTCGAGATTCGCCCGGTTTGCCTTGCTCCTCGCGGTCGAGGCCTCCGCCAGGCCCACGCGGGACTCGGTGCTCCACTTCGCCGCCGCGTAGCCCGACCAGGCCGCCATCAGAGCGACGACCGACAACAGGACGGCCTCGGCGATCGAGACGAGACGGTCCCGGCGTTCTTGGGCGTCGTGCTCGCGCTTGCGCTCGGCGTGCTCTGCGATCTCCTTGCCGACCTCAGGTGCCGACAGTCCCTCGGGCATTTCATCCGTCCTCGTCAGCTGCCCTGGTGGTACGGATGCGAGGCTCAGCGACGCCCCTCATTCCGATCTTCCTTCTGGTGGTCGTGCGGGCGGAAGTGTATGTGCGCCTCCGCGGAGCGCGAGAAGCGCCCGCAGGGGCCGTTGAGTTGAACCCGTCCGAGCCGGCTTCAGCGGCCGAGGAGCATCCCGATCAGGCCGCTGGAGCGGTTCTGCAGGTAGCACTGGTGGTACTCCTCGGCGCGCCAGAACGGCTTGGCGGGTTCGATCGCGGTGACGATCGGGTCGCGAAAGCGTTCCTGGGCACGCTCGACGACACGACGAGCGACCTCGGCCTGCTCGTCGGAGTCGGCGAAGACCACCGAGCGGTACTGGTCGCCGACGTCGGGCCCCTGGCGGTTGAGCTGGGTGGGGTCGTGGATCTCGAGGCACTTCTCCACCAGCTCCTCGTAGCTCAGCTTCGAGGGGTCGAAGGTGACCTGGCACACCTCGACGTGGCCCGTCGTGCCGCTGCACACCTGCTCGTAGGTGGGGTTGTCGACGTGGCCGCCCTCATAGCCGACCGCGGTGTCGACGACGCCGGGGAGCTCGCGAAAAGCCGCCTCGACCTGCCAGAAGCAGCCGGCGCCGAAGGTGGCCTGCTCGGTCCTCGTCTCGGTGGTGCTCTCGTTGGCGCTCATCGGGCTCCTTCCGTTGCGGGGTCTGAATCAATGATCCCGTCCTGATGATTAGACCAGGGAGCGGCCGCGGCATTACACCGCGGCCGCTCCACAGGTGAAGGATCTGACAGCCCTACATGCCCTTGACGACGCCGACCGTGTGGCCCTCGGGGTCCTTGAACAGACCGATCTGCGGTCCGCCAGGGACGTCCATCGGGCCCATCAGCCGGGTGCCGCCAAGGCTCTCCGCCTTCTGCAGGCTGGCTTCGATGTCGTCCGACGCGACGTAGAACGTCAGCCAGCCGTCACTGCCCTCCTGTGCCGAGGCGACGCCGCCGCCGATGCCTATGCCCTCATCGGTCGTGTTGCCATCCCGCTGGACGATCCCGTAGTTCATCTCGTTGTCGGTGTCGATCTGCCAGCCGAACAGATCCGAGTAGAAGCTCTGAAGCTTCTCGCCGTCCTTTCCGATCACCTCGAAGTGCACTACCGCTTGACCCATGCGAATCTCCTTTCTGGCGCCGCTTTCGGCGCTTTCACTTGCCTATACCCGTCTGAAGGTTCAGTCCTCGCTCGAGCCTGGGCCCTCGTCCGGGCCCGGGTCGCCGCCGGTGGCCGCGATCGCGAGTCGCGAGAGATAGTGCTCCCAGCCCATCCGGTGGGGGTCGCGCGACTCGACCGGCAGGTCGCGATGCGTGAGGCGGACCAACGTGCCGTCGCCCTCCGAGATCAGCTCGACCTCCACGGTGCTCGACCCCGGCGGGACCGGGGACTCCTCGTCCTCCCAGCCCCAGGTGAAGACGACCCGGTTGGGAGGCTCGAGCTCAAGGTATTCGCCGCGGGCAACGTGTGAACCCGCCATCCGCACCCGATAGATGCCCCCCGGCTCCGGGTCGATCAGCGCCTCGTCGCCCTTCCAGCGGGCGATCAGCTCCGGGTCGGTGAAGAAAGGGAAAACGGTGGCGGCGTCGGCGGCGATCCGCACCTCACAGACGACGGCGTCAGCCTGCCGTTGGTCCTCAGTTGGCACCGGCTCTCGACCTCCTCTGCTGCTCGGCCTCGGCCTCCCACTTGAGGCGCCGAAGGCCCTCACCCCAGAAGTCCTCGAGGAAGGCTCGCAGCCCGTTGAGTCCCTCGGGACGTGCCCGGTAAAGGCGCCGGGCGCCATCGCGGCGCTCCTCGAGCAGCCCCGCCTGCTTCAGCACTCCTAGGTGCTGGGAGACGGCGGGGCGGGTGACCTCGAACTGCGCCGCGATCTCGCCGGCCGACAGCTCGCGGTCGCGAACCAGGCGGAGGATCTCCCGCCGCCTTGGCTCCGCGATTGCCTTCAACGCGTCTTCCATGGGCTTGATTTAAGCAGAGACTTACGTTAGAAGGCGCTTACCCACCCACATGCGGCGCCGGCGAGCCAAGGACGCCGGCCTATTCGTGACCGGAACGGGCGGGTCTACTCGTGCGGGCGGGCCATCCTGCGGTGGTCGAGGGCCTGCTCGAGGATCTCCTCGCTGACCCCCATCTCCCGAGCGACCTCGCGCAGCGGCCGGTTCTGCTCGACCGCCGCATTGACGATCTCGGTCCCCCGGTCGTAGCCGATGTGGGGGTTGAGGGCCGCCGCCGTGGCGAGGGTCGCCTCGGCGTGGCGCTCCGCCGCTTCCTCGTCGGCCTCGATGCCCTGCACGCACTTGGTGTCGAGCAGGCGACACGCCGAGCCGAGCAGCTTGATCGAGTCGAGCAGGTTGCGGGCGATCACCGGAACCCGCACGTTGAGCTCGAACTGGCCCTGGGAGCCGGCGACCGTGATCGCCGCGTCATTGCCGATCACCTGCGCTCCGACCTGGATCGCGACCTCGCAGATCACCGGGTTGACCTTGCCGGGCATGATCGAGGAGCCCTTCTGGAGCGCCGGCAGGCGCAACTCGCCAAGCCCGGCACGGGGCCCCGAGCCCATCAGCGCGAGGTCGTTGGCGATCTTCGTCAACGAGACGGCGACCACCTTCAGCGCCCCGGAGAGCTCGACCAGGGCGTCGCGGTTGCTCTGGGCCTCGAAGCGGTCGAGCGGCTCGGAGATCTCCAGCCCGGTTTCCTCCGTGAGCTTGGCGCGCACCCGCTGGGCGAACTCGGAGTGCGTGTTCAGTCCGGTGCCCGTGGCGGTTCCGCCCAGTGGGATCTGACCGACGCGGCCCAGCGTGGCCCGCACCCTCTCGGTGCCCAGCCTGATCTGAGCGGCGTAGCCGCCGAACTCCTGGCCGAGGGTGACCGGAACGGCGTCCATCAGGTGCGTGCGGCCGGCCTTGACGACCTCGGCGAACTCCTCGGCCTTGCGCTCGAGGGCCGAGGCGAGCCCGTCCATCGCCGGCAGCAGGTCGTGGGTCACCTCCCCGAGGGCCGCCAGGTGGACGGCGGAGGGAAAGACGTCGTTCGACGACTGTCCCAGGTTCGCATGATCGTTCGGATGGACGTCGTCGCCCGCGAGGTTCGCGATCACCTCGTTGGCGTTCGTGTGCGACGAGGTGCCGGAGCCGGTCTGGAAGACGTCGATCGGGAACTGGTCGTCGTGCTCGCCCGCCGCCACCGCGTCGCCGGCGGCCGCCATCCGCTCGGCGATCGAAGCGTCGAGCAGGCCGAGCTCCGCGTTGACCCGCGCCGCGGCGGCCTTGATCCGCCCCAGCCAGCGCACCACGGGGACCGGGATCGGCTGCCCCGAGACGGGGAAATTGGCGATCGCCTTGCGGGTCTCCTCCCCCCAAAGCTCAGTCGAGGTGTCGGTCGCCATGGTTCCTCCGTTCGCCGTTTCCCGAACCCCGGAGGCTATCGCCGCGGTGTCAGCCTCCGCTGCGACCCGCCGCGTATCCCCGGGCGTAGGCAAGGCTGAACGCGCGCGCCCCGCCGGCGCCGGGCTTCGCGTAACGAGCGGCGGCCTGGATCCGGCGGACCAGGTCCGTGTGGATCCCGCTCGTCTCCGACGCCCCCGCCTGAACCGCGCCGACCAGATACCCCAGTCGAAGTGTCTGGTCGCCTCCCGGGTCCTTGCGGGCGGCGGCGGACAAAAGCGTTCCCGCCCGGACCATGGACGCGCCCATGTCGGCCAGGTCTCCCGCCGTCTGGTTGTCCACCAGGCAGTCGCTGATCGGCGTTTCGCCGCCCAGCCGGACCGAGCCGGGCGCGTCCTCCAGGGCCTTCAGATACGCCCGCGGAGCGGCCAGGCAGGCGGTGGGCGTCGTACCGCTGTCACTCGAGCCGCAGCCGGCGGCAACGAGCGCCATGGCGACGAGGAGAAGGACCGCACCACGCACCGGCAGCATGCTACGGGCCTCGCCACACCGAGCTTCCGGAGGCCACCGGGAAGATCCTTCGAAGCGCCGCCAGCCGGGCCGGCGCCGGCGGCCGCGGCGCGCCGCAAGCCGATTCATCGGCGCCCCTTGGGCCGCTGAACTCGGACTGACGCCCGGCGCTTGGCAGAATCAGGCGCCATGGCCGCCTATCGCCCCGTAGACCCGCGGCAGTCCTTCCCCGAGCTCGAGGAGCGAATCCTGGCGAGATGGCGCGAGCGCGACGTCTTCCACCGCTCCCTGGCGCAGCGCGAGGGTGCCCCGGTGTGGAGCTTCTACGAGGGGCCGCCGACCGCCAACGGCAAGCCCGGCTCACACCACGTCCTGTCGCGCGTCTTCAAGGACATCTACCCGCGCTACCGGACCATGCGCGGTCACCTGGTGCCCCGTAAGGCGGGCTGGGACTGCCACGGCCTGCCGGTCGAGCTGGAGGTCGAGCGGGAGCTCGGGATCTCCTCGAAGGCCGAGATCGACGCCTACGGGATCGCCGAGTTCAACCAGCGCTGCCGCGAGTCGGTGTTCCGCTACGTGGAGGAGTGGAACCGGATGACCGAGCGGATCGGCTTCTGGATCGACCTCGGTGACGCCTACGCGACGCTCACCAACGACTACATCGAGTCGGTCTGGTGGTCGCTGCGCAGGATCTGGGACGACGGCCGCCTGTATGAGGCGCACAAGGTGGTCCCCTACTGCCCGCGCGACGGCACGGCGCTCTCGTCGCACGAGGTTGCCCAGGGGTACCAGGAAGTCGACGACCCCTCGGTTTACGTGAGGCTTCCGGTGAAGGCGGTCCCGGAGGGGAGCCCGCTGGAGCGCGGGCGACCAGCTGCTCGTCTGGACCACCACGCCGTGGACGCTGATCTCCAACGCGGCGGTCGCCGTCGGCCCCGAGATCGAGTATGCGCGAGCGCGGGTACCTGCCACAGACCCGGCCGCAGCGGAGGCGAAGCCGAGCATGGGGGCGGAAGGTGAGGTGCTGGTGGTCGCCGCGCCCCTGGTCCAGCGGGTGCTCGGAGAGGGCGCCGAGGTGCTCGACCGCTTTCCGGGGAGCGCGCTGGCGGGGACCGCTTACGAGCCTCCCTTCGACTACATCACCGACTACGGGCCACGAGGCCATACCGTGCTCGAGGCGGACTTCGTGGCCACCGACGAGGGCACCGGGCTGGTGCACACCGCGATCGCCTTCGGCGAGGAGGACTTCCGGCTCGGCGAGCAGTACGGGATCACGCTTCAGAACCCGGTGCTCGCCGACGGCACATTCGACGAGCGGATTGCCGACTTCGCGGGCCAGTTCGTAAAGGACGCCGACCCGGCGATCGTCGAGGCGCTTCGCGACCGCGGCCGGCTGCTCCGCGCCGAGCGCTACCGCCACTCCTACCCCCACTGCTGGCGGTGCGGAACCCCGCTGCTCTATTACGCCAAGTCGAGCTGGTACGTGCGGACCACCGACGTGCGCGACCGCATGCTCGCCGAGAACGAGACGATCGGCTGGCACCCCGAGCACATCAAGCACGGCCGGTTCGGCAAGTGGCTCGAGGGCAACGTCGACTGGGCGCTCTCGCGCGAGCGCTACTGGGGCACGCCGCTGCCGATCTGGGAGTGCGAGTCCGACGCCTGCGAGGAGCGCTTCTGCGCCGGGTCGGTCGCCGACCTCCGCGAGCGCGGCGGGCAGGTGCCCGACGACCTGCACCGCCCCTACATCGACGAGGTCACGTTGCGCTGCGAGTCCTGCGGCGGGGTGATGCGCCGCGTCCGCGTCACGATCGACGCCTGGTACGACTCCGGCTCGATGCCGTTCGCGCAGTTCCACTACCCGTTCGAGGGAGAGGAGTCGTTCAACGACCGCTTCCCGGCCGAGTTCATCAGCGAGGCGATCGACCAGACCCGCGGCTGGTTCTACTCCCTGCTGGCGATCTCGGTGCTGATCTTCGACCGCACCAGCTACCGCAACTGCGTCGTCCCGGGCCTGATCCTGGACCCCGAGGGCCAGAAGATGTCCAAGAGTCGGGGCAACATCGTCGACCTGTGGGATGTGATCGACCGCCACGGCGCCGACGCATTCCGCTGGTACTACCTCGCCGCCCAGCAGCCCTGGGCCGGCTACCGCTTCTCCACCGACACGGTCGGCGAGGCCGTGCGGCAGTTCATGCTCACGCTCTGGAACACCTACTCCTTCTGGGTTCTGTACGCGAACGCCGAGGGGCTCGCGCCCAGCCAGGCGTGGACATCCGCGGGTCTCGAGGGCGCCGACGATCTCGACAGGTGGGCGCTGTCCCGGCTGCAGGGGACGATCGCCACCGTGATCGAGCGGATGGACGCCTACGACTGCACCGGCGCCGGCCAGGCGATCGCCAACTACGTCGAGGAGCTGTCCAACTGGTACGTGCGCCTGTCGCGGCGCCGCTTCTGGGAGGGCGACCGGACGGCATTCGCGACCCTGCGGCGGTGCCTCCTGGACACCGCGGCGCTGCTCGCCCCGTTCACGCCGTTCGTCGCCGACGAGATCCACGTCAACCTCACGGCGGGCGCGGGCGATGACTTCGGTGAGCTCCCCGACTCGGTGCACCTGCGCGATTTCCCCGAGCCCGACCGCTCGCTGGTCGACGAGTCGCTCGAGGCGGCGATGGAAGCCGTCCGTCGCACGATCGAGCTCGGTCGAGCGGCACGCGCGCAGGCCGCGCTCAAGGTTCGCCAGCCGTTGCGCCGGGCGATCGTCGTCGCCAACGACGCCGAGCGCGCCGCGATCTCGACCCGGGGGGAGATCGTCACCTCGGAGCTCAACGTAAAGGGGCTGGACTTCGTCAGCGACGAGTCCGAGCTCGTCAGCTATGAGGTGAAGCCCAACTACCGCTCGCTGGGCCCGCGCTTCGGCAAGCAGATGCCACGGGTTGCCGCCGCGGTCGAAGCTCTCGACGCCGCCAAGGTCACCGAGGCGATGGATGAGGGGCTCGAGGTCGGGATCAACGTCGACGGCCGTGAGCACACGCTCGGGCCCGACGACCTGACGCTGGTCCTCGAGCCGTTGGACGGGTATCAGGTCGAGGCGCAGGCCGGTCACGCGGTGGCGCTCGACCTACAGCTCGACGACGAGCTCCGCCGGGAGGGACTGGCGCGCGAGATCGTCCACGCGGTGCAGAACGCCCGCCGCGAAGCCGGCCTCGAGGTCACAGACCGGATCGCGCTGAGGCTGGGAGGAGACGCGGAGCTGCTGGAAGCCGCCCAGGCCCATGAGGCATATTTGGCCGGCGAGACGCTCGCCACCGCCGTCTCCTATGACGGCGCGAACGCCGAAGCGAAGACCGAGATCGATGGCCGCGAGCTGCAGATCGCCGTGGAGCGATCCGGCCGAGCGGGCGACTGATCGCGATCGCAGCGGTCATCTTCGACCTGGACGGGGTCCTGCTCGACTCCGAGCCGGCGTGGGCCTCGGTACGCGAGCAACTGACTCGAGAGTCCGGGGGCCGCTGGCACGAGGGGGCGCAGGAGGAGATGATGGGCATGAGCTCGACCGAGTGGTCGCGCTACATGCGCGACCAGCTCGGCGTGCCGATGGAGCCCGACGAGATCTCAGCCGCAGTGGTCGAACGACTGAAGGCCGATTACCGGCGCCGGGTCCCGCTGCTGCCCGATGCCGTCGAGACCGTGCGGGCGCTCGCCCAGCGCCGGCCGCTGGCGGTCGCCTCCTCCGCAAATCGGCCGCTGATCGACCTCGTGCTGGAGCTGACGGGCATGGCGGGGCTCTTCCGGGCAACGGTCTCCTCCGAGGAGGTGCCGCACGGAAAGCCCGCGCCGGACGTCTACCTGGAGGCAGCTCGGCGGCTGGACGTCGCTGCGGAGCACTGCGTCGCGGTCGAGGACTCGACCAACGGGATCCGCTCGGCGAGCGCCGCCGGGATGTGGGTGGTCGCGGTCCCGCGGCCGGACTTTCCGCCATCGGCGCAAGCCCTCGGCATCGCGGACGCGGTCCTCGACTCGCTGGCCGAGCTCGAGGGGGCGCTGGACGAGCTGGCCTGAGGACGGCCGGGGACGGGAGCGTCTGCGCTCAGGCGGCGAGCGCCGGCTCGAGCTCGGCCTCGAGGCGTCGCTTCGGCATCGCGCCGATCACGCGCTTGGCCTCGGCGCCGTCGCGGAACAGGATCAGGGTCGGGATGGAGAGGACGTCGAAGCGCGCCGCCGTCTGCTGGTTCTCGTCCACATTTACGCTGACGATGGCGAGGTCCTCCCGCTCGCCCGCAATCTCCTCGAGGATCGGGTGCACGACGCGGCAGGGACCGCACCAGGGCGCCCAGAAGTCCACCAGCACCGGCTGCTCGGACTCGAGCACCTCAGACTGGAAGTTGCCATCGGTCACGTCGGGGAGCTTCCCAGTCACTTCTGTTCTCCTGATCGCTCGATCTGCATGGTCTTCGCCGGCCGCCCCTCTGGCCCTCGCCATTACTATACAAAAGATAGTAGCGGCGGGAGAGGCCGCCCCAGCGGGCGCCAAGGATAGGCGGATCGGGAGCGGGCGGTCGCCCGTTGTCGACCGGCGAGCGTCGTGGTCCGGGCGTGCGTCCCGTTCAGGGCGGATTTCGCCGCCAGCCTGCCCGGGAATAGGTTTGGGGTATGCGAAACGCCGAGATCGCCGATGCGTTCGCCGAGCTGGCGACCCTGTACGAGCTCGACGGGGCGATCAGGTACCGGGTCCTCGCATATCGCGAGGCGGCTCGGGTGATCCGGCAGAGCCCCGTGTCGGTCGAGGAGCTTGCCCGTGCGGGCCGGGCCACCGAGCTGCCCGGCGTGGGCAAGACTCTCGAGCAGAAGATCCTGGCGCTGGTCGATGACGGCGAGATCCCCTCCGCCGCAAAGCTGAAGCGAAAGTTCCCGCCCTCGCTGATCGAGGTGACCATGGTCCCGGGAGTGGGCCCGAAGACCGCGCGTCGCCTCTACGACGAGCTCGGCGTCTCGAGCCTCGAGCAGCTGCGCGTCGCCGCCGAGCAGGAGCGGATCCGCGAGGTCAAGGGCCTGGGGCCGAAGGTCGAGGAGAACGTCCTGGCGTCGCTCGGCAAGCTCGCCGACCGAAGGCCGGCGGAGCGTTTGCTCCTCTCCCAGGTCCTGCCGGTGGCCGAGCGGCTGAAGGACGACCTCCGCGCCCACCCCGCAAGCGACGCAGTCGAGGTCGCCGGGTCCGCACGGCGGCGAACCGAGACATGCCACGACATCGACCTGATCGCGACCGCCAGCGAGCCCGCGGCGCTGGCGCGAGCGCTTCTGGACCATCCGCTGGCGGCGGCCAAGGGCTCGTCCGGCGCCGGCGGCGCCCGAATCACCACCCACAACGGGATCGCCGTGGACCTGCGAATCGTGGCCCCCGCCGCCTACGGAAACCTGCTTCAGCACTTCACCGGGTCGGCCGAGCACAACGTCGAGCTGCGCGAGCGCGCCGTCGGAATGAAGCTCTCGGTCTCCGAGCACGGGATCACCGACACCGCCACCGGCGAGGTCGCCCGCTACGGGACCGAGGCGGAGGTCTACGAGCGCCTCGGCCTCGCCTACATCGAGCCCGAGCTTCGCGAGGCCAACGGCGAGATCGCCGCGGCAGCCGCCGGCACCCTGCCCAAGCTGGTCGCCAAGGAGGATCTCCGCGGCGATCTGCATTGCCACACCACGCTCTCCGACGGCCACGACACGCTCGAGGCGATGGCGGAGGCGGCGCGGGCCCGGGGCTACGCCTACCTGGCCGTCACCGACCACTCGGCCAGCCACGGCTTCGGTGACCACGTCTCGCCGCAGCGGTTGGAGGAACGGATCGAGGAGGTGCGGGCGTTCAACGCGGGCCGCCGCGGCTTCCGGCTGCTCGCCGGCTCGGAGATCAACATCCTGCCCGACGGCTCGCTCGACTACGCGGACGACCTGCTGGCCGAGCTCGATTGGGCGATCGGCAGCGTCCATACCTCGTTCAAGATCTCTCGCCGGGCGATGACGGAGCGTGTCCTCGAGGCGATCGAGCACCCGCTCGTCGATTGCATCGGCCACCTCAGCGGGCGCCTGATCAACAGGCGCGCTCCCTACGACATCGATGTCGAGAGGGTGATCGAGGCCGCGGCTCGTACCGGCACGATGCTCGAGATCAATGGCAACCCGAACCGTCGCGACCTCTCCGAGGGCCATGCACGGCTCGCCGCGGAGGCCGGCACCTTGATCTGCGTCAACACGGATGCCCACCGGGTCGCCACCCTGGACAACATGACCTATGGGATCGCCACCGCCCGCCGAGCATGGTTGACCGCCGATCAGATCGCCAACACGCGCGGCTGGCGTGAGTTCGGGCGGCTTCGCAAGCGGGCCCGGCGGTAGCAGCGAGGCTCCCCGAATCCGCGCCGCGCCCCTGCATCCCCCCTAGATAGTTTGCTACGCTAATTAGCAATGGTAAGCACAGCTGCCAGAGTTGCCGACCAGCGGGTGGTCGACGTGGCCGCTCAGCTGCGGGTGGCGATCTTCCGAACGGCGCGACGACTGCGCCAGGAAGCCGGCGTGGACCTCGGCCCCGCCCTGATTGCCGCGCTGGGAACGATCGAACGTCACGGACCGCTGACTCCAAGCGAGCTGGCCGATCTGGAGCGCGTCAAGCGGCCCACGGCCACCCGAATGGTCACTCGCCTCGAGCTGGAACGCCTGATCCTGCGCGCCCGAGACCCCGCCGACGGGCGTTCCTCGCTGGTCAGCACAAGCCCCCGCGGGCGCGAGCTGCTGCGCCGCCTGCGCAGGCGCAGGACCGCCTACCTGGCTCGCCGGCTGCGCGAGCTGGAGCCCGACGAGGTCGCGGCCCTGAGCCGCGCCGCCGAGATCCTCGAGCGCCTCGTCGAGGGTGAGCGCCGTTGACGAGGGCGCTACGCCGTTCGTTCAAATCCCTGGAAGTCCCGAACTACCGCCGCTACTTCGCCGGTCAGCTCGTTTCGCTGAGCGGCAACTGGACCCAGGTGGTCGCCGAGATGTGGCTGATCCTTGCCCTGACCGGAAGCGGCCTTGCGGTCGGGGTGACCTCGGCGCTCCAGTTCCTGCCGCTGCTGGTGTTCGGCGCCTGGGGCGGCCTGCTCGCCGATCGCTTCCCGAAGCGCTCCCTGCTGATCGTCACCCAAACTCTGATGGCGCTCCCCGCCCTGACCTTGTGGGCGGTGACGAGCGCCGGTGTGGTCACCCCGTGGATGGTCTTCGCCCTCGTCTTCGCTCGCGGAGCGATCACCGCGGTCGACAACCCCACCCGCCAGAGCTTCGCGATCGAGATGGTGGGCGCCGACCGGGTCGTCAACGCGGTCAGCCTCAACAGCGTCCTGATCCATTCCGCGCGCATCCTGGGGCCGGCGACCGCCGGAGTCCTGATCACGACGTTGGGGGTCGGTACCTGCTTCCTGGTCAACGCCCTCTCGTTCGGCGCCATGGTGATCGCCCTGCGGAGCATGGAGCCGCGCGAGCTCCGCCAGCCGCCCGCCGCCCCCCGCGGCCCCGGCGCCATCCGGGCGGCCCTGGGCTACGTGCGGCGAACACCCGCTCTCGCGATCCCGCTGGCGATGATGGCCCTGGTCGGGACCCTGGGCTACAACTTCCAGGTCATCCTGCCGCTGCTGGCACGGTTCAGCTTCGACGGCGGCGCCTCCGCATACACCGTCCTGGCGGTCGCCATGGGGGTCGGCTCGGTGCTCGGTGCCCTGGTCGCGGGGGCGAGGGGGCGCGTCGGGCCCGGCCTGCTGGTCGCCGCCGGGTTCGGCTTCGGGGCCGCGGCGCTGATCGCAGCCGGCGCCCCCACCCTGACGCTCGAGGCGATTGCGCTCGTCCCGCTCGGCGCCGCCAGCGTCACCTTCGCTGCAGGCATCAACTCCTCGCTCCAGCTCTCTGCGGATCCGGCCATGCGCGGCCGGGTGATGGCGCTGTACTCGGTCGTCTTCCTCGGCTCGACCCCGATCGGCGGCCCGATAGCGGGCTGGCTCAGCGAAGCGATCGATCCCCGGGCCGCCCTGGTGCTGGCGGGCGCCTCCGGAGTGATCGCGGCAATCGGCGCTCGCGCGGCGTTCGCGCGCCTCGCAGGCTCCCGCGACTCCGCCCCACGATGGCCAGCGGCCCCACGGAGGGCGATCCCACCCGGCTAGGACTCGGTGGCGTCCGATTCCGGCGGCGGCGGATGGCCGGCCAGCATACGATCGCGCCCCAGACCGGGTGTCCGGATCAGCCTGACCGGCTCCAGGGCCGAGGTCGGGTCGACGTAGAAGCGCACCCCGTCGCGCTCCTCGATCGCGGTCACCGCCCGCTCCCGGTTTCGCCACGCGAGCGCGTTCAGGATCGCGAAGCCGGCGCCAACCGCGGCGACCTGGGGAAGAAGCCACGCGAGGCCGCCGACGATGATCGCGAAGGCGGCGATCGGCCATAGCCGCAGGAATGCGATTCGCCCCGGGCTGTCGGTGGGCAGCAAGGTGGCGGTTCGGGCCGTCGCCAGGGCACGCGCCATCGCCTCCCCCGCCCGCGGGGAGCTTCCGAGGTAGAGGCCGAGGCCGGCCGCGACCGTCCACCAGCCAGCGGCGACGATCAGGGTCGTGTAGTCGCCGTCCTGCTTGGCCGCCACCACCGTGACCGCACCCAGCGCCGTCGCCGATCCTCCGATCAGCAGCACGGTCACCCGCAAGAGGTCGACGAACAGCATCAGCTGCTCGCTCCGCCCGAGGCCCCGTCTGCGGGCTGCGCCAGAGCACTCAGCACCCCAAGGAACTCCTCGGGGCCGGCGAGGACCGCATCCGCCTGCCGGAGGAGCTCCGGCGGGCCTTCGGCGGAGCCGATGGCGACGCAGACCGCGCCGCGCAGCCCACCCGCGCCGACAAGCGAGCGCAGCGCCCGGAAGGCGTCGAGGTCCGTGCGGTCGTCGCCGGCGAACAGCGCCTGCTCGATCGGATGATCCGCGAGCAGCCGCTGGACGGCGGTCCCCTTGTCGATCCCGGAGGCGGGGCGGATCTCCAGCACCATTCGCCCCCAATGCGGTTCGAGGCCCGCTTGCCGGGCGTGGTCCGCGATCAGGCGTGCCCGTCGCTCGGCGGCTTTCTCGTCGAAGGCCCCACGCCAGTGAAGCGCCTGGATCGGCCCCTTGTCCTCGAGCCGCAGTCCGGCGGCGTCCAGGGCGTCCGCCTCGAGCTCGAGCACGAACCGGCGCACCGCCCGGCCCCCCTCCGTCGATCGCGGGGTCGAGGATCGCCTCCTCGGCGCCCGGCGCGAGCAGCTCCAGGCCGTGGTTGCCCGCGTAGGCGAGCTCCTCGACTCCCACCAGCGAACGCGCCTCGACGGCCCGCCGGCCCGAAACGCAGGCCACCAGCGCGTAGCGCCGCGCCAGCTCGCGGAGCGTCTCTTGCGTCCGAGCCGGGACGGCGGCGTCCTCGGGATCGTCGACGATGGGCGCGAGCGTGCCGTCGACGTCGCACAGAACGGCGGCCGAGGCGGGATCGGAGCGCAGGGGCGCGATCAGCTCGGCGATCTGCGGTGTGAGGGCCGGCGCGGCGGTCACGGTGGCGGTGCGGTGGCGGCCATCATGGCCACTAGTATCGCCGCCCGTGGCCCGTGATCGACTCCTGAAGCTGGTGGCGATCGCCACCGCGGCGGGGGCCTTCAGCGGCCTGCTCGGGGTCGGTGGGGGGACCGTGATCGTGCCTCTGTTGATCCTCTGGCTCGGCTACGGCGAGCGCGAGGCGACCGGCACCAGCCTGGCGGCGATCGTGATCATCGCCGCCTACGCGACCGCCGGGCAGGCGCTGTACGGCAACGTCGACGTGGCCAAGGGAGCGCTGATCGCGGTCCCGGCACTGGGCGGCGTCGTGGCCGGCACGGCCCTCCAGCAGCGCATTCCCGAGCGGGCTGTGGCGTTGCTCTTCGCGGCACTCCTGATCGCGACCGCCATCGACCTGATCGTCTCCTGATGGAGTACGTCGCAGCAGCCCTGCTGGGATTCGCAGGCGGCACCCTCGGCGGGCTGGTCGGCGTGGGCGGCGGGATCGTCTTCGTCCCGGCGCTGGCGATCTTCCTCGACCAGTCCCAGGTCCACGCCGAGGCGACCTCGCTCCTGGCGATCGTCTTCGTCGCGGCGCTGGGAGCCTGGCGACAGCACGGCTACGGAAACGTCCGGGTGCGCGACGGGATCGTCCTGGGCTTGCTGTCGCCGCTTGGCGTGGCCGCAGGGGTTCTGATCTCGAACGCCGTCTCGGAGCGCACCCTCCAGCTCTTCTTCGCCGCCCTCGCCCTCGTGTTCGCCGCCCAGCTCCTGCGCCGAGGTCTGACGACCCCGCGAAGCCAGGAAACGTCCTAAGACGGCCGCGAATGGCGATTAAGTGGCGGTATGCGCCACTAAGTCGCCAATTCGGCCAGGGGCGCTGCTAGAGCCCGTGCTCCAGGGCGCCCTTGACGGACGCGTCGAGGGCGTTCAAGCGGTAGAGCGCCAGCGCCTCGGCCGAGCCGAATCCACGCGCCCGCGAGCCGGCGCCCTGGCGAGCGCGACCGGGGCCGGCCTCGGGCCCGTGATGGGAGAGCACGCAGTGAAGCAGCGCCAGCCGGCGGTCGGCCGACAGCTCGCCCGCCGCGGCCGCGACCATCTGCGCTCCGATCGCCAGATGGCCGAGCAGCCGTCCCTCCTCGCTGATCCCGAACTCCGCCCCGTAGGTGAACTCGCGCGTCTTGCCGACGTCGTGAAGCGAGCACCGCCGCCATCAGCAGGTCGGAGTCGAGCCTCGGATGGAGCTGGCACAGCTCGCCGACCAGCGTCCCGACGGAGACGGTGTGCTCGACGCAGCCCACCCAGGTAGGCGTGGTGGCCGCCCCTGGTGCATGGAGCGCGGCGGAAATCCGTTGCCAGCGGCTCGGCGAAGATGAGCCGCTCGACCACCGCGCGCAGGCCGGGATCGTGGACCTCGCGGGTCAGGTGCTCGAGGAAGCCCTCCAGCTCCTCGACCGAGCGATAGGCGGCTGGGCAGGAACTCGGCCGGGTCGAACGATCCCGGCTCCAGCCGGCGGACGTCGTCGAGCTCCGCGACCAGCTGTCCCCGGTAGCGCTCGAGCCTGCCGCGAACCACGATCGCGTCGCCGCGCTCGAAGCGCAGGCCGATCCGGTCGGCCTCGCGGAAGACGCGGGCCGGCAAGAGCTGCCGGTGCGGTCACGCAGCTCGAGCGACAGGTAGGCGCCTCCGTTGCGCGCGGTCAGCCGGTCCTTGCGCACGCACGCGTAGCGACCCTCGAACCGCTGGCCCGGAACGAAGCTCGACGATCGGGGCCCCAGCCCCCTCGCCCGTCGAGATCGCCACGGCAGCTTCCACACCACGATCGTGAACCGCGGGCCGGACGGTTCGAGAGCCGCGGCGGCGGGGTGCGCCGGCTGATTGAGGCCGATTCCGGATAGGCTCGCGCCATGGACCCGGTGATCTGGGAGGCGGAGCCGCCCGAGCTTCGGTCGCCCGTCCTCGTCTGCGCCTTCGCGGGCTGGAACGACGCCGCCAGCGCGGCGACTGCGGCACTCGAGGCGGTCGCGGCGTCGCTCGAATCGGAGGTCGTGGCGCGGATCGACCCGGAGGAGTTCTACGACTTCCAGGTCAACCGGCCGACGATCCGCCTGGTCGAGGGGCAGGCGCGCCAGATCGACTGGCCGGCGAACACGCTGCTGACCGTCCGCGTGCCCACGGCCGAGCGCGATCTGGTGCTGCTCAGCGGTATCGAGCCGAATGTGCGCTGGCGCACCTTCGCCGAGTCGATCGTCGACGGCCGCCGAGAGGCTCGGAGTCGAGATGGTGATCACGCTCGGCGCGCTGATCGCCGACGTCGCACACACCCGTCCCGTGCCGATCACCGGCCTCGCCTCCGATCCCGCTCTGGTCGAGCAGCTCGGCCTCAGCCGCTCCAGCTACGAGGGCCCGACCGGGATCGTCGGGGTCGTCCACGACGCCTGCCGGCGGCGCGAGATCATCTCGGCCAGCCTCTGGGCCGCGGTTCCGCACTACGTCGCCGCGGTGCCCAACCCGAAGGCGGCGCTGGCGCTGTTGCGCCGGCTGGAGGGTCTGACGGGCATCGCCGTCGAGGCGTCAGAGCTCGAGGATGCGACGGCGCGCTTCGACGAGCAGGTCGACCGCGCGGTGTCCGCGAATCCCGAGATCGAGGAGCTGGTCCAGAACCTGGAGGAATCACAGGAGGGCGAGCTTCGAGCCCAGCCAGGACGTCCCCTCGGCCGACGACATCGCGCAGGAGTTCCAGCGCTTCCTTCGCCAGCGTGGCACGGACAAGAACTAGTAGACGCGACCGCTAGGTTGCAGCCGGCTCAGGCCTCCGAGGCCGGACAGATCAGGCGGTAGTCGCACCAGCTGCAGATCTCATACGACGGGCGGGGCTCGAAGTCCTGGCCCTCGATCCCGCCGGCCACCTCGAGCACGGTGCGCTCGACCCGCTCGGCGTCGTCGGGCGCCGCCGCCACCGGCACCCGCTCGTCCTCGAGCACGTACCAGTAGCTGCCGAGCTCGGTCTCGACCTGCCACGCCTCGCGGGCGCCGAGCCGGTACAGCGCGAGCTGCACGTCGTCGCCCCGGGCGGCTCCTGCGCTCGCCCGGTCTTGTAGTCGATCAGCTCGTAGCCGCCGTCGGGCAGCTGGTCGACCCGATCGACCCGACCGCGCAGCCGATGGGAGCCGATCGCGAAGGCGAAGCTCCGCTCGAGCCAAACGGGCCGCGACTCGGAGCTGAGGTGACGCTCGTGATAGCGGGCCAGCGCTGCCACGGCGCGGTCGCGGTACTGGAGCTCGTCGTCGGAGGAGCCGAACCCGGCCCGGCGCCAACCCGCCTCGAACAGCGCCAGCAGCCGATCGAGGCTCCCCGCCGAGACCGGCGGCGGGGCGCCGCCCGCGGCCTCGCAGCGCCTCGGCGTGCAGCGGCCTCGGTGTGGAAGCGCTCCAGCACCTGGTGGATGAGGATCCCGAACCGCTGATTGATCGTCGGCTCCTGCGGGATCGCGAACACCCGGGCGAACTTGTACTTCAGCGGACAGGTCCGGTAGAGGTCGATGTCGGACGCCGAGAGCGCCAGGCCTTCGCCGCGGCGAGGGATGAACTGCTCGAGCGACGGCTCGCGTCGCGCGGCGACGAGCTCGCGGCGGGCCGCCAGGTCGCGCTCCTCGCCGATCACGTACTCGTCGAGCGTCGACACCTCGAGCGCGGCCCGCTGCTCCGGCGAGGCGACCCGGCCAATCAGCTCGTTGAGCGCCACCAGCGACTCGGCGGCGGGCTCCGGCGCCGGGTCGCTGGACCAGCGCGGCGAGCTTGATCAGCTCCAGATACCGCGCCACGGCCTGGGTCACGTCCTCGGACGGTGTCGAGGCGCATCTCCGAGAGCGCCGAGCCCGCCCGCCAGGACGCCTCGAGCACCTCGTCGCGAAGCATCCGGTAGGTCGAGTGGAGCCCCTCGGCGGGCCCGAACAGCTCCTCGCTCGTGGGTCTCCTCGTCGGCGCCCAGCGCATCGCGGGCCGCCTCGTAGAAGGGAGAGGGCGGCACCGGTCCCTGCACCGGTCGCCTCCGGCCAGGAGAGGACCAGCGCGCGACGGGCGCGGGTCATCGCCAGGTAGGCGAGATGGGCCGGGCGCGGCGATGCGCCGGAGCGCATCGTGGACGGAACCCCGTCCGCATCCGGCGGCTCGGCGAGCAGCTTCGACCGGAATCCAGGCCGCGCCCGGGTCGCGGCCGGCGATCGCGTCGCGATCGAGGCCGAGCAGGTAGACGTGGTCGAACTCGAGGCCCTTGACCTGCTCGGGCTCGGCCAGCACGACGTCCCCGGCGGGCGGGGTCGTCGCATCGTCGGGGTCGAGCTCACCCGCGTCGGCGACCGCGGTCAGGTGGCGGACGAAGTCGCGCACGGACCCCCGGGGCTCCCGCTGCGTCCACTCGGCGGCGAGCTCGGACAAGGCGCGACAGGCTCTGCAGTCGCTCGGCGGCCTCGGGGGTGGCGACGAACAGTCGATGGCGCCGCAACCCGATGCGCTCGATCAGACGCCGCACGAAGACGTCCGCCCGAATCTCCTCGAGCGCCGTCGCCGCCGCACGCTGGAGCTTCAGGAAGGCCTGGATCCGATCGCGAGCCTCGGGCGGCAGCTGGGGGCTCTCGAGGGCGGCCTCGAGCGCCGAGATCATGTCGAGCTTGCGTCGCCGGGCGATCGCCGTGCACCGCGCCAGATCGATCGAGCGAAGCTCGACGGGCGGCCGGGTCACGGCCCGGACCGACCGCCGCCGAATCGGTGGGGTCGGCCAGCATCCGCAGCCAGGCGAGGACGTCGCGCACCTCGGGACGCTGGAACAGGGCAGCGTCGCCGGCGAAGCGGAACGGCACCCGGCGCTCCTCGAGCGCCGCGGCCACCAGGCGCGCCTCGCGCCACCCGGAGCCGACGATCACGCAGACGGCCTCGGGCCGCACCTCACCGGCCGCGAGCAGGTGCTCGATCTCCCGCGCCGCCGCCTGGGCCTCGGCGCGCTCGTCACTACAGCGCCAGAACCTGACCCGCGCCTCGTCCGAGTCCTCACCCGTGAGCTCGTCGCCGGCCCCGGTGGGCTCACCTTGAGCCAGCCCGGCGACCGCCGCGGCGGCGCGAGCGATCGAGGGGCCGAAGCGAAGCGGCCGATCGAGGACGACCTGCTCGGCATCGGGGTGGCCGTCCATGAACGAGGGGGCGGGGTCGCGGACCGCCAGCGGGGGGCGTCGAATCGACTGGTCCAGGTCGCAGGCGCAGACCAGGTTGCCGTGTTCGGCCGCCAGCGCCTCGACCAGGGCGCGATGAGCCGCTCCCGCGTCCTCGAGCTCGTCGACCATCACGAACGGGAAGCGCTCCGCCAGCGCCACGGCGGACATCTGCCCGCTCGCCGAGCAGGCGCTCCAGCTCGATCACCAGGTCGCCGCCGTCAAGGCTCCCGCAATCGCGCAGGACGCGATCGTGACTCGCGTACAGGTCGGCGAACTCCCGCTCGCGCTGGGCTCGCTCGCGCTCGGCCGCGCCCTGCGCCTCGCGCTCGCGTTCTTCGGCCCAGTCGCGCAGCCGGCCGGGGGTGATCCGTTCCGCCTTCAGGGCATCGATGCGGCGCAGGAGCCTGGCGAGCAGCCCGGCCGGGTTACCGCGGATCTCGTGCCTGCGCAGCGACAGCTCGTCGAGCCGGTCCAGCAGCATCGCCAGCCGGTCGGCAGCGCGGACGGTGGCGAAGAAGGGGTCGAGGCCCGCCTCGAGAGCGTGCTCTCGAAGCAGCCGCTCGGCGAGGACTTCAAAGGTCGAGATCCAGAGCTCCTCGTAGGGAAGCTCGATCAGGGCAGCCGTTCGCGCCCGCAGGCCGGCTGCCGCGGCACGGGAACGGGTCAGCACCATGACCTGCTCGGGGGCGGTCCCGGTGACGCTCAGCCGGGCAAGCCGTGCCGCGAGCGCTTCGCTTCGCCCCGAGCCGGCCGCGCCGACCACCAGCATCGCCCCCGGCCCGTGCTCGACCACCCGCCGCTGGGCGTGCGTGAGCCGCATCCCGGGGGCGGCGAGGTCTCCCTCCATCGGCCTAACGCTAGCGGGCCGCGCGAGCATCATCCGACGGGCCGGCGAGGGCCCGAGCCAGGCAGGGCACCCTCTAGCATGGCCCCGGTGGCGCGCAAGCAGTCCTCGGAGCCGGGCGGGGCCGCGCCGAGCGTGAGCGGGGCCGAGATCGATTGGCTATCCGCGTGCCGGCGCATGGTCGCCGCGCAGCGCGAGCTGTTCGCCGCGCAGCGCGGCATCGCCGCCCGCACGGTCTATGTCGGGATCGGCGAGGGAGGCGACCGGACGCTCGCCATCGATCGCCAATGCGAGGACATCGTGTTCGCCGAGCTGGCGCGCCTGCACACCGAGGGACACCAGTTCAGGGCAATCTCGGAGGAGCGAGGGAACGTCGCCTTCGGCGACTCAGGGTCGCCGGTCAGCGTGATCGTCGATCCGCTCGACGGCTCGCTGAACGCACGCCGCACGCTTCCCTCGCACTCGCTCAGCATCGCGATCGCCTCCGGCCCGACGATGGCGGACGTCGAGCTGGGCTACGTGTACGACTTCGGCGCCGCCGAGGAGTACTTCGCCGTCCGCGGGAGGGGGGCGACGCTCGGCGGCAGGGAGTTGCGGGCCGAGGGACCCGGCTACGGCCTCGAGGTGGTGGGGATCGAGTCGGCCAAGCCCGAGCGAACGCTGCCGCTGCTCGAGGCACTCGCCGGCAAGGCATATCGGATCCGCGCCATCGGCTCGATCGCGATCTCCCTCTGCTACGTGGCCGGGGGCCGCTTCGACGGCATGCTGACCGGCCGTGCCTGCCGTTCCGTCGACGCGGCCGGCGGCCAGCTGATCGCCCGGGAAGCCGGCGCCGAGGTGGCCTTCGCCGGCGCGGGCCTGGACGTGAGCTTGGACCTCGACGCCCGCTTCCATGTCGCAGCGGCCCTTGACCGGGAGCTTCTGGCCACCGTGCTCGAGGCCCAAGGGCGCGCCGAGCCGCCGGAGCCGGCGGCATGAGCGCCCACGGGTTCATCGACTGGGGAGTGGCCGAACGCGTGGCGCTCGCGCTCGGGGGCAAGGACGGTGCGCGAGACGGGTTCGACCAGGCCGCCGTGGACGGCGCCTGCGCCGATGCGGTGGCCCTGGTGCTCGACTACTCGCGCCTGCGGCCGGCGGGCGAGCTGCCCCATCCCGAGCTGGTCGATCGGGCGGAGTGGACGCGGATCGGGCTGCGGACGATGCGCGAGCTTTCGGACCAGCTCGAGCGCCGGGTGGCGGACGGCCTTTCGCTCCCGGGACCGTTCGGCGGCCTCGCCCGCTCGCTGGCGGGAGCCGCGGCGGGGGCGGAGGCCGGGGTCGCGGTGGGCTACGGGGCGCGCAAGGTGCTCGGTCAGTACGACGTCCCGCTGGTGCCGACGGACAGGCAGCCGCGCCTGGTGTTCGTGGGCCCGAATCTCGCCGCCGCGCATCTCCAACTCGGGGAGGATCCAGGTCTCTTTCTGCGTTGGATCGCGATCCACGAGACCACCCACTCGATCCAGTTCGCGTCGGTGCCCTGGCTCCGTCCGTACCTGGGGGAGCTTCTGGACCGGTTGATCGCGGGCGCCTCGGCGCGGCTGGACCTCGTCTCGATCGGCCAGCTGGGCCGGCGTCTTCTCCGCACCGACCCCCGCGCGGCGGTTCGCGAGGTGCTGCGCGGCGATCTGGCGCGGCTGCTGGCGGGCCCCGAGCAGGCGCGCGCCCTCGACAGCCTCCAGGCAGCGATGTCGGTGATCGAGGGCCACGCCGAGCACGTCATGGACGCCGCCGCCGGGCGGGTCGATCCCGGCTATGCGCGCCTCCGCGAGCGCCTCGAGGCTCGGCGAGCGAGCCGGGGAGGGCTCGGCGATGTGATCCTGCGGATACTCGGGCTGGAGCTGAAGCTTCGCCAGTACACGCTCGGGAAGGCCTTCTGCGACACGGTGGTCGCCGATGCGGGCATCGAGGGGCTGAACCAGGTCTGGCGCGCGCCGGAGGCGCTGCCGGCGCCCGCCGAGCTCGAGCAGCCCCAGCGTTGGCTTCGCCGGGTCGGAGCCGTGTCGGCCACCGAGGCCGCTTAGACCGGCCGGCCGAACTCTGCCCCCGCCGGGCCGAGTTCACCCAGGTGGGCCGAATTTGTTGTCCATAGGCCGACGAAATTCGGCCCACGCCGCCTGGGAGTGGTTGGTCGTGTAACTCGGGAGAAGGGGCGGGGTACAAACATGTGTTCGGGTTGCTAGACTCGAACAAGGTTATAAATAAGTACATCGAGAGAGAAAGCCAAGACCCACCGAGAGGGGTTCGATAAGACACATGGCACCCAACGGCAACACCCAGAGGAAGACCACCACGGCCACCACCAACCGGACCGCCACCGCGAGCCCGCGCAGGACCGCCACCGCGAGCCCGCGCACGAGCTCTGCGCACACCAGCCGCAGCGACACCGCGAAGATCCGCGAGGGCCTGACGAAGGCTCGAGACGGCAGCGCCGCCTACGCGCGGCAGACCGCCGAGCGGTCCGTCGACGTTCCCTTCGGCGCGGCCTTGAGCGTCGCCGACCGGGTCACCGAGATCATCGAGCCGTTCACGGCGCCCCAAACCGCGAGCCGGGAGCTGAGGAGCATCCGGACGCGGGTGGAGCGCGAGCTGAACAGGTTCGA
The DNA here is from genome assembly GCA_963760665.1 of uncultured Actinomycetes bacterium. Lineage (GTDB taxonomy): Bacteria > Actinomycetota > Thermoleophilia > Solirubrobacterales > 70-9 > AC-56. The sequence goes on from CAVXDS010000006.1 coordinate 650,953, forward strand.
GCGGCGCGGCGCCAGCGCCCGTCGCAAGACCAGGACGCGCGTGCGTCAGACGCGCAACCGGGTCGAGCGCGATCTCAAGCAGCGGCGTCGCCGGGTGGAGACGACCGTCAAGCAGAACCGCAGCAAGGCCGAAGACGGCCTGAAGCGCGCCCAGACCGTCGTCTCCGACCGCGTCTCGACGCTGGTCTAGACGCTTAGCCGCAGCAACCTCTTCCCCCGGATCGACCGGCCTCAGGGCCGGTCGATTCGCGTTCGGGGAGGGTTTCCCTTCGCCATCGCCTTTGGCCGCCCCAAAGGTCATCGCGGCGCTTCAACCCCGCGCGGATCATGGGTCGCCGGTCCGCCCTGCGACAATCAAGGCCAATGGCCCTTCCCACAAAGGAACAGGTGACACAAGCTCTCACGGCGGTGATCGATCCGGAGCTTCGGAGGTCGATCGTCGAGCTTGGCATGGTTCGCTCGCTCCAGATCTCCGATGACGGCCGTGTCGAGGTCGTGGTCTCGCTGACCACGCCCGGGTGCCCGATCCGCTCCCACTTCCAGCAGGCGGTGGTCGAGCAGGTGGGCAAGCTCGAGGGCGTCTCCGGAGTGGGGGTGGGCTTCGACGTGCTCTCAAACGAGGAGAAGGGCAGGCTGCAGCAGTCACTCGGCCGCCAGCGCCTCCCCGAGGGCGCGCTCGCCCAGGTCAAGAACGTCGTCTGCATCGCCTCCGGGAAGGGGGGCGTCGGCAAATCGACCATGACCACCAACCTCGCCGCCGCGCTGCAGACGGACGGCCAGGCCAGCGGAGTCCTGGATTGCGACGTCTATGGCTACTCGATTCCGCGCATGCTGGGTGTCGACAGCAAGCCCGCGGTGAACGCGGAGCGAAAGATCGTCCCCCTTTCCGGCCCCGGCGGCATCAAGGTGATGTCGATCGGATTCTTCCTCGAGGACAACGCGGCCGTCGTGTGGCGCGGTCCAATGCTCCACAAGGCAATCCAGCAGTTCCTCGAGGATGTCGACTGGGGAGAGCTCGACTACCTCCTTCTGGACCTTCCGCCCGGCACCGGCGATGTCTCGATGACCCTGGCGCAGCTCCTCCCCCAGGCGAAGGTGCTGGTCGTCACGACGCCGCAGCCCGCAGCCCAGACCGTGGCCCGGCGCGCCGCCGAGATGGCGGCCAAGGTGGACCTCGAGCTGCTCGGAGTGATCGAGAACATGTCGGCCTTCACCGGCCCGGACGGCCAGCGACTGTCGATCTTCGGCGAGGGCGGCGGGCAGCTACTGGCCGACGATCTCGGCGTGCCGCTGATCGGCAAGGTGCCGCTCTCGCAGGAGCTCCGCGAGCAGGCCGACGCCGGGGCTCCGCTCGTGTTCGAAGACCCCGACGCCCCAGCCGCGCAGGCGATCCGGGACGCCGCCCGCGGCATCGTTGCCGCCACGCCGCAGGAGCTGCCGATGATGCAGGCTCCGCCCCCCGCGGTGGCGGCTCAGGCGGCGGTCGGAGGCACCGAGCTACCGGTCGTTCAAGGCTGACCCTGGACCCGCGCCTGGCGACAAACCGCGCCTGGTGGGACGAGCGCGTCCCGATTCATACCTCCAGCGGCTTCTACGACGTCGAGGGCTTCAGGGCCGGGGGGAGCACGCTGGATCCGTTCGCGGTCGAGGAGGTGGGCGACGTCTCGGGCAAGCGCCTCGTCCACCTCCAATGCCACTTCGGCCTCGACACCCTCTCCTGGGCGCGCCGCGGCGCGTCGGTCGTCGGCCTCGACTTCTCGGTCCCCGGCGTCGATGCCGCCAACGCCCTCGCTGCGGATACCGGCCTCGACGGCCGGTTCGTCACCGCCGACGTCTATGACGCCGTCGAGGCCCTCGAGGGTGAGCGGTTCGACATCGTCTACACCGGCCTCGGCGCGCTCAACTGGCTGCCCGACCTGGGGCGCTGGGCGTCTGTAGTCGCCTCGCTCCTGGTCACTGGCGGGTTCCTCTACCTGGCCGAGTTTCACCCCATCACCTGGGTGTTCGCTGATGACGACCTGAGCGTGGCCGCCGACTACTTTCACGACCCGGAGGGCTCGCGCTTCGACGACCCCGGGACCTACGCGGACCTCGAGGCTGAGACGAGGAGCAACGTCACGCGGGAGTGGAATCACCCGATCTCCGACGTGATCGGCGCGGTCCTCGGCGCCGGCCTGCGCCTCGAGGTCTTCAATGAGCACGACTACACGCATTTTCCCCGCTGGCCGCAGCTGGAGGTCGATCGCGACGCCCGCGAGGTGGGCGACGTCTACCGTCCGCCGGCCGGCTTTCCCCGCCTGCCCCTGATCTACTCGCTCAGGGCGCGTCGCGACTAGCTGACCAGGATGCGCGGGCCGGTCGTCCGGCGACCGAGCCGGCAGCCGCCGACGTCCGAGCGGCGCCTGGCTACTTCGAGTAGTAGCCCGAGTTGATCTCGATGTACTTGGTCCATTCTTCGGGCAGCTGGTCCTCGGCGAAGCAGGCGTCCACCGGGCACGCCTCGACGCAGGCGTCGCAGTCGATGCACTCGTCGGGATCGATGTAGAGCTGCTGGGAGCTCTCGTAGTCCGGCTCGTCGGGGGTCGGATGGATGCAGTCGACCGGGCAGACCTCGACGCAGGAGTTGTCCTTCTCACCGATGCAGGGCTCTGCGATCACGTAGGCCAAGGTCGGTCTCCGTTTCTTCGGTGCCTCGTTCGGAGTTTGGTCGGTGGTCAGCCGGGGGCTGGTGTCCGCCTGGATCCCAGTCGGAGGCGACATTGTAGGCAAGTGCAGGCCCGTGGATAGAGTCCACCGGCGTGATCCTGCTAACCGGCGCGAGCGGAACCGTCGGCGGGGCGTTGCTCCCGCTCCTGCTCGAGGCCGGACATGACGTCCGGGCTCTGGTCCGCGACCCGCGCGGGCTCGGCCGTCATCGGGTCGAGGTCCAGATCGCACTCGGCGACCTGGCGCGCCTCGGGGACCGCCATCTGCAGCGCCAGGCTCTGCGCGGAGCGCACACCGTGATCCACCTCGCGGCGGCGATCCGCGACGAGCCTCACGCACGGGTGGAGGAGCTGAACGGGCTGGCGACGGCGCGCCTGCTCCGGGCAGCCGAGCGGGCCGGGGTGGAGCGCTTCGTCTTCTTCTCCGCGCTGGGGGCGAGCAACCTGCAGCGCACCCGCTTCTTCCGCGCCAAGGCGCTGGCGGAGCAGGCGGTGGCGGCCTCGCCGCTTCAGACGGCGATCTTCGCGCCGTCGATCGTCTATGACCCCGGCGACCGCTGGGTGCGGCTGCTGAAGCGGCTGGCGCTGCTCCCGGTGATTCCGATCTCCGGCTCCGGGCGGTCGGCCTTTCAGCCGATCTGGGCCGCCGACGTGGCACGCTGCGTGATCTCCGCCCTCGAGCGCTCTGAGCAGCGCGCGCGCTACGAGCTGGCCGGCCCCGAGGTCCTCACCTACGACGAGATCGCCCTCACCGTGGCTCGCGCGGCGGGGCGGGAGCGGCCACTCGTGCACGTGCCGCTCGGTCTCGTGCACCTGAGCCTCGTCTCGCTGCGCCAGGCATTCGGCGACGCCGTCTTCGCCACCTGGGAGGAGGCGGAGCTGATGGAGGTGCCGATGACGACGCCACGCGGCACGGCCGACGCCGAGAGTCTCGGCGTCCAGCCGTTGGCGGTGCGAGATGTCCTGAGCCGCGGCTACCTGTAGACGCCCTCGAGCACCAGGGAACCGCCGTCGGTGGGGGCCCCCCGCAAAGCGAAGGGCCCGGCGTCGCCGGGCCCTTCGCAGAACTGAATCGCAGGATCGCGCCTACATCATCCCGCCCATGTCGGGCATACCACCACCGCCGGGACCGGCGCCGTCCTTCTCGGGCGGCTCGGCGACGATCGCCTCGGTGGTCAGGATGTTCTTGGCGATCGACGCCGAATTTTGGAGCGCCGAGCGGGTGACCATGGTCGGGTCGATGACGCCGTCCTTGATCAGGTCGCCGTAATCGCCCGAGTCCGCGTTCAGGCCCTCGCCCGGCTTCATGCCGCGGACGGTGTTGACCACGACCGAGCCCTCGAACCCGGAGTTGTTCGCGATCTGGCGCAGCGGCTCCTCGAGCGCGCGACGCACGATCTCGGCTCCGGTGCTCTCATCGCCGTCCTTGAGCTCGCTGGTGTCGACCGCGTCCTGGGCGTTGAGCAGCGCCACGCCGCCACCTGGAACGATGCCCTCCTCGAGCGCCGCCCGGGTGGCCTGCAGCGCGTCCTCGACGCGGTGCTTCTTCTCCTTCATCTCGGTCTCGGTGGCGGCGCCGACCTTGACCACGGCAACCCCGCCGGCGAGCTTCGCCAGGCGCTCCTGGAGCTTCTCGCGGTCGAAGTCGGAGTCGGTGGTCTCGATCTCGGAGCGGATCTGGTTGATCCGGCCCTCGATCTGCGACTTCTCACCGCCGCCGTCGATGATCGTCGAGGTGTCCTTGGTGACGACCACGCGCCGGGCCCGCCCGAGCTGTGAGACCTGCGTGTTCTCGAGCTTCAGGCCCATCTCCTCGGTGATCACCTCGCCGCCGCTGAGAATTGCGATGTCCTCGAGCATGCGCTTGCGCCGGTCGCCGAACCCGGGCGCCTTCACGGCGACACCGGTGAAGGTGCCGCGGAGCTTGTTGACGACCAGGGTCGCCAGCGATTCGCCCTCGACGTCCTCGGCGACAATGACCAGCGGCTTGCCGCTCTGCATCACCTGCTCCAGAATCGGCAGCAGGTCGCGAACGGAGCCGATCTTCTGGTTCGCGATCAGGATGTAGGGGTCCTCGAGGACTGCCTCCATCCGCTCTTGGTCAGTGATCATGTACGGGGAGATGTAGCCCTTGTCGAACTGCATTCCCTCGGTGAACTCGAGCTCCATGCCGAAGGTCTGGCCTTCCTCGACGTTGACGACGCCGTCCTTGCCGACCTTGTCGATCGCATCGGCGATCACGTTTCCGATCTCGTCGTCGGCGGCCGAGATCGCCGCCACGCGGGCGATCTGCTCCTTGCCGGCGATGTCGCGCGACTGCTTGTCGCGCAGGTTGTCGACCACCTGGTCAACGGCCTTCTCGATCCCGCGCCGCAGCGCCAGCGGGTTGGCGCCGGCGGCGACGTTCTTGAGGCCCGAGTGCACCATCGTCTGGGCCAGCAGGGTGGCCGTCGTGGTGCCGTCGCCGGCCACGTCGTTGGTCGCCGTGGCGACCTCGCGCACCAGCTGTGCGCCCTGGTTCTGGAAGACGTCCTCGATCTCGATCTCGCGCGCGATCGTGACGCCGTCGTTTGTGATCGTCGGGGCGCCGAACTTCTTGTCGAGCACCACGTAGCGGCCCTTCGGGCCGAGGGTCACCTTGACCGCGTTGGCGACGGCGTCAACGCCGTCCTGAAGCGCGGTCCGCGCCTCGACGTCGTACTTGAGCTCCTTGTGAGCCATTTCTTCAAATCTCCTTCAGTGTCGTAATTCCGAGCGACCGGACTGTCACAACGGCGACAGTCCGCATGCGGGCTGTGGCTATAGGACCTTGGCGAGGACGTCCGACTCGCGAAGAACGAGCAAATCGTCGCCATCCACCTTGATCTCGGTCCCGCCGTACTTGCTGTACAGGACCTCGTCGCCCTCGCTTACGTCAAGCGGGCGGCGCTCGCCGTCCTCGACCGGGCCGTCGCCGACCGCGATCACCTTGCCCTTCTGGGGCTTCTCCTTGGCCGTGTCGGGGAGGACGATGCCACTCGCGGTCGTCTCCTCCTCCTCGATCGCCTGGACGATCAGTCGATCGGCAAGGGGCTTGAGCTTCATCCGTCTGTTACCTCCGTGTGCCGGGTATTGAAATCGGTCAAGTCGTGCTTTCACTGGCACTCTACACAGGAGAGTGCCAAGACACCGATTAGTCTAGCTGGCCGCCTGAAATTTTCAACGATCTGAGTCGGTCGGACTCAGATCAATCGGCGGCCAGCAGGCGGCACCCGAGCAGCCCGGCGATCCCCTCGGCGCCGTTTCGCATCAACCAGTCGTGGTTCCAGGCGAACACCGGGCGCGCGACCGGGGCCAGCAGGTTCATCCAGGGCCTGGTGGTGTGGACGTTCCACTCGTAGACGACCGCGGTCACCGGCGCATCGCCCGCCCCGTTCTCCTCGAAGAGCCGCCAGCGGCCGAGCCCGGCCAGCTCGCCCTTCGCCTGGCCCTCGAGCAGGTGCGGCTTGTGCACCCGGGTGGTGGTCGTCTCGAAGTCGAGGGTGTAGGGGAGCTTCGAGCGCCAGGTGTAGCGTCCGACCTGGCCGAGACCGGTCTCGTCGCCTTCGACCAGGCGCTCCGAGGTGACCATGCCACGCCACCAATCCGGCCAGCGCTCGGCCTCCCAGATCGCATCCCAGACCCGCTCGCGGGGGGCCTCCAGGCACCAGGTGGTGACGAAGCTGTACTCGGTCATCGGCGGCTCGCGAATCCTAGTTGGGCGAGGGCGGCTCGCCGTTCCCGAACTGCGGCCCCACCGACTCGACCACCTGCGAGAAGCGAATCACGGTCACGGTGTCCTCGTGGGTGATGTCCTGCCCGTAGATCTGGCGCAGGAAGCCGACCGCCTCGTCGAGCCGGCGGAATTCGGGGTTGTCGTGCTCGATGTCGCGGGGTGAGAGGTCGCGCACGCGTTTCACCTCGACGTCGTCGATCACGGCGGTGAAGATCTTCTCTCGCGGGCTGTGCTGGTACCCGACCGTGATCCAGACGATCTGCCCGCGCTGGTACTTGCGCGACTTGTCGCCGAGCCGGATCGTGGCCCTCTTCCGCCCGCGTTTGAGCTGGTCGATGAACGCGGGCGAGAAGAAGTTGAGCGCGAACAGGCCGCCCGTCATGGCGAGTGGCAGCCTAACGTGATTCGCGATAGCCCTGCTATTCGGGATAGCCCTCGGTGCCGATCAGGGGCACGAAGCGGCAGGGACCGATGACCGTGCGCTGCAGCCCGTCGCCGGTCTCGGGGTCGATGTCCCCGTCGAGCCGGCGAAAGACCGTCAACATGTCGGCGGCGTCGGTGGCGATCGGGACCACCAGGCGACCGCCGGGGGCAAGCTGCTCGATCAGGGTGGGAGGGGGCGAGGGGGCCGCGGCGTGGACGGCGATTGCCTGGTATCGCTCACGGTCCGGCAGGCCCGCGCTGCCATCGCCAACCACCACTTCGACGTTGCGCACCCCCAGTTCCGCGAGCGTCTGGCGTGCGGCGCTGGCCAGCTCCTCGACCCGCTCGATCGTGATCACCTCGGCGACCAGCATGGCCAGTACGGCCGCCGAGTAACCCGAGCCCGTCCCGACCTCCAGCACGCTCTCCGAGCCCTCCAGGGCCAGCGCTTGACAGATCGCGGCCACGATCCAGGGCTGAGAGATCGTCTGTCCGTGGCCGATCGGCAGCGCGGAGTCCGCATAGGCGCGCCGCCGGTAGCGCTCCGGCACGAACACCTCGCGGGGGACCGTGGCCATCGCGTCCAACACACGCTGGTCATCGATCGCTCGCCGGCGGAGCTGCCACTCGACCATGTCCGCGCGCTGGGCGGCGAACTCGCCGGCGCTCGGAGTACGCCTCATCAGAAGATGTAGGCACGCAGCCGCCGGGGCTCGACCACGGTGACGCGGCCGCGTCCCACGCTGACCACGCCCGCGCGCTCCAGCGTTGCCAGGAAGCGGCTGACGCTCTCGCGCGATGTGCCGGCGAGCTGAGCGAGGTCGGCCTGGGTCATGCGGATCGTCACGCTGGGGCGCCCCTCCGGCGCCGCCTCCTCGGCGATCAGCTGCGTGAGCACCCCCGCCACCCGGCTCGGCACCGTCTGGAACGACTGCCGTGAGACCCGCTCGTTGGTCTCGCGCAGGCGCCTGGTGAGGGCGCCCACCATCTTCACCGCGATCTCCGGATGGTCGGCGAGCAGGCGGCGGAAGTCGGAGGCCGGAAGCGCCAGGAGCTCCGAGTCGGACAACGTCTCCACGCTGGCCGATCGGGCCTCTCCATCGAACATCGCGAGCTCGCCGAAGATGTCCCCGGGCCGCAGGGTTGCGAGGGCGATGGCGCGCCCGTCGGAGTGCTCGCGGGTCACGCGCAGATCGCCGGAGCGGACCAGATAGCAAGCGTCCGAGCGGTCGCCCTCGTGGAAGACGCGCACCCCCGACGGGAAGGATCGCGGAACGGCGACCCGAGAGATCCGCTCCAGCTCGCTACGGGAAAGCTCGGAGAAGAGCGGCACGAGCGACAGCAGCTCGACGGGATCGGCGACGCTCATGCTCTCTCCTCCCACACGAATCGATTATCCCGCTCCCGGAGCCGGATACGTTCGACATCGCCCTCAGGCCTGGCAGCTGGGGCACCAGTAGGTGGTCCGGTTGGCGTCGCCCTGCCCGCCGGAGCGAATCGGCGCCCCGCACCTCGGGCACGGCTGCCCGCGGCGCCGATAGACCTGGCGCGGCCGGCGCCCGCGCTCCAGCCCCGCCACCATCAGGTCACGCAGCTCACTGATCAGTCGTTGGAGCTCGGAACCGGTCAGCTCGGAGAGGACGCGCCATGGATCGATCGATGCGGCGAAGCACCCTTCGCTCTTGTAGACGTTGCCCACTCCGGCCACCACCCGCTGATCGAGGACCGCCTCTCCCACGGCCCGGTTCTGGTCCGTGGCTCGCAGGGCCGCGACCGCGACCGCGGGCTCGAAGCCGGGCGCCAGGAGGTCGGGGCCCAGCGAGGCGATCCGCGGATCGGAGCGCAACTCGCCCTCGGTGCGCAATGCCAGCCGGGCACCGCCGAACTGCGCCGCCTCGGCGATCGCCGTCGACAGCACGATCCAGGCACCGCCGCGAGGATGCCGCCACCGAGACCCCGGCTCGTGGATCGACCACGACCCGCGCATGCCGAGGTGGCAGTGCAGGGCCAAATCGGTTTCGAAGTGAAGCAACAGGTGCTTGCCCTTGGCCTCGGCTCGCTCGAGGCGCCCGCCCCGCAGCTCCCCGAGCCTGGCCGTCTGGCTCCGAAGCGGGCTGGCGGGGTTGGGAACGGCCGCATCCAGGATCCGCTGGCCGGCCAGGGCCCCCTCCAGGCGCCGGGCGGTGCGATGGATCGTGTCGCCCTCAGCCACTACGCCGACGCGACGAGGCGCCGTGGCTGCCGCGAGAACCCGGCCTCGATCAGCGTCTCCTCGAGCCTCGAGCCGATCACGGGATCGCCGTCGAGGCGCTCGATCGCCAGCCGCGGCAAGGGCCCCTCGCGGGCGGCGCGCGCCAGCTCGCCAATCGCTTCGGCCAGCGTCTCGCCCTCGAGCTCACGCAGGCGCAGGATCCCCCGGCCGCCGCGCTCGACGAACAGCATCGGCTCGCCGTCACGGAGCAGCACGTAGGCCCCGGGCGTCCGGCTGGGGCGCCGGCCGCCCTGGCCGGCACCGTCGCGCTTGGGCCAGGGCACGCCGGCTCCGTAGGGGTTCGCCGGGTCGGTGGCGGCGAGCACCAGGTAGCGCCCGTCGGTGTGCGGCAGCGAGCGCAGTCGCTCGACGGCGCCGGGGAGCGCGAACTGGGCTCCCCCGAGGCCTTCGACGAAGTAGCCCCGGCGGGCCGTGCCCAGCATCTCCAGGTTGGACATCTCGCCATAGAGGCTCGCGAAGCCGCCGGGGACGCCCTCCGCCAGCACGGCTTCACGGGTCACGATCCCGTATCGCTCCAGCATCAGCTCCGCCTGCGCTCGCAGTCGCGGGCCCGCCGACGGCGCGTTCTCGAACAGGGGCGAGGTCAGGGACCAACGGCCCTGCACGGCCTGGCCGGCCGCCGCGCGTCGGGCCGCGAAACGCCTGCCGCGGCGCTGCTCGCGTAGGCGAGCCACGGATGGTGGGCGGTTGACGTGGCTTCTGCGGCGGGGCGCTCGCAGGGGCGCGAAGGCGTCGTTCGTCACCTCGCCTCCCCAGGCGAGGTCCCAGAGGGCCGAGTGGAGCTCCTCCGCGCCGAGATCGAGCTCGCCGACAAGGTCGAGCCAAAAGCAGGGCCGCCGGCCGAGCAGCTCGCGGATCGCGTCGTGCGGGTCGCCGGCCGGAGGCTCGAGCTTCAGATTGGAGGCGGGCGGGCCGGCAAGGCGGACGTCCTCGCGGTAATAGAGCGCCACCTTGCCGCCGCTTCGCCCCAGCGCGCCGGCGCCGATCCAGACGAACTCGCCGCCCGTGCAGAGCTCGTCGAGCCAGGCGGGGCTGTAGGCGCCCAGGCGCCTGGGCAGCACGTCGCGCTCCCAGACCTCGGGAGTCAGGGCGACGCCCTGGAGCGGCACCAGGGCCTCCCGCAGCCGATCAGGGCCGGCCCCCGCCGGCCGGTGGGCATCCACGTTCTGCCAGCTCGGCAGGAAGCGTGCCAGCTCCCGCTTGTCGACCGCCTCGGCCTCGGCGCGCAGGTGGGCGAGGCTCGCCCGCCGCAGCCGGCGAAGCACGTCTGGATCGCACCACTCGCGCTCGGTTCCCCCGGGCAGCAGCTCTCCGCGGACCAGCTCGCCCGCCCGCTCCAGCTCGCGCAGCGCCGGCGAGGGGTCCGCCCCGTAGCGGCCGGCGAGCTGCCCGGTGGGGAAGGGGCCGTGGGTGCGCGCGTAGCGGCGAACCAGAGCCACCATCGCGTCTGGCACCTCGGCGAGGAACGTCTCCGGGAGGCCTGCCGGCGGTGGCACGCCGAGAGCGTCGCGATAAAGCCCCGCGTCCTCGACCGCGATCCAGCGCTCCCCGCCGGCCACCCGGATGCGGCCGGCACGGCGCTCGCGCTCGAGCTTGCCCAGCATCGAGTCGGCCGAGTAGCCCTCCGCCACTCGCCGTTCGCACTCCTCCAAGGTCAGGTCACCGAGCCGGCGCAGGATCTGCTGCAAAGCGTCGCGATCCTTGGCGCGAGCCGCCTCGGAGCGGTGCTGGAGCGAGTCCTCGACCTCGTCCAGCGCCTCGGGGTCGATCAGCTCGCGCAGCTCCTCTTGGCCGAGCAGCTCGCGCAAGAGCTCACGGTCGAGCGACAGCGCCGCGGCCCGCCGCTCGGCGTTCGGCGTATCGCCCTCGTACATGTAGGTGGCGACGTAGTCGAACAGAAGCGAGGAGGCGAACGGCGAGGCGGTCGGTGTCTCGACCTCGACCAGGGAGACTCGGCGCGAGCCGAGGTCGCGCAGAAGCGCCTCCAGGCTCGGCAGGTCGAGGACGTCACGCAGGCACTCACGGTAGGTCTCGAGCACGATCGGGAACCGCGGGAAGTCCCTGGCGACCTCGAGCAGATTCTGCGCCTTGAGCCGCTGCTGCCAGAGCGGGGTGCGCTTCCCGGGATAGGCACGCGGGAGCAACAGCGCCCGGGCGGCGTTCTCGCGAAACCGGGCGCCGAACAGGGCCGATGACCCCAGCTCGCGGACGACCAGATCCTCGACCTCGTCGGCCTCGAGCAGCACGAGGTCGGCCGGCGGCGGCTCGTCGGCGTCTGGGAGGTGGACGACGATGCCGTCGTCGGACCAGATCGCGTCGGCCTCCAGGTCGTGCTCGTCGCGGATCCGGGCCGACAGCGCCAGGCCCCAGGCGGCGTGTACTCGCCCGCCCCATGGCGACAGCACGCACAGGCGCCAGTCGCCGATCTCGTCCCTGAAGCGCTCCACGACCACCGTCTCGTCGGAGGGGACGACCCGGGTGGCAGCCTGCTGCTCGCGCAGATACGCGACCAGGTTCTCGGCCGCGCGGCGGTCCAGGTCGAACTCGGCCGCCAGCTGCTTCGGGTCGGCGCTCACGGCCTCGCGGGCGAAGGCACCGATCGCCTTGCCCAGCTCCGCCGGCCGGCCGATGCCGTCGCCCTTCCAGAACGGCACCGCGCCCGGGACGCCCGGGGCGGGGGTGACGATCACCCGATCGCGGGTGATCTCCTCGATCCGCCAGGTGGTGGCGCCGAGCAGGAAGGTCTGGCCCGGGCGGGCCTCGTAGACCATCTCCTCGTCGAGCTCGCCGACCCGGCGTCCGTCCGGCAGGTGCACGCCATAGAGGCCGCGGTCGGGAATCGTGCCCGCATTGGTGACCGCGAGCTGCTTGGCCCCGGGCCGGCCGCGCAGGGTCCCGGCCGCGCGGTCCCACACGAGCCGCGGGCGGAGCTCGGCGAAGCGATCGGACGGGTAGCGGCCGTCCAGCATGTCGAGGACGTTCTCGAGCTGCTCACGCGAGAGCTCCGAGAAGGGCTCGGCGCCGGTGACGAGGCGCTCGACCTCGTCCACCTCCCACTCATCGTCGGCGCACATCGAGACCAGGTGCTGGGCGAGCACATCAAGCGGGTTTCGAGGGATCACGGTCTCCTCGATCTTTCCCTCGCGCATTCGCCGGGCGACGACCGCGCACTCGAGCAGGTCGGCCCGGAACTTCGGGAAGATTCGCCCCACCGACACCTCGCCGAGCGTGTGGCCGGCGCGGCCGATCCGCTGCAGGCCGCGGGTCACGGATTTCGGCGACTCGACCTGGATCACCAGGTCCACGGCGCCCATGTCGATCCCCAGCTCCAGCGAGGAGGTGGCCACCAGACAGGGGAGCTGTCCGGACTTCAACAGCTCCTCGACCACCAGCCGCTCCTCGTGCGCCAGGGAGCCGTGGTGGGCCCTCGCGATCTCGACCAGTCCGCCGGCCGCGGGTCCTGTCACGTTCGAGGATGCCGCCCCCGAGCTTCCGCCTATCGTTCGGGTCTCGGGGTCGGCGTCCTCGCCCGCGCCACCGAGGACGTCCGTGTGCCCAGCTTGCTCAGTGGCGGGGAGTTCAAGGGAATCCTCGTCGTTCGCGAGCTCGTTGAGGCGCTTGGCGAGGCGCTCGGCGCCGCGGCGGTTGTTGACGAAGATGATCGTCGAGGTGTGCTCGCGGACGAGCTTCAGCAGCTCCGGGTAGATCGCCGGCCAGATCGAGCGCGTGGTCACCGCGTCGAGGTCCGGGTCATCCCGTCCTGCTCCAGACCCCGCGCGCTCCGGCTCGCCGACCGGTTTCGCAACGCGGAGGAGGCGGCGGGCATTGGTTCCGTCATGTCCTCGACCGGGACGACGATCTCCAGGTCGAGCTCCTTCGGCTTGCCGGCGTCCGCGATCTCGCACCTGCGGCGGGGGCCGACGAGGAAGCGCGCGATCCTGTCGAGCGGCCGCTGCGTGGCCGAGAGGCCGATCCGCTGGACGTCCGGACACCATTGCCCGCCGCGGGAGCGTCGGGGTCGGAGGTGGCCACCAGATGCGAGAGTCGCTCCAGGGTGAGCGCCAGGTGGGCGCCGCGCTTCGACTGCGCGACCGCGTGGATCTCGTCGACGATCACCGCCTCCGCGCCGGTCAGGATCTCCCGCGCCCCAGAGGTCATGATCAGGTAGAGCGACTCGGGGGTCGTGATCAGGATGTCGGGTGGCTTGCGCCGCATCGCCTGGCGCTCGCGCTGCGGCGTGTCGCCGGTGCGCAGGCCGACGGTGATCTCCGCCCCGATTCCCTTCAGTGGCGCCCGCAGGTTGCGCTCGATGTCGTAGGAGAGCGCCTTGAGCGGCGAGACGTAGACGATCCGCACCCCCTGGCCCAGCCGTTCCGGCTCGCGAGCCAGCCGGTCGATCCCCCACAGGAAGGCGGCCAGCGTCTTGCCCGACCCGGTGGGGGCGCAGATCAGCGTGTTGGCTCCGGCGACGATCTTCGGCCAGCCCATCGCCTGAGCCGGGGTCGGCTCGGCGAACGACGCCTCGAACCAGCGCCTCACGGGCTCGCTGAACGGGGCCAGCGGGGTGGATTTGGCAGTCTCGGATCGCACAGGGCTCAACCGTCCGATCTTACGGATCGCTCGGACGCGACACTTGCCGCCCGTGTCGGCGGCTAGAAGGGAAGCGAGTCGGCGATCTCGGCCAGCCGGGGGGCGCTGCGGTCGCGCTCGGAGAGGATCGGCTCCGAGATCGGCCACTCCACCCCCACGTCGGGGTCGTCCCAGGCGATCCCGGCCTCGGTCGCCGGGTCGTAGTGGCTGGACAGCTTGTAGGCGACGTCGGCCAGCTCGCTGAGCACGCAGAACCCGTGCGCGAAGCCGACCGGGACGAACAGCTGGCGGTGGCGCTCGTCGTCGAGCTCGTGGCCCTCCCACCGACGATAGGTCGGCGAGTCGCGCCGCAGGTCCACCGCGACGTCCCAGATCCGCCCCCGAAGGCAGCGGACCAGCTTCGCCTGGCCGGGCCTGGTCTGGAAGTGGAGCCCGCGCAGGATGCCGTGCCCGGAGCGCGAGTGGTTCTCCTGCACGAACTCGACCTCGACGCCGAGCTCGCGCCAGCCATCGTCGCGGAAGGTCTCGACCAGGAAGCCACGCTCGTCGCCGTGCACCTCGGGCTCGATCAAGCACGACCCCGTCGAGCTGCGTCTCCAGCTGCGCCATCAGCCGCAGCGCGCGCCCGTAGTGGCGCTCGTAGTAGTCGCGGTACTCGCCGGAGCGAATCGGCCCCCACCACCATTCGTTGTCGCGGTACCACTCGACGGTCCGCCGCAGGCCGTCGGCGAAGCGCGACCGCCGGCTCCCAGCCGAGGGCGCGGATCTTGTCGGAGCCAAGCGAGTAGCGGCGGTCGTGGCCGGGGCGATCGGTGACGTACTCGATCAGCGACTCGTCCCGCCCGGTGAGCTCGAGGATCGTCTTCACGACCTCGATGTTGGGCAGCTCGTCGGGGCCGCCGACGTTGTAGGCCTCGCCCGCCTCGCCGCGCTCCAGCACCAGGTCGATTCCCGCGCAGAAGTCCTCGACGAAGATCCAGTTGCGCACCTGCATCCCGTCGCCGTAGACCGGCAGCGGGTCGCCGGCGAGCGCGTTGAGGATGCACAGCGGGATCAGCTTCTCGGGGTGCTGGCGCGGGCCGTAGTTGTTCGAACCGCGCACGATCAGCGCGTCGGCGCCGTAGGTGTGCTGATAGGCGCCGACGATCAGGTCGCCGCCCGCCTTCGACGCCGAGTAGGGCGAGGAGGGGTCGAGCGGCGAGTCCTCGGTGAACGAGCCGGACTCGATCGAGCCGTAGACCTCGTCGGTGGAGACCTGGAGGTGGCGGATGCCGGCGCGCGCGCGCCGCCTCGAGCAGCACGAAGGCGCCGAACACGTCGGTCTGGATGAACTCTCCCGGTGAATCGATCGAACGGTCCACGTGCGACTCGGCGGCGAAGTTGACGATCGCGTCACAGCCCTCGATCGCGGTGGCGACGGCGTCGGGGTCGGCGATGTCGCCCTCGACCAGCTCGACCGCGGTCCGGGTCGAGGCCGTCGAGGTTCTCGCGACGCCCCGCGTAGGTGAGCTTGTCGAGCACGCGGACGTAGTCGCCCGGGATGGGCGGCGACCCGCCCGTGCACGTAGGCCGAGCCGATGAAACCGGCTCCGCCGGCGACCAGGATCCTCACGCGGCGGCCTCGAGCGCTCGTTCGGCAAGGTAGGCGGCCAGTCCCCTGCTCCAGTGGGGGAGGACGAGTCGGGTCGGGACGCTCGCTGCCGAGCACCGAGTAGGCGGGGCGCGGGGCCTTGCGGGCAAGCATCTCCGTCGTCCCGGCCATCACCCGGCACTCGACGCCGGCCTGGTCGAAGATCTCCTGGGCGAACTCGTACCACGAGCACTGCCCTCCGCCCGCGATGTGGTGGATCCCGTATTCCTCGCCCTCGACCAGCAGCGCGCAGCGCCTCGCCGAGGTGTCGCGTGTAGGTCGGGCAGCCGACCTGATCGGAGACCACGAGCACCTCCGGCTGCTCGTCGCCGATCCGAAGCATCGTCTCGACGAAGTTCTTCCCCGCGAGGCCGAACAGCCACGAGGAGCGAACGATGAAGTGACGCGGGTTGGCGACCGCGACCGAGGTCTCGCCCGCCTTCTTGGAGCGGCCGTAGGCCGACAGCGGGCGAGGGGAGGTCGGACTCGACGTAGGGCTCCCGGCGGTGCCGTCGAAGACGTAGTCGCTCGACGGATAGAGCGACCTTGGCGCCCATGCCCCCGGCCGCGGCGGCGAGCTGGGCCGCGGCCTCGTCGTTGACCCGCATCGCGCCGGCCTCGTCGTCCTCGGCGCCGTCGACGTCGGTGAACGCGGCGCAGTTGATCACCGCGTCCGGCCGGTAGCGGGACAACTCCCTGTCCACTGCGGCGGGATCGGTGATCTCGAGGGCGGCGTGGGCGAGGGCCACGACCTCGTGGTCCCGGGCGTGGCAAGCGGCGGTCACCTCCCGCCCCAGCATCCCCGCAGCCCCGGTGACCAGGATCCTCACGGGCTTGCCTCCCCGCACCTCAAGGGATCTTGATCTCCGCGTTGTCGCCGACGATCATCCGCAGGGTCTTGGGCAGGCCGTCGCCGCGCGAGAGCGTCACGTTGCGCCCCAAGAGGCTCGCCTCCATGCGAGAGCCGAGGTCTGAGACGCTGGACCCGGCGAGCAGGATCGAGTGCTCGACCTCGGCGCGCGCCACGCTGACGCCCGCATCGATCGACGTGTAGGGGCCTATGTAGGCATCCGTGATCCGGGCGCCTGCGCCGATGATCGCCGGACCGCGCACGAGCGACGCGCTCGAGCCGCGCGCCCGCCTCGACCACCACCCGCCCCTCGACCCGCGAGTCCACCAGCTCGCCGTCGACCCGGCGACTCGATGTCCTCGAGCACCAGCCGGTTCGCCTCGAGCATGTCGTCGAGCTGGCCGGTGTCCTTCCACCAGCCGATCACCCTGTGGCTCTCCACCCGCCGGCCGCCGTCGATCAGCCACTGGATCGCGTCGGTGATCTCGAGCTCGCCGCGCCGCGACGGCTTGATCGCCTTCGCCGCCTCGAAGATCGGCGGACCGAACATGTAGACGCCGACCAGCGCCAGGTCGGTGGGCGGGTCCTCGGGCTTCTCGATCAGGCGGACCACCCGGTCGCCGTCCAGCTCGGCGACGCCGTAGTTGCCTGGATCGGGGACCTGGGTGAGCAGGATCAGGGCATCGGGCTCCGAGGAGCGAAACGCCTTGACGAGATCGCTGATCCCGTCGCGCAGCAGGTTGTCGCCCAGGTACATCACGAACGGCCCGTCCTGCAGGAACTGCTCCGCGGTGAGCACGGCGTGCGCGAGGCCGAGCGGCGCCTCCTGCTGGATGTAGGTGATCGACGCGCCGAATTTCGAGCCGTCCCCGACCGCCTCGGCGATCTCGGCGCCGGTCTCGGGCGCGATCACGATGCCGATCTCCTTCGACCCCCGCCTCGACGAGCGCCTCGATTCCGTAGAACAGCACCGGCTTGTTCGCCACCGGTACCAGCTGCTTGGCGGAGGTGTGGGTGATCGGGCGCAGGCGTGTGCCCTCGCCGCCCGACAGGATCAGGCCCTTGAGGTTCTCCATCGCGCGCGAAGCATAGGGGGAGGCCGGCCCCCGCCACAGCGCCCCTGCGCGCGACCGGGCCTAGTAGGTCCCGCCGAGCTTGCGGTGGTCCCAGCTTGCGATCCGGATCGGCTCGAAGCGGACGGCGACCCGCTTGCGAGCCTGCACCTTGAGCGCCTCGGCAGCATCTCCTTCGACCGAGGAGATGTCGTCCGAGTAGCGCACCGCCAGCTCCTGGGCAACCTCATAGACGGTGTCGGAATCGCGATGGATCTCGGCCTCGGCCTCGATCTTCACCCCGCGCAGCTCGCCGTACTCGTGTCCGGTCTCGACCAGAAGCGTGGCGCGAGGATCGCGCTCGAGGTTCTTCACCTTCTGAGACTTCCGGTAGGTGTAGATCCAGATGCCCGTAGGGCGCGGCACGTACCAGAGCGGCATCGAGTGCGGCCAGCCGCGCGCGCCGATCGAAGAGACGACGATGACCCGCTCCGACTCGAGCAGCTCGCGCTGCTCGTCAGGAGTGAGCGTGATCTCCGCTCGGCGGCTCATGATTGTCCGGCGTACTGCAGGTCGAGCGCACAGTCACCGACATCTAGGCCGTGGGCGCCACCCGCTCAACCGGCTCCAGGATCAGCGTATGCCATGGCCCCTCGCCGGACATCGGCTGCGTCCGTCCCTCGAGCCAGGGCGATTGCAGGTCGTCGTAGTGCGAGCTCGCGGGGTGACCTGATTGCCCGGTGAAGGCCTGCCAGCGGGAGCGCTCCGGGCTTAGGGGGTCGGCGACCATTCGCCAGCAGGGCGCCCAGATCGCCGTGAACGGGTCGTTCGGATCCCAGCCCACCTGGGCGACCGTCTCCTGGCCGCCGCCGACCTCGAGCCTGCGGTTGAAGATCCAAGCGAGCAGGGGATTCGCCTCGCCGAGCGGGTGCCCGAAGACAAGTGGATGAACCCTGCCCCAGCGCCAGGCCTCCTGGTCGGGCCCCAGTTCGCCGTCGAGGTCGTCCAGGGCCCCGCGCAACGCGTCGAGGACGAGCTCCTCCCAGGAGCGGCCGACCAGGTCCTCGTCACCCTCCTCCCACAGGGAGAGCAGGTGCGACTGCCAGCGCCACGGGGAGGTGACATGAGCCACGAAACCGTTGTCGGCGCGATCCAGCCAGCGCTCCGCCAGATCGCGGTCCTCGATCGCGGCCCGGGTGACCTCGCGCCCCAGCCGCAAGGTGAACGCCTGGTAGATCGTCGCCGCAATCGATTCCGGGCTCAGCCGCCCGTCCCACGAGCGCAGGCGCTCGATCGCCGCCAGCTCGCGCTGATCTCGCGGCCGCAGCCGGGCCAGCCGGCGAGCTGTCTCCAGGCCGGGAAGCGAGAGCATGTCCGTTTGGATCGCCGCGAAGCTGTCCAGATCGTGCTCGGGCCGTGCGGTTATCAGCTGCTCGATCCGGCTCGCCCGGTAGCCGTCCAGGTAGTCGCTGGTGATGTGGTGGGGATAGCCCTCGGGGGCGGTCCGGTTGTTGGCCGTGACCACGAAGCCCGAGTCCGGGTCGGTGATCTCGGGCATCTCGTCGTAGGGGACCCAGCCATCCCATTCGTACTCGCCCGTCCAGCCGGGCTTCGGGAGGTCGGGACAGCCGCCGCGGCGGACCGGAAGGCGGCCGACGGTCTTGTAGCCGATCGAGCCGTGGCGGTCCACCCAGACCAGGTTGGAGACAGGGTGCGCGTGCTCTGAGATCGCCTCCACCAGGTCGGCGCCGCTGGCGAAGTCGAGCATCCCAAGGCTCGCCCGCGTGATCCCGGGAAAGTCGAGGGCCATGAAGCGAAGCGCCAGCGGCTCGGCGTCGTCGGCGCGCAGCGCCTCGTTGACGATCGGGCCGTGGTGCGTCTCGCGAACCACCAGGCGCTCGGGCTCGGAGCGGCGCTTGACCGCGATCTCCTCCTCGATCAGCTTCAGGGGCCGTGACTCCCCCTCGAACTCGTACGTGTCGCCGTCGATCCGCTCGATGAACAGGTCCATCACGTCGGCCATCACGTTCGTGAACGACCAGGCAACGTCGTTGTTCTGGCCCATGAACACGCCGGGCAGGCCGGGTAGCGCCGCCCCGCGGCAGAATCGATCTCCGAGATAGAGCCCCACCTGATAGGTGATTCCGGGCATGCTCGGCGGCAGGTGCGGATCGCCCGCCAAAAGCGGACCCCCGCTGGCCGAGCGAGCTCCCGTCACGGCCCAGTTGTTCGAGCCGGTGGCCTCGACGGCAAGGCCGATCGAGTCGCGAACCCGCGCGATCTGCTCGGAGAGGGCCAGGCCGTCTCCCGTCCACGCCTCTCCTGGGGTGAGGATCACGGGGTTGCCGCGTGGATAGCCCGGATCAAGCCGCGCCGTCAGCTCGGCGCCCAGCTCGCGGGTCATCTCGGCTCGCAGGAGCTCGCGTTCCCAGTTGGTCGACAGGCCGAAGGACAGAAGCTTCGCCAGGGTCAGCGAATCGGCGGGGACGAACGGCTCGAAGCCCACCCGCAGGAGCTGGAACTCGGCAGGGAGGGGGCGGTCGGCGGCCCCGGCGTTCACCCCGGCGCAGAACGTGTCCAGCTCCGATCGCAGCCCCGGCTCCAGCTCCGCGGCCTCGCGCTCGGCGGCTCGGCGCAGGCCCAGGGTTCGCATGAAGCGGTCGGTCCTCAGCCCGGGACGACCAGCGACCTCGGCCAGCCGCCCGGAGCCGACTCTGCGGTACAGCTCGAGCTGCCAGAGGCGATCCTGTCCGTGGCAAAAGCCCTCCGAGAACCACAGGTCGTGCCTGGTCTGGGCGTGGATGTGGGGAACACCCCAGCGGTCGCGGCCGATCTCGACGGGGCCGTCGAGGCCGGCGAGTCGCAGGCGCCCCTTGGTCCTCGGAAGGGGCCGGCGAAAAAGCTGATGCCACAGCCCGGCGGCGGTGGTCCCCGCCAGCGCCGTGAACGCCGCGCCGGCGAAGCCGAATCGCTTTGCCAATTCGCCGGCGGTCACGCCGCCAACTCTAGGCACTCGCAGCCTGCCGCTCACCCGCCGAGCCCCGCCGGCAGCCGGCCTTCCGCCTCGAGCTTCTCGAGGTGGGCCTGCATGACGACCGCCGCCGCCGGGCGCAACCCGCTCGGCACGTCATCCCAGACGCGATCGAGGAGGCGCGCCCGCGATCGCTCCCCCTGGTCCAGCTCGGCCAGCAGCCTGTTCTCGCGCATCAGGCGGTGCTCCAGGTACTCGTCGATCTTGGCCGCGGGATCCTCGATGTAGGGACCATGCCCGGGGCACAGCAGCTCGAGGTCGGCGGCCCGCAGGCGCTCCAGGGAATCGAGGTAGGCGGCCAGCGAGCCACCGTCGGGCGGAACGAAGCTCGAACCGTGACCGAGCACCAGGTCGCCGCAGAAGCCGACCTCCCCCAGCAGGAAGCAGACATGGTCGGTCGCGTGGCCCGGAGTCGGGAGGGCCTCGAAGGGGCCGACGCGCCCCGGCTCGGTGGCGATCGCGGAGCCGGCCGATCGGCGCTCGGCGCCGGGCTCGCCGGAGGTCTCGTCGCCCGCTCCGACCTCGCCGAACAGGAGCGGGGCGCCGAGCATCGCCACGCCCGCCGAGTGATCCGCGTGTGAGTGGGTCAGCAGGACACCGGCGATCCCGCCGCGATCCCGGGCTGCCGCGCGTACGGCCTCGAGATGCGGCTCCGCGGCGGGCCCGGGGTCGATCACGTAGGCCGGGTTGGAGCCCACGACGTAGGTGTTCGTGCCCTCGAGCGTCATCGGCCCGGGATTCGGCGCGACGATCCTGACGATTTCGGAATGACCCGGCGGGGAGTCGATGGCCGCGAATATAGTCGGCCGCCGATGTCGGACCGTTGGGTGACGTTCGACTGCTACGGAACCCTGATCGACTGGGAGGGCGGCCTGCGGGACGCGTTCGCGGCGCTTTGGGCCCAGGCCGGCAGCGATCGACTGCTACGTCTCCACCACATCGTCGAGCCCCACGTCCAGGAGCACCGCGAGCTGACCTACCGGGAGGTGCTGGCTCGCTGCCTGGGCGCCGTGTCCGCGATCGACGGCCTCCCGGTGCCCGAGGGCCGCGGGGACGCCCTCGCCGAATCGCTTCCCTCGTGGCCACCCTTTCCCGAGGTGCCGGGGGCACTCGCCGAGCTGCGAGAACGCGGCTGGCGTCTGGCCATCCTGTCCAACACCGACCCGGACCTGCTCGCCGCATCGGTAGCGGCGATCGGGGTGCCCTTCGATGCGTTGATCACCGCCGGCGAGGCGGGTTCCTACAAGCCGGCGCCCGGGCACTGGGAGCGGTTCTTCGCCGACACCGGCGCCGCCCCCGACCACCACGTCCACGTCGCGGCGAGTCTCTACCACGACGTCGAGCCGGCCGCGCGGATGGGGCTTCAGACCGTGTGGATCAACCGCCTCGGTGAGTCGAGCTCCCTGCCGCGCGCCGCCGAGCTGGCCGACCTGGGAGGCCTGCCCGAGGTTCTCGATCAGCTGGCCTGAGCCGGGAGGTCGCAAAAGCGCCAAGTGTCGGCGAATCGACCGGCAGAGATAGCCAGGGCTAGCTGCCGCTGACTGCCTCGAGCACGGCCTTACGAGCGTCCTGGGGCTCGAGAACGACCAGGTCTCCGACGCCCTTGAGGATCTCGCGCACGAGCCAGTCGGCAGACCCGTAGGGCAGCTCGACGACGACGGACTGGTCGGCGAGCTCCTCGACCACGGTGCGCTCCTCACGCAGCCAGCGGGCGCGGTCGGGCGAGACCCAGACGCGGGCCACGCCGGCGCTGCCGAGCTCGCCGTGGACCAGCCACTCCTGCTCGGCGAGGCGCTCCTCCGTGCCCTCGCGCGGCTCGAAGGAGCGTTTCGTGAGTCGCGCCTCCTTCATCCGGTCAAGGCGAAAGTGTCGTGTGTCGGCCCTACGAAGGTCGTAGCAGCCGAGATACCAGCCCTCGGGGCCGCTGACCAGCTGGTACGGCTCGACCTGGCGCTTGACGAACTCGTCCTCGTTCTCCTTGTAGTAATGGACCTCGAGGACTCGGCGGCCCTCGATCGCGTCGTTGACGGTGCGCACGACCTCGGAGTCGTCGCGCCCGGGGGCGATCTCGAGGCCCTCGTGCGAGGGATCGCGTCCGAGCGCCCCGACGATCTTCTCGCGCGCCGTCCCCAGACCGGCCTGCGGCAGATGATCGCCGAACAGGTCGATCGCCGCGACCAGCGCCTTCGCCTCCAGTGGCAGCAGCCGGGCGGGGCGAGCGAAGTTGTCGCCGTAGGTGTCGGCGTCGACCTCGATCTCGTCACCGTCGATCTGCGCGAACAGCACGTAGGTGCCGCCTCCGAAGTTGACCACGTTCAGCACGTCGATGTCCTCGCGCAGCTCCTCGCGGCTGACGTTCAGCTCGTCGAGCACGGTGTTCACCGACAGCCGCGCCTGCTCGCGGGCGGCCCCGATCAGCAGGCCGGCGAGGGTCACCAGCCGCGCGAACCGCTCCGGGCGGATCACCGATTCGGAGCGCCCGTTTACAGACCGCGGCCTGCTGTTGTTGCCCTCGGCCATCGGCCGGGAGACCGTCTCCGCGACCGCGAATGTGCCGCTGTGGCGCTTCCGAAGCAGCTCCAGCCGCTCGGTCGCGTCCTTCGCCAGGTCCTCGGGCTCGAGCAGGGTCGCGTTCTCACGCCAGCCAAGCACCCACGAGATCAACTGGCGCGATGAGGCGTATTCGGTCTCATAGATCGCGCCGCGGCCGGACAGGTTGTCCTCCTTGGTCGCCTTGCGCAGCTGACCGTAGCCGCCGAAGTCGCGCTCCACGAGCCAGGCGATCCGCTCGCGCACGAACACCCGTCCCGCGCCGTCGATCTCGCCCATCTGCCAGTCGGCTCGTGACGCGTAGTCTCGCCGATCGAAGTCCTCGGGCGGCGCGAAGTCGTGCTCCGCCTTGGTCGCATATGAGACCTTGCCGCGGATCCGCGAGAGGCGGAACACCCGCACCTCATCGCGCTCGTGCGAATACCCGATCAGGTAGAACTGGCCGTTGCGGAAGACGAGGTGATAGGGATCCACCTTGCGATCGGAGACCTGGTCGCGCTCCATCGAGTAGTAGCTGAACTCGATCGTCTTGCGGCGAGAGATCGCGGTCTCGATCTTGGCCAGGCGCTGCGATAGCTCGCGGCCGCCTCCCGACGGGGCAAGCTTGACGTCGATCGACGCCGTGTCAGCCTCCTGGAGTGGGCTCGGGCGCCCCCATGAGACCTGCTGCAGGGCGAGGCGGAGCGGCTCGGCGTAGGCGAACTCGCCGTCGAGCAAGCCAAGCGCCGTGCGCAGCGCCGCCAATTCGCCGTCCGCGAACTCGATCGGCGGCAGGTAGTAGTTCTCGGGCGGCAGCGCGTAGAGCTCGGCCTCGAAGAAGCCCTCGGCCGGCTTCTCCACCTGAAGCGAGATTCCGAGGCTCTCGAGCTCGGCGCGATCCGCGTAGAAGCGCCGCGCGAACGCGTCGTCGTTCATCGAGCTGTACCCCTCGACCTCGCGCTTGATCTCGAGCGCCGAGACGGGGCGCCCATTGGCCATCAGGAATGAGATCAACGAAAGCTGGCGGATCAGCTTCTCGGTGTCCTTGGCCACGGGGGGAGAATAGACGCGCGCTACGGGTGGCCACGCGAGCAAACCGCCCGCATGCCCGCAATTTGCGGGCTGGGCTAGACGGTCAGCCGGTGCCTGAGCCGGTCGCGCGTCCCTTTCGGCAAGCCGGGGACCCGGTCGAGCTGATCGATCGACTGGAAGCGGCCCAGGCGCTCGCGATAGGCGAGCAGGCGGTGGCACTGCGTACTCGAGAGGTCAAGCGAGCGAAGCTGCTCGAAGCTCGCCTCGTTGAGGTCGAGCCGGCGATCGGCAACGGGAGCGGCGGGCCTCGGTTTGGCGCGTCTGGAGGCCGCACGCCGGGTCGCGCGTGGTCGGGAACCAGCGCGAGGCTTGTCCCGCGCGGGCGAGCGTTGGGACTTCAGCTGGGCGCTCGAGGCCCAGCCAGGCTGCGCGAACTCCGCCACCTTGAGGTCGTCCCCCAACCGGGCCACGATCACGGCGAAGCGCTCGCCGGCCCTTGCCTCCACCTCTCTCTGGGTCGCCCCTGAAAGCCATCGCCGCGAGCTCTTCAGTTTGTGGTCGAAGACGTTGAGGTCCGCCTGAAGCTGCAGCAGGCAGCTCGGGCCCCAAGGTCTCGCCCAATCGGCGATCCCGAACTCCAGCGGTTCGACCGACCCGGGGCCACGGTCGCCTCCCCGCGTCGGCTGGCTCAGATAATCGCGCTGCAGGCGGGTCACCATCTTGACCAGACAGAGGCACTCATACCGCGCCTTTGGTCGCACGTGGGCCGGCGCCCGAGCCGCAAGGGACTCGCGGTGTCTCTCCAGCATCAGAAAGGCTCGCTTCCGGGCGAGAACGGACGAATCGCTCGGCGCCGGCCGTCCGCCGTCCACACGCACTTGCGTGGGGGCCCTGCGCTGTGCTGGTTCGACAATAGGGACCACGATCAGCTAAGCCTCCTTGTCCCGCCGGCAAGCCGGCAGATGCGGACCTCCGTTCGGTCATTGAACCGACCGCCTGCTATCCGCCCAGTCACCGGTTCTACGTTCCTGGCAACCGGTCAGGCTCAGTGTATGACCGAGGTTCCCGAGATCGACCGCGGTACTCCCTGAATCGCCCGCGGTACCCCCTGGATGCCCTGGAACGAGGTAATGCCACACCGAAAGCGGTAGGCAAACGGGCTACCCGGCGCGGGCTGTGACGCGGCTACGCTGCCCGGGAGCGAAAGTAGGCGGCCGAGTCGATTCCGCGATCGAACCGGGACCAGGCCTCGCCGTCGGGGAGGGCGCGCTCGATTCGATCGAAGCTGCCGAGCTTGCCACCGAGGTTGTCGATCGCGTGCACGAGCGTGGCCTCGCGGGTGGCCGGGATGACCGGCGACCCGTTCTCCAGCGTGCCGTGATGAGAGAGCACGACGTGGAAGATCGCCTGCGCCAGCTCCGGATCGAAGCCCTCGATCCGCTCGATCTCGCGGCGGACCAGGTAGTAGCCGAGCGGTATCTCACCCTGGAGACGGCCGGCATCGGTGAGGTCGATCGCGAGCGGATCGTCGTTGTAGGCCATCGTCTTGCCGATGTCGTGAAGAAGGGCCCCGGTGACGGCGATGTCCCGCTCGATGCCCGGGAAGGCCGACGCGGCGGCGCTCACCGCCTGGGCGACCGACACCGTGTGGTCGAGCAGCCCGTGCTGGTAGGCCTGGTGGTAGTACTTGGCGGCCGGGGCCTCGCGGAACCTGGCCCAGACGGGGGAGCCCGGCTCGAAAAGGCGGTCGAGCAGCTCTCGAAGCTGGGGATGCTGGACGGTGCCGAGCAGCTCGCGCAGGTCGGCCTCGAGTCGTTCCACCGGAACGCCCGGCCCGTCGGCGAGGTCGGAGCCCTCGAACTCCTCGGGACGGGCGCGGCGGATCGCCTCGACGGTGATCTTCCGCCCGTACTGGGGATGGACTCCGAAGCGGCCGCTGATGTGGACCGCGGAGCCGGGCTCGGCGACCTCGAACGACTCCTCGACTCCCTCCCAGATCACCGCCTCGACCGTCCCGGAGCTATCGCAGACGGCGAGCCTCAGCCACTGGCCGCCGTTGCGGCGTTGGCGAAGCTCCCGCTCTCGAACCCCGAACACGGCCTCGACGACCTGCCCGTCTGCGAGGTCGCGTACCCAGGCGCGCTCCGCGCCGCCGACCGGGTCCCCGCCATTGGCGGAGTCCTTGGCGAGCGCCGGCTGATCGGTCAATGAAGCCTGTTCGCTCATCACGCGCCCACAGTAAAGGGGGGCGCGGACGCCGACTCTCCCCCCGCAGGCCCGGGAAAGGGCTGCTCCGGCGGCTAGGCCTCGTCCGGCTCCTCGTCGCCGGGCCAAGCTCCGGTCAGCCGGTAGAAGCCGATTCGCGACCCCCGCTCGGCGAGGCCGCGTGTCACCCGAAATATCGCTCCCTGCAGCGCCAGCGCCGCTGCCAGCTTCAGCCAGCTCACGTCGCGGTCCTGCGCCTCGGGAGGCTCCTCGTCGTCCACCAAGCTCCAGGCGGCGTCGAAGAGCTTCTTCCCCGCGAACCCGGCGACCAGGTCACCGGCGATGCCGAACGGAATGAACAGAAGCTTGCGCATGTCGTGCCTTCCTTCGTCAGGCCTGTTTGGGCTCGCTGCGCCGCTCGACGGCGAGCGTTTGTTCCGGCGGGACACCGCTCTCGACCTCCCTGCCGCGCTCCACCTCGGCGTTGAGCTCGGCACCCAGCAGCACTGCCAGGTTCGATATCCACAGCCAGATCAGGAAGACGATCACCCCGGCCAGGCTGCCGTACGTCTTGTTGTAGGCGCCGAAGTTGGCGACGTACAGGGCGAAGCCCGCCGAGGCGAGCAGCCACAACCCGACCCCGAGGACGCCACCGGGGGTGATCCAGCGAAACGCGGGCTGGCGGACGTTGGGCGCTCCGTAGTAGAGCATCGCGAGCATCGTGATCACCGTGACGACGATCACGGGCCACTTGGCGATGTCCCAAATCGTCACCGCCGTGCTTCCCAGCCCGAATAGATTTCCAACCTGCTCGGCCAGTGGTCCGGTGACGACGACCGCGATCGCGCTCAGGGCGACCAGCAAGATGAGGAGCAGCGACATCGCGAGCTGCAAGGGCCGAAGCTTCCAGAACGGCCTGCCTTCCTCGACCTCGTAAACGACGTTGCAGGCGCGCGAGAAGGCGCCCACGTAGCCGGACGCCGACCACAGAGCGGCCATCAAGCCGATCACGAACGCGACCCCAGCCGTTCCCTGGCTCGAGGCGATCTCTTTGATCGCCCCGCTGACGATGTCGGTCGCGGGGCCCGGCCCCAGCTCGTTCAGGTTGTCGAGCACGGACTGGGTGGCGGAGTCCCCGGCGAGCCCGAGGATCGCCACCAGGACGATCAATGCCGGGAAGATCGACAGAATCGCATAGTAGGTGAGGGCCGCCGCCCAGTCGGTCAGATTGTCGGCGCGAAACTCGGTCACGGTGCGCTTCAGAGCGCCCCACCACGCGCGCAGGCTGAGGTCGGTGGGCTTGTCTGGCCCGTTCGCCCGCGTGTCCTGGTCGGATGGACTCCGTTCGCTCATCGCCTGTCCCAACAGAGGTGCTCTTCAGCGATTGCCCGATCAGTCCGAGATCAAACGACGCCGGGAAACGATGGCGAGGGGCAGAATCGAACTGCCGACACCACGATTTTCAGTCGTGTGCTCTACCAACTGAGCTACCTCGCCAGGGTCGCTAAGGCTAGCGACGAAAATGGCGATCCTCCCTGCTCATTCGGAGTGGCCCGCCAACGCCAGCGCGAGCTCCACCGCTTCGCCGGGGCCGGCGGCAAGCTCGATTCCCGGGCCACCCTCCATGGCGCCCTCGCCGCTCACCCGCCAGCTCCGCAGCGCCACCACCGGCCGCCCGAGCCGGCGGGCAAAGGCCATCTCGGCCAGTGTTCCCCACTCGCCCCCGATCGCGATCACGGCGTCGGCGGAGGCCACCACGGCGAGGTTGCGCGCCTGGCCGATCCCGGTCGCCACCACGTGGGTGACGTGCGGGTTGGCCTGGCCCGGGTCCTCGCCGGGCAGCACTCCGATCACCTCGCCACCAGCCCCGCGAGCTCCCCGCGCCGCGGCCTCCATCACACCGCCCCGCCCGCCGCAGACCACGATCGCGTCGGCCTCGGCGAGTCGCCTACCGACCTCCTCGGCCAGCGGCGCCAGCGCTTCGTCCGGCTCCCCCTTCCCGACCACGGCGATCTGGCGACCGCCCGTCACCCCGCAGCCCGGCTGCTGGCGTCTCGGGTGGCCCTCGCGCCGGATCGACTCAGCATCCCGGTCATCAGCTCCAGCGCCCCCTGCTTGTGCAGCGGCTCGTTGAGGTTGCCGCACTTCGGGCTCTGGACACACGACGGACAGCCGTCGGCACAGGGGCACTCGCCGATCAGCTTCGCGGCGTCGGCGAGCAGGCGCTCGAACAGCTCGAAGCCGCGCCGGGCGATTCCCACCCCCCCGGGATGGCCGTCGTAGATGAAGATCGTCGGCCGGCCGGTCTGGAAGTGCACGTTGGTGGACAGGCCGCCGATGTCCCAGCGGTCGCACATCGCCAGCAGCGGCAGGACCGCGATCTGGCCGTGCTCGGTGGCGTGCAGCGCCCCCAGCAGGACCTCGGGCGGAAGCGACGCCGGACCGGCGAGCTCCTCGCCGAGCACGTACCACAGCGCCTGAGTAGGAAAGTTGGTCTCCGGCAGGTCGAGCCCCACCATGTCGATCACCCGGTGATCGGACAGCCTCTTGCGCTGGAAGGCCATCACCTGCTCGGTGACCGACACCTCCCCGAAGAACAACTCGATGCCCGCCCCGCCACCGAACGGATCGTCGCTCTTGGCGACGATCTGCTCTATGTACACCTCCGTCTCCTTCTTCGGCTGCGTGTACCAGTCGCCGTCGAAGCGGTCGACCACCGCCCGGCGCGCCTCGACGTCGAGCTCGCGGACCTCGTAGGAGCGCCCCAGGTGCAGGTACACGGCTCCGGGATGGACGGTCGTGAATGCCCGCTCGGCCTCGACGGCGCCCAGCAGCTCGCCGGAGTCGCGCTCGACGATCGCCACCGAATCCGGCGAGGCAGAGCGCAGCGAGATGTCACCCGCCGGGAACCGAGGGCCGCGAGGTAGATAGCGCCCCTCGCGGCCACGCCGCAGCTCGCCGATCGCGACCAGGGCGTCGGCTCGTTCCCGCCACCGCTCCCCGAACACCTCCGCGTCGGCATCGGAGAGCGGGATCTCGTAGCAGGCGGCGAGCAGGTGCGCGAGCTGGATCCGCTCGTTCTCGTGATCGAGGATCGCCGCCTCCACCGGCCGCTCCAGGAACTCCTCCGGGTGGCGACAGAAGAACTGATCGAGGGCGTCCTCGCCGGCGATGTAGAGGGCCAGCCCGTCGGTGCGCCTCCCGGCTCGGCCCCACATCTGTCGCAGGCTCGCGACCGTGCCGGGGAAGGTGACGCAGATGGCCGCATCGAGCTCGCCGATGTCGATCCCCAGCTCGAGCGCGTCCGTGGCGACAACCGCGAGCAGCTCGCCCGCCGCCAGGCGAGCCTCGATCTCGCGGCGCTGCTGGGGGGTGTAGCCGGCCCGATAGGGGGCGATCCGCTCCGCGAGTTGCGGGCGGCCCAGCTCCTCGAGCCTGATCCGCGTAAACCGCTGGATCAGCTCGATCCCACGGCGGCTGCGCAAAAAGCAGATCGTCCGCACCCCCTCGCCGACCAGGTCGGCGAGCAGTTCGGCCGCCTCGGAGAGAACCGAGCGGCGGGTCATCGACCTCGGGTCGATCACCGGCGGGTTCCACATCCCGATCCGCCGGCGGGCGCGCGGAGCACCGTCGGAGTCGATCAGCCGGAAGGGCTCGCCGACCAGCCGCTCGGCGAGCTCGACCGGGTTGGCGATCGTCGCCGAGGCGAGGATGAACCTCGGGCTTGCGCCGTACAGGCCCGCGACCCGGCGCAGCCGGCGCAGCACGTTCGCGACATGGGAACCGAACACCCCCCGGTAGGTGTGGGCCTCGTCGACGACCACCCACCCGAGGCTGGCGAGGAAGTCGCCCCAGTTCTTGTGGTGGGGCAGGATGCCCACGTGGAGCATGTCGGGGTTGGTGAGGATCAGGTTCGAGCGACGCCGGATCTGCGGACGGTCGTCGCGCGGGGTATCGCCGTCGTAGATCGCGTGGCGAAGCTGCGGCAGGCCGAGCGCCGACAGCTTCCGCGCCTGATCCTGGGCGAGCGCCTTGGTCGGGTACAGATAGAGCGCCCGGCGCCGATCGTCGCGCACCAGGCCGTCGAGGACCGGGAGGTTGAAGGACAGCGACTTGCCCGACGCCGTGCCGCTGGTGACGATCGCGTTGTCTGAGGCGACCGCGTCAAGCGCCTCGAGCTGGTGGGAATAGAGCGCCTCGATCCCAACCGCGCGCAGCGCGGCGGCCAACTGGGGCGCCAGCGAATCCGGGATCTCGACCGTGTCGGCCGTTCGCGCCGCGTCGAAGCTCTCGGCAACCAAGCGGGCATCGGCGCGCCCCGGCTCGATTGCCCGCTCCCAGCCGGCGCCGGCCGCGACCCGGGCGCCGGCGCTAGCCATTCGCGGCGGGCACGGTTCCGCCGGTCGCCGCCCTGTCGCTGCCGACGATCGCGGCTGCTGTGCGCAGCGCGTCCAGCGAGCTCCGGTCGTGCAGCCTGACGATCTCCGCGCCACCGGCGACGGCCAGGGCCGTGGCCGCCGCGGTCGCCCACTCCCGGTCTGAGGCGGCGGCCCGGTCCTGCCAGGAGCCTGCCAGGACGGCGCCGAGGAAGTCCTTGCGCGACAGGGCCACGAACAGGGGGCGGCCGAGCTCGCGAAGCTCCCCGAGGCGCCGCAGGACCTCGAGGTCGTCATCGACCGAGAGGTCGAAGTCGAGGCCCGGGTCCAGCGCGATCTGCTCTTCTGCCACGCCTCGTCCGAGCGCCGCCTGGATCCGCTCGTCGAACCAGCGCTTCAGGTGGGCGACTGGATCCCGGTGGCCCGTGGGCTCCCGATCGACGCGCGGCAGGCCCTCGATGTGCATGAGCACATAGCCGCATCCTCGCTCTGCCACCAGGTCGAGCATCCCGGGGTCGGCGCCACCCGAGATGTCGTTGATTGCCGCCGCGCCAGCCTCCAAGGCGAGGCGCGCGACCTCGACCTGGAAGGTGTCCGCGGTCACCGGCGCGCCGGCGTGGCGGACCAGCCCCTCGATCGCGGGGACGAGCCGGGCGGCCTCCTCGTCCGCCGGCACCGCCGGCCCGCTGCGGGCCGGCACGGCACCGACGTCGAGCAGGTCGAACCCGGCCTCGGCCAGAGCCAGGCCGTCCACGACGGCGCGCTCGGGAGTCTCGCTCCGCGCTCCCTCGAAGAACGAATCGTCGGTGACGTTGACGATCCCGGCCGCCAGCGGCGGCGGAAACTCGAGCAGGCGACCGGCGATGCGCCAGGCGGTCATCTGCGACAACGTAGCGCGGCTGACCCTGTGTACCGTTGCGCCGCGTGTCCTTGCGCTGCGTCTACACCGACCTCGACGGCACCCTGCTCGGGCATCGCGGGGCGCTGTTCCGGGACGCCGAGGGAAGCTTCTCGCTCAAGCAGGCGCGGGCGCTCGAGGCCTGCCACCGCGCCGACGCCGAGGTGGTGATCATGTCGGGCCGGCGCGAGGCCCAGGTGTCGGCCGACGCCCGGCTGCTTGGCCAGACGTCCTATATCTACGAGGCGGGCTGCGGCGTCGTGATCGATGGCGAGCGAACCCTGCTGACCGGCGATTGGGTGCCGGACGCGGACGGGACGCCGGCGGAAAAGATGCTCGCGGCGGGCGTCCCGGACCTTCTCTTCGAGCGCTTTTCGGGACGGCTCGAATGGCATGGCCCCTGGCACGTCGACCGCGTGCTGTCGCATCTGTTCCGCGGCCGGATCGATGTCGCCGAGGCCAACGCGCTGCTCGCCGAGCACGGCCAGGACGACCTGCGCTTCCTCGACAACGGCGCGATCGTGCGACGCATGGAGGGGCTCGACGGGCCCGCCCACGCCTACCACCTGGTGCCCGGTGGCGCCAGCAAGGCGAAGGCAGTCGCCTTCCACATGCGGGCGCGCGGCTACGCGCCCGAGGAGTCCATCGGGGTCGGCGACTCGCTCGAGGACCTCGACGCTGCCTCGGCCGTGGGGAAATTCTTCGTGGTCGCCAACGGCCCCGAGCGCGATCCGGGGCTGCGCGAGGCGATCGGCGGTCGGGACAATGTCACGGTCACGGAGGGCCGCAACGGCGACGGCGTCTACGAGGCGGTGGTGTCGACCCTGGCCGAGCGCTAGTCGCGGCGCGGGGCGGCGGTTGCGCCACGGATGCGACGCAGCAGGGCGTCGGTGAGCCGCGGGGCGACGCCGTTCAGTCCCAGCACTCGCACCACAGGAGGCATGTAGACGGCCCGGGAGTCCTGCTCCACGGCGCCGATGATCGCGTCGGCCACCTTCTGCGGCGGGAGCTCTCGCTCGTTGTGCCGCCAGTCCGGGAGCAGATCGCGCTCGTGAGCGTGAAGGTCGGTCTCGACCTCGCCGGGGAAGGCAGTGGTGAGCGAGACCCCGGTGCCGGAGAGCTCGTGCCGAAGGGCCTCGGCGAAGCCGCGGTCCGCTGCCTTGGTGGCCCCGTACACGGCGGCCCACGGAAAGGCGCGAATGCCCGCCCCCGAGGAGAGGATCACCAGATGGCCATGGGCCCTGTCGAGCATGTGTGGGAGCGCCGCGCCGACCGTGTAGATCGTGCCGAGGACGTTGACCCGCACCATCTCCTCGGCCCGCTCGATGTCGGTGTCGGCGAACGGGCCGTAATGCGCGACTCCGGCGTTGGCGATCGCCAGGTCGAGCCCTTCGGCCTGCTTGGCGAAGCGATCGATGGCGCGCTCGACCTGGCCCCGCTTGGCGACGTCGGCGACCAGGGCCAGGTGCGGACCCGCCGGGCTCTCGGGAAGTTGCGCCACCAGCTCCTCGATTCGCTCTTTGCCGCGAGCCATCAGCCCGAGGCGCGTCCCCCGCGAGGCCAGCGCCACGCACAGGGCGCGGCCGATCCCACGTGATGCGCCGGTGACGATTGCCCTCGTGCCCGGCTCGATCCGCACCCGCCCATCCTCTCATGCCGCGACTCGCTGCCGGCCCCGGCTCGTCACTACTATCGACGGGGTGACGCAGGAACAGGCCACGGTTGCCGAGGAGGAGTATCTCCAGAGCATGTTCTGGCTCGAGGAGGCAGGGTTGCCGATCACCGGCGCCAACATCGCCCGCGCCATGCAGCTCTCGGCCCCGACAGTGCACGAGATGATCGGCCGACTGGAGCAGGATGGCTACGTGGATCGCCGCGCCGACAAGTCGCTCGCCTTCACGCTGGACGGCCGAGAGCATGCCAAGGCGATCGTGCGGCGTCATCGTCTTATCGAGCGCTTCCTGACCGACGTTCTCGGCGTCCCCTGGGACGAGGTCCACGAGGAGGCGGAGCGGCTGGAGCACGCGATGTCGCCGGTGCTCGAGGAACGGATGCTGGCGGCGATCGGCGACGCCCAGACCTGCCCGCACGGCCACCCCCTGGTCGAGGGCGCCCGTGAGCAGGGGGCGCTTCTGGCCGACGTCGAGCCCGGCGCCAGCGTGCACGTGCTCAGGTTCGAGAACGAGGCCGAGGAGCTGCTGCACTACCTCAAGCAGGCGGGGCTGCAGCCGGGACTGGACGGCACGCTGGAGAGCTCCGGCGATGACCGGGTGGTCGTCGCCTCCGATGACGGCCGACACGTGGTCTCGCGCAGCGTCGCGGAGACCGTTTCGGTTCGGGCCGACCCCTCGCCGCCCCCGCGCCCACCGCTACCGGAACAGCTCGAGCTCAGCTCCGATCGCTACGGGAAGTAAGCGCTACTCGCCGAAGGCGTGGGCGAAGCCGAGGCCTCGGCGGATCTGTTCTAAAGCTCGCCGCAGATCTGGCGCAGGCGGCGATATAGCGCCTGGTCCTGGGCGCGCATCGCATACTCGCGGCGCCTCACCGAGGCCTCGTGCTCCCGCACGGCGGACGCCAGGGCGGAGAAGCGTCGCTCGGCGAGGTTGCGTTCGCTCACCGGGTCGGGATTCCGCGTGCCCTCGACCAACGTGATCGGAGTCATCTCGGGCCAACCTCCTGAACTAGCGGGACTTTGGAACGGGCTGCTAACCCGTCCGCGCGACACTAGTGAGGGTTTCTTAGCGGCGTGTAACGGCGGGGTAAAAAGAGATTCGAGGCGGAATGGGCGGTCGCCGACGCTCAGGCCGGGGTCGCGGCGCGCACCCTTTCCAGCGCCGCGGCGATTCGCTCGACGCCGTCGCCGATCTGGTCCGGCGGCACGCTGGCGAACGAGAGGCGGAGGCTGGAACGACCGCCGTCGAGCATGAAATCGCTGCCCGAGATGAACGCCACCTTCTCCTCGAGCGCCGCGGCCAGGAGGTCGGCGCAGTCGACGTCGTCGTTCAGCGTCAGCCACAGGAAGTAGCCGCCTCCGGGCACGACGAACTCGGCCTCCGGAAGATGTTCGCGCAGGGCCTCGACCAAGGCATCGCGCCGCTCGCGCAGCGCGCCCTTTACGAAGCTGATGTTGTCCTCGAGGGCCCCGGACCGGCACAGCTCCCAGACCACCGACTCGGCGAGCATGTTCGGCGAGATGTAGACCTCGTTGGCGCGCTTGGCGAGCTTCGTGATCTCCTCCTCGGGCCCGGCGAGGTAGCCGACCCGGACGCCCGGGCTGACGGTCTTCGAGAACGACGAGGAGTGGATCACCCG
Source organism: uncultured Actinomycetes bacterium (assembly GCA_963760665.1). Classification (GTDB taxonomy): domain Bacteria; phylum Actinomycetota; class Thermoleophilia; order Solirubrobacterales; family 70-9; genus AC-56. The sequence goes on from CAVXDS010000006.1 coordinate 685,612, forward strand.
GTCCGATCGGTCCAGCGACAGCATCGTTGGCGGCGGGTCGTCCTCGAATGGAAGCTCGCGGTAGGGGTCGTCCTCGAAGATCCAGAACCCGTGCTCCGCGGCGAGCTCGACAAGTCGCTCGCGCTTGGCGGCCGACAGCGTGCAGCCGGCGGGATTGTGGAAGTTGGGGATCACGTGGACGAGCTTGACCGCCCCCCCGGCCAGGGCCTCCTCGAGCGCCTCGACGTCGATCCCGTCCTCTGAGAGCGGCACACCGACGCGCTCGGCGCCGAGTCGCTCCAGTAGGAGCAGCGTGCGGTCGTACGACGGCTGCTCGACGATCACCCGATCGCTGGGCGCGATCAGGTGCTGAAACAGCATCGAGGCGGCCTCGAGCGAGCCGTTGGTGATCATCACCTGCGCCGGATCCGCAAGTCCGTGGCGCTCGGCGACCCACTCGCAAAGCCCCGGATGCCCGATCCCGGTCCCGTACGACAGCGCCCGCTTCCAGTCGTCGGAAAGCGCCCGCTGCGCCGCCTGCCGAACCGCCTCGACGGGCAGGATGTCGGCGCTGGGCGCCCCGCGGGCGAAGCTGATCAGCTCTGCAGCCATGGCCGGCCGAGTATACGAACGGTCACGACGTCGCCACAGGCTGCGCGCCACACGTCACCGTCGACCTGGTGGACTCGCCTCGATGAGGGACGTGGGCCGTTTACCGCACGACATGCGTGCACGAGGCGGTCCACGTCGGCGCGCTATGTCCGGGCGCCGATCGCCTCGGCGGCGAGCTGGGCCGCCTCGGTTGGCGAGCGCCCGACGCGGACGCCCCGGGCCTCCAGAGCCTCCTTCTTCGCCTCCGCGGTGCCCGAGGAGCCAGAGATGATCGCCCCCGCGTGGCCCATCTGCTTGCCGGGCGGGGCCGTGAACCCGGCGATGTAGGCGACGACCGGCTTTGAGACCTGCTCGGCGATGAATGCGGCCGCCCGCTCCTCGGCGTCGCCGCCGATCTCGCCGACCATCACGACCAGCTCGGTCTCGTCGTCGTTCTCGAACAGGGTCAGGACGTCGATGAAGTCCGAGCCCACGATCGGGTCGCCACCGATGCCGACGATCGACGAGTTGCCCACCCCAGCCTGCTTCAGCTCGTTGCCGATCTGGTAGGTGAGCGTCCCCGACTTGGAGACCACCCCGATCGCGCCGGGGTCGAAGAATTGCGCCGGGATGATCCCGACGTTCGACTTGCCGGGTGAGAGCACGCCGGGACAGTTGGGGCCGATCAGGCGCACGCCGGCGTCCCTGGCCTTCCAGTAGACGCTCAGCATGTCGTAGACGGGGATCCCCTCGGTGATCGCGATCACCGTGTGCACGCCGGACTCGATCGCCTCGGTGATCGCCGCGGCGGCGAAGCGGGCCGGCACGAAGATCATCGAGGTGTTGGCGCCCCGCTCGGTGACCGCCTCGCCGATCTCGTCGTAGACCGGGATGCCCTCCACATCCTGGCCGCCCTTGCCTGGGGTGACGCCGGCGACCACGTCGGTGCCGTAGGCCCGGTTCCGGAGGCCGTGGAAGCTCCCCTCACGGCCGGTGAGGCCGCTGATCACGAGCTTCGTCTGGTCGTCGACGATGATCGCCATCAGCCGCTCGCGATCTCGACCACCCGCTCCGCCGCGCCGAGCATCGTCTTCTCCAGGTGCAGGTCGCCGAGCTCCGCGCCGGCGAGCAGCTCCAGCCCCTGCTCGGAGTTGGTGCCGTCCAGCCGCACCACCAGCGGCAGGTCGAGCTCGATCCTCTCCGAAGCCTCGATGATCCCCTTGGCGATCTCGTCGCAGCGCGTGATCCCGCCGAAGATGTTGAACAGGATCGCGTTCACGTTCTCGTCCGAGGTGATCACCTCGAGCGCGGCGACGATCGCGTCCGCCTTCGAGCCCCCGCCGGCGTCGAGGAAGTTCGCCGGCTTGCCGCCCGCCTGGGCGACCACGTCGAGCGTCGACATGCATAGCCCGGCGCCGTTTCCGAGGATGCCGATGTTTCCGCCGAGCTTCACGTAGGTGAGCCCCTTCTCCTTCGCCATCTGCTCCTGCGGATCCTCGGCGGAAGGGTCGCGAAGATCGGCCATCTCCTCGTGCCTGTAGATGGCGCTGTTGTCGATCGTCATCTTCGAGTCCAGCGCGACGACCTCGCGATCGGAGGTGACGATCACCGGATTGATCTCGATCAGGGTCGCGTCTTCGGCGAGCGCGGCATCGTGCAACCTGACCAGGAGCTCGGCCACCTGGTCGGTCACGTCCTCGTCGATCCGGGCGTCGATCGCGATCCCTCTGGCAACCTGGGCCGTGAGCTCCTCACCGGGCTCGATGTGGCGCTTGACCAGCGCCGACGGATCCGTTTCGGCCATCTCCTCGACGTCCATGCCGCCCATGCTCGAGAGCATCGCGAGGAGCTTCTTCTCCGACCGATCGAGGATCAGCGAGGCGTAGTACTCGGCGTCGATCCTCGAGGCGCGCTCGACCCAGACCTCGTGAACGGTGAAGCCGCGAATCTCCATGCCGAGGATCGCCTCAGCGTGAGTGCGCGCCTCGTTGGAGTCGTTGGCGATCTTGATCCCGCCGGCCTTGCCCCGCTTGCCGATCCGCACCTGCGCCTTGACCACGCACGGGTAGCCGACCTCCTCAGCCGCCTCCACGGCGGCGGCAGCGGTGTCGGCAACGCGGCCGTCGGGAACCGGCACGCCGTGCTTGGCGAGGAGCTGCTTGCCCTGATACTCGAGCAGATCCAAGTCGCGGGAGCCTATCCCACGCACGCGGCCGCGCGGCCGGTCGCGAGCGGCGGGCGCGACCGAATGCCGAGTCCGGTGGCACTCGGAATGTGCCAGTTGGCATAATCCCGCGCCGCGAGCGCGAGGGGCTGCCGGCGAAATGCCGCTCTAGGCAAATGATCCTGGCTCGAGCGGGAAACAGGTAACTCATGGCATTACCAAAGCTGAAGGACATCAAGTGGGTGACCACGGACTGCTACGGAACCCTGATCGACTGGGAGAAGGGGATCACCGATGCGTTCATGGCGGAGGCGAAGAGGGACGGTTTCAGCTTCGACGAGGGCGCGTTCATAGAGCGCTTCTTCGAGGTCCAGGCCGAGATCATCCGTGGCTCGTACGAGCTCTACGCCGAGGTGCTGCGACGCGCGACCGTCCGTGCGGCAAATGAGATCGGCTGGGAGCTCGAGCCCTCGCGCGCCCAGTTCCTGCCCGACAGCGTCGCCAGTTGGCTGCCCTTCCGCGAGACGAACGCGGCCATGGACCGGCTGGCCAAGCGCTACGACGTCGGGATCATCTCGAACATCGACGACAAGCTGCTGGGCGTGTCGCGGCGTCACCTGCGAACCGATCTCGACCTGGTGGTCACGGCGCAGCAGGTACGCAGCTACAAGCCCGATCCCGCCCACTTCAAGGAGGGGGCACGGCGAATCGGCGGCAAGAAGGGCTGGCTGCACATCGCCAGCGGCTACGAGACGGACATCGCGCCGGTGCTGAAGATGAACGTCCCGGTGATCTGGGTCAACCGCAAGGGCGAGAAGCTCAACGGGCGCAAGCCGCCAACCGCGACGGTCAAGAACTTGCGCGAGGCGGCCAAGAGACTTGGCGCCGGCTGACGTCGGTCCGGGCGACGTCGGTCCGGGCGATGCCGCCGACGAGGCGATGGTGGCAAGGGCGCACCAACGGTTCGCCGCCGAGCGGCGGGGCGTACGAAGACGGGTCCGGCGGCCACGGCGAGGAGGCCTCCCCAACCTGGTCGTGATCGGAGGGCTGAAGTGCGGTACGACCAGCCTCCACCACTATTTGAACCTGCACCCGGAGGTCGAGATGTCACGCCCGAAGGAGCTCAACTTCTTCGTCGCCGAGCTGAACTGGCCGCTCGGGACGGCGTGGTACGCAAGCCACTTCAACGACCGGGCGCCGGTCCGGGGCGAGAGCTCTCCTCACTACACCAGCCGACCTCGCTTCGAAGGCGTCACCGAGCGCATGCGCTCGGTGCTTGGAGAGGTCCGCCTCGTCTACATGGTGCGCGACCCGATCGATCGCATGCTCTCCCACTACCTTCACAACGTCGGCGGGGGCTACGAGCACCGGGCGCTGCCCGACGCCCTCGGCGACCGGCGAAGCGCCTACGTGAACCGCAGCCTCTATTCCTTCCAGCTCGAGCCCTATCTCGAACAGTTCGGCAGCGAACGGATCGAGGTCGTTGCCCGCGAGGAGCTGAAGGGCGAGCGTCCCGCCACCATGCGCCGCCTATTCACCTTCCTGGGGGTCGACCCGGGCTTCACCTCGAAGCAATTCGAACGTGAGTGGGAGACCGGAACCGCCAAGGGCAGCGACCGGTTCCGGATCATGGACCGAGCCGTGCGCCTTCCGGGGCTGCGAGCTGTGGATCGGAACTTCGACCGCCTCCCCGAGTCTCTGCGCTGGCTGGTCGAGCGGGTCGTCCACGACCCCGACGCCGGCGCCGCGCCCAAACCGCAGATCCCGCCGTCGCTCCGCGAGCAACTGGCGAGCCTGTTCCACGACGACGTTGCCCGGTTGGAGCGGATCACCGGTCGCAGCTTCCGCTGGCTCGACTAGCAGATGCATACGTCATGCAACTAGCTCGGATGATCGCGACACCTAAGCTCTTGGCATGCGGGTTGCCGTAGCGGCAGACGAGCGGATAGGGATCGCCGAGGCGATCCTCGGGGAGCTGCGGAGACGAGGCCACGACCCGATCGCGCATGGCGCGCTCAGCGACGCCGAGCGCGACGACTGGGCGTGGGCGAGCGAGGCTGCGGCCCGGGACGTCGCGGAGGGCCGCACCGAGCAGGCGATCGTCTGCTGCTGGACGGGCACCGGCGCCTCGATCGCCGCCAACAAGGTGCCGGGCGTGCGGGCCGCCCTCTGCGCCGACGCCCAGACCGCCGCCGGCGCCCGCAGGTGGAACGACGCCAACGTGCTCGCGCTCAGCCTCCGGGCCACCTCTGAGGCCGAGCTCGGGGAGATTCTCGACGCCTGGTTCGAGGCCGAGCCCAGCCCCGATGCCGACGACCAGGCCAACGTTGCCCATCTGTCGGAGATCGAAACCGCCGAGTAGCTACGTATAGCCTGACGCCGTGCGCCGCCTGCTCCCCGATCCGGCCCCGACCAGCGTCGGCGAGCAGCTCGACGGGCTCGAGCTGGTCTCCCGAGCCCATGATCACCGTCCCTACGTGATCACCAACTTCGCGATCACGCTCGACGGCAGGGCGACGCTTCACGGTCGCTCCGGGGCGATCGGCAGCGACGCCGACACCGAGATGCTGGTCGGCCTCCGGACCAAGGTCGACGCAGTGATGATCGGCGCGGGCACGCTTCGAGCCGAGCGCTACGGCCGTGTCGTGCCCGATCCCGAGAAGCGCGCGCGGCGTGAGCGGGACGGGCTCCCGCACGATCCTCTCGCGGTGATCATCAGCGGCCGACTCGACATTCCGTGGGACGCGACCCTGTTCACCGATGGAGGCGGCCGGGTTCTGATCTTCACCGCATCCGAGACCGAGGCGCCGCAGACGAGCACGCCGGTGCGGATCGTCCGCCACCAGGGCCAGGTCGACCTCGCCGCCGCGCTGACCCATCTGCGAACCGAGCGCGGCGTCCGCGCTCTGCTCTGCGAGGGGGGGCCGCGAGTGCACGCCCAGTTGATCGAGTCGGCCCTGGTCGACGAGCTGTTCGTCACCCACGCGCCGAAGCTCGCCGGTGGGGAGGGGCCGACCCTGGCGGAGGGCCTGCCCGAGCTCGAGCGACCCCTCGAGCTCGCCTGGCTCCTCGAGCAGGACGGGGAGCTCTTCGCCCGCTACCGCACCGTGCGCTGAGCGTTACACCCTGGCACCGCCGCCGCTTCCGAGCCCTAGCGATTGTGGTGTCGTCGTGCCCTCAGGCCGCGGGGATCAGGCCGGCGGCCTCGACCCGCTGCTCGCCGCGGCGCAGCATGCGGAGCGCCAGGATCGTGCCGCCGAGGGTCGCTGCCAGGCCGCAGCTCAGCTGGACGCTGAGCACGCCCTCCGGCGTCCAGTAGACGTCGCGGAAGTCCAGCAGCAGCGCGGCCTCATCGAACGTGAGGCCGATTCCGGCCCCGAACGGAACCGCCAGCGCCCGCTCGAGCCGGGCGTTGTCGGTGACCAGGCCCACGGCTCCGCAGCCGAAGGCGATCACTATCCCGGGCACGAAGTGGTGGATGTGGCGGCCCCCCAGGCGAACGTTCCCGAACGGCCACCAGCCGCCGCGGATCCCGGCCGTCGAGAGCCTCATCAGCGCGAAGCCGAGGACGAACCCGGATAGCAGGTTGAAGAGCACCATCTCGTGGCGCGGCGTGGCCTCGTAGCCCTCGATCGCCACCACGACGGTGTCCTGCGTGGCCCGTCCCGCGGTCCCGAGCGCCTGCTCGGCCGTCTTGATCACGGCGGCGGGTGTAGCGACCCGCCCACTGGGTGCTCTGTCCGGCGCACCGGGCGGATCAGACCGCCGCACGCGCCTGCGCGCCAACCGCGTGATCTCGGTGACCAGGACGCTGCCGGCGGTGGCGATCGCCAGCCCGGCGAGGCCGACGGTCAGCCGGTCGGCGCGCTGTCGATCACCCCGACGCCCAAGTCGCTGAGCCAGCCGGCTCACAGCCGGACCAGGTTCTCCGCCCTGATGCCCCGCGTAACCCCGCGAAAATCGAGCACCAGAGCGGCCTCGCGCACCACCCGCTCGTAGTCAACCTCCGGGTGGGCGGTCACGATGGCGACGATGTCCGCCCGCGCCAGCTCCGCGTCGAGGTCTGCGGAGGCGAGCGAGAACTCGGGCAGGTCGGGAATGTGGGCGTCGTGGTAGGCGATCTCCGCGCCGAGGGAGCGCAGGCTCCTGATGATCTTCACGGCCGGCGCCTCGCGCAGGTCGCCGACGCCGGCCTTGTAGGCAACGCCGAGCAGCAGGACACGCGAGCCGCGGACCGGCTTCCTCGCGTCGTTCAGCGTGCGCTCGATCTTCTCCACGCAGAACTGCGGCTGCGCCTGATTGAGCTTCCCGGCCAGCTCGATGAACTCGGTGTAGAAGTCGTGCTCCCGTGCCTTGAACGCGAGGTAGAACGGATCAACCGGCAGGCAATGACCGCCCATCCCCGGGCCGGGCTCGAAGCGCATGAAGCCGAATGGCTTGGTGGCCGCCGCGTCGACAACTTCCCAGACGTCGATTCCCATTCGGTCGCACAGCTGCGCAAGCTCGTTGACCAGCGCGATGTTGACCGAGCGGAAGATGTTCTCGAGCAGCTTGGTGAGCTCCGCGACCTCGGGTGACGAGACCTCCACGACCTCGTCGCAGATCAGCCGGTAGAGCTCCACGGCGCGGCGGCAGCACTCCTCGGTGATCCCGCCGACGACCTTCGGAGTGGTGCGGATCGTGTGATCGGTACGCCCCGGATCGATGCGCTCGGGCGAGTAGGCGAGGTTGAACTCGCGCCCGGCGGCCAGCCCGGACTCCTCGAGGATCGGGAGCAGGCGCTCCCGGGTGGTCCCGGGATAGGTCGTCGACTCGAGCACCACCAGCCGGCCGGCCTGAAGGACGCGCGACAGCTGCGTCGCGGCATCGACGAGGTAGCCGAGGTCGGGCTCACGGTGGTTGGCGAGCGGCGTCGGCACACAGATCACGATCGACTCGCAGGCTGCGAGGGCGCCGTACTCGTCGGTGGCGGTGAACTGCTCCGCGACCGCCCGAAGGCGCTCCGACGGGACGTCCTCGACGTCGGACTCCGAGCGGCGCAGGCGCTCGACATGGCGGGCGTCGGCGTCGACGCCGACGACCTCGCATCCGGCCTCGGCAAAGGTGACCGCGAGCGGCAGGCCGACGTAGCCGAGGCCGATGATCCCGACCTTCATGGCGGATAAGTGTAGGTTGCTAGACGGCCGCCAGCTCGCGTAGCAAGGCGGTGATCGTTGCCGGGTCCTCGGCGACCGTGGCGTCGGCGAGCTGCACGATCAGGCGGCGGTTCAGCTCCGACAGGCGGTCCTCGTCCTGCGTCCAGGTGCCCAGGCCCGCGACGGGGATGCGGGTCTTGGTCGCGACCAGAACCGCAGCCAGCGCCAGATTCGAGGTAGACACCAGCAGCACCGCGTCGGGGGCATCGTCGGCAAACAGCTTCTCGAACGAGATCAGCCCCCGGGCGATCTGGGCAACCTCGTTGCCGGCTGGCTGGTCGAGCGACGCTTTGGGCGGGCGCCGCACGTCCACTCCCTCGGTTTCGAGCGCTCCGGCCAACTCATGCGGGCGCTCGTCTTGTTCGCCGACGATCAGGATCTTCATCTACTCGGAACCGTTACCACGCCTGGGCAAAATGCGTCGCAATTCGCCCCCCCGCGGGTAATCTTCCCCACTTGATGAAGCGGCTTCTCGCACCCCTGACTTTGGGCGTGGGCGCCACTCGCCACCTGATCTGGTACTTGAGTTACCAGATCACGGGCGAGACCTGCGATCGGGACCGCGGGCGATCCGGTCAGCCCGCCTCACGGGCGGAGCGCACATAGACTCCTTCCGTTGATTCGGCTGCAGCCGCGGAGGATGATGCGATGGACGGGCTGATGATGGATCGCCCCCTCCTCGTCAAGCAGATCGCGGAGCGGGCCGAGGCGGTCTTCCGTGACCGCGAGGTCGTCGCGCGGACCCACAACGGGGTCGAACGCTCGACCTACGGGCGGGTCGTCGAGCGGGCCCGGCGATTGGCCAGCGCGCTCGCCGGGCTGAACATCGGGCCTGGAGACCGGGTCGCAAGCTTCGCCTGGAACACGCTCCGTCACCTGGAGCTCTATCTCGCTGTCCCCAGCACGGGAGCGGTCCTTCACACGCTGAACATCCGGCTGTTCGAGCGGGACCTCCGCTACATCGTCGAGCATGCGGACGACCGCCTGATCTTCCTCGACGCCTCCCTGGCGGACTTGATGCCGCGGTTCGAGGGCGTGGAGTGCGAGGTCTTGATGCCGGACGGTCCGGGGGAGCGCCAGGGAGCGCTCGACTACGAGGAGCTCGTGGCGAGCGGCGACCCGGCGTTCGAGTTCCCCGACCTCGACGAGAACGTGGCGGCGGCCATGTGCTACACGAGCGGCACCACGGGGCGACCAAAAGGGGTGCTGTACTCGCAGCGCTCGATCATCCTCCACACGCTCGGCGCGGCGCTTCCCGACTCGATGGGGATTCGCGAGGCCGACTCCGTGATGCCGGTCGTGCCGATGTTCCACGCGATGGGGTGGGGAATCCCGTACATCGCGACGATGCTCGGGGCCCGGCAGGTCCTCCCCGGACCCGACCTCACGCCGCGAGGGCTGGCCGACCTGATCGCCTCCGAGGGCGTCACCTGGAGCGCCGGCGTGCCGACGATCTGGAATGGCTTCCTGGAGCTCGACCCTCCGCCTGATCTGTCCGGTGTGCGAGAGCTGAAGGGAGGTGGCTCCGCGGTGCCAGAGCCCCTGATCCGCGCCTTCAAGGAGCGCTTCGGCGTGCACATCGTCCAGGGTTGGGGAATGACCGAGACCAGCCCGCTCGCCGCGGTCTCGCGCCTGCCCGCGGGAGTCGACCTCTCCGACGACGATGCCTACGCCCTGCGAGCCGCCCAGGGCCGCGTCCTGCCGCTGGTCGAGTTTCGAATCGACCATGACTCGGGCGGCGAGCTGCAGGTCCGTGGCCCCTGGGTCGCGCGCGCCTACTACGCGGACCCGGGCGGCGACGAGAGGTTCACCGACGACGGATGGCTGCGCACAGGCGACGTCGCCGAGCTGCAGGGCGACGCGTTCATCAAGCTCGTCGACCGCACCAAGGACCTCGTCAAGTCGGGAGGCGAATGGATCTCGTCGGTCGAGCTCGAGAACGCCCTCATGGCCCACCCCGACGTCGTCGAGGCGGCCGTGATCGCGGTCCCCGACGAGCACTGGGGGGAGCGGCCATGCGCCTGCCTCGTCCGTCGCGCCGGCGCCGATCTGGACTCGGACGGCCTGCGGGCGCACCTCGCCGAGCGGGTGGCGAAGTGGTGGATTCCGGAGCGCTACGAATTCGTCGACGAGGTGCCCAAGACCTCGGTCGGCAAGTTCGACAAGAAGCTCCTGCGCGCCCGCTTCGCCGTCAGCGAAGAGGCGCTCGCCTCCGAGTCGCCCTGACGCTCAGCCGTTACGCCCGGTCTGTGCGCAACGACGTCTCACTCAACACCAAGCCCAACAGGTGGTCGAAGTCGCTGTTGCGAGCACCGTTGCCATACGCGTGAGCGTCCTCCTTGAGGTCCAGCAAAGAGCGTCCCGGTGGCGAACCGGGCTCCAGGTCGGCGCCGCAATTCGGGCACTTGCTCCGGGAAGCCGCGCTGAAGTAGTTGGAGGCGCATTCCTTGCAGCTGAGAAGCAACATCCCTGTCTCCTCCTGTGCGGTCCGCACGGCAATCCGGTGATCGTCGTGCGTTCCGGGATCGAAGTTGCGGAGCACGATACTCCTCGGAAACCGTCCATGGTGTCCAACCACAGGTCGGCCTCCTGGCCGCGTTTGATCTGGCTTTCCGCGGCGACCCGCGCCACCACCTGCTCCACCGCTGAGCTTGGGACCTCGTGGGCGCCGGAGTCCACCGCCAGCTCGTTGAGCTCATCGGAGTCGACCTTGATGCCCTCGACCTCGAAGTAGGCGTACTCCTCCGCCCCCAACGACTCCACCAACTCAATCTTCGCCTTGAAGGTCATCCCACGATCGCTCACCTCGCGGCTCACAACCGAGGCGTCTTCGAAGCTCTCGGGGCGAACCCCGACGATCACCGTGCCACTCGCATTGCCGGTCCGAGCGCGGCCCTCTTCCGGAAGCCGGATCTCTCCCAGCGGTGTCTGCACCGCGCCGTCGCGCAGCTCGCCAGGCATGAAGTTCATCGCCGGCGAGCCCATGCACCCGGCGACGAAAAGGTTCTTCGGATTGTTGTACAGCTCAGCGGGCGCGCCGACCTGCTGCAAAACGCCACTGCGCATCACGGCGACGCGGTCGCCGAGCGTCATCGCCTCGGTCTGGTCGTGGGTGACGTAGACGGTCGTCGTGCCCAGCCGGGACTGGATGCGGGCCACCTCGGTGCGCAACTGAACGCGTAGCTTCGCGTCCAGGTTCGAGAGCGGCTCGTCCATCAGGAACGCCTTCGGGTCGCGGACGATCGCCCGGCCCATGAGGGCCACTGGTTTCCGATCGATCGCAGCATCCTGGCTCAGGCGGGCATCGCTCTCCTTGGCCCACCCGCAGACGAGGTTTTCTCGCCGATCGCGGCCCAAGCGATCGCGCCCGTCCTCGTCGACTCGATTCGCTGGCATCGCGCCCATCCCGAGCATCCGAGCGATTCGGTCCTGAATGCCTGTCGATCGTTGCGCTTCGCGACCGAAGGACGGTGGTCTTCGAAGCCGGCGGCGGGCCGATGGGCGGTCGACCGCGGGCTGGCGCCGCCACAGCTCGTCGAGCAAGCCCGCGCCGGTGAGCTCGGCTCTGCCCCGGCGCTGGTCGACGAATTCCTGGCAGAGGTCGGTCCGATCTGTCGCCTTGAAGGCCATGGTCAGGGCTGCTAAGCTGATTCTAACGTGAACGTAAGGTTACGAGGTGCGGCGCCGTCGAACGTGGAAGGCAGCCCACGTCGCCGTCTGCGACGGCCCGGGGTCTCAGCCGAGCACCGCCACTACAAGTGGTGGGCGCTCTCCTGCACCAGCCTCGGGATGCTGCTGGCGACGATCAACTCGGGCACCCTGATCATCGCCCTGCCGGAGCTGGAGCGCAGCCTCCACACCACCCTGCTGCAGCTGGTCTGGGTGATCCTCGCCTACATGATCGCGTCCACCGTCCTGGTGCTGACCGCGGGGCGTCTCTCGGACCTGTTCGGGCGTAAGAAGGCCTATGTCGGCGGTTTCGCCGTCTTCGCCCTCGCATCCCTCGGGGCCGGCTTCGCCGCCGATGGCACCCAGTTGATCCTGTGGCGGATCGTGCAGGGGATCGGCGCGGCGTTCCTGTTCGCAAACGCCGCCGCGCTGGTCACCGACGCCTTCCCCAAGTCGCAGCTGGGGCTGGCGATGGGGACCAACACGATGGTCGCCGCCGTCGGGCTGGTGCTGGGCCCGGTGCTGGGCGGGGCGCTGGTCGCGATCTCGTGGCACTGGGTCTTCTGGTTCAACGTGCCGCTCGCCGTCGCCGGGGGGGCCTGGGGCGCCCTGGTTCTGCGCGAGCTGGCGAAGCGCGACCCGGTCCCGGGGCTGGACCTGGGCGGTACGGTCGTCTTCGTCGCGGGGTTGACCGGCCTCGTGTTCGGCGTCTCGCGCGGCGGCATCTCGGGGTGGAACGACCCGATCGTGATCGGCGGCCTGATCGCCGCGGCGGTCCTTCTGCCCTTGTTCGTGTTGATCGAGCATCGCGGCCGCGCTCCGATGCTGGACCTGACGATGTTCCAAAACCGAATGTTCTCGGCCGCGACCGGGGCGGCATTCATCAACGGGCTCTCCCGCTTTGCGCTCCTGTTCGTGTTCGTCTTCTACTTCCAGGGCGCGCAGGGCGACGACCCGATCACCGCCGGGATCAAGCTCACCCCGATGGCCATCGGGATGCTGATCTCCTCGCCGCTGGCCGGCATCTGGGCGGATCGCCACGGCTCGCGTGCGCTGGCAGCGCTCGGCATGCTCGTCAGCGCCGTCGCCCTGGCCCTGATGACCACGCTCCAGGCGGACAGCCCCTACTGGCAGAGCACCCTGTGGCTCCTGCTGGTGGGAATCGGCTCCGGGATGTTCAACTCCCCAAACACGGCTGCGATGATGGGCGCCGTGCCGACCTACCGGCGCGGGATCGCCGCCGGGGTCCGGACGATGCTCCAGAACACCGGCGCCGTGATCTCGATCGCCTTCGTGCTGGCAATCGTCACCGCCGCGGTTCCGAAGCCGGTCCTGTTCAAGATCTTCTCCGGCCTCGCGAGTGGCCTCTCGGAGGCGAAGCTCGAGCCGTTCATCTCGAACATGCACACGGCGCTGTGGGTGCTGGCGATCACCTCGGTGATCGGCGCCGGAGTCTCGTTGCTGCGGCCCCGTCATGCAGGGCGCGAGATCGCGGAGGAGGCGGGTCCGTCGCAGGCCTCGCAGCGGGTGCTCTCGAGGGAGGCCGCGTGAGCGCCGGCCAGCGCAGGCCCGGGCTGCGGATCGGCGACGTCGCCGAGCTGACCGGGACGACGCCGCGGACGATCCGCTACTACGAGGAGATCGGACTGCTGCCCTCGACTCCCGGGCGCCAGGCCGGCCGTCACCGTGTCTACGACGAGGAGACGGTGGAGCGAGTCCGCGACCTGCTGCGGCTGAAGGAGCTGCTCGGCATCTCATTGGACGAGCTCAAGTCGCTGGTGGCCGCCGAGGACGCGCGAGCCACCCTGCGCCACGAGTGGCGCAGTGGCGTCGACGACCCCGTCCGACGTCGCGAGATCCTCGACGAGGCGCTCGGCCATATCGCCAAGCAGCTCGAGCTGGTACGTCGACGCCGTGACGAGATCGCCAAGCTCCAGCGCGAGCTGACGGCGGTGCGCCGCCGCCTTCGCGATCGCCTCCGGGAGACCGAGACCGGCGCGGGCCGGCAAGCCAGCCGGGCCTGAGCGTTCCCCCGGCCGTATAGGGCTGGTCCGTACGTGGATCGCTTCCTATGTAGCGGGGGCTGTTGGGGCCGACCGGCGCGCCTGCGTCAACAGGATGCCCGCCAGCGCAATCCAGATGCCCGAGGCCAGAAACGCGAAGAAGCCCGCCGGCGTGAACGTCAGTATGCCGATCACGACGGCAGCCCAGCCCAGCCACTTCGGCAGGCCGCCGTGGCGCACTGCCGACAGTCCGGCCGCGAGCACCAGCACCCCGAGCCCGGCCGCCACGGGAATGTAATCGTTGTCGTCGAGCACGTTGAGCACCTGGACCGTTCCGATCGTGTTGGCGTTGGCGGCGGCATCGGCCAGCGCCAGATGCAGAAAGGCGAGAATCCCGAAGCCCGCCGCTGCCAGCACACCGCCGGCGAATGCGGCATTGGCGAGCTGCCCCGTGCCGCCAGCGCGACGAAGCTCGTATCGCAGGATGCTCACGAAGAACAGCAGGAAGGGGATCGAGAGCGCCAGGATGAACGCCAGGGCCATGTGCTTGTCATGGTGCTGTCCGTAAAAGGCTTGCACCTGCTGGGCGGTGTCATGGTTGCCTGGCGTCGATCCGCCAATCGCGAACACGGCCACCGCGATTGCGACGAATACGAGGCCCGTGAGAGGAGCGAGGCGCTCCCAGGTGTTCTGTTGCTGCATGAATCCTCCTTCGAGGACGGGTCGCGGGATACAGGTCAAGGCACCCTAGAGCCGATTCACTGACGATGAGCCGGTAACGATTGCACTTGCAAGGTTCGGGTTAGACGGCCGAATCCGCGCCCCGGGGGGTGACTGCTCGCCTGAAGCTACCCTCGGAGCTATTCCACCATGAATACCCCGGCCGAACTCGAGTTCACGATTTCCGCCCCCTCCACGAAGGAGCTGCCGGGCGAGTTTCAGCCGCGCAGACTGCGTCGACGCGCGCTGCAGGCGACCGCCGCGCTCGGCGTTCTGTTTGCGATCGTCCTGCTCACACCGGGGCTGGGTGAGGTACGAGACCGGCTGGCCGACGCCAGCCCTGGCTGGCTGGTGCTGGCGACCCTGCTCGAGGGCCTCTCCTTCGCCTCCTACGTGGTCATGTTCGGACCGATCTTCTGCGCCGGGCTGGGCTGGCGGCGAAGCTGGCAGATCGGGGGTTCGGAACTGGCGATGGGCTCGCTTGTCCCGGCCAGCGGCGCCGGCGGGCTGGCACTGGGCGCCTGGGTGCTTCACCACGGAGGCATGCCCGGGGAGCGCATTGCGCGCCGGTCGGTCGCCTTCTTTCTGATCAAGAGCGGGGTGAACTTCCTCGCCGTCGCCGTACTCGGGGCGCTGCTTGCGCTCGGCCTACTCGGGCCGGACCTGTCTCTTTGGCTGACCGCCTTTCCTGCGGCCGCTGCGACGCTGGCGCTCTGCGCCGTGGCGGCGGTCCCCCGCCTCGGCCCCGGACGCCCCCCAGGCCCGGATGCCTCGCGCCTGCGGCGCGGAATCAGCGCTGCACGGCGGGCCATAATCGACGGCACCGCCGAGGCGTTCCAGATCCTGCGCTCGGGGGACCGTCGCGTGCTGGCCGGGTCGGTCGGCTACTGGGCCTTCGACAACGCGGTGCTGTGGGCGACCTTCCGGGCCTTCGGCCTCTCCCCCCCACTCACCATCATCCTGATGGGCTACCTGATCGGTCAGCTCGGCGGGCTGCTGCCGATCCCAGGTGGGATCGGTGGCATCGACGGCGGGCTGATCGGGACCCTGATCGTCTATGGAGCGCCGGCGGCGGGCACCGCCGCGGCCGTGCTCGCCTACCGGGTGATCCTCTTCTGGCTGCCTTTGGTCGTCGGAGGAATCGCGTTCGCCGCGCTGCGCCGAGACATGCCCAGCGGCTACGAGCTGGCGACATGTGCGCCCGCCATTGCCGCCCAGTCAGGTTGACAATCTGAGCACGAGAGGTCAGTTGACCCCGCTATAGGGGGACAAACCGACACCTCGAGCATCAGGGAAGGGCGGTCAACCCGACGACGACTTGAACAGGTAGCTCGGCGGGCATCTCACCCGCGTCGACGAGCGCGGTGACCTGCGCCAGCCGCTCGGCGCGCTGGTCCGCAGGCAGCGCCGCGACGAAGCTCATCGATGCGACGTAGTCGACGATTCGCCTTGGATCGGTGGGCTGGGAGGTGGTTACGCGAATCTCTCGTGGCGTCGTCCATCCTCCCGCCAGCCGCACCGCCTCCTGCCACGGCGGCCCGTCGAAGTACGGGTGCTCGGGGCGCAGCTGCTGGATCAGCGTGCCGAGCTCGTGCGCCCAAGAGGCCCCGCTCCAGTCCGGAACGGTCGAGAGCACGGCCAGTCCGCCGCCGGGCCGCAGCACACGCCGGATCTCGGCCAGCGCCTGCGCATGGTTGAACCAATGGAACCCGTCGGCCACAGTGACGGCGTCGACCGAGGCGTCGGGAAGTGGGATCGCCTCGGCGAAGCCCTCGCGCACGCGCTCGCCGCCGATGATGGCGGCCAGCCTGTCGCGCAGCGGCGCCTGCGGCTCGACGGCCACCACGTCTAGCCCCGCGGCGAGCAACGACCGGGTGAGCTTCCCGGTTCCGGCCGCGAGGTCCAGCACCGGAGCGCCCGGGGCGACCCCGAGCTCGGCGGCCAGCGCGCCCACCACCGCCGGTGCGTACTCGGGTCGACCGCGTTCATAGGCATCCGCCACCGAGGCGAACTCAGCGGCGAGGGGATGCAGGATCACGCTTCGCAGCGTAGTGCGCCTGTCATGCCAAGCGGCTCGCCGAGGCGCTGCTCGAGGCGCCATTCGCGCCGATGAACGCAAACTGGAGCAGGCCTCATGCCGAAGGACGCGACACTATGAGCCGTGGAGACGAAGACGGCGCTTCGGCCGGTCCGGCATCTCGCCGAGATGGCTCGCGCCACCGTGACCAAGCGCTCTGCCGAACGCGACGGCACGCAAGCGCTGCAAGAGCTCGAGACCCGTCAGCTCGACTTGCCCAAAGGACTGCAGCTCGAATGGATCGGTGTCTCCGGTTACCGCCTCACATACGAGGGGCAAACGATCTACATCGATCCCTATGTCTCGCGGGTTCCGTTGAGCAGCCTGCTGCTGCGACGCTCAGCCAGGCCCGATTTCACAGCACTCGAGCAGTTCCTCCCCCGCGAAGGCAAAGTCCTGGGCGTCCTCGTCGGACACACGCACTTCGATCACGCGGTCGACGCACCGGCCGTGGCGCGGGAGTTTCGCTGTCCCGCGTATGGCTCCGCCTCGCTGGCGCAACTCATGCGCATTCACCACCTCGGCGAGCTAGCGGTCGAGGTCGAGCCGTATCGCATCTACGAGCTCGGGCCCTTCGAGGTCTCTTTCACACCGAGCGCCCATTCCAAGCTCCTGCTGGGCCTTGCGGTGCCGATGGCGGGAGAGCTGACCTGCGAGCATCTTGACTCCCTCTCTCCGTCCGCCTATCGGTGTGGCCAGGTTTGGGGTATCAGCATCCGCGTCGCCGGAGTCAGCATCTACCACCAGGGCAGTGCCAACCTGATCGACGAGGCGATCCGGGATCCCGAGGTCGACGTCTTCCTCGCGGGAATCGCCGGGCGCAACTTCACCCAGAATTATTGGAAGCGAATCCTGCCCCGGCTCGACCCGCAGTTCGTCGTTCCGACCCATTACGACAACTTCTTCAGGCCGCTGAGCGAGCCCATGGAACTCGTCCTGAACGTGAAGCTTCCGGAGCTATCTGACGAGATTCGGTCGGTGAGCCGGGACGTGACGATCGCGGCGATGCCCCGGCTCGGCTAGCCAGCCGACGACTGTCGGCGATGGCGGGGCGCTAACGCACTTGCTCGGACTCGTCTGCGATGGAAAGGGCTCCAAGCGTAGTCGCGCCCAGGGCCGTCGCGGCCATCAACGCCGCCGCCGGACCGGGGACTGCCCCACGGCGCCATTCCATTGCGATAGCGACGAAGTCGAGCCCGTCGACGGCGACCTGGAGCCGCCACCACTGCGCGCGGTTAGCGCCGGTCGCCGCATACATCCCGGCGGCAAGTGACAGGTTGCGGATGCCCCACATGCGGCCGATCAGCGGCAACTGAGGGTTGTCATCCGGGTCCAAGAAGAACGCTTTGCCAGCAAGCCGCGGCGCAAGAAGCGTCGAGATGCCCAGGGCGGTTCGCGCGCCAAGCAGTGCGCGACCTGCGGAAGTCGAAGGCATCGCCATCTGGCGAAGTCTTACGGAACTCCCCGCCGTGGCGCTTCGTCCTCGCGCGGGAGAGCACGAGCTCGACAGGAAAGAGGCTGTCAATCCGCCAAGAACCGCTCCGCTTTCACGCGAGATCAACAAGAAGTCCAACCGATTCACGGACGAGGAACGAGCCGCGATGAAGGAGCGCGCCCAAGAACTGAAGGGGCGGGCGCGCCGCGGCCCGCGCGGGAAGAAGGGCAAGGCGGACGGGGAAGGCGAGGTGCTCGCGAAGATCGCCGCGATGCAGCAACCGGATCGCGCCATGGCCAAGCGGCTGCATACGCTCATAAGAGCCAGCGCGCCAGACCTGTCGCCGAAAACCTGGTACGGGATGCCCGCCTATGCCAGGGACGGGAAGGTCGTCTGCTTCTTCCAAAGCGCGCAGAAGTTCAAGACGAGGTACGCGACGCTCGGCTTCAGCGACACGGCGAACCTCGACAAAGGCGCCATGTGGCCGGTCGCCTTCGCGCTTACGGAGTTGACTGCGACCGAAGAGGCAAGGATCGTCGCGCTGGTGAAGAAAGCGGTGAGCTGAGGGCCGATCTCGCGATCCGGCGTGCGGCAGGCTACGCCGGTGGAGGCCCTTCACCGCCCGCAAGCTCGAGCAGGGCCTCGGCCTGCTCGGCGCCGGCGATGGGCAGCCGGGAGGGGTCCAGCAGGCCGAGCTGGGCGAGCAACGTGGCCTGATCCCAGTAGATGTGCTCGTAGGCGATCTTGTCGCCCTCGAACCCCATCACGACAACCGTGGGGACGCGCGCCTTTCGTCCGGTCGGGGCGACGCCGGGCAGCATGAAGGGGATCTCGGCGTCGTGCGTGAACTCGAGGACGAACTCGTCGATCACCCGGTCCGCAGAGACCGTTCGCGAGATTGGATGCAGTACCGCGTCCGCGGGCGTGTGGCCTATGAACTGGGTGACGTAGAACCGCCGTACCTCCTCGCCGCCGGAGGCTCCGGTGAGCGCCGGCACATGCCAGACGTATGGCTCCTCGACCATCGTCCGCATGGTCGCGTCGATGTCCTTGGTTTCGAACTCGCTCGCGACGTGGGCGTCGAAGACCGCTCCCAAGTCAGGCCCAGCGCTCATCTGGCACCTCCGGTTCGCAAATCAGGTCGGAACGAATCAGGATTGTTTCAGGGGTCGTGCCACGCGGGGTCGGACCACCTCAGCGGCCCCGATCGGGCATGCTGGCGCGCGATGACGGCGATCGACCCGCACAAGCGCTGGGAACCTCACGGACGTCCCGAGTACGCCGGACTGCAGTCGTTCGGCGCCCGTCCCTACACCGAGTCGGCCGATGATCTGGCGGGGGTCGACGTGGCTGTCGTCGGCGCACCCCTCGACGAGCTCGTCACCGAGCTTCCGGGCACCCGCCTCGGTCCGCGGGCGATCCGGATCGCCAGCAACGGCTTCGGCGGGGTGCACCTCGACGCCGGGGTCGATCCGTTCGACGCGCTGAGGGTGGTGGACTTCGGCGACGCCGCGGTGATCCCAGCCGACCCGGTCGCCTCGCACGCCGCGATCGAGCGGATCGTCGGGGACGTGGTCGACGCCGGGGCGATCCCGCTCGTCCTCGGCGGGGACCACTCGATCGCCGAGCCCGACATCCGCGCCTGTGCCCAACGCCACGGCCCGCTCGGGCTGATCCACTTCGACGCCCACACCGACACCGGTCGCGAGCTCTGGGGAGTCGGGCGCTCGCACGGAACCCCGATGTACAGGCTGGTCGAGCAACGGCACGTCGACGGGGGGCGCTACGCCCAGGTCGGCCTGCGCGGTTACTGGCCCGGTGAGGAGGAGTTCGCCTGGCAGCGCGAGCGGGGGATCACGGCGCTGCGCATGCGCGAGATCCTCGACCGCGGCATCGCTGACGTGCTCGCCGAGGCGATCGACGCGGTCGGGCCCGGGCCGGCGTTCGCCTCGATCGACGTCGACGTCCTCGACCCGGCATTCGCGCCCGGTACCGGCACCCCGGAGCCCGGGGGCATGATCAGCGCGGACCTGATGTGGGCGTGTCGCGAGCTCGCAGCGCAGCTCGAGCTCGTCGGCGCCGATGTGGTCGAGGTGATCCCGTCCGCGCCGCTCGGGGTCACCGATATCACCGCGTTGGTCGCCGCCCGAATCGCGCACGAGTTGCTCACC
The DNA here is from genome assembly GCA_963760665.1 of uncultured Actinomycetes bacterium. Classification (GTDB taxonomy): domain Bacteria; phylum Actinomycetota; class Thermoleophilia; order Solirubrobacterales; family 70-9; genus AC-56. Next base: position 705,616 of record CAVXDS010000006.1, read on the forward strand.
GGGCTCGCGCTCCGCCGCGGCTAGAAGTGGGCCGTGAAGGACTCGAACCTTCAACCTTGAGCTTAAGAGGCTCCTGCTCTACCAGTTGAGCTAACGGCCCGGCGTCGAGATGGTAACGACGGCTCTCGGGGCCCCTACGGCCCTGTGGGCGGGTTCAGGAGCGGGTTCGTCTGCGGGGTGGCGGACCCGGGAGCCTTCTTGCTCGCCTTCGCCTGCTGCTTCTTCGCCTTCACAGCCTGCTTGTGGATCTGGTCGAGCTGCTGGGAGACCTGCTTGCGAAGCGACTTCGGTGCCAGGCTGACAGCCTTCTTGGCGGCCGCGTCGCCCGCCGGGATGTCACCCGCCGAGTATTCGAAGATGGCCAGGTTGCCGTACGAGTTCTGACTCGGTTGGTCGGCCGCGACGATCTTCTGTGTCTGTGCAGCGCCCGACGCGTCACCGAGGAAGATGAAGGCGTTGACGACCTGGGCGGCGGTGCCGACGTCGGGCTTTCCCTTGTTGAAGCGCAGGTACTTGGTCCAGGCGTCGGCCGACTCTCCGAGCGCCGTGTGGGCGTCCGAGCTGACGCTCGTCTGACCGGTGGTCGGGTCCTGGCTCACGCCCGCCTTGGCCTTCAGGTACTCGTTCAGCGACAGCTTCGCGAGCGCATCGGTGTCCTTGGGCTTCCTGGCCAGCTGCTGGTTGGCATTGTCGATCTGAGCGTCGTATTGCGAGGTCAACGAGCCGCTGCTGCCGTTGCCGCCCAGCCCGATCGCGTCGAAGAGACCCCCGGGCGCGTTGCCGCTTCCGATCGAGAAGCCGACGAAGCCGATCAGGAAGATGGCCGCCAGGAGGGTGTAGGACACCTGGACTACCCGCTTGCGCTTGCCGCGGAGGTCGAAGAGCACGTTTCGCAGCCTAGCTGGCGGGGCTTGCCGGCGGCTCGGGCTCCGGCGGGGATGCCGCGCGCTCAGCTGGTGTGCCCAGCAACCGGGCCAGGATCAGCGAGAACTCGAACAGCGCCAGAAGTGGCGCCAGCTCGACCAGCATCGTCACCGGGTCGGTCCCGGGAAGGAGCATCGCCACGACCGCCAGGATCAGGTAGGCGTAGCGGCGATTGTGGGCGAGCTGCTGCGGGGTCACGATCCCCAGCCGGGTGAGCGCCAGGATCCCCACGGGCACCTGGAAGACGAGACCGAGCGCGGCCAGGGTGAGGATGAAGAAGCTGTAGTACTCGCTGGCTCGCACCTGGATGTTGAACTCGCTCTGGTTGAAATTGAGCAGGAACTTGAGCGCCGCCGGGACGACCACGAAGTACGAGAAGACGACGCCCGCGATGAACAGCAGCGGGATCAGGAGCAGGAAGGGAAGCACCACCCGCTTCTCGGTCGGCTTCAGCGCCGGCAAGAGGAACGCGTATACCTGGTACAGCAGCACCGGCAGGGCGATCAGGATCCCGGCGTAGATCGAGATCTTCAAGGTCGTCATGAACGGCTCGGTGACGCCGAACGTGATCGGCTCCCGATGGTCCGGCAGCGGTTGATTGACGATGTGGATCAGCAGGTGGTTCTGCCAGAAGCAGAGCCCGCAGGCGACCACGAGCACGGCCACCGAGACGATGATCCGGGTGCGGAGCTCATCGAGATGCTCGACGAGCGTCATCTGCTCGTCGAACTTCGCTGCCCGCGGGCGCTGCACGGCTCAGGAGCGCTGGTGCGTTACGACCTCGCCCTCGACGGTTTCATCGGGCTTCTCCGCACCCTCGATCTGGGCGGGCTTCGACGGCGAGTCATCCTCGTCGTCGTTGTCGCCGGAAACCGAGGATCTGAACTCGCGGATGCCCTTGCCCACCGAGCGTCCCAGCTCGGGCAGGCGCTTCGGTCCGAAGATGACGAGCGCGATGATCAGTACGACGATCAGCTCAAGCGGTCCAACGTTTGGCATCGCGACACATGGTACCGACGCCGGACACTAGGGCTTGAAATTCAGGTAGAAGCGGCTCGGCGTGGGCTCTGCCTGGCCCTGGTACTTGCTGCCCGCGTCGCCCGCGCCGTAGGGCCGTTCGACCGGTTGGTCCAGGCGCATGAAGGAGATCTGGCCGATCGGCATCGCGTAGTAGATGGTCACCGGCAGGTTCGCGACGTTGGAGAGCTCGAGGGTCAGGTTTCCCTGAAACCCAGGGTCGACGAAGCCTGCCGTCGAGTGGATGAGGAGGCCCAGGCGGCCCAAGGAGCTCTTGCCTTCGAGCCTGGCGACGATGTCGTCGGGGAGCCGCACCCGCTCCAGCGTCTGGCCGAGCACGAACTCGCCCGGATGGAGAATGAAGGGCTCATCGTCGGAGATCTCGAGCGGCTCGGTGAGCTCCTCCATCGGCTGGCGCACGTCGATGAACGGGTAGCGCGCGTTGCGGAAGACCCTGAAGCGGCGATCGACCCGCACGTCGACGCTCGAAGGCTGCACCATCGCCTCGTCGAACGGATCGACGACGATCCGCTCGGCCTCGATCTCGGCCTTGATGGTGCGGTCGCTGAGGACCATGCCCGGCCAGTGTATTGCCGCCTCCTGCGAGCCTCGCGCGCCGCCACCCGAACGCCTGCGCGGTGCTCGGATCACGCCTGGGGCTTTTTCCTAAAGCATCTTCCCGCCAGCGCCGATAGAGCATCCGAAGTGGCAGAGCGGCAGACAGCGAAACAGCACGGGCGGACCCCCCTTGAGGGTGGGCTCGAGCCCAGCATCTTCGAGACGCGGTTGGCGACGACAACCCGCCGGCGGCGTGACGACCTCCATGTCTGCCCGTCCTGCAACTCGGAGCTCGTCTACCCGACCGACTGGGCGCCGGCGAGCAACCGACACTGGCAGGTGGCACTGCGCTGTCCCGAATGCGAGTGGAACGGCGGCGGCAGCTACGGCCAGGACATCGTCGACCGCCTCGACGAGGCGCTCGAGCGGGGCACCCAGTCGGTGCTCGAGGATCTGAACGTGCTCGTTCGGGCCAACATGGAAGACCAGATCGAGCGCTTCGTATCCGCCCTGCGCGCGGACCACATCCTCCCCGAAGACTTCTAGGCCCCGGGCCAGCGACGAAGTCGCAGCGTCAGGAGTATCGCTCGACGACGCCGTCGGCGACCAGGCCGAGCAGTTGGCGGTGATCGGCATCGATGGCTGAGCGTTCAAGCGCGCGCTTGGCAAGCTCCACCCGCCTGCGGGCGCCGGCCCGGACCTCGTCCAGGACGCCCGTCGCCGCGATCCGGTCGCAGACCGCCTCGGCGCCGTCGGGGTCGAGGCCTCGCAGCTTCAGCTCGGCCAGCGAGTCATTGCGCTCCCGAGCCAGGATCAAGGGCAGAGTTACCGTGCCGTCGAGTAGGTCCGTGCCGCGGGCCTTGCCGGTGCGCTCGGGTGGGCCCGTGACATCCAGGACGTCGTCGAGGAGCTGGAAGGCGAGGCCGATCTCGCGACCGAAGATCCGCAGGGCGGCGAGCGGGTCGGCGGGGCCGGCCGCGCGACCACCCTCGGCGTCCACCCGTCCAATCAGGCACGCGCACTCGAACAGCCGTCCGGTCTTCAGCTCGCAGCGCTCCAGGTAGCGCTCGGCCGAGATCGAGCCGTCGAACGCGTCGCGCCGCTGGGCCAGCTCGCCGAGAGCCAGCGCCACCGAGGCGGCGGACAAAAGCTCCACTTGCCGTCGGTTGCCGTTCCTTCCAAGCTCCGCGAAGGCTCGCGAGAACAGCAGATCACCCACCGCCAGCGCCCGGTCGCGGCCCGAGCGCGCCACCACGGTCGGGTGGCCGCGGCGAAGCGGCGCCGCGTCGAGGACGTCGTCGTGGACCAGGGTCGCCATGTGGACCAGCTCGATCGCCGTCGCGGCCCGGATCGCCACCTCGCCCGCCCCCGGCCCGGCGCTCAGCAGGACCAGCATCGGGCGCAGCCGCTTTCCCCCGGCGGCGAGCGTCGCCTCCGCATCGGCTGCGAGCGGCTCACCGTGGCCCTCGGCCAGTTGGCGCAGGCGCTCCTCGACAGCCTCCATGCGGGCCGGCAGCCACGCCTCGGCGGCCTCCATCACCAGCGTCACCGGCGGCGGGACGATTGTCCGGTTCACGTCGTGTCTTTCATCGTGGTCACGGTTACGAGCCTCCCATGCGCTCGGCTCAGCCCCCCTTGGCGGCCGAATGAATGGCGATGATTCCGCCGGCCAGCACCAGGTAGCGGACCCGCTGGAGCCCGGCGGCGGCCATCATCGCCGCCAAGCCCTGGGGCGCCGGAAAGCGCTTCACGGACTCTGGCAGGTACGCATACGCGTCCCGGTTCCCCGCCAGGGCGCCGAGTAACGGCACCACCCGGTCGAACCACAGGGAGTAGAAGGCCGACAGGGGGGGCCGGCGCGGCTGAGTGATCTCGAGGATCACGGCGCGGCCTCCGGGCTTCAGCACGCGGACCATCTCGGCCAGCCCACGCTCGAGATCAACCAGGTTTCGCACCCCGAAGCCGACCGTGACCGCATCGAACGACCCCTCCTCGTAGGGGAGCTTGAGCGCGTCGGCCCACTCGAACCGGGCCTGGGATGCGCCGCGCTCCGCCCCCTTTCGCCGCGCCAGCTCGAGCATGGGGTCGGAGAAGTCGCACCCCACAACGGTGCCATCGGGGCCCACGCGCCGGGCCAGCTCGAAGGCCAGGTCCCCGGTGCCGCAGCAAAGGTCGAGGGCGGCGTCACCGGCTCGAAGCTCGGCGCGGTCGGCAGCCCGCTGGCGCCAGCGGTGGTGCATGCCGGCAGTCATCGCCGAGTTCATCAGGTCGTAAACGCCCGCGATGCGGTCGAACATGGTCCGCACCTGGGCGGCGAACTCAGGAGACTCCGGTGACGGTCGGTCGATCGTGGCCGCAGCGGGCTCGGCCTCGGCCTTCATTGGGGCGAGGTTACCTGCGTGGCGGCATCGGCCTCCGGACCCGGACGAGCCGAGCTCGGCGCTACTTCAGCGACGCCAGGAAGTCCGCGACGTCGTTGAGCTTCTTCTTCGGGAAGTCCTGGAAGGAGGGCATGATGCCGGGACCCGCCTCGAGCGAGCGCAGGATCGCGTTGCGCGGGATGCGGGCACCGATGTGGGTCAGGTCCGGGCCCGGGCCCGCGTTGCCGTTGTCTCCCAGCTTGTGACAGGCGAGGCACCCCGACTGGGCGACGACCAGCTTGCCGGGTTCGTATTGCGCCGCCACCTTCATGTCGATCTGCGACGGCGGCCCGGCGGTGGCGCCCTTGAGGGTCAGGTAGGCCATCGATGCGACGGTCAGCACCAGGACGGTCATCGCGATCGGTCGGCGTTCGGGGCGGCGTTCCGGGCCGCGATCGAAGAAGGGCAGAAGCAGCAGCACGACCATGCCGATCGTCGGCACCCCGATCGTCGCCAGCGGGACCAGGTAGGACGGCTTGATGACCCGCAGGACCTCGAACAGGAAGTAGAAGTACCACTCCGGGCGCGGCGTGTAGGTGGTCGTCGTCGGGTCGGCCTTCGGTCCCTGCTCGGCGCCGAGCACGAGCGCCATCAGGACGATCACCAGGACCACGATCAGGGCCATGGTCGAGTCCTTCATCACCGCGTAGGGGAAGAAGGGCTTGCCCTCCTTCTTCAAGAGCTCGTAGCGGCGGAGGTAGGCCTCCTTCTCGGCGCTGTTCAAACCCTCTCCTCCCTGACGGTGGCCTTGGTCCGCTTGGGCTCCAGCCACGGCGGCGCGGTGGTGCCGAGCTTCACCACCAGGTACAGATGGGCTCCGATCAGGGCGATGATCAGGCCGGGCACGAGCAGCATGTGGATCGCGTAGAAGCGGGCCAGCGTCGTCCCTCCGAACTCGGCGCCGCCACGCAGGAAGTCGGCCAGGTAGGGGCCGACCAACGGCCCGGTGCCGGTGATGTTCACGCCCACCACCGTGGCCCAGAAGGAGCGCTGGTCGAACGGCAGGAGGTAGCCCGTGAAGCCCATCACCATGGTCAGGATCAGCAGCACGACGCCAATCACCCAGTTGAGCTCGCGCGGGTACTTGTAGGCGCCGAAGACGAAGGTGCGCGCCATATGGAGCCAGATCAGGATGATCATCACGCTGGCGCCCCACTTGTGCATGCCGCGCACGAACTCGCCGAGGAAGACGTCGTTCGTCAGGTGGGTGATCGACGCGTAGGCCTGGGTCGAGGACGGCGTGTAGTACATCGCCAGGAACACGCCGGTCACCGCCTGCACGGTGAACGCGAACAGCGTCGCCGAGCCCAGCGTGTAGAACCAGTTGGTGCCCTTCGGAACCTTCCGGTAGAGCATTCCGGTGAGGAAGCTGGCCCCGCCGGTGCGCTCGTCGATCCAACCGACCAGGTCGGCGGGCGTCTCCTTGAGACGATCCGCCGGGCCGGCGCCGTCGCCGTCGCCAGGCTTCTGCGGCTTCTTGAGCGAGCCGGGGATGAGCATGTCGGGGAGCTTCATCTGGACGTCACTATGGCGCGGGTAAGGTGTCGGGCCGCGGCGGATAGATGATGTTCCAGATCCCGCCCGTGTACTCGCCCGGGTCGCGGTAACGGACCGGCTGGAGCTGCGAGGTGACGCTGTAGCGAGGGCCGACCTGCACCTGGCCGTCGCGGACGCGGGTCTGGAAGTGGTCGAGGGGGCGCACCGGGGGTCCGCCGATCACCTTGCCCTCGAAGTCATAGACCCCGCCGTGGCAGGGGCAGATGAAGTTCCGTGCGGCGGACACGAAGTGCACCGGGCAGCCGAGGTGCGCGCAGCGGGTCGAGAGCGCCACGTATGGCTCGTATGGCTGGGTCTCGTTGAAGGGCGCCTCGGGGATCGCCTTGCGGACATAGGCGGTGGTCTTGCCCGGCTCGCCGATCCCCTCGACGAGGGTGAAGACGACCGGCGTGTAGGTCTTCTCCGTGAACCGGCTGACGGGGCCGACGCTCTCCCAGCGCTCCTGTGGCTCCTTGAAGATCGGCGCCACCGCGAATCCAACCGCGGGGAGGACGATCATCGCGCCCGCAATCCCGCCGACCGCCTGGCCGGCGACCGTGAAGGCCTTCCGCCGGCTCATCGACTCGCCCTCGAAGTAGCCGGCCGGATCCGGCTTCGGAAGACCGCCGTCGCCAGCGGAACCGTTGGTCTTGTCGGCGGCGTCGGCCACGTTCAGGGAGGCAAGTCCTACTGGGCCTGGAAGCCTATCGCCTCGGCCGTCCGCTCCAACCGGCCGCCCAGACCCGGTTGCTCGGCCGCCCCAAGAGCTGCCCGCCACAGCGCAGCCGAAGCGTCGGGGTCGCCCTCGCGAAGGGCCGACTTTCCCTGCTCGTGCTCTGGTGTGGCCCCGGCGGCGATCGCCGTCACCGAGCCGAGCCAGAGGGCATTTGCGACCTGTACGCCGCCCGCCGCGGCGTGAAGCTGCGCCGAGAGCGAGATCAGGTCGGACAGCTCGCGGATCGCCTCCAGGTCACCGAGCGCGGCCAGCCGTTCGAGGCCCAGCGCGTACAGGTAGTCGCCGGCGAGCAGGGCCAGGTCGGGGTCGGCGCCGACCACCACGCGAGGTTCTGAGTAATGGAGCAGGTAGCCCTCACGAACCGACTCGATCACGAGCGCGTACTCGCCCCGCGCCTCGGACGCTCGCGGGCCGGCAGCCGCCAGCAGGCCGAGCGCCGGGTCGGCCTTCTCGGGATCGGCGACATGCGGCGAAATCACCGATTGCTCGGCCTCCAGTTGCTGGGCGAGGGTATGGAGGGTCCTCTCCGGGACGGGGATCTCGGCCATCGGCCGGCGAGGTTATCCACCCCGCCGCACCGAGCACCCTGGTGGGCTACGCCGCCGCCGCGTTGCGGACGGTCCGGTCAGGAATCGCCGGAGGTGCGCGGGAGCTGTGAGTCGGCCGGGGCGCGCAGCCCGGCGATGATGATCTCCAGATAACGCTCCCAGCTCATCTCGTGGTCGAAGGCGCCGGCGCCCGTCGCCCGCCCCAGGCCGCACATCAGCATGGCGATGTCCTGGGCACCGATCTCGGGGCGCAGCTTGCCAGTCGCCTGGGCTCGCTCGACCAGCGCCGCCGTGACCTCCATCAGGTCGTCCCTTTCGTGCTGAGCGCCCTGGACGGCCTGCCGCTCCGCCATCGCCTCGGAGAGCAGGCGGTCGTTCGCCCCCAGCTCCGCCGAGCGGCGCAGGAAGTCGGCAAAAGCCCTCCCAGCCGTCCGGGGCCTCGAGCGCCTCGCGCGCCCATTCGGCGAGTCGGATGAAGCGGTCGGCTGCCAGGGCCTGAAGCAGAGCCTCCTTGGTGGGGAAGTGGCGGTAGACCGTGCCCACGCCGACGTCCGCCCCGCGGGCGATGTCGTCGACCTGGGCATCGAGGCCCTTGGTGGCGAACTGCAAGCGGGCGGCAGCAAGGACACGCTCGCGATTTCGCCGCGCGTCGGCGCGCTGGACCGGCTCGGCCTGCGGCGCGGCCCGGGACGGGATCTTTGTCGGTGAAGTAGCCATCGTTTTCTGTGAGGTGCCGGCTGTGTGACGACCAGCACGCAAACGGAACTGAGATTCCGTATAGTGCTCCTATCGAAACCGGAACTCAGCTTCCGATTATCGCACAGATACAGGTCACCAACAGGAGGACGGAAGATGATGACCACAGTTCAGGAGTTCGAGCGCCGACGTTGGATCGCCCTCGCATTGCTCTGCTTCGCGCAGTTCATCGTGGTTCTCGACGCGTCAATCGTCAACGTCGCCCTTCCTTCGATCGGCAAGGGGCTCGACTTCTCGCAGGCGAACCTCCCCTGGGTCGTGAACGCATACGTGCTCACCTTCGGCGGCTTCCTGCTGCTCGGCGGGCGAATGGCCGACCTGCTGGGACGCCGACGCGTCTTCATCGCCGGACTCCTGCTCGTCGCCGCGGCCTCGCTCGCCGCCGGGTTCGCGGCGACCGAGGGTCAGCTGATCGCCGCTCGCGCCGCCCAGGGCCTTGGCGCGGCGATCATCTCGCCCTCGGCGCTGTCGATCGTCACCACCACCTTCCGCGATGGGGCCGAGCGCAACAAGGCGCTGGGCGCCTGGGGCGCGGTCGCCGGAGCAGGGGGCGCCGCCGGCGTGCTCCTCGGCGGGATCCTCACCGACGGCCTCGGCTGGGAGTGGGTGCTGTGGGTGAACGTGCCGGTGGCACTCGTGGTCGCCGCGCTCTCGCCGCGGCTGATCGCCGAGAGCCGCTCCGAGTCGGCGACGCGTCACTTCGACGCCGCCGGCGCGGTGACCGTCACCGCCGGCCTCTCGATCCTGGTGTACGCGATCGTCGATGCGACCAACGCCGGCTGGGGTTCGTTCCGGACGCTGGGCTTGCTCGGCCTGTCAGCGGCGCTGATCGCGGCCTTCATCGCGATCGAGCGACGCTCGCAGGCGCCGCTGATGCCGTTTCGGATCTTCCGCATCCGGACCCTGACGGGCGCCAACATCGTCGGGCTCCTCGTCGGCGCGTCGCTGTTCTCGATGTTCTTCTTCATCACGCTCTACATGCAGCAGGTGCTCGGCTACAGCGCGATCCACGCCGGCCTCTCATACGTGCCCCTCGCCCTGGGGATCATCGTCTCCGCCGGGGTCGCCTCCCAGCTCGTCACCAGAATCGGCTTCAAGCCCGTGCTCGCGGCCGGGATGCTGATGATCGCCACCGGGCTGGCGTGGTTCTCGCAGGTCTCGGTCGGCGGTGGCTTCCTGACCGACATCCTCGGCCCGTCGCTGCTCGCCGCTGGTGGCCTTGGGTTCGCCTTCGTGACGACGACGATCGCCGCCGTCTCAGGGGTTCGCGAGCAGGAGTCCGGCCTCGCGAGTGGGCTGATCAACACCTCGCAGCAGATCGGCGGCGCACTGGGACTGGCTGTGCTGGCGACGATCGCCACCTCGCGCACGGACGACCTGATGGCGACGGCGCACGGCAGCTCGGCAGCGCTGCCGAACGCGCTGACCGAGGGCTTCCAAGCGGCGTTCCTGGGCGGGTCGTTGATCGCCGCCCTCGGCTTCGTGCTGACGCTGGTGCTGATCCGCAACAGCGACAGCCGCGCCCACGTCGAGCTCGGCTCCGCGCAGCCGTCCGGGGGTCTCGCCAACGAGGCCGCCTAGGTCGAAGGGCCGAGCAACTGGCGAGTTAGTGGCGGTATGCGCCACTAACTCGCCAATCCGGTTCTAGGCGAAGACCTCGTCAAGGGCCTCCGAGGCCGCCTCCGCGGTGCGATCGATCGCGGCCTCGTCGTGGGCGAGGGATACGAACCAGGCCTCGAACTGGGACGCGGGCGGGTAGATGCCGCGCTCGAGCAGGGCCCGGCAGAAGCGTCCGTAGGCCTGTAGGTCGCACGCCGACGCGCCGGCGAAGTCGCGGATCGGCTCCGGGCTGAAGAACGGGGTCACCAGGCCGGTCGCCGAGGCCACCTGCACGGGGCGCTCGCCGGCCGCGCCACGCAGGCCGCCCGCCAGCCGGTCGGTGAGGGCGCCGAGGCGTCGGTAGGCGTCGGCGTCGAGGCGCTCCAGGGTGGCGAGTCCCGCGGCGACCGCCAGCGGATTGCCGGACAGCGTCCCGGCCTGGTAGACGTCCCCGGCCGGCGCCACTCGCTCCATCAGCTCGCGCCGCCCGCCGTAGGCGGCGGCGGGAAGGCCGCCGCCCAGCACCTTGCCCAGCAGGGTCAGGTCGGGCGTGATCCCGTAGAGCTCCTGGGCGCCGCCACGGGCAACCCGGAACCCGGTGATCACCTCGTCGAAGATCAGGAGCGCGCCGCTTTCGTCGGCCTGCTCGCGCAGGAGCTCCAGGAAGCCATCAGCCGGCGCGACCACGCCCATGTTGGCGGCAATCGGCTCGCAGATGATCGCCGCCACGTGGTGCGACGAGAGCGCCGCGGCCACCGCCTCGCGGTCATTCCAGGGGACGACCAGGGTGTCGGCCGCCTGTGCCTCGGTCACCCCCGGGCTGGACGGGATCCCGTGCGTTGCCATCCCCGAGCCGGCCTCGGCGAGCAGCCCGTCGACGTGGCCGTGGTAGGCGCCGGCGAACTTCATCACCTTGTCGCGGCCGGTCGCCGCCCGCGCCAGGCGGATCGCGCTCATCGACGCCTCGGTGCCGGAGTTGACCATCCGCACCATCTCCACCGACGCGAAGCGCTCGCAGACCTCCGCCGCGAGCTCGACCTCGCCCTCGGTCGGAGCGCCGTAGGTGGTTCCCCGCTCGGCCGCATCGCAGACGGCGGCGACGACGTCGGGGTGCGCGTGCCCCAGGATCAGCGGGCCCCAGGAGCAAACCCAGTCGATGTACCGGTGCCCGTCGGCGTCGATCAGCTCGAAGCCCTCCCCGCGCTCCACGAAGACCGGGTGATCTCGGCCGATGGCCTGCATCGCGCGCACCGGGGAGTTGACACCGCCGGGGAGCAGGCCGGCGGCGCGGGCGTACAGGACCTCGGAGGTCCGCGTATCCCAACCGTTGTCAGCCATGAGCGTGCGGCATGTAGCGGGTAGGCCGGTGAGCCGGCCTACTACCTGCTCCCTGCCACCTGCTCAGACACCCGCGTGCTCCCGCTCCCAGTTGGCGTAGTCGTCGACGAAGTAGCGCAGCCTCACCTTCTTGAACTCGGTCGACGAGTAGAGCACGGCGCGGTCGTCGCCGTGCAGGCCGTGCTCCTCGGCGATCCGATCGAGGATCGCGTCGCACTCCTCCTTCGAGCGCCCGTGGGCCATCGTGAACACCGAGTAGGGCCAGTCGGGGTAGGTGGGCCGCTGGTAGCAGTGGGAGATCCCGCGTACGGCGGCCATCTTGCTGCCGACCTCGAGCACCTGGTCATCGGGAACCCGCCACACTCCCATCCCGTTGGCCGAGAACCCGGCCCGCCGGTGGTACAGGATCGCCGCCACCCGCCGCAGCAGCTTGCGCTCGACCATCGCCTCCAAATGCTCGAGCAAGCGCTCGGTGGGCATCTGCACCTGCTCGGCGGCAGCGTCGTAGGGGCGCTCCGTGACCGCCATCGGCCCCTGCAGGGCGCGGATCACGGCGATGTCGGTGTCGTCGTAGGGCTGGCGCTCGAGCTCTCGCGGTGGCGTCGCGTCGATCGCGGCCGCCAGCGCGTCGGTCCCCTGCTCCATCTCCAGATTCATGTTGATCTTGAACAGCGTCAGCGTGGGGAGCTGGCGGATCGACTCGGCCCCGGTGGCGGCCTGCAGCACCTCCAGCGTCCCCTCGAGCCCCAGCGCGGAGTCCGGCGGGGTGGCGATCGTGAACCAGAGGTTGAACTCGTGCGTGCGCAGGTAATTGTGGGAGACGCCGGGGTGGGAGTTGACGACCTGGGCGGCTCGGTGGGGATACTCGCCGTCGACTTTGGCGGCGACGAGCATCGACGCGTAGCCGAGGGCCCGGGTGTCGAAGATCGGCGTGATCTCGCGGATGATCCGCTCGTCCAGCAGGCGCTGGGTGCGAGCCTCGACCTCCTCCACGGCCAGCTCTGCCTGGCGCGCGATGACGACGAACGGCTCGGGGTCGAGCGGGAAGCTCGACTGAAGGAGGTTCATCAGTCGCTTGTCGTCGGCGTCCAGCGGTACCGCCGCCCCGTCGCGGCGTGAGCGGACCTTGGGCCGGGGCTCCCTGAGTGGCGCATCCGCGCCGCTCAAAGCCAAGCCGCGGCTTCCTTTGCGTAATACGTGAACACGAGATCCGCGCCCGCCCGGCGAATCGCGGTCAGCGTCTCGAGCACCGCGGCGCGCTCGTCGATCCACCCGTTGCGGGCCGCGGCCTTCAGCATCGAGTACTCGCCCGAGACGTGGTAGGCGGCGACCGGAGCGCCGGTCTCGGCCTTGACGAGCCGGATCACGTCGAGGTAGGGGACGGCCGGCTTCACCATCACCACGTCCGCGCCCTCCTCGAGGTCGAGCTTCGCCTCGCGCACGCCCTCCAGCGCGTTGGCCGGGTCCATCTGGTAGCCGCGACGATCGCCGAACTCCGGGGTGGACTCGGCGGCGTCGCGGAAAGGCCCATAGAAGGCCGAGGCGTACTTGGCGCTGTAGGCGATGATCGAGACGTTCGGATGCCCCTCGTCGTCGAGCTGGGAGCGGATCGCCCCCACGCGGCCGTCCATCATGTCGCTCGGCGCCACCACGTCGGCGCCGGCGTCTGCATGCGAGATCGCGGTCTTGGCGAGCAGCTCGATCGTCACGTCGTTGTCGATCTCGCCGTCGCGGACCACTCCGCAGTGACCGTGCGAGGTGTACTCGCAAAGGCAAACGTCGGTGATCACGACCAGCTCGGGGTGGGCCTCCTTCAACGCCCGGACCGCCATCTGCACGATTCCCTCCGGGTCATATGCCCCAGAGCCGGCCTCGTCCTTGGACCCCGGGATGCCGAACAGGACCGCGGCGCCGATGCCCGCGGCCCGAAGCTCGGTTGCCTCGGCGACCAGCTCTGAGATCGAGAAGCGCTCGATGCCGGGCATCGACGGGACCTCTTCGCGCACCCCCTCGCCCGCGACCACGAACATGGGCTGGACCAGGTGGCGGGGCGACAGCTCCGTCTCGCGGACGAGCTCGCGTAGGGCCTCCGTGCGCCGCAGCCGGCGCATGCGGGTTGCGGGAAAGCTCACCGGTCAGATTCTAGGGCGGGCGCGCCTCGCGCCCTATGTCACTGAACCAGCGCCCTAAGTGGTCGGCACCGCTGGAGGCGGCGCGGAAGCGGTCGGAGCGTCGGGGCCCCTCAGGTACAGCACGATGCTCGCCACCAGCGTCCAGATGAACACAGCCAGGAAGCCGACGAACCCAATGGGCGTGACGGACACGACTGCGATCACGATCGCCACCCATCCGAGCCACCTCGGCAGCCCGCCGTGGCGGATTACGCAGATCCCGGTCGCGAGCATGAACAACGCGATGCCGGCGAGGAACGGGAAGAAGAAGTCTGAACTGAGCACCGAAAGCGTCTGGGTCACCTCGGCGGGGACGTCATTCACGGTGTCTGCCACGGTGAATGACAGCGCGCTGGCGATCGCTCCGCCGAACCCAATCAGGAGCATGCCCGAGAACGCGATCAGGGACAGGCGCCCGTCACCACCCTCCGCCCGCAGCAGAGCGCTTCGCAGGATGGCGGCGAACCAGATGAAGAAGATGACTGCGAATGTGCCGATGATCGCCGACGCGATCTGGCTCGAGTCATGAGACGACCAATACGAGACGGTGTCGGCCGTCGAGGTATTCGTGTCCGGCGTGTCGCCGCTGAGCGCGAACGAGATCACGATCAGCACGAAGAAGACAACTCCGGTGAGGGGAGCGAAGCGCTCCCAGCGTGAACTAGACAATCGGTACCTCCTTTGGACGGCAGAAGTCTGTCACCAACGTCGGAGGCACGCGCCGATTCTCGCTCGCGCCTCCATTGACGTCACGCCCCTTGCCGCTACGGGCCAGAAGCGATCCGGGTCGCCGCCAGCGCGGTGGCCCGCTCCGCCAGACGAGGCGCGTCGAGCCGGTCGCAGAGCTCGGCGAAGCCCGCCGTTGGCCCGGTCCAACGCAGATCCTCGACGGTCGCCGAGACGGGAGCGTTGCGCTCGAGCGTGGCAATTCGCCGGAACAGGAGCGCCTCGTCGAACCGCTCTCGGAGGGTGGCGGCTAGCTTGCGGGCGCCCCGCACGTCCACCTCCCAGTTGAGGTCGAGGGCCGGGATGTCCTCCAGTCTTCCGTACCGGGCGAGCACGGCGGCGGCCGACTTGGCACCCCAGCCGGGAAGGCCGGGGAAGCCGTCGGCGCTGTCGCCCACCAGGGCCAGGTAATCGGGGATGGACTCGGGCAGCACCCCGAACTTCGCGGTGACGCCCGCGCGGTCGTACACGGTGCCCTTCCGCCGGTCCAGTTGGACGATGCGGCCGTCCTCGGTCACGCACTGGCCGAGGTCCTTGTCCGGAGTGCAGATGACGACCTGATCCACCCGTGCGTCGGCGGCCGCCATCGTCGCGGTCGCGGCCAAGGCGTCGTCGGCCTCGAACTCCACCATCGGCCAGACCGTCACTCCTGCGGCGGCCAGAGCGTCCTCCACGATCGGGAACTGGCTCTTGAGGTCCTCCTCAACGCCCTCGCCCGTCTTGTAGGTCGGCCAGAGCTCGTTTCGAAACGACTCGATGACGTGGTCGGTGGCGACACCGACGTGCGTGGCACCCTCCTCGAGCAGCGTCAGCACCGAGCCCACCACGCCCCTGGTGGCCGCCACCTCCCGGCCGTCGCGGTTCAGGTGCCGCGGCAGGGCGAAGAAGTAGCGAAACAGCTCGTAGGTGCCGTCGATCAGATGAACCTTCACGGGCTCCAGTGTCACAGCTGGGAACGCCTAGGCGAAGCGGCGCAGGGCCAGCCTCGCCAGCGCTCCATAGGCGGCGGCAAGGATCGCCAGGTGGAGGATCGGCAGGCCGAGGGCGGGCCCCGCCGCGTCGAGGCCACCGGACATCGCGTCGAGGGCGGCTTGGAACGGGAACAGCGCCCGGACCACCTTGATCACGTCGAACAGGCCGGGGCTGACGGTGCCGGACTCGACCAGGGAGACGAACGCGATCGGCAGCGAGATCATGAAGGCGAGCAGCGAGCTGGCACGGACCTCACGGGCGGCACCGCCGATCGCCGCGCCGAAGGCGGCGAAGGCCGCGCCGCCCGCCACGATCGCCACTCCGAACAGGGGAACGCGGCCCCAGTCGATGTGGACGAACAGCGACAGGCCGGCCAGCATCAGCAGCGTGACGACGATCGACACGGCCACGCCCAACACCACCTTCTCGAACAGCAGCGCCGTACGCCCCACCAGCCCCCGCGTCAGTCGCGGGAAGGCGTTCTCCTCGCGTTCCAGAGCCAGCGAGCCGGCAACCAGCAGCACCGTGACGAACATCAGGGTCACCGTCGCCGCGACCGAGATCGCGAACGAGTCGAGGCTGGGCGGCGAGCCCGATACGACCTCCTTTTGGACATCGATCGGGTGGGCGATCGAGCCCAGCAGCGGGGTTGCGAGGTTGAGGTTCTGGCGGGCCAGCCTCGAGAACCGGATCACCCTGTCGAGGGCGGCGGCGAACGGGCTGTTGGCCTCCAGTTGCGGCCGTACGGCCTCGAGGATGCGCTGGGTGTCCTTCAGGCCAAGGATGTTGAAGGTCTGACCGAGCAGGTTGAAGTTGCCACCCCTGAGCAGCAACGCCAGATAGTTGGCCGAGATCCGCGTCACCTGCTTCGAGATCCTCAGGTTCGCCTGCGTGACCAGCGAGCTGATCCGGTCGCCGACCAGGCGCGCCTTGACCGGGTCCTCCTCGTTGACCAGAACCCGCACGGTCGGCTGCGAGGGCGAAAGCGACCCGAGCGACTCGAGCTTTTGGATTAGGTCCGGTGGCAGGATCAGCGCCGCCAGCACGTCGCCCGACTCGACCATGTCGCGCGCCTGCTGCTCGCTGGACACGGGGATGCAATCGATCCGCGAGCACAGCGCGCTGCGAGCGCCCGCGATGTCGAACTTGGTGCCGGCGAGGACGAACGGCTGGCCCGGAGGAACCTGGTTGACGAAAGCGACCCGGGGGGTCTCGGGCCCGCGCGAGAGCGCGAAGCCGATCAGCACGGCGATCGCCATCGGATAGACCACGAGCAGGACCGTCACCAAGGGCGAGCGACGCAGGATCTGGAGGTCCTTGACGAACAGCCAGCGCATCAGTTCCGGGTCTTACGCCCGAACGGCGTCAATGGCCGCGGTCCCGGAGGAAGGCGACGAACGCTTGCTCGAAGTCGCGCGCGGCCGATTCGGCAACCGCAGCATGCAGCTCGGTTGCGGTGCCGTCGAACAGCGCCTCGCCGTCGGCCAGCACCAGCAGGCGCTGCCCGTAGCGCTCGGCCTCGGCGATGTTGTGGGTGGAGAAGATCACCGTCGTGCCGCCGCCGGCGAGACCGAGCACGAACTCCCACAGGCGTTCGCGCTGGCGCGGGTCGAGTCCGGCGCTCGGCTCATCGAGCAGCAGGACCACGGGGCGCGCCAGAAGGCCGATCGCGATGTTGATCCGCTGCTGGTTCCCACCGGACAGCGTCCCCACCTGATCGTCGCGGCGATCGGCGAGGCCGGTCACCTCGAGCATCTCCCGGACTGCGGCGTCGGTGTCGGGGACCTTCTCGAGGTGGGCGAACAGGCGCAGGTTCTCGATCACGGTCAGCCGGCGGTAGAGCGCCGCCTGCTGCGGGATCCAGCCGATCTCGCCCGGCGGACGGCTGACGGTTCCGCCGTCCTGGCGCCTGATCCCGGCAAGGATCGACAGCAGCGTCGTCTTCCCGGCGCCGTTGGGGCCGATCACCGCGAGCAGCTCGCCCCGGTGGGCATCGAAGCTGACGCCTCTCAACGCCTGACGCTCACCGAAGCGCTTGACGAGCTCCCGCGTCTCGATCACGACCTCGCCGTCGGTCGCCCGGCCTCGGGTGGCGGATTGGGCGAACACGCCCCGGAAACCTAGACGGTGGCGAAGCCCGGCAGCAGCGGCCGGGATGCCAGCCAAGCGCGGCCTTTATCCCCGCTCGAGCCCGATCCTCGTCGTCGCCGGCAAATCCGTGTGGCGGGGATCGCGCAACTTCCACTCCCGCCACTTGTTTAGTGGGCGAGGTACGGAAGGCATATGAGCACGACGACCCCCACATCCAGACCGGTGGACCGGCTGAGCGCAACTCGCCCACGCAGCAGGGTCAAGGCGCCGCGGTTGATCCGGCAGGCGAGCGCGTGGCTGCCCGGCCGGCCTCCCGAGCCGCTTCCACTGCAGGACCTGGAAGAGTCGGACGCGATCCGTTGGGTCGACATCTACGCTGGCGACCTGGACGGGGCAGGGCTGCTGGCGCTGCTCGCCCCGATCTGCCGCAACAAGCTCAAGCACAAGATGGTCCGCGACCTGATCACCCCCAAGCGGTTTTCACACGGGGGTCACTACCGCGACAGCCCGGTCGCGATGAGCTCCGCCTTCAGGATCCGTCACCTTCAACCCAAGCCCGACGAAGGCATGGCTGTGGGCGCCGGCGGGGTCACCTCGGTGTTCGAGCCGGTGCAGCTCCTGGTGGGGGCCGACTGGCTGCTCAGCTGCTGGCTTCCGCCGCGGGTGTTTCGCGGCCTGGGCAACCCGGTGGACGCCACCGAGGATTCGTCGAGCGGTCTGTATTTGGCTGTCGCCGAGCACTGGACGACCAGCAACGCCGACAGCGCCGAGGACCTCGCCGGCCTGGTCCGCCGGCAGCTCGGCGGCGACGCCGGCTACCGGCCGCCGATCATCTGACGCCGAAGCGAGCCGGCCCGTGCGGTTCGCAGGGGCCGCGCGGGTCGCCGTGCCCTGACCACTAGGCTCCTCTCCCGTGCGGGTCCTGTTCATCGGCGACATCGTCGGCCGCCCCGGCCGGGCCGGGCTCGCCGCGGCGATGCCCGACCTTCGCCGGCGTCATTCGCCCGATCTGGTGATCGCGAATGGCGAGAACTCGGCGGGAGGCCTGGGAATCACCGAGAAGACCGGCAACGAGATGTTCGAGATCGGCGTCGACGTGATCACCAGCGGCAACCACGTATACCGACACCGCGAGGCCTACGAGTTCCTGGACCGCTGCGACCGCGTCGTGCGCCCCGCCAACTACCCGGCCGGAAACCCCGGCCGGGGCACCGCGACCGTCGATGCCGCCGGGATGCGGGTCGCCGTCCTCAACCTGAGCGGCGCCGTGCAGCTCCGGGTTGCTCGCTCACCGTTCCCCGAGGCCGATGCCCAGCTCGCCAAGCTCGAAGGGACGTCCGACGCCGTGGTCGTCGACTTCCATGCCGAAGTGACGAGCGAGAAGGTGGCCATGGGCTGGCACCTCGACGGGCGGGTCGCCGCCTGCCTCGGCACCCACACCCACGTCCCGACCGCCGACGCCCGCGTCCTTCCCGGCGGCACCGCGTTCATCAGTGACGTGGGCATGACGGGCTCGCGCGGCGGTGTGATCGGGGTGCGGCGCGAGCAGGCGCTCGAGGGGTTCCGCACCCAGATGCCGGTCAAGTTCGACACCGCCGACGAGGACGTATGGATCAACGCCGTGATCGTCGAGGTCCGCGACGACGGCCTGGCGGAGTCGATCGAGCAGGTACTGATCCCGGCGGCCGCCTAGGTGTAATCCCCAACCACGTTCTTCCGACCGGCCCTCCTTGGAGGCTGGGGGATGAGACCCCACCCAGCCATCCAAAGGAGGAACCGGATGACATTGCACCGCAACGCGAGGACGTGTCCAAGCTCGCGGCGGCTGATCGCACGCCGTGTGCTCGATCAAGGCTGGACGCTGGCGGCGGCGGCCGAGGCCGCCGGCGTCAGCGTGCCGACCGCGCGCAAGTGGGTGCGCCGCTTCCGCGAGGCTGGGGAGGCGGGCCTTTGCGACGCCAGCTCAGCGCCCAGGCGGGTCGCCAACCGGACCCCCGAGGAGCGGGTCGAGGCGGTGCTCTCGCTGCGGCGGATCCGTATGACCGCGGCCGAGATCGCGGAGCTGATCGGGATGCCCGAGTCGACCGTCTCGCTGATCTGCAAGCGCGCCGGGCTGGCCGGCTGCCGCGCCTCGGTGCCGAGGAGCCCGCCAACCGCTACGAGCGCGCCCGCGCGGGCGAGCTCGTCCACGTCGACGTCAAGAAGCTCGGGCGGATCTCACGCCCCGGACACCGGGTCACCGGCAACTGGCGGGGCCGAGTCCACGACAAGGGCTGGGAGTGCGTGCACGTCCTGGTCGATGACGCCACCCGGATCGCCTACGCGGAGGTCCTTTCAGACGAGCACCCCGAAACCGCCGTCGCCTTCTTGGGCCGGGCGATCCACTACCTCGCCTCGCTCGGGATCGCGACCCAGCGGGTGATGACCGACAACGGGAACCCCTATCGCTCGCGGGCGCACGCGATCGCCTGCCGCGAGCTGGGCCTGCGCCATCTGCGCACCGAGGCCTACCGCCCGCGGACCAACGGCAAGGCCGAGCGTTTCATCAAGACGCTGACTGAGAAGTGGGCCTACGGGGCCGTCTACGGCTCGAGTCCGGAGCGCGCCAGGGCCCTGCCCGCCTGGCTAGACCGCTACAACCGCAAGCGCCCCCACCGCGCGCTTGGGAGGATCCCCCCGATGCAACGACTAGCCGAGCTTCAGGCCAACAACGTGGCTGGGGCCCACACCTAGGGCGCAACGCGCGGAGGGAAATCAGTGGCCGCGGGCGCCTCCCCTCCCAGTGGGAGGTTGGTCGTTTGCATCCGAGCAGGAACGCGAACGTCGAAGACTTCGTGTGAAAGCTGCTGGAGCCCGCGGCCGGTTCCCAGCTTAGGGGGCTGGGCCGCCGGGATCAAGGGCTCGGGTGCCACTCCGTTGACCGACAAGCCCCGTGATCGCCAAGCCGAAGAACCAGGGGATATAGAGATAGAACCAGTGCTCGGCGGTCAGCTGGATGGCGATCAGGACGGCAGCACCCAGGGCCGCGATCTGGGGCATCGTGCGGCGGCGTGGGATGAAGGCCACCAGCAGGGCGAGGCCGACGGCGAAGGCCTTGACGATGGTCTGGACCCACTCGAGGGAGATGGTCCTGGCCCCAGATGCTGAATGGGGAGGTCCGATTGACCTGGCTCTTGACCGTACGATCGTAGAAGCTGGCGAGGCCGGGGTCGATGGCCGGAAGGGCGAGCATCAGGGCGACGCCTCCAAGGAATGCGATCGAGAACAGGGCCAGGGCGCGACTGCGAGGTTGACGGGGCGGGGCGTGGGCGGGGCGATCGAGAAAGCCGCGATGACCCGCGGCGAACAGGGGGGCGAGGGCCAACGGGGCGAACTTCGCGAGCGTCGCAAGAGCCAGTAGGGCGCCGCGTTTGATCGGCGAGCTGAAGACGGCTAGTGCCCAGACGAGCAGGGCCGCGATCAGGGTGTCGTTCGAGTTGGACTGAAGCGCGTAGTCGGTGAACGGGTAGGCGGCCCAGGCGAAGCCGAGGATGATGCCGAGGCGATTCCCGCCCAGCCGACGCCCCAGCGTGAACAGCCCGGCGACCGCGGCCAGGTCGAAGAAGATCGCGGCGGCATGGGCGGCGGGGAGGTCGTCCCAGGTGCCGTGCCACGGCAGCAAGAGCTCGAACGGGACGTAGGCGTAGTAGTTGAACGGGCCGTAGGTGTCGCCGAAGGGATTGTCCGAGGGGAACGCCTGCAGGCCCCAGACGGTCTGGCCGTGGGTGATGTGGTCGGCCCCGATCACCCCGGCGTAGCCGACGTCGATGACGCCGGAGTCCGCGATGTTGAGGGCGATCCGAAAGCCGAGCAGGAAGGCCGCGCCGATCGCCAACCAGGCGGTCGGTGCCGAGGGGCGAAGCCCGTCGCCGGCGCCGCGAAAGCCGACCCAGATCATCCGCGCGAGCAGATAGACGAGCGGCGGATAGGCGAGCGGCACGCTGACCCCGATGTTGGCGGCGTTGAAGAAGATCTCCGAGATCCCGAAGCTGAGCAGGACCAACAGGTCGAGGTGGACGATCCGCCGCCAGCGGCGGAAGTCGAACAGGCCGAGGAGGAAGATCGCCGCCAGCGGGACCCAGACGTACGGGGCATTCAGCTTGTGGCCGAACTGGCCCGGGTAGCCGCGCGCCATCTGCCAGGCGATCTGGTAGCCCGTCCAAGACTCGCGCACCGTCCCGCTCGCGTCATCGACGATCACCTGCACCCGGTCCGTCCCATCCGCATAGAAGTCCACCTGCCAGGTGCCAGGCTTGGCCTCGGCGGTCGGGCTGAGCGGGCCGTAGCGCCGGCGCTGCTCGGCGACCTTGGGGTCTTTGCGCGCCACACGGATTGCGCCCGCCCTGGACAGGTTGGTGACGGGCTGGCCCGCGGGCGGCGGGGCGGTCGTCGAGCTGGACGATCCAGCCTTCGCCGACGGAGTCGAGCCCGGGGCGGGGGTTCCCTGCGCCAGCGCCGGAGCGGGCAGCACGAGAGCCAGCAGCAAAGAGGCGACCAGCGCGGCGCGGCTCAGGGCAACCCGGTCTCCTGGACCCGACTCACGGGGCCACCTGCGCCCGGGCCTCGGTGATCTGCGCGGGCGCTTGAGCGTCGACACCGAAGTGGTCGAGCACCAGCGCTGCGACGTCGCGCAGCGCCCATTGCTCACGTGCTTCCGTCACTCCCGGCTCGAAGCCGCAGAGGACGAGCGGGCCCAGCGAGTCCCCCGCCAGCAGCGCTCCGTGGCTGGCGCCGCCGATATGCGTCGCGCCGCCCCAGTCCACGCACTCGTAGCCCTCTTGCAGGGAGACAAGCAGGTCGCCCGCGTTCGGCGACGTGAGCGCCGACCACAGCCGCCCGAGCCCATCCGGATAGACGGCGTCGTCCAGCAAGCCGTCGTCGCGCCGATTGAGCGCCAGCGCTGCGGGCTCGCCCTCGAGGTCCCAGCCCACGCCACGCCGGTCCGAGGCCTGCGAGCCGGGCTGAAACCGCAGTTCGCCGCGCGAGCTCTCGACCACCGCCTCGGGCTCGACACCGTTGTCATCGGATAGCCAGGCCACCAGATCGACGCCGTCGAGGCTCCGCAGGCGACCGCGCACGCCGGCGTGCGCGATCGCACGCCGGCGGTCTTCAGCCAGCAGGTAGATCCCCGCCGCCCGCGCCGTCGGGCTGACGGCGAGCTCCGCCGAGGAGCGCTGCTCGGCGTTCGGCGCCAGCACCCGCCAGTCCTCGCCCAGCGCCTCCGCCAGCGGCAGCGCCGTCTCGACGTCGGTCTGGGCGTGATCCGCCATCAGGATCACCGCGTGGGCATCGAGGAACGCATCGATTCCGCCTGCCTCGTCGACGATCTCGCCGAGGCTGCGGTCCGCGTGGGAGATCGAGTCCAGCATCGCCTCGACCCCGTAGGTGTGCGTGTGGTGGTCGTTGTCTGGGAGCGAGAAGAGCAGGAAGTCGTACAGGTCCTCGCGCACCAGCTCGCGGCCGACGCAGGCCGAGTAGGTGTCCCGCGTTCCGGGCCGCGCCAGAGTGGGCTTGCAGGGGACCCTCCGGCTTGCGTACAGCTCGCCGTAGAACAGCTCGTCCGGCCCCCAGACCGCGTGGCGGAACTTCGCCGCCACCGCGACCCGGCGCAGCAGGCCCTCGAGGCTGAGCTCGTGGCGCCGGCGGCCGCGGTAGATCAGGAACGGCGTCACCGCTGTCCGCACCCCGGCGTCGCCGAGGCGCTCGAACACCGTTTCCACCTGGTGCGAAAGATGGGCCATGTTCATGTTGTAGACGGTGTCGTAGAGGGTTCTGAACAGACCGAAGGCGCGCGTCGCCTCCAACGACGAGCCGTACTCGACGTAGCGGTGCTCGGCACGGTGGTACCAGTTCATGCCGCTGATCCAATGCCGGTCCGGACCGACACCGGTGGCGATCTCCGAGCAGGCGACGGGGGTCACCGACGGAAAGGCGGAAACGCAGTCGCCGATCAGCGTGCCGCGCTCGAGCAGGGTGGCGAAGGTGGGCGCCAGGTCATCGGCCACCGCGCGCAGCAGCATGTCGGTGCGAAGCGAGTCGACGACGATCAGGCAGAGCTTGCGAGACACGTGCACCGGTCTGAGTCTGACGGCGGGGGAGGCGCGGGCCTCACCGGAGCACCCGCAGGCCCTCGTATTTGCGCTGGGCGCGGCGGCGGCGGGCGGAGCCCAGCCAGATGATCGCCAAAAGCGCCACCAGTGCGACCGGCTCCAAGAACAACGAAACGGCGGCGAGGACCAGGGCTCCCAGCGCGACGATCAGCCCGATCGACGAGGCGCCTTCGTGCCGGGCCTGGGCGCCGGCGACGACGCCGTTGACGATCCCGAACGTGAACACGGCGAGCACCGCGCCAACGGGCCAGCCCGGCCAGGCTGGATGGCCGGCGGTTGCCAGCGAGGCGCCGAACAGGACCCCGCCACCGATCGCGGCCGCGGCAGCGAGCAGGAAGCCGATCGGCCCCCGGCGCCCGGAGGCGCCGCCGAACGTGCCGACGGCAAGCGCCAGCCCGATCCCCTGGCAGGTGGCTAGGAAGAGGTCCACGGGCGAGGGGCTAAGGCTAGCGACGAAGCTGGCCGAGTCCCGATCGCGGGAGCCGTGACTGCCTACGGGCCGCCGAAGTGGAGCGTACGACCGCAGCCGGCCAGCGTGACGGTCAGCGGGCCGTCGGTGGTGACGGCGAGCGTCGAGTGGCAGCTGAGGCGCGCCCGCGCGGTGGAGACGGTGACCTGAGCGAGGTTATGGACGTTGAGATGGAGGACGTTCCGAGCGGTCGTCTGCGGCGCGGCCCCCCAACTCTTCGATCGCTCCACGTACGGCATGGCGGCCAGGTTGCCCCCCTGGAGCGCCCCGGCCTTGGTCTGGGTCGGGTTCTTCACCGGATCGCCGTGTCCGAAGGCGTCAGAGCGAGCGTCGACCTTCCCCAGAGGAGCATTCCCGCTGGAGTTGCGGAGCTTCAGGCCCGACAGCCAGTAGGCATGGTCGGCCACCGTGCCTGCTGCGGCGAAGTCCATCTTGGGGTTGACGACGTAGGTGACGTGTGCCGGGTTCCGGTCGACGCGGTAGGTGCCGAGGAAGCTGGCCGCCGGCGCGAACTGGTCGTTGAGCGCGAGGGCGAAGTGGTCGGCGCCCGTGAACAGGTCGTAGACGTAGCGGTAGCCGAGCCCATCGAAGGTCTGCGCCTGGGTCGTGGCGCCCAGGACGGGCACCAGCTCGTCCTCGGTCCCGTCCCAGATCAGGAACGGGATGTTGCGAACCGAGGCGAGCATGCGGTTGGTGTTGCTGGCGTCGCCACCCGGCTGCGGCGGGGCGGGCGGGACCCAGACGCCCAGCCCGGGTGGGCCGACGACCGGATTCGCCCTGGCGAACAGGTCCGGGAACTGGGCCGCGAACTTGTAGGTGCCGTACCCGCCCATCGAGTACCCGGAGATCGACGTCCAGCCGGGATCGAGCCGGTAGTGCCTGGCCACGTCCGCCCAGACCTCGAAGGTGTCGGCGCCGGCGTGTCCGTAGTACCAGCCGTCCGGGCCGCGGCCCTCGGGGGTGATCACGATCGATCCCGGGCCACGCTCGCCGAGCTGGGATTGGTTTCGGTTGTCGGCGAACTGGTTGTAGGCGGCGCCGAGTGAGTGCAGGAGCAGGGTGAGGCCGTAGCCGCGCGAAGGAGCGGGCTTCTTGGGCACGTAGATCGCGTACGGCTGGAGACGGCCACGCAGCTCGCCCTGGCAGTCGTTGGCGCTGGTGCAGGTGGTCGAGTAGTCGGTGCCCTGCTTGGTCTCGAAGTGGCTTGCGAGGATGCGGTCCATCGGGCCGCTGGTCGGCACACCCTGGGGCTTGCCGTGCATGTCGTCCGTGACCCCGGCGTCGAGCTTGGCGAAGTCGACGTCCGCGTGAAACGGGCTGAGGTCACCCTTGGCGAGGGCGGTGCCCTGCGCGCGGTCCCGCCACCAGGCGGGGTCGCCGACCACGGTGTTGGGCGGGAAGACGTGCTGCCAGGGCTCGTTGAAGCGAAACGCGGCGTTGAAGAAGGCGGTGGGGCTGGACAGCCCCGCCGCGCCGCCGGGTCGCGTCGCGGTGGCCGCCGCGCCCGGCACGAGGTACCTGTTGGCCGACTTGTTCCAGAGCCCCACCCCAGCGGCGAGGCGAACGGTTTGCTCGCCGGGGTTCCATGCCTGATGCGGGACGAGCACCCGGATCTGGCGGCGCCGGAGCGAGATCGAGACCTGTGGCGCCGGAGTCACCAGCTGGCCGGTGGCGGCGCGCCGCAGGTCGGCGTGGTCGCCGTGAACGGTGAGGAAGAACTGCGCGGGCGCGGTTGCGTTGGCTCCGTAGGGGAATGCGCGAGGCTCGGGCGAGCTGCCGATCGCAATCGTGGTGGCGACGAGGGACGGATCCGTGAGGCTGTTGAGCGTGATCCGAAAGTTGGTGGCGCTCGGCACCGGCTTGACCCGAAGCTCGACAAGGTCCGCGGCGTTGTTGGCGTAGGCGGGATTGGTGGGATAGGTGTAGGTGCCGTTTGGCAGCGAGAAGCTGTCGTTCGATATGCGGGGATCGCCAGGATCGCGACTGGCCCCGCGAGCCCCGTGATCGTCGTAGAGATAGTCCTGGTAGAGGAACTCGCCTTGGCGGTAGGCGCTCGCGCCCGAGATCAGGATCGGCTTCGCGTTCCAGTCGCCGGCGTTCTCGAGCTGGGGCGCGGTGGCCGGGGCGCTGTAGAGGATGTTCGGGCCCGGCTGCGGACCGGGACCCTGGTAGAGGGAGTCGCCGGCGGCGATCGCGGTGCCCGGCAGCGCAAGCGCCGCCAAGCAAGTCAGCATCATTCCCGTCCCAACCCGCACCCGAAGCACAAGCGAACTGTAGTCGGGCCGGCGCCCACCCGCGCAGCTCGGTCGATCGCCGCCAGCTCCACAGCACCACGGCGCCGGCTGCGGCACACTTGGCCCGATGCCCGAACCCGAGAATTCTCCGCCTTCCTGGGAGCAGCGCTCGGTTCCCGCCCACCGGCGCGCGCACCAGACTGCGCGCGACCTGGAGCGCTATGCGGACCTGTTCGCGGAGCGCACCCGGGTGATGCGCTCCTCGGCGATGCGCGACCTGATGGCGATCACGCAACGGCCCGAGGTGATCTCGCTCGCCGGCGGCCAGGCCGACACCTCGACCTACCCGCCCGAGACGTTCGCCGCGCAGATGACGCGAATCGCACAGGAGTCCGCCGCGGAGGCGCTCCAGTACGGGCCCACCGAGGGTTTCGAGGCGATGAAGGTGGCGATCCGCGGCGTCATGGCCGCCGAGGGTATGGCGCCCGATCCCGAGGACGTCATCGTCACGACCGGCGGCCAGCAGGCGATCGACCTGATCACCAAGACGCTCGTCGATCCCGGCGACGTCGTGATCTGCGAGGCGCCCACCTATCCCGGGGCCGTTCCGGTGTTCAGCTCATACCAGGCCGACACCCACCAGATCGAGATCGACGGCGAGGGCATGAAGGTGGACGAGCTGGAGAGCCTCCTCGATCGCCTCGGGAACGATGGGCGGCGACCGAAGTTCATCTACTCGGTGCCGACCTTCCAGAATCCGGCCGGGGTCACCCTCTCAGGCCGGCGCCGGCGGCGCCTGGTCGAGCTCGCCCGCGAGCGCGAGGTGTTGGTGGTCGAGGACAACCCGTATGGACTGCTCCGCTACGAGGGCGAACCTCAGCCGCCGCTGTACCTCCTCGATGGCGGTGACTACGTGATCTACATCGGCACCCTGTCGAAGATCCTGTCGCCCGGGATCCGCCTCGGCTGGGCGGTGGCGCCCCCGCCGGTGATGGAGAAGATGGCGCTCGGCAAGCAGGCGACCGACCTGTGCACCTCGACCCTGGCCCAGTACTTCGCGCTCGAGTATTTCGCCGAGCAGCGCTGGCGTTCCTACGTCGACAGCCTCTGCGACGTCTATCGGTCCCGGCGCGACGCGATGCTCGAGGCGCTGGGGCAGCACTTCGGAGAGCAGGCGACCTGGACCCGGCCCGAGGGCGGCATGTTCGTCTGGGCCACCCTGCCCTCCTACATCGATACCTCCGACCTGCTCGCCAAGGCGCTGCGCGAGAACGTCGCTTTCGTTCCCGGGGCCGCCGCCTACGCCGACGGGCAGAGGGGGACGAACTCGATGCGGCTCAACTTCTCGGGCTCCGACGAGGACGAGATCCGGGAGGGGATTCGCCGGATCGGCAAGGTGGTGAGCGAGCAGGTCGGCCTCTACCAGACGATCACGGGCGAGCACAAGTTGCCGGCCGGCCCGGCTGAAGGCTCGACCTCCGACACTCAGGATCTCCCTCCCAGGCCAGGTGACGTCGTGCCGCTTCGACGACGCGAGGGCTCCTAGCGGGCGATGAAGGTCGCCGTGCTGAAGGGGGGCAGGTCGCTGGAGCGCCAGGTCTCCATGCGCGGTGGCGCCCGGGTCGAGAACGCGCTCGCCTCTCTCGGCCACGAGGTGGTCGCGCTGGACGTCGGCGCGGACCTCGTGGCCACTCTTCGCGAGCAGAGACCCGATGCCGCGTTCATCGCCCTCCACGGACAGGGCGGTGAGGACGGGACGGTCCAGGAGCTGCTCGAGATCCTCGCCATCCCCTACACGGGGCCGGGCGTGCGCGCCTGCACGAGCTCGATCGACAAGGTGGCCGCGAAGCACGACCTGCGTGCGGCGGGTGTGCCGACCCCCGACTGGGCGGCTTTCAACGCGCTCGCCTTCCGGGAGCTCGGCGCGGCCGACGCTCTCGAGGAGATCGAGGCCGGCCTCGGCTTCCCGCTCGTGATCAAGCCTGCCGCAGGCGGCTCCTCGCTGGGGGTGCGTTTTGCCGCCACCGCGCAGGAGGTCCCCGAGTCGCTGGTCGCCGCCTTCTCCTACGACGACCGGGTGTTGCTGGAGCGACACGTCGACGGGCGTGAGCTGGCGGTCTCGCTGCTGAACGGAATCGCGCTGCCGGTGGTCGAGGCGCGACCGCGCGAGGAAGACCGCTTCAGCTACGAAGCCCGCTACGAGATCGGTCGCACTGAATACATCTGCCCGGCGGAGCTCCGAGGCGCCGAGGGCGCGGTGCTCGACGCTGCGATGAGGACTTGGGACACCCTCGGCCTCGAGAGCTTCGCTCGAGTGGATCTGATCCTGGGGCCCGACGGCCCCGAGGTGCTCGAGGCGAACGCGATCCCGGGACTCACGGACACCTCACTGTTCCCGATGGCAGCGGAGGCAGCGGGGATCTCGTTCGAGGAGCTCTGTGGCCGGATCCTCGAACTGGCGCTGGCGCGCGCCACCGCGGCGGCGGGCTGACCTCCTCGCCCTCTACTCCTCGCCCTTGGCGAAGTCCTCTGGCGTTACCTGGTCCAGGAAGTCCTTGAACTTCTCGACCACTTCCTCGGTGTCCTCGACCTCGTGCTCGAACTCGATCGAGGACTCGTCGATGACGTCGTCGGCAGCGAAGATCGGCGCCTGCGTGCGGACAGCAAGCGCGATCGCGTCCGAGGGGCGAGAGTCGATCTCGAGCTCGGAGCCGTTCATCGAGATCGTGATCGAGGCATAGAACGTGTTGTCGCGAAGCTCGGTGACCGCGACCCGCTCGCACTTGGCGTCCAGCTGCTCGAGCAGGTCCGAGAGCAGGTCGTGGGTCATGGGGCGAGGGGTGGAGGCGCCCTGGAGCTTCATCAGGATCGCGGCGGCCTCGGGGTGGCCGATCCAGATCGGGAGGAACCGGTTCCCATCCACGGTCTTCAAGAGAACGATCGGCTGCTTGCCGACCATGTCAAAGCTCACGCCATAGATCTGCATCTGCTGCAAGATGATCTCCCGGGCCGTCGCCTGGCCTGCGAGCCATTATAGGAGCGGGTTGGACCCCTGCCCAAAGCCCTACCGGGCGCCGCTTCGACCCCTGATGGCGCCCCTGGTGGCCCAACATCGGGCCGCAGCGGCGATAATCAGCCGCGATGTCCGAGGCTCGCCAGCAAGCCTTCATCGATGCACCGGTCGAGGTGGTGTGGGAGCTCCTGGAGGACGTCGACCGGCATTCGGAGTGGTGGCCGCGCGTGGTCGAAGTCGAATGCGACGGACTCGAGCCGGGCTGCACCTACCGTGAGGTGGTCCAGACCCCGCTCGGCAAGAACGAGATGAAGCTCCACGTGGATCGGATGGACGACTGCAAGGAGCTCCTGATCCGCTGCCTGAACACCGGCTCATTCGTCCACATGCTCCTCACCGAGGCCCAGGACGGCACCTTCGTCGACGCGAGATTTGGCATGGACCCGGGCAGGTTCCAGGACCGGATCTTCGACCTCGTCGCCGGCAAGCGCTACTTCCGCGGCTGGCTTCTGCAGTCACTCGACGCGATGCAGCGGGTCGCGGCGGACCGAGCCCGCGCGTAGCGTAGGCGTGTTGAGTACTGGAGGATGACCATGGGCCAACAGCAAGATGCGGAGACTCGCGAGATTCGCGAGCGGCTCGACCGGATCGAGCAAACGCAAGCTCCGAGGTACGACCCGCCTTTTCTAGCGCGCGTTTGGTTGTTCGTCGCCGTGCTGGTCGCCTTGGGGATCATCGGGGCCGTGGTCGCCTGGGCCTTCTAGCTGTAGATCCCAGCAACGTTCGTCAGCCTTGACCCGGGCGGTCGGTGGCCGAGGCTGCCGTGTGGTCTTCGCCAGTTGTAGCGGTCGAGCCAAAGAGGCAGGGCTCGCATGCGCTCGGCGCTTGTTCCATAGAGGCGCCCGTAGGCCCACTCGCGCAGCATCGTTTGGATGAAGCGCTCGGCCTTGCCGTTGGTCCGCGGGCGGTAGGGCTGGGTGCGCAGATGACGCAGGCCCAGCTCGCGGCAGGCAATCGCATGCACCTTCGAGACATAGGGGGAGCCGTTGTCGCTCATCACCCGCTCGACCCTGACCCCGTGAGAGGCAAAGAACGAGAGCGCCCGGCGAAGGAAGCCGACCGCGGTCTCACCGCGCTCGTCGGCGAGCACCTCCGCGTAGGCGAGTCGCGAGTGGTCGTCGACGGCAACGTGGACGAACTCCCAGCCGGCCAGACGCACCGGCTTGCCGTTGCGATGGGTGCTCGCTTGACCGCGTCGGTCGCCGGTCACCCGATGGCCGGGCCTCAGGATCCGCCCCAGCTTCTTCACGTCGACGTGGACGAGCTCGCCGGGCCGCGAGCGCTCGTAGCGGTTGGCGGGCTCGGGCGGCTGGAGGCGCGAGAGCTTGCCCAGCCCCTGGCGCTTTAGGACCACGGAGACGGTCGAGAGCGGCATCGAGAGCAGCTCGGAGATCTCCGAGGAGGTCATCCGAAGCCTCCTCAGCGCAACCACCACCTGGACTCGGTCGGCTGGGGTTCGGTGCGGGATCGAGCGGGGTGCTGAGGAGCGATCGCAAAGACCGGCCTCGCCCTCGGCCCGGTAGCGGGCGATCCAGCGCCAGACGGTGCGCTCGGTGACGCCGGCGGCCTCGGCCGCCGCCGTCACCGACCAGCCTGCTTCGAGAACGCGGGAAACGACGAAGGCCCTTCCTTTCGGAGTGAGCCGTGCACTAGCGTGGACCTGCATCCGGTGACCTCCTGGGGCTGGTGGCTTGGCAGCTCCAGCCTCCGAGGAGGCCCGGATGTCTTTACTGACGAAGGTGGTTAGGAACTACAGCTAGCGCGGCGGAGTGATAGACAGTGGGCGATCCTGGACTCGAACCAGGGACCTCCTCCTTATCAGAGAGGCGCTCTGACCGACTGAGCTAATCGCCCCGCGCCGCTCATTGTAGGAGTCGGCCGAGGAGGGGCGTGAGTGGGACCACTAGGCTGGCGGCGGCGATGCCGCGTCGTCCCGACATGCCCCCGCTTCACCGCTCGGCGGTGTCTGACGACCCGATCGAGCAGTTCCGCGACTGGTATGAGCGGGCAGAGCGGGAGGTGCCACTGGCGCACGCGATGACCCTGGCCACGGTGGACGCGGAGGGGGCGCCCGATGCTCGGATGGTCCTGCTGAAGGGCTTCGGCCCGGAGGCGTTTCGGTTCTTCACCAACCTGCATTCGGCCAAGGCGAGGCAACTGGAGGCGGCGCCGCGAGCGGCGCTCGTCCTGTATTGGCGCGAGCTCGACCGCCAGGTGCGGGTCCGCGGCCCGGTGGAGCGACTGCCCGAGGCGGAGTCCGACGAGTACTTCGCCTCTCGCCCCCGCGACTCCCAGATCGGCGCCTGGGCCTCCCCCCAGAGCGAGGCGTTGCCGGACCGCAAGGCACTGGACGCCCGGGTGCACGAGACGGAGGAACGGTTCTCCGGCGGCGACGTCCCGCGTTCGCCCTCATGGGGCGGCTACGCGCTCCGTCCGGCGGAGATCGAGTTCTGGCAGGGTCAGGCCGGTCGCCTCCATGACCGATTCCTGTACACCCGCGAGGCGGACGGTTGGCGGCTCGAGCGGCTGGCGCCGTAGCGGCCGATCTCGGCACGTGGACCACGTTATGCACGACATAGGTGCATAAGGGCGTCCAGGTCGGCTGAGGAGACGTCAGAGCGAGCGGGCGGTCAGTCGCCGGAGCCGTGCTGGCGGGCGAAGGTCAGGAGTTGGTCCAGGTCGTCGAAGTGGAGCTCCGCCCGGATGCCGCGGCGAGCGGGCCGGACGCGCACCCCGGTGCCCAGCGCCGACTCGAGCGCCTCCTCGGCGCGAACCAGGGCGGCCTCCTGGTCGGGATGTGGGACGACCTTGGGGCCCTTGCCCGCGCCGGCCTTCTTGGCCCGGCGCTCGGTCTCGCGGACGGACCAGCCGCGTGCCGCTGCCTCGCGGGCGAGGCTGCGACGGGTTTCGTTGCCCTGGGCCTGGAGGATCGCCCTGCCGTGGCCCTCGCTGAGCTCGCCTCCCGCCAGCAGGTCGAGCACTTCGTCGGGAAGATCGAGGAGGCGGATCAGGTTCGAGATCGATGGGCGGCTGCGGCCCAGCCGCCGCGCCAGCGCCTCCTTGCTGAGCCCCAGATCCTCGACCAGCGCCGCGCAGGCGCGGGCCTCGTCAACCGGATTGAGATCCTCGCGCGCCATGTTCTCGATCAGCGCCGTCTGCAGGCGCTCCGGCTCGCCCTCGTCCCTGACGATCGCGGGCACCGTCTGCAGGCCGGCCTCCCGAGCCGCCCGCCAGCGGCGCTCGCCGGCGATCAGCTCGTAGCGACCATCGCGCAGCGGGCGAACGATCAGCGGCTGGATGACGCCCGCGTCGGCCAGAGACGCGGCCAGCGTCTTGATCGAGTCGGGGCCGAAACGCGTTCGCGGCTGGCGGGGGTTGCGACGAATCGACTCCACCGGCAACTGGCGCAGCTCCGACTCCTCGATCGGCGTATCCGGCAGGATGGCCGCCAGGCCCCTGCCCATTCCCGGCCTAGTCATGATTCTCTACCTCAACTTTAGCTTTAGACATCTGGACGCGCTCGACCCATACCCGGTCAGCCTGCTCGCGCTCGGCCAGCTCGAGGGCCAGTTCCCGATATGCGACCGAGCCGCGCGAGGAGGGGGCATGCGCGACGCACCGGCAGGCCGAAGCTGGGGGCCTCGGCGACCCGGACGCTGCGGGGAATCACAGTGCGAAACATCAGCTCCGCGAAGTGGTCGCGAAGCTGGCGCTCGACATCCTGCGCCAGCTTCGTCCGCTCGTCGTGCATGGTGATCACCATGCCGGTCAGAACCAGGCCCGGGTTCAGGTCCCGGCGCACCAGCTCGAGCGTGTCGAGGAACTGCACCAGCCCCTCGAGCGCCAGGTACTCGGCCTGCACGGGGACGATCACGCGGTCGGCCGCCACCAGCGCGTTCAGGGTCACCGGGCCCAGGGACGGGGGGCAGTCCAACAGGGTGATCGCGAACCGCTCCCTGACCGGGCCCAGCATGTCGCGCAGGTGGCGCTCGGAGCCCTCGATCCGCGGCAGTTCGACCGCGGCTCCCGCCAGGTCACGGTTCGCCGGCGCGATCCACAGGTTGTCCGGGCCCGCCGGCCGCGCCGCCTCGGCGACCGAGCAAACGCCGGTCAGGCAGTCATACGAGGAGGGGCGCACATCCCGCCCCAGGCCGAGGGCGACGGTGGCGTTGCACTGGGCGTCGAGATCGCAGAGCAACACCTGGTTGCCCCTCGATGCCGCGCAGGCGGCGATGTTGACCGCGGTCGTCGTCTTCCCGACGCCGCCCTTCTGATTCGCGATCGCGTAGACCGAGCCCACTGCCCGCGACCTTACCCACGGCCGCCGACGGGGAACCGTCAGCGCCCACCCATGGGCCGCTTCTTGGCCAGCCCCGCACGCCGGGGAAGGCTCTCGGGGGTCGGCCCACGCTTGCGCATCACGTGCAGGTGCCGGTGGCGGGAGCCGGCATACGGGCCCACCCATCTGATCTCCACGGGTTCCATCGCCAGGCCCGCCGCGGCGCGTTCCAGCTCGGCCTCCTCGTCCGAATCCCGCCGGCCCTTCCAGGCGACCAGCGTGCCCCCCGGGACCAGCAGCGGCGAGGCCAGCTCGGCCAGGGTGGAGAGCCGGCCGACCGCGCGGGCGGTGACCGCATCGTAAGCCTCCCGGCCGCCTCGAGGCGGAGGATCGGCCGCCCAGGCCTCGGAGCGCTCGCAGACCACCTGGGCATTGCCGATCCCCGCCCGCCCGATCGCCCGGCGGATGAACTGGCACTTGCGGGCGATCGATTCGATCAGGTCGACGCCGGCGTCGGGTAGCGCGGCCGCCAGAGCCAGGCCGGGAAAACCGGCTCCCGCCCCGACGTCGGCGATCCGCCGCGCGGCGCTCAGCGCCTCCACCTCGAGGCCGGTCAGCGAGTCGGCGACGTGGACGCGCCACGCCCGCTCGGGGTCGCGCACGGCGCTCGGCGCGTGAGGTTCGGAGGCCAACAGCTCGAGCACCGTCGCCAGCGCGGCGTGGGCATGGTCGGACAGCTGGACGGGGGCGCTCGGGGGGGCGCTCAATCGCTGATCAGGGGAGCCACGATCACGCAGCGCTCGGGTTCCTCCCCCTCGCTGAACGTCTCGACCCCGGCGCGATCCTTGAGGTACTGATGGACGACGCGACGCTCGCTCGGGGTCATCGGCTCGAGCTCGATCTCCTTGCTGGCCTTGAGCGCCCGATCTGCGGCCCGATCTGCCTGGCCCTCGATTGCCTCCTGGCGTCGTCCCCGATATCCGGAGGCGTCCACGACGACCCGCTTTCGCTCCTGGAGCCCCCGGAACGCAGCCCGGTAGCAGAGCAGCTGCACGGCGTCGATCGTCTGGCCGCGGCGCCCGATCAGCAGGCCCACGTCCTCGCCGTCGACGCGGCCGACGATCTGCTCGGCGTCTTCGTCGACCTGGACGTCTGCCTCGACGTCCAGCGCATCAACGACCCGCTCGAGAATCGCCCGGACGCGCTCGGCGGGCTCGGCCGGCAGGCTGCTGTCCCCGTTGCTCGCCACCGGGCGAGTCTATTGAGCAGGAGACGCGGGCAGCAGGTCGAAGTAGATGGGTTCGGCCAAGGCCAGGCTGGGCGTCGGAGGCAAGGCGGCGACCCGAGCCGCCTCGCATGAATCGCGTCAGCGGCGTCGTTTCTTCTTGCGCGGCGGAGGCGGTGGGGCCTTCGTCGCCCGCGCCTCGACTTCGGTCGGCTTTGGCGGGGGCGGAATCACCTGCTTCACCACCCACTGCTGCCCCATCGTCCACAGGTTGGTCGTGATCCAGTAGACGATCAGGCCGGCGGGGAAGCTGATCACGAACGGCGTGAAGAAGACCGGCAGCGCATACATCATCAGGCGCTGATTGCCCTCAGCCGAAGCGGCCATGATCGAGGTCGAGCCGACCATGGTCGCGAAGTAGAGGGCGATCAGGATGATCAGCGCCGCGCCGGTGGCCTTCTCGTCGAGCGTGACGCCAAGGAAGCTCGGGTCGCCGCTGGCGGCGAGCTCCTGCGAGAACTCGTCGCTGCGCAGCAGGTAGAACAGCGACATGAAGACCGGCAGCTGGAGCAGCAGCGGCACGCATGACGCGAACGGGTTGATCTTGTTCTCCTGGTAGAAGGCCATCATCTCCCGCTGCTGGCGCTGACGGTCGTCCTTGTACTTCTCCTGGATCTTCTTGATCTCCGGCTGGTGCGCCTGAAGCGCCCGCATCGAGCGGATCTGCTTCAGGGACAGGGGCAGGATCGCCAACCGAGTGACGATCGTCAGCAGGATGATCGAGACCCCCCAGCTGACCCCGACGTTGTCGTGAAAGAAGGTGAGGACCGAGTTGGCGACGTCGATCAGCGGCTGGAAGATGCTCTGGATGCTGGCGACGGGGAGCATCAGGCCTTGGCCTCCGTGGCGCCGCGCTTCGTCTTGCCGCGAAACAGCGTACGCGCCGCGACCGGGTCGTAGCCGCCGTCGCTGAGCGGGTTACAGCGAGCGAGGCGCCAGGCGGCCAGGATCGTGCCGCGAAAGACGCCCAGCTCGCGAATCGCCTGCACGGCGTATGCCGAGCAGGTCGGCTCGTACTTGCAGCGGCGCGGGAGCGCCGGCGAGATCACGCGCTGGTAGAGACGGATCGGGGCCAGGACGATGGAAAGCGCCGCGCGTTTCACGTGTTACGGCTCCAAGTTAGACGGTTCCGCCCGTCAGCCCGGCCTCTGCGGCCAGCTCCTCGAGCGCGGTCGCGACCCCGCCGGGGCCCTCGCGCTCGACCAGGCCGGCTGCGTCAGGACGCGCGACGAGAACGAAGTCGTGGCCACGCGGAAGCGTGTCGTCCAGCGACCAGAACGCGTCTCTCAGTGCCCGCTTCACCGCATTCCTCTCTACGGCGCCGCCGACCTTGCGGCTCACCGAGACGCCGAGGCGAACCTCCTCGTGATCGCCGTCCTGGTCGCCGCGCGGAAACGCATAGAGGATCAGGAAGCGGTTGGCGTGGGAGCGGCCCTCTCGATATACGCGGTCGAAGTCGCCGCTTCGCGACAGGCGACCACGCCTGCGCCCCTCGCGGGGGGTCACGGCGTCAGCCGCTTGCGACCCTTGCGGCGACGGCGCTTGATGATCTGGCGGCCACTGCGCGTGCGCATGCGGGCGCGGAACCCGTGCGTCCGGGCGCGCTTGCGCTTCTTGGGCTGGTAAGTCCGCTTCACGACCGGCGCCGGAGTATAGGGCCGCCTCAGGGCCCGACGGAAGTCGCAAAGCGCGAGCGATCCGATCTTTCCTCGCGAATTGCGGCCTCGGGCGGCGAGCCCTCTCAGAACGCCCGACTCTCGCATCTATGATCGCCCGTCGTGCCTTCGCAAGCGCCCTCAGACGATCTGGCCTCGATCTGGGGGCGCGTCCGGGAGGCGCTCGAGGCCAGCCTCCCGGCATCCACCTTCCAGCTCTGGATCGACCCGCTCGCGCCCCGTGTCCGCCCAGTCGGACACCCTCCACCTGGCGGCGCCGGCTACCACCCGCACCTGGGTCGAGCGCCGCTACCGCGGGGTTCTGCAAGCGGCACTACGAGACACCGCGCCTGAGCTCGAGCGGGTGGAGTTCGTCGCGGAGGGCCAGGTGGCGCCGGCCGGGGCGGCGGGCGGTGACTGGACCGCCCCGGTCCAGTCACTGGCGCTCGATCCGACCCACACGTTCGAGCGCTTCGTGATCGGCTCGGGCAACCGTCTCGGCCACTCCGCGGCCCTGGCGGTCGCCGAGCTCCCTGGGGAGGCGTACAACCCGCTGTTCCTTCATGGCCCGCCGGGGCTCGGCAAGACGCATCTGCTGGGGGCGATCGTCGATTACCTGCGTCGCCGGCGCCCGGAGCTGACCGTTCACTACACGACCGCGGAGCGCTTCACGACCGAGTTCGTCGATGCCCTTCGCAAGGACGGGCCGGAGCGCTTCAAGCAGCGCTACCGCAAGCTCGACGCCCTGCTGATCGACGACGTCCAAGCGCTCGAGGGCAAGGAGTACACGCAGGAGGAGTTCGTCGAAACGTTCAATTCGCTTCACGCCGCGGGGAAGCAGATAGTTCTCTCCAGCGACCGCCCGCCGGAAGCGCTGGCGCGGCTTGCGGAACGCCTCCGCGACCGTTTCGGCTGGGGCCTTTGCGTCGAGCTCGAGTCCCCCGACTTCCGCACTCGAACCGCGCTCTTGTGGCGAATGGCCGTCGAGGGCCCAGTGGAGCTCCACGACCCCGCGGCCCTGAAGGAGATCGCCAGCCAGGCGGTGGGCAACGTCCGGCGCCTCCAGGGAGCGATGACCCGCGTGGCCGCCGTCTCCTCGATGCTGAGCCAACCGGTAACCCCGGCCCTCGCTCGCCGAGCACTCGATCAGTCTCCCGCCGGTGACCTCACCTGCGCAGATCACACACGCGCAGCCGACTCTCCCAGCGTCGGCGCAATCCAGGAGGCCGTCTGCTCCGTGCTCGGCGTCTCCCGGCAGGACCTCCTGTCGCCGAGGCGCACCGCGCGGGTCTCAGGCGCGCGGCAGCTCGCGATGTATCTCTCCCGTGACCTGACCTCCCTTTCGCTCGCCCAGATCGCGCGCCAGTTCGACCGTGATCACAGCACCGTCCTACACGCAGTTCGCACTGTCTCCAGCCGTCTCGACCCCGATTCGGAGACCTCGGCCGTTCTGCACCGCGTTCACCAGCTTCTCGCCACACAGACCGACACCGCCGTTACCGAACCAGGACTTCTCCACCAGCCCGCCAGCTCTCCACACCAGCCGTCCGCCGACTCATCGCGCACCATCCCACGATGAGCTCCACCTCTCCACAGCCGTCCACCGCAGTCAATACATCTGAGATAGATAGGAAGATGCAAGATCACCCCATGAAGCTCTCCATCTCTCGCGACACATTCTTCGCCGCTCTTCAGCTCGTAGGTCGCGCCGTCTCCACCCGTTCAACGCTGCCGTCGCTCGGCGGCGTGAAGCTGACCGCCGGCCCCGACCAACTCGTCCTCGCCGCCACGGATACCGAGATCGGCCTGACGATGAAGCTCACTGAGGTCTCCGTTGAGACCGAAGGCACGCTGCTGCTCCCCGGGCGTCTTTTAGGAGATGTGGTTCGCAACCTGCCCAGCGGCGAGGTGAGCCTGGCCTTGCGAGCCGAGCAGCGCGACGTCGAGCTGATGGCCGGAGGTGCGCGCTTTCACCTGCGGACGCTGCCGGCCGAGGACTTTCCCCGCCTGCCCGAGTTCACGGCCGACGGGGCGAAGCTACCCGCCGGGCCGCTGACCGACACGATCGACCGCGTGGCGCGAGCCGCGTCGAGGGACGAGGTGCGGCCAATCCTCACCGGCGTCCTCGTCCAAGCCGAGGGCACGACGCTGACCATGGTCGCGACCGACTCCTACCGGCTGAGCGTCAAGCACACAGAGCTCGAGCAGGCCCTGCCCGAGCCGATCGACGCGAATGTGCCCGCGCGGGCACTGCGAGAGCTGGCGCGCATCGTCGGCCAGGAAGGGCCCGACGACGTGTCGATTTCCCTGGCCCGAAACCAGGCGGTGTTCCAGGCGGGCTCAGTGGTGCTGTTCTCGCGGTTGATCGAGGGCCAGTTCCCGAGCTGGCGCCAGCTGGTCCCCGAGTCGTTCGAGCACGAGGTCAGGCTGCCGCGGGAGGAGCTGCTCGAGGTCGCTCGGCGGGTCAGCCAGCTGGCGCAGCGAAACGCCCCGCTGCGGTTCGCCTTCGCCGAGGGAGAGCTGACCGTCGGCGCCGAGACGCCCGAGGTTGGTGACGCGAGCGAGGCACTGCCGGCGCCGTATTCGGGCGAGCCGCTGGAGATCGCCTTCAACCCGCAGTTCCTGATCGAGGGGCTGGAGAGCGTCGATGGTGACGAGCTGGCGATCAAACTGAGCTCACCCCTGCGGCCAGGGCTCCTGCAGCCGGTCGGCAGGGAGGACTTCAGCTACCTCGTGATGCCGATTCGGCTCAACGTCTGAGGCTCGGAATGATGCGCGTCACCGCGCTCCGCACGCTCGGTTTTCGCAACCTGGCGCCGTCGCAACTGCGACTTGGGGAGGGGATCACCCTGCTGTGGGGGCCCAACGGCGCCGGCAAGTCGAACGCGCTCGAGGCGCTCTGCCTGGCGCTCAGCGGGCGCTCCTGTCGAACCCGCAACGAGCGCGAGGCGATCGCCTTCGGCGAGCGGCTGGCGCGGATCGAGGTCGAGGTGGCGGATGGCGGCGAGACACGCGTGTTCCTCTGGTCGCTGGATCGCTCCGGCGAGCGTCGCCATCTCGTCGACGACAGCCCCGCCACCGCCGAGCACTACGAGCTGCGACCTCCGCTGGCGATCTTCCTGCCGGACCGCCTGACCCTGGTCAAGGGCCCTCCCGCCGTGCGCCGAACGCATCTCGACCGCCTGTGTGCGGCGCTGTGGCCCGGGCGGGCCGAGCTGCGCCGCCGCTACGGGCGGGCATTGGCCCAGCGGAACGCGCTGTTGGGCCGGATCCGCGCCGGATCCGCGCCGGAGGACTCCCTGGCCGCCTGGGAGCGAGAGCTGGCGACGGCCGGCTTGGACCTGATTGCGACCCGGCGCGAGGCGGTCGACCTGTTGGCGCCGGGATTCGCCGAGGCGACGGCCGAGCTCCGTCTGCCGGGGGGCGCCGTGCTGCGCTACCTGTCGCGCACCGAAGCCGCCGAGCCCGAGGAGCTGGCGGCCGAGTTGCGCGACCGCCGGGCCGTGGACCTGGCACGGGGCTACACGGCCCATGGCCCTCACCTCGACGAGCTGGCGATCTCGGTGGGTGGACGTCCGCTCCGCCGCTATGGCTCGCAGGGCGAGCAACGCACGGCTGTCCTGGCGCTTCTGTTCGCCGAGCGCCGAGCGCTGCTCGAGGCAGGCCGAAGCCCCCCGCTGATGCTGCTCGACGATGTGATGAGCGAGCTCGACGCCGATCGCCGTGTCCAGCTTGCGCGCCGGCTCGCCGAGGGCGGCGGCCAGGCCGTGCTGACGGCGACCGAGGCCGATCACCTCCCGCGCGGCTACGAGCGCGCCGAGGTGGCAATGCGCCGTGGCGAGGCGATCACACCGACAGCCGACGAGCAGCCGAGCGCCGCCCCGCTTGCCGCGTGACCCCCAGGCGCATGCCTCGCCCACTCGGCGCCGCGCTCCACCAGGCGCGGGCTCGCGCCGAGCCGAGAACGCTCCTCGCGGCGACCCAGAGCGCCTGGCCGACCGCCGCCGGCGCCCGGGTGGCGGCCGAGGCCGAGCCGGTGGCCGAGCGCGACGGCGTGGTGACGATCGCCTGCCGCTCAGCGACCTGGGCGCACGAGCTCGACCTGCTGCACCCGGAGCTCCTGGAGCGGCTCAACGGCGCCCTCTGCGAGGCCGATCCGGATGCGATCGACGCGCCCGTCCAAGCGCTTCGCTTCACCGCCGATGCGGCTCGTCACATCGATTGACTTCGTGAGTCACTTTTATGCGTGGATTGCAGGGATTTCGTTACATCCGCCCGGGTTTTCCGGCGGCTTTTCCTGGTATCCTTATGTGAACTTGGACGCATTCCCCGAACCGCCCGGCCAGCCCTCCCGACGGCGCCCCGGGCGGGCCGGGGTATCTGACGGCGCCAGGGTTTCCCGTGGCGTCGGCGAACCGAAAGGATTGAGTGGCAACAAGCAAGGCCCGGACCGGCGGTAGCGCGAAGCCCGCCCCCAATAAGGCCGCCAAGCCCGGCACCAGGGGGCGGGCGGCCAGCGACGGCTACAGCGCCCGGGACATCACCGTCCTCGAGGGCCTCGAGGCGGTTCGCCTGCGGCCCGGCATGTACATCGGCTCGACCGGCCCGCGAGGTCTTCACCATCTCGTCTACGAGGTGGTGGACAACTCCGTTGACGAGGCGATCGCGGGCCACTGCGACTACGTCTCGGTGACCCTGCATCCCGACAACAGCGTCACGGTCGCCGACGACGGTCGCGGGATTCCGGTCGAGGAACACGAGAAGGAGAAGCGTCCGGCGGCCGAGGTGGTGATGACGACCCTGCATGCGGGCGGCAAGTTCGGCGACGGCGGCGGATACAAGGTTTCGGGCGGCCTGCACGGGGTCGGGGTGTCGGTGGTGAACGCGCTCTCGGAGCGCCTCCATCTCGAGGTGCGCCGCGACGGCCACAAGTGGACGCAGGACTACATGCGGGGGGACCCCCAGGGGGAGCTGAAGCGCGGCGAGAAGGTCAAGGGGACCGGGACGATCATCACCTTCCATCCCGACGACGAGGTGTTCGAGGACGTCGTGCTCGACTACCAGACCCTCTCGGAGCGGTTGCGGGAGACGGCGTTCCTGACCCGCGGCCTGAAGATCGACCTGATCGATGAGCGTGGCTCCGGGCAGCACGACACCTTCCAGTACAAGGGCGGAATCGTCGACTTCGTCAGGCACCTGAACGAGAACAAGGACGCGCTGCACCGGAAGACGATCTTCTTCGAGAACGAGACCCAGGACGGCCAGGTGGAGGTCGCGATGCAGTGGAACTCCACCTACCAGGAGTCGGTGTTCTCGTTCGCCAACAACATCAACACCCACGAGGGCGGTGCCCACCTGTCGGGCTTCCGCTCGGCGCTCACCCGCACACTGAACGCCTACGCCCGCCAGAAGGGGCTGCTGAAGGAGCGGGACGAGAACCTGACCGGCGACGACGTCCGCGAGGGGCTGACAGCCGTGATCTCGGTGAAGCTCTCCGATCCGCAGTTCGAGGGCCAGACCAAGACCAAGCTCGGCAATCCACCGGTCGAGGGCCTGGTGAAGGAGACCGTCAACCGCAAGCTGGGCGAGTTCCTGGAGGAGAACCCCAGCGAGAGCAGGCGCATCCTGCAGAAGGCCGTGGACGCCGCCCGGGCCCGTGATGCGGCACGCAAGGCCCGCGACCTGACTCGCCGCAAGTCAGCGCTCGAGAACTCCACCCTGCCCGGCAAGCTCGCGGATTGCTCGGTGCGCGATCCCGCGCTCACCGAGCTGTTCATCGTCGAGGGCGACTCGGCCGGCGGGTCGGCGAAGCAGGCTCGCGATCGCAACACGCAGGCGGTGCTGCCGCTGCGCGGCAAGATCATCAACGTCGAGAAGAGCCGCATCGACAAGGTTCTCCAGAACGTCGAGATCCAGGCGTTGATCACGGCGATCGGCACCGGCATCGGCGATGAGGAGTTCAACCTCGATGACGCTCGCTACCACAAGCTGGTGCTGTCCACCGACGCCGACGTCGATGGCGCTCACATCCGCACCCTGGTGCTCACCTTCCTTTACCGCCACATGCCGGAGCTGATCGAGGCGGGCTACGTCTACATCGCCAAGCCACCGCTGTACAAGGTCCGCAACGGCAGGCAGGAGATCTACGTCGAGAAGGAGTCGGAGCTGGAGGACATCCTGCTCCGCGACAAGCTCGAGGAGTTCGAGCTCACCGACGCGAACGGCAAGTCGCGCAAGCTGACCGAGGCGCGCTGGCAGCGCTTCAACCGGCGCTACAAGGAGTACGAGGGCTGGACGGATTCCGTGCAGGCGGGGTACGGCCACGAGACGGTCGCCTTTTTGGCCGAGTCGCAAATCCTCGACGCCGGCGCCGCGACCATCGCCGGGGTCAGGAAGCTGATCGAGGCCGACGATCCCAAGGAGGAGCCGTACGAGACCGAGCTGATCTCGTCCGCCGACGATGAGCTCGTGGTCAAGGCCGTCCACCGGGCGAGCGGGCTGGCCCGAACTCACCGGCTCTCGGCGGCCCTGTTCAAGTCGAACGACTACCGCCATCTGGTCGAGGTGCATGGCGAGCTGCTCAGGCAGGTCGGCCGGCCGCCGTTCCTGGTGACGCTCGGGGACAAGCGCCGCGAGACCG
This sequence comes from uncultured Actinomycetes bacterium, assembly GCA_963760665.1. GTDB lineage: Bacteria > Actinomycetota > Thermoleophilia > Solirubrobacterales > 70-9 > AC-56. Next base: position 748,792 of record CAVXDS010000006.1, read on the forward strand.
CGTCCTTCGACGGTCTGCGCCGCGCGATCCTCGACCTGGCGCGCCAGGGGGTGGCGTTGCAGCGCTTCAAGGGCCTCGGCGAGATGAACGCCGATCAGCTGCGCGAGACGACGATGGATCCTTCGAGCCGGACGCTGCAGCGGGTGACGATCGATGACGCGTCGACCGCCGAGCGGGTGTTCGCCGACCTGATGGGCGACAAGGTCGAGCCGCGCAAGCTGTTCATCGAGAAGCACGCCAAGGACGTCAGGTTCTTGGATGTCTGAGGTGTGGATTCGCCCGTCGGGTAGCGCCCTCACCCGGCGGCGGCGCGGTAATCCGAGCAAGCTCGGATCACCGGTCGCCTTCGGCTCCCTGCGAGCAGCCGCCGGAGTCATGTGATGGAAGCCGGCGGACTGGAGGCCCTCACCGGGCGCATAGAGGAACGCGAGCTCACCCAGGAGATGCGCTCGTCGTACCTCGACTACGCGATGAGCGTGATCGTCGGTCGGGCGCTCCCCGACGTCCGCGACGGGCTCAAACCGGTTCACCGCCGGGTGCTCTACGCAATGCACGACCTGGCGCTCCAGCCCAACCGGCCCTACCGCAAGTCGGCCTTCATCGTCGGTGAGGTGATGGGTAAGTACCACCCCCACGGCGACACCGCGATCTACGACACGCTCGCCCGCATGGCGCAGGACTTCTCGCTGCGCTACCCGCTCGTCGACGGGCAGGGGAACTTCGGCTCCATCGACGACGATCCGCCGGCCGCCATGCGCTACACCGAAGCCCGCCTTGCCCGGCTGGCGACGGAGATGCTGCGCGAGATCGAAGCCGACACGGTCGACTTCGGCCCGAATTACGACGAGTCGCAGCAGGAGCCGCTGGTCTTGCCGGCCCGGTTCCCGAACCTGCTCGTCAACGGCTCGTCGGGGATCGCGGTCGGGATGGCGACCAACATCCCGCCCCACAACCTGAGGGAGGTCGTGGGCGCGGTCAAGGCCTACATCGAGAACCCCGAGATCGACCTCCCCGGGCTGATGAAGCATGTCAAGGGCCCCGACTTCCCGGGCGGCGGCATGATGAGCGCCGAGGGCATCCGGGACGCCTACGCATCGGGCCGCGGGAGCGTGCGCATCCGTGCCCGCGCCCACATCGAGCCGCTGCGCGGCGGCAGGGAGGCGGTGATCGTCTCGGAGCTGCCGTTCATGGTCAAGAAGGGCGGTGACGGTGGCCTGATCACCAAGATCGCCGACCTCGTCCGCGAGAAGAAGATCAACGGGATCTCAGATCTGCGCGACGAGTCGGATCGCTCCGGGATGCGGCTGGTGATCGAGCTGAAGCGCGGCGGCGACCCGCACGAGGTCGTCCTCAACCAGCTCTTCAAGCACACCCAGATGCAGGCGTCTTTCGGCTTCAACATGGTCGCCCTGGTCGACGGGGTGCCGCGAACGCTCGGCCTCAAGGAGCTGGTCCACCACTACGTCGGCCACCAGCGCGAGGTCGTGACCAGGCGCACCCAGTACGAGCTGCGCCGCGCCGAGGCCCGCGCCCACATCCTCGAGGGGCTGCTGATCGCGCTTGGCAACCTCGACGCGGTGATCCAGCTGATCCGTTCCTCCGCCGACACCGACGCCGCCCGGGCCGCCCTGATCGAAAGGTTCGAGCTGTCCGAGGAACAGGCCCAGGCGATCCTGGACATGCGTCTGTCGCGACTCACGGCGCTGGAGTCGGACAAGGTTCATTCCGAGCACGCCGAGCTGATCGAGCGGATCGCCGCGCTGCGCGCGATCCTCGGCGATCCGGCGCGGATCGATGGCGTCGTCGTCGAGGAGCTCGACCAGCTCAACGAGCGCTACGGCGACGAGCGGCGCACCGAGATCACCCATTTCGAGGGCGACATGAACATCGAGGACATGATCGCCGACCAGCAGATGGTGATCTCGATCACCCGCTCCGGCTACGTCAAGCGGCTGCCGCTGGCCACCTACCGCCAGCAGCACCGCGGCGGCATCGGTGTGATGGGGATGGACCTGAAGGAGGGCGACTACATCGAGCACCTGCACATCTGCTCGACCCACGATTGGATGCTCTTCTTCACCAACCGCGGCAAGGTCTACCGGCTCAAGGTCTACGAGCTGCCGGAGGGCTCGCGCACCTCGAAGGGCCGGGCCCTGGTCAATGTGCTGCCCCTGAGCGACCGCGAACGGGTGATGGCGGTGAAGCCGACCCGCGACTTCAGCGAGGGCAAGTACCTGGTCTTCGCGACCGCCAAGGGACAGGTCAAGAAGACCGAGTTCACCGCCTATAACACGCCGATCCGGGCCGACGGGATCATCGCGATCAAGGTTCGTGACGGCGACGAGCTGGTCCAGGTCAGGTTGACCTCCGGCAAGGACGACGTGCTGCTGGTCTCGAAGTCGGGCCATGCGTCTCGATTCTCGGAGAAGGCGGTGCGGCCGATGGGTCGCGACACCTCCGGCGTCCGGGGGATGAACGTCGCCGGCAAGATCGGGCGCGAGGCGAACCGCGTCCTGGCGATGGACATCGCTCGCGACGACTCAGAGCTCTTCGTGGTAACCGAGAACGGCTACGGCAAGCGCACCGCGGTCGCCGAGTATCCGGTCAAGGGACGCGGCACCAAGGGGGTGCTGACCGCGAAGCTGACGCCGAAGAAGGGCGGCCTGGCGGGCGCGCTGATCGTCCGCGAGCACCAGGATCTGCTGTTCATCTCCGAGAACGGCATGGTGCAGCGCACGAGGGCGGGCGGGATCTCGAAGATGGGGCGCGCCACCCAGGGCGTCAGGGTGATGAACGTGCGCGACGACGATCGGGTCAGCGCCGTCGCCCTGGTGGTCGAGTCGAGCGCCCCGGTGGAGGAGAACGGCGCGTCCGAGGATGGCGAGCCCCTCGCCGTGGCGGCGGATGAGCCGGTGGAGGCCGCGGAGGCCGACGGCAAGCCGGCCCCTGGCAAGGGCGGCCCTCAGAAGAGACGCTCGGGATAGTCTGGACGGCCGTGGAGGAGCTTCGCGGCCGCAACGCTCTCGTCACCGGCGCCGGAGGCGGCCTGGGCGGCTACATCGCCCGAGCGCTCGCCGCGGAGGGCGTCAACCTCGCCCTGACCGATCTTCCTGGAGCCGCCGTGGACGACCTGGCGGCCGAACTGCGCGGCCGCGGCGTCGAGGTCCAGTGCGAGCCGGCTGACCTCGGTGATGCCGATCAGCGCCGGCACCTGGCGGAGTGGGCCACGGAGGCGCTCGGCCCGCCGGACATCCTGGTCAACAACGCCGGGCTCGAGTTCGGAGGGGGCTTTCTACGCACCACCGAGGAGGAGCTCGAGGCGATCGTCACGGTCAACCTGCTCGCGGTCATGGATCTCACCCGGATCGTCCTCCCCGGGATGCTCGAGCGGGGGCGCGGCCACATCGTCAACATGGCTTCGCTTGCCGGCAAGGTGGCGCCCGCGTACCTGGCGTCGTATGCCGCGACCAAGCATGGCGTGGTTGGCTTCACCCACGCGCTGCGAGCCGAGAATGGAGGCGGCAGGCCGGTCGGCTTCTCGGCGATCTGCCCCGGTTTCGTCAGCAGGGTGGGAATGTTCGGGCGCCTCGAGCACCGCGTATCCGCGCCTCGCGTGCTCGGAACCGTGCCGCCCGAGTCGGTCGGCGACGCGGTGGTGCGGGCGATTCGCAAGAACCTGGCAGAGGTGATCGTCAACAACCGCCCGGTCCGGCCGCTCGTCTTGCTGAACGCGCTCGCGCCCCGAGTGGCGGGTGGGGTCTGGCGGCTCCGAGCCATGCGGGAGTTCGCGGAGGGATACGCGCGGGCCCGTGATCGCCTCTAGCGGCGCCCGATTGCCTCCAACCTTCCACCGCCGGCCGCCGCCCCGGGCCGCAAGTCGACTGCCCGTTTTGATTCAATCGGGGGACCGGAGAAAGGAGGTGGTCCTAACTTGAGTCACATGTTTCTCGGGACACCGGAGGTGTCGGGCCGCTAGGGGGTCCGTGCGGGCCGCCCGGCGAATCCACCCCGGGCACCGGCGAGCAGGGAAGGCGGGGAGCAAGTCCCGCCCCGCCGTCAATTCCCATCTCGCTTCCCATACCGCACCTTGACGAAGGGCCGCCCCTCGGGGCGGCCCTTCGCTATACGGCCACCAGGTACGGCTGCCAGGCGGTCGGGATCCGCGGGCTGGCGAGGCGGATGAAGACCGTCGGACCCGGGGGGCGTGGCAGGCTGCGTGGGTGCATCCGCGCCTCCCGGGGCGTCAGGCTCCCCTTTTTTCGGTTGCAGGGGGCGCACGAGGCGACGATGTTCTCCCATACCGACTGGCCGCCGCGACTGCGCGGGATCACGTGGTCGACGGTGAGGCCGGTCGCCTGGCGCCCGCAGTACTGGCAGGTCCAGGCGTCGCGCGCGAGCACCGCCTTGCGGGTGATCTTGCGCCGATGCACGTCGCGCGGGATGCGGATGTATCGGATCAGGCGGATCACGCAGGGGCGGTTGAACGTGAGGCGCTCGGAATGGAGCGCCCCCTCGCCGAGCTCGATCACCTCGGCGCGCTCTTTGAGCACCAGAACCGTGGCGCGGCGAACGTTGCAGACGTTGATCGGCTCATAGCTCGCGTTGAGGACGAGCACCCGACCACCGATGGCGACCTGCGGCCGGTGGCCGCTGGGCCGATGGCCGTTGGCGGTGACGCTGGGCCGAATGGCGGTGACGCTGGGCCGATGGCCGTTGGAGCTGGGATCGGTCGGCGCTGACGCAACCCTGTCGGACTCCGGAGCTTGGGCGCCCTGGAGCCCTACGTGAGGGTCGGCCTGCGTGTCCATAGCGCCACGATTGTAGTCGGCGCTCCTGCTCGTCCTAGCTTCCCGGAATCCCGTTGGCGAGCACCGGATAACTGCCAAGGATTCGCACCGACTCGGCCTTTAGGCGCAGCGCGTCGATCGCCTCGGCAACCGCGGCCTCGTCCTCGGCCCCGTCGAGGTCGATGAAGAACATGTATCTACCGAGTCCTTGCCGTCGCGGCCGCGACTCGATCCTCGTCAGGTTCACCTCGCGGTTGGAGAACTCGGTAAGCGCCTCGACCAAGGCGCCTGGGTGGTCGGCGCCGAGCTCCGAGAAGACGAGCGTCGTGCGCCACGGCCCGCTACCCGCGGGCTTGGTCCCGGCCGGTGCGATCCACACGAAGCGGGTCACGTTGTCGGGCGTGTCCTCGACTCCCTCCCGAAGCACCACACAGCCGTAGATCCGCGCCGCGGACGCCGCGCCCAAGGCGCTCCAGGGCTCGGGGCTGACCGAGACCTCGCGCACGGCCTCGGCCGTGCTGGGCGCGGCGCGCACCTTTGCGCCTGGCAGCTGCTCGCGGATGAAGCGGGCACACTGGGCGCTGGCCTGGGGGTGCGACAGGACCACCTCGATCCGCTCCAGGGGCAGCTCGCTGCGAGCGATCAGGCTGTTCGCTATCGGGTGGTCGTGCTCGCCCGCGATCGTCACCGAGGGAGCGTCGAAGGCCAGTGTGTCGAGGGTCGAGCGGACCGCGCCCTCGATCGAGTTCTCGAACGGGACGAGCGCCCGCTCGGCCTCGCCCTGGGCCACGGCGCGGATCGCGTCGTAGACCGTTGGAGCGGGCCGCGCATCGATCTCGGCCTCGCCGACGGCGGCGCGCAGGGCATCCTCGGAGAAGGTCCCGGCTGGGCCCAGGAAGGTGACGCGCATGGCCAAAGCGACCCCGAGTCTATGGAGGCCCTAAGGCCATCGGCCGGCGAGGGTTGGCTCGCCCGTCGCCGCCAGTCGATGGCAAGCGGACGGCCGTCTCTACTTGAAGGTCACCTGGTAGGTGGAGCGGTTGTTGTCCGCGATCTGCTCGCCCGGGACCGGCGTCACGGTTACCTCGAGCGTCAGCTGCTGGCCCGTGTCCGGGGCCGGCTGGATCGGGATCGAGGCGGTCTGGATGCCGCCGGCGGCGATTCGCGGGATCGTCCCGTCGCCGGAGATCGTTTGGGTGCCGCCGGTGAGCTGGAAGCTGACCCCGATGTCGGTCTCCTCTGAATCCCCCTGGTTTTGCACCTGGACGTCGACCTCCGGCGGTCCGCTGCCGCTGATCGTCGCCGCGGTGTTGGGGTCGAGGCTTACGTCGCCCGGCTTCACGGTGGTCTGGTAGAGCGCCAGGCCGTGGGTGCCGCTGGTCGCCTGCTTGCCGCCCGAGACCATGGCGAGAGCGGATGAGACCTTGAGAGGGTCGAGCCAGTCAGTGGACGGCAGGAAGACGCTGTCAGGCGCCTTCTCGTTGAGTCCCTGGTCCTTGAGGGCGGAATCGATCTGCGGCTGGGCCTGCTTGTAGAGAATGTCGCTGGCCAGGAAGTACTGCATGTAGCCGGCGATCGCGTTGACGGCCTGGGTGCGGCCCTGGCTGCCGAGCGCCGTGGAGATGTTGTCGGAGATTCCGGTGAAGGCGTCGCTGCGTTGCTGGAAGGCGAAATTGAGCTCGTTCTGGGCGCTCTTCAACTCGTCGGGAGTGCTGAGGCTCTCGACCCGGCTCGCCAGGCTCTCCGCGGTTCCGCGATCGGCCTTGATCTCCGCCTCGAAGCTGAGCGGGCTGAGGTTGCCCGGGTCGTTGAGGCGGTTGAAGAAGTCATTCGAGAGCTGGTTCGACTGGGCCGTGATCGCGTTGAGGTCGGAGATGTAGTTCTCGAAGCCGCGCTCCTTGCGCGCATTGAGACAGCCCTTGATCCCCAGCACGATCAGGATCAGGAGCACGACGATGATCCCGACGCCGACCGCGCGGCGCACCATGATCTGGCGCTGGTGATCCCCCGCGCCGCGGAACGGCGGCCCGCCGCCGCCTCGGGGTGCGGCTGTCTCTTCCTCGTCGAGGAATGCCATGGTCAGTCTTCCGGTCCCGTGCGTTGAACGCCGAGACCATGTGCGTTCAACGCCGAGAGTATGACCCCTGCTCCGGAGGCTGCCGGGCAGACGGGCGGCACGCAGCCTTGCGGGGTGGTTTGGAGGGTCCGGGCGATCCGCGGCGAAGCTGGACCAGAAATGGTGGGTGAGGTCGTCATGGGACGGTTCCGGGTCGTCGACCGGGTCGGGTCGGGAGGCATGGGAACGGTCTACCGGGCGTTCGACGAGCGGCTGCAGCGACACGTGGCGGTCAAGGAGATCGCCAGCGCGGACGCGGGACGCGTCGTCCGCGAGGCCCAGGCGGCCGCCCGGCTCAACCATCCCGGCATCGTGACCCTGTACGAGCTCGGCTCGGAGGGCGACCGCGCGCTCCTGGTCAGCGAGCTGGTTGAAGGCGCGACCTTGGCGGAGCTGGCTCGCGGCGGGGATCTCAGCGATCGCGAGACCGCCGAGTTCGGTGCGGATGTCTGCGAGGCGTTGGCGCACGCGCACGAGCGCGGGGTGGTTCACCGCGATGTCAAGCCCGACAACGTGATCGTGCGCGCCGATGACGGCGTCGGTCGCCGGGCGAAGCTGATGGACTTCGGGATCGCGTCGCTGACGGGTGCGTCCACCCTGACGGCGACCGGCGAGGTGGTCGGGACGCTCGCCTATATGGCACCGGAGCAGGCCGAGGGGGAGGTCGCCGGCGAGGCAGCCGACGTGTATTCGCTGGCCCTGACGCTCTATGAGTTGTGGGCAGGCACGAATCCCGTGGCGCGAGCGACGCCGGCCCACACCGCCAGGGAGATCGGTGGAACGCTCCCACCGCTTCGCGCCTACCGCCCCGAGCTCCCCGAGAGCCTCACCGCGTGCGTGGACGCCTGCCTGCACCGGGAGCCGGAGGCGCGTCCCCTCCTGACAGAGCTTCACTGCCGTCTCGAAGCCGCGCTTCCGTCGCTGAACGGGGAGCGCCCGGTACCCGCCGCGCCCGTGGCCGAGCCCAGCGACCCGCCGCTTGCCTGGCTGCGCGCCTCCCAGCTCGTGGCGCTGACCGCGTGGGGCCTGGCGGTCACCCTGGTGGCGGCTCCGCTCGGGCGGCCCGGACTAGCTCTGATCCTCGGCGCGCTCACCGCACCGGCCATCCTGGTCGCCTCCCGCCTTGCCTGGGGCCCCCTACCCATCCTCGCGCCTCTGCTCGGTGCCCTGTCGCTCGCCCCGATATACCCGGCCGTCGCCGGGTCTCGCGGGGCGACGCTGGAGCGCGGCGTGCTGGCGGCGCTCGGCTGGTGCTGGCTCCTGGTGGGCGCGGCGACGCTCGGGCTGGGGTCTCGCCTCGGCCTCATCCACAAGGCTCCGCACGGCTGGAGCCGCTCCACGTCCGAGGCCGCCAGCGCGCTGCTGTCGCCGCTGTTGGCGCCGGAGGCGCTATTCGGGGCGATCGTGTTCGCGGTGGCCGCAGTCGCCCTCGGGACCGTGCTGCGAGCCGGCCACGTCGCTGTGGCGCTGCTCGGGGTTCTGCTGTGGTCGGCGGGACTCGAGGCAGCGCTCGGACTGGTCGGCGACGGCGGCCTCAGCGGTCGCCCGCTTTTGATCGCCGCGGCGGCGCTGGTGGCCGTCATCCTCGAGTTCCGCCGCCGCCCACCTCGGCCCGCCGGGCGGCCGGCGCCGATCCCCCGGGCCCGACCGGCGATCCAAGGCGGCGGGCCGGGCGGAATGCCCTGATTCCGGCGCCGAGGGCGGGCGGTGGACCGACGACCGTGCCGGCCGCAGCGACCACTTAGGATTGTCACGGCGCGCACTGGGCAGCGGCGCGCAAGCCCATTCTCGCTGCTTGTCCCCCGTAAGGAGCCTTCGGATCAGCGTTCTTCGAAACCTCGAGCAACGGATCGAAAACCTCGTTGAAGGGGTGTTCAGTCGCGCCTTCTCGTCGCAGGTGCAACCCGTCGAGCTCGCTCGCAAGCTGGCCAAGGAGATGGATGCGCATCGCACGGCGTCCGTGTCCCGCGTCTACGTGCCCAACCAGTACACCGTCTGGCTCTCGGCCGAGGACCGTCAGCGGCTGGAGGGATATGAGCGCTCGCTGGAGCAGGAGCTGTCCGGGTACCTGCTCGAGCACGCGCGCCGCCACGACTATGCGCTGTTGACGCGCCCGGAGGTCAAGCTGGAGACTGACGAGCGGCTGCGGCTGGGAGAGTTCGGGATCCAGACCCGGCTGGTGAAGCCGCCCGCCCGTCAGGGGGAGGACCCCGCGCAGGGCGAACAGGGCCACACGATGGTCTACAGCGTTCCGCCGAAGCCGTCACGGAAGGAGCGGCGTCGGCCGGGCGGCCGCCTGATCGAGACCAAGGCGATCGTCACCCTCGACGATCGCCGCTACGTGCTAGACGGCCCGGTGGCGGTGCTTGGGCGCTCGCGCGCCTGCGACTGCGTGTTCTCGGATCCGAACGTGTCGCGCGAGCACGCGGAGCTCCGCCGCGGCTCGACGGGCGACTGGCAGGTGGTCGACCTGGGCTCGACGAACGGCATCAAGGTCAACGACCGGCGTGTCGACCGGTCCCGGCTGTCGCCCGGGGACGAGGTTACGGTCGGCACGACGAGGTTTACCTTCGACATCGAGCAATAGCCGTCGATGGACACCGAGCCGATCGCGGTAGCGCTCAAGTTCGGCTTCCTCGCCGTCCTCTACCTGTTCCTGTTCTGGGTGGCGCGGAGCGCCCTTCGAGAGCTGCGCCGCACGACTGCGCCCGTCCCCGAGGGGACGGGATTCCACCCGATCGGCCCCGGTGGCCGGGCCGCCGCCACCGACGCCTCGCTGGTCGTCAGTCGCGGTGGAGGCCTCGAGGCCGGCGAGCGCTTCGACCTGTTCGGAGGGCTTTCGATCGGGCGCTCGGCCGATGCCGATGTCAGGATCGAGGACCGGTACGCCTCGGGCGTACACGCGCGCCTCTACTCCCGCGGGGCCAGCTACTACGTTGAGGACATGAACTCGACCAACGGGACGTTCCTGAACGGCGGGCGTCTCGACGGGGAGGCGAAGCTCAACGACCTCGACGAGGTGCGGATCGGCGACACGGAGTTCCGGTTCGAGCTCGAGGGACCCGGGATCGAGTGATGCTGAGGATCGCCGAGCAGGCCTACCGCACCGACACGGGACGCCAGCGAAACGCAAACGAGGACTCCTACTTCGCCCGCTCCCCGCTGTTCGCGGTAGCTGACGGGATGGGCGGTGCGCAGGCCGGCGAGGTTGCCTCGCGGCTGGCGGCCGAGTCGTTCGAGCCGGTTGAGCGCGGCGAGGAGTCCCCCGAGGCCTACCTGCGGGCGATCGCCCGGACGGCCAACTCCCGCATCCACCGCCTTGCCCAGGACGACGCCTCGCGCTCGGGAATGGGAACGACGCTGACCGCTGCGCTGGTCGAGGATGACGAGGTGAGCTTCGCTCACGTGGGCGACAGTCGCGCCTACCTGTTTCGCGCCGGCGAGCTGAAGCTGCTGACGTCCGACCACTCCCTGGTCGAGGAGCTTCGCCGCCAGGGCCGCCTCACCGACGAGCAGGCCGAGGACCATCCGCAGCGCTCGATCATCACCCGGGCGCTGGGGCCCGAGCGCGAGGTCGAGGTGGACACGATGACCTACCAAGCACGGCCGGGGGACCTCTACCTGCTGTGTTCCGACGGCCTGACGACGATGCTCCGCGACGACCAGATCGCGGCCACACTGGCAGGCTCCCAGAGCCTCGACGACGCGGTCTCGAGCCTCGTCCGCAAGGCGAACGAAGCCGGCGGCCGAGACAACATCACGGTCGTCGCCTTCCGGCTGGAGGAGGCCGAGGTAGGGGCCGAGGTCACGGGGCAGCCCACCTTGATAGGCCCGGCCGCCGAGGAGGCCGGACTGACCGTGGGCGCGCTGGCCGCGGAAGCCGGCGGCGCGGAGGCGACGCGACCCGCGAGGCCGATCGAAGGCGAGCGAGCCGCCCCGGGTGCCGCCACCCGGCCGCGACCCCGCCGCTGGCCCCGCCGTCTCGCCACCTCGCTGGCAGGGGTCGCGATCGCGGCCGTGCTCGTGGGAGGCGCCGTATACGGGCTTCACCACGTCTACTTCCTCGGCACCGACTCCGGCGGGCGGGTGGCCCTTTACCGCGGCCTTCCGTACGACCTGCCGCTGGGGATCAAGCTCTACTCGGAGCTCTACGCCGCCCCGGTCCAGGTCAGCGCGATTCCCGCCGGCCGGCGAGACAGCGCGACGAATCACACCCTGCGCTCCCGCGCCGACGCCGTCAGCCTGATCGACGATATCCAGGTGGCCGCGGAGCCACCGGTCCACAAGCCGAAGCGGGCACGCGGGGGGCAAAAAGCGGGCCAGGCCGGGGGAGGGCAGCAGGGCTCGACCAAGAAGGGCGGCTCCGGCTCGGGCGCCGGCGGGGGAGGAGGGCAGTGAGCGCCCGAAACCGCGAGCTCCTGGCGCTGCTCCCCGTCGCCCTGCTGGTCACCGCCGGGTTCACCGCGGTGTTCATCGTCGAGTCGAACCAGATCGGGGACCTGAGCCTGATCTACGGCGGCTACTTTCTCGCCGTCTGCCTCGGGGTCCACCTGTTCATTCGCGCCCGGTTGCCGTACGCCGACCCCTACCTGTTCCCGCTCTGCGCGCTGCTCGCCGCGATCGGCCTCGTGATGCTGTTTCGGATCAACGACACCCTGGCTCTGAAGCAGGCGTCGATCTTCGTCGCCGGAGCGGGGCTGCTCGCGGTGACGATTCTGCTGGTTCGCGATTACCACGCGCTCGAGCGCTATCGGTACCTGATCGCCACGGTCGGCATCCTGCTGCTGCTGGCGCCGCGGCTTCAGGGCGGCGCGGGACAGGTCAACGGCGCCTATCTGCAGATCGACCTCGGGCCGCTCTCGTTCCAGCCTGCGGAGGTCGCCAAGATCTGCATCGTCATCTTCCTGGCCAGCTACCTGCACGAGAAGCGGGAGCTTTTGACGGTGTCGGCCCGAAGGGTGGCGGGCGTGACGATCCCGCCGCTGAAGCACTTCGGCCCCCTGCTCGTCGTCTGGGGCGCGGCGATGGTGATGCTGGTCCTGATCCGCGACCTGGGCAGCTCGCTGATGTTCTTCGGGGGTTTCCTTGCCCTTCTGTACGTGGCGACCGGGCGCTTGTCCTACGTCGTCGCCGGATTGGTCCTTTTCTTCGCCGGGGCCTGGGTGATGGAGCACGCCATCGCGCATGTCGGCGACCGGGTCGATATCTGGCTCGATCCCTGGCACAGCAAGGCGGTGGGCGCCGGCCAGATCCAGCAGTCGCTCTTCGCCCAGGCCGACGGAGGGCTCTTCGGCCAGGGCCTCGGTGAATCGCTGCTGAAGCTCCCCGGGCCGTTCGCGCCCCATTGCACGCAACCGTTCCCGGACTGCGGCAGCATCCTTCCGGCCCCGCACACGGATGAGATCTATGCGGTCATCGTCAGTGACCTGGGGCTGTTCGGCGGTGCGGGGGTGGTGGCGATCTACGCCCTGATCGCCGCGCGAGGCTTCAAGGCCGCCGTGATGGCGCGCGATGGCTTCTCGAAGCTGCTGGCGGCCGGCCTGACGGCGGTGTTCGCCATCCAGGCGGTGGTGATCGTCGGCGGAGTCGTGCGGTTGATCCCGCTGACCGGCGTCACCCTGCCGTTCGTCAGCTTCGGCGGCAGCTCGGTGATCGCCAACATGGCCCTGCTCGGGCTGCTGTTGATGATCTCCAACGACGCTCGCCGCCCGGTTGCGCCACAGGGTGAGCCCCCCGGCGACCGGGAGGCGCTGCCCGTATGAACGCCCCCATCGTCCGCCTGTACGGCCTCATGCTGCTGCTCTTCGCCGCCCTGGTCGGCTTCACGTCCTACTGGGCCGTGTTCGACTCGACGAACCTCAAGGACAATCCCCAGAATCGCCGCCCGCTGATCGTCGAGCAGACGGTCAAGCGGGGAACGATCAAGACCGCGGACGGGGTGACGGTCGCCGTGAGCTCCCCGGTGGGCGGCGGCAAGCACCCGGTCTACGTGCGCAACTATCCGCAGGGCTCCGAGTTCGGAAACCCGGTCGGCTACAGCTTCATCGAGGCCGGCCGGACGGGGATCGAGCGATTCGAGAACGGCTTTTTGGCCGGCGAGCGCAACGAGTTCACCTCGATCATCGACCAGCTCCGCGACGTCCCCCAGGAGGGCGACGACATCACCCTGACGATCGACGCGCAGACCCAGGGGGTGGCCACCCAAGCGCTGCAGTCGGCGATCTCCTCGACCGCCGGGGCGAGCGGCGCGGGGGGTTCCGTGGTCGCGATCGACCCATCCACGGGGGCGGTCTTGGCGATGGCCTCGGTGCCCGGCTTCGACCCCAATCAGGTCAAGAACGCCGCCTCGTTCAAGCAGCTCAACGCGGACAAGAGCGCGCCGCTCGTCAACCGGCCCACCCAGAGCACCTATGAGCCGGGCTCGACGATGAAGGTGGTGACGGCCGCCGCGGCGCTCGACTCGGGCGAGTTCACCCCGAGCACGGTGCTCAGTGGGCGCTCGCCCCAGGTGATCGGAGGAGTGCCCCTCTCGAATGCCGGCGGCGAGCAGTTTGGCGACATCGACATGACCACGGCGCTCACCCACTCGGTCAACACCTACTTCGCGCAGGTTGGGGAGAAGCTGGGCAACGACACGATGTTCAAGTACATGGACCGCTTCGGGTTCAATCAGGACCCCGAGCTCGGCTATCCCGACAGCGAGATGGCGCCGAGCGGCGTTTACAACACGGATACCGGCAACCTGCTCGGACCAAGCGACGCGATCGACATCGGCCGGGTCGCGATCGGACAGGAGCGGCTGCTGGTCACGCCGCTGCAGATGGCCGAGGTGGCCGCCACGGTCGCCAACGGTGGCGTCCTCGAGAGGCCGACGTTCGTGCAGCAGGTCACCGACCCCGATGGGCGAACGGTCGAGAAGCTCGACCCGCACGCCCAGTCGACCGTGATCAGCACGCAGACCGCAACTGAGCTGACCCAGATGATGACCAAGGTCACCGAGGAGGGAACGGCGGCGGGGCTGACCGTCGGGGGGCAGTCATTCGCGGGCAAGACCGGCACCGCCGAGATCGACCCCGCTGCGGGGATCAACCGGCCGTGGTTCATCGGCTTCGCGCCGGCCGACAACCCGCAGGTCGCGGTCGCCGTGATGCTCGAGCGCTGCCAGGGCTGCTTCGGCGGCGAGGTCGCGGGGCCGATCGCCACGCAGGTGATGGAGAGCCTGATCAACCGATGAGCTTCGCCTCGCCAATCTCGCGTCGAGCGCTTCCGGGCAGACGATGAAGCTCGAGGCCGAGACGCTGGTCGCCGGGCGGTACAAGCTGCTCGGCAAGCTCGGTTCGGGTGGGATGGCCGATGTGTGGTGCGCCGAGGACACGATGCTCGACCGGCGGGTGGCGCTCAAGTTCCTGCACGAGCGGTTCGCCCAGGACGAGCAGTTCGTGGAGCGCTTCCGCCGCGAGGCGTCGGCGGCGGCCGGTCTGCAGCACCCGAACGTGGTCGGCGTCTTCGACCGCGGCACCTACGACGGCAGCCACTACATTGCGATGGAGTACGTGGAGGGGGCCTCGCTGAACGACCTGATCGTGCGTGGTCTGTCGGTCCCCGAGGCGGTGGAGCTCGTTCGCCAGGTGCTGGCCGGGGCGCGCTACGCCCACGCTCACGGGATCGTCCACCGTGACCTCAAGCCCCAAAACGTGCTGGTCGACTCCGAGGGGCGCGCCAGGGTGACGGACTTCGGGATCGCCCGGGCGGGCGTCTCGGAGATCACCCAGACGGGCTCGGTGCTCGGGACAGCCCAGTACCTTTCGCCCGAGCAGGCGCAGGGGCTGCCGGTCACCGCCGCATCCGACATCTACTCGATCGGGGTGCTGCTGTACGAGGCCCTCACCGGACGCGTCCCGTTCGAGGCGGATTCGCCGGTGGCGGTGGCCTTGAAGCAGGTCTCGGAGCGCCCCCGGCCGCCAAGCGAGCTCAACCCCGCGGTCACACGCGCCCTCGATGCGGTGGTGCTCAAGGCACTGGCCAAGGATCCGGCCAATCGCTTCGCATCCGCCGAGGAGTTCCTGGCGGCGCTCGACGCCGCCGACGCCGACCCGAGCGGCGCCGCCCTCGGGGACACGGCCTCCTATGCGGCCGTGGCCGCCGCAGCCGGGACGCCTCCCGCGCCGCCTCCCCCGGCCGAGGGCCCTCCGGAACGCCGGGGCTTCTTCACCCCCGCGAGGCTGATCGCCATGGCGCTGCTCCTCCTCCTGCTCGGCGGGGTGCTCGCCTACGCGCTTACCCGTCCCGAGGCGGTACTGGTTCCGACCGTGATCGGAAAGATGCAGCCGAGCGCCGAGGCGACGCTTCAGGACGCCGGGTTCGAGGTCGCGGTCAAGTCGGTGCCCAACGACGCCAAGCCCGGCATCGTCCTGGAGCAGGATCCGACGGCCGGGTCACGGGCCGACAAGGGCTCCACGGTGACGATCACGGTGTCCACGGGGCTGGGGACGGTCCCGGTGCCGGACGTCGCGGGGCAGCCCGAGAAACGGGCGCTGAAGACGCTCAGGGATGCCGGGCTGCGGCCAAAGGAACGGCAGCGCTCGTCGGGCACCGTGAAGAGGGGCCTCGCGATCGCCACCGTGCCGGAGGCCGGTGCCGAGCTCGAGCGCGGCAAGCCGATCACCCTGCTCGTCTCGACCGGTCCCAAGCTGGTCCAGGTGCCGCCGGTGATCGGCTCCCAGCAGGACGCCGCGGACACCGCGATCCGCGACGCGGGCCTGATCCCCGACTTCGAGAATCGCGACTCCGACGCGCCGGTGGGCGAGGTGATCGCCCAGAACCCCGGGGCGGGCAGCACGGTGAAGCAGCACACGACGGTCACGGTGGTGGTCTCGAACGGCGCGGGCACGGCGGTGGTTCCGAACGTGGTCGGGGAGTCGAAGGACCAGGCGAAGGGTGACCTGAAGACGGCCGGGCTGAGTGTTCGGATGGTCCAGCGGACGACCACGGACGAGAACGAGGACGGCACCGTCCTCGATCAATCGCCCAGCGCCGGCACGCGCCTGCGGCGGGGCGAGTTCGTGACCATCTTCGTCGGCAAGTTCATGGCGCCGCCGACCACGTCCACGACGACGACCTCCACCACGCCCACCCCCTGATGCGGGTCGCGGTGCTCAGTGGCGGCCGTTCGAGCGAGCACCAGGTCTCGCTCAACTCGGGCGCCTCGGTGGCCGACGGCCTGCGGGCCGCGGGCCACGCGGTGATCGGTGTCCTGCTGGAGCGCGATGGACGCTGGACCTGCGATGGCGAGGAGATCGAGCTGCGCGCCGGGGGCGGCCTGCTCGACGCCGAGGTCGCCTTTCCGGTGCTACACGGCCCGTTCGGCGAGGACGGCTCGGTTCAGGGCCTGCTCGAATGCCTCGACGTTCCCTATGCCGGCCCCGGGGTGCTCGCGGCCGCGGTCGCGATCGACAAGCTGATCTTGAAGCGGGTCCTTGCCTTCCACGACATCCCCCAGGTCGCCTTCTGCGAGGTCGGCGAGGACGGCTGGCGTGGGCAGGTGGCGACGATGGGCCTGCCGCTATGGGTGAAGCCGGCGCGGTTGGGGTCGAGCGTCGGGATCTCGAAGGTGACCAGCCCCGAGCGCGAGCTGGACGAGGCCGTCGAGCTGGCCCGCCGCCATGACCCGCGGGTGATCGTCGAGGCGGACGGCGGCGGCAAGGAGGTGGAGTGCTCGGTGATCGGCAACGAGCTGCCCCAGACCTCGCCGCCGGGCGAGATCGTCGCCCATGCCGACTGGTACGACTACGAGGCCAAGTACTCCGAGGGCGGCATGGACCTGATCGTCCCGGCGCGGATCACCGACGCCGCGACGGCGCGCGTCCGCGAGCTCGCCGCGCGGGTTTTCCGGGCGATCGACGGCTCCGGCCTCGCCCGCTGCGATTTCTTCGTCCGCGACGACGGCGAGGTTCTGGTCAACGAGCTGAACACGATCCCGGGCTTCACGCAGACCAGCGTGTTCGCAAAGCTGTTCGAGGCCGATGGCGTCCCCTACCCGGAGCTGTGCGACCGGCTCGTCAAGCTGGCGCTGGAGCGGTACGAGACAAGGCGCGGATTCGAGTTCTGAGCGGCTTCGCGGCGACCGCTAGCTCGAGAGCTCGACCTCGCCGATCGCGACGTTGTAGCCGCTCTCGCCGGAGGCCAGCTTGGTGATCCAGAGCAGGTAGTAGCGGAAGGGGCTGGTCGCGGTGAGCTCCACGGTCTGTTCGGTGCTCACGTCGTCGGCCTGCCCGATCGGGCTGCCCCAGCCCTGGAGGGTCGTCGGCGGTCCCGTGGCGGCGCCGTAGACCGCGAGGCTCCAACCGCCCGTGTCCGAGCGGATGGTCAGGCGTCCTGCCGGTCACCGGCTTGGCCGGCGTCCACGATCAAGCCCACGCCGGGCTTGCCGACTGCGTCCTGGATGATCGGCGACCCGTCGTAGGTCTCGGTTGTCCAGGTCGTGTCGGGATTCCCATCGATCGCCAGGCTCACGTCGGAGCTGTGCTCCTCCCCGTCGCCGGGCGCGGGGTCGAAGGCCTGGGCGTGCTGGAGGTCGACCGGCCCGCCCGAGGGTGTGCCGCTGCCCCCGCTCGCCGGCTCGTTGTTCCCCGTCAGCGCCGCGATCAGCAGCGCCGCCGCGGTCGCCGCGAGCACCAGCAGGACCCCGGCCGCCGAGATCCGCCTCGGGGTCAGCAGCCGGCGGCGCGATGGCACCGCGTCGAGCACGCTGGTCGCCTCGCCGTGCGAGGTTCCGCTGCGGGCGACCTCGACCTCCAGCGCCCCCTCGAGGTCCGCCAGCATGGCGATCATGTCCGGATAGCGCTTCTTGGGCTCCTTCGCCGTGGCGCGCTCGATCACCGCGGCGAGCGCCGAGGAGACCTCTGGGCGGCGCGCCTGCACGTCCGGCATCCGCTCGTTGACGTGCTTCATCGCCACTCCAACCAGGGTGTCCGCCTGGAACGGGACCTCGCCGGTCAGCATCTCGTAGAAAAGGACGCCGAGCGAGTAGATGTCGATGCGGGCGTCCACGCCCTGGCCCATCGCCTGCTCGGGCGCGACGTAGTCGGTCGTGCCGAGGACCCGGCCCGTCTTCGTCAGCCCGTCGGACTCGAGCGACCGGGCGATGCCGAAGTCCGTCACCTTCGCGCGGCCGTCGGAATCGATCAGGACGTTCTGCGGCTTGACGTCGCGGTGAATGAGCCTTTGAGCGTGCGCCGCGGCGAGCCCTCGGCCGATCTCGATCCCGTAGGCGGCAGCCTCGTCGACCGGCAGGCGCCCGAGCCGATCGATCCGTTGCTTCAGCGTCTCGCCCTCGACGTACTCGAGGACGATGTACGGATAGCCGCCGTCCTCCCCGGCGTCGATCACGGCGACCACGTTCGGGTGCGAGAGCTGCGCCACGGCGCGTGCCTCGCGCCGGAAGCGCTCGAGCTGGTCCGGCTGGTCGGAGATCTCGCGGTGCATGACCTTGACCGCGACCCAGCGCTGAAGCGTCTCGTCACTCGCCAGGTAGACGGTCGACATGCCGCCGCTGCCGAGCTTCGAGTCGAGGCGGTAACGACCGGACAGCACGGTGCCGATCAGGCTGGTCGCGAGACCCGTTGTGCCCTCCTCGCTCATCTGCCACGCTATTTTCGGTGAACCAACCGGGGACTCCTGGGCATGCGCCACCGGGTCGCCGGGTTTGGGCGGCATCATGCCGGCGGCCCCGTGCGCCTGAACCGGCGCGCGCTGCGCTTCGGGCGTGAGCTCTTCCCTGGTTCCAGCGAGATTACGTTTCACTGCTGACGATGACCGTAACGGTTCGCTATTACACGGATCCTGCCTGCTCGTGGTCCTGGGGCACCGAGCCGAAGCTGCGTCGCCTGATCTGGGAGTTCGGCGCCGAGCTCCGCTTTACGTGGGTGATGGGCGGTCTTGCCCGTCAGTATGGCCCCGATTATCGCGATCAGGAGACCGGAGTCGGCTCGGGCGCGGACTGCTTCGCGGATCTGATGGCCCATTGGCTCGACGTGGCGGCCGAGAGCGGGATGCCGATCGACGCCCGCATCTGGAGCCAGAACCCCATCTCGTCGACCTATCCGGCCTGCCAGGCCGTGAAGGCGGCCGTCGAGCAGGGCGCCGAGGCCGCCTGCCGCTATCTGCGGCGCGTCCGGGAGGGCCTTCTTTTGGAGCGCAAGAAGCTCGACCACCTGGAGGCGCTGGTGGGCGAGGCGGGCCAGGCCGGGCTCGACGTCGAGCGTTTCCGGATCGATCTGGGCTCGCACGCGATCACCGAGGCGTTCGCCGCGGATTTGGACGAGGTGCGGGACCCGCCGCAGGAGGCCAGGGCGGCGGGGAAGGTGGGGCGCACCGAGGGCCACGAGCGGGTCAGCTTTCCCTCCGCGCTGTTTGTCGGCGAGGACGGCTCGCGCCACGGCGTCTGGGGCTGGCAGCCGTACGAGGCCTACCGGGAGGCGGCGCTTGCGGCGGGCGCCGAGGCCGTCCATGACCGCCGCCCCGAGCCTCTCGAGGCGGTGGAGCGCTTCGGGCGCTGCGCCACCCGCGAGCTTGAGGAGCTCACCGGCAGGCCGCGGCCGCTTCTGGAGGCAGAGCTCTGGGGGCTTGCTCGCGACTGGAGGCTTCGCCCCATCGACGTCTCGGGCGGCACGATCTGGGAGGCGGCCTAGCTTCGCTCAGTGCCGGTGATGGTGATGGCGCGGGAGAGGCTGCCAGTCGGGGTCCGCGCTCGCAATCGAGGGCCCGCCGTGGGTGACCGGCTGGATGTGGGATCCGTCGGCGCGCATCGTGTGGATGCTCGTCTCGTTGATGTCGAAGACGATCCGCTTGCCGTTGGGAGAGAAGGCCGGGTCGCGGTCATTGACGGCGTTGTGGGTCAGCCGGCGCTGGTGGTGTGCCGTTGGCCCTCATGACGAAGATCTCGTAATCGCCGTTACGGCCGCTGTAGAAGACGATCCGCTTGCCGCTGGGCGAGAAGTCCGGGGCAGAGTCGATCGCTCTGTTGTGCGTCAGCTGGCGCTGGTGGGTGCCGTTGGCCCTCATCACGAAGATCTCGGGGTCGCCGTCGCGCTCGCTCTCGAAGGCGATGCGCTTGCCGTCCGGCGAGACCACCGGATCGCCGTCCACGAAGAGGTTGTGGGTCAGCCGGCGCTGGTGGGTCCCGTTGGCCCTCATCACGAAGATCTCGTAATCGCCGTCGCGGTCGCTCGAAAAGACGATCCTCCTCCCGTTCGGAAAGAACGCCGGTCTTGCGTCGAAGGCATCGTTGTGAGTCAGCCGCCGTTGGTGGTGGCCGTTTGCCTTGATCGTGAAGATCTCCGAGTCAGCGCCGGGGAATCCGTGGAAGGCGATCCGCTTGCCATTGGCGGAAAACGACGGGCAGCAGTCGCTGATCTCATTGTGGGTGAGCTGTCGCTGGCGGGAGCCGCCGGCCTTCGCCGTGACGATCTCAGTGTCAGGATCCTGGCCCACGCTGTCGAAGGCGATGCGTCCGTTGTGGCCGGGAAACGCGGCACCGGCGGGCTGCGACAGCAACCCAATGAAGACAAGCCCCATGGCCGCCGTCGCACAGACGACCGCCAGGCGCTTCGTCCTTCCGTTGATCACCCCACCATTTCCGCAACCGTAAACGGCGCCTCGCGCTGAGTCAACCAGCGATCGGGGTGATCAGCTGGACTGCCCGCGTTCGGCGCCGCGCACCATCTCGATCACCGCGGCGGAGGCCTTGGTGGGCGAGCCGGCGTCGAAGGGCGGGTCGGGGTCGTACTCGATCCCGAGCTGGATCGCCTGGGCGACTTCGTCGCCGGCGATCCGGGCGGCCAGCGTCAGGGCCATGTCGATCCCGGCCGACACGCCGGCGGCCGTGATGATCTTCCCGTCCTCGACCACCCTTTCTGCGACCGGCTGCGCACCGAACTCCGACAGGCGCTCCAGGAAGGCCCAGTGGGTGGTGGCGCGCCTCCCGTCGAGGATTCCCGCCGCGCCGAGCACCAGGGCGCCGGTGCAGACCGAGGTCGTCCACTTCGATCCGTCGTGCACCCCCCGCAGCCACTCGAGCAGCTCGGGATCCTTCATCAACGGCCGGTTGCCCCGCCCGCCCGGGACCAGCACGACATCGGGATCGGGGATGTCGGCGAGCGCCAGGTCCGCCTGCACGCCGAGGGCTCCGGTGTCGGTTCGCTTGGGGCCCGCCTGCTTGGCGACCAAGCGAAGCTCGGCGCCGGGCAGACGGGAGAGCACCTCGTAGGGGCCGATCGCGTCGAGTGCCGTGAGGCCGTCGAAGATCAGGATTGCGATCTGCATCGTCAGGTCCTCGTCACCTCGCCGGCCCGGTCCGTGACCCGGCCGATCCGCCTTGCATCCGGGTAATGGTCGCGCAGCGACTCGAGCGCGGCGTTCTCGTGATCGGCAGCGACCACGCAGCAGAACCCGCAGCCCATGTTGAAGACCTCGTGCATCTCGTCGTCGGAGACCTGGCCGAGCTCCTGGATGAGGCCGAACACCGGCGGCACGGGGAGCGGGGCGTCGATCTCATACCCGACCTCGGCTTCGAGGCGCAGCAGGTTGTTGAGGCCGTCCCCGGTGATGTGGGCAAGCCCGCGGACGTCGACCGGCGAGCGAAGCAGCTCCAGGACCGCCCTCACGTAGATCTCGGTCGGCTCGAGCAGGACGTCGCCCAACGGTCGGCCCAGGCGCCCGTCGTCCAGCGGGACGTCCTCGAGCGCCCTGCGAGCCAGCGTGTAGCCGTTCGAGTGCAGCCCCGAGGACGGAAGGCCGATCACCGGGTCGCCGGGCTCGGCCGAGGCGCCGGTGACTATCGCGTCGAGATCGACGAGCCCGACGCAGGTGCCGCCCAGCTCGTGCCCCGAGACGATCTCAGCCACCTGGGCGATCTCGCCCCCGGGGATCTCGATCCCGGCGAGCCCGGCTCCGCGCGCCAGCCCCACCCCGAGCTGCTCGCAGATCCCGGGGTCGGCTCGCTCGGTGAGGATGAAGTCGAGCAGCGCGATCGGCTCCGCCCCGACACAGATCACGTCGTTGGCGCCCATCGCCACGCAGTCGATCCCGATCGTGTCGTAGCGGCCCAGGCGCTCGGCCACGACCATCTTGGTGCCCACGGTGTCGGTCGACAGCGCCACCCCGGTCCGGTCATCGAGCCGCAGCACGCTCGCGTAGTGACCGGGGAGCGGGACCACGCGCGACGGCTTTCCCGTGTCGATCGCGCCAAGGCTGCGCACCAGAGCCTCGACGGCGCTGCCGGCCGCTGTCTGGCTCACCCCGGCCCGTGCGTAGGCATCGCTCATCGCCGAGCGAGCCTATAGAGCACGGCGCCGGCCAGTCCGATCCGGTAGGCCGCATACGGCCACAGGGCCCGGTCCCGCTCGACCAGGTCGATCAACTTCTGCGAAGCGAGCGTGGAGGTGAACGAGGCGGCGACGCCCGGCGGCCATCGCCCGGCCGAGGCCGGGCTCGAGGCCACGACGGCGCAGGCGCACCCCCTTGAGCAGGGTTGCGCCGACGATCACCGGCAGGGCAACGGTGCGCGACAGCAGATTGGCGTGCGTGCGGGTGAAGCGCCGGCAGCGGGCGGCCGCCAGCGTCGCGCCGTTGCGGGAGACGCCGGGAGCGAGCGCGGTGGCCTGGGCGAGGCCCAGGGCGAGGCCGTCGACGGGTGTGACGTCACCCGGCCCGCGCTGCTGAGGACGGCGGTCTGCGAGCGCCATCGCGACCGCTCCGGCGGCGAGCCCCACGGCCGTGGCGCGGGGACCGCCGAGGCGCTGCTCGATCTGGCGCTCGAACCGGTAGCCGACGATTGCCGGCGGCACGAAGGAGAGCGCAACCACCGCGGCGCGCCTGGCGTCGAACCGGCGAAGCTCGTCCGCGATCAGGCGGCGCTGCCCGATCAGCAGCGCGGCCGCCGCCCCGGCATGCAGCGCCACCTCGAAGGTCTTGCGGGTCTCGGGATCGAGCTCGTGCCATCGCCAGCCGGCGAACCAGGGCAGGAGCGAGAGGTGGGCCGAGCTGGACACGGGCAGCAGCTCGGCCGGTCCCTGGACCGTCCCCAGTGCAACCGCGCGAGCCGGGCTCAGGCCGGGGGCGTCGGCTCCCACTCGGCGCTCCCGCGACGCCGCCGGATGATCAGGTAGGCGACGCCGATCACGATCGCTGCGACGATCGCATAGTCGGCGTAGTGCAGGTAGTCCCTCCATTGGTCCCATCGGTCACCGACCTCCCGGCCGACGATCGCCAGCATCAGGACCCAGGGGATGGAGCCGGCGACGGTGAAGACGACGAAGCGTCCCAGCGGCATCCTTGCCACCCCGGCCGGCAGCGAGATGAAGGTGCGGATGATCGGCAGCATGCGAGTGAAGAAGACGGTGGCCGAGCCGTGGCGCTGGAACCACCGGTCCGCCGATTGGAGATGACGGCGGTTGACGTGGATCAACTTGTTGCGGTCCAGCAGCTCGATGCGGCCGTAGTAGCCCGCGGCGTAGGCGATCAGCGACCCGGTGAGATTTCCCAGCACGCCCGCCACCACGATCCCCGACGAGGGTCAGGTTCCCCTCCGAGACGTTGAAGCCGGCGAACAGCATGATCGCCTCGCTGGGGATCGGGATGCAGGCGCTCTCCAAGGTCATCAGGACGAACACGCCCACCAGCCCAGTGGCGTCGATGAAGTCGGTCGCGGCACGGACGATTGGGTCGAGGATGTCACCGGTCATGCGCGATCAGCATTACACTCGCCGGGATGTTGCGCCGCCGTCGCCCTCGCGGTGGGTACCGTCATATCGTGCCGAGCGAACCCCAACCTGACCCCGAAAGCGGCGAGCCGAGCGCGCCTGATAGCACGCCGGCCGCCGAGGACGTGGGCTGGCGCGGCGCCGCCAGCGGCAGGCTGCGCGCCTACCTGAGGCGGCAGGCGACAGACGGCGTGCACCGCCGCTGGGCGCTGAAGTTCGCAGCCGATGCCCTGCTCGCCGCCGCCTCCTTCGCGCTGGCCTTTCAGCTGCGCTTCCTCGATTCGCCGGGCGGCATCCCCGACCGCTACTGGACGATGCTCGCCGGGACGATCGTCTTCGTGGCCCTGGGCAAGGCGACCGTGTTCAGCGCCCTGGGCCTGAACCAGAAGTGGTGGCGCTACTTCCAGCTGCCCGACCTGTGGCCCGTCGTCCGTGCCGCCGCCGTGGCGAGCGGGCTGCTGGTGGCGATCTTCACCCTCGCCAAGCCCTACGCCTACAACCTCCCCAGGTCGGTGGTGGTGTTCGACTTCCTGCTCACCGTGGTCTTGTTGGGCGGCGCCCGTCTCGCGAGGCGGATGATCGCCGAGCGGCCTGACCGGGCCACGCGCCGGCGCCGCACCCGGGGCGTCCTGGTCGTGGGCGCCGGGTCGGGCGGGCAGATGGTGGTGCGGGAGCTGCGGTTGAACCCGAACCTGGGCGCCCACGCGATCGGCTTCCTGGACGACGACCCCCACAAGCGCGGCATGCACGCGGTGGGGATCAAGGTGCTCGGCTCGACGGACGAGATCGGCGAGATCTGCGATCGCACCTCGCCCGACGAGGTGGTGATCGCGATCCCCTCGGCGCCGGGCGTGCTGCGTGCCAAGGTCGTTGCGGCCTGCCGCCAGCGCGACATCGCCGTGCGCACGCTGCCGACGGTGTTCGAGCTGCTGAGCGGCGGCGTCCAGCTCACCCGCCAGCTGCGCGAGGTCAGGGTCGAGGACGTGCTGGGACGTGATCCGGTGGTGATCGAGCTGGAGCGCGTCGGCGCGTACCTGGAGGACAAGATCGTCATGGTCACAGGGGCAGGCGGCTCGATTGGCGCCGAGCTCTGCCGCCAGATCGCCCGGGTGCGGCCGAAGCTGCTGGTGCTGCTGGACCACGCCGAGGACAACCTGTTCCGGATCGATCGGGAGATGCTCGACGAATGGCACTTCACCCGGGTGGAGGCGGTGCTCGCCGACTGCAAGGAGGGCGAGCGGATGCTCGAGGTCATGCAGCGCTTCAAGCCGGACATCGTCTTCCACGCCGCCGCCTACAAGCACGTGCCGCTGATGGAGGCGAATCCCCTCGAGGCGGTGCGCAACAACGCGATCGCCACCCGCGTGACGGCGGGCATGGCAGCGGCCGCCGGGGCTGAGCGGTTCGTGCTGATCTCCACCGACAAGGCCGTCAACCCCCGGACCGTCATGGGAGCTTCGAAGGCGATGGCCGAGTGGATCGTCGAGGCGGACGGGCATCAACACCACGACACGCGCTTCATCATCGTCCGCTTCGGCAACGTGCTGGCGTCATCGGGCAGCGTGGTCCCGATCTTCCGCAGTCAGATCGAGAAGGGCGGCCCGGTCACCGTCACCCATCCCGAGATGACCCGCTACTTCATGACCATCCCGGAGGCCGTGCAGCTCGTGATCCAGGCGGGTGATCTCGGCGCCAGGTCCGGCGACGTCTTCGTGCTCGAGATGGGCGAGCCGGTGCGGATCCTCGACCTTGCTCGCAACATGATTCACCTGGCTGGATATGAGCCCGACGAGGACGTGGCGATCGAGTTCGTCGGCCCCCGCCCGGGCGAGAAGATCCACGAGGAGCTGTTGAACGTCGACGAGCACGCGCAGCCGACGAGTGCGGAGCGGATCGTCCGCGCCGTGCGGGAGCAACCCCTCGACCCGACTTGGGTGGAGCGCTCGATCGAGCGGCTCGAGGCGCTCGTCGCCGGCGGCGACGAGGCCGGGCTGGCCGATCGCGTGGTCGAGGTGGTCACGGAGCGAATCTCCGACTCCGCGGCGACAGCGACGGGGTCCCCGGCCTCGGGCACCGACGCCCCACGCTGAGGACACCCCGCTTCCGGGACCCGATGCCGGGCCCGGGTTGCGCGGGTCCTAAGATGCGCCCGCACTGATGCACGTCATCGAGTCGATCGGCCCCATTCTCGGCATCGTCGCTTTCGTGGGGCTGGCGACCCTGGCCTTCCTCCTCTTCCAGCAGGCGCGGGACATTCGCCGCCTGCGTGAGTGGGCAGGCCGGGCTCCCGAGCGCGCTCAGGAGGCGGCGGAAGCCGTCCAGGCGGTGGCCGAGGCCTCGCGGGGTGAGGCGGACGCCGGGGGCGCCGCAGGCGCGCAGGAGGCGACCTCGCGTGGACGGCTGGGCGCGGCGTGGGCGCGAGTCACGGGGCCGGTGACCGTCCGTCTGGCGGCGTTGGATCGGCGGCTTCCGGTCGATGGGCGCTACGTCCTGGCCGCCGTCGCGATCCTGGTCATTGCGGCCGGTGTGCTGACCAGCGGCTTCGGCGTCCTCGGGGGAAACGACGGCAAGCGCCACGGATCCTCACCGAAGCCCCACGTGGCGGTGCTGAACGGGACGGGCGTCTCGGGCCTCGCGGCTCTGGTGGCCAAGCGGGTCGTCGAGGACGCCGGATACAAGACCGGCACGGTCGCCAACGCGGGCTCGAGCATCCAGAAGACGGTGGCGATGTTCGCGCCGGGGCACGAGCCGCAGGCCAAGAAGCTGGCGAAGGCGATCAAGCCGAAGCTCGGGGACACACCCACCAAGACAATGACGGCGGACGTCACGGCGCACGCGAATGGCGCTCCTCTGGCCCTGGGCCTGGGCCTCGACGACTCGCAGTTCGGCGGCGGGAGCGGCTAGCGATGGAGCTGCCCGTCGCAGACGTGTACGACATCGCCAGGCATCTGCCTGTCTACGTTTCGCTCGGCGCAACGATCGCCTTTGTCCTGCTCTTGCCCCTGTACTTCTCCCAGCGGCGAGACCTGGAGCGCCTCCGCGCTTGGATGGAGCGCGAGCCCGGCCATCCGGCGGCCGACCTCGCCGCGAGCGAGGGCCTCCTGGATCGAGCCGAGACCGAGCTGGAGGCGGCGTTCGGCTCCAAGCCGGCGCCCAGCGAGCCTGATGCCGGCGGGCAAACAGCCGCGGCGTCGACCTTGGCACCGGCGGCGTCGGCGACGCCGGCCCCTGCCACGCCGCTCCCGCCGGCGCAGCGAGTCACCCACGAACGCCCGGCCCTGGAGCGGATCACGATGGAGCGAGCCGCTCTGCAGCCGCATCCGCGCTGGCGCCGGCTGGTGGGCCGGGTCGGTCAGCCACGGGTTCTCTCCGCGGTGGCGGCGGCCGCGGTGGTGCTCGGCCTGGTGGCGATCTTCGGCTCGGGGAGCTCCTGGGCGGCGATGCGGGGTCGAACCACGGACCGAGACCAGGGGCGATAGTCCCCGGCGACGTCGAGGTCGCGGTGCTCAACGGGACCTCGGCACCCGGGCTGGCGGCAAAGGTGGGTGACGACGTGCGGGTGAATGGCTTCAATCTCGGCACGGTGACCAACAGCCGTGACCAGTTCGACCAGACTGTGGTGATGTACGAGCCGGGGCAGCAGCGGGCCGCCAAGAAGGTGGCGCATGACCTCGGGGTGAAGCCGGTGCAACCGATCGATCGGCAAACGGAGCAGACTGCCGGCGGCGCGAACGTGGTCGTGATCGCCGGCGCGGACCGCGCCAAGTGAGCCGCACCGGTCCCGTTCTCTTCGTCGCCCTGCTTGTCGCATCAGCGCTGACGACGGGCGCCGTCCTCCACGCGCGGACCCCGGACCTGGCGCTTCAGGTGACCCACTTCACGACCGAGATCGATCCTCAGGGACCGCCGCCAAAGCGGGTGGCTCGGATGCGGTTCTTCGTTCGGGAGAGCGACCCCGATGCCACGGTCCAGATCGTTGGTCCGAACGTGAAGGTGGTTCGCACCCTGTATCAGGGGCCGCTGGTGGCCGACCGACCGGTCTCGTTCACCTGGAACGGGCGAAACGGGGAGGGAGCCCTGCCCAATCCCCACCATCGATACCGGCTCAGGGTGATCCTCCCCGGCTCCGACCGCGACATGGTCTACCCGCGGCGCATCGCCCTCCGCCAGGCCGCCGGCAGGTGACCGCGTCCGCGCTCCAGCTGCTGGGGATGCTGGTGGCCTGCGGCGGAGCCGCCGTTTCGCTGCTGACCCGGGACCCGCGGATTCGCTATGGCGCTGCCGCCGTGGCGCTGATCGCGGCGCCGGCCCTGGTGGCTGGGGACGTCTGGCACTCGACCCGGCTCGTCGACCTGCGGCACCATCCCGCCAAGCTGGCGCTCATCCTGACCGTCGTCGTGATCGCGGTCGGCGTCGGCGCGGCCATCCTTCGCCGCTTCCGCTGGGCGTTCCCGGTCAGCCTGTTCGCGGTCCTGCCGCTGCGCGTGCCGGTGCACCTCGGCGGCCAGACGTCGCACCTGCTCGTCCCTTTGTATCTGGTGATCGCCGCGGCCCTGGTCAGCTTCGCGTACCGGGAGCTGGCCGGCGAGCGGGCCGCGGCCAACGACGGTCGCCCGGGCGAGGAAGCCTCGACGTGGAGTCTCGGCGACTGGCCGGCGGCGATTTGGCTGTACCGGGCGCTCGCAGCGACGCTGGTGCTGTATGCGATCCAGACCGCCTACTCGGCCGACGTCTCGAACGCGATCGAGAACGCCTCCTTCTTCCTGGTCCCGTTCGCGGTCATGCTCATGCTCCTCGGCGAGGTCCGCTGGACCGACCGCATCCTGAGCGGGGTGCTGATCGCTGTCGCGGGGATGGCGCTCATCTTCGCCGGGGTCGCGTTCGCCGAGTTCGCCACCCGCGACCTGCTCCTCAGCCGCGGGGACCTGCTCCAGTCCAACCAGCTCCATCTCTACTTCCGGGTCAACTCGCTGTTCTACGACCCGAACCTGTTCGGCCGCGATCTGGCGCTGACCTTGGTCGCCCTCGGCGCCTATCTGGCCTGGGCGCGCGGCACCCGGCTCCCGATCGTCGCCGCGATCGTCTCGGGCATCCTGCTCGGGGCGCTCGCGATCAGCTACTCGATCAGCAGCTTCGGCGCGCTGCTCGCGGGCCTGCTGGTGGTCGTGGCGCTGCGCTGGAGCGTTCGATGGGCGCTCGCGGGCGGGGCTGCGATCCTGATCTGCGGCGCGGTCTTCCTGCTGGCCAGCGGAACGGGCCACACGGACGTCGGCTCGGCCGAGAGCAGCAGTACGACGACGAGTGGCAGGGTTGACCTGGTAAGGGGCGGGATCACGCTGGCGGGGGACCGTCCGATCTGGGGCTGGGGCTCGGGCTCGTTCGGCGCCGCGTTCTCCCGCCACATCGAACGCGCAAGGACGACCGTCTCCCACACCGAGCCGGTCACCGTCGCGGCCGAGCAAGGGGGGATCGGGCTGGTGGTCTACGCGGCCCTCGTGGTCCTCGCTCTGATCGTCCTGTTCAGCGGGGCGAGCGGCTCGGTGGCGAGCGCGGCGACGGCCGCCTGCTTCGCGGCCATCGTCGTCCACAGCCTCGGCTACGCGGCGTTCACGATCGACCCGACGACCTGGGCGCTGCTTGGCCTGGGGGTCGCGCTACAGCGAGGCCGGCGGGCGACCGCTTCGGCGACCGCCCCCGATGCCGTCAGCGGCTCGGGGCGCCCCCGCTCCCCGCGCGATCCTCGACCAGCCGCCGTCTAGGTGGCGACACTCCTCTAGATCCAGATGTTCGAGTACCTGCGCCGGCTGGCGACGACCGGGGCCGCGTACACGGCCTCCAGCGTGGTGTCGAAGTTGATCGCGGTCTTCCTGCTGCCGATCTACACGCACTATCTGACCCCGAGCGACTACGGCGCCGCCGAGGTGATGCTCGCCTCGGTGATCGCGGCGAGCATCATCGTCCGGTTCGGGGTCATCGAAGCGATCCTGCGGTTCTATTACCTGGCCGGCGAGCGCCCCGAACGGGTCGTCTCGACCGGCTTCGCGTCGCTGTTCTGGGGAGCGACGGCGGTCGCCTTGATCGCCCTGCCGTTCGCCGGCCCGATCTCGCAGGCGCTGCTTCAACACACCGATGCCGGGCTGGCCCGGCTCGCGATCCTCGGTCTGTGGACCCTGACCCTGTACGAGTACGCGCTCACCCTGCTGCGCCTCGACGAGCGGGCGCGGGCCTACTTCGGGATCACCGTCGCCAACGTCCTGGTGACGATTCCGTTCACGGTCTGGCTGATCGTCGTCCAGGGCGAGCGGGCGAGCGGCATCCTGCTCGGCACCTTCGGGACCGGTGCCGTGTTCGTCGCCTGGATGCTGTGGCGCGAGCGCCGCCGGCTCTCGCTGGCTCCGGACTGGGGCCTCCTACGGCGGATGTTCCGCTTCGGGCTGCCGACGATGCCCGCCGAGCTGTCGCTCTACTCGCTCAACTTCATCGACCGGATCATCCTGGTGCGATTCGCGGGGCTGGCCGAGGCGGGGCTGTACGCGCTCGCGGTCAAGTTCGCGCAGGGCATGCAGGTGCTCGCTCGCGGCATCCAGCTCGCCTGGCCGCCGCTCGCCTACTCGATCCAAGACGACGAGGAGGCGCGGCGCGCCTACGCGGTGATCTTCACCTGGATCGCCGCGCTGCTCGCCTTCGGGGTGATCGGCCTGTGGCTGGAGTCGCGCTGGATCGTGCGCCTGCTCGCCGCGCCGGACTTCTTCGGCTCGCACCGGGCTGTGGGCCTGCTGGCCACGGGCATCGCCCTGTACGCGCTCTACCTGGCGATGGTGGTCATCCTGGGACGCACGGGTCGCACGGAGTTCAGCTTTCCGGCGACGATCGCCGCCGTGGCGACCAACGTGGCCCTCAACCTGGCGCTGGTGCCATCCCTGGACATCGTCGGCGCGGGGCTCGCGCTGGTGGCCTCCTACGTGGTGGTGCTGGTGCTGATGTACGCCTTCACGCAGCGGCTGTTCCCCGTCCCGTACGAGTGGCGGCGCCTGGCGCTGGTCGTGCTCTCGGCGGCGGCGCTGATCGGCGCCGGTGAGGCCCTGCTGCCGACGTCGGGATTCATCGGCCTCGCCAGCCGCACCGTGCTCTGGCTCGTCTACCCTGCGGCGCTGCTCGCGATGGGGTTCCTCCACGAGGAGGAGCGCTCGAACCTGGTGGCGATGCTCCGCCCCTCCGCGATCGCCGCGCGAGCCCGCAGCCTGCAGGCGGCGCCGGGGCCCGCTGGCGCCGAGCGCGCGTCCAGCGAGGGTCCCCGGCTCGGCCCCGAGGTCTACGAGGCCGCCTCCCGCGACGAGGACCGGGGCGGCGCCTGACGGCTTAGAGGCTGGCCCGCGGCTCGCGACGCCAGTTGGGCGTTGTAGGCCTCCGCGGCCTCGCGCATCCCCTCGCCGCGGGTGGGGCGAAGCGCGCGGCGGGCGTGGAGCCAGTACCAGCCGGGGTCGTGTCCGGGCATCAACACGGCTGCGACGGCGCGGGGGACGTACGACCACGCCCACAGGATGCGGGCCACGAAGGCGACCCGGGGCGAGTGGTGCTTTCGCATGTACATCGCCCGGCCGCGGTGGAACTGAACCACGCGCCGGGCACCTGCCGAGCGGTCGGTCGCGAGCTGCTCGTGGTGGATCGCCCGGGCGGCCGGGACGTGGAGGATGCGCCAGCCGGCGTCGCGCATCCGCTTCTGGAAGTCCACCTCCTCCGAGTAGACGAAGAAGTCGGGGTCCAGGTAGCCCACCTCCTCCGCGGCCTGGCGCCGCACGAGCATCGCCGCCGATTGGACCCAGCCCACCTCGCGCACCCCGTCGCCGGGGTGGGTGCCGCTGTCCTGGGTGACCAGCCGGCGGTGCAGGAACAGCGCCTGGGCGGCCGCGGTGCCGAGCCCGGGCAACCGCCACGCGCACGGAATCGGGTTGCGGTCGGGATCCAGGAGCTGAGCCCCCGCGGCGGCCGCCTGGGGATCGGCGATCAGCGCATCCAGCAGGGCCACGGCGGCGCCCTCGAGGATCTCGGAGTCCTCGTTCAGCAACAGGCAGAAGCGCCCGCTGGCCTCGCGCAGGAGCAGCGAGTTGTTCACGGCCAGGCCCGCGCGGCGGTCGCGGGCGATCAGCCGGACCTCCGGAAAACGGCGCGCCAAGGCCTCCGCCGAGCCGTCGTCGGAGGCGTTGTCGAGCACCAGGACCTCGTGCTCGATCCCGGAGGGGTGCGTCCGGCGAATCGCCTCCATGCAGGTGAGCAGGAGCTCCCGGCCGTTGGTGTTCACCACGCAGTAGGACAGCTCCATCAACCAAAATCCTTGCGGATGCGCGTTCAGATCGTCGATCCCCCGGCCTACACCGCGCCATATGACCGCTCGCTGTGCGCCGCCCTGGCGCGAGCCGGCACCGACGTGGAGCTGGTCACGAGCCGCTTCACCCACGGGCCGGTCCCTGCCGCGGAGGGCTACCGCGTGAAGCGAGGCCTTCTATCGACGCTCCGCCGGGGCGGGCTCACGGGCGCGCGGCCGGCGGGCTCTGAAGCTCGCGGAGCACCTCGTCGACATGGTCCGCTACCGCCGCGATGGAGGCCGCCCCGACCTGGTCCACTATCAGTGGCTGACGGTGCCCGGGCTCGACAGTCGTCTGCTGCCCGCCGTGCGGCCACGGGTGCTGACGGCCCACGGCTGGCTTCGCGAGGAGGCGTGGCGCGAGCGCCCGGGCCGGGGCCTGCGCCGCCTCTGGGACCGGATGGACGCGATCGTGACCCTGTCCGAGTACGGGGCGCGGCGCCTGCGTGATCAGGCCGGCATCTCGCCCGAGCGTGTCCGCGTGATCCCCCACGGCGCCTTCGACTACCTGACCCGCCTTCCGGACCCCCTGCCGCTGCCGGACGAGCTGGCCGCCGTCGAGGGCCCCGTGATCCTGTGCTTCGGCCTGATCCGCCCCTACAAGGGCGTCGACGTGCTGCTCGAGGCGTTTCGCGCCGTCGAGGGAGCCGAGCTGTGGGTGGTCGGCAGGCCCCTCGGAATGTCCCTGGACCCGTTGCGCGAGCTGGCCTCGCGCGTCGGGGGCCGGGTTCGCTTCGTGCCTCGATTCGTCTCCGACCAGGAGCTGCCCGCCTACTTCCGCCGTGCCGACGTCGTCGTCCTTCCCCACCGCGACGCGGAGCAGTCGGGCGTTCTGTACGTCGCGCTGGCGTTCGCGAAGCCGATCGTGATGAGCGCCGTGGGCGGCTTCGGGGAGGTGGCCGAGCGCGGGGCGGGGCGGCTGGTGGCGCCCGGCGACCCTGAGGCGCTCGCCGCGGCGCTGAATGAGCTGCTCGCCGATCCGGTCGCCCGCGAGCGGCTGTCGGCCGCCGCCCGTGACGCCGCGGCCGGCCCCTACTCCTGGGACGCCGTCGCCGGCCAGACCCTGGCGCTCTACCGGGAGCTGATCGGGTGACGATCCTGGCGATCGCCTTCTGGATCTCGGTCGGGCTGCTTGTCTACACGCACGTCGGCTACCCGGCGCTCCTGTGGCTCCTGGCGCGGCTTCGCAGGGCAGAGGATGACGTCGCGCAGGTGCCCGAGCGACTGCCCAGCGTGTCGCTGATCGTTGCCGCTCACGACGAGGAGGTGAGCATCGTGCGCTGGGTCCGCTCGACGCTCGCCTTGGACTATCCACGCGAGCGGCTCGAGGTCGTCGTCGTCTCGGACGGCTCGACCGACCGCACCCTCGAATGGGCGGCGAAGGCCGGTGCCGATCTGGTGCTCGAGGTGCCGCGCGATGGCAAGGTCGCGGCGCTCAATGCCGCGGTCGAGAGGGCGCGCGGGGAGGTGCTCGCCTTCTCGGACGCCAACTCGATCTGGGAGCCCGATGCGCTCGGGCGCCTGGTGGCGCGGCTCGCCGATCCGCAGATCGCCTATGCCTGCGGGCAGCTTCGCCTCGAGGGGGAGGGCGGTGAGAACCAGGAGGGCGTCTACTGGCGCTACGAGACGGCCATCCGGGCCCTCGAATCGCGCCTGGCCGGCGTCACCGCCGGCAATGGGGCGATCAACGCGGTGCGCCGGGAGGCCTACATCGCGCTCGAGCCGACTCGCGGCCAGGACATCTCCTTCCCCTACGAGCTCACCAAGCGAGGCTGGCGCGCCGTCTTCGAGCCAGGCGCGGTCGCCCGAGAGCCGATGGCGGCGACCCTCGGCTCGGAATTCCGGCGCAAGCGACGGATGCTCGCCGGAGCCTGGGCGACGATCCTTCGGCACGGAATGCTCTCACCCCGCGGCTACGGGCCCGCTTACGCCTTCGAGATCCTGTCGCACCGCGCCCTGCGCTATATGTCGCCGATCCTCCACCTGATCGCGCTGGGAACGAACCTGGCGCTCCTCGGGCACGGCTGGCTCTACGTCGTCACCCTGGCGGCGCAACTCACCCTGCTTGGCGCTGCGGCGCTGGCGCCTGTGGTGTCGCTCCGCGCCTTCCAGCTTGCTCGTTACTACGTCGCGGTGACCGCCGCCAGCGCGGCCGGCCTCTGGGACTACCTGCGGCGGGGGGTGCCCGCCACCTGGGAAAAGGCGGAGGGCACACGGTGAGAGGGTTGCCGCGAATCGTGGACGTCACGCTCGCCGGCATCGGGTTGGTGCTCGCCAGCCCGTTCGTGCTGATTGCGGCGACTGCGATCAAGCTGGACTCGCGGGGCCCAGTGATCTATCGGCAACGCCGGGTCGGCAAGGACGGGCGGCAGTTCGAGGTCTACAAGTTGCGCACGATGCGGCTTGGGGCCGACCCGGTTGGTGTCGGCACGCCGGTGCTCGAGGACGATCCTCGCGTGACCCGGGTCGGGCACCTGCTGCGCCGGCTGTCGCTGGACGAGATCCCCAACCTCGTCAACGTGCTGCGTGGCGAGCTGGCGATCGTCGGCCCCCGTCCGACGCTCTCCGCCCAGGTGGAGCTGTACACGCCGCGCCAGCGGCGCCGGCTCGAGGTCAAGCCCGGGATCACCGGTTGGGCACAGGTGAACGGGCGTGCGGGGATTCCCTGGGAGGAACGGATCGAGCTCGACGTCTGGTACGTGGACCACCGCTCGGCGGCCCTCGACCTACGGATCCTGGGCCGCACCGCGCGCCTCCTGCTGACGGGACAGGGGCTGTACGGTTAGCGAGGTGTCCGGCGGACACGGCAAGCCCCGGGGCGGATCCGCTTCTAGCCCTTGGTCGGCCGGGCGCCTCCCGCCGATTCGACCAGCGCCGCCATCACCGCGACGGCTTCGGCGTCTTCGAGGCCCTGCTGGCGCACGAGCGATTGCCAGGTGGGGAATGAGACCGCGTGTCCGACCGCCGCTTGCACGCGCCGTCGCGCCTCGCCGCGCTCTGGCCGGCCGGCGATGATCGCGGCGCCGGCCGCGGTCAGGTAATCGCGAAACTCCGCCACCGGCCTTGCCATCGCCTCGACCAGGGGCGCGTCGCGGCTCGTCTTCTCCAACATCCCCTCGGCGCGGCGAAAGAACGCGTACATCTCACCCAGCGCATGCCTCAGGCGGGCCTCGGAATCGGAGATCGACGACCATGCCGCCGGGTCCGGCATCGGGTTGGTCGCCCAGTAGTGCGCCGTGCAGGCTGCGAACAGCGACAGCTCATCCGGAAAATGGCGATAGACGGTTGCCCGCTGAACGCCGGCCTCCTTGGCGACACCGCTGACGGTGGTCCGGGCCGGCCCGAGGGTGCCGTGGAGCCTCACCGCGGCCTCGGTGATCCGCTCACGGGTCTGCCGCTCCTGCTCGGCGCGACGACGCTTCCTGTATATGCGAGCCCCGGTCTCGCTGCGTTCACCAGACATATCTGTTCACTGAATATTGACAGGACGCGAGGCGCATGGTAGGTTCGCCGCACACTTCTGTTCAACGAATACGAGGAGAGCGACATGGAAGCGTCTTCGCAGACGACCGGCCCAAAGCGATTCGATGCCTCGCAGGGGCCGCGAATCGTCGGACCCGACGGCGGCAAGGCGGTCGACCTGGGATCGATCGGCGCTCGGTTCATGGCCTGGACCGAGGAGACGGGTGGAGGCTTCTCGCTGGTCGAGCACCCGATGCCGCCCCGACGCCTGGCGGCCCCGATCCACAGGCACTCCCGTGAGGACGAGTACAGCTTCGTGGTCGAGGGTCGGATGGGCGCCCTGCTCGGTGACGACGTCGTCTACGCGGAGGTGGGCGACCTGGCGTTCAAGCCGCGCGACCAGTGGCATACCTTCTGGAACGCCGGCGACGAGCCCTGCCGGATCCTGGAGATCATCTCGCCGGGCGGCTTCGAGCATTTCTTCGATGAGCTCGGGGCCATCGTGGAGGCCCCGGAGTTCGACCCGGCGCAGCTCGGGGAGCTCGGAGCCAAGTACGGGCTCGAGTTTCAGCCCGAAAGCGTGGCGCGGTTGTGCGAGGAGCATGGGCTCGATCATCCGTTGCTGCACATCGGCGAGCCGGAGCGCTAGATCGCCGTACACTCGCCAGCTCCGATGGACGAAAGCGAACACGCAGAGCCATCCGGGGTGGGTAACCTCAAACCGCTTTCCACGGATAGGTAGGTGGCACCGCGATGGCGGCGAAGATCGAGCTTCGCGACTTCGAGCCCCGCGACGCGACGGCGGCGCACCGCTGGTTCAACGACTCGCGCGTGACGGCCGACCTGGTGGGACAGCGAGAGACCTTCACCGAGGAGGACGCCCGTGGATGGGTCGAGCGGGCGATGGACCGTAGCCGCGACCGAAAGTGGGCGATCCTGCTGGACGACGGGACCGAGCCGGTCGGGTTCGTGGCCCTGTTCGGGCTGGAGCGCGACACCGGGCCCGAGCTCGCGGTGCTGGTCGGCGATCCGGACGCGTGGGGCAAGGGCGTTGCCCGCGAGGCCGAGCGGCAAGCCTGCGTGCACGCTTTCGAGCAGCACGGCGCCCACCGGATCCACGCCGAGATCCCGGCCACCAACCGGGCGGCTCAGAAGGTCGTCATCCACCTCGGCTTCAAGCGCGAGGGGGTCATGCGCCGAGCGATTCGCCGCGGCGACGAAGCGATCGACAACGAGGTCTGGGGCCTTCTGCCCGAGGAGTTCGCCGGGTTCCAGGACGGGCGGAGCTGACCGCCGATCCCCCGCGAGCTGAGCTGGTGGCCGACCGGGGAGAGGCGGCCCAGACGGCCGACTTCTTCCGCTCTCGCGCCTTCTACGACGCCGAGGGCGTCACCCATACGCTGCGGATCCAGGATGCCGCGTCATCGATCGCGTTTCCCCTGCTCGTCCGCGAGATCCCCAGCACCGGGCTGTCGGATGCGACCTCGCCGTACGGATATCCCGGCGCCGCGGTGCGCCGGGAGACCGGCTCGCCACCTGATCCCGCCGGGATCGACTGGTCGAGCACGGGGCTGGTGAGCGTCTTCGCGCGCGAGCGGCTGGGCAAGGAGCCCTGCCTGGCACGGGCAACGCCGCGGTCGGTGGTCCAGGTCCACGACCCGGCCCGCCCCCGGAGCACGCGCTCGCGCTTCGGCGAGCAGATCCGCCGCAACCGCAACCTCGGCTACCGGATCGAGGTGCTGGAGGGGCCCCGGACCTCGGTCGAGGAGCGGGCGAGCTTCCACGCCGCCTACACCGAGACGATGCGTCGGGCGAAGGCGGCGGAGCGCTACTTCTTCGACCCGGACTATCTTGGGACCATCCTTGGCTTCGAGCGCTCCTGGCTCCTGCTCGGTCGCAGTCCCGACGGCGCCACGGCCGCGGCGGCGATCGCCGCCCTTTCGGATGGCCTCCTGCACTACTACCTCGGCGGCACCGCCGAAGCCCACCTCGGCGATTCTCCGTTCAAGAACGTCGTCGAGGCGATGATCGAGCTCGCCGGCGAACTCGGTGTCACCCTCAACCTCGGCGGCGGCGTCCAGGCCGGCGATGGCCTGGAGGACTTCAAGCGCGGCTTCGCCAACGGCGAGCTTCCCTTCCATACGCACGAGCTGGTCTGCGACTCCGGCGCGTACGAGCGGCTCAGCGAGGGCCACGCCGACCCCGGGTTCTTCCCGCTCTACCGCGCCTCCGCCCCATAGCCTTCCGTAGACTCGCGCGCCCGTGAACGCATTGCGCCGCACGAGTCGCATCGCCAGGGGGGCTTCGCTCCTCTCGCTCGGCGCCCTGGCCGTTCACGAGCTCCGCTACCTGATCGCCTACGGACACGGGGCGGGGGAGGCGCTCGCGAAGCAGGGGCACGGCTACATGTCCGACCTGGGGGGCGCGCTCGTCGTCCTGGCCCTTGCCACGTTGCTGGCGACGCTGCTCGCCGGTGCCCTCGCGCCTTCGGCCCGCCCGGCAGATGAGCCAGCCGCCGCCGCTTTTCGGCGCACGGCGGCGGTGTACGGGCTGGCATTGGCGGCGATCTTCTGTGCCCAGGAGCTGACCGAGGGCGCGATTGCCGCCGGCCATCCCGCGGGGCTGGCCGCCGTCGGGGCTCACGGCGGCTGGGTCTTCCTGCCGCTGGCGCTGGCGATCGGCGCCGTGTGTTCGGTGGCCTGCCTCGCGCTCCGCGGGAGTCGATAGGACGCTGGCTCGCGTTGCGGTGCGTCGGCGCTCACCTCGGCGCCCCGCGACCTTGGCCCAGCCACACGTCTGTGCGGCTCGCCGCCCCCTTACGTCGCTGAATCTGGGCTTTGGCTTCGCGCGGCGCGCACCCCCGCTCCTTCGCGGCGGCTGATCAAGGCCGCGGGCGTTGCCCGCGGCCGGTGACCGTTGCGCGGATCCGTCCGCGCGGAAAGGGTGCACCCATGCAATCGAGAAAGCTGAGCCTCGGCCTGGCCGCGGGCGCGATAGCGGCGGCCGTCGTCCTGTTCGTCGTCCTCAAGGACAACGGGGGGGACTCCTCGAGCGTGACCACGGGGCTCACCAAGATCACGTTCAAGGACGGCGCCCCGGTCGGCGGCGTGCGGAATATCGAGGTCGCCCAGGGCGATCCAGTCCGCTTCGACGTCACGCCGGACGTCCCGGCCGAGGTCCACGTGCACGGCTACGAGCTCGAGAAGGACGTGAAGCCCGGCCAGACCGCGAAGTTCGACTTCCCGGCGACCGCGGAGGGAGAGTTCGAGGTCGAGGTCCATCACCTGGTGAATGGCGAGGAGCAGACCGGTGTCCAGGTGGCGGAGCTGAAGGTGACGCCCTGATCTCCCTGCTCTTGCCGGTCGCCCACGGACTGCTGATCGGCCGGCAGGACCTGCCGATCCCGGCGTGGCTGTTCGCGTGGGGGGCGTCGGTCGTCCTGATCGTCTCGTTCGTCGCCCTCTCGGTCGCCTGGCGCGACTCGAGGTTCTCCTCCGACCACTGGCGGCCGGTCTCGGAGCGGCTCTCGCGCCCCGTGACCGCGCTCGCGACACAGATCGTCACCGGGGCGATCGGCGTCTTCCTGCTCGGCGTGGTCGTCTACACCGGACTCCGCGGGACCGACGAGCCGAACCTGAACTTCGCGGTCACCTTCGTCTTCGTGACCTTCTGGTTCGGCATGGTCGTCCTCAGCATCCTGCTCGGGGACGTGTTTCGGGCCTTCAACCCGTGGCGCGCGATCGCGCGAGCCGTTGGCGCGGTGTTCCGCCTGGTCGCCGGACAAGCGCGTCCCGCGCCGCTCCGCTATCCCGAGCGGCTGGGGCGCTGGCCGGCGGTCGTCGGGATCGTGGCCTTCGTCTGGCTCGAGCTGGTCTACGGGACCAGCGGGTTTCAGGCGGTGGGCCTGCAACCGAGGACGGTCGCGATCGCGACCCTGGCCTACACCGCCTACACGTTGCTCGCGATGCTCCTGTTCGGAGTCGAGACCTGGCTGGAGCGGGGGGAGACGTTCTCCGTCTACTACGGGATGTTCTCGCAGCTGGCTCCACTCGAGGTGCGCGAGGGGCGGCTCGGGACCCGCCGCCCGCTGGAGGCGGCGACCCGCTGGGCGGGCATTCCCGGATCGATCGCGCTCGTCGTCGCGACGATCGCCAACACGACCTTCGACGGCGCCCAGGAGGGGCTATGGCAGTCGCCGATCCGCAGCCTGTTCGACCGCCTCACCGACATCGGGCTGGGGCCGACCACCGCCTTCAGGACCTCGGAGTCGATCTTCTTCGCCATCACGTTTGCCGGGGTGGCTGGGATCTACTGGGCGGGCGTTCGCGGGATGCGGACAGTGCGCGGCTCGCCGTCACTCAGATCGCTGGGCACCGGCTTCGCCCACACCCTGATCCCGATCGGCGTGGCGTACCTGGCCGCCCACTACTTCAGCCTGTTCGTGTTCGGCGAGCAGGCCCAGTTCACCTACCTGCTCTCGGATCCGCTCGGGGACGGGTCCGACCTGTTCGGGACCGCGTCCAGCGGGATCAACTACGGCCTCTTGAGCGCCAACACGATCTGGTACGTGCAGGTCGCGGCGCTGGTCACCGGGCACGTAACCGGCCTGATGCTCGCCCACGACAAGGCGCTCACCGTCTACGGCGACCGGGTGCGCGCCTCCCAGTCGCAGCGGTGGATGCTGCTCGTTATGGTCGCCTTCACCTGCCTGGGCCTGTTCCTGCTCTCGCAGTCCAACGCCTGATCGCCATGATCCTGCCGCTTGCACACCTCGGCCACTGGTACTTCTGGCCCCTGTACGCGTTGCCGGTGCTGATCGTGCTGTGGTCGGCGATCGCGACCACGCTGCGCGAGCGGCGGGCCAGCAGGGAGGAGGAGAAGCGGCGCGGGTGAGCTACAGGGGTGATCGGGACCTGCGTCTCGGGGCCGCGGCCGCGGTACTGGTCGCGGAAGTCGCGGATCGCGTCGAGCGTCTTCGCCCCCTCGTAGGTCTTGCATCCCATCAGCTGCGTCCAGGCGGTGGTCGCGACCTGGTACGGCATCTGGCGGTTCGGGAACAGCAGCATGCCCGACGGGCTCTCGTCGAAGACGCCCTTCAGGGCGAGCTGATCTGCCTCGGGGAGGTCGGGGGCGTACTGGATCTCGATCCGTCCGTGCTCCAGGGAATGGACGAAGTCGATCGAGTCGGGCTCCTGGCTGTAGGCCCCGTCGGCCTGCTGGAAGGGGGTGGTCACGTGGTTGCCGGAGGTCGGTGGGTTGGTGTGATAGGTGACGTGGGTTCCGGGCGCCACGTGGGAGTTGCCCTCATCGCGCAGGTTCAGCCGCAGGACGCAGTTCGCTTCGCGGGCCGCGCTGGTCAGGTCCAGGTTGGCGACCGGCGGGGGGGACGTGCCCTGGCGAGCGTCGGGCGCGACCCCGTTGACACTGCCCGTCGCGGTGTCGACGTGGGCGTCCGCCGGCTGGTCGCCGCCCGCGCCACCCCCACCGCTCGCGATCACGACCACGATCCCGGCAAGCACCGCGGCGGTCAGCGCCCCGGCGACGCCGTAGCCGAGGATCAGGCGCTTCCGTGCGCCCGTCGCCTCGCGCTGCTCGGCCTCCAGCCGCACAGCCCGGAGGCGTGCCTTTTCCTCCTTGCGGGTCGCCATCGGGCGCGCCAGGGTAGCGGATGCGGCTTAACGTGGATGCGGGCTAACCGGCCAAATCACTGGCCGCGCCCGCCGGACGCGCTCCGTGCAGCTCGGATTCGGCGAAGGCGTCGTCGAGGAAGCGCCCCAGCTCGTCGTTGAGGCGCCCGGGACTGAAGCGCCACTCGAAGATCGAGTTGGCGTCGACGAGCCGGGCATTGGGCATCTCTTCGACCAGCATGCCGGCGTCCGAGAAAGGGTGAAGCGGATCGTTGGGATGGCCGATCACCAGCGCGGGGTGCTCGATCCGCTGGCGCTCTTCGGGCGGCGGCGCGGCGCCCGCATACAGGATTCCTTCCAGAACCGCTCGCGAGGACTCCGGGTCTCGCCGCAGCCAGTCGAGCATGATGTCCACGAGGTAGTGGGAGCGAGGCACTCGCCGCAGGGCCTCCGAGACGGCGCCCAAAAGCGGCTTGCCGAAACGCAGGCCCAGGAGGATCGGCGTGAAGATCAGCGCGGCGCCAAGCAGCGCGTCCTCGAGTACGGGCATCTCGATGAACAGCCCACCGGCACGCTCGGGATGGTGGACGGCGAGCTCCAGGGTCACGTTTGCCCCCAGCGACGTCCCTCCCACCACCGGTGCGCGGAGCCCCAGGTGGTCGACCAGCGCAGCCGCTTGACTGGCGAACGAGCTCATCGAGTAGATGCGCATGTCGTGGGGCTTGTCGGAGTCGCCGTGGCCGAGCAGGTCGACGGTGATCACCCGGTTTCCACGCGAGGCCATCTCCGGCGCCAGGTCGTCATACATGCGGCGGTTCATCAGCAGGCCGTGAATCAAGACCAGCGCTCGATCACCCTCGCCGTGTACCTCGTAGGCGATGCGGTGGCCGCGGTAGCGGAAGAAGCCGTCGGGATCGGCCATACCGCGAGTCTATTGGGGCTCGCCGCGGTCGGCGCCCCTAACGGTGCCGGGGTTGGCGCTCAGGCCGCCCGCTTCCACGGCCGCCCGACGCGCAGCGCGCTGAGCACGGCACGAGTCGCCGGCGCCCTGTTGAGCGTGTAGAAGTGGACTCCCGGCGCGCCGCCCGCCAGCAGCTCCTCGCACTGGCGCGCCGCATAGGCCATGCCGAGCTCGGCCTCGGCGCCCTGGTCGCCCCCCAGCGCGTCCATCGCCCGGGCGAGGGGCGGTGGGATCGAGGCCTGGCAGAGCTGGCAGAAGCGCACGATCTGCGCGTAACTGGCGATCGGGATCACGCCGGGGACGATCGGGACCTCGATCCCGGTCGCGCGCGCGGCGTCCACGAAGTCGAAGTAGATGCGATTGTCGAAGAAGAGCTGTGTGACCAGGAAGCTGGCGCCGGCGCTCACCTTCGTCTTCAGGTACGCGAGGTCGGCCTCGAGGCTGGGGGCCTCGGGATGAACCTCTGGGAAGCAGGCGCCGCCGATCGCGAACCGGTAGCGCTCGTGAATGAAGCCGGCCAGCTCGGCGGCGGAGTCCAGGCCGCCCTCCGGGCGCTTGAACTCGATCTCACCGCGAGGCGGGTCGCCGCGCAGCGCGAGGACGTTGTCGATTCCCCCTGCCTCGAAGCGGTCGAGGATCTCGACAAGGCCCTGGGTCGTCTCGCCGACGCAGCTCAGGTGCGCCATCGTCTCCAGGCCGTGCTCGCGGATTATTCGAGTGGCGATCTCGACCGTGCCGTCACGGGTCGCTCCGCCGGCCCCGTAGGTGACCGAGACGAACGACGGCTCGAGCGGTTTCAGCGCCTCGACGGTCTCGAACAGGGTCTCCACACCCTCCGGCGTGCGCGGCGGGAAGAACTCGAATGAGAACACGGGCTCGTCGGCGCTGAACAGCTCGTCGATGCGCATGGGCGCGGGATGGTAGATGCCGGCGCTCACACCGATGTAGTTTCGGCTTGCGGCTAGGAAGAGCCCGGCGGCTCGCTCCAGCTCCGGATCACGGCGGTGCCGTGCTCGTAGCCGAGCGTGCTCAGCGTTCCGGTGGCGAGCGCGAACAGGGCGCCGTCGGAGGGCGAGAGCCCGAGCCAGCGGGCGGCCAGCACGCGCAGCATGTGGCCGTGACCGAAGGCGGCCGCGTCACCGTCGGCGGCGCGGATCTCGGCGATCACGCGGTCGGCCCGCGCCCCGACGTCGGCAGCCGTCTCCCCATTCGGGCAGCCGTCGCGCCACAGGCTCCAGCCGGGGCGCCGCCGGTGGATCTCCGAGCTGGTGAGGCCCTCATAGTCGCCGTAGTCCCACTCGCGCAGGTCGTCCCGAGCCTGGGCCTGGGCTGCCAGGCCGGCAAGCTCACAGGTCTCGACGGCGCGACGCAGCGGGCTGGTCAGCACGAGGGCGAAGCGGCGCCCGGTGAGGCGTGGCGCCAGCCGCTGGGCCAGCCGGCGGCCGTTGGCGGTCAGCGGCAGGTCCGTGCTGCTCGTGTGACGCCCGCTGGCGCTCCACTCGGTCTCGCCGTGCCGGGCGACCAAGAGCTCGTTGATCGGCTGCTGGGACACGGGCCCGGGAGTATCCCGGTCACGACGCCCGCAGACCGCCCGATCGCGGCGAGCCGGCGGAGAGCGGCGCGTGACGGCGCTTCGCACGCTTGACTCGACCCGGGGTAAATGCGAGGGTTGCCAGGAGTTTCCTGATGGCCCGGTCCAAAGACGACGTCGAGCTTCGCGGCAGCGACCGAGCGCCGCTCAAGGACGCCCGCCAGGTCGGCGACGTCGACCCGCAGCGACAGATGCAGGTCACGCTCACCGTGCGGCGACGAAGCTCCGGCGACGACCCCGACGCCCTCGCCGCGATCGGCGCTCAGCCCGGGCAGCTGACCCGCGAGGAGTTCGC
This sequence comes from uncultured Actinomycetes bacterium, assembly GCA_963760665.1. Taxonomy (GTDB): domain Bacteria; phylum Actinomycetota; class Thermoleophilia; order Solirubrobacterales; family 70-9; genus AC-56. Next base: position 792,753 of record CAVXDS010000006.1, read on the forward strand.
GGAGCGCTTTGGAGCCGAGCCCGCGGACCTGAAGAAGGTCGAGGAGTTTGCCCGCGCTCACCGCCTCGAGGTCGTGGAGGCGAGCGAGGCCCGCCGCACGGTGGTGCTGCGCGGCAGCATCGGTGACATGAGCACTGCGTTCGGGGTCGACCTGGCGCTGTATGAGCATCCCGACCTTGGCCTGTTCCGCGGGCGGGTCGGCCCCGTTTACGTGCCGGCCGAGTTGGCCGACGTGGTCGAGGGGGTGTTCGGGCTCGACGATCGCCCCCAGGTCCGGCCTCACATTCGCCATCTGTCCAAGGACGGCGCCGAGCCTCGTGCGGCGAGGAATGCCTACGGCCCGAACGAAGTGGCGCGGCTCTACGACTTCCCGACCGGCTCGGATGGCGCGGGCCAAACGGTGGCGATCATCGAGCTCGGCGGGGGCTATCAGCCCGAGGACCTGGTGACCTACTTCGACCAGCTCGGCATCTCCCCGCAGCCGGAGGTCTCGTCGGTCTCCGTCGACGGCGCGGGAAACGTCCCGGAGGGGCCGCAGGGCGCGGACGGCGAGGTGATGCTCGACATCGAAGTCGTCGGCGCCGTGGCCCCCGGAGCGAAGCTGGTCGTGTACTTCGCCCCGAACACCACCGCGGGTTTCCTCGACGCGATCACCACCGCCGTGCACGACGCCCAGAACGGGCCATCGGTGATCTCGATCAGCTGGGGCGAAGCCGAGAAGGCGCTGGCCCCCACAGGCGCTGCGGGCCTACGACGAGGTATTCAAGGAGGCCGCCGCACTGGGCGTCTCGGTCTGCTGCGCGGCGGGGGACGACGGGTCGAACGACGAGGTGGGCGATGGCCGCGCTCACGTCGACTTCCCGGCTGCGAGCCCCTGGGTCCTCGCCTGTGGCGGCACGCGCCTGGAGTCCACGGACGCCCAGATCACGAACGAGGTCGTCTGGCACGAACCCACCGGCGGCGCCACCGGCGGCGGCGTCAGCGAGTTCTTCGAGCCACCTCCCTACCAGCGGGGAGCGGGGGTGCCACGATCGGCGAACCCGGAGCACAAGATCGGTCGCGGCGTCCCCGACGTGGCCGGCGACGCCGACCCGGTGACCGGATACAAGGTCCGGGTCGATGGCCAGGACACGGTCATCGGGGGGACCAGCGCCGTGGCTCCCCTGTATGCCGCCCTGATCGCGCTGATCAACCAGCAGGTGGCCAGTCCGGTGGGCTTTTTGAATCCGGTGCTGTATTCCGAGCCGGCCAGCACGGAGGCGTTTCGCGACATCGTCTCGGGCGACAATGGCGACTACGAAGCAGGGCCCGGATGGGACGCCTGCACGGGGCTGGGCAGCCCCCGCGGCGACGAGATCCTGAGCGCGCTGTCGGCGGCGTCCTCCTCAGGGCCCTAGGCCGACCAGGCTCTCGCTGAGCTCGCGCAGACGGCGGCGGGCGCCGGGGTCATGGGACTGGGGGTGGGCCCCAGCCTCGCTTCGCCCGTCGAAGTAACGGCCCGTGACGCCGTCGAGTCCGTCGTCTGTCGCCAGCCGCAGAGTCGCCTCCAGGCCCTCCTCCAGGGTGCTCAGCGCGCCACCCCGAGCGTGGATGACGATCTTGGTTGGCATGGCGGTCGCCGGGTGCAGGCAGTTGACGGTGACCCGGGCGTCGCGAAGCTCGTCGGCGAGGTCGAATGTGAACATGATCTGGGCGAGCTTGCTCTGGCAGTAGGCTCGGGTGCCGTCGTAGGCGCGCTCGAGCATCACGTCGTCGAAGTCGATTGCCGCCTGGCCGGCGGAGCTCACGTTGACGATCCGGGCCGGCGCGGACGCTCGGATCAGCGACTCGAGCCTTCGCGTCAGCAGGAAGTGCGCCAGGTAGTTGACCGCGAAGCGCAGCTCGTGACCGTCGCGGCTCTGCATCCGCCGGCCGTCTCCGGGCAGCGTGGAGCCGATCCCCGCGTTGTTGACCAGCACGTCGATCCGATCTTGATCGCGCTCGATCCGCTCGGCCATCTGGCCCACGTCCTGAAGAGATGAGAAGTCGGCCCGGTAGGCGCGAAGCTTTTCGCTTCGCGTCCGGGCCCGGATCTCATCGATGGTGTCGGCCAGGCGCCCCTCGTCTCGCCCGTGGAGCAGCATGGTCGCGCCGCGCCCTGCCAGCTCACCCGCCAGGGCCCGGCCGAGCCCGTCGGTCGCCCCGGTGACCAGGATCACCTGCTCTCGTGTCGGTCGCATCAGGCCTCCGTATCAACAATAGGCTGGGGGCGACGCATGATCGCGCGCGCCTCGAGCGGCATTCCCGGCAACCCCCCGTCTGTCCGCCGGACGCTGCTGCATCTCGCTCCGCATCCGGACGACGAGGTGACGGGAGGCCCCGCGATCATGCTCGCCTTGCAGGCGAGCGGTCACCGGATCATCAACGCCGCCTGGGCTGGGCCGGCCCGGGGACCACGAGCGCCGCGAGGCGGAGGTCCGCGAGTCCTGCAGGCGCGCCGGATTCGAGCTCCTCATCTCCAGTCCCCCGGTTGCGATCGGCTCGGACGACGACCTCGAGGCCGCGCAGAGCGAGCTCGCCGAGCTGATTTCGGAGCTCGTCCGGCGGGAGTCGGTCGACATCGTCTTCTCCCCGAGCCCCCACGACCGCCACCCGGGTCACGAGGTGGTCGGCCGCGCGGCGCTCGACGCCCTGTCGCCGCTCATGGACGCCTCGCCCGCCTGGTGGATGTGGGGGCTGTGGGCGGATCTGCCCTTCCCGACCCTGATCACCTACTTCGGCGCCGAGCGCCTGCGCCAGATCCTCCATGCGCTCGAAGCGCACCCAGGTGAGTTGGAGCGAAACGACTACCGCCGGCTCGTCAAGGGCCGGGCGGAGGCCAACGCGGTGCTTGGCCCCGAGCGAGTGTTCGGCTTCGGCAGCCCGGGTCGCCCGGGAGACCTCGCGGAGCTGGCCACCGAGGCGATCTTCAGGGACGGAGACTGGCGCAAGGGCACGCCCAGGCAGCTGGACCCGCGCCAGCCCCTGGCGGAGCCGACGCCCGAGCCGCTCTCGGCGTGGTTGACCGAGCCGAGCCTGACGCAGCGCTTCGGCCCGCCGCGCCCCTGAGCCGGCCGTGTAGCTTGGCCGCATGGCCCCGACCGCGCGGACCCTCACCCAGCGCGAGCTGAACCGGGCGCTGCTCGCCCGCCAGCTGCTGCTCGAGCGGGTCCGGTTGCCGCTGCCGCGGGCCCTCGAGCGCGTCGGCGGCCTGCAGGCCCAGTACGCGCCCTCGATGTACATAGGGCTGTGGTCGAGGGTCGAAGGGCTGCAGCGCGACGATCTGACTCGGGCGCTCGAGCGGCGAACGGTCGTCCAGGGAACGCTGATGCGCTCGACGATCCACCTCGTGTCCGGGCGCGACTACTGGCCGTTCGCGCTCGCCATCCTGCCCGGTCGCAGGGAGGGGTGGCTGCGGTCCCACCGCGGGGCCCCGAGCGCGCGCCAGATGGCGGCGCTGGCCAGGCGTCTGCGGGCCAGGCTCGCCGACGGGCCGCTGCGCCGCGCCAAGATCGACCAGCTCCTCGGCAAGGGAAGCGCGGTGACCAACGGCGTCGGTCTGTGGCTCGAGCTCGTCCGGGCCCCGCCCTCGGGCACCTGGGAGCGACGCCGAGCCGACCTGTACGCGGCGGCGGAGGAGTGGCTGGGACCGGCGGAGGTGACCCCCCAGGAAGCCACCGAGCTTCTGGTGCGCCGCTACCTGGGCGGCTTCGGCCCGGCCTCGCGAAGCGAGATCGCCGACTGGGCCGGGCTGCGGCCGAAGGAGATCGCGCCGGCGCTCGAGCGCCTTCGCCTGCGCCGCTTTTGCGCCGAGGACGGCGAGGAGCTGCTCGACCTTCCCCGCGCGCCTCTACCCGATCCCGAAACTCCCGCGCCCGCTCGGTTCCTCCCGGTCTGGGACGCGACCCTGCTGGCGCACGCCAGGCGAACCGGGATCCTGCCGGAGCGCTACCGGCCGGCCGTCTTCAACACCAAGACCCCGCACTCGGTCCACACGTTCCTGGTCGACGGCGAGGTGGCCGGGACCTGGAAGTACGAGAAGGGACGGGTGCGGCTGGAGCCGTTCGGGCGCCTCACCGCGGCGGCGCGGCGCGAGCTGGACGTGGAGGCCGAACGGCTGGCCGCGTTTCACTCGTGAGCGGCGGCGGCGGGCCCGCCGGTGGCTCGGACCGTCGCTAACTTCCCTTCGATGGGTAGCCCCCAGAGCGTCCGGCCGCCCGGCCGCCCTCCCGCCGCCACCCGCGAGGAGGTGCTGGCGGCGGCCATGCATCGCTACCTGCGGGGCCGGCGGGTCGACCTCCGGGCGATCGCCAACGAGCTCGGCCTCGGGCGGGCGACGCATCGGCATGCCGCTGGTTCGGCTCGCGCGAGAAGCTGATCGGCGAGGTGCTATTCGGAGCGGCCGAGCCGCTGCTCGCCGAGGCGCGCGCGAAGGCCCGGGGGCGGGGCGGCACGGCGCTCCTGGACACCTTCGACCGCTTCAATCGCAGCCTCGCCGACGCTCCCGCCCTGCGTCACTTCGTCGAGGCCGAGCGCGACGCCGCCCTGCGGATCATCACCTCCGGCGCCGGAACCCTCCAGCCGCGGATCGTCGCCAGCATCGCCGAGCTGATCGAGGAGGAGGTGGCGTTCGTGCCGGCAGGTACGCGCCTCCCGTCGAGACGTCGACGCTCGCCTACGCGATCGTCAAGCTGGCCGAGGCGTTTCTGTTCAACGACGCCGTCGCCGGCATACGTGGCGACGTCGACCGCCTGAGGAAGGTCCAGGCCGCGCTGCTCGGCGTTCCGGCGCCGAGGAAGCGGCGCTGAGGGGCTCGGGTGGGGAGGGGCGGCGCGGCTGTCCGCCGTAGGCAGGGCTCGTGCCTCGGACAAAGAGGTGGGGAATCCCGCGCCGGGCTCTCACCGCGACGACGATGTCCTTCTCGCCGAAGCCGGGGCCGGACGACTCCCGTCCGGGCCAGGAGCCGTAGCGGATCGGATCCTCGATCTGCATGTGCGCGCGCTCGTGCCACGTACGGACGCGGCCCTCGTCGTGGGCGATCCATCCCTGGGGCCGGTCGATCCGCTTCACTCGCGCCAGGCCGTCTCCGAACTCGTGCGTCGTCCCCTGGGGCGATCTTCCGAGTCGAGCCGGGCGAGCGACTCGGGGTTGAGCAGGAAGAGCGTGTTGAGGGTTCGACCCCCCGGCCGAAGCAGCCGGCCGATCTCCGTCAGGTAGTTCTCGGCCACCTGGGCAGCAGGTGGGTGAAGAGCGAGTTGGAGAACACGAAGTCGAATGACGCGGCGCTGAACGGGAATCGGAATTCGGCGGCGTCGAGCGGTCGGACCCGCTTGAACTTGAAGTTGTCGAGCTTCCGCCCGATGTACTTTCGGCAGAGCCTGATCGAGCGCTTGTGGATGTCGACGCCGACGTAGCTCCCCCGCTCGTCGAGGTAGCCGGCGAGCGCCACGGCGAACCGCCCCACTCCACAGCCCAGGTCGAGGACCCGATGATGGGGTTGCAGGCCGCGCGACCTGGCCGTCTCCAGGAAGCGGGCACCGGCCGCCGTGTAGCTCCGGCTTCGAGCGTAGTCAGGCAGCAGGTGTTGGGGAGGGACCAGCTCTTCAATGCTTGGCATTCGCGGCCCTAGGCTAAGGGGTCGAGGCCGATCGGGGTCGCCACTTGGCGGGTGGACTTGACAGGTGACCAAATGGTCACCTATAATCGGCGGCATGGACGCGGTGTTCAGGGCCCTCGCCGACCCGACGCGCCGGAGCCTGCTCGACGAGCTGTTCAAGGAGGACGGGCAGACGCTGCAGCGCGCTCGAGGCGCGGCTGCCGATGACGCGCTTCGGCGTGATGAAGCACCTGCGGGTGCTCGAGGAGGCCGGCCTCGTCGTGACCAGGCGGCGCGGCCGCGAGAAGCTGCACTTCCTGAACCCCGTCCCGATCCGGCTCGTCCACGACCGCTGGGTGAGCAAGTACGCCGAGCCCTGGGCCGCGACGCTCAGCGGGCTCAAGAGACGATTGGAGGAGCACGATGGAGAAGGTGTTCGAGATCTACATCAAGACGACCCCGGAGCGCCTCTGGGAGGCGATCACCGACAGCGAGATGCGGCGGAAGTACATCTTCGGGGTCGGCGTCACCTCGGACTGGACGCCCGGCTCCCGCTACGAGGGCGTGCACCCGCTGGCGCCCTCGGCGATCTTCGAGGGCGAGAACCTGGAGGTCGATCCGCCGCGCCGGCTCGTCCAGAGCTTCCGGGCCCTGTGGAGCGACGACGTGAAGCGCGAGGGGACCTCGCGGGTCACCTGGGAGATCGAGCCGGTCGGCGATTCCTGCCGGCTGACCGTCACCCACGACCAGCTGCGCGAGGACGCGAACGACGAGCTCTACGGCGGCTGGCCGAAGATCCTCTCCGGCCTGAAGACGCTGCTGGAGACCGGCGAGTCGCTCACGACGCCCGGCTCGCTGCGCTATTCGGCAGCCTCCGAAGCCCGCGCTGCCGACGAACCACGCCTCCTCCCAGTGGGCTACGCGGAAGTCAGGCTGCCGAGCGGTGACGTCTTCACGGTGAAGGGGAGCTTGGACGAGGTCGAGAAGAAGCTCTCGGATGCCGCTCGATCAGGTCAAGCCCGGCTGGCCTGGTTCAAGGAGCACGGCAGCGAGAACTCCGTTGGCATCAACCCCGCGCACGTCGCCGCTCGAGGGCCAGCGAGGCCTCGGACTGAGAGGCTCGCAAGCTGGCTCCTGTTAGCTCGTCACGCCCGCCCGGCGCGCGGCGAGCTGAGCTGCTCAATTGGGCGACGGCGGATCCACCGCCTCATGGCGCTCCGCGTCGTCCGCGTCGTGAACCGCCCAACCAAGACGCTCGATCAGCTCGGCGGACCGGTGTCCACTTCGCAGATCCGCAGATGCAACGCGTTCGTCGAGGGTGATCGCGCCCCGACGCTCGATGCCCGTCTGGCTCATCACGATGATTCTCGGCATGACTTCGTCCTTCCGGTGGATGTACCCCTGGGTACCACCGGGGGCCGGTCAAGGCATCGATGGCCAACTGAGGCTCTTTGATCAAGCTACAGGGTCGTGATCGCCGGCGTCGATCAGTGGGCTTGAATCCGCGACCATGCCCGCGACCGTCCGAAACCCTGGCGAGCGCTCGCCCCGCGGAATTCGAGAACGATGTGATCGTGCGTAGGGTGCATGGCGATGTCAGCGAGCAGAAGGGAGTGCCAATGCCCGAGCGAGACGGATATCTGCCCGGCGTCCCGTGCTGGATCGACACCAGCCAGCCCGATCCGGACGCCGCGGTGACCTTCTACAGCGGCCTCTTCGGATGGGAGTTCGAGGACGTGATGCCGCCGGGCTCAGACGGCAAGTACCTCATCGCCCGCATCCGCGGCGGCGATGTCGCCGCCGTCGGCTCGGTGCCCGAGGGCGCTCCGCCCGCGGCGATGTGGAACACCTACGTCTGGGTCGAGAGCGCCGACGAGACCGCGTCGAAGGTTCAAGATGCGGGCGGAAGCGTCGTCATGGAGCCCTTCGATGTCATGGACGCGGGCCGGATGGCGGTGTTCGCGGATCCCGAAGGAGCCGCGTTCTGCGTCTGGCAGGCGAAGGAGCACAAGGGCGCGCGGATCGTCAACGAGAACGGCTCGTTGAACTTCAACGGCTTGAACACACGCGACGCCGAAGGCGCGAAGTCCTCTACGGCTCGGTGTTCGGCTGGGGGACGCTCTCCCTGGGCGGCGGCGCCGGGATGTGGACGTTGCCCGGCTACGGCGACTACCTCGAGCGCGACAACCCCGACCTCCGCAAGCAGATGGCCGAGGTGAGCGCGCCCGAGGGCTTCGAAGACGTCGTCGCCTCCATCAACCCGATCACGGACGACCAGCCCGAGGTCCCCGCGCACTGGAACGTCACCTTCGCGGTCGACGATGCGGACGCGACGGCGGATCGAGCGGCGGAGCTGGGTGGCCAGGTGATCGACCCGCCGCTCGATGCCCCCTGGGTCAGGATGACCGTGATCGCCGATCCGCAGGGCGCGATCTTCACCGCGAACAAGTTCGTCCCGGAGAACAGGAACCTCGGCGGCTAAGGCCGATTCGACGGTAGCGGGCGCGTAATGGCGGCTGCTTGGATTCCAGCCGCCTGAGCCCGCGAACCACGCTACGGCGGCGTGCCAACGGCGCGAGAATGGCGCGGTGGGGCTCACTCCGGAGACCCGGTACGCACGCAGCGGCGACGTCAACATCGCCTACCAGGTGCTCGGCGACGGGCCTTTCGATCTCGTCTTCGTCCCCGGGTACGCCACGCACCTCGAGCTGGCCTGGAGCCTGCCGGGGTTCGGGTCGGCCCTGGCGGACTACGCGTCGTACTCCGCGGCTGATCAAGTTCGACAAGCGCGGCACGGGGATGTCCGACCCCGTCAGCGGGCGCGCCGACGCTCGAGACGCGCATGGACGACGTGCGAGCGGTGATGGACGCGGTCGGCTCCCGCCGCGCCGCGCTCTTCGGTCTCTCGGAGGGCGCGTCGATGAGCGTCTTGTTCGCCGCCACGCACCCGGAGCGGACGGCGGCGCTCGTTCTGCGCAGCCCGGTCGCGCGAACGCTGTGGGCGCCCGACTATCCGTGGGGCCGCACCGAGGACGACTACGAGCGCGAGATCGAGCGGGAGCTGCGCGTCTATGGTCCGCGCGAGCACGCACTGGAGGCGGTGCGCGCGCTGGGACGGTTCGACGACGTCGAGCTCGAGGCGTTCGTCGACTACCTCCGGTAGGGCGCCAGCCCCGGGATGCTCGAGGCGCTCCTCCGCATGAACAAGGAGATCGACATCAGGCACGTGCTGCCCTGCCGTCCGGGTGCCGACGCTGGTGCTCCACGGCGCCGACGACGAGGTCGTGCCCGCCGCAGGCGGCGCGCTACCTGGCCGGCCGGATCCCGGGAGCGCGCTACGTCGAGCTGCCCGGTGTCGGCCACCTCGCGCTGGGCGGAGCCCGCGGATCGCATCGACGTCGAGACGAGACGGTTCCTGCTGGACGTGTGGGAGTCGGGAGGATGGGAGGAGACGGAGCCCGACCGGATGCTCGCGACCGTGCTCTTCACCGACATCGTCGACTCGACCGGCAAGGCGCTCGAGCTCGGCGACCGGCGCTGGCGCGAGCTGCTCGAGCGGCATCACTGCGATCGTCCGGCGCGAGCTGACGCGCTTTCGCGGCCGCGAGATCGACACCGCCGGCGACGGGTTCCTCGCCGACCTTCGACGGTCCAGCCCGCGCGATCCGCTGCGCGTGCGCGGTCGTCGACGGGGTGCGGGAGCTGGGCATCGACGTCCGCGCGGGGCTGCACACGGGCGAGTGCGAGGTCGCGGACGGCAAGGTCGCGGGGATCGCCGTGCACACGGGAGCCCGCGTGGCGCGCGGCCGCCGGGGCGAGGTCGTCGTGTCGAGCACGGTCAAGGACCTCGTCGCAGGCTCGGGGATCGAGTTCGAGGACCGTGGCCTCCACGAGCTGAAGGGGATCCCGGGGAATGGCGGCTGTTCCGGGTCGGCGCGGGCCCTCTAGCTGCGCATCACTGATATGCGAGCGCCGTGAGGCGCTCGAAGCGGAGCACCCCTCGGCCCGGTCGGGATCGGTGCGCCGGGCGGCGGCAACTGTGACCACGAGCTCGCGGGGATTGCCGAGTCGCCTGATCGTCTCGGTGACGTCCATCGACACGTTGATCGGAGTCAGGTGGTGTGGGGGGCGTTGATCGAATGAGCTGACCGGCCCCCCACCGATCCCAGTCGCAGTGGCCCTCTCCCCACCAGCATTCGGTGGGAGCAAAGACCGTGAACGACCCCGCGAACCGGTCGTCGTCTCGGCCGGCATCGAGGGAGGCCTCGTCGGCGTTGATGTCGACGAAGGCGGTAAACGAGCCTTCATCGCGGTGGACGTTGAGAAACTCGAGGTCGAGTCGACTGACCGTGGCGAAGTCAACTGGCAATCGAAGCGGCGTCGGGGTCGTCCAGCGCTGCATCAGGCCGGCCCTTCTGCGCTGGCGCTCTGCGCCGCGTACTCGTATCCGAGCTCCTTCACGTCGAGAACCTCACGGACCTTCATCGAGGGCTCCCGGGCAAAGGTCATCGGCTCGCCCAGGGTCCGGTGGCCCGGCCGAGCCCCGGGGTTCCTGTGCTGCCAGATCCGCCACAGCCGGTCGACCATCGAATGATGGGCCCAGAACAGCGGATCGTGAGCTCCCCCAATTGGGGTCGCTCATCTCCCCGCCGACCCAGACGTGGACGTTGTCGTGAACTCGCCAGCAACGCTGCATGAACTGCGAGTAGGAAGGGGAGGACATCATCCACTCCCAAGCGCCACCGGTGGTTCCCGGGAACTGAGCCGCCCGAAGCGGCGGCGGCAAGGGTGCCGGCAAGCCTGCCGGCGTCGGCGCTCCTGGATCACGATGCGTCTTGCGCGGCCAGCTTGGCCGCCCGGGGAGTTCCCCAGCGGCCGAATCGGAGCGCTCGCCAGGACATTGGCGGTGCCCCCGACGCGCCGGCGCTCATAGGCCGGAGGGATCCCGGGCTCGTCCATCCAGTTCCACCACGGAATCGTCACCTTCGGGTCGATGTCCTGAAGGGCGAGCTCGAAGTGGTAGAGATAGCCCCGGTGCCAGGGGAGAAACAGCTCGTTGTGGTGCTGGCAGATTCCCAGTGGAACCCATGCCATCCGGCGAAGAACTGGTATCCGCGGTTGTCATGGCGGTCAAGCGCCGCCTTGATCGTCCTCCTGAGACGAGTCACCTCGGGGCGTGTCAACTGGGAAATGCTCTGGCGCGCCTTCAAGGTCGCCTGTCGTTTTGCCCGACCGAGTGTGAACCTGGAGGGTGACTTTGGCGTCCGCAACCCCTCCTTAGCCCTTACCTTGCGGACTCCTCGACGGGGGCTCGCAGCACGACCCGACCTCGCGCGGGACACCTGCATCAAGGCGAAGCCGCCGGCCGTCGCCGCGACCGGCGCCATGCTGAGCGCCATCTCCTCGATGGGGATGCCGGCGATGTGGGCGACCTCGAAGACCGTGGTGCGAGCCTATCCGCACCCAAGTGCGAGCACAACCGCCCGTCCGTGACTCAGCCGGTTTCAGGGCCAGAGCGCAATACTGCGCGGGCGATGTCGAAGGAGAACGTCAAGCTCGTGCGGGAGGCCTTCGAGGCGTTTCGGGGAGGGGACCTGGAAAAGGCAGCACAGCTGGTCGATCCCGAGGTCGAGTTCCACGGCACCGTCGGCGGGCTTCAAGAGGGCCAGATAGCCCACGGTCAGTCCGAGATCGACCAGACGCTTCGAGGCTGAGGATCTGGAGGCGTGGGAAGAGCGCCGCCTGGAGGCAGAGGAGTTCATCGACGCCGGCGACGACGTCGTTGTGCTCTTGCACGAATACCGGCGCGGTAGAGGCAGCGGAGTCGAGCTGGAAACCAAGACGGCAGTTGTCGTTGCGGTGAGCGGAGGACGGGTGGTTCGCATCCAGGGCTATATGGATCGGGATGCGGCCCTCGAAGCCGCCGGGCTGTCGGAGTAGCGCTCGCTACTCGGCGAGCGTCTCGCCGGAGCCGCCCAGCTCCTCGGGGAAGTCCTTGAGCTTGGGGAGGCCGTCCTTCATCGGCAGCACGGTGGACTCGTAGTTGACGTGCACCCCGGGTGTGAACGGAAAATCAGGGATCGTCGCCGCGTAGACGTCGACCAGGTCCCACTGCGGGTGCCGCGTCAGCACGATGGCCGCCGCACGACCTTGCACCACTGGCGATAGCTTCCGCTCGTTCTGGTTGTACTCGCCGATCTGGTCTTCGCCCTGCGGTCACCTCGACCGCCTCGGGCTTCCAGAGCGTGAATGCGTTGACCGGGCCGGCGGACCAGCTCCTGACAGGAGGCGCAATGGCAGTAGCCGGCGCCCTCCGGATCGCCCGTGACGGCGATCTTGACAGCACCGCAGTAGCACTGCCCTTCGTAGGTCTTTTCATCCTGGCCCATGAGTTCTCCCTTCGCTCGAATGCAATGGCCGCCGCCTGCTGCGGTTTCGTCGAGTGGAGCTAGGCGGACTCGAACCGACGACCTCCTGGGTGCGATCCAGGCGCTCTCCCAACTGAGCTATAGCCCCAGTGAGACACGCCGCGCGGCGGCCGGCGGACCGGCGGCGGACGGAAGAATAGCCGCCGTTGGCCGTGAGCCTGGTGCAGAGGGACGCTCAACCCTCGCCACCGGCTGCGCCGGGGGGAGCGGGGGGACTGCCGATCTAAGCTGGCTGCGGGTGAGTTTTCGCGCACGATTGACCCTTTTCTTCGTGCTCATCGTGGTTTTCCCGATGATCGCGGTCGGCGTGCTCGTCACGAAGGTGACCGACGCCTCGCGCACGGGCAAGGCCGACGCACGGCTCGAGCAGGGCCTGGACACCGCACTTGCGGTCTCGCGCGAGGACGTGGCCGCTGCCCGCAGGCGGCGGCGGCCTCGGAACGATCCGGCGCTCGGTGCAGCGATTCAGAGCGGGTCGATCAAGCGGAGATCGAGAGCGCTCTGAATGACGCTGCGATGGGCCGGCGCCGAGAGCGCGATCCTGCGCTCGCCTTCTGGCGACCTGCTCGCGGCCACGGGGTCCGGTGTTCGACCGGGTCAGGCGGTCGCGAGAGGAGGCGATCTCACGGGGGCCAACGGACCCGTGGCGGAGCTGACGGTCCTCGACGACGGCGCCGACGCGTACCTCGCCGAGGTGCATCGCTTAACGGGCCGCGAGGCTGCGCTCAGCGGTCCGAAGGACCCGCCGCGCCTCGACTGTGCCGTTGACCGGCGCTGAAGACCTCCCGCCGGGGGGACTCGAGACGGTCAGCCTGGACTCGGAGGACAAGGTGAGGGCCGCGACGGCGCAGCTGCCGGGAGCCGGGACGATGCGGCTGGCCCTGTTCGGGCCGATCGAGTCGGGGGGCTTCTTCGCCTCGAGCGGCGCGTGGTCGTCTCGTTCTCGGCGCCTTCTTCGCCGTCGCCCTGATCGCCGTCGCCCTGCTTCTCCGCTCGCTCGCAGGGCACGTGCGCGAGATGCTCGGCGCGGCGAAGCGCATCGGCGAGGGCGACTTCGCCAGCGGGTGCCGGTCAGCGGCCGCGACGAGATGGCGGGGCTGGCGAGCGAGTTCAACAAGATGAGCGACCGCCTCGCCGACCAGATGGACGAGCTGCGCCGCCAGCAGATCGAGATCGACGAGTCGATCCGGCGGATCGGGGAGGCGTTCGCCTCCGGGCTCGACCGCCAGGCTCTGCTCGAGATCGTGGTCGAGACCGCGGTCGGCGCCTGCAAGGCCGACTACGGGCTGATCGCGCTCGAGCGGCCGCGTCGGCGCGGAGGCCGAGGCGGGGAGGGCGACCGAACCGGTGTCCAGGACGCGGCGCTGGCCGCCGAGAGCCGGGCGCTACGCGAGCGACGAGCCGGTCGAGGTCTCGCAGGGCAGGGCGTATTCGCGTTCGCCAGCTCGCTGCGGCCGGATCGGGCGACCGCCGGGGAGCCCGTCGGCGTGATGACCATGGCCCGCGCGGCCACGCCGTTCACCACCGCGGAGCGCGACGTGTTCCTGTACCTGGTCGGGCAGGCGGCGGCGTCGATCGAGAACGTGGCCCTGCACGAGCTCGTCTCCGAGCAGGCCGTGACCGACGACCTCACCGGGCTCTCGAACAAGCGCGCCTTCCGCGACGCTGATCGAGAAGGAGGCGGCGCGCGCCGTGCGCTTCGGCCATGCGCTCTCCGCTGCTGATGCTCGACATCGACGACTTCAAGCAGGTCAACGACACCTACGGGCATCCTGCAGGGCGACGAGGTGCTGCGCCGGGTCGGGCCGCGATCCTGACGCCGAGTCGCGCGGGATCGACGAGCCGGCGCGCTACGGCGGCGAGGAGTTCGTGGTGGCGCTCCCGGAGACGAGCCCCGAGGGGGCGCTCGAGCTGGCCGAGCGGATCCGCGCCCGGATCGGGCCGAGCGCATGCCGGCTCGCCGACGGCGACGGGAGATCAGGGTGACGGCGAGCATCGGGGTGGCGACGCTGCCCGGCGACGGCGATCGACGTCGCGAGCTGATCGCCGCCGCGGACGCGGCGCTCTACGAGGCGAAGCGGGCCGGCAAGAACCGGGTCGTGGTCGCGGGCGGGCGCCGGTCGCGTGGGCGCGATGCCAATGGAACGGGCGCCGTGCGCGAAGGGACCGGACGCCCGCACGGCGAAACTAGGGTCGAGACCGTCGGCCGCCGGCGTGCCGGACTAGCCCACGCGGGCAGTAGTCTTTTCACGCCCCAAAGCCATGGGAATTCTCGACGACGCGATTCGCGAGCACCTCGACCTCAAGCGCCGCACGGGCGCCGAGGAGGACGAGCTCAAGCGCCTCGAGGACGAGGCGTTCGGGCCGCCGACCCGGCCCGGGCGAGCCCGACTTCCCCGAGGCAGCAGGGCGCCTGCCGCACGGCCAGCTGGAGCGCTCCGGCGGCCGACGCGCCGACCTCCGAGGAGCCGTCTGCCGGAGCCGCCCGCCGCCGGCGAGGAGCCAGTCGCGCCGCCCGCCGACCGCGGCCGAGCAGCGCCGAGGAGCCTCGTTCGACCAGTCGGCCGACGAGCTCGAGCGCTCGACCGTGGACATGAGCCTCGACCCGGCGAGGCGACCGCAGGTTGCCGAGACCGGCGAGCAGAGCCGCCGCGCCGCCGGCCGCCGACGCCGCCAGCCCGAGCGCCGAGCCGGCGCCCGAGCCGCCGGCGCCGAGCCGCCGAGCCCGGCGAGGCGCCCGTGCGCCAGCTCCGAGCCCGCCGGCCACCGATCGAGCGCCGACCAGCCGTCGAGCCACCGATCGAGTCGCTCGACACGGTCGAGCATCCGCTTCGAGGAGGCGCGTCGAGGATCCGGCGCGAGGCCCGAGCCGGTCGAGGAGCGAGCTGAGCCTCGAGGAGAAGCCGAGGGCCCGTCGCCGAGGAGGGCGACGCAGCCGACGGCGAGCCGAGAGAGGAGGAGGACGTGCTCGAGGAGACGCCCGAGTTCCTGCGCGACGCCCCCGAGGACGACGAGCTCTGGTTCGAGCAGGGCGAACCGAAGGACTTCGACTTCTAGCGCTCTACGTGGTGACGTAGCCGCGGGTGCGCGCGGCTTCGACGACCCGCTCGATGCCGACCAGGTAGGCGGCCTCGCGCAGGTCGAGCCCCTCCTCCTTGGCGCGGCGCCGAGACCTCGCGGTAGGCGCGGCGCATGATCGTGCCGAGCTTGTCGTTGACCTCGCGCTCGTCCCAGCGGAAGTGCTGGAGGTTCTGGACCCACTCGAAGTAGGAGACGACGACGCCGCCGGCGTTCGCCATCACGTCGGGGATGATGTAGACGCCCTTGTCGCGGAGGATCTCGTCGGCGGCCGGGGTGGTGGGGCTGTTGGCGCCCTCGACCAGCATCTTGCACTGCATCCGGTCGGCGTTGCCCTCGTGGATCATGCCGCCGAGCGCCGCGGGGATGAAGACGTCGCAGGGATCGCGACCAGGTCCTCGGCGGTCGATCGCCTCGACGCCCGGGAACTCGGTGATCTTGCCGCCCTCGTCGATGTGCTCGTGGAGCGCGTTGGCGTCGATGCCGGCGTCGTTGCGGATCGCCCCGTTGGCGTCGGAGACGCCGACCATCTGCGCGCCGAGCTGCTGCATGATCCGCGCGGCCCAGGAGCCGACGTTGCCGTAGCCCTGGACGACGAAGGTGGTGTCGGCCGGGCTCAGGCCGAGCTGCGGGGCGGCCTCGCGGAACATGTAGACGCAGCCGCGGCCGGTGGCGGCCTCGCGGCCGAGCGAGCCCTCGAGCGCGATCGGCTTGCCGGTGACGATCGCCGGGCGTGTGGCCGTGGAGCTTGCCGTACTCGTCCATGAGCCAGGCCATCGTCTGGGCGTTGGTGTTGACGTCCGGCGCCGGGATGTCGCGGGTCGGCCCGAGGACCTTCTCGATCTTGTCCATGAACGAGCGCGCGATCTGCTGCAGCTCGCTGGGCTCGAGCTTGCTCGCGGGGCAGTTGACGCCGCCCTTGGCGCCGCCGAACGGGAGGTTGACGACGGCGGTCTTCCAGGTCATCAGCGAGGCCAGCGCGCGGACCTCGTCGATGTCGACCTCGGGGTGGAAGCGGATCGCCGCCCTTGTAGGGGCCGCGGGCGCCGTTGTGCTGGATCCGGTAGCCGGAGAAGACGTGGATCTTGCCGTCGGAGAGCTTCACCGGGATCTGGACGGTGACCTCGCGGTAGGGCGTCCAGAAGACGACGCGGAGGTCGTCGCGCGAGGCCGAGGTGGTCGGCGGCGATGTCGAAGTAGTGGCGGACGATGTCGAGGTTCGAGACCTCGGCCCGCTGGCCGGGCTTCTGCCCGCAGTCTGCGACGGGACGTCGGCGTTCGCCTCCTCGACGGCCTGCGGGGACTTGTCGGGTCGTCGCGCTCCCCGACCGCTCTCGCTCTCCGTCTCAGCCATCCCGCCCTCCGAAGTGGGCTCGGCGCATCCTCTCACAAGGGTCGGCGCGGGACGGCGCAGACTGGGCGCGGCGGGAAGGGACCGAACGCGTCCGTTAGCGCCGCCGCAGGCCTACAATCGCCACGCAGGGGCCATAGCTCAGTTGGGAGAGCGCCGCCTTTGCACGCAGGAGGTCGCGGGTTCGAGTCCCGCTGGCTCCATCCTGTCGCCACGGGATCGAACCCGCGACACCGCTCGCCATCCAGGCTCGCTGAGGTTCGAGTCCCGCTGGCTCCATGCCGTGGTTGCTCGCTTGCGGCGTTTGCGGGCGGCTGAACGCGGTGAGGGGTCGGCTCAGCCGGCAGTAGAGGCTGGCGCGTGCCCGACAACCTCACAAACGTCCACACTGACGAATGTCGCCGGCGCATCCGGCATGTCGCGGAGCCGGTTGAAGGTTGCCTCCGCTGCGCGGGCGTTCTCCTCCGTATCGAAGAGCCAGAAGGAATGTTGGATGATCTCCCCCTCCGCGGGGGTCCGTGCCCAATAGCCGCCCGCCGAGCCGTCCATGCCCTGCAGCATCGCCACACCCCGCTCAGCGATCATCCCGAATGCCTCGTCTGCCGATCTGGCTTGATCTTGACGCGCCCGATGACTGCGTGCATCGACTCTCCTCGCGTGCCCCAGAAACGTCCCACGAGCCTATAGGAGGTCGCCTTGCAACCGACGCAGGATCAGAAAGCCGCAGAGGACTTTCGTGCCCTGCACGAGGGCGAGACGTTCATCATTCCGAACCCCTGGGACGCCGGCTCGGCGAGAGTGCTCGAGGCGCTCGGCTTCAAGGCACTCGCGACCACGAGCCCCGGTTTTGCGTTCACGCTCGGGCGGCTCGACGGCGACGTGACGCTCGACGAGGTCGATCGACCACGTCCGGGTGCTCGCCGGCGCGACCGCCCCTGCCGGTCTCCGTCGACCTGGAGAACGGCTACGGGCCGGACCCCGAATCGGCGGCGTCCGCGATCACCGCCGCCGCCGGGGCCGGAGCGGTCGGCGGCTCGATCGAGGACTACGACCGCGAAGCTGGGATCTACTCGTTCGACCACGCGGTCAAGCGCATTGCTGCGGCCTGCGAAGCGGCACGCGGGCTGAGCTTTCCGTTCACGCTCACGGCGCGAGCCGAGAACCTCATACGCGGCAACCCCGATCTCGACGACACGATCGCCCGGTTGCAGGCGTACGAGCGAGCGGGAGCTGACGTGCTCTTTCGCCGGGCTCCGGAGCGCGGACGAGATCCGCACCGGTACGCAGCCACCTCGAAGCCCGTCAACGTGCTCACTCACGCAGGTCTGTCAATGCGCGAGATCGTCGCCGCCGGCGCTCGGCGCGTCAGCGTCGGCGGCGCGCTGGCGTGGGCGGCCGTCGCGGCGCTGGCTTGCCACCGCCGAGAAGATGCGCGACGAGGGCGACTTCTCGCTGCTCATCGGGCAGGGCGGGTCGAGGAGTGGCTCGCCGGCTGAGTCAGGCCCCCGTCAGCCCTCCAGGGCCCGCGCGCCCGCGCGCAAGAGCGCCGGCACCTGGTCGAGGGGGTTGGGCGTGTTGAGGAGGACGACGCCGAGCTCGTGGCCATTGCGGCGCCGGGTCGTCACGTAGCAGCGGCCGGCGGCGTCGGTGTAGCCGGTCTTCACCCCGGTGATCCCCTTCATGCCCATGAGGATGAATGGGTTGTTGTTGTAGAGGTCGAGGTAGCCGCCCTTGACGGGGAACGGGAATCGCGCGTGCCGGGCGCCGACCACCCGGCGGATGCGCCGGTTGGCGAGATCGGCGCGGGCCAGGGCCGCGAGGTCGCGGGGGCATGAGTAGTTCCCTTGGTCGAGGATCCCGCTCGGGCTCGAGAAGCGCGAGCAGCGGAGCCCGAGCCGGCGCCTCCAGTCGTTCATGCGCCTGACGAACGCCGGCACGCTCCCCCGAGTCGGCGTCGGGCCAGGGCGACCGCGGCGCCGCTGCCGTAGAACTTGAGCAGCAACTGTCGGCAGCGACGCGTAGCGCACCTTCCTCCCGCAGACTCGATCTGATCCTCGTAGGCGAGCGCTGGGGCGCGCATCAGCTGCCGTCCGGCGGTCGCGCTGCGATGATCAGCGCCGTGATCATCTTCGTCGAGGCTGGCGATCGGGAAGCCTCGGCCGGGGTCGCGCCGCCAGAGCACCCGCCGCTGTGGACATTGAACAGGACGCCGCGCGCGGGCGATGCGCGGGTCCACCTTGACCGGGAACGGTTCGACGGCGCCGCAAGGGTGAACTGTACTGATGGGCATAGCAGGCCGCTGGAAGCCCGGCCAGTGCGTCGCGGGCTCTGCCTGGCCAGGCGGCGGGTGCGCTGGTGGAGCCTCGGTTGCTGGAACCTGAGCAGATCGGTTCTATCAAGAACCAGGAGGCCTAGCCCAGGAGGTGTGGGGTCAGCAACGACGGCCGCCGCGACGAAGCGCGGCGCTCCTGCACATGTGCATACGTCTACCGCTTGGTGGACGCTTGCGACGGGTGGGTGGGTCAGTGAATGGCTGGTTGTTCTGTGAGCTAGTCCGCGGGAATTCGCAGCGTACTGAGCACGGGCGAGCATGAGCATGACGATGATCAGAAACGAAAACGGAGCGTGAAGATGTCGACGCCTGACTGAGCCGTGATGGGGCCGCTGCTACGACATGCCCCGAAACAGCAGGCAGAAGGTCAGCGCGACCAGAAGGAAGGCGTGACGCACGCTCGGCTCCGGCACACCGGGAAGAGATACGACTCATCGTCAGTGTGCGGCTGTCCTGGCACTGATCGAGTGGAGATGGTTCGCGAACAGCTTGATCGCGGGAAGGCGAAGAGGAAGCCACTGATGTGGGCGAAGCAGGCGATGCCGTGACGGTTCATGTTGGTGTTCGGCGAACTGGCCTGATGCCGCAGGAACTTGGGTAGAAGCATGATTTTGAGCATGAACCAACCGCCGGGACTCGATCAGGGTCATGAAGAAGATGATGAACAGCGGACGTTAGTATGTGAGCGTGTGCAGAGAGCAGCAGGCCGCGAGCATGCTGCAAATTCGCGCGCCCGCCGACGCGGCCGGCCGCGTTCGTGTCCAGGAAGCGTGTGATGTGTGCATGAATTGCTGTTAGGTAGAAACAGCAGGAAGCGTGTGCCTATTGAGTCCTTGATGTTGTTGTTGTATCCATAGGAGCATGTCGAAGCCGATGTGCAGGATGTTGTTGTGGATGAACATGAAAGTGAAGACGGTCGCCACGCAAGGGGGCGAATCGAGCCGCCGGGAACACGCGTGGTGCCGACGCGCGAGCCGCGGGGCTGCTGGCGGCGAAGTCCTGGTAACCACGTTCGGCTCGCTGATGCTCGTCGAGATGATCTCTACGGCGCAGTCCTCTGCCCCTATGCGCGGCCGCCACGAATCGTCTGCAACCGAGCAGGTCTTCTGGCTGCTTCGGGACACCGAGCCGCGGGAAGCCTTGTTGGAGAAGTCGACGCCGGAAGCCTAGTCCTGCCAGGCGAAGACGATGATGTCGCGGCGATGAGCAGGCACCGTGAGGATTGGTCGGCGCCGTGGCACGTTGTCCTTGAGGGAATCAAGGGGTCGGAAGCCGTTGGCCGTCTTGACGCCCTTGCGCCCAGCCAAGCTGCCATCAAACTGAGTGAACCCGCGAAAGGCGGCTCGTGGCAAGGGTATTTATTCAGGGGGAGACTCGAGATCGAAAGGCACTGGATCGTCGTGGCTCCGCCGCCGCGCGCGGCCGCGATGCGGTCGCGCCGGCGGACGCCGCGAAGATGAGTCACGATCAGGTCAGCTCTGGCTTCGGCCACGCCGTACAGGAGCCGGCAGGAAGGGTGCGAGGGTTGCTACGTTCGCCGTGCTTCAAGCAGCATGGGAACTACGACGGCTGCGTCATGAACACGAAGATCGTACCGAGACCGTCAGCCGAACGGTCCCGACCCCGACGTGGTCGATCAACACCTACAAGCAGCAGGCTCGACGCCGACGTCGCAAGAAGCCGCCGGCAAGGTCGAACTTCAGCAGGAACTGTTCACTGAGTAGTAGCAAGTGGACGTGCGCGAGCTGATCGTGTGCAGGCGCCAGGCCGAACCGCTGCTCAGGCGCTCGCGCCGGCCTTCGGGAACGGATGCGTCCCGGTCCGTGCTGGAGGTCCTGGGTCGAACTCGTCCTTGAGCCGACCAGCGCGACCTGCCGGCGCCGTAGGTGTTGTGGAACTGGTCGTCTCCGGCGCGGTCCAGGTAGACGCCGCGCCGAACGGACGCATTGCTGGAGCTGCGTACCGAGCCGATCACCCGCTGTCGTCGCGGGGTCTTCGAAACCAGCGGATGGGCGACGAACCGGCGTCGGTGCGAGATGGCGATCCACCTCGGCGACGGTCCTTCACCCCCGCCCGACGTGGAGCAGCACGGACTGGGGTGAACGGCGAGACGGGCGTCGCGCTGGCGTCGATGAAGGCGTCGATCGTGTCGTCGCTCAGCCGGAGAGAATATCCGCCGCGCCAGTAGTCGCGCAGGCCGGGCGGGTCTGCCGGGTCGAAGGATCGCTGGAACGTGGTGTAGGGCATCGGGCTGATGATGTCGACAGACGGGGGCGACGTCCTTGAGCGGCTGGATGACGTCGGCGCCCTCCGCGGGGTCATCGACGTAGATGGCCGCGAAGCCGACGATCGGCTTGCCGCGCAGCCTCCGCGGGGACGAACGGCTCGGGCGGGGCGTGAGGACGACGCAGGCGATGCGCAGTGTACGGGTGCGCGTCGACGCAGTCGCGCCAGCCGCGCAGGACCTCCGGGCGCGTTTGATGAGAGCAGGCCAGCCGGGCGAGGACCTGGGGCCGAGCGGGTGGAGGCGGAATCGAACTCGTGACGATGCCGAAGTTGCCGCTGCCGCGTGGATCCCCAGAAGAGGTCGGGGCTTGTTCGCCGCGCGTCACGACTCGCCGTCCGCGGGGACGATCTGGCCGGGAGGAGGTTGTCGCAGGCGGTCCGTGCTGGAGGAGGTCAGCGGTAGCCGCGCCGGCGGTGGCCGCGACGCGGTCGCGCTCACACGGCGGCGGGGCGCGTGCAGCCGGTGCTCCTGCGAGTCGCGTCGAACTCGGCCCAGCGGACGCGCCGTCGGCTCGCCGTGCGGCATCCGGATCGACGTGATCGCGTCGAGGCCGCCGAGGTCGATCACGACGCCGTCGTCGCAGGTGCGAGCCGGCGACGCCGTGACCGCTGCCGCGACCGCGACGAGCAGCTCGTGCTCACGCGCGGCAGGTTGACGGCCGAGATGACGTTGCGGTGCTCGTGCACCGGGCGATCACCGCGGTCGGTGGTCATTATTCGTTGAAGACGTGGCGCGCTCGTCGTAGCTGGGACCGTCCGGCAGGATCATGTTGCTGCGGCCGCACGCAGCTCGTCGGTGGTGCTCTGTGCCATGCTTCAGCGATCTCTTCTTCTGCTCGGGTCGATCGACGGCGGTCTCCAGGCGGAAGGTGGAAGTCAATGATCGGGTCATAGGCCGGTGTCGCCTCGCGGGCGCTCTCGTCCGCGTGGTAGCTCGAGCTGCGGACCAGCGGTCCGGCGGCGACCGACTCGAAGCCGATCCTCCGTAGGCCGCGAGCTCGAGGGCGGAGACTCGTCCGGCGCCAGTCCCGGACGACCGGCAGGTGCCGCTCGGTCGGCCGGAGGTACTGGCCGACCGTGAACCTGGACGCGGTGCTCGCGGAGGATCCCGAACGTATCGACCATCTCGTCGAAGCTCTCGCCCAGGCCGACCATTAGACCGGACTTCGTGATCACGTCGGGGCCGCCCATCTCCTTGGCCATCCTCAGGACCCTCGTCGAGCGCTCGAACTTCGAGCCGCGTCGCGCCATCGGATATAGCCGTGGGACGACCTCGCAGTTGTGGTTGAAGACGTCGGGGCGCTCGTGCGATCACCTTCGCGAGCGGCATCTCCTGGCCGCGGAAATCGGGGGTCAGCACCTCGACCTTGCACCCGGGTGCCTGCATCCGGATCGAGCGGATGACGCCGACGAAGGCGCTGGCGCCGTAGTCGGGCAGGTCGTCGCGGTCGACGGAGGTGATGACGGCGTGCTTGAAGCCCATCCGCTCGACGGAGGCGGCGACCCGTATCGGCTCGAGGGGATCGTTCCAGGTCGGCTTGCCGGTCTGGACGTTGCAAAAGCCGCAGCGGCGGGTGCAGACGTCACCGAGGATCATGAAGGTGGCGGTCCCGCGCTCCCAGCACTCGCCGACGTTCGGGCAGTTGGCCTCGTCGCACACCGTGTGGAGGTCTTGCTCTTGATCTTCGACTTCAGCTCGCGGTACGTGGGACCGCCCGGCGCCGGGACCTTTAGCCAGCGCGGCTTGCGCTCCCTGAACGGGCGCCCCTCAGCCACCCGCGTGCCGCCCGGATTGGCACGCGAGCGCGTCACATGTAGGGCCGTCGGTTCCATCGCTCCTACCGTAGCGCCGGCGTGACCCCGGCAAGAGCCTCGACGTTGGGGAGGCGCTCGCTCAGCTCGTCGGCGGTCACCTCCACCACTCGACGCTCGTACAGCTCGCCAAAGCGGTCGCGGACGGTGGTTGCGAAGGCATCCATGTCCTGCTCAGCACCCAGTCGCGCGCCAGGGAGGTCATCCGGCACGACTCGATTCCGCACGGGACGATCCACTCGAAGGGCTGCAGGTCGTTGTTCACGTTGATCGCGAAGCCGTGCGTGGTGACGCCGCGATTCACGTGCACGCCGATCGAGGCGAGCTTGTGCCGGTCCGGGGTCCAGACGCCGGTCAGCCCATCCACGACCTCGGCTTCCACCTTCCAATCGGACAGGGCCGCGATGATCAGGCGCTCCATGCGGCGGATGTACTCAACAACGTCAATACGCGCCGCTTCCTCGTCTGCGACTCCGGGAGCGGCGCGGTTGGCGACGCTTCGGAGCGGCGCCGCTTCCTCGTCTGCGACTCCGGGAGCGGCGCGGTTGGCGAAGCCTCGCAGCGACACGATCGGGTAGCCGACAAGCTGACCCGGGCCGTGGTAGGTGACCCGCCCGCCGCGGTCGGTCTCGCGCACCTCGATCCCCTGCGTCCGGTACCAGTCCTCGCCCATCGGCAGCTCGTCGGGGGTCGAGCGGCGACCCCTCGTGTACACGGGCGGGTGCTCCAGGAGCACCAGGACGTCGGGCAGCTCGCCTGCCTGCCGAGCGGCCTCCAGGCGCTTCTGCGCCTCGCGCGCCTCCTCGTAGGGCACCTCGCCGGCCCGGACGGTCCAGACCTCGTCCACGGAGGTCTCAGTGTCTCATGCGGCGGCCGCCGGCTCCCGGCGTGCCGCGTCGAGGCGCTCCTGGGCGAGCTCTCGCGCCGCCAGCAGCGGCGTGATCGAGCGCTCGCCGGCCGTCGCGAGGATGCGGTTCAGATTGCCCTCGATCCCGAGCGCGAGCTGCGCGAGCCTCGTGCTCCGAGTAGCCGCGGATCTCCTTGTAGACGTGGATCAGGCCGCCGGCGTTGACGATGAAGTCGGGCGCGTACAGGATGTCCCGCTCGGCCAGAGGGTTCGCCAGGCCCTCGTCGGCGAGCTGGTTGTTAGCGCACCCGCAGACGATCTGGCAGCGCAGCCGTGGCAGGTTGGCCGCGTCGATCGCGCCGCCCAGCGCGCAGGGGGCCAACAGGTCGCACTCGGTCTCAAGCTCCTTCGAGGGCTCGATCCATTCGGCTTCGAGCTCGCGTGCCAGCCTGCGCTTCGCCACGTCGATGTCGGAGACGACCAGATCGGCGCCGGCATGGGCCAACCGCCGGGCCAGGTTCGATCCGACATGGCCCAGGCCGGCGACCACGATCCGCCGGCGGGACAGGTCCGGCGAGCCGAAGCGCTCCCTGGCGCAAGCGCGCATCGCGGCCTCGACGCCGAGCGCGGTGAACGGGCTCGGATCGCCGGAGCCACCGAGGTCGGGCGGCAGCCCGGTCAGGTGGGTGGTCCGCTCGCCGATCACCACCAGGTCCTCGGCGGCGATGCCGACGTCCTCGGCCGTGATGTAGCGGCCGTCGAGCGACTCGACCGTGTCGCCGAAGTCGAGCAGCAGCGCACGGCGGTCCCGGCCGACGGGAGGCGCTCCCTTCGGGGCGCAGATCACTCCCTTGCCCCCGCCGAGCTCGAACCCGGCCGCCGCGGCCTTGTACGTCATGCCCCGCGCCAGCCGGAGCGCATCGCGGGCGCCGTCGACGGTCGCCTCGTAGTGCCACAGACGCACGCCTCCAAGGGCCGGCCCGAGGGCGGTCGAGTGGATGGCGACGATCACGTACCGGCCGCTGCGCCGTCCCTTGCGCACGACGAGGTCCTCGTGGTCGAAGTGGACCGGCGGGACGGCGGTGGTCGGGCCTCGGCGGCGTGGGCGTCGAGCTCGGTGGCGGCCCGAGCCGCCGCCACGTGTCCGTTGGCCCCGCGCTTCACGCTCACGCTCACGGGCTCACCCCCCATCCCTCGAGTCGCTCCTTGACCGATCCGAGGAAACGGGCCGCGTCGGCGCCGTCCAGCGCCCGGTGGTCCCATGACATGCACAGGTAGGTCATCGGCCGGATCGCGATCGAATCGTCCGTCCCGTCGGGGACCGCCTCGCCCCCGGACGCGGAACGGGCGCGGCGAGGCGTCTCGATGACGACCGGTCGCTTCACGATCGCCTCGAGGTCGAGGATCGCGACCTGAGGCTGGTTGATGATCGGCGTCGCGAGCACCGCGCCGAACTGCCCCGGGTTCGTGATCGTGAACGTGCCGCCGTGCACGTCGTCGGGCTCCAGCCGCTTCGCCCGGGCGCGCTCGGCAAGGTCGGCGATCGCGGCGGCCAAGCCCTCCAGGCTGAGGCGCTGCGCCCGGCGGATCACCGGAACGATCAGCCCGTCCTCGAGGGCCACCGCGATTCCGAGGTTGACGTCGTCGTGGTAGACGATCTCGTCCCCGTCCACGGAGGCGTTGAGCCGCGGATACTCCTCGAGCGCCTCGACGGTCGCCTGGGCCACGAACGCCAGGTAGGTGAGGTTGACGCCGCGGCGCCGCATCTGCTCGCGGAGCTCCCGCCGGCGCGCGGCGACCCGCGAGAAGTCGGCCTCGACGATCGTCGTGCAGTGAGCCGCCGTGCGACGGCTCCCGACCATGTGGCGGGCGATCGCCTGGCGCATCGGCGACATCGGCTCGCGCCGCCCCGGCGCCAGCTCCTCGACTCGTCGCGGGGGCGGGGCGCCTGCCGCCGATGCAGCCGCAGCTCCCTCGGTCGCGGCCTCGCTCGTCGCGGCGGGCGCCTCCGCCTCCTCGCGTTGGTAGGGGGACTCGGTATGGAGCGCAGGCTCGGGCGCAGCCTCTCAGGCGCGCCCTCGTGTGACTCGAGGTAGGCCAGAACGTCCTTCTTCCGTACGCGTCCGCCGATCCCGGTTCCCTCGACCTGGGACAGGTCGACGCGGTGCTTGCCGGCGATCCTCCGCACGACCGGCGAGTGGAAACCGGACCGGTCCGCCTCGCCGTTGGCGGCCGCCGGTGCGGGCTCGGGCGTGGCCGCCGGCCGCCGGCCGCGGCCGCCGGCTCCGCCACCGGCTGGGAGGGTCCCGGCTTCGGTTCATGGTGCTCGGCGGGGTGGGCCTCACCGGGCCTTGCCGCCGCGTCGATCTCGGCCAGCAGCGTCCCCACCGCAACGGTGTCCCCGGGCTTCACCAGGATGCGCTCGAGGCGGCCGCTGGCCGGCGAGGGGATCTCGACGTCGACCTTGTCGGTCGTCACGTCGCATACCGTCTCGTCGGCCTCGACCCAGTCGCCGGGCTGCTTGCGCCACTCGACGATCGTCCCCTCGGCGACCGAGACGCCCATCTGGGGCATCGGAATCTGGATCACATCACCGCCTGCCGCCTCCTCGTCTGCGACTCCGGGGGCGGCAGGGTCTGTTCCAGGATGCGCCCCCGGCTGCTCAGTAGGCGAGGAGCTCACGGCACGCCTCCTTCATGTCCTCGAGCTGGGGCAGGACGGCCTGCTCCAGCGGCGGGCTGAACGGGATCGGCACGTCCGGCGCGGTCAGCCGCCGGACCGGCGCGTCGAGGTCCTCGAACGCCTCCTCGGTGATCAGCGCGGCGACCTCGGCACCGACGCCGCAGGAGCGCGTCGCCTCGTGGGCGACCAGCACCTTGCTCGTCTTGCGGACGCTGGCCAGGATGGCGTCGCGGTCGAGCGGGCAGAGCGAACGCAGGTCGAGCACCTCGATCTCCTCGCCGAGCTCCTCCGCCGCCTGCATCGCGAGGTGGACGCTCGAGCCGTACGCGATCACGCGTCAGCTCGGCGCCCTCGCGGGCGATCCGGGCTCGCCGATCGGCACGGTGTACTCGCCCTCGGGCACCTCGCCCTTGACGTGACGGTAGAGCCCCTTGTGCTCGAGATAGCAGACCGGGTTGGGGTCGCGGATGGCGCTGATCAAAAGGCCCTTGGCGTCCGCGGCGGTGGCCGGTGTCACCACCTTGAGGCCCGGCGTCTGCAAGAACCAGGCCTCGGGGTTCTGGGAGTGGAACGGACCGCCTGAGAAGCCGCCGCCGGACGGCAGCCGAATGACGATCGGGACGGCGATCCCCTGGCGGTAGTGGAGCTTGGCGGCAACGTTGACGAGCTGGTCGAAGCCGCAGGCGATGAAGTCGGCGAACTGCATCTCGCAGACCGGCCTCAACCCCTCCGCGGCGGCCCCGACCGCCGCGCCGATGATCGCGTTCTCGGCGAGCGGAGTGTCGAGGCACGCGATCCGCGCCGAACTCCTCCACGAACCCGTCGGTGACCTTGAACGCACCGCCGAAGGCGCCGATGTCCTCGCCGATGCAGAAGACCGAAGGATCGCGGCCCATCTCGTGGCGGAGGGCCTCCGAGATCGCCTGCAGATAGGTCATCTCGCGCGTTCCGGTGGCGGCTATGGCGGCGGTGGTCACGCTGCCCTCCTCGTGCCATTGCCCTGGCTCCAGTCGGACCACGGCGCCTGACCGTCGCCCATCGGCTCCCAGGCGTCGGCGAAGACACCCTCGGTGGCCAGCTGGGGATCCGGCATCGGCGAGTCGAGCGCCGTAGCGGCGCACTCCTCGACGTAGGCGCGGACCTCGGAGCGGATCCCGTCGACCTCTTCCGCCGAGAAGCCGTAGTCGGCGACGAGGCGCTCGGCGTAACGGTCGATCGGATCGCGCCGCTCCCACTCCGAGAACATCTCCTTGGGCACGTAGCTCATGTCGTCGTGGGCGCCGTGGCCGTGCATGCGCATCGTCTGACACTCGATCAGCGTCGGGCCACCGCCGCCACGGGCGCGCTCAGCCGCCTCACGCGTCGCGTCGAACACCGCCTCGACGTCGTTCCCGTCGACGCTCACGCCGGGGAACCCGTAGGTATGTGCCCGCTCGACCGGGTCGACGGCGAACTCGAGCTCGTTGGGAGTCGAGTACGCGAAACGGTTGTTCTCGAGGATGAAGACGACCGGCAGCCGATAGATGCCGGCGAAGTTCATCGCCTCGTGCCACTGCCCGTTGGCGGTCGAGCCCTCGCCGAAGAAGGTCAACGCCACGCGGGGCTCGCCGCGCAGCTTGAACGCGAGGGCCATGCCGTTCGCGACCAGGGCCATGTCGGGCAGCATCGAGACCATTCCCACGCGAGCCGAGCTGGCGGTCGCCGAAGTGCATGTTGCCGTCCTTGCCGCCGGTGACCCCGCCCGAGCGCCCCATGTAGTTGGCCAGGTAGCGGTCGGGGGTCACTCCGCGGACGAAATGTGCACCGAGGTCGCGATGCAGGATGCAGGTCCGATCCCGTGGCGCGAGGACGAAGGCGGCGCCGACCGAGATCGCCTCCTGCCCGCGCCCGTCGTAGAAGGAGCCGGGCACCTTGCCCTGCTTGTAGAGCGTGAGTGCGCGCTCCTCGGAGTCGCGCATCATCACCATGTAACGGAAGAGGTTGGTCCGATCCTCCCGCGTCAAGGGCAAGCTGCGCGACATCGCGTACGCGCTGATCCGCGACAGCGCTCGCGTCGCTCGTCTCCATCTCCTGTCCGCCTTTCGCTCGGGCCGAGCAGTGGGATCTCCACCGACCGGGCCAGTTGTCACCGCTACGGGATCTCCGATCGCGGCGCCTACGGACCGGGGGAGGCGAGGGTTCCGCCTCTCCTCCCCTATGTGTGAACTGCTACCCGATTCTACGGGTTCTAAGGGTCACAAAGGAAGCTTTCAAGGAATTCACCGTTCCGCGCGCGTTCCACGCACCCCCGGCACCCCCGAGCACCCGCGAGCACCCCGAGCACCCCGGCACCCCGCGCACGCCCGCGCACGCCCCCAACCCCGAGGTGGGCCGAATTTCGTGGCCTATGGACAACAAATTCGGCCCACCTGGCAGCGGAACCTATCTTCGGCCCATCTTGGCGCCGGAAGCTCTTAGAGCGCCAACCCGAGGGGCTCCTCGAGCAGGTGGCGGATCCGGTCGAGGAACCTGGCGCCGTCGGCGCCGTAGAGGATCCGGTGGTCGCATGCCAGGTTCAGCGTCATCAGGTGGGCGGTGGTGATCTCGCCGTCTCGGACGACGGGCTGCTCCACGATCGCCCCGACGGCGAGGATTCCCGCCTGGGGCGGGTTGATCACGGCCGCGAAGCTCGAGATTCCGAACATCCCGAGGTTGGACACCGTGAAGGTGCCGCCGGAGAGCTCGGGCGGGGTTACGGTGGCGTCGCGGACGCGCTGGGCCAGCGCCCGGGTCTCGGACGCGATCTGCCGAAGGCCCTTTTGGTCGGCGTCGAAGACGGTCGGCACGACCA
The DNA here is from genome assembly GCA_963760665.1 of uncultured Actinomycetes bacterium. Taxonomy (GTDB): domain Bacteria; phylum Actinomycetota; class Thermoleophilia; order Solirubrobacterales; family 70-9; genus AC-56. The sequence continues at coordinate 822,013 of CAVXDS010000006.1, forward strand.
GCGCGTTCTGCGCGGCGACCGCGACGCCCACGTTGACACGGGAGTAGAGCTCCAGGCGCCCGTCGCGGTAGGCGCCGTTGGCGCGTGGGTGCTCCCGCAGCGCGATCGCGCACGCCTTCACCACCATGTCGTTGAATGACGGCACGACGTCTGTGTCGGCGGCGGCCGCCTTGATTCGCGCCCGCGCCGCGACCGCACGGCTCATGTCCACCTCGACGGACAGGTAGAAGTGCGGCGCGGTGGCCTTCGACTCGGCCATCCGCCGGGCGACGGTCTGCTGGAGCTTCGTCAGGTCCTCCTGGGAGACGGCTCCCTTGGCGGTCTCGGGCCGCTCGCGCGCCCCCGGGGCCGCCTCGGCGGGGGCGGCCCGTGGCGGCGCGGCGGCCGGCGCCCCGGGAGCGACGGCAGCCGGGCCGGCGGCGATCGCCCGCTCGACGTCGGCCTTGACGATCCGTCCCCCGGGCCCCGATCCGGCGATGGCCGCGAGCGCGAGCCCGTTCTCCTTGGCGATTCGCCGGGCCAGAGGAGACGCCTTGGCTCTTCCATCCTCCCTTGGCGGAGCTTCCGGGGCCTCGGGAGCCGCGCGAGCAGGCGCTTCGCCGGCGGCGGAGGGGGGTTCGGCTGTCGCCGAGGAGGGGGCTTCGCGTTCGGCGCCCGCGCCATCGGCCGCCCGGACGGCTGCGGGTTGGGAAGGCTTCTCCCCGGCCTCGCCCACGCGCGCGATCACCTCGCCGATCGGCAGCGTGTCGCCCTCCTGGGCGATGATCTCCACCAGCGTCCCGGCCGCCGGGCGCCTCGTAGACCATGTTCGCCTTGTCGGTCTCGATCTCGACCAGCTCCTCGCCGAGCGAGACCTCGTCGCCGGGGGCCTTCAGCCAGCGCAGGACCGTGCCCTCCTCCATCGAGTCCGAGAGACGCGGCATGACGATGTCCGTCGCCAACTACAACGCCCCCTCGAGCGTTGCCAGCGCGGCGCTCACGACATGCTCCGGGTGCGGGATCGCGGCCTGTTCCAGCCGCTTCGAGTAGGGCATCGGCACGTCTGCCCCGGTGACCCGCTGGATCGGCGCGTCGAGGTGGTCGAATGCCTGTTCGGCGATCAGCGCCGCGAGATTGGCGCCCACGCCGCCGTGCGGCCAGCCCTCCTCGACGATCACGCATCGGTTGGTCTTGCGGACCGAGTCGAGGATGGTGTCCAGGTCGAGCGGGCGCAGGGTGCGCGGGTCGATCACCTCGGCGTCGGCGCCGTGCTCGTTCGCCAGCGTCTTCGCCGCCTTCTCGGCCACGTCCACCATCCGCAGGATGGCGATGATGGTCACGTCGCCGCCCTCGGTGAGCACGGCCGCGTCACCGAACTTGACGATGTGCTCGCCACCGTCGTCGGGAACCTCACCGCGCATGCCGTAGAGGGTCTCGTGCTCGATGAAGATCACCGGGTTGTCGTCTCGGATCGCCGCCTTCAAGAGCCCCTTGCCGTCGGCCGGCGTGGAGGGCGAGGCGACGAGCAGCCCGGGGATCTGCTGGAACATCGCCTCGAGGCTGTGCGAGTGCGTCGGGCCGAGCTGATGCCCGCCGCCGCCCGGCATCCGGACCACGAGCGGCACGCGGACCTGGCCGTTGAACATGTACGGGATCGCGGCCATGTGGTTGACGATCTGGTCCATTGCCAGCAGGGCGAAGTTGACTGTCATCAGCTCGACCACGGGGCGAAGGCCCGCCATTGCCGCGCCGACGCCGGTGCCGACGATCGTGTTCTCCGAGATCGGCGTGTCGCGGACCCGCCGCTCGCCGAACTCGTCGAGCAGGCCCTCGGTGACCTTGAAGGCGCCCTGGAAGACCCCGACGTCCTCGCCCATGATGAAGACGCTCTCATCCCTGCGCATCTCCTCGGCGAGCGCCTGGTTGAGCGCCTCCCGCATTCGCATCACCGGCAAGCCGGCCTCCCGAAGGATCTAGTCGTCATCCTCGTCCTCGAGCGCGTCGGCGGCGTCTCGGTCGTCGGTCGCCTGGCGAGGCTTGCGCCCCCTCCGGCTCTCCTGCCCCGCGTAGGCTGCTCCGGCCTCGGCCAGCTTCCTGGCCTCGCCCCCCGTTCCGACCTCGCGCTCCTCCTCGCCGCGGTGCGGCTCTGGGGTGCGCTCGTCAACCGCGTACCAGCCGCGCACCTGGTCGCCGACCACGTACAGGTGGTCGTACAGCGACTCCAGCGGTGGCTCGGGCGAGTTGTCGGCGAACTCGACCGCGTCCAACACCCGCCGCTCGAGGCGGTCACGCAGGTCCTCGAGGTAATCCTGGGAGATCACGCCCTCGGCGAGGAGGCGGTCGCGGAAGACCTTGACGGGGTCCTTCTGGCGCCATTCCTCCACCTCCTCCTTGGTCCGGTAGACCTCGGGGTCGGCGGCGGAGTGGCCACGGTAGCGATAGGTGAAGGCCTCCACCAGGGTGGGCTGGCGGTCCTCGCGCGCCATGCGGATGTGCTCGGCGACGGTCTCGCGCACAGCCAACACGTCCATGCCGTCGACGCGGACACCCGGCACGCCCAGCCCCTCGGCCTTGCGCGACAGGTCCGTGACCGCCGAGTGGCGCTCGATCGACGTCCCCATGCCATAGAGGTTGTTCTCGACCAGGAACACGATCGGCAGCTTCCACAGCGCGGCGATGTTCATCGTCTCGCCGAAGTTGCCGGTGTTCGAGGCGCCGTCTCCGAACATGCAGACAGTCACCAGGTCGTCGCCTCGGTAGTCGCATGCCAGGGCGAGCCCGGCGGCGAGCGGGAGATTGCCACCGACGATCCCGTAGCCGCCCATGAACCTGCGTTCGAGGTCGAAGATGTGCATCGAGCCGCCCCGGCCGCGCGAGCAGCCGTCCTCGCGCCCGAAGAGCTCCGCCATCACGCGCTTCGGGTCGGTGCCGCGGGCGATCGCGTGACCGTGCGTGCGGTAGGTGCCGATCAGGTAGTCATCCGGGCGCATCATGGAGGTGGTGCCGACGATGGTGGCCTCCTCGCCGATCGCCAGGTGCAGGAAGCCGCCGGCCTTCGCCTGCTGGTACTGGCGCCCGGCCTCCTCCTCGAAGCGGCGGATCAGCGCCATCGTCTCCAGCAACTCACGGCAGATGGCCTGGTCGGGAAGCGCGAGCGCCGCCGCCCCCTTGCCATCGCCGGCTACGTGGGGCTCGGCCGTCTTCGTGCGCTCCTCAGCCACCGCCGCTCACGATAACGCGTGGTCGCCGCGACGGCGATCCGCGGCCGCCGCCGCCGCTTCGTCCAAGCGATCGTCGCCCCAGAAGACCTCATCGCCCACCAGCACGCTGGGGACACCGCGAACCCCGCGGTCCCCTGCGCGGTCCGTCGCCTCGCGGAGCGTCCGCTTGACCGAGTCCCGGTCGACCGCGGCCAGCATGGCGCGCGGGTGAAGCTCGGAGGCCGCGGCCGCAAGCAGCACGTTGTCCGGCTCGGTCAGGTCTCGGCCCGCGGCGAAGGCCTGCCGGAACGCCGCCAGTGAGAAGGCGACCGCGCGGCCGATCTCCTTCGCGTAGGTGGCGGTGCGCATCGCGACCAGCGTGTTCGCGGGAAAGGGCTGTGGCCAGTCGATTGGCGGCAGGCCATAGGCGGCAGGCCCGGCGCTCGATCTCGTGCACCCCCTCCTCGCGGCCTGGGCCGTTGGCCCACGAGTCGCGCCCGAAGCGCTTGAACAGGCCACCGAGCAGGATCGGCTGCCACTCCGGCGGCTCGCCGCAGGTCTCGGCGAACAGCGCGTTGACCCGCTCGGCGGCCAGATACGCGTAGGGCGAACCGAGGTCGTAGAAAAAGACGGGGCGATCGGGATCCGCCATCAGCCTGGGTGCGAGGAAAGCCAGGCGACGACGTCGGCGGCGTTTCGATCCGGCGGAAAGACGGGATAGAGGGCCTTGACGATCTCCCCGCGGCGGGCGATCAGCGTGAGGCGGCGGTAGAGCCGCATGCCGGCGACCCCGAACGTGGGGAGTCGCAGCGCCTCGGCGAGCGCCAGTCCCGGGTCGCTGAGCACGGGGTATGGGAGGTCAACCCGCTGCGCGAACTCGATCTGGTCCGCAAGCGGCTGGGCGCTCAGCCCGAGGACGCTTGCCCCGAGCGCATCCAGCTCGGCGAAGTGGTCGCGAAAGGCGCATGATTGGGGCGTGCAGCCGCGCGCGCCGGGGATCTGGTCCCAGCCCGGGGGCAGCGGCTCGCCCGGCCGTCCGGTGCGCGGGTAGCAATAGAGGACGAGCGTGCCTTCGGCGGCTGTCGCAAGGTCGATCTGGCCCCCGGAGGTGGCGGGCAGGAACAGCACCGGGACGGTCGCTCCCTCGAGGTGGTCGGCGGCCCCGTCGTCCTCCGGCGCCGGCAGGTCATCAGGAAGGACGTACGGATCCGGCAGATCGCTCATCCCGACCAAGATAAGCGGCGCGGACGGCGCTCGTGCGGCGCCTACTGGTGGATCGCCCAGCCGTCGACGGCGCGGGCGGCGTCGAGAATCGCCTCGGACATCGTCGGGTGCGGGTGGATGATCCGGGCCAGCTCCTGGTAGCCGCCCTCCAGCGCCATCGTGTCGACCAGCTCGGGAATCATGTCGCAGGCACGGTTGCCGACGATGTGAGCGCCGAGGATCTCGCCGTACTCGGAGTCCACCACGAGCTTCACCTGCCCGTCGCGATCGTCGTAGATCGGCGAGGCGCCGACTGCGCCGAGCTTCAGGCGCCCGATCTTGACGTCGTGGCCGGCATCCTCGGCCTGCGCCTCGGTCATTCCGACGCTCGCGACCTGCGGCTGGCAGAAAGTGGCGCCGGCGACCAGGCTCTGGTCGATTGGGTGGGTCTCGACGCCGGCGGCCCGCTCCGCCGCCACGACGCCCTCCTCGGAAGCCTTGTGCGCGAGAGCCTTCTGGCCCACGAGGTCGCCGATCGCGTAGATCTTGGGGTTCGACGTGCGCTGGTATTCGTCGACCTTGATCTTCCGGTTGTCCTCGATCTCGACTCCGGCCTCGCCCAGGTTGAGCGCCTCGGTGTCGGGCGCCCGGCCGCCGGCGATGCACAGATAGTCCACCTCGGAGTCGGTATCGCCGTACTTCACCTTCACTGAGCGCTTGCCGACATCGACGCTCTCCACCTTGGTGCCGGTCGAGATCGTGATGTTCTGCTTCTTGAAGGAGCGTTCGACCACCCGCGCCATGTCCTTGTCCTCGGCCGGGAGGATCTGGTCCAGCATCTCGATCAGGATCACCTCGGTCCCGAAGCGCCCGTAGGCGGAAGCGATCTCGGCGCCGGAGGCGCCGGCGCCGACAACGGCGATCCTCTTCGGCAGCTCGGGAAGCGACCAGGCGCCCCAGGTGTCGACGACGCGATCCGAGAACTCGACGCCCGGGATCGCCAGCGAGACCGAGCCGGTGGCCAGGATCACGGCGGCGGCCTCGTAGGTGTCGCGGCCGACGTTGACGTTGCCGTCGCCGGTCAGCGAGCCCTCGCCGGAGATCATCTCGACCTTGTTCTTGTCCCAGAGCATCTTCACGCCGTTCGAAAGCCCGTCGGACACCTTGGCGCGGCGGGCGCCCACCGGCCTTCCAGTCGATGCTCGCTGCATCGACCTTGACCCCGAGCTCGGCCCCGTTCACGGATTGGTCGTAGACCTCGGCGCTGTGGAGCACCGTCTTGGCCGGGATGCACGCGTAGTTGAGGCAACGCCCTCCGGGCTTGTCGCTCTCGACCACGGCGGTCTTACGGCCCAGCTGGGCCGCCCGGATCGCGGCCACGTAGCCGCCCGGGCCACCGCCGATCACGATCACATCGTAGGAACTGGCCATCCCTTCGACTCTATAAGAGGCTGCCTCAAAGCCCCCGCGCGCACGTCTGGCGGCGGCGGATCTGCGCGGATGCTGCGTCCTCGGTCCTGCGTCCTTGCCCCGCTTGATCCGGCGCTCGCCAGCCGCACACTCGGGAGCTCTGAGACAACCTCTAAGACGGGAACTGGCCCGCCTACTCGCGCGGGGCGCGCTCGGGCATCTGGATGCGGGCCAAGGCCTTGATCATGAAGTAGAAGAGGGTGCCCGCGATCGCGATCAGCGCCAGGTTGCCGGCCAGCTGCGCGGCGCTCCCGGCGGCCACCAGCCCAAGCCCCGCCGCAAGGATGAGCAGGGCCAGGACCGCCTGAAAGCCAAGCACGGCCCAGTACCGGACCCGCCACATGCCGAACGACATCACGCCCATCAGGACGGCCGGCGGGATCACCTGAAGGATGGCGGGCCGTTCCCCGTTCACGGTGGCACCGGCCAGGTAGGCGATGACGACGGAGGCTCCGATCAAACCCGAGATCACCGCGCCCGCGGTGACGACCGCCGGGCGCTCATCCTCTGACAGGGGCTCGAGGACCTCACGGGCGACGCGATTCCTCTCTGCGTAGCGAGCAGAGATCTGGGACCGCCGGTCGGCCGAGCGCGCCTTGCGCTTTTGGCGTTCCGCCCGCCTTCGCTCGCGGCTGGCCATCAGCGCGGTGCCGCCACGTTGGCCTGGAGCGATTCGCGCAGGCCGCGGGCAGCCGCCTCCGGGTCAGGCGCGTCGCGGATCGCCCGCACGACCACGATCCGCCGGGCGCCGGCGGCGACGACCGATGAGACGTTCCCGGTGTCGATCCCCCCGATGGCGAACCATGGGAGCGTCGCCGTGTGGGCCGCGTATTCGATCAGCTCGAGGCCGGTCCCGGGCCGTCCCTCCTTGGTTGGCGTCTCCCACACCGGCCCCACGCTGAGCTGGTCGGGGCGGGCATCGCCCTGGGCCGCGCACGCCGCCTCGACCTGCTCCGGTGAATGCGTCGAGAGCCCGACCAGCGCCTCGGGGCCGGCCAGCTCACGCGCCTGGGGCACGGGCATGTCGTCCTGGCCCACGTGGACGCCGTCCGCGCCGCAGGCAGCGACCAGGTCGGGCCGGTCGTTGAGGATGAACAGGGCGCCGTGCTCGGTGGCGGCGCGGCGGAAGGCGTCGGCCAGCGAAACCAGCTCCTCGGCGCAGCGCGGGGACTTCTCGCGCAGCTGGACGATGTCCGCGCCGCCCCGCAGCGCCGCCTCGAGGAGTGGGCCCGGGTCGCCGCCCGCGGGGAGGCCCTCGCAGACGAAGTAGAGCCGCGCCGCCTCGAGCATGCGCAGCCGCTGAGCGCGGTCCGTGGCCATCGATCGCAGTATCGCGCAGCCACGGGAGTACCATGGACGCACAACGGGAGCCCCGTGAGCTGGGGCTGAGAGGGCGGCATCCGGCCGCCGACCGTCTGAACCTGATCCGGGTAATGCCGGCGCAGGAATGGTGGCGCGGAACTGCCGGCCCGAGACGAAGAAAGGCGACCGTGCCCGAGGACGCTCAAAGGCCAGCACGCAAGCGCGACGACGTCGTCGTCCCGCTGAAGCGATCGCGCGCCGTGGACGGCGCCCCGGAGGGCCTGGACGCCCTGGTGGTCGGCGGTGGGGCGATCGGGCTGGCCTGCGCGTGGCGGGCGGCGCGACGAGGGGTGCGCGTTCGGGTGCTCGAGCGGGACCACCCGGGCGCCGGAGCCTCCCATGTGGCGGCGGGGATGCTAGCCCCGGTCGGCGAAGCCAGCTGGGGCGAGGAGGCGCTGGTCCGGCTGGCGCTGGCCTCCGCCCGAGCCTGGCCGGGGTTCGCGGCGGAGCTCGCCGCCGACAGCGAGCTGGAGGTCGGTTACGAGGCCTGCGGCGCGCTTCACGTGGCCCTCGATCGCGACGAGTCCGAGGAGCTGCGCCGCCGCCACGAGCTGATGGACTCGCTCGACCTCGGGGTCGAGTGGCTGCCCCCGCACGCCTGCAGGGACCTCGAGCCGGGGCTCACACCGGCCTGCGCCGCCGGCGTTCATGCGCCGGGTGAGGCGGCCGTCGACCCCGGCCTTCTGGTGCCTGCCCTGGCCGCCGCGGTGGAGCATTGCGGGGGCCAGGTGTTCGTCGAGGCCGAGGTCACGGACGTCCTCACCGACGACGGACGCCTTGCGGGGGTGATCACCGCGGACGGGCGCGAGCATCGGGCCGAGCACGTGGTCCTGGCCACCGGCGCCTGGTCGGGAGCAGCGCCATGGCTGCCGCCGCTTGCGCGCCCCCCGGTTCGTCCCGTGAAGGGCCAGATCCTCACCCTCCGTGGGAATCCGGACCAGCCTGTCTGCCGGCGGATCGTCGCCTCCGAGCGCGTGTACCTGGTGCCCGCGTCCCGACGGTCGCCTGATCGTCGGCGCCACGGTCGAGGAGCGCGGCTTCGACATCCAGGTGACCGCCGGTGGCGTGCACGAGCTGCTTCGCGAGGCCTACCGTGCCCTTCCGGACGTCGCGGAGCTGGAGCTGGTCGAGACCCTCGCGGGCCTGCGACCCGGGACCCCGGACAACGCTCCACTCGTAGGTCCGGGCGCTCTGCACGGCCTGGTGCTGGCCACCGGGCATTACCGCAACGGCATCCTGCTGACGCCGATCTCCGCCGAGGCGGTCGCCGCCCTGCTCGCCCAGGACCCCCTGCCGCCGGAGGCCGAGGTCGACACCCGGGGCGCTTCGCGGGCGAGAGCGCCCGGCCTGGCGCCGCGCCGACCATCGACGAGGCGCAGCGGTGATGATCGAGCTGAACGGGAGGCCCACCGAGGTGCCCAGCGGGCGCAACGGTCGCCGACGCCGTGGCCGAGGCGGGAGTCGACGGCGAAAGCCGCGGCGTCGCCGTCGCGGTGGATGGCGAGGTGGTTCGTAGGGGGGACTGGGGGAAGAGGGAGCTTCGGAGCGACCAGACCGTGGAGGTGGTACGGGCGGTGCAGGGTGGCTAGACCGCAGAGCGCAGACGGCAAGCCGCGGAGCGCCGAGGAGGCGGCGTTCGAGCTCGGTGGGCGGACATGGGGCTCGCGACTGATCGTCGGGACCGGCGGCTTTCGCTCGCTGGAGGCGATGGAGCGGGCGCTGGTTGCCTCCGGGGCGGAGATCGTCACGGTGGCACTGCGGCGGGTGGATCCGCTGGCTCGCGGGTCGGCGCTGGAGGTCATCGACGGCCTGGGGCTGTTCGCCCTGCCGAACACGGCGGGCTGCTACACGGCGCGCGACGCGGTCCGCACGGCTCAGCTCGCGCGCGAGGCGTTCGAGACGGACTGGATCAAGCTCGAGGTGATCGGAGACGACCGCACGCTGTTCCCCGACGCGGTCGAGCTGATCGACGCCGCCCAGCAGCTCGTCGACGAGGGCTTCACCGTTCTGCCGTACACCAACGACGACCCGATTCTGGCTCGCCGTCTGGAGGACGCCGGGTGCGTCGCGGTGATGCCGCTGGGCTCGCCGATCGGCTCGGGGATGGGGATCCGAAACCCGTACAACGTCCAGATCATCGTCGAGCGCGCCGCGGTGCCGGTGATCCTCGACGCGGGGATCGGCACCCCCTCCGACGCGGCGCTGGCAATGGAGCTGGGCTGCGACGGGGTGCTGCTTTCCAGCTCCGTGGCCCGCGCGAAGGACCCGGAGCGGATGGCCCGGGCGATGCGCCAGGCGGTCGAGGCAGGCTACGCGGCTCGCCGGGCAGGGCGCATCCCGCGCAAGCTTCACGCACAGGCGTCGACGCCCGACCAGGGGCTGCCCGACCTCGGCTGAGCTCGGGCCGCCGGGCGGCCCTCAGCGGCTTCCTAGCCCGCTTTCGTCAGGTGAGCGAGCACCGTCGGGAGCTTGGCGCGCCGCACCGGGCGAGGCAGCGGCACGCGGTGAAGGCGCGGCTGGAACCCCGGCGAGCGAACGAAGCCTTGCTCCTCCGCGACCACTTGCTCGGCGGCGTTGACGATCTCGGGATCGAGCTCCTCGCCGGCGCGCAGGGTGAGGTCCAGGAGCGCCTCGGAGTGCGACAGCTCCACCGTGCCACCGGCGGTCAGGTCGCTCCAGGCCCTGGCGACGGCGAGCACGCGGCTGGTGAGCGGCGTCCAGGAGCCGGAAAGCCCCGCGGGCCATCCGGTCCCGTCCCACCGCTCGTTGACGTGGAGGGCGGCAAGGATCCCGTCGTGCAGGTCCTCGATCCGCCACCTGCCGACCTCGAGCTCCTCCGGGGTGGCCCGGGCCAGCACTGCGGCGGCGCAGGAGACCGTACGCCGCTCCTTGCGCGGCAGGGCGAGCGCGTCCGCGATCGCGGCCGCGTAGAGCTGCATCGCTTGGGGCCGCGTCAGCCGGGCGACCGAGCGCTCACGAGCCAGGGCCGCCAGCGCCAGCTGTGGCAACACGACGACCATCGCGAGCGGCGCGAGCGCGAATACCCCCAGCGGCTCGATCAGCGCCACGGTTAGGAGTCCCAGCGCCAGCATGGCGGCGAACGGCGGCAGCATGTCGCCGAACTCGGTGCGGATCAGGACGCTCGGCCGGTAGCCCTGGTAGAAGGGCGCGAAGGTGAGCCGCGCGAACAGGAAGTTGACGGAGTACATGACCAAGCCCGTTGTGAACAGCGCCGGCATCGCCGCGACCATCGAGGGCGCGGCGGCGAGTTGAAGCACCCCGTATCCGGCGAGAACCGCGAGCGCGAAGCTGCTCACGGTTGCGACGTGACCAGGTGAGCAGGGGCTGTCCTGGCGGATCACGAAACGGCTGAGCGTGTCGGGAACGATCCACACGAGTAGCGCGGGCAGGGGGCCGGCGACTACGAGCGTCACCAGCGCCAGCACGATGCTGGCATCGAAATAGGCCAGGGCCCACGGCGCGGCCACCGTCTTCAGTCGAGCCTCAGCGAGGAAGGCGATTGCGGCGATTGCGGCGAGCGCCACGAGCAGCACCGGCTGGTCCCAGGTTGCCGGCGGCGAGAGGACCACGAACAGGGCTATCGCCAGGCCCGCCGGGCCGAGATTCGCTGCGACCGCCATACGGCCCCTACCGGGGGTTGCCCCGCGCCAACTTCGCAATGTCTCTACCGTGCTCCCTCGCATCCGTTCGGGGCGCACCTCAAAGCACACCTATCCGCACAACCCTATCTGATCGGTTGGCGCTGGTGGGGACTTGGACGGATGTACGAGCCCTTAGTGGCTGCGGAAGCCCATCCCTGGTCTCCTCGTGTAGGTTCGCTCGGCGCTCCTCAAGCCCGCGAACTGCCTAAAGCCTACTAATCCCTGCACAAGGGTGATTTCAGGCTCTACCGCAAATTGCGCCAAACCGCCGGCGTGGCGCGACGAGGTCTTACCCCCGCTTTCGGCGTGCGACCTGCCGGTCGGTCCACTCCCCCACCGTGCCCACGGTCCAGGCCAGGCGGTGGGCGGCGCGGCCCGCCGCAGAGCCGTCGAGCGGCTCGACGGCGCCGTCCGGATCGCCGCCCAGCTCGATGGCGGCCTTGCGGATCGCATTCAGCTGGCGGCGCAGCCTCCGCTCCCACGAGCCGCAGAACTCGGACAGCTTCGTGTCGCCCCGCGTGTCGCTGACGCTCGCCAGGTAGGCGAGCAGAGTGGTCACGTGCTCCACGTCGTCGACCGCCAGCCGAAGCGCCTGGTTGCGCTCCAGGAAGCGGTCGAGGACCGCGCCCCGCACCGCCCCCAGGTTCGACCCGCTTCCCTGGGCGGCGACGCCACCGTGGAGGTCGTGCCGTGCGGTCAAAGGGCCCAGCTCCTCGAGCAGCCGAGCGATCGACTCGGCCGCCTTGTCCAGCGGCTGGCGACCAGGGGTTCCGTCGAATGCGAGGGCAAGCCGGCCGAGGCGCTTCGCGGCCTGGCCGCCCGTCAGGTAGAGCTCGCGATAGCCGCGATTCTCGGCGGGGTGGAGGGCCACGCCACAACCGTATTTCACCGGCGCGGCCGCCGCCGGCCGCCAAGCAGGCGCCGTATGAGCCGCTGGCGGGGATGGTTCCATTAGATTTCCGCGGGACATGCGTGCAAGGATGTATCGCGCTCGGAGGGGGCGCTGGCTCGCAGCGTTGACGGTGGTGTTCGTCGGCGCTCTCGCCGCCGCGGCGCTGGCCGCCTTCCCGCAGGACCCCCCGAACGATCCGAACTACGACCCCGCCGAGCAGGGCGGGCAGGCGACCTGCGCCCAGAAGCCCGGCGACGACGAGCAGCACTACCTCTACTCGTTCATCCCCCAGTGCACGCCGAACGCGCACGACTCGGAGAACTCCGCGGGGATGTCGGTCGACCGGGCGTGGAAGGACTTCACCACCGGGGACGGCCACACGGTGATCGCCTACATCGAGGGTGGCATCAACTGGCGCAACGAGCCACAGGAGCTGGCGAACAAGGTGTTCCTGAACGGCGGCGAGCTTCCGCAGCCGACCACCCCGGTCAATGACGGGATCCTCAACGCCAGGGACTACGCCGATACGCCCGACGCGAACGGCAACGGGATCGTCGACCCCGAGGACATCATCGTCCGCTTCTCGAACGGCATGGACGACGATCACAACGGCTACACGGACGACATCTCGGGCTGGGACTTCTACAACGACCAGAACGATCCGGCGACCCTCGACTCCAAGTACGACCACGCCAACAGCCAGCAGCGCCAGGCGGCGGCGCAGACGAACAATGGCGTCGCCGGTGCGGGGGTGTGCCCCAAGTGCATGCTGCTTCCCGATCAAGGCGGGCGCCGAGGCGCTCGACCGCACCGACGACCTGGCGCAGGCCTGGCTTTACGCGGCGGACATGAATGCCGACGTGCTGTTGTCGGTGACTGCCGACCTGGGCTACTCGACCTTCATGCGACAGGCGGTCGAGTACGTCTGGCAGCACGGCACGATCCCGGTGGAGTCGTCGAACGACTTCGACTCCACCGACCACCAGGGCGGCATGTTCTGGCCGCACGTGCTGCCCGGCAACGGCCTGGTCGCCAACACCCACGGCCTGGACATCATTCCCAACTCGGCGACGCTCCAGAACGGGCTGACGACGACGTACCGGGCCCGCTCGGGCTTCACCTCGTGGGGCACCCACAACATGTTCTCGGCGGCGACCGAGGGCGGCACGACGTCGGAGTCCACGCCGACGATCGGCGGCGTGATGGCGCTGGTCCTCTCCTACGGGAAGAAGGCAGCCGCCCAGGGCCTGATCGACCACCCGCTGTCGCCCGACGAGGCGGTCCAGGTGGTGCGGGCCACGGCGTCCGACATCGCCGGCAACCCGAATCCGCCGAACGGCTGGCCGGGGAAGCCCGGCTTCGACCTCCAGTACGGATACGGACGGCCCAACGTGTACAAGGCGATGCAGGCGATCCACGACGGCCGCATCCCGCCCGAGGCGTGGATCAACTCGCCCCGCTGGTACTCGCTCTACGACCCGACGCACACGCAGACCGTGCCCGTCACCGGGCACGTCGCCGCTCCGCGGGCCCACGACTACCACTGGCAGGTCCAGTTCGCTCCGGGCGCGGAGCCCTCCGGCGGCGACTTCATCACCGCCGGCACGGGCAGCGGCACTCAGTCCTTCACGGGCAGCCTCGGAACGATCGACCTGTCGAAGGTCCCACAGTCGTTCTGGTCCGCAGCGTTCCATCTCTCCTCCACCAAGGAGCTCGAGACGAACGAGCAGTACACGGTCACGATCCGACTCCTGGTCACCGACTCCCACGGTCGAGTCGCCCAGGAGAGGCGCGCCATCGCCGTCCACCACGACCCGACGCTCCGCCAGGGCTTCCCGGTCAAGCTCGGCCCCGGAGGGGAGAGCCAGCCGGTTCTGGCCGACCTCAGGGGGAGCGGCTCGGAGGCGATCATCTTTGGCGACTCCGGCGGCTGCGTCCACGCTCTCGACCAGCACGGAAACGAGCTGCCGGGCTTCCCGGTGAAGACCAACCCCACGCAGGTGACGAAGTCCCACCCCGGCGTCAACCCCGGCCACGAGCCACTGTTCACGAACGTTGCGGTCGGCGACCTCGACGGCGATGGACGGCAGTGGATAGTGGCGACCTCGAGCACCGGCCGGACGTACGTCTGGAACTCGCAGGGCCAGCGCCGTCCGGGATGGCCCAAGGAGCTCGACTCCGGCGTCTCCAAGCCGGGGATCCCGCGTCCGAACGCACCCTTCACGCGGCCGGCGATCATGGGGGCGAGCTCGCCGCCGGTGCTGGTGAACATGGACGGCGACAAGCAGCTCGAGATCGTCCAGTCGGGCTGGGACGGGCGCATCCACGTTTGGAACCCGAATGGTCAGGAGGTCCCGGGGTGGCCCGTCCACGTGACGCTGCCGCCGGGCACTCAGCCGCCCAGCGGGATGGTGAGCATCAACGACTCCAAGCTCGACCTGCCACCGACGCTCGCCCAGCTCGACAACGACCCCCAGCCAGAGCTGATCCAGCGCACCCAGCACTCGTTCGCCTTGGGCTCCGGGCTGCAGGTCGGCAACGCGGGCGTCTCCAACGTGGTCGCGTACAACGCGAACGGCACGCGCGTCCCGGGGTTCCTGATCTCCGGGCAGGCTCTCGTCTTCTACTACGGGTCGGCGCAGGAGTTCATCACCGAGGGGGTCAACGACCCGGTGACCGCCGACGTCAACGGCGACGGCAAGAGCGAGATCGCGAGCGCCGCCGGGATCTTCACCCCGACCAGCCTCTACAACTCGGACGGCTCCCTGCACGGCCTGTACGGCCCCTTCCCCGGCGGCGTCGTGGCGTTGTTCGCCGGCAACCAGGCGGCGCTCCTCGACGCGCTCAACGGCAACCTCCCCGACGACACGCCGGTGAACTTCACCACCTCCGGTGCCTTCGGCAAGTTCGGGCCCGGCGGCCAGCTCACCTATGCCGAGCCCGGCAGCGGGGCGGCCACTGTCGCCGCGGGGTTGCTGCTGGCCGGGAGCGGGAGCCCGATCAACAGCTACATGCGTGCCTGGGGCGCCGCGTCCCAGGGCCCCGTGGCAGGCTTCCCGTCGAAGGCCCAGGGGCTCGACTTCCTGGGCGAGCCTGTGATCGCCGACGTCTCGGGCGACGGCTCCCCCGAGATCATTCAGGGCGGGGATTCCTCTGCGCTGCACGCCTTCACCTCGTCCGGCACGCAGGCGCCGGGCTTCCCCAAGTTCCAGACCGGATGGGAGGTGTTCGGCCCGACGGTCGGGGACCTCGACGGCAACGGCCGGAACGAGGTGGTGGCCGCCACCCGCGAGGGCTACCTCATGGTCTGGAACACGCCCGGCAAGGCGACCGGCAACGACCAATGGTGGAGCTATCGCCACGACGAGCGAAACACGGGCACCTACGGCATCGACACGCGGCCGCCCGGGGCGTTGCGGAGCTTCAAGGTTGACCGGGGCGCCGACGAGGTCACGTTCAAGGCGCCCGGCGACGATTGGTACGACGGCAAGGCCGACCATTACCGCGTCGCTCTCAGGCGGCCATGTGGCGCGCCCGACACGCAGTTCGAGAACGTTCCCGCGACCGTCCAGGCCGGGACCACGCAGGCGATCGCGCTCCATGGTCGCGTGGCCACCGTGTTCGCGGTCGACGATGCCGGCAACCGGGACCAGGCGAAGAGCTTCGCCGCGTCCTGCGCGAGCCGGCGGCCGGCGCCCCACTAACCCGACCGCTCGCCTGCCCAATCCGCGCGAACCCGCCTACGCGTGCCTGAAGCGCGGCGGAGCGCCACATGCGGGGGCCTACCTCACCCACGTAACGCTTCTTACCGCTGCACGGTGCTTGTGCTACGGTGCCCCGGCGAATTTCAAACTAAATCAATCGAGAAAGGCATAAACTGAAAATGGATCGCTTTCGCGAGCTTGTAGGCCGCCGGCAGGGCGGTGTGATGGACGCGACCTCGTCCAAGGCCGGTCGAATCGCGCTGGCCGCGGCCCTGGCGCTCGTTCTCGGCGTCGCCGTTGCCGCCTGCGGCAGCTCGTCGTCGGGCAGCTCGGGCGGACAGATCGACCTGGTCGCCTACTCGACCCCCGAGACCGTCTACGACAAGGACCTCATCCCGGCCTTCCAGAAGACCTCGGAGGGCGACGGGGCGACGTTCAAGAGCTCGTTCGGCCCCTCGGGCGACCAGCAGCGGGCGGTCATCGCCGGCCAGCCGGCCGACTACGTCCACCTGTCGACCGGGCCCGACATGCAGGCGCTCGTCGACGCCGGAATCGTCGACTCGAGCTGGGACCAGAACCAGTACCACGGGATCGTCCAGGACTCGGTGGTGGTGTTCGTGGTCCGCAAGGGCAACCCGAAGGGCATCAAGACCTGGGACGACGTGGTCAAGCCCGGCGTCGAGGTCGTGACCCCGAACGTGTTCAGCTCCGGGGGCGCGAAGTGGAATCTGCTGGCCGCCTACGGTGCGCAGATCGAGGAGGGCAAGTCCCCGGAGGAGGCGCTGGCGTTCCTGAAGACGCTGCTCGAGCACGCCGTCGTCCAGCCGGGGAGCGCAGGCGACGCCCTGACCGCGTTCACGAGCGGCAAGGGCGACGTCCTGCTCTCCTACGAGAGCGACGCGATCGAGGCACAGAAGGCCGGCGAGGACCTCGATTACGTCATCCCCGACGACACGATCCTGATCGAGACGCCGGCCGCGACCACCACCGACGCCCCGACCCAGGCACAGGACTTCCTCACGTTCCTGTGGACGCCGCAGGCGCAGCAGCTGTGGGCGGACGGCGGCTACCGGCCGGTGGACAAGTCGGTGCTCGCCAAGAACAAGAAGGAGTTCCCGACCCCGCTCCGGCCTGTTCACGGTCGACGATCCGAGCATCGGCGGCTGGGAGAAGGCCAACACCGAGTTCTTCGATCCGGAGACCGGCAGCGTCGCCAAGATCGAGAGCGACCTGGGGGTCTCCACCGGGTGACGCCCCTGGCTCCGGAGAGCCTGGGGGTGGCTACGGCATGACGTCCGTAGCCGGCACCCGTGCGGCGGCGTCCCCGAGGCCGGCCAGGTTGCCGCGCCTCGGGGGCGCTGCCCTCGGGCGCGGCCTGGTCACGGCGTACCTGAGCATCATCGTCCTGATCCCGATCGCGGCCCTCGTGGCCAAGTCGACGGGAGGCGGGCTGGATGCAGTTCTGGACGTCCCTGACATCGCCGCTGGCGATTCGGGCCTTGAAGCTCACCCTCATTGCCTCGGTGATCGTCGTCGTGATCAACGTGATCACCGGCACCGCGATCGCCTGGGTGCTGGTCAGGGACAACTTCCCGGGCAAGCGGATCTTGAACTCGGTGATCGACCTGCCCTTCGCCCTGCCGACGGTCGTCGCCGGCATCACCCTGCTCGCCCTCTACGGGAGCGACAGCCCGGTGGGGATCAATGTCGCGTTCACCCGAGCCGGCGTCGTGCTGGCGCTCCTGTTCGTCACCCTGCCGTTCGTGGTCCGCGCCGTGCAGCCGGTGCTGCTGGAGCTCGACCGCGAGATGGAGGAGGCCGCCGCGTCGCTGGGCGCCGGGCCGCTGACGATCTTCCGCCGGGTCATCGTTCCCAACCTGACCCCGGCGATCCTGGCCGGCGCCGCGCTCGCCTTCGCGCGGGCGATCGGCGAGTTCGGCTCCCTGGTCCTGCTCTCGGGGAACCTGCCCAAGACCCAGGTCTCCTCTCTGTTCATCTTCGCTCAGATCGAAAGCGGCAACACGACCGGCGCGGCGGCGGTCTCGGTCACCCTGCTCGTGATCGCGCTCGTCGTCCTGCTCTTGATCGGGCGCCTCACTCACTGGAGCCTTCGCCATGCCCGCTAGTCGCACCGCCTCGAGGCTGGGCCTGCGGTTCTTCGCGGTCGGTTACCTGTCGATGCTGCTCCTGATCCCCGTCGGGATGATCTTCTACCGTGCCTTCGAGCACGGCGCCGCCGCCGCCTGGGACTCGGTCACGACGCCCGACGCCCTGCACGCCTTCTATCTGACGATCCTGATCGCCGCGATTGCGGTGACGGCGAACACGATCTTCGGAATCGCGTGCGCGCTGCTCCTGGTGCGCACCAAGTTTCGCGGCAAGGCATTGCTCAATGCGGCCGTCGATCTGCCGTTCGCGATCTCCCCGGTCGTCATCGGGCTCTCGCTCTACCTGCTCTACGGCCGTGAGGGCTGGTTCGGCGGCTGGCTGCTCGACAACGGGATCCAGATCCTCTTCTCCCTCCCGGGGATGGTGCTGGCGACGATCTTCGTCTCGCTGCCATTCGTCGTGCGCGAGGTGGTGCCGGTGCTGCACGAGATCGGCGACGAGCAGGAGCAGGCGGCGCAGACCCTGGGAGCCAACTGGTGGCAGACCTTCAGGCGAATCACGCTGCCGGCGATCCGTTGGGGCGTCGCCTACGGGGTGGTGCTGGCGACGGCGCGCGCCCTGGGCGAGTTCGGCGCGGTCGCCATCGTCTCCGGCCGGGTCAGCGGATCGACGGAGACCGCGCCGCTGTGGGTGTGGCGGGAGTTCGGCCAGTTCAACACCACTGGGGCCTACACGGCGTCCCTGGTCCTCGCCCTGATCGCCGTGGCGACGCTGGTCGCGATGAACAGTTTCAAGAGAAAGGAAGCAGCCTGATGGGCATCTCGGTTGACGGAGTACGGAAGCAGTTCGGCGACTTCGTCGCCCTGGACGGCGTCTCGATCGATGTGCCCGACGGGTCGCTGACGGCGCTGCTCGGCCCGAGCGGCAGCGGGAAGTCGACGCTCCTGCGCGTGATTGCCGGGCTCGAGGACCCCGACGGGGGCCGAGTTGTGATCTCCGACCGCGACACCACCCACGTCCCGGTCCAGGACCGCGGCGTCGGCTTCGTCTTCCAGCACTACGCCGCCTTCAAGCACATGACCGTGAAGAACAACATCGCCTTCGGGCTGTCGATCCGCAAGCGGCCGAGGAAGGAGATCGACAAGCGGGTGCTCGAGCTCTTGCAGCTCGTCCACCTCGACGGATTCGCCGATCGCTACCCTTCGCAGCTCTCCGGCGGGCAGCGCCAGCGCATGGCGCTCGCCCGGGCGCTCGCCGTCGAGCCCGAGGTGCTGCTGCTCGACGAGCCCTTCGGGGCGCTCGACGCGAACGTTCGCAAGGAGCTGCGAGTGTGGCTCCGCCGCCTCCACGAGGAGGTCCACGTGACGACCATCTTCGTCACCCACGACCAGGAGGAGGCGATGGACGTCGCCGAGCAGATCGTGGTCATGAACGACGGCCGGATCGAGCAGACCGGCGCGCCCCGGGATCTGTACGACCATCCGAAGACCGAGTTCGTGATGGGCTTCATCGGGCCGGTCAACCGGCGCGGCGCGCTCTTCATCCGCCCTCACGACCTCGAGATCCTGCAGGTGCCGGCGCCGGAGGCCGAGGAGGCGATGATCGAGCGGATCGTCCACCTGGGATTCGAGGCCCGGGCCGAGCTGCTGCTCGCCGACGGCGAGCAGCTGTGGGCGCAGATGACCCTGGCGGAGGCCGAGCTGATGGAGCTGGCCGCCGGCCAGATCGTCTACGTACGGCCTCGACATGCGAAAGTGTTCGAGCCGAACGGCGAGTCGAGGACCGAGGAGCTGGCGGCGGCCTGAGCGGCGCCATCGTCACATGAGCCGGGATGACTCCGGAGAGCTCGTACCTCGTCTGCGCCACTCCCCGTAGCGGAAGCACGCTCGTCTGCCAGGCGCTGAAAGCCACCGGGGTGGCCGGAAACCCCGAGGAGTACTTCGAGGCGCTCCTTCACAGCGGCCGGCCTCGCCGCCCGGAGGACTATTTCACGGGCATCGACGATCCGTCGATCCTCGACCACCTCGGCGAGCGCGGGATCGCGGACGACCCGCCTCCGCGGTCGCCGCTGTGGAGCCGGACCGCGTACGACCGCTATCTCGAGTGGGCGATGGAGGCCGGCACGACGCCGAACGGGATGTTCGGGGCAAAGCTCATGTGGGGATACTTCGGCGACTTCGTGAGCCTGCTTCGCAACATCCCGCGCTACCGCGACCTGCCGCTGGCCGAGTTGATGCCGACGGTGTTCCCGAACCTGACCTTCGTTCGGGTGGTGCGAGCGAACAAGGTTCGCCAGGCCGTGTCGCTTTGGAAGGCCGTCCAGACCGCGAGGTGGCGCCAGGAGAAGGCCCAGGAGCACGATGCCGGGGTCGGCGAAGGCGGCGACGCCCCCCTACAAGGCCTTCATCGAGGAGCACCGGCCGCAGCTCCGCTTCCACTACCGCGCGATCGCGCACCTTCTCGACCGGATTCTCGCCGAGGAGGCCTTCTGGGACGCGTTCTTCGAGCACTCCAGGATCAGGCCGGTGCTGGTCCTGTACGAGAACTTTGCCGCCGATCCCGGGGTCAGCACGTTGAGCGTGCTGGAGCGCTTGGAGATCTCGCCGCCCCACGACTTCAGCTTCGAGCCGCGCATGAGGCCGCAGTCGGACGAGCTCAACGACGACTGGACTCGCCGCTACAGCGAAATCAAGCTCGGGACGGAGTTCGACCTGGTCCCGGTCGTGCCGCAGCCGGCATGAGCGCGCCGAGCGGGAACAGCGAGCGACCGCCGAACATCCTCTACGTCCACTCCCACGACACGGGCCGCTACGTCCAGCCGTACGGCTATCAGGTGCCGACGCCGAACATCCAGCTGCTGGCCGATCAAGGGGTGCTGTTCCGCAACGCATTCTGCGCCGCCCCGACCTGCTCCGGCAGCCGGGCATGCCTGCTGACGGGCCAGTATTGCCACAACAACGGCATGCTCGGGCTGGCGCATCGCGGCTGGTCCCTGAACGACTACGGCCAGCACGTCGTTCACCCGCTGCACGCCGCCGGCTACTACTCGGCGCTGATCGGCGAGCAGCACATCTCCCGGGATCGCGGGAGTGATCGGCTACGACGACGTGATGGAGCTCGACACCAACGGCGCCGGCGACGTCGCCCCGACCGCGCTCACGACCATGAGCGACTGCCCCGAGCCGTTCTTCCTCTCGGTCGGCTTCTTCGAGACCCACAGGCAGTTCTCGCCGCCGACCTCGGTCCGCGACACGCTGTATTCGCTGCCGCCGCCAAATCTCACCGACTCGCCGCGGACCCGGCAGGACATGGCGGCGTTCAAGGCCAGCGCCCGATCCCTGGATCAGGGCATCGGGGCGGTGCTGAACGGGCTGTACGAGTTCGGTCTGGCCGAACGCACGCTGATCATCTGCACCACCGATCACGGTCTCGCGTTTCCAGGCGCCAAGGCGACGCTGTTCGATCGCGGGCTGGGCGTGATGCTGCTGATGCGCGGACCGGGCGGGTTCACGGGTGGCAAGGTCTTCAACGCCATGGTCACCCACCTCGACGTCTATCCGACGATCTGCGACCTGGCGCGGCATCGAGCATCCGCCCTGGCTCCAGGGTGTCTCGCTCCTGCCGCTGGTTCGCGGCGAGACCGATCGCCTCCACGACGAGATCTTCGCCGAGATGACCTTCCACGCCGCCTATGAGCCCGTCCGGGCGGTCCGCACGGAGCGCTGGAAGTACATCCGGCGGTTCGACGACTACGGTCATCCCGTGCTCGCCAACTGCGACGACAGCGCCAGCAAGGACCTGCTCGTCGAGCACGGCTGGGGGGAGCAGCTGGTCCCGGAGGAGCAGCTCTACGACCTCGTCTTCGATCCCAGCGAGGCCCGCGACGTGGCCGGTGACCCCCGCTACGTGGACGTGCTGGCGTCGCTGCGCGAGCGGCTTGACGAGTGGATGGAACGGACCGACGACCCGCTGCTCAAGGGTCCGGTCGAGCCGCCGCCCGGCGCCCAGATCAATGAGCCGAACCAGCGCTCGGCGGGAGACACGGTGCGAGTTGTCAGCCCGGATCCCGCCGACGTGTCGGGTTAGTACTAGCCGGCCTGCCAGACGCCCGGGTCGCTGGCGATCCTGCGGATCGGCTCCGGAAGGTGGCCGCTGACGAGGTCGGCGATGGTGACGGACTCGAGGACCTCGCGGATATTTGCCCGCAGCGCGATCCAGACCTCCTGGAGGGGCTTCGCGTCGCCCAGGAAGGTGAGCTCGTCGGGCGGCTGGCCGTGGACGCTCCCCAGCGGGCCTTCGACCTCGGAAATGATCTCGGCGAGGGTGATCTCCTCAGGCGGCTGGGCCAGCCAGTAGCCGCCCTCGGTCCCGGGACGCCCCCGCACGAGCCCGGCGTAACGCAGCTCCGTGAGGATGGGGTCGAGGAACCGCGGCGGAATCTCCTGGTCGGTGGCGATCCGCTCGGCAGGCACGGGACTCTCCTCCGTGCCGCCGGCGAGCTCGATCATCGCCCGCACCGCGTAATCCGCCTTGGCTGCGACCTTCACCGGCCCATTTTGGCCTAAGCGGCGCCGAGCCGGTGCCGCGGCTACGCGCCGGGCGGCGGCTCCTCGCGCTCGAGCACAACATCCGCCGGGTCCTTGTCGTCCCGCAGGCCCTTGTAGACGGGGGCGCGCAGGGTGCGCGCCGCCGTCCATTCGCGGAAGGCGATCTCGGCAACGAGCCGGGGCTCGACGAACACGGACTGCTTGGGGGGCTGCCGACCCTCGAAGGGGCTCTGCTTGGTCCGCAGCGGCTCCAGCAGCCCGGCGAGGCGCTCCAGCTCGGCTTCGGTGAAGCCGCTGCCGACACGCCCGGCGTAGCGGAGGCGCCCCCCTCCCTCGTCCTCGTGGTAACCGACCAGGATGGCGCCAATCGTCCCCGCCCGCCGGCCCTGGCCACCGAGCCAGCCGCCGATCACGAGCTCCTGGCTGCGGATGTTCTTCACCTTCAGCCAGGCGCGGCTGCGGCGGCCCGGGAGGTAGCGGCTGTCGAGGCGCTTCGCCACCAGGCCCTCCAGGCCGCGCTCCTCGGTCAGCTCGTAGGAGCGCCTTTCCCTCCCCACGGTGGTGGCTTGGCGTCTGCCAGCTGGGGCCGTCGAGCTCGAGCTGCTCGAGCCGTTCGCGGCGCTCGGTGTAGCGGAGATCGACGAGCGAGCGGCCCTCGAGGTAGAGCAGGTCGAAGATCAGGTAGGTGACGGGGCGGTCGCCCATCCTGCGCCGTACCGCGGCATCGGAGGCCAGGTTCATGCGGCCCTGGAGCCGCTCGAAGCTGGGCCTGCCGTCCTCGTCGAACGCCACCACCTCGCCGTCGAGCACCGCCTCGCGGGCGCCCAGCACGGCGGCGAGCGGGCGCAGCTCCGGGTAGTGCGGGGTGATCTCGCGGAGGGTGCGGCTCTCGAGTCGCAGATGGCCGCCCTCGCAATAGGCGATCGCCCGCACGCCGTCCCACTTGATCTCGTATGCCCAGGCCTCCTCGTCGGGCGGCAGCCGCCTCGACAGGGTGGCGAGCATCGGCTTCACGTGGCGCGGCATGGGCTCCCGCTCGGCGTCGACGGGCGGGTCCATGCGGTGGATCATCCAGTTGTCGCCGTCGGTCTGGAAGATCGCGTATTTCCCCTGCACCCGCTCCCCGGCGAAGGTGACGATCACCTCGTCGTCGCGGAACTTCTCGGTCTCGTACGTGCCGCGATCCCAGATCGCGATCGTCCCGGCGCCGTACTCCCCCTTCGGGATCTTCCCCTCGAACTCGAGATATTCGAGCGGGTGGTCCTCGGTGCGGACGGCGAGCCGGTTCTCCTTCGGGTCCTGCGGCACCCCTTTCGGCAGCGCCCAGGATGCCAGGGCGCCGTCACGCTCCAGCCGCAGGTCCCAGTGCAGCCGCCGAGCGTGGTGCTCGTGGACCACGAACCGGTCGCCCTTGGCACGCTTCGGCTTCTTCCCGCTCCGCGGTTCGGGTGTCTTCTCGAACGACCGCTTCCCCTCGTACTCGGTGAGCTTCCTGGACGCCACTTGCGACCGGATCCTAGGCATCTGGTGACTGCGAGAGCCTCTACAGTCCGGAGCTTGGGGGCGTGGCCCGAAGGTCGGGCTGCAGACTTTTAATCTGCTGGTCTGGGTTCGATTCCCAGCGCCCCCACTGCTCGCGGTCGAGCTCGCCCTTCCTCCTCGCTACAATGCTTTAGAAGTTGAAGTAAGTCCAACTTTCGTAGTGAGGAAGCCATGCAACTGCTCCTGGTTCCGCTTGACGACAGCGTCCTGTTCCCCAGCATGACCGCCACTCTGGCTGCCGAGGTCGGCGACGAGAAGCGGGTCTTCGTGCTGCCTCGTGACGGCGACGACTACGCCCAGGTCGGGACGGTCGCCGAGGTGCTCGATACGGCCCGGCTGCCGGGCGCCGGCGAGGTGGCCACCCTGGTCGGGCTCCATCGCGGATTGGCGGGCGCCGCAACGCCGGGCGCCGACGGAAGGCTACGCGTCGAGGTGCAGGAGATCCACGACGGCACCCCAACCGACGAGCGGACAAGCGAGCTCGAGCGCGAGTACCGCGCCGTGGTCGAGGAGATCCTCGAGCTGCGTGGAACGGATGGCCGCGTCGGCGCCTTCCTGCGCTCGATCAGCGAGCCCGGCGCGCTCGCCGACACCTCCGGCTACAGCCCCGACCTGGGCGTGGCCGACAAGCGGCGCCTTCTGGAGACGATCGACGTGACCCAGCGTCTCGAGCTTTCGCTCGAGATGCAGCGTGAGCGCCTGGCCGAGCTTCAGGTCCGCAAGCGAATCCGCGACGACGTCGAGTCCGGCGCCCAGAAGCAGCAGCGCGATTACTTCCTGCGCAAGCAGATGGAGTCGATCCGCAAGGAGCTCGGTGACGACGACGCCTCGATCGTCGACGAGTACGAGAGGAAGATCGCGGAGGCCGAGATGCCCGAGGCCGTCCAGGAGCAGGCCGTCCGGGAGCTGCGCCGTCTTGAGCGGATGGGCGAGCAGTCCGGGGAGACGTCCATGATCCGCACCTACCTCGACACCTTGCTCTCGGTCCCCTGGTCGAAGCGCTCCGAGGAGCGGCTCGATCCTGCCGTCACCCGCCAGGTCCTGGATGCCGACCATGCCGGCCTGGAGGACGTGAAGCGGCGGATAGTCGAGTACATCGCGGTGCGCAAGCTGCGAGAGGAACGCGACGTCGAGGACGACAAGCGCTCGGGAGCGATCCTGACCCTCGTCGGGCCGCCCGGAACCGGCAAGACCTCGATCGGCGAATCGATCGCCCGCGCGCTTGGACGCGAGTTCGTCCGCATGTCGCTCGGCGGGGTTCGCGACGAGGCGGAGATCCGGGGGCACCGCCGTACCTACATCGGGGCGATGCCCGGCCGGCTGG
Organism: uncultured Actinomycetes bacterium; assembly: GCA_963760665.1. Taxonomy (GTDB): domain Bacteria; phylum Actinomycetota; class Thermoleophilia; order Solirubrobacterales; family 70-9; genus AC-56. Next base: position 847,007 of record CAVXDS010000006.1, read on the forward strand.
TCAGGGCGCTGCGCGATGCCGAGACCATGAACCCGGTGATCCTGCTGGATGAGGTGGACAAGGTTGGGGCGGATTGGCGTGGGGATCCGTCCGCCGCCCTGCTCGAGGTCCTGGACCCGGCCCAGAACCATTCGTTCCGCGACCACTACCTGGACGTCGAGCTCGATCTCTCGGAGGTCGTGTTCATCGCCACCGCGAACATCGTCGACACGATCCCGGCACCGCTTCTCGACCGCATGGAGGTGATCGAATTCGACGGTTACACCACCGAGGAGAAGGTCGCCATCGCCCGCGGGTTCCTGTGGCCGAGACAGCTTGCGCGCAACGGCTTGCGTGACGAAGAGGTGACGGTCGCAGACGATCGCCTCAGCACCGTGGTCACCGAGTACACGCGCGAAGCCGGGGTTCGTCAGCTCGAGCGTGAGCTCGGCAAGCTGCTTCGGAGGATCGCCACCGCGGTCGCCTCCGACGAGTCCACCCCGCCCGTGACCGTCGATGTCGACGCCATCCGGGATGCGCTGGGCCGACAACGCTTCTATCAGGAGGCCGTCGAGAGGACCGCGATACCGGGTGTCTCCACCGGCCTGGCGGTGACTGGCGTCGGCGGCGACGTCCTGTTCGTCGAAGCCACCGCGATGGAGGGTGAAGGCGGGCTGGTCCTCACCGGCCAGCTTGGCGACGTCATGAAGGAGTCGGCTCGCATCGCTCTCTCTTACGTGCGCTCCCACGCGACCGAGCTGGGTCTCGATGAGGCCGGCTTTCAGCGGGAGTTCCACCTCCACGTGCCGGCGGGAGCGATCCCGAAGGACGGCCCAAGCGCCGGGGTCGCGATGGCTACGGCGATCGCCTCCCTGCTCACCGGGCGCCCGGTGCGCCACACGGTCGGGATGACCGGCGAGGTCACGCTGCAGGGGCGCGTGTTGCCGATCGGCGGCGTGAAGCAGAAGGTCCTCGCCGCCCGCGCAGCCGGGCTGACGACGGTCATTCTGCCGGAGCGCAATCGGGCGGACCTCGAGGAGATTCCCGCGGACGCCCGCGAGGAGATGGAGTTCCATCTGGTGATGACCATCGACGAGGTCCTCGCGCTGGCGTTGGAGCCGGCCGAGTCGGGTGCGGGGCTGGCCGATGTCGCCGCGGTGTCGTAGCTGCAGCCCCATCCCGGTGGAGGTACGTCGCGCGGCGGCGCTGCTCGAGCGCCGCTGGTCGCTGGCCACGATCTATGCCTGCCATAGCGGGGCGGCACGGTTCAACGAGTTCCGGCAGGCCCTTCCGGGCATCTCCCCCAGCACGTTGTCGGAGCGCCTCGAGCAACTGGAGACCGCGGGGGTGATCGAGCGCAGCCTGAGCCCGGGCCGCCCTCCCCACAGCGCGTATCGCCTGACGGACAGGGGTCGCCGGCTCGCCGAGGTGGTGGACGCCCTGGAGGCGTGGTCTCGCACAGGACGCTGAGCGCCGCGGCCGGGGACGGAAGCCCTCAGCGTGCACGCACCTCGTCCAGCTCAACCCGCCCGCCGATCTCCACCATCCCGTCGTCGAGGGGCCGAGCGAGGATCCGAGAGCCCGCACCCTGGCGGATGTCCAGCGCCCGGCCCAGCCGGGCAGAGAGGGTGATCGCCGCGGATCCGGTGGCCTCGTCCTCGGCGATCCCGTAGCGCGGGGCGAAGACCCGCTCGCGAGCGATGCCCGCGGCCTCGTCGACCCACGCCCAAACCCCGACTGCGTCGTGGCCCTCCGGAGGCCCTTCGAGGGCCTCCGACATCCGCCGCGAGCTAGACCTGCACGAACTCGAACGCCGGCGACCACTCCGGGCGGCGCGGCGGCGTAGGTCAGCCCGTCCTCGGTGCGCACGGGGACCTCGCCGGCTGGCGGCCGCAGCGCGGTCACCGCGTCGCGCTCGCGGGCCAGGAGCCAGGCCGTCCCCACCACGGGATGCCCGGCAAACGGCAGCTCCACGGCCGGTGTGAAGATGCGCATCTCGCCGCGCTCGCCGTCGTCGACGAACACCGTCTCGCTGAATCCGAGCTCGCCGGCGATCCCCTGCCGATGCTCCGCCGGAACCTCGGATCCGTCGAGGAAGACCCCCAGCGGATTGCCTCCGCTTCCGGCCTCGCCGCAGAAGACGCGTAGCACGTGCAGCTCGGGCATTGCGTTTGCCCCGCGCTCCGCCCTAGTGACGAAAGTGGCGGCGCCCTGTGAACGCCATCGCAGCGCCCGCCTCGTCGCAGGCGGCGATCACCTCCGAGTCCCGCACCGATCCCCCGGCTGGACCAGCGCCGTGACCCCGGCGTCGATCGCAAGCTGAGGCCCGTCCGGGAACGGGAAGAACGCATCCGAGGCGACCACGGACCCAGCCAGCAGCCCGTCCGCGTCGTCGCCGCGAGCATCGCGCGCCTTCTGGAGCGCGAGCTTCACCGAGTCAACGCGGCTCATCTGTCCCGCGCCGATCCCCAGCGTCGCCCCGTCCTTGGCGATCACGATCGCGTTCGAGCGCACGTGCCTGCACACCTTCCAGGCGAACCACAGGTCCTCCCACTGATTCTCGTCGGGACGTCGCCTCGGTGACGATCTGCAGCGACTCGCGGCCGTCGTCGATGCGGTCGGGCTCCTGCACCAAGAGCCCACCTCGCACTCGTTTCACGTCGCGTTCACGCGGCTCGTAGCTTCGCTGCTCGGCCGCCTCGAGGAGTCGCACCGCCTCCTTCTGCTTCAGGACGTCGAGCGCATCGTCGTCGTATCCGGGGGCGATCAGGACCTCGACGAAGTGCTGGTGCAGACGCTCGGCCAGCGCTCGGTCCACCTGGCGGTTGAGGCGACCACGCCGCCGAATGCCGAAAGGGGATCGCAGGCGAGGGCCTTCTCGTAGGCCTCGCCGATCTGGTCGGCGACGGCGACGCCGCAGGGGTTGTTGTGCTTGACGATCACGCATGTGGCGGCCTCGAAGTCGTCCAGCACGCGACGGGCCGCGTCCAGGTCGAGCACGTTGTTGAAGGAGAGCGCCCTCCCATGACGCTTGGACACCCGTGAGAGCACGTGCGAGCGAGCTCCCACCTCCACGTACAGGGCCGCCTTTTGGTGGGGGTTTTCGCCATAGGAGAGGTCGAGGAACTTCTCGTGCGCCATCACCCAGTGCCCCGGGAAGGCCTCGTAGCGCAACCCGTACCACCGGCTGATCGCGGCGTCATATCCGGCCGTGAACGCGAACGCCTCATTCGCCAACCAGTGCCGGGTCTCTCCAGAGACGCGGCCGCCTGAGTCCTCCAGCTCGGCGAGTACCGCGTCATAGCTCTCCGGCTTTACGACCACGGCGACGAAGCGGTGGTTCTTCGCCGCCGCCCGAATCATCGTCGGGCCGCCGATGTCGATGTTCTCGATCGCCTCCGTCTCGGTTACGTCCGTGCCGAGCGACCGTGCGCTCGAAGGGGTACAGGTTCACGCAGACGAGGTCGATCGGCTCGATCCCCTCGGATTCGAGCGTGGCCATGTGCTGGGAATCGTCGCGCACCGCGAGCAGGGCCGCGTGAAGCCGCGGATGCAGCGTCTTCACGCGGCCGTCCAAGATCTCCGGCGACCTGGTGAGCTCGGCGACGTCGCGCACCTCCAGGTCGGCCTCCCGCAGGGCGGCGGCGGTACCCCCCGTGGAGACGATCTCCACTCCCAACCGCTCCAGGCCGCGCGCGAAATCGACGATCCCGGTCTTGTCGGAAACGGAGATCAGGGCCCGGCGCACCCGGATCGCCCCCTCCACGGAGGTGGACGCCTCCCTTCCCCCGCCGGTCGTGACCGGATCAGCCATGCCTATTCACGTGTCTCGACATCGACATGCACGAGTCGCGGATTCTCCGGATCCACCCCGACCGCTCCGGCGGCGATCAGGCGGATCGCCTCCGGTAGCAGCTTGTGCTCGACCCGGTGGATCTCCTTCTCCAGTTGGGCGCGATCGCGAGTGTAAGGCACCTCGATGGCTCGCTGCAAGAGGATCGGCCCCGAGTCCACGCCCTCGTCGACCAGGTGCACCGTCACCCCCGTCACGCGTACGCCATGCGCCAGGGCCTGCCCCACCGCGTCGAGGCCCGGGAACGAGGGCAAGAGCGCCGGGTGAACGTTGACGATCCGGTTGCGGAATCGCCGCACGAACTCGGCCGATAGCAGCTCCATGTATCCGGCCAGGACGATCAACTCCACCTCCCGCTGCTCGAGCCATCCGGCGATCGCGGCGTCCCTGTGAGCACGGTCAGAATAGTCCGCGGCCGAGAAGACGCCCGTCTCCACGCCGGCGCCCGAGGCCCGCTCCAGCGCCTGGGCGTCGGGCTTGTTCGAACCCACCGCGACCACCTCGATCCCATCCCGGCCGTGCAGCCGGTCGAGGATCGCCTGAAGGTTGGTTCCCGTCCCGGAGGCGAGGACGGCAATGCGAAACGCGGTCACTCGACCCGTTCGTCGTCGTAGCGCCGGACGAGCTCTACGTTCTCCCGGGACACGGAGCGCGGCCGCAGCGAGCCTCAGCGGGCGGCGGGCACCACGGCAATGTCCTCGAGGGCGAACTTGCCGTTGCCCTCGCCGCCGTCGCCGAGCGGGTAGTTGCCGGTGAAGCAGGCGTCGCAGTGGTGCTGCGCGGGAGTGCCGATCGCCTCGTACACCCCTTCCATGGACAGGTAGGCGAGCGAGTCCGCGCCGAGCTCGCCGGCGATCTGCTCGACCGTCCTGCCATGGGCGATCATCTCCTCGCGGGTCGACATGTCGATCCCGTAGTGGCACGGGTGTCGGATCGGCGGCGAGGAGATCCGCAGGTGTACCTCCTTCGCCCCGGCGTCCTTCAGCATGCCGACGATCTGGCGGGTCGTGTTGCCGCGCACGATCGAGTCGTCAACGACGACCACGCGCTTGCCGGCGACGATCTCCGGCAGGGGGTTGAACTTCATCCGCAGGCCGTGCTTGCGCAGCTCCTGGCCGGGCTGGATGAAGGTCCGGGCCACGTAGCGGTTCTTGATCAGCCCGTCGTCCTGCGGGATGCCAGAGGCCCGCGCGAAGCCGTTCGCCGCGGGGTTGCCCGAGTCCGGCACCGTGATCACGAGATCGGCATCGACGGGAGACTCGCGCCACAGGATCTCGCCCATCCGCCCCCGCACCTGCTGCAGGACTCGGCCTTCCAGCCGGGTGTCCGGCCGGGAGAAGTAGATGTGCTCGAAGACACAGTGCGCGGGACGGTTGGACGGCACCACCTGCCGCGTCTCGATCCCGCCGTCGGTCAGCGAGATCAGCTCGCCCGGCGCCACCTCGCGCAGCAACTCGCCGCCGATGATGTCGAAGGCGCAGCTCTCCGAGGCGACGCAGTAGCGATCGCCGATCCTGCCGAGCGACAGCGGCCGCACGCCGTGTGGATCGCGGAACGCGACCACGGCTCGCTTGGTCATCACGACCGTCGAGTAGGCGCCCTCGAGCCTGGGCATCACGGCCTCGACCGCGTTCTCTATCGGTCGTGCCTCCTCGACCGAGAGCAGGGCGGCGATGATCTCCGAGTCGGACGTGCCGCGGAACGAAAGCCCCCGCTCGTGCAGTTCGTTGTAGAGCTCGACGGCGTTGGTCAGGTTGCCGTTGTGGGCGAGGGCCAGCTCGCGCCCGTCGTCCCGCCAGACGGGCTGCGTGTTCTCCCACGAGCCGCCTCCCGTGGTCGAGTAGCGGACGTGTCCAATCGCCATGTCGCCTTCGAGCGCCCGCAGCTTCTCCTCGTCGAACACCTGCGAGACGAGCCCGGTCTCGCGCAGGGTGGTGATGTGTCCGCCCTCGCAGGTGGCGATACCCGCCGACTCCTGACCGCGGTGCTGGAGCGCGTAGAGGCCGAAATAGGCAAGCCGCGCGACGTCGTGCCTGGGTGCGTATACGCCAAACACCCCGCATTCATCACGCGGGCCTTCGCGGTCCGGAATAGGCCGCTCGGTCGGGATCATGTAGGCCTTCTCTGCTTGAGAGATTGAGCTGGCGAGCCAGGCAGAATCCGCCTGCAACGGCAGGGTAGCAATGGCCGCGGACCAGCCCGCCGCCCGCCGGCTACTCGCAGTAGGGCCGTCCGTTGACCTGCTTGTCGCGCCCGGCGATCCCGGCGCAGTCGCGGAGCTTGTTCAACCGGGCCTCGAGGTTGGCCTGCTTGGCGCTGGTCGGGCAGTTGGCGGCGCTTCCACCGGCGACACAGGTTGTCCAGCTCGAACGGATCCTTCTTGAGGTTGTATCGCTCTCGCTGGTCGGCGGGGACGCACTTGCTCGTCGCCGGATCGACCACCCTCGAGTGCACGACATAGATGTTGTCGCTGGTCCTGATCCCCGCGAACTCGCAGGTCGCGTAGCGCCCCGCATCCGCGACCTCGGTACTCGGTCAGCAGGCCGCGATCGTGCGGCCAGCGACCCGATCGCGTCAGCAGCGGCATCAGCGAGCGTCCGTCCATGGTCCGGCACGTCCCGCTCGCCAAGCAGGGCTGGGCGCCCGTCAGGTCGAGGATGGTCGGCGCCAGGTCGATGTTGGCCACGGGTTTGCCGACCAGCGGCACCCGCTTTGCCCCGCCCATGTAGCGCTTGGGAATCCGGATCACCAGCGGGAGCCGCAGCCCCTCCTCATAGGGGAGGACCTTGCCGCTGGCAATCCGGTGCTCGCCATAGAACAGCCCGTTGTCGGAGATGAAGATGAACACGGTCTTGTCGAGCTCGCCTGCCTGCTTGACCGCGTCGAACACCTTGCCGACGTCGCGGTCGACGCCGACGAGCGACGCAAGGGCGCATCGCCAGTGCCGACGAATCCTCTGCTTGTCGGAAGCGCCGAGGCGTGGGGCCGAGCGGAGGAAAGCGGGTTTGTCGCTCGATCTGCTTCTCGTTGAACGAGGGAGGCCGGGGCAGGGGCGCGTTCTTGAACAGGTCCTCGTCGCGGCGATCGGGGATGGCCGTGCGGTCGCAGGAGCCGTACGGGTCATCCTGAAGGCCGACGTGGGGAGCGCGCTCGTCGAGCTGGAGGTAGAAGGGTCGCCGCTGGGGAGCGTGGGCCTTGATCAGGTGCACGGCGCTCTTGCCCACCACGCGCGTGAAGTAGTCCTTGGGTTTGTGCCCGCGGTGGCGGACGTGCCCGTTGATCCCCAAGCGGTAGTCGTAGTAGTGCGTTCCCGGCCTCAGAACCGTGTACCAGTCGGTCCAGCCTGGAGCAACCCGGGAGGGCGGATCGGCGAACTGCACGTAGCCGTTCAGGAACTTGCCCACGTGCATGGTCCGGTAGCCCGCCTCCCGCAGCCACTCGGGAAGCACGTCGTGCTTGTCGATCAGCGCCGGGTAGGCGGCGGCGTTGGAGGTCACCCCGTGGTTGTGGGCGTACTGCCCGGTGAGCAACGATGCGCGCGAGGGGCAGCACTGCGCGGTGGTGGCGATGTAGTCGGTGAACTTGGTGCCATGCCTGCATCAGCAGCCGCGTCGTGTTCGGCATCACCCTGTTGGTGAACTGACGCATGGTCTGATCGTCGGACTGGATCAGGACGATGTTCGGCCGGCCGAGCGGCGCTGCGCGCGCGCCGCCTTCCTCGCCGCTCGAGGCACCGGATGCGGCCAGGCCCAGCCCGACGGCCGCCAGCAGCGTCAAGCCGCCGAGGGTGATCCGTCCGCGCGAGCGACCCGGCCCGGAAGCGGTGATGCGCCGCGTCACTCGCAGAACGGCCGTCCGTTGACGCGCTGGTCACGCCCGGCGATGCCGGCGCAGTCGCGGAGCTTGCTCAAGCGGGCCTCCAGTTCGGCCTGGGTGCTGTCCGACGGGCAGTCGGCGGCCTTGCCGCCAAAGCACCGGTTATGGAGCTCGAAGGGATCCTTTCTGAGGTCGTAGCGCTCGCGCTGATCGGCGGAGACGCACTGGAGCGTCCTCGGGTCCACGACGCGCGAGTGCTCGACGTAGGTGGCGCTCCGAGTCCTGATCCCGGCGAACTGGCATGTCGCGTAGCGGCCGGCATTGGCCTTTCGGAACTCGGTCAGCAGCCCGCGCTGGCGAGGCCAGCCCCCGTAGCTCGCCAGCAGCGGCATCAGGGAGCGTCCGTCCATCGTGCGACATGCCCCGGACTCGGAGCACGGCTGTGCGTGCGCCAGGTCGAGGATGGTGGGCGCGAGATCGATGTTGCCCACCGGCCTGCTGGATTTCTTCACGCGCGGCGCCGGGCCCAGGTAGCGCTTCGGTGCCTTGATCACCAGCGGGAGATGCAGCGCCTCCTCGTATGGCAGCACCTTCCCTTCGAGAACCCGATGCTCGCCGTAGAACTGCCCGTTGTCGGAGATGAAGATGAACACGGTCCTGTTGAGCTCGCCGGTCTTCGCCACCGCGTGGTAGACGGCCGAGACGGACCGGTCGACGCCGACCAGGGATGCCAGCGCGCACCGCCAGTGCTTTTTCACGTGTCCGCGCTCGTGGCGACCGAGCTTTGGCGTCGATCTCAGGAACGCCGGCTTGTCGCGCATGTCGCGCTCGTTGAAGGATGGGACGGATGGCATCCGGGCGCCCGCGAAGCGATGGATGTCCCGCGGGTCGGGCTCGGGGACGATGCCGCCGCACGTGCCCGGCCTGTTTCCGCCTGCGAGGTGTGGAGCTCGCTCGTCGAGCTGCAGGTACAGAGGCTGGCGCGCCGGCATTCGACGCTTGACGATCTGCACCGCCTTGCGCTCCAGGACGCGGGTGACGAAGTCGCGGTTGCGCTTGCCGAAATGGACCGTTCGGCCGTTGTTCGAGAGGAAGTAGTCGTAGTAATGGCCCGACCCGCTGAACAGCGTCTGCCAGTCATCCCAGCCGGGCCCGACCTCGGCCGGATCGGTGACCGTCTCGGAGTAGCCGTTCATGAACTTTCCGACATGAGCGGTCCGGTATCCCGACCGCTGGAGCCAGACCGGCAGGACGTTTCCCTTGTCGATCAGTCCCCCGTACCCGACGTTGTTGGAGGTCACTCCGTGATTGTGGGCGTACTGGCCGGTGAGCAACGATGCGCGCGAGGGGCAGCACTGCGCGGTGGTGGCGATGTAGTCGGTGAAGCTCGTCCCGGGGCTCGCCAGCAATCGCTTCGTCTTCGGCATCACCCTCCGGGTGAACTGGCTGTAGGTCTGGTCGTCGGACTGGATCAGGATGATGTTCGGCTGCTCGTCTGCGGCGCGCGCCCAGGCCGGGCTACCGATCGGCGAGCTCGGGACCAGTCCGAGCCCGAAAGCCGCCAGAAGCGCAGCGCCGCCCAGCACGATCCGTCCGCGACCCCGAAGCGGGACGGAACAGGTGAGGCGCCGCATCACTCGCAAAACGGCCGTCCGTTGACCCGCTGGTCGCGCCCGGCGATGCCGGCGCAGTCGCGGAGCTGGTCGAGGCGGTTGGACAGCTGCGCCTGCTCGACCGCGTGCGCCGGCGTATCGGCCAGGTTGTTGAGCTCGTAGGGATCGCTTCCGAGCTCATACAGCTCCCGCTCGCTGGCGGGCTCGCAGCGCCCGGTGGCCTGCTCGGCGATCGAGCTGTACTCCGTGTAGACCCGGTCACCGAGGCGGACCCCCTGGTAGGCACAGATCCCGGCGCCTCGGCCCGAGGACTGGTTCAGCTCCAGCAGCAGTCCTCGATCGCCGGGCCAACCGCTCGTGTTTCCCCTCAGCAGCGTGAGCAGCGAGCGGCCGTCCATGGTCCTGCAATGCTCCTTGGAGCGACACGGCTGAGCGCCTGCCAGCCGCAGGATGGTCGGAGCCAGGTCGATGTTCGCCACCGGCTCGGAGATTCGGGGAATCCGGGAGGCGCCATGGCGATACGCAATCGGGATACGGATCACCAGCGGGACCCGGATGGACTCCTCGTAGGGGGGCGCCTTGCCGGTGCGAAGCCGGTGCTCGCCGAAATAGAAGCCGTTGTCGGAGGTGAAGATGATCACGGTCCTGGCCAGCTCGCCGGTGTGCTTGAGGAGCTTGTAGATGGCGGCCGTTCCGCGATCGACCTCTCTCAGCGAGGCCAGCGCGCACTGATAGGTCAGCCGCATGCGTTGGCGCGCAGCCTGGTCGAGCTTGGGCCTGTCGCGGATGAACGATGGCTTGTCGCTGACGTCGGCCTCGTTGAACGACGGAGGCGCGGGCAGGTGCCTGTGGGCGAAGCGACGGTTGTCGCGCGGGTCTGGCTGCGGCAAAGAGCGGTTGCATCGTCCGCGGGTGGGGCCGGTGGACAGGTGCGGAGCTCGCTGATCGAGCTGCAGATAGAGGGGCCGCTTGCGTGGCGTGTAGGTGCGAATCAGCCTCAGCGCCGCGTGGTTCAAGACACGGGTCACGTGGTCGCTGGCGTGCTCGCCGTAGCTCACACGCCGCCCGTTGCGAGACAGGGCATAGTCGTAGTAACGAGGCCCCTCCCCGCCCAGCGCCGTGTCCCACTCGTCCCAGCCCGGCGCCACGTCGGTGGGGTGGGGGGCGGTCTCGCTGTAGCCATTCAGGTACTTGCCGACGTGGGCGGTGCGGTACCCGGCGCGATGCAACCAGACCGGCAGCGTGTTCCCCTTGTCCTTCAGGGCGGGATAGCCAGGACGATTCGAGAGGACGCCGTTGTTGTGACCGTACTGTCCGGTCAGCACGGCCGCGCGTGAGGGACAGCACAGGGGCGTCGTAACGATGGAATCCGTGAAGGTCGTGCCCTGCCCGGCGAGCAGCCCGATCGTCTTCGGCATCGTCTCGGCGTCGAGCTCGTCGAGTGCCTGGTCGTCGGTGCGGATCACGATGATGTTGGGCCGGTTGGGCCCAGCGGCGTGGGCCGTTTCGGGGCTGCCCGGGAATCCTGGCCCGGCGGTCCCCAGGTACGCCGCCGCCAACAGTGCGGCGCAGGTGAGCGCGATCCTGTGGGGAGAGCGAGCTGGCATGCGAAGGCGGCTCGAAGTGCTACGGCGGAGCGGCGTCGGCGGGCCACTGCACCCGGCGGGCGCGCATGTAGTCCCTGGCACCACGCCCGCGAGCGGAGGATGGTAGCGAACGAGGTTGCGCAGAGCCGCAGTCGGCTCGGTCCCATGCCACAACGATCGCAACCACGACCGGCCTTGCCAATCCACCCTAGGGCCAGACTCGCTACACCTGCGTTCGAACAGGTCCTGCCACTGAATCGGCTACTGAGCGGCGGGGATCTTGTGCGTGACCGGCGGGTTGGGGGCGCTAGGCGGGCCCCAGTGAGCGCCAGGCCTGCTCGGCGGCGGCAAGCGGCAGCGAGACGTCGGCCTCCGCGGCGGAGATCTCGATCCGATCGCCGCCCGCCTCACCGATCGGAACCACCTCGACGCCCAGCTCGCGACCCTCGGTGACCAGGGCTCGGAGCTTCGCGGCCTCTCCCGCGACCACGAACCCCCCTGGGCCCTCCCCGAACAGGCAGGCCTCGCCCGAGGCGCCGCGCAGCTCGACGAGCCGATCGAGGTCGACGCGCGCGCCCACCCCGCCAGAGATGGCGCATTCCGCCAGGGCGCACCCGAGGCCGCCGTCGCTGACGTCGTGGGCACAGCTCACGGTTCCAGCGCGGACGGCATTGCGAACCAGCTCGATCGCCGCGCGCACCGCCTCGAACGAGACGCCCGGAAGCCCGTTGGCGAGATCTCCGCGCAGCTTCGCCAGCTCCGAGCCGGCCAGCGAGGGGGCGAAGGGCCCCACCAGCGCGATCGCGTCGCCATCGTGCAGCGCCATCCCCGCGGCCCACCCGGGATCCGGAAGCTCGCCGACCATGCCGACGACCGGGGTGGGATAGATCGGTCCCGACTCGGTCTCGTTGTAAAGGGAGACGTTCCCGCCGACGACCGGCACCTCCAGCGCGGCGCACGCATCCGCGAGCCCCTGCACCGAGCGGTCGAGCTGCCACGCGACGTGGGGCTTCTCGGGGTTGCCGAAGTTCAGGCAGTTGGTCAGCCCCAGCGGCTCGGCGCCCACGCAGGCCAGGTTCTGCGCGCACTCCAGCACCGCCTCGATCGTGCCCCGGTACGGGTCGCAGGCCACCCGCCGCCCGTTGCCGTCGATCGCGGCTGCGACCGCCCCTCCCGTCTCGTCGAGCCTCAGCACCGCCGCGTCGGCCGACCCCGGCCGGCGCAGGGTGCGGGACTGGACGATCGAGTCGTACTGCTCGAACGCCCAGCGCTTTGAAGCGACGCTGGGGGCGCTCAGCAGGGCGATCAGGACGGCGTCCGGATCGGCGCCGCGGTCGAGCGAAACCTGGTTGCCGTAGAGCCACTCGCTCGGTTGCTCGGGCTCGAGGTCGTAGAGCGGACAGGCGTCGATCAGCGCCGAGACCGGCAGGTCCGCGACCACCTCGTCGCCGCGCGTGACCCGAATCCGCCCCGTCTCGGTGACCTCGCCGATCGCCGCCACCCCGGTTTGCCAGCGCTCGCAGATCGCCATCACCTCGTCGATGCGCTGCGGATCGACCACGGCGAGCATCCTCTCCTGGGACTCCGAGATCATGATCTCGTACGGCTCCATGTCGGCCTCGCGCAGGGGCACCCTGTCCACGGCGAGGTCGATCCCCACCCCTCCCGCGGAGGCCATCTCGGCAGAGGACGAGCTGAGGCCCGCGGCACCGAGGTCCTGGACGGCGACGAGCAGCTCTCGATCGAGCAGCTCCAGGCAGCACTCCATCAGCTTCTTCTCCTCGAACGGGTCACCGATCTGGACGGTGGGCCGCTTCTCCTCGCCCTCGGCCAGCTCCGCGGATGCGAGCACCGAGGCGCCGCCGATCCCGTCGCGGCCCGTGGAGGCCCCGAGCAGCAGGACGACGTTGCCGGGCCCGCCTGCGGCGGAACGCACCATCCGGTCGGCGCGCGCCAGGCCCACGCACATCGCGTTGACCAGGCAGTTCTGCTCGTACGGCGGCTCGAAGTAGATCTCGCCTCCCACCGTCGGAACGCCGATCGAGTTGCCGTAGTGGCCGATGCCGGCGACCACCCGGTCGAGGAGGTAGCGGGAGCGCTCGGTGGAGAGCTCGCCGAAGCGCAGCGAGTCCAGAACCGCGATCGGCCGCGCCCCCAGGGCGAAGACGTCGCGCAGGATGCCGCCGACTCCGGTCGCCGCCCCCTGGAAGGGCTCGACGGCGCTCGGGTGGTTGTGGGACTCGACCTTGAAGGCGATCGCGTGGCCGGCCCCGACGTCGACGGCGCCCGCGTTCTCGCCAGGGCCCATCAGCACGCGTGCCCCATCGGTCGGCAGGCGGCGCAGCAACTTCCGCGAGTGCTTGTAGGCGCAGTGCTCCGACCAAAGCAGCGAGAACATCGCCAGCTCGACCTGGTTGGGATCGCGCCCCAGGAGCTCGCGGATGCGCTCGTATTCCGAGTCGGTCAGCCCCAGCTCCCGGTGCCTGGCCTCGCTCGTGATGGTCACTTCCCCAGTATCGTCGCTGCCCCGGCGCTAGCCATGCGCCAGCGAGCGGCGTGTCAGCTCGTCCCAGAGGTCGAGCGCCTCGCCGGAGATGATCTGCGAGCGCCATTCGTCGACACGCTGGCCGACCAGCTCCCGGTCGAAGAAGCGCGACTCGGTACCGGTTTCGAGCTCATGGAAGGCGAGCGCGGCGCGGACCTGGGCGTCGAGATCGGCGTGGCGGTCGAAGTCGATCACCGGAAAGGGCTCTCGCTCCAGCTCCTCCAGAAGCGCCCGGTTGTAGGTCACCCAGAGCTCCTCCCAGCTCGCCGCGGAGAGCTGTGGGTGGCGCTCGGCCCGTTCACGGGCTCGCCGCTCGAGCGACTTGCGAACCGCGACCGGGTTTCGGATCACCCCGATCGACTTCGGGTCGAGATCGCGCCAGAGCTCGAGGACGACCAGCATGCGGGGGTCCTTCACCCCGATCGTTCCGCCGGGAATCGCGCCCAGGACCTCGTCGCGCCTGCGAAAGTCGCTGCGGCGCAGACGCACCTGCCGGGGAGGCTCCCACCAGGAACCGCCGCTTCGCACGAGGATTGCGTTGTGAAGCTGGTTGAGCTCGCGGATCTCGCGGTTGCCGCGAGCATTGAAGCGCGCTCGCTCCGACACTGGCCCAAGCTCCACGCCGTGGTCCTGAACCGTGCCCGCCACCGCCGAGGTGCCGCTCCGATGCATCCCCAGCACCGTCACGAGGGTCTTCGCGTGCAGCTCCGAGGCAAATCCGCGTCGCCAGGGAGACATCCGGTTTAATCTAGCGCCCGCTTGGTCCATATAGCCACCGTCCACTGGCGCTCCGACCGCTGGATAGACGTCCAGCTGCGTTACCTGAAGGAAAACGTCGACGAGCCGTACAAGGTCTATGCGTGGCTCGATCAGGAGCTGCGCGCGCACGCGCACGAGTTCTTCTACGCCACCGACGTGCCGGTCGAGCGCCACGAGCTCAAGCTCACTTTGCTGGGGGATCTCGTCGCGCACGCGGCCGACCCGGATGAGGTGATCATCTTCATCGATGGCGACGCCTTTCCCGTCGCCCCGATCATGCCGTTCCTGCGGTCCAAGCTCGAGCGCTACCCCCTGGTTGCGGTGCGCCGCGACGAGAACAACGGCGACCGCCAGCCGCACCCGTCCTTCTGCGCCACCACCGCGGGGTTCTGGCGCGAGCTGCCCGGCGACTGGCGGCGTGGGCACACCTGGATCAACCCGCAGGGCAAGGAGGTCACGGACGTGGGCGGCAACCTCCTCGGCCTGCTCGAGGGCGCCGGGATCGAGTGGTATCCGATGCTGCGCACCAACAAGGTCAACCCGCACCCGCTCCAGTTCGGTGTCTACGAGGACCTCGTGTACCACCACGGAGGGGGCTTCCGCCTCAGCGCCGGAGGCAGGTTGTGGCGGGCATCGGTCGAGGACAGGCTGAACGCGACCCTGCGCGGGCGGCTGGCCGCGCGGCTCCCCCGCAGGGGGCTCGCGGGCCGTGTGCGGAAGATGATCAACCCCGTGCGCCGCTACCGGCACGCGCTCCGCGAGGAGCTGGCTCAAGTCAACGAGCAGGTATTCGAGCTGATCCGGCGCGACGAGACGTTCTATCTCCAGCTGATCGAGCCCGGCCGCGGCGGAGAGCTGGCGACGATCAAGGCGCCGGTCCTGCTCGACGACGCCAAGGACCTGTCGCCTACGCGTTGAGCGGCTGGCGGTCCCGGGTTGCCGCCGAGGCGGCCAGGGAGGCGAAGATCCGCAGCCCGTCCTTCGAGCCCGTGAGCGGATCCACGGCGTGCTCGGGATGGGGCATCAGCCCCATGACGTTCCCCCGCTCGTTCACCACCCCGGCGATGTCTCGCGCCGAGCCGTTCGGGTTCTGGCCTGGCCCGTAGCGAAGCACGACGCCACCGCGAGCCTCGATCTCGTCGAGCTGATCGGGTGGGGCGAAGTACCGGCCGGACTCGTGCTTGACCGGGATCGAGAGCCGCTCGCCTGATCGGCACTCGCTCGTGAAGGGGGCTGCCGTCGTCTCCACGACCAGCTCGACCTGTCGGCAGACGAAGCGAAGCGAGGTGTTCGGCAGCAGCGCCCCCGGCAGGAGCCCTGCCTCGCACAGGACCTGGAAGCCGTTGCAGATGCCCAGCACGGGCCGGCCGGCGGCGGAGTGTCCGGCCACCGCCTCCATCACCGGCGCGAAGCGGGCGATCGCGCCCGCTCGCAGGTAGTCACCGTACGAAAACCCCCCCGGCACGACGACGACGTCGACGTCCTCGAGGTCGGTCTCCTCGTGCCACACGAGGCGTGCCTCCCCCACCCGCCGGCAGGCGCGCAGGGCGTCGCGCTCGTCGCAGGAGCCCGGGAACTGTAGAACGCCGAACTTCATCTCAGCCACCGTCCGCACCCTCCATCTCGATCTCGTAGTCCTCGATCAGCGGGTTGGCAAGAAGCTTCTCGCACAGCTCGCCGAGCCGCTCCGGATCGGTGGCCTCGAGCTCGACCAGACGCCCGACGCGCACCTCCGCGACGCCCTCGAACCCGAGGGCCGGGAGGGCGCGTTCGATCGCCTTGCCCTGCGGGTCGAGGATCCCCTGCTTGAGCCGGATCAGGATCTTCGCTCTCACCCGACCAACTTAATGGCCGGCGCGGCGCGGCTTCGGCAGCCGCGGCCGCATTCTCCACCAGCGACTCTCCCGGATGCTCCGCAGCTGCCGGGAGCGCCGCTCGAGCTGGAGGCTGGAGCCGTTGAATCTGGCGCTTGGATCTCCTCTCCTCTCCGCGCCGCCGCTTCAGCTCGCGAATCTGCTGGTGCCGCTTGCGCTTCTTGGAGGCGACGGTCTGCAGGTAGCGGCTGATCGCATACATGCCGTCCTCTCCGAGCTCGTCCAGCGCTGTCTGGCGTCGCTCCTCGGGCCACGCCCGGGCTCCAGGCGGTGGCTCTGCCTCCTCGAGGATGCCGGGACAGGCGAGCAGGTAGTCGCGAAACTCGGTGTCCCTTACCAGCCAGCCCTCGGCCAGACCGTGGCCGACGGTCTCCTCGTCGAGGACCAGATTCTCGTAGACGTCCTCCAGCCGGCCGGCTTCCCGGGCCCCGCGAATCTCCCGCGCCTCGGCGCTGCGATCGAACATGCGGTTGTCGCCGGCGACCTCGACCTTGCTTCGGTACTGGTCGAATGACCGGAGGGGGAAATGCAGGACCCCGATCGGGAACTCCGGAGCAAGCACCAGGTCGAGCTCGTTCTCGTCGACATGAGCCGGTTGCGCGCGCAGCGCGGGCTTTCCGACCAGGCCGCTACGCCGTGAGGAGCCGTTGTTCACCCAGACGTCGATCGGATGGGTCGTCCACAAGTTGATCAGCGGGTGGGTGCGGTGCGCCGTCTTCGGCGGTCGCCGGAAGCGTGCCTCGCGGATCAGCAGGCGCTCGGCGAACGAGCCGGCGCCGTCCGGCCGGGGAAGGAACTCGGTTCGAGGCGCAAGCACGATCCCGAAGCGGTCGGGGACCGCCGCCAGCGCCTCCTTGAGGTTGCTCCCGGTCATCGGCCACCAGAACTCGTCGGCGTCGTTGTGGATCACCCAGTCGGCGCCCATCTCGTGTGCCATCCGCCCGATCTGGGTGGTGCCCTTCTTCAGGACCTTGAACAGAGGACCCGGCATGTTCACCACGCTCAGGATGCCGGCTCGCTGATAGGACTCGAGAATCTCCCGCGTGCCGTCGGTGGAGCCATTGTCCAGGGCGATGAAGAAGTCGACCCCCTGCGCGCGGTGATAGCGGAGGTTGTCCTCGATCACGTCCGCCTCGTTGCGGACCATGATCGTCATCGCGAGCTTCATGGCGCGGTGCCGTCTCCAGGAGAGGTCCCATCGTCGGCCGAGGTGACATTGGCTCCCCGCAAGCGCCTCCTCCAGCGCCTCCAGGCGCGGCGAAGCGGGTGGGTGAGGAAGCGATACCGCGGCCGCATCCGCCACCACCTGGTCGCCTCGATTTCCTGTAAGCGCTCCTGGGCTCCGCGCGCCTCGGCGCGCAGCTGACGGTCGCTCAGTCGTCGATAGGCGATCGTCTGCAGGTAGCGGCTGAGGGTGTACATGCCGTCCGCCTCGAGTTCGGCAAGCTCGCGCTCGCGCTGCTCCTGCGACCAGCCGAGCACGTCGCCCAGCGGCCCCGGTCCCTGTTCTGCGCTCAGCGGGTCGGGGCACGCTCGCAGGTAGTCGCGAAAGCCGGTGTCCCTCTCCAGGTGCCCGGCATCGATGCTTCCGGCGATCTCGTCGTCCTCGAATGCCATCTCGCGATAGATGTCCTCGAGCCGCCCGGCCCGGTAGGCGTCTCGCACCCTTCGGGTGCCCTCGTCTCGACCCAGGTCGCCGTTGGCGACCGCGAGCCCCACCAGGCGCGTGTACTGCTTCAGCGAGCGAACCGGGAAGTGCAGGACGCCGATCGAGAAGTTCGGCGCCAGCAGCAGCTCGAGCTCGGTCGCCTCGGAGTGCGCCTCGCGGGCGCGGCGTACGGGCCTTCCGACGAGGCCGTCGCGTGGCGAGGTGCCGCGATCGATCCAGATGTCGACCGGGTGGGGCTGCCTGATCCTGACCTGCGGATGGGTGCGGTGGACGATCTTCGGCGGACGCCGGAAGTGAGCCTCCCGCACCGTGAGGCGCTCGGGCCAGAACTCCTCGCCGGGCCGGGCGACGAACTCCGTCCGGGGGGCCGAGGCGAGCCCGAACCGCTCGGGGATCGCCGCCAGCGCGTCCTTGAGAGTCCCGGTCAGCGGCCACCAGAACTCGTCGTGGTCGTCGTGGACCACCCAGTCCGCGCCGAGCTCGTACGCCTTGCGGGCGAGCATCGTCCGACCCGCCGACCACGCGTGGCGGGCGTCTCCCTCGATCGGGTAGAGCTCGACCAGCCCCGCTTCGCGGTATGGCTCCAGGATCTCGAGGGTGCGGTCGGTCGACCCGTTGTCGCCGATCAAGAAGAGGTCGACGCCCTGGGCCCGGTGGTACCTCAGATTCGTTTCGATCAGGTCCTCGGCATCGCGGACGAGGATCGTCATCGCGAGGCGCATAGCCCTGCCTCTCAGTCGTTGCTCCGGCCAGGGGGGGCAATCGCCCCGACAGCCTCGAGCATGCTGGCAAGTCCCGTCTGCAGGTCGACCGCGGGCTCCCACCCGAGCTCGGCGCGAATCCCCCCGGTGTCCGCCAGGGTTCTGCGGACATCGCCGGCCGCCACCTCCGCATACCGGATGTCGAGGGTTCGACCGCTCAGCTCTTCCAGGATCGCGACCGATTCACGCAGCGTTGCCTCGCTACCCCCACCGACGTTGTAGATCGCGCCCTGTGGGGCCTTGTGCATTGCGAGGATCGTCGCCGCGACCGCGTCCTGGACGTACGTGAAGTCGCGCGACTGCATGCCGTCGCCGTAGACCTCGAAGCTGGGTCCGCCGACCAGCGACCCGACCAGCCTCGCGAACGCCATGTCCGGTCGCTGGCGGGGGCCATAAACGGTGAAGTAGCGCAAGCCCACGTAGTCGAGCTCGAAGTTCCTGGCGTGAGCGCGGAGCAGGTGCTCGCAGCCCAGCTTGGTGACCCCGTAGGGCGACACCGGGGCCGGCACGGCATCCTCGCGGGTCGGGTAGGCCAGCGCGTCACCGTACACCGACGAGGAGGAGGCGAACACGACGCGCAGCCCGCGTTGGGCGGCGCACCGGGCAACGGCATGGGTGGCGAGCAGGTTGTCGTGCACGTACGGCTCGAATCCCTCCCCCCAGCTCGCCCGCACGCCCGGACGGGCCGCGAGGTGGAATATCCCCTCGACTCCTTCCAGCGCCTCGTCGGACAGGGGCTCGTCGCCCAGGTCGTGCTCGACGAGCTCGAAGGCCGGATGCGACACCGCCGTGGCGATCGCCGCCTCCTTTCGATCGCGCGGGTAGTAATCCGTGAACGCGTCGACGCCGATCACCTGGCTGCCCTGGGCCAGCAACGCGTCGACCAGGGCGGATCCAATGAACCCCGCGCATCCGGTAACCAGGTACGACATCGGCGAAACCATAGCCAGTAGGAGATCGGCGGCGTCAGCCGTCGGTGCGGGCGTTTGTGGTAGGCGCCGCTAGTCTCGCCGTCGCCCGAAGGCGCGCCGCAGCTGGGTCCAGGGACGGAACCCCCGGGCTCGCGTCGGCCGCCGGCGCCGTTGCTCTCGCGCCTGGGCCGCGTCGCGTTGCTCCATCACCTTCACGAGCCGCTCCCGGTTTCGATCCCGATTGACCATCAGCCACCGGCTGGTGCGCGCCAGAACGTGCATCGCATCGAATTCGAGCTCGGCCCGGTCGCGCTCGAGCTCTTCGGGCGAGGGTTCGACGCCCAGGCTTCCCGACGGCCCGCCGAGCGAGCGGATCGGGACACCGCGCCAGCATGTGGGCGAACCGCTCGTCGACGACCAACCGTCCCGCCCGAAGGCCCGCATCGACCTCGGACTGGTCGAAGATCAACTCGCGGTAGAGCTCATCGAAGCGACCTTCCTCGTAGTGCTCACGCAGGCGCTGGAACCGACCCCGGTCGGGGAACATGCCCTCGAAGATCGCGATCTGGGTGCGCCGCCGAAACTGCGCCGAGGAGCGGACCGGGAAGTGGAGGATCCGCACCGGCCACCAGGGCGCCCAGACGAGCCGCGTGTCGTCGGGGGGCCACGAGTCTTCGCCCAGCTCGCGGTTTCGGATCACGCGGTGCACCGGCCGGCCAGGCGGGCGTATCGTCTCGGTCACGTCCCCCGAGGGACCAACCGCCGCGACGTCGTGGGGTCCCCTGTCGATCGAGACGACGTCCGGGTCGGCGCGGTGTGCCACCTTGGGCTGGTAGCGCGACCGGGCCTCGCGAATCGTCAGCCGCTCGGCGAACGAGCCGGGGCCGTCGGGCCGCCCGATGAACTCGCACCGCGGGGCCATCAGGACGCCGTAGCGATCGTGGACCGCGGCGAGGGTCTGCGACAGCGAGCCTTCGATCGGCCACCAGAACTCGTCGGCGTCGGTGTGCACGACCCAGTCGGCTTCGAGCTCCGTCGCCGCCAGCCGCGCCATGTCCGTCATCCACTTCGCGCCCTGCTCGCGGTAGTCGGTGTTGGGCGCCTCGATCACGGTCATCAGGCCAGCCTTTGCGTAGCGAGCCAGGATGTCGACCGTCTCGTCGGTGGACCCGTTGTCGGTGACGATGAAGTGGTCCACTCCCAGCGCGTGGTGGAATCGCAGGTTGTGCTCGAGCACATCGCCCTCGTCCCGGATCTTGAACGCCATCACGACGCGGATCGCCGGATTTGCAGGACGCGTCTCGGTCAAGGGCGGCCATTTTAGGGACGCACTCGAGGCCCAATTGAACTGCTAGGAATCACCTCATGAAGCTGGTCATGACCCTGCTCCTGCGCGACGAGCAGGACATCGTCCGGGAGAACCTCGACTTCCACCTCGCGCAGGGAGTCGACCGGGTGATCGTCACCGACAACGGCTCCGAGGACGCCACCGTCGAGATCCTGCGCGAGTACGAGGCGCAGGGGGTGGTGCGCCTGCTGCTCGAACCCGCCGACGACTACTCACAGGGGCGCTGGGTGACGCGAATGGCGCGGCTCGCCGCGGCGGAGGGGGCCGACTGGGTGATCAACAACGACGCCGACGAGTTCTGGTGGCCCCGCTCCGGCACGCTCGCCTCGACCTTCGAGGGGCTGGGGAACGAGGTCGGGATCGTGGTCGCCCATCGGACCAACTTCGCTCCGCGCCCCGAGGACGGACGCCGGTTCTGGGAGCGGATGACGGCGCGCGAGCGCGAGTCGCTGAACCCGCTCGGCAAGCCCCTGCCGCCCAAGGTTGCCCACCGCGCCCACCGCGAGATCACGGTGGTCCAGGGCAACCACAGGGTCGAGGGACCCGACCTCGGGGGGCGCGTCGACGACGGCTCGATCGAGATCCTCCACTTCCCGATGCGCACCTACGCCCAGTTCGAGAACAAGATCGTCAAGGGCGGTCGCGCGTACGCGCGAAATCCCGAGCTTCCCGCAACGCACCGGCCGCACCTGGCGACGCCTGTATGAGCTGTGGGAGCAGGGCGAGCTTCGCGATCACTACGACGGGCAGGTCGTCACCGGGCCGGGCCGCGACGACCTGCTCGAGGACACCCGGCTGCGCGACTACCTGCGCGCGCTTCGGGCCGGCGCCGCCGCCGGCTAGGCGCGGGCGGCGTCGGTCACGGGACCGCGGCGTCGACCGGGACGTCGCCTCGGGCGCGGCCCTCGCCCGCCACGCTCGTCCACAACGACAGGTCGATCTCCGGGCACAGCTCGGCCAGTCGCGCGGAATCCTCCCGGTAGCGCTTGGCGAGCTCCTCGCTGACCCCCTGCGCCAGCTCGGGAGTGCCGCGGCCCGCCTGTCGGTGCTTCAAGAGGCGCTCCGGCGTCTTCGCGGGGGGCTCGACGCCGAGGAAGCGCCAGGTGCGGTGCATCTCGCCGACCGGGTCCTGGACGCAGCGCTCGAACTGCAGGATCAGGACCTGCTCGCGGGGGAACAGCTCGAACACGTGGCGCAGCTGCTGGAAATAGAACCCGCGCCAGGTCGCGTCGCCGATCGATGGCAGCCGGACCCGCTCCTTGCTCTCCTCGGCCATCCGCTGCAGCCTGGCGGCCGCGGAGCGATAGCGCGCCACGGGATCGCGCAGCATGACCAGCAGGCGAGCGTCCGGGGCCGCCCTGCGAAGCAGGGAGATCGACCAGAAGTCCGGCAGATAGCGCGGCGTCCACTCGCCGACAAGCTGCCCGCGGAGGTCGCGGAAACAGCGATGCGTACTCGTCGGCGATCTCGTCGGGGGCATCCCCTCGCCAGAAGCGATCGAAGTAGTGGACCTCCTTGCCCAGGGGCGAGCGCCTGATCCGCGGGTGACGGCGCATCGAGTCGTACCACCAGCTCGTTCCGCAGCGCTGGGCCCCGATTCCGACGTACGCCGGAGGGCCCGTCTCCCACCCCGGCGGGCATTCGGGGATCTCCAGGGGCGCGTTCCAGGGCCTCAGCCGGTCCACAAGACGTGAAACAGTAACGGTCACCCATGGGACTGCTCGACGGCATTCGCCGGCGGGGCATTCGCCGGCCGGGGGTCAGGTTCGGTCGCGGCCGGCGCGACACCGGTCGGGTGCCCGCGCCATTCGTGGTCGGCATCGCCCGCTCGGGCACCACGCTCCTGCGGCTGATGCTCGACGCGCATCCACAGCTGACGATCCCCCCCGAGACCCACTTCCTCCCGCGGCTGTTCACGCACTTCGACCGCTGGGTCGAGCAGGGAATCGAGGGCGCCGAGCTTCGCGAGCGAGCGATCGGAGCTGATCGTCAGCCACCCGCGCTGGGGAGACATCGATCTCGATCCCCACGAGGTCGAGCGCCGGATGGCGGATCACGATCCGCTGAGCGCGGGCGACGCCGCCCGGTCGTTCTACGAGGCATATGCCGCTCAGGAGGGCAAGCCCCGCTGGGGCGACAAGTCCCCTCCCTACACATGGAAGGCGAGGCGGATCCAGCGTGCCCTGCCCGAGGCGCACTTCATCCATCTGATCCGCGACGGCCGCGACGTCGCCCTGTCGCTGAGCAAGGTGAGCTGGGGGCCGGGCGATCGTCCAGGCGGCGGCGGCCAAGTGGGTCGAGGAGCTGGGAAATGCTCGGCGCCGGGCGCAGCGGCTGCGCCCCGGTACCTACATCGAGGTCAGGTACGAGGACCTGGTCGCCGAGCCCGAGCCGCTCCTGCGGCGGATCGCCGACTTCGTCGGCCTGCCGTGGGACGGCGGGATGCTCGAATACCATCGCGGCGCCGACGAGCGGATGAAGACGGTGATCCGCGACTTCCATCCAATGGGGGGCGGGACGATCACGGCCGAGGAGCGCAAGCGCCAGCACGAGCTGGTCTCGAGCCCGCCGAGCTCCAGCCGGGTGGGACGGTGGAGGACCGAGATGTCGGCCGAGGATCGCCTGGCGTTCGAGAGTGTCGCCGGGGACCTGCTGACCGACTTGGGCTACGAGCTCTGAGGCTTGCCCCAATCCGCGCCTCGCCCAGGCTCGCCGTTCCGCGCCGCGAGATGGCGAGAAAGTGGCGGATAGCGCCACTTTCTCGCCAATCGAAGCGTTGAGGGGGAGGGAAGGCTGAGGGCGGAGGGGAGGCCGTCTAGCCGAGCGTCTCGCCGGTGATCCGCTCGTAGGCCTCGAGGTACCTCGCCCGCGTGTTGGCGACCACGTCGTCCGGTAGCTCCGGCGCCGGCGGAGTGTGGTCCCAGCCGATCTGGTCGAGCCAGTCGCGCAGATACTGCTTGTCGAAGGAGCGCTGCGAACGGCCTGGCTCGTACTCGTCGGCCGGCCAGAAGCGCGACGAGTCGGGGGTGAAGACCTCGTCGCCGAGCACCACCTCGGCCCCTGGTGAGGCGCCGAACTCGAACTTCGTGTCGGCGAGGATGATGCCGCGCGCCTCGGCATGCGCAGCTGCGTGCTCGTAGAGCTCGATCGAGACCCGCCGGAGCTCCTCCATCAGCGGGCCGGTCGCCGATGATCTCGGCGGCGCGCTCGAAGTCGATGTTCTCGTCGTGGTCGCCGACCTCGGCCTTGGTCGCGGGCGTGAAGATCGCCTCTGGAGACGATCGGACTCCCGCAGGCCGGCGCGGCAACTCGATCCCGCAGACCGCGCCGGACTCGCGGTACTCGCGCCACCCCGAGCCGGAGAGGTACCCGCGCACCACGCATTCGACCGGGTACATCTCCAGCCGCGCACCCGGATCGCCCGGCCCGCGACCTCCTCGGGGACCTCCTCCGAGAGGTAGTGGTTGGGGCAGATCCCGCCGGTGCTCTCGAACCAGAACAGCGACATCTGGGTGAGCACCCGGCCCTTGTCGGGTATCGGGTTCGGCATGTTCACGTCGTACGCCGAGATCCGATCGGAGGCGACCATCAGCAGGTCAGCCTCCAGCTCGTACATCTCGCGGACCTTGCCGCTGGAGTGAAGTCGAAGCTCGGCGAGGGCGTTCGGCATGGGACCTGCCAGCGATGCTAACAACGCCTCCGGCAGCGAGATGGGAGGGGTGGATCGCGATCGAGGAGGTCGGTCGGCGGCGTTGGGGGCGGCATGCTCGCGAGATCGAGGCGCCTCGCTCGATACCCCCTCCCCGTATATACTCCTCCGGCCATGACCGAGCAGACGCCCGCGCCCGGCTACGTCGACGACAAGGAGGCGGTGCTGCGCCGCCTGGCGCGGATCGAGGGACAGGTGCGCGGGGTGCGGCGGATGGTCGAGGACGAGGCCTACTGCGTCGACGTGCTGACCCAGATCGCCGCCGTCGACAAGGCGCTGGACGGCGTCGCGCTGCAAGCTCCTCGCCGACCACACCAACCACTGCGTGCGCGATGCCGTCGCCCGTGGCGGCGACGAGGGGGACGAGAAGGTCGGCGAGCTGCTGGCCGCCGTCGAGCGGTTCGCACGTACCCGATGAGCCTTCCTCCAGGGCCCAACGCGCCCGCGGCGCTTCAGACCGCTCGCCTCGTTGCCCGGCCGGTGCCGTTCTTCGAGGCCTGCCGGCGCCGCTACGGCGAGACGTTCACGGCCCGGGTGCTCAGGGTCGGCCCTATGGTCTTCATCTCGGACCCGGCGTCCCTGAAGAGCCTGTTCGGCGCCGATCGTCAGAACACGATCGCGCCCGGTCGCAACGTCGTCCTGGCTCCGGTTCTCGGCCAGCGCTCGCTGCTCCTGCTCGAGGGGGAGGAGCACCTGCGCCGGCGCAAGCTGATGCTGCCGCCGTTCCACGGCGAGCGGATGCGAGCCTACGAGTCGGTGATGGCCGAGGCGACCGAGCGTGAGGTCGACGCGTGGCCAGTGGGGCGGCCGCTTCTCGCTCCAGGACAGCATGCAGGCGATCACGCTGGAGGTGATCCTGCGGGCGGTGTTCGGGGTCGAGGACGACGAGCGGCGGCAGCTCCTGCGTCGCACGCTGGTCGGAATCCTCGCCACCACGCGCTCGCCGCGGGCGATCGGGATGACGATCGACCGCCTGCGCCGGCTGCCGGCCTACCGGCGGGTCGGGGAGATGCTCGCCGAGGCCGACGAGATCCTTCTGGCGGAGATCGCCGAACGCCGCGACGATCCCGACCTCGCGTCCCGCCAGGACATCCTGTCGTTGCTGGTCGGCGCTCGTTTCGAGGACGGCTCGGCGATGAGCGACGCCGAGTTGCGCGACCAGCTGATGACCCTGCTGATGGCCGGCCACGAGACGACGGCCACCGGACTCGCTTGGGCATTCGACCTCCTGTTCGGCGCTCCCCGGCAGCATCGAGCGGCTGCGGGCCGAGCTGGCGGAGGGCGGCCACGAGTACCTGGACGCGGTGATCGAGGAGACCCTGCGCCTGCGCCCCGTGGTCCCCTTCGTCGGTCGCGAGCTGCGTGTGCCCGCCGAGCTCGATGGCTACGAGCTTCCCGAGGGCACGGTGGTGATGCCGTCGATCTACCTCGCCCACACTCGCCCGGACTCCTATCCGGATCCCCACGCCTTCCGCCCCGAACGCTTCCTCGAGGACGGCCGCCCGGAGACATACAGCTGGATCCCCTTCGGCGGTGGCACCCGCCGCTGCATCGGCGCCGCCTTCGCCCAGCTGGAGATGCGCGTCGTCCTGCGCGGCGTGCTCGGCCGGCCGAGCTCCGCTCGGCCACCGCGTCGCCCCGAGCCGATCGTGCGTCGCAACGTCACCCTGTCGCCGCGAAACGGGACTCCGGCGATCCTGGTCGAGCGGCACCCGGCAGCCCAGCCGGCGTCGACCAGCTGACCCGCTAATACCACGACGTCGAGCGGGTAGACGCAGATCGCATGGGCGAGCCGACGTTGAGCAGCGAGGCGTTCGGGCATGGCGGGCAGATTCCGCGGCGCCACACCTGCGAGGGCGAGGACCTCTCGCCGCCGCTCGCCTGGTCCGGCCTCCCCGAAGGAACCCGCTCGGCGGCGATCATCTGCGACGACCCCGATGCCCCGTCGGGCACCTTCACACACTGGGTGGCGTGGGGGCTCGACCCGGGCCTCGGAGGGCTCGCCGAGGGCGTGGCGGCTCCGGCTGAGGGACTGAGCAGCTTCGGTACCCCCGGCTACCGCGGTCCCTGCCCGCCACCGGGCCACCGGCACCGTTACTTCTTCCGGCTGTTCGCTCTGGACGCGACGCCTGAGGTGGAGCCGGGCGCCGATCGCGACGCAGCTCGAACGCGCCATCGAAGGGACACGTGCTCGGTTGGCCGAGCTGGTGGGCACCTTCGAGCGCCCGCGTTAGCCGCGCAGCCGCTCGAGTCGCTCGAAGATCTCGGGCAGGTGGGTGAGGTAGGCGGACGGGTCGAAGATGGCTTCCAGATCGAGGCCCGCCACCTCCTCGTCGTCGACCCCGAAGCGGCGGGATCGATCGCCAGCTGCTCGGCCAGCAGGTCACGGAAGCTGGTCCCTTCGTCCCAGGCCCGCTGCGCAGACTCCTGGACGATCCGGTAGGCGGCGTCGCGGTCCATTCCCGACTCGACGAGGGCGGTCAGCGCTCGCTGGCTGTAGATCGCTCCGTGGGTGAGCTCGAGGTTCTTGCGCATCCGCTCGACGTGGACCGTCATCTCACGGGTCACCCGAGAGGCAAGCGTGCTGCATGTAGTCGAGCAGGATGGTGGAGTCGGGAAGGACCACCCGCTCGGCGCCGGAGTGGGAGATGTCGCGCTCGTGCCAGAGCGCGACGTTCTCGTAGCCCGTCTGCGCGTATCCGCGCAGGACGCGGGCCAGCCCGGACAGCCGCTCGGTCAGGATCGGGTTGCGCTTGTGGGGCATCGCGGAGGAGCCCTTCTGGCCGGCTCCGAACGGCTCTTCGACCTCGCGGACCTCGGTGCGCTGGAGGTTGCGGACCTCGGTTGCGAATCGCTCCAGGCCGGCGCCCGCCAGGGCGATCGCGCCGAGCAGCTCGGCGTGACGATCACGCGGCACCACCTGGGTTGAGACGTCCTCGGCGCGCAGGTCGAGCGCCTCCATCACCCGGCGCTCGACCGAGGGCCGTACCGAGGCGTAGGTGCCGACCGCGCCGGACAGCTTGCCCATCCGGACGCCCTCGAAGGCTCGCTCCAGCCTTCGTAGGTTGCGGTCGGCCTCGAAGGCGAAGCCCGCCAGGCGCACACCGAACGTCGTCGGCTCCGCGTGGACTCCGTGGGTTCGCCCGACGCAGAGGGTGTCGCGGTGCTCGAGCGCCTGGTCGATCAGCGCTTCACGGTAGGCGCGGGCGCCCGCCAGGACGATCTCGCCGGCCGCGCGAAGCTGGAGCGCGAGTGCCGTGTCGAGGACGTCCGACGACGTCAGGCCATAGTGGATCCAGCGGCCATCGGGCCCGACCTGCTCGGCGATCACGTCGACGAACGCGGCGACGTCGTGACCGGTGGTCCGCTCGCGCTCGTTGACCGCCTCCACCGTGAACGCGGCGCGCTCGCGACAGGCCCTGGCGGCCTCGGCCGGCACCACGCCCTCGGCGGCCCAGGCGTCGGTGGCGGCCAGCTCGACCTGGAGCCACGTCTCCATTCGTCGCTCGGGCGTCCATACGGCGCCCATCTCTTGTCGCGTGTAACGGCTGATCATCGGCACGATCCCTCGCCGGCGGGCCGCGGGCCAAGGGCCCGGCGGACTGGCTGCTACGCGTGGATTATCCGGGCAGCGAGCAAGCCGGCGTTCTTGGCCCCGTCGATTGCAACGCAGCCAACCGGGACCCCCGGCGGCATCTGCACCGCCGAAAGCAGCGCATCCAGTCCGCCAAGGCTCTTGCCCGCCAGCGGCACGCCGATCACCGGCAGGTCGCTGTGGGCCGCCGCGACGCCCGGAAGCGCGGCCGACATCCCTGCCCCGGCGATCAGCACCTTGAGGCCCCTCATTCGCGCCGCGTAGCAGTACTCGCGCACCCTCTCGGGGTCGCGGTGGGCGCTCATCACCCGGACCTCGTAGCGGATGCCCGCCTCGTGCAGCGACTCGCCCGCCGGTTGCATCTTCGGCTTGTCGTTCGCCGATCCCATGATGATCCCGACCAGGGGCGCATCCACCTCGATCTCCTCGAACGCCGCCTCCACCCCGGGCATCGGCTCGATCGTGGCCGTCTTGGGCTTGCCGCCGCTCGGGCGATCGGGCTCCACTATCTCCATCGGTCCTCCTCCTCCCGTCGCTTCCCGCCGGATTCTCGCGCCACGTCCGGCGGCTGTCTACGCCGTTGCAACCGCGTCGACCGCCCGAGCAGCGATGTCGGTACGCATCTGCATGCCCGCGAACGAGATCGCCCCGGCCGCCTGGTAGGCGCGCTCACGCGCCTCGCCGGGGGTCGAGCCCAGCGCGGTCACGTTCAGCACCCTGCCGCCGGCGGTGACGGTCTCGCCGTTGGCGGCCGCCGTTCCGGCGTGAGTGATCTCGACCCCATCGATCGCGGCGGCCTCTGAGAGTCCAGTGATCTCGTCTCCCTTCGACGAGGAGTTCGGATACCCGCCGGAGGCGAGGACGACAGTCACCGCCCATTCCTCGGTGAACTCCGCGGTGGCGCCTTGAAGGCCGCCCCGGCTGACGCGACGCCAGACACAGCTCGATCAGGTCGGAGCGCAGCCGCGGCAGCACGGCCTGCGTCTCGGGATCGCCGAAGCGACAGTTGAACTCGAGCACCTTCGGCCCGTCCGAGGTGATCATCAGGCCCGCGTAGAGAACGCCGTGATAGGCGGTGCCGCGCCGGCGCATCAGGTCGACGATCGGCCGGTGGACCGCGTCGGCGATCTCCTCGGTGCGGGCACGATCGAAGCCGGGGACCGGCGAGTAGCTGCCCATGCCACCGGTGTTCGGCCCGCGATCGCCGTCGAAGATCCGCTTGTAGTCCTGGGCCGGGGCCAGCGGCACCACGTTCTCCCCGTCGCATAGCGCCAGCAGCGACAGCTCCTCCCCTTCGAGATGCTCTTCCAGCACCACCTCCGTGTCGCCGAACCGGCGCTCGACGAAGAAAACGTCTGCGGCCTGCCTCGCCTCGGCCTCCGTCGCCGCGATGATCACTCCCTTGCCGGCCGCCAGCCCATCGGCCTTCAAGACCACCGGATAGGAGGCGCGGGCGAGGTGTTCGAGCATCTCCTCGCGGGAGCGGAGCACCGCGTGAGCGGCGGTGGGCACCGACGCCGCCGCCATCAGCTCCTTGGCATGCACCTTGGACCCCTCGATCCGCGCCGCCTCGGCCCCGGGGCCGAAGGCGGCGATCCCGGCCGCCTCGAGCGCGTCGACGAGCCCGGCGACCAGCGGCGCCTCAGGGCCGACCACGACCAAGTCGACGCCCTCGGCCGCGGCAGCCGAGACGATTCCGCGGACGTCCTCGGCGCCGAGGTCGAGGCAGCGAGCGTCGGCGGCGATCCCTGCGTTCCCGGGCGCACAGAGCAGCTCCGGCGCGCCACCGCAGCGCGCCAGCGCCTGGACGATCGCGTGCTCGCGACCGCCGCCTCCTACGACCAGGACTCTCATTTCCGCCGGCTTCCGCGCGTCATCCCGGACTTCAGGCCCAGCTCGAACGAGGTGGTCACTCAAAGCGCTTTGATGAACTCCTCGGCCGGGATCGCTGCCATCGTCTCGTTGGTGGTCGTGCCGCGTGAGCCGAGCTCGACCGAGACCTTGGCCATCGTCTTCTCGTCCGGGGCCTCGACGACGCTCACGAAGTCGTACTCGCCGAGCGTGGCCCACTGGTTCAGGACCTTGACGCCGAGCTGCTCGACCTCCTTGTTGACCTCGTGGACCCGACCCGGGTTGTCCTTGATCGTCTTGACGCCGTTCGAGGTCAGGTGGGTCAGCATGATGAATGTGGGCATCTCCTCCTCCTTTTGCTGGGGTAGCCTGAGCCTACCTTGCCTCGTGGGGCCACTCATGGGCATCGCATCTTCGCTGCGCTGTACGACCGCATGGCGAGCGTGGGCGAGCGCGCCGGCATGGCGGACATGCGCGCCGGGCTGCTGGGTGAGGCGAGTGGCCGAACGCTCGAGATCGGCGCCGGGACGGGCCTCAACCTTTCCCACTACACCGAGGCGGTGACCGAGCTGGTGCTGACCGAGCCGGATCCCTTCATGGCCGGCCGCCTGCGCAAGCGGCTCGCTGCCGATCCGCCCCGGCCGGCCACGGTCGGGGTGGTCGAAGCGCCGGCCGAGGAGCTGCCATTCGAGGACGAGAGCTTCGACACCGTGGTCTCGACGCTCGTGCTCTGCAGCGTGCAAGCGCCCGACCGGGCGGTGGCCGAGATCGTCCGGGTGCTGGACCCGGCGGGACGGGTGCTCTGCGTCGAGCACGTCCGCAGCCCCGATAGCCGACGGCTCGCCGGCTGGCAGGACAGGCTCGAGCGGCCCTGGGGCTGGTTCACGGGCGGCTGTCACCCGAACCGGGACACCGTCGCCGAGCTCGAGGCCGCCGGGCTTCAGACGGAGAGCCTGGTTCGCGACGGGCTGCCGAAGGCACCGCCGCTCGTCCGGCCCCTGGTCCGAGGTACCGCAGGTCGTTTGCGCTGAGGCGGTCTCCTACGGGGTTCAGGTGAGGAAGCTCGAGCCGATCCAGCTGAAGTCCTGGGCATTGCCGCTGATCATCGTGGGGCTGGTCGCGCCGCCGACCGCCGCCTTCGTGCTCGCCGGGCCGGGCGCCGGGCTTGCCGTGGGAGCACTCGCCGCTGCGGCGATCGTCGTGATCGCCGCACGGTCACGCTTCGACGAGGAGATCGAGGTCGGAGCTTCGCCGGGTGACCGCTACATGCTGCTGGTCGTGGCCACCGATGCCGTCGAGGACCCGGGCATCGCCGGGACGATCGCCGAGATCGCCAGGGCCGGCACTCGGGCCACGGGCGCCGATCCCGACCGCGACCCGCAGGCCCTGGTTCTGGCGCCGGCCTTGAACACGCGGGTGGCGCAATGGCTCTCGGACCTGGGCAAGGCGCGTCTGGATGCGCAGCGGCGGCTCGCCGTCTCGCTCGCCACGCTGGCGGCGGCCGGCGTCGACGCGCACGGCCAGGTGGGCGACGCGGACCCGGTCCAGGCCGTCGAGGACGCGCTGCGAACGTTCCCGGCCCAGGAGGTCGTGTTCGTCACCGGTCCCGGCCACCAGCAGGACGTCGACGAGGTGAGGCGCCGCCTCGACCGCCCGGTGCGCATCCTGGAGGCCGGGGCGACGGCGGTGGAGCGACGACGCTCTCTCTAGCGGCCCGCCCGGCCGATGGCGCTAGGCGGCGGCCTTCTGCGGCGCGGCCACCGGCGTCTTCAAGAAGGTCAGCTCGCCGCCCTCGGCATCCACCAGCACGGTGTCGCCGTCGCGGAACTCGCCTTCGAGCAGCTTCAGCGCCAGCCGGTCGATCAGCTGCTTCTGGATCACTCGCTTCAGCGGCCGGGCCCCGTAGGTGGGGTCGTATCCCAGGTTGCCGAGCAGGGTCCGCGCGTCGTCGGTGAGCTCGATCTCGATCCCCTTCTCTCGCACCCTGCCGGTGAGCTGATCGACCTGGAGCTCGACGATCCGGCCCAGATCGGCGCGGCTGAGACGGTGGAAGATCACCGTGTCGTCGACCCTGTTCAGGAACTCCGGCTTGAACGTGGTCGCGAGGATCTCCTCGATCCGCTCGCGTCAGCCGCTCGTCGATCGCTTCGGCCGCGATCTCCTGGCTGCCGACGTTCGAGGTCATGATCAGGATCGAGTGCTTGAAGTCGACTGTGCGGCCCTGGCCGTCGGTCAGCCGGCCATCGTCCATGATCTGGAGGAGGACGTTGAAGACGTCGGGGTGGGCCTTCTCGATCTCGTCCAGGAGCACGACCGCGTAGGGGCGGCGCCTGACGGCCTCGGTCAGCTGGCCGCCCTCCTCGTAGCCCACGTACCCGGGCGGCGCGCCGATCAGCCGCGCGACCGTGTGCTTCTCCATGTACTCGGACATGTCGAGGCGGACGATCGCCTGCTCGGAGTCGAACATGAACTCGGCCAGCGCCCGTGCCAGCTCCGTCTTTCCGACCCCGGTCGGTCCGAGGAACAGGAAGACGCCGATCGGGCGGTTCGGGTCGGCGAGCCCGGCACGGGATCGGCGCAGGGCGTTGGAGACGGCCTCCACCGCTTCGTCCTGGCCGACCACCCGCTCGTGAAGACGCTCCTCCATGTGAATCAGCTTCTCGACCTCGCCCTCCATCAATCGGGAGACCGGGATCCCCGTCCACTTGGAGACGACCTGGGCGACGTCTTCGGAGGTCACCTCCTCGGTCAGCATCGAGCCGCCGTCGCGGTGGAGCTCGGCGAGCCGCGCCTGCTGCTCGGCGACCGTCTTCTCGAGCTCCGGGATCTCCCCGTATCGAAGCTGCGCGGCGCGCTCCAGATCGGCGTCGCGCTCGGCGCGCTCGGCCTCGCGATTCGCCTCCTCGAGCCGCGACTTGGCCTCCTTGATCGCCTCGATCGCCCCCTTCTCGTTCTGCCAGCGCGCCTTCATCTCGCCCGAGCGCTCGCGCAGCTCGGCCAGCTCGGCCTCGATCGCCTCCCGTCGCGCCACCGACGCCTCGTCCTTCTCCTTCTTCAGCGCCTCGCGCTCGATCTCGAGCTGCTGAATGCGCCGCTCGACCTCGTCGATCTCGGTCGGCATCGAGTCGATCTCGATCTTCAGCCGCGATGCCGCCTCGTCGATCAGGTCGATCGCCTTGTCGGGGAGGAAGCGGTCGGCGATGTAGCGTTCCGACAGCGTGGCCGCGGCGACGATCGCCGCGTCGGTGATCCGCACTCCGTGGTGGACCTCGTATCTCTCCTTGAGCCCGCGGAGGATCGCGATCGTGTCGCCGACGTCGGGCTCGTCGACCATCACCGGCTGAAAGCGGCGCTCGAGCGCGGCGTCCTTCTCGATCTGCTTGCGGTACTCGTCGAGCGTGGTGGCGCCTACGGCGCGTAGCTCGCCGCGGGCGAGCATCGGCTTCAAGAGGTTCGCCGCGTCGACCGCGCCCTCGGCCGCGCCGGCGCCGACGATCGTGTGCAGCTCGTCCATGAACAGGACGATCTGACCCTCGGCGGCCTGAATCTCCTTCAGCACCGCCTTCAGCCGCTCCTCGAACTCGCCCCGGTACTTGGAGCCGGCGAGCAGCGCGCCGATGTCGAGCGCGATCACCCGGCGGTCGCGGAGGCTCTCGGGAATGTCGCCGGCGACGATTCGCTGCGCCAGTCCCTCGACGATCGCGGTCTTGCCGACGCCGGGATCGCCGATCAGCACCGGGTTGTTCTTGGTCCGCCGCGAGAGCACCTGGATCACCCGCCGGATCTCCTCGTCGCGGCCGATCACCGGGTCGAGCTTCCCCCGCTCCGCCTCGGCGGTCAGGTCGCGGCCGAACTTCTCGAGCGCCTGCATCGTGTCCTCGGGATTCGGAGTGGTGACGCGATGCGGGCCGCGCACCTCGGCGATTCCCTTGGCCAGCGCCTCGCGGTCGGGCAGCAGCGCCGCAAGCCCCGAGGCCTTGTCGGCGAGGGCGAGCAGGATGTGCTCGGTGGAGATGTACTCGTCGCCGAGCCCGGCCATCTCCTTCTCGGCGCGCTGCAGGAGTGCGAACGAAAGCCTGGGAGGGGCGGACCTCCGGCTCGGATTCGCCGCTGATGCGGGGCAGGCCCTCGACCTCGGCCAGCGCCCGCTGGCGGATCGAGGCGACGTCGGCGCCCAGCTTCTGCAGCACGGGCACGACCAGGCCCTCGCCGGGGTCGAGCAGGGCGAGCAGGAGGTGCGCCGGGGCGACCTCCGGGTTGCGGTGCTCGGACGCGAGCCGCTGCGAGGCGGCCACTGCCTCCTGGGACTTGATCGTGAAGCGGTCTGGCTGCATGCTTGAAGCTTAGCGGCTTGATAGGCGAATGTAAAGAAAATCTACGTTGTTATGACTTAGATTTATCGGGACGCTCCGAGCGGCGCGACCTGAAGCTACGGCTACGAGCCTTCCCGTTGCGTCCTTCGACCCGGCCGCTTGACCGGGATCTGGACCGGCTGCGCCGCGCTGGGCACGATGTCGGCGGCGTCGTAGGCGCCGTAGGGAACGATCTCGGCTCGGAAGGAGCGCTTCACCCGGTCGATCTCGGCCAGCATCTGGCGCTCCAGCTGTGTCGCTCGGTCGCGCATCCTGGCGAGCTCGACCCGGGCCCGGGCCAGCTGCCCCTCGAGCTCGAGCACGCTCTCCACCCCCGCCAGGTTGAGCCCCTCCTGGGCGGTCATCCGCTGGATGCGGCGCAGGCGCTCGACGTCGTCGAACGAGTACAGCCGAGTGTTCTTCGGGGAGCGCTTCGGGGTGATCAGGCCCCGCGCCTCGTACATGCGGAGGGTCTGCGGGTGCATCTCGGCGAGCTCCGCGGCCACCGAGATCATGAACACGCCACGCCGCTCGTCGAAGGCGGCAGTCACCTCGGCCTTGTCCCCTGTGCTCCGTCGCTTGCCGTCGTCGCTCACGACCCGCCTACCTTGCACGTCGGCGCGGACGTGAACCGCCAACTCACCACCGGGTCCATCCCCCGCCCGACTTCCGCTCGGACGCATCGCGCAGCAGGCGCTCGCGCGGATCGTGGTCGTTCATGGCGTTGGCGAAGTCGCCCAGGGCCGCCTTCTGCTCGCGCGTGAGATCGCGCGGGACCTCGATCTCGAGCCGGTAGAGGATGTCGCCGCGCCCGCGTCCGCCGGTCTTCGGGGGCCCCTCGCCCCGCAGCCGCTGGACGGTTCCATGCTGGGTTCCGGCCGGGATCCGGATCCGCTTCGTTCCGTTCAGCGTCGGGACCTCCACCGTCGCCCCCTGGATCGCCTCTGCGATCGTGATCGGCACCGTCACCTCGAGATTGCCGTCGGCGCGCTGCTTGAAGACGGGCGACGGCGAGACCCGCGTGATCACGTAGAGATCGCCCGGCGGAACCGCCCCGCGGCCCGTCCTCGCCCTTGCCGGCCACGCGGATGCGACTGCCGTCCCGGACCCCGGCGGGGACCTTGACCCGGTAGCGCTTGCGCTGCATGGTCAGGCCGGAGCCGGCGCACGTCTCGCACGGGCTCTCGATCACCTCGCCGCGCCCGCCGCAACGCGGGCATGGCTGGCTGATCGAGAAGAAGCCCTGGCTCTCGGTGTCGATGCCGCGCCCCCCGCAGCGCGGGCAGATGGTCGGCGCGGTGCCCGGCTTCGCCCCGCTGCCGCCGCAGGTCGCGCAGGTTGCCTGCTTCGGCACCGTGACCGCGACCTCGACTCCCTCCATCGCCTGCTCGAACGACAGCCGCACCTCGGTCTCCAGGTCGCGGCCCTGCACAGGAGCCTGGCGGGCGCCGCCGCGGCGCCCGAAGACGGTCGAGAAGATGTCGCCGAGGTCGGAGGTGACGCCCCCGCCGCCGAAGCCGCGCGGCCCGAACCCCGAGAACGTGCCACCGGCGTCGTACTGCTTGCGCTTCTCGGGGTCGGAGAGCGTGTCATAGGCCTCCTGGACCTCCTTGAAGCGCTCCTCGGAATCGCTTGTCGCCCTGGTTGCGGTCGGGGTGGTACTGTCGGGCCAGCTTCCGGTAGGCCTTCTTGATCTCGTCGGCGCTCGCCTTGCGCGAGACGCCGAGGACGGAGTACAGATCGCTGGGCGGCATCGGGTCGTCCTACTCGCTCACGACCACCCGTGCGGCCCTCAGCACCTGGCCGTCGAGGCGGTAGCCCTTCTCGAGCGTCTCGATCACCACTCCGGCGTCCACGCCGTCTTCGTCACCTGTCGGACGGACAGCGCCTCGTGCTGGGTCGGGTCGAACTTCTCGCCGGTCGGGTCGTAGGTCTCGACGCCTGCCCGCTCCAGCGCCCCCCGCAGCTCGCCGTACACGAGCGCCACGCCGCGGGCCAGCGCCTCATGGGCGGAGACCTCTTCGCTGGGCGGCTCTCCGCCCTGGTCGGCGATCGTTCCGGCCTCCGGATCGATCCCGGCGGCGCGCAGGGCACGCTCCAGGTTGTCCAGCGCCGGCAAGAGCTCACGCGCCAGGGCTGGTCTTTCCGCGACGCTCGGCGTCTGCGGCCTCGCGCGCGGCTCGCTTGCGGTAGTTCTCGAAGTCGGCCCGGGCGCGCTGGGCGATCTCCAGGTACTCGTCGCGCTCCCGCCGAACGTCCGCGAGCAGGGCATCGAGATCGGCGTCGACCGCGGCCGCGGACTCGGTCTCGGAGTTGGCTCCTGCGGGTGGCGCTTTCTCGTCGCTATCGGACAAGAAAGCGCCATCGCGGGGTTCCTCGCTCATTTCCCTCGCCTGCTCGGGCGGCGCGCCGGCAGGCCGGCGCTCCTCGTCGGGAGCACCCGCGGGTCTACGAGCGCTCGTCATCTACGACCTCGGCGTCGACGACCTCCTCCTCCGACTCGTCCGCGGCTCCGTCGGTCGAGGCGCCGTCGCCACCGGGCTGCGCAGCGGCCTGCTGCTCGGCCGCCGCCTGGTAGATCTGCTCGGAGACCTTGTGGAAGGCGGCTTGGAGGGCGTCGGTCTTCGCCTTGATCTCCTCGGCGTTCGTCGGAGGACAACACGCCCTTGACGTCGGCGATCGCCTGCTCGATCTCCTCCTTGCGGATGACTCGATCTTGTCGCCCATCTCGCCCAGTTGCTTCTCGGCCTGATAGGCGGCGTTCTCGGCGATGTTGCGGGCCTCGGCGACCTCTCGCTGGCGCCGGTCATCCTCGGCGTGGGACTCGGCGTCCTTGATCATCTGCTCGACCTCCTGCTCCGCGAGGCCAGAGCCGCCCTTGATCTCGATCTTCTGCTCCTTGCCGGTGCCCAGGTCCTTGGCAGAGACGCTCAGGATGCCGTCGGCATCGATGTCGAAGGCGACCTCGATCTGGGGCACGCCGCGTGGAGCCGGCGGAATGCCGGTCAGCTGGAACTTGCCCAGCGACTTGTTGTAGGCGGCCATCTCGCGCTCTCCCTGCAGGACGTGAACCTCGACAGACGGCTGGTTGTCCTCGGCGGTCGAGAAGATCTCCGACTTGCGGGTCGGGATCGTGGTGTTGCGCTCGATCAGCTTCGTGAACACCCCACCCTTCGTCTCGATCCCCAGGGAGAGCGGCGTGACGTCGAGCAGGAGCACGTCCTTGACGTCGCCGGCGAGCACGCCCGCCTGGATCGCGGCGCCGATCGCGACCACCTCGTCGGGGTTGACGCCCTTGTGCGGGTCCTTGCCGGTCAGTTCCTTGACCTTCTCCTGCACCGACGGCATCCGGGTCATGCCGCCGACCAGGACGACATGGTCGATGTCGGAGGCGCCGGCGTCGGACATGACCTGCTTCACGGGCGAGACGATCCGCTCGAGCAGCTCGGATGTCAGCTCGTTCAGCTTCGCCCGGGTGAGCTTCATCTCCAGGTGCTTCGGCCCGCTCGCGTCGGCGGTGATGAACGGCAGGTTGATCTGGGTCTCCTGCGTGGTGGACAGCTCGATCTTCGCCTTCTCGGCGGCCTCGTAGAGCCGCTGCAGCGAGTTCTTGTCGGCCGAGAGGTCGATTCCCTGGTCGCGCCTGAACTCGGCGACCATCCACTCGACGATCGCCTTGTCCCAGTTGTCGCCGCCCAGGTGGTTGTCGCCGGCGGTCGCCTTCACCTCGAAGACCCCGTCGCCGATCTCGAGCACGGACACGTCGAACGTCCCACCGCCCAGGTCGAAGACCAGGATCGTCTGGTCTGCCTCCTTGTCGAGCCCGTAGGCGAGCGAGGCGGCGGTCGGCTCGTTGATGATCCGCTTCACCTCCAGCCCGGCGATCTTGCCCGCGTCCTTCGTCGCCTGGCGCTGATCGTCGTTGAAGTAGGCGGGAACGGTGATCACCGCCGAGTCCACGGTCTCGCCGAGCTTCGCCTCGGCGTCGGCCTTCGAAGTTTCTGCGAGGATCATGGCCGAGATCTCCGGCGGCGAGTACTGCTTGCCTCCCGCCTCGACGCGGACGTCGCCGTTCGGTCCGGAGACGATCTTGTACGGGACGATCGTCTCCTCCTCCTTGACCTCGGCCTCCTTTCGACCCATGAAGCGCTTGATCGAGAAGATGGTGTTCTCGGGGTTCATCACCGCCTGGCGCTTGGCCACGGTTCCGACCAGCCGGTCGCCGGAGTTCGTGAAAGCGACCACCGAGGGGGTCGTGCGACCGCCCTCGGCGTTCTCGAGCACGGTCGCGTCGCCGCCCTCGAGCACCGCCACGCAGGAGTTGGTCGTCCCGAGGTCGATGCCGATAGTCTTTGCCACTGGGCGCTCCTTCTAGGTTGTTCTACAAAAAATCTGAGTCCTAGACTAGCAGATCTAGCCGAGAGGCTCGAGGAGGCGGCCATCGGCGACGCGCCGTTTGGGCCGGTAGCCACTGACGTCGCCATCGCCCGACTTCTCGGCCAATCGAACCGGCGGGCCGCGAGCCGTTTGCTCAGGGCCCCGGGATGTACTGGACGTTGTCGGCGACGAACTGGGCGACGGCCTTCGCCTGGGCGCCGCGGAGGATGCCCTTCGGCATCCGGCCGCCGAGGCCGTTCTGGATCGTCGCCAGGACCGTCGTGTAGGTCGACTTCTCCAAGGAGCTCTTCGAGCCTGTCCCGAATCGCACGTCCAGGTTGGGTCCGACGATCCCGTCCGTGCCGGCCGCCGCGAGGGTGTGGCAGGCGCCGCAGTTGATCTGGAACAGCTCCAGTCCCTGACGGTCGCTGGCGGGCACGGACCCCTCGGGAGAGGCGTCGCTCGACCCCACCTTGGCCAGCGCCCAGAAGGGCAAGACGACCACGCAGATGACCGCGAAGATGCCGAAGATGACGAAGGGCCGCTTGCTCATTCGCTTCCGCCGGGCCTGCTCGGAGTCGGCGGCGCCGAGATACTAACGGCCGCGCCGCCGTCACCGGCAAGCGGGACTTGGGGCGGTGGACTTGATTTGGGATTCCGCCCGACGTGCGGTATACCTCAGCGCAGGTACGAGCACAGAACCAGAGCGCCAGTCCGGCTGAGCCTCGTTTCGAGGGGTGGCAGGCGCTTTGGGGAGGGACCGGTCCGACGCCCGGGGAGCCGGTCCGCGCAATCAAGTTTTCGAGTCTGGATCGGTGATGGCAGCGCAAGACCAAACGGCGACCGGCGAGCGACTACCGCAACCCACCCGGGCCGAGCGCCAGGTGGCGGACCTGCTGCCGATCGGCGCCGACGAG
This sequence comes from uncultured Actinomycetes bacterium, assembly GCA_963760665.1. Classification (GTDB taxonomy): domain Bacteria; phylum Actinomycetota; class Thermoleophilia; order Solirubrobacterales; family 70-9; genus AC-56. The sequence continues at coordinate 886,522 of CAVXDS010000006.1, forward strand.
ACGAGCGGCGCGCGCCGTCCTCGACCGTGTTCCGCTGTGGTTTCACACCTTCTCGCTCGACGAGGGCTCGCTGTACACGCCCGGGGTGGCGCGCGACCACCGCTACCGCATCCCCGTCGTGCCCGACGACCTCGCCGGAATGAGCGTGCTCGACGTGGGTGCGTTCGACGGCTTCTATGCCTTCCTCGCCGAAGCTCGGGGCGCACGACGCGTGGTCGCCGTGGACAACGAGCAGTACCGCGAATGGGTGCTCGCTCGGTGGGGCGTCGAGCTCGAGGGCGGCGAGGGCTTCCGCGCGATCGCCGAGCTCTTGGGCTCCGAGGTCGAGTACCGGCGTCTCGACGCCTTCGAGCTCGACCAGCTCGAGGAGCTGTTCGACTTGATCTTCTGCTTCGGGATCCTGCACCGGGTCGAGAGCCCGCTCGGCCTGCTCAAGGTGCTGCGGCGACGGCTGGCGGGAACCGGGTACGTCCTCCTGGAGACGTACGGGGTCGTCAGCCCCGAGCTGGAGCGAGAGGGCGCGATGCATGTCTGGGCGGGGGGTGAGGTGTACGCGCGCGACGACTTCGTGTACTGGGGTTTCAGCGGCGAGAGCCTGGCTCGCCTCGCCCACCACGCGGGATTCGCCGAGGTGAAGATCGTCGACACGCCGCTGATCGACGGCCACCCACGCATCATCGCCACGCTGGCCGCCGCCGAGTGACGCGGGTCACAGTCGCGTAACACCGGCGGGCCGTGCGTTTAGTCCCATGTCCCTATGGCGATCCCGCCCCTTTACGCACATCGCCTGGGTCGCGCGTACGGACCCGATTCCTCCGCCACGGCCCTGGCCGGTGCCCTGGCGTCCGGCGTCGACGGACTCGAGACCGACGTCTGCGTGACCTCGGACGACGAGCTGGTCCTGCTTCACGACCCGCTGCTGACCCTGGGGACCACGCTCGACGGCTGGGCGCACCAGCGCCGCGCCGCCGAGATCCGCGACGCCCGCCTTCTCGATCGCGACCGCCAGCCGACCGCCGAACGGCCGCTGACCCTGGACGAGCTTCTCGGCGCTGCGCCTCGACGACCTACCGATCCAGGTCGAGGTCAAGGCACATGCCGACCCGGAGCTCGCCCGCCGCACGGCGCAGATCTTCTGCGAGCGCTATGCGGGCGGCCCCGAGCGGCGTCGCCTCGAGCTGATCAGTTTCCACTCCGCGGCCTGCGCCACGGCGGCGGCCTACGGATTGCGATCGCGCCTCGTGGTGTGGGCCGACTACGCACCGGAGGCGCTGGCCGCGTGGGCCGTGAGCCGCGGGGTCACGGGGGTCTCGGTCGAACACTTCCTGCTGGCGCCAAAGCTCGTCTCGGTGTTTCGCCTGGCCGGGCTCAGCGTCAGCAGCGGCACCGTCAACGACGCGGAATCGCTCGCCCGGGTTAGCGAGCTCGCGGTTCCGGACGCCGTTTGCACCGATCGTCCGGCCGAGCTCCGCGCCGAGGCGCTGAGGCTGGAGGAGGCACCGTCAACCTCAGCTCTCCTCGACGCGGAACCCGCGCCGGCGGCGCTTAGCGCAGGAGCAGGGTGCTGAACAGCCCGGCGTGATCGGAGTCCCAGAAGCCGTTCACGGGCTGTCGCCCGGTCACCGACGAGTTCTGCAGGGTGACCAACTGCGTCGCGTTCGTGAGCACGTGATCGACCTGGTGGTCGAAGTCGGAGACGCTGCCGCCGCCCCCCTGCGTGATGATGTCGGTGTTGAGGCAGCAGCCGAGCGGGTTGTTGGTGCTCCGCTCGCGGAATCCGTTGTCGCTCAGACACCTTGTAGGCGAGTCGGTCACCGTCCTGAACCGTGTCGTCGTCGGAGTTCAGGTCGCCGACCAGGATCACCGGCAGATTGCCCGTGGCCGGACCTCCCGGCTGGACCAGCTCCCTCGCCTGATCACGGCGGATCGTGGGGTCGCCGAACGCCTCCAGATGGGTGTTGACGAACCGGAACTTGTGGCTGCCCCGAACTGTCACGTCGGCCTGGGTCCAGCCGCGCAGGACGTGCACCTGGACGATGCCGGCGATCGTCGGCGCGTACAGGTTGTGGAAGTGACCGGCCTTGACATTCGTGGTCACCACGCCTGAGTTGAGGCGCTTGAGGATGACGTCGCGCATCGTCAGCCTGTCGTTCTCCTCGCCGTTTTGGTTGGCGGCCGAATCGCCGTCTCCCGGAACTCCGTTGTAGTCGGTGGGCGCCTCGAAGTCGAACTCCCGCTGGGAGATCACGACCTTGTAGAGCTGGTGGCCGCCCTTGTTCAGCTGTTGCAGCAGATCCTTCAAGTAGTCGTACCTGACGGTCGACGCGGTGAAGTCACAGCCGAACGGCGGATTGTCGTTCTCCGTGCCGTTGCAGGTGAACGGCGCACCGTCATTGACGGGCCCGGACCGCCATAGCGACACCTCCTGCAGCCCGACGAGGTCGGGCTGCTTCTGCAGGATCTCCTGCGCCAGCCCCTTGGCACGGGTCGGAAAGTTGTTGGTGTCGACGTCGCGGACGATCTGCCCGTTCGCGTCGACGAAGTCGTTGGTGCTGGTCGCCTGGATCGCGGGGGTCAGGTCGGCCCCGAGATACAGGTTGCGGGTCATGACCTTGACGTTGACCTTGTTCGCCTGGGCCTGGGCTCCCGCCGGCAGTGCCAGCACGGCCGTGGCGATCGCGCCGATCAAGACCGCGAGTCGCAAGTCGTGCGCGCGCACGCGAACCGGCGCCCGCGCTAGGGGCGAAAACAGCGTCGATATTCAAGCTGGCCTCCTCCAAATTTGAGTCTCCGGGCGAGCCCTCATCGGGCGAGCCCTCATCCGCCTTATGCGGGGGCCCGGGCGAGCGCCCCCCTCTTGTGTTCGCCTATCGGCAGCCCGGCGAAAATTCTTTAGCCCGAACACTAAAGTATCGACAACCTGGAGAAATCCTTTAACCCGATTTCGCCTCAGTGTCAGGGTGCTGACGCTGGACGGCGGCGACCCGACGCCAGTACGGGCACATCCGACGCAGCGCGCACTGCTCGCAGCGCGGCCGCGGACGGCACACCTGGCGCCCGTGGCGGATCAGGTTGATGTGCAGCTCGTAGGCGTCCTCGGGGTCGACCACCCGCAGCATCTCGTCGTGCGCCTCGTCGAACGAGGCGCGCTCGCGAAACAGGCCGAGGCGCCCGCCGACGCGGTACACGTGCGTGTCGACCGGGATCTCGGGACGGTCGAAGGAGAAGATCAGGACGCAGGCAGCGGTCTTGCGGCCCACCCCGGGAAGCGAGGTCAGAAAGTCGATCGCCTCGTCACGCGGCGCGTCGCGCAGCCAGGAGAGATCGATCTCCTCGCCGCAGCCGCGCAGCGCCTCCTGGATGCGCGGGGACTTGGTCACCGACAGGCCGCCGGGCCGGATCGCGTCCGCGACCTCCGAGACCGGCGCGTCCCGGACCTCCTCCCAGGTGTCGAACCGCTCGCGCAGGCGCTCATAGGCGGCGTCGCGATTGGTGTCGCTGGTGTTTTGAGAGAGGATCGTCTTGACCAGCTCGTGCACGGGATCGCCGTGCGGGTGGTTGACCGGCCGCCCGTAGAGCTCGCGCAGCCGGTCTCGAATCGCGCGCACACGGCGCTTCGAGGGAGGTTTCCAGGGCACAGTTCGAGAATAGGCTCGCATGCGGCTTGGTTCACGCCCCGTTTACAATCCGAACGCGGTGCGTCACCTCGTCCACACCGTCTACCGGCTCCCCGGAAGCCTCGGCCGACGCCTGCCGCGTGGCTGGGGCGACTTGGTGCGCCAGTTCGTCCTCTTCCTGGTCGTCTACCAGGGCTATCAGCTGGTGCGCGGGATCGCCGATGGCCGCCAGGCGGTCGCGCTGGCCAACGGCGCGCACGTGATCCACCTCGAGCGCTCGCTGGGCGCCTTCTTCGAGCCCGGCTTCCAGCAGGCGTTCATCTCACATCGGTGGGTGATCGAGGTCGCGAACTGGATGTACTTCAACAGCCATTTCGTGATCACGATCTCGTTCCTGGCCTGGCTGTACCTGTTCCGCAACGAGAACTTCAATTTCGTGCGCAACATGTTCATGGTCGCGATGGTCCTGGCCCTGATGGGCTACGCGCTGTTCCCCACGGCTCCGCCGCGCATGTTCCCGGGCGCTGGGTTCACCGACACGATCGCCGCGTTCACGAACATGAAGCAGGACTCCTCGTTCGCGAGCGTCCTCGTCAACCCCTACGCGGCGGTGCCGAGCATGCACATCGCCTTCTCGCTGATGGTCGCCGTCGCCGCCATGAGCCTCGTTCGCACCGTCTGGGCGCGCGCCCTTTGGTCGGCCTATCCGCTGCTCGTCTTCTTCGTGATCGTCGTGACCGCGAACCACTTCTGGTTCGACGCCGCCGCGGGAGCGGCCGTGGCCTGCCTGGCGGCCGTGACTGCGCATCAACTCGCGCGCCTGCGCCCGGACGCCTGGTCGTGGCGCGAGGCGCCCGAGGAAGCTGCGGCTTGAGCCGCAAGCTTCGTCGCCAGCCCAGACCGGCTAGCGTCACCCGGGATGAGCGAACGGGGTGCACCGCCGGGACGCGAGCTGCGGGATGTTCGGACGGCCGACGAGTTTCGCGCCTACGCCCGGGGCCGGCTGATCCAGTCACGCCTGACGCCGAACACGATCTCGCTCAGCGGGCTGATCCTCAACCTGACCGCAGCCGTGCTGATCACTCAGCGGCTCTTCTTCTGTCGCCGGTCTCGCCTTCATCGTCGGCTCGGTGATGGACACGCTCGACGGGCGCTACTCGCGCATGTCGGGCAAGGGGACGATGTTCGGCGCCTTCCTCGACTCCACCCTCGACCGGATCGAGGAGGGCATCGTGCTCGCCGCCGTCGCCTGGTACTTCGCCGACAGCGGCGACGCGGTAGCCGCCTCGGCCTGCGTGATCACCGTGCTGGGCTCGCTGACGGTCTCCTACACACGCGCACGGGCCGAGGCGCTTGGCGTGGAGTGCAAGGTCGGCATCGCCACCAGGCCGGTTCGGGTGGTCATCCTGTCGATCGGTCTGGTGTTCGCCAAGGGCGCGGGGGTATTCGACATTGAGCTGTTGGCGCCGGCCATCTACGCTATGGCGGCGCTCACGGCGTTCACCGTGGGGCAGCGCGTCTGGCACGTGCGGCGCGAGCTCAGGACCCTGGAAGGGGTGTAACCCGACAGCGGCTTATGCGGTAGTAGAAGCCCCGACCCCCGCCGCGAGGAGGACTTCGCACGGAATGAGCACCGAAGACCAAGCACCACACAACGGCGCCAGCACGAACGGCCACCGCCTCGACGACGGCAAGGTCCGAGTGGCGATCGTCGGCGTCGGCAACTGCGCCAACGCCTTCGTCCAGGGCGTCACCTACTACAGGGACGCCGACCCCGCGGAGCCGGTCCCGGGGCTGATGCACGTCGACCTCGGCGGCTATCACGTGCGCGACATCGAGTTCGTCGCCGCGTTCGACATCGACGCGGAGAAGGTCGGCAAGGACCTGTCTGAGGCGATCTGGTCGGGCCAGAACGACACGATCAAGTTCGCCGACGTGGCGCCGCTCGGGGTGCCCGTCCAGCGGGGCATGACCCACGACGGGCTCGGCAAGTACCTGAAGCAGAAGATCACCAAGGCTCCGGGCCAGACCGCCGACATCGTCGGAATCCTCCGGGAGACGAAGGCCGACGTGGTGGTCTGCTACCTCCCGGTCGGCTCCGAGCAGGCGACCAAGTGGTACGTCGAGCAGGCGCTTGCGGCCGGCGTCGGGTTCGTCAACTGCCTGCCCGTGTTCATCGCCCGCGAGGACTACTGGAGCGGGCGCTTCCACGAGGCGGGCCTGCCGATCATCGGCGACGACATCAAGTCACAGGTGGGCGCCACCATCGTCCACCGTCAGCTGGCGCGTCTGTTCCACGACCGCGGCGTGCGGCTCGAGCGCACCTCACAGCTCAACGTCGGCGGCAACATGGACTTCTACAACATGCTGGAGCGCGAGCGACTGGCCTCGAAGAAGGAGTCGAAGACCAACGCCGTCACCTCGATCATCGGCCACGAGCTTCCGGCCGACGACGTTCACGTCGGCCCCTCCGACTACGTGGCCTGGCTGACCGACCGCAAGTGGGCCCACATCAGGCTCGAGGGGCGCTCGTTCGGCGACGTGCCGCTCAACCTCGAGATGAAGCTCGAGGTGTGGGACTCGCCGAACTCGGCGGGGATCGTGATCGACGCGACGCGGATCGTGAAGTTGGCCCTCAACCACGGGATCGCGGGCGAGCTCGACGGGCCCTCGAGCTACCTGATGAAGTCGCCGCACACCCAACGCCCCGACGACGAGGCCCGCGAGCTGACCGAGGAGTTCATTCGCGCCCACGCCCGCAAGCCCGCGGGCCAGCGCGCCTCGGAGCTCAAAACCGAAGCGTAGACCGCGCCGGGCGGGCGCCCGGTCAGGACGTGGAGGCCTGCGTCTCTAAGCTGCGACCGTGGCCCGCGAGCGCCTGTCGATCGCCCAGGTGAGCCCCCACCCGTGGGGAGCGCCACACGAGGTGAACGAGTTCGTCTCCGGGGTCTCGGCCAGCCTCGCCGAGCGTGGACACAGGGTGGTGGTGGCGGCCCCCGCCCCGTCGAGGGCGGCGGTCCGCGAGTCGCGCCGTGTGATTCGGGCTGCCCGGGAGAGGCCGGCGGCCCTCTTCGACGGCTCCTGGAAGGGGGACACCGTCGGCGGCGACGGTGGACCGCCGGTGTTGGCCGTGGGTTCCAGCCTGGCGATGCCGCACGGCCCGCGTCCGCGTGCGGCTCCGGTGCCCATCGACCTCAGCCGCCCGCTCGAGGAGCTGCTCGGCGGGCTCGAGCTGGACATCGTCCATGTCCACGATCCGTTCGCGCCCAGCGCAGCCTCCGTCGCGCTTCGCCATTCGCGTTCTCTCAACGTCGGCAGCTTCCACGAGCCGACCGAGCGCATCCTCTCCACCCAGGTGGCGCGGCCGCTGGTCGAGATCTTCTTCGGTCGGCTCGATGCGCGCACGGCGAGCAGCCGGACGACCTCGGACCTGATGGAGCGCTTCTTTCCGGGCACCTACGAGCTGGTCACGCCGGGGGCGGATGGGGAGGTGGAGGGCTGGTGGCCGGGGCCCGGATACCGACCCGCTCACGGAGGCCGATTCCGAGCGGCCCGTTCGGATCGCCTTCTGCCTTCAGGAGGAGCGCGGCGCACTGCGGCTCTTCCTGCGGGCGCTGCGACGCCTGCCCCTGGAGCTTGCCTGGGAGGCGGCCATCTGGCTGTCGGACGGGGACGAGATCCGCGTCGCCCGCAGGCTGCGCGACCGGGTCCACTCCGTCGGCCCGGGCGAGACGTCGCCCGAGGAGCTCGTCGCGGGCGCCGACGTCGTCTGCGTCGCCTCCGGCGGGCCCTCGACGGCTCCAGGGCTGGTTCGCAGCGCGCTTGCGTCCGGAGCGGTCCCGGTCGCCTCGCGCCTGCCGATCTACGAGGAGCTGACCGGAGACGGCGAGCGGGGCCTGCTGTTCCCGCCCGGGGACGCCGTCACGCTGGCCGGCCAGCTCGAGCGCCTGATCGTCGAGCCCGGGCTGCGCGGCGAGCTGGCGCGCGCCGGCCGCGACGCGGTTCCCGCCTGGGGGGCGGTGGCCGATCAGGTCGAGGAGATCTACCAGCGGATCTGCGCCCGCCGCCACGACCCGCGCGGCAACCCCGCCGTTCGCGGCCGGCTCTCGCGCCGGCGCTCGATCCACGTCGACCTCCACATGCACACCGACCACTCGCCGGATTGCGCCACTCCGGTCGAGGTGCTGCTGGCCACCGCACGCGACCGCGGCCTCGGCGCGATCGCGATCACGGACCACAACGAGATCTCGGGGGCGCTCGCGGCGCGCCAGGTCGCCGAGGAGATGGGGGGGATCAAGGTGATCGTCGCCGAGGAGGTGAAGACCGCGGAGCAGGGCGAGGTGATCGGGCTCTTCCTCGAGGAGAAGATCCCCAGAGGGCTGACGATGGAGGAGACGATCGCCGAGATCCGGGGTCAGGGCGGGCTCGTGTACGTCCCCCACCCGTTCGATCGGCTGCACTCGGTACCCGATTACGAGCACCTCCTGCGGATGGTCGAGGAGATCGACATTCTCGAGGTCTTCAATCCGCGGGTTGCGCTGACCGCCTTCAACGAGGAGGCCGAGCGCTTCGCCGCCAAGTACCGGATCGTTCCCGGCGCCGGTTCGGACAGCCACGTCGCCCAGGGGCTGGGGAGCGTGATGATCCGGGTGCACGACTTCGAGGGACCGGAGGAGTTCCTCGAGGCGATGCGCGACGCCGACATCGTCCGCAAGCACAAGAACCTGATCTACGTCCAGGCGCTGAAGCTGCTGCAGACAGGGAGGTCGAGCGGGACCCGCCGCGGGGTGACACCGGTCGAGGCCCGTCCGGTCAAGGGCGGCCGGCCGCGGCCACGCCGGTCCGCAGCCACGCGCCGGGCATCCCGGCGGCGGGCGCGAGGCAAGCCGTGATGCACGCTGAAGGAGCGGCGCCGGGGCCGTCAAAGAAGGCGCTGGCCCAAGGGACAGCCACCGGAGCCAAACGAAGAGCCAACGTGCCAACGACCGACGACGAGATCCAGGAGAAGTACCTCGAGCGCGCGATCCGCGAGCTCAACGAGCTGACCCGCCGCCTTCAGGAGTGCTCCCACTGCCCCCGCGGCAACCTGATGCCGGTACTCGGCTCCGGCCACCCCCAGGCAGACGTCTTCCTGCTCAAGTTCGCCCCCACCGCGGCGGAGATCGAGGAGGGAGTGGCGTTCTACGGCCGCGCCGGCAACGCGCTGCGCAAGAGCTTCAAGCGCCTCAACATCGATCCCCTGGTCGTCTACGGGACGCTGTGCGTCAAGTGCCCGGTGCCGACCCGTCGTTGGCGGGCGGGGAGTGCATCGAGCGCATCGTCGAGGAGCTGGCGATCGTGCAGCCACGGATCATCGTGGTGATGGGAGAGCGGGCCCTGGAGACCCTCAACGACGTCGACGTGCCGCTGTCGAGCACGCTCGAAGCCAGGCCCGGGGAAGTCCAGCGATTCACGCCGACGATCGACGCCCTGTACGTCACGGACATCGACGAGTCGCTCGACTCGGAGGAGTCCAAGCGCGAGTTCTGGACGGCCTTCCGCGTGCTCGGCGACTGGTACTCGGACCTGCCGCCGTACTAAGGCACACGACGCAAGGGCGGCCCGAGGGCGTGCAGCTCCCGTGCCATCTGCGGGTGGATCCGTGACGCCGCGCGCCCCAAGATGGGCGGTGTCATGGCGGTGGGTGATATCCGGCCGCGCAGAGCGGCACGATCACACCCGGCGGACCGGGTGATTTCCCACATCGCGGCGACCCAGCACGGTGTCGTAGCGCGTCGGCAGCTCCTTGCTCAGGGCGTGAGTCGACACGAGATCCAGAGCCGGCTACGGAACGGTCGCCTGCATGGGCTCCATTTCGGCGTCTACGCCGTGGGCCACAACCGTCTGACCCAGCGCGGCGGATGGATCGCCGCCGTGCTCGCCTGCGGCGAGCAGGCGACCCTCAGCCATCGCAGCGCGGCGGCGCTGTGGGGAATGGCCGACGTCCCCGATGCACGCATCGAGGTTGTCGTGCCCCACGATCGCGCCAGTCGGCATCGGGCCGATCGCGCCAGCATCGCGACCCACGGCACTCGCGGGCTGCCCGACGACCAGCGGACGGTTCGGCACACGATCCCCGTGACGACCGTCTCGCGGACGCTGCTCGACCTGGCGGGATCGGTTTCGCCACGCTCGCCTGCGTGGTGCGTTCCACGCGGCCGATCGGCTCGAACTGCTCGACCTGCACAAGCTCGGGGCGCTTTGCAAGTCGGCACCTGGCCGTGCGGGGGTGGCCCGGCTCCGAGCGCTGACAGCCGAACACCGGGCGCTCCCCGAAACCCGCTCCGAGCTCGAGCGGCGGTTCCTGCGACTCTGTGACCGCGCGGCGCTGCCCCGACCGGCCGTGAACGTCTTGGTCGAGGGGTACGAGGTCGACTGCCTTTGGCCGGCGCACCGGCTCGTGGTCGAGCTCGACGGATACGAGTTTCACCGCGACCGAGCCTCCTTTGAGCGTGACCGCAGGCGAGACGCGGCGCTGCAGGTCGCGGGACACACCGTGGTCCGAATCACGCACAGGAGGCTCGTCAACGAGGAGGCGTCGGTCGTCGCGCAGCTGCATAAGCTGCTGGCGCCGGCCGTTAGCCGGAGGGGCGGAACCTCACCTGGGACAGGACCGTTGCCCGGTTGCGCTCCCGAGCGGGCGGCTAATACGCGGCGTCGCCCTCCTCGGAATCCTCGTCGCCGAGCGCGATCGCCTCGGCGGCGCAGGTCGTGCAGAGCGCAGCACTGGCCCCATCGTCGACGATCCGCTGCTTCTCGGCGCCGGTGAGCGTCGCGCCGCAGTTCTCGCAACGCTCGGGCAACTCTTCGATCGACCGCTCCTCGAGCTCCATGCCCCGCAGCCTAGATGATTGATTTCATGGCGCGGCGGCTTCGGCGAGCGCGGCCATCCCCTCGAGCGTGGCGCTCGCCAGGCCCCGCACGACGACCACGTCGAGCGCGTCATATCTGGACAGCTCCGCCTGCACTCGCTCGCGGTCGGGTTCGGCGACGCCAACGGTTCCCTGCGGCTCGCCCAGCCGTGCGAAGTGGTTCCGGTAGCCGTCGTGGAGGTCGCGATAGAAGGATTCCTCCTTGGCGAGTCGCTCCCCGGCGTCGGGGCCGACGGCGGTGCGCACGTAGCCCAGCACGGGCGGCGGCTCGCGACCGGCGTCGCGGGCACCGGCATGGACCTGCTCTCGGGCGCGCGCGGCGAACTCCGGCGTCATCCAGTTGAAGAAGGCGCCGTCGAAGGCGCCGCCGGCGAGCGCGCACATCTTCGGGCCCATCGCCGCGAGCACCAGCCGGACGCCGGGAATCGCCTCGCGCAGCGCCGGAAGGGCGTTGCGCATGGTGGTCAGCGGCCGCTCTGAGAAGCCGGCGCCGACTCCGATCCAGAGGCGCTCGCGGTCGAGGCCCAGGTCCGTCACCTTCGCGTTGATCTCGGCCGGCTCGTGGCGATCGAGCGCCATCACCGCTACGCCCAGCTCGAGCGCCCGGGTAGCCCTCGGCGAAGGCCACCAGGGTGTCGAGCCCGACTGCCGCCGGGTGGTCGTTGGACCACACCGAGGAGTAGCCGAGCCCCTCGCAGCGCTCGGCGAGGGGGGTCGCCACCGCCGGGTCGAGCCCCGCCGCGACTCCGAAGCCGCGAGCGCTCATCGCCGGCGCAGACAGCAGGGAGCAGGTACGGAGCGGCCCATGCCTCGTCCTCTAGCTGCCACCTGCCGCCTTCTCCAGCAGGGCCACGCACTCGACGTGCGGGGTCTGCGGGAACATGTCCACCGGCCGCACGCGCTGGAGCCTATAGCCGGCGTCCGTCAGCTGCGAGGCGTTGGGGGCGAGCGTGGTCGGGTTGCAGGAGACGTAGACGATCCGGGGCGCCCCGCACTCGATCAGGCGCCGAATCACCTTCTTGGAGAGCCCGGCGCGGGGCGGGTCGACGACGACCACGTCCGGACGGCCCGCCCGCTCGAGCAGCGGCCGAACTCCGAGGCGCACGTCGGCGGCGATGAAGCGCGCGTTGGCGATCCCGTTGCGCCGTGCGTTCTCCTCGGCGTCGGCGACCGCCTCCGGGACGGTCTCGATCCCCCAAACCTCACCGGCCCGGCGCGCGAGAGCGAGGCCGATCGTCCCGATCCCGCAGTAGAGGTCGAAGACGCGCTCGCGCCCGATGAGCCCCGCGTAGCCGGCGGCGATCTCGTACAGGCGCTCTGCCATCTCGGTGTTGGTCTGGAAGAAGGCCGAGGAGGAGACTCGAAGCTCGAGCTGCGAGAGCTCCTCGGCGAGGAACTCCTCGCCGAGGACGCCGGTCGGCCCATTGGTCCCGCCGCCGGGGCCATCGACCACGGTGTGGAGGTCGACCGGCGGCTCGGCGAAGCTCGCCGGCGCGGTGACCAGCCGCGTCTGCACCTGTCCGGTGCGGCGGCCCTCGCGGACGACGAGATTTCGCAGCACCCCCGTCTGGCGGCGCGGGTCGTAGGCGGGAGATCCCCTCGCGCCGCGCCCACTCGCGGACCCGGTTGCGCGCCTCGTTGTTGCGCTCCGACGCCAGCAGGCAGTCCTCGGCGTCGACCACGTCCGCCCAGCTGCCGCGGCGGTGGAAGCCCAGCGCCAGGTGCCCGTTTCGCTCCCCGAACGAGTACTCGAGCTTGTTGCGGTAGCGCCATGGCTGCGCGGCGGGCTCGGCCGGCTCGAGGTCGAAGCCGTCGAGCTTGCCGAGCCGCCGCAGGGCGGCGTCGATCTGCTCGCTCTTCTCGGCGAGCTGGCGCTCGTAGGGCAGCCCCTGCCAGGGCGCGCCCGGGCAGGGCTCGCCGTCGTGCAGGCAGCGGTCGGGGACCCGATCCGGGCTGGGGTCGATCATCTCGACGGCCTGCGCTTCGGCGAAGTTGCGCTTCGCCTTGGTCAGCCGAGCCCGGACCCGGTCGCCCGGCAACGCCCCCGAGACGAACACGACGTAGCCGTTTGCGCGGGCCACCCCGCGGCCGCCGTGGGCGATCGAATCGATCTGGACCACCAGCTCATCTCCGTGCCGGGGGCGCGGAGACTTCGCTGTGTCGCGGGCGTCGCCATCGCCCCTATCGTTGCATCCCCTTGAGCTTCGACCTCGACGAGTACCGGCGGCGGGCGGAACGCTTTTCCGAGGAACTGAGCCGCGAGTACTACCTGCACCTCGCGGGTCAGCGGCCCGAGCTCGAGATCGAGCCGATCTACGACCGGTACGCGGACCTGTTCGCAAGCGCCGAAGTGGACCGGCTGAGGGGGCTGGCCGGCGCCGCCCAGCGGCGACGACGAGAAGCGCCGGCTTCGCTACCTGCTCCAGTTCGCGTTCGACGGACTGCTGGGTCACCAGACCCGTGCGGAGTCCGTGGAGCTGGCGGGGCTCGAAGCCTCACTGGAGATCGACCCGGGGGACGGCCCGGTCCCGTATCGCGCGTCCCGATCGAGCAGGCCAACGAGCCGGAGCCGGACCGCCGGGCCGCGCTCGAGGAGGGACGCAACGCTGTGCCAGGCGGAGCGGCTGAACCCCGTTCACCGGGCGGCGCTCGAACGCGCCCATGAGCTCTGCCGTGCGCTGGGCTGGCCCAGCTATGCCGCCGCATACGCCGAGCTTCGCGGGATCGACCTCGAGGCGCTGGCGCGGCAGACAACCTCCTTCCTCGAGGCCACGGAGGAGGCCTACGCGGCGATCGTCGATCCCCAGCTCCAGCGCACGGGAATGGCCCCGCTCGGGGAGCTTCGTCGTGCCGATCTGCCACGCTTCTTTCGCGCCGCGGACCTCGACCCCATGTTCCCGGCCGACCGGCTTGTCGACTCGTTTGGCCGACACGCTCGCCGGGCTCGGCATCGACCTGGGACGCCAGACCAACGTCCACCTCGACGCCGAATCGCGCCCGACCAAGTCATCGCGCGCCTTCTGCTCGACGCCGCGCGTTCCCGACGAGATCTATCTGGTGATCGCGCCGACGGGCGGGCGGGACGACTACGGCGCGCTCTTCCACGAGGGCGGCCACGTCGAGCACTACGCGAACACCGACCCCGGCCTGGCGTTCGAGTTCCGGCATCTGGGGGACAACTCGGTGACCGAGTCGTTCGCCTTCCTGCTCGAGCACCTGATCGAGGACCGCTGACTGGCTCCGCCACCGAGCTCGGGGCGGAGGATCCCGAGCCCGCGGTCGCTCACACGCGCGCCTTCAAGCTGGTGCTCGTGCGCCGCTACGCCGCCAAGCTCGGCTACGAGCTGGAGCTGCACGGCGACTCGGCGGCGCTTGACGAGATGCCCGCTCGCTACGCGGAGCTGCTCACCGAGGCGCTCCGCATTCCGTGGCCGCAGGCAAGCTGGCTGGCCGACGTCGACGGCGGCTTCTACGCTGCCTGCTATCTGCGAGCGTGGGCGCTCGAGACGCGGTGGCGGGCAGCGCTTCGAGAGCGGTTCGGGCCGAGCTGGTTCGCCTCGCCCGATGCGGGTAAGTGGCTGCGCTCGCTGTGGAGCCACGGCCAGCGGCTCGAGGCCGCCGAGCTGCTCGCCGAAACGGTCGGTGGAGAGCTCGACTTCACGGTGATGGCCACCGAGCTCGTCTCGCCGGCTGACTGAGCCGGCGCTACTTCAGTTGGCGATCGATCGCCTCGAGCACGCTCTTTCGCGCCTTGCCGCGTTGCTCGCGGGTGCGCAGCTGCCGCAGCTCGGCCGGGCTGAGGTCGCCCAGCCGGGCCTTGATCTGTGGGACGGTGAGCTGGTCGTAGGCCGTGACCGGCCCTCCGGCCGTCACCCCTGCTCGCCGCCGTAGGCGGTCGGCCTGGGCCAGCGGCGCGTCCGCGGCGTCGCGCGCGGCGCGCGCCGCTCGGCCGGCGGCCTGGGTCGCGCGCCGTCGCGTCGGACGGGTTCGCGACTGGATTTCGCGTCGCGCCTGCTCGAGCAGGTTGCTCCAGCTCCTTGACCAGGTCGTCGGTGTAGGAACGGCCACGGGTGATCATGCTGCTGACCAGCTCGTTGGCGTCGTCGCGGGTTATGCGACCGCGGCGGACCGCATCGTCCACGACCTCCTGAAGCCGATCGCGCGACAGGGTGACGCTCCGCTCCAGCGCATCGCGGAACGCCTCCACGCTCTTGTCGCTGCGCTCGCTCGCCGCCGAGGCCCGGGTGGAGCTCTTCCGCCGGGCGGCACCGGTGCTCTTCGTGCCCGCCCGGGAGCCGCCCGCCCGGGAGCCGCCCGACCTGGAGCTGGCCGCACGGGAGCCGCTCGCCTTGGAGCCGCCCGACCTGGAGCCGCTCGACCCGCGCGACCTGGAGCCGCTCGATCTCGTCGCCATCGAATCTCCTCCTAGTAGCGATTTGAGCCCGCGATTGACCGGGCGAGCTGACTATCTCATGCCCGGGCGACGCGTGCGGTCGAACCATTTCGGGTGGCGAATCTCGCTTCGATCGGGGCATGGTCCGAAAGGCGCAGCCTGAGGCCCTCGCAGGGCAGCTCCCGCGCCTCGGGCGGCCAAGCGGCAGGCCCGTCGACGATCTCGAGCCCTCGGCCCAGGAGGTGATCGATGGAATCGGGGCCGGTTGGCGCCCTGAGGCCGAATTCCGCGAGCTCCTCGAACAGCCGCGTGTGGCTCGGCCGCACGTTGAAGTCGCCGCCCAGGATCAGCGGCGAATCGGCGGCCCAGGCCACGGCCGCCTCGGCAGCGCGGCGCACGTCCGCCTCCGCGCGGGCGGGGCTCGTGCTGGCGTGCAGGTTCGCCACGCAGAGCCCCGAGCCGAGCCTGGCAAAGGCCATCGTCCGTCGCTCGGGGCGGCGGCGCAGGACGAGCTCTCGGCGGTCGACCAAGCGGCCGTGATCCGGGCCTCTGACCAGGGTGAGGTTCGAGCCACCCTCCCAGGAGCCGAGCAGGTCGGGATTCCAGCGCGCCATGGCGCCGCGCACGGGGCCAAGCCAGTTGCGTGAGGTGAGCGAGCGCTGGGCGTCGGCCCTGCAGGCGGCGGCCAGTCCTGCCGACCAGCGCGGCGGGCATTCCTGCAGGAGTGCGACGTCCCACCGCGCGGCGCCGAGGACCGCGGCGAACTCCTCGCTGAGCTCCCGGTTGACCTGGACGTGGGTGGCGTTTCGCTCGGTCGTTCGCCGAAGGCGCGAGCGCCACGTGTGAAGCGCCGGGTCTCCAGGGAAGTCCCGGCCGTGGAACAGGTTCCATGTGATGGCGCGGATCTCCATCGGTGGTGCCATACCATCTTCCGCTTCCCATGGCCCGCCACGTCCTCACCGGCGAGGAGCTCACGCATGAGGAGCTGAATGCGCTGCTCGATCGGGCGCTCGAGCTCAAGGCGGGGCGCTCGAGCGGCGAGGGGGCCGATCGGCTGGCCGGCAGGAGCGTCGCGCTGGTGTTCGAGAAGCCCTCGACCCGCACGCGGGTGTCGTTCGAGGTCGGGGTCGCCGAGCTCGGCGGCACGCCGCTGATCCTGCGCGGGGACGAGCTCCAGCTCTCTCGAGGTGAGTCGGTGGGGGATACCGCGCGGGTCCTGTCGCGATACGTGCAGGCGATCGTGGTGCGGGCGGGCTCACACGAGTTGGTCGCCGAGCTGGCCGATGCGGCGGAGGTGCCGGTGATCAATGGGTTGACGCCTGACCACCATCCCTGCCAGGCGCTGGCCGATCTGTTGACGCTCCACGAGCGCTTCGGGGCTTTGGATGGTCTGCGGGTCGCCTACGTCGGAGATGGCAACAACGTCGCGCGCTCGCTGGCCGTCGTCGGCCGAGGCGCAGGCATCGAGTTGAGAGTCGCCTCCCCGGAGGGCTATGGGATCGAGCCGGGGCTGGCGGCGCTGGACACGGACGATCCGCGCCAGGCGGCCGCCGACGCCGATGCGATCTACACCGACGTCTGGGTGAGCATGGGCGACGAGGCCGACGCGCAGCGCCGCCGGGCCGATCTCGCTCCCTTCCAGGTGAACGCCGAGCTGCTCGCGTCTGCCTCGGAGCGGGCGATCGTCCTCCACTGCCTCCCGGCTCATCCCGGCGAGGAGATCACCGAGGACGTCCTGTACGGCGAGCGCTCCGCGGTCTGGGACCAGGCCGAGAATCGCCTCCACGCCCAGAAGGCGCTGCTCGAGCTGTTGGTGTCATAGGGACCAAACCACCGTTCGTTGCCGCCTACACTCCGGTCCGGCGGCCCCGTCGTCTAACGGTTAGGACATCAGGTTTTCAACCTGGGAGCGGGGGTTCGACTCCCCCCGGGGCCATGGGTTCGATTCGGATTCGAACCCACCCGGCCCGGCTTAGCTCCCGTTAGGCGCACGGCAAGAGCCTTCCTCGAGCACACATGCAACCCGAGATCCACCTAGGCCCGATCACCCTCCAGAGCTTCGGGATCATGTTCGCGCTCGCGTTCATTGCCGCGGGCGCGCTGGTCGCCCGGCGGCTCAAGGAATGGGGAAAGCCCGCCGACTGGGCCTACGAGCTGATCCTCTGCGGCCTGGTGGGCGGCCTCGTCGGCGCCCGGCTGGATTTCATCGCCGAGAACTACGACTCCGTCAAGAACGACCTGCTCGGCAACGTCTTCTCCGGCTCCGGACTCGTCTGGTACGGCGGCGCGATCGGCGGCGCGATCGGCGTTGGGCTCTGGGCGTGGCGGCGAGGCATGCTCAACGCCGCCCTCCTCGACCTCTGCGCGGCCCCGCTGGCGCTGGGCTACGCGATCGGCCGGATCGGCTGCCAGGTCTCCGGGGACGGCGACTACGGCAAGGCGTGGGGCGGCCCCTGGGCGATGGCCTACCCGAACGGCACCAAGCCGATCGACCAGACCGTTCACCCGACGCCGATCTACGAGACCCTGGCGATGGGCTTCGTCGCTTACCTGCTGTGGCGGCTGCGGGACCGCTTCCAGACCGGAGTCCTGTTCGCCACCTACCTGGTGCTGGCGGGCGCCGAGCGTTTTCTGGTGGAGTTCATCCGTCGCAACGATCACGTCCTGCTCGGGCTCACGCAGGCCCAGCTGATCAGCCTGGCGATGATCGCCGCCGGGACGGGATGGCTGGCCGTGAAGGCATCCCGCGGCAGCCTGGCCCGGGCAACCGCCTGACGCCGCCGCTCAGACGCCGGCGGCGCGGGTGATGCCGAAGATGAGCGCAAACCCGGCGACCGTCAGCCCGACCCGCTCCCACGCGGGGTGCTCATGCGCCTCGGGCAGAAGGTCCGTCGCCCCGAGGTAGATGAAGAAGCCGGCATAGACCGCCAACACGTGACCGAGGAAGCTCTCTGAGACGCTCAGCGAGGCGCCGACGATCGCGCCGATCAGCGGCGCGAGGGCATCGATCGAAAGCCAGCGCACGGCCGCCCGCCGGTCTCCCGACTGGCTGAGCACGAAGCTGACCATGTTGAGGCCATCCGCGAAGTCGTGCGCGGCCACGGCTATGAAGACGATGATGCCGGTCGTGATGTCGAGGTTGAACGCGAGGCCGATGCCCAGGCCGTCGATGAAGCTGTGGATCGAGAGACCAACCGCGGCCGCGGTGCCAACTCGGTGATGAGCACGCGCCTGATCCGGGTCGTCGCGATGGTGGAGTACGAGCAGGCGCTCGATCAGGAAGAAGCCGAGGAAGCCGGCGCCGGTCAAGGCGGTGACCCGGTTGGCGTCGCCGACGTTGTCGATCGCCTCGGGAAGCACGTCGAACAGCGCTACCGCCACCACGATCCCTCCGGTCAAGGCGATCACCGTCGGCAGCGAATGCGCGAGCCGCAGGGCGATCAATCCCCCGGCGAAGGTTCCGAGAACGGTCAACATGGCGAAGGGAATCGCGATCCAGGTCACGGCGGCGAATCAAATCAAGCGCTGGAACAGAGATGGCTTGCGAAGCCCGGCGGGCAGAGCGTCACACCGAGCGAAGCAACCCGCCGTCGAGCGGGATCACCGCCCCGGTCAGATACGCCGCCCGCTCCGAGCACAGGAAGGCCACCAGGTCGCCGTACTCCACCGGGGTACCTAGCCTGCCGGCCGGGACCTCGTTGCGAGCCCGCTCCTCGACCTGTTCCTCCGAGCCGAGGAGCTCGGTCAGCCGATCGGTTCGGATCTGACCTGTGGCGACCGTGTTCACGGTGATCCCCTCGACGGCCACCTCCCGTGAAAGGGTCTTGAACAGGCCGACGGTGGCCATCCGGTGAGAGTTCGACAGCGCCAGCCCAGGGATCGGCTCGCGGGTCGAGCTGGAGCCGACGTTGACGATCCGCCCCCAGCCGCGCTCCCGCATTCCGGGCACCACGGCCTGAATCAGGACCCGCGGCCCGAGCACCAGCGAGCGGTAGACCGCCTCCCACTGATCGAGAGAATTGTCGAGCGCGCCGCCCGGCGGCGGGCCCCCCGTGTTGGTGACCAGGATCTCGACCGGGCCCAGCGCCTGCTCGATTTCTGCAGGCAGCGCGGCGAGGCGATCGAGGTCCGAGGCGTCCGCTTCGAAGACGGCCGTTGTCCCGTCGATCTCGGCGGCCGCCGCCTCCAGGCGCTCCCGCGAGCGGCTGGCCATCGCCACCCGGGCCCCCTCGCCGGCGAGGGCTGCGGCGACCCCCCGCCCGATCCCGCGGCTCGCCCCCATGACCAGCGCCGTCTTGCCGGAGATCCCGAGCTCCATGCCCGGGACGCTATCCGGTCTGATGCACCCCCTTCGAACGGCGCGACCAGTCCTCGCGGTTCAGCGCATAGACGACAACCGGGCTGTCGCGCAGCACGTCCGCGCGCAGCGGCGTCATGCCCAACCGGCCGGCCACCCGAATCGACGCCGGGTTGTCGGGATGGATCATCGCGGTGAAGTAGGGCGGCGACAAGGTCGCGAAGCCCCAGTCGAGACAGGCACTGGCGGCCTCGGTCGCATATCCCCGTCCCCGCGCGTCGCGGCGCAGCACCCATCCGACCTCGGTCTCCTCGAACTGCGGCCAGTACATGAGCCCGGCTCGCCCCAGGAACCGACCGTTCACCCGGTCGAGCACCGCGATCAGGCCGTGGCCGCGCTCGAGCCACTCGCGCTCGGCTACCCGCAGGCGCTCCTCGGCGTCGGCCCGCTCCAACGGCACGAAACGAGCGACCTCGGGATCCTGATGGAGTGCGACGACCTCATCCAGGTCCGCCAGTCCGAGGGGGCGCAGGAGCAATCGTTCGGTTTCGATCACCACACGAGAGAGTGTGACCACGCCGCGGGGGCGCCGGTGGGATACCGTGCGCGCGATGACGAGCGGCGGCGACCTCTACGAGCAGCTTGTCGATGCGGCGAACGCCATCTACGGAACTCATCCGCACCGCCGGGCCCTGCATGCCAAGGGCATCTGGTGCGAGGGCAGCTTTTCCGCCACCCCCGAGGCCGCGAAGCTCTGCCGCGCCGTCCACCTCCAGGGCGATGACGTTGCGGCCCTGATCCGATTCTCGAACGGCAGCGGCGACCCGGAGTCCCACGACGCGGGGCGCGAGGCGCGCGGGATGGCGGTGAAGCTCCGTCCCGAGAACGGGGACGAGACCGACATTCTCGCGACCAGCAACCCCTCCTTCGTCACCCGGACCGCCGAGGAGTTCCTCGAGCTGCTGCGCCTCCGCAGGCCCGACCCCGAGACCGGCCAACCGGACATGGAGAAGCTTGGCGCCTTCCTTGCCGCCCACCCCGAGTCTCAGCCGGCGATCCAGGCGACGATCGGCACCGAGCCCCCGGCCAGCTTCGCCCAGCTCGCCTACCGCTCGCCGCACACCTTCAAGCTCGTGAACGCCGCCGGCGAGGGGACCTGGGTCCGGTATCGCTGGCGGCCGGAGGCGGGCGAGGCCCACATCCCCGACGACGAGGCCCGCGAGCGCGGGCGCGACTACCTGCGCGAGGAGCTCGCCGAACGACTCGGTGGCGGCCCGGCCGGCTTCGAGCTGCAGCTCCAGATTCCGGCTGAGGAGGATCCTCTGGACGACGCCACCGCCGTCTGGCCGGACGACCGCGCGCTGATCGTCGCCGGGCGCCTCGAGGTCACCGCGATCGTGGACGACCCCGAGACCGAGGGCCGCATCGACGTCTTCGACCCGGTCCGGATCGTGGATGGCATCGAGCTCTCCGACGACCCGATCCTGCACGCCCGTCCCAGGGCCTACTCGGTCTCGGCCTACCGGCGGCTGGGGATCGAGGTTCCGAGTCCGTCCACCCCTCCCACCACCAAGTAGTCGGCCCGCTCACGCCGTTCGGCGCGGGCATGGTCACTCCAGCAGGCCTCCGGCTCTCGCGCCACGTAGGCTTGGCCTGATGACGGACGGCGGCGAGCAACATTCGACCCCGAACACGGCCGCGAGCCCAGCTCGGCCGCAATCGAGTTGGACCGCCGGGCGCGTGATCGGGATGGTCTTCGCCAGCATCGGCGGGCTGATCGGCCTGGCGCTGCTGGTGGGCGGCATCGCCGTGCTCGCCGCCTACGCCTTCGGCCGCGACGATGGCTACTTCAACTCCGACCGCAAGCAGCTCCGAAGTCCCACCTACGCGATCACCACGGAGAACATCGACCTCGGCGCAGACGAGTTCGACTGGGCCCCGGACAAGATCCTCGGCAACATTCGGGTCCAGGTCGAGGGCGACAAGCCCGTGTTCGTCGGCATCGGCTCCGACGCCGACGTCGACCGCTACCTCGGTAACGTCGCCCACGACGAGCTGATCAACTTCCACAGCGGGCCCTCCGAGTTCGACCTACACCCGGGCAGAGCCCCACGGACGCCACCCGGCAAACAGAACTTCTGGGTCGCCCAGACCGAGGGCTCCGGCGAGCAGGCGCTCACCTGGGATGCCGAGTTCGGTCGCTGGACCGCTGTCGTGATGAATGCCAACGGAGCGCGGGGTGTCGACGTCAAGGCCGACGCCGGGATCAAGCTGGCCTGGGCGATCTGGGTCGGCCTGGGAATGTTCGTGGTCGGGCTTTTGATGAGCGTCGGCGCCGTGGTCGTGATCCTGCTCATCGGCCGGCGTGCGAGCCGGGACCCGACTACGGGCTGACTGAAGAAAGCCCGCCCGAATCCCGCATTGGCAAGCTATAAACCAGAGCACCCGGGCGGTTAGCTCAGCTGGGAGAGCGCCTGCCTTACAAGCAGGAGGTCGGCGGTTCGAGCCCGCCACCGCCCATCGGCGCAAGCGCCCTGACAGTCAAGCGGCAAGCTTGATCGCCCACGGCTCCGGTGGTAGGTTCGCAGGGACGTCCAAGGTGGAGGGAAGGGAGCGAGTGTGAAGAGCTCTCGAGAGTTGGGAAGCGAGATCTTCCTCCTTGGCGCGCTCGTGGTTGGCCTCCTTTCCCCGGCGGGCGCCGAAGCGCGCCGGGGCGACCTCGACCCGACCTTCTCCGGCGACGGCAGGCAGCGGACCGACTTCGGGTTCGGGCTCGGCGAAGCCGCGGCGACCGTGCGCCAGGCGGACGGCAAGATCATCGCGGTCGGCACCAACTTTTTGGGCGACCCGAACCCGTTCGTGCTCGTCCGCTACAACGCCGACGGCTCGCTCGACACGAGCTTCTCCAGGGGACGGCAAGCAGACGACCGATTTGGGAGGCGCCCGTGCAACCGGGGTGGCCCTCCAAGGCGACGGCAAGATCGTCGTGGTTGGAGGCGGCGCGGGAACCGGCAGTGACTTCGCGCTCGCGCGCTACAGACGCCGACGGCTCGCTCGATACGAGCTTCTCCGGGACGAAGCAGACGGCAGACGACCGACTTCGGGGGCGGCGAACGGGCACAGGGGGTAGCGCTCCAGACGGACGGCAAGATCGTCGCGGTCGGGAACAGCGGCGCCGGCGACTTCGCGCTCGCCCGCTACAACACCGACGGCTCGCTCGACACGACCTTCTCGGGCGACGGCACGCAGACGACCGACCTCGGAAGCGGCAATGACCAGGCGAGGGCGGTGGCGCTCCAGCCCGACGGCAAGATCGTCGCGGTCGGGACGGCGGAGGGGCTCGGCGTGGCGCTCGCCCGCTACAACGCCGACGGCTCGCTCGACACGAGCTTCTCCGGCGACGGCAAGCAGACGACCGACTTCGCGGGCTCCGACGCGGCGAACGGGGTGGCGATCCAGGCGGATGGCAAGATCGTCGCGGTGGGGACGGGCGGCCTCGCCCGCTACAACGCCGACGGCTCGCTCGACACGAGCTTCTCCGGCGACGGCAAGCAGACGACCGCACTTCGGGGGCGGCGGCGCGAACGGGGTGGCGATCCAGGCGGACGGCAAGATCGTCGCGGTGGGCCGGCGGCGGCCTCGGCTTCGCGACTCGCCCGCTACAACGCCGACGGCTCGCTCGACACGAGCTTCTCAGGGGACGGCAGGCAGACGACCGACTTCGCGGGCGCCGACGGAGCGAACGGGGTGGCGATCCAGGCGAACGGCAAGATCGTCGCGGTGGGGCAGGGCGCCGTCGGCTTCGCGCTCGCCCGCTACAACCCGAACGGCTCGCTCGACACGAGCTTCTCCGGCGACGGCAGGCAGACGACCGACTTCGGGGGCTCCGACGCGGCGCACGGGGTGGCGATCCAGGCGGACGGCAAGATCGTCGCGGTCGGCTGGGGCCGGCCCGCCGGCCTCGCGCTCGCCCGCTACAACCCGAACGGCTCGCTCGACACGAGCTTCTCCGGAGACGGCAAGCAGACGACCGCGGGCTTCGGCTCGGCCAACGGGGTGGCGATCCAGGCGAACGGCAAGATCGTCGCGGTGGGCCGGGGCGGCGTCGGCGTCGAGAGAGTGGTTTCGCGCACCTGAGATGATCACTGTCGTGCGACATCCTGGCGATGTCGCAGGCCAACTGCGATCAACTTGGTCATCGCGTTGTCTCGACGTCTCGCTCCGGCCGCGGAAGTAGGACGTTAACGGACCCGACTGCGGCGAAACGTCGCTGGGTGGTCCTATGAGACGGTGTTTCACCGGAGCGCCTACCGCCCCAATCCTAGGGTCTGGCTTCGCGCCGATTCCGCCTCTCCGGGATCGGTAGGGCTCATGCGATCGTGCCTGGCTGCCGATACCGGGCCACGACGCGACGCGTAAACGCGATACTAATTCGCGCCAAGGCGACCCGGACGAGGCGAGTCCGTCGCTGCGTCGCCGAAGAAATGGACGCTCCCAGCTCCAGCCCGAGCCGACGGGAGAGGCTCATGGCGGTAACGGGCGCGCATGGCGCGCGCCGGGCCGCGCTTGCCGCCGCCATGACGGCGGCGACGGCCGCGATCCTGCTCGGAGCTGCGATCGCGGCGCCCGCAGGCGACGGCGCTACGCCCGCGCCCAACGGGGGAACGGGCGGATCGCACCACGCGCACCACGGCGGGAACCCCGCGAGCCCCTACCGCGGAGACGGGATGTGGATCTGGTACGTCAGCCAGTCGAGCGGCGGCGACCTGACCCGGATCGCGCGCAAGGCGCACCGTCATGGGATCGAGACCGTCTACATCAAGAGCTCCGACGGGTCAAGCTCCTGGAGCCAGTTCACCCCGGGCCTGATCTCCTACCTGCACTCTCGCCATCTGCGGGTCTGCGGGTGGCAGTTCGTCTACGGCATCCATCCCGGCGCCGAGGCGAAGCGCGGCGCGGAGGCCGTTCGGAAGGGTGCCGACTGCCTGGTGATCGACGCCGAGTCGAGCTACGAGGGCCGCTACGCCTCGGCGGACACCTACATGAAGAAGCTCCGCCACAAGATCGGGCCCGATTTCCCGACCGCGCTCGCCACCTTCCCCTACGTCGACTATCACCCCGGATTCCCCTACTCGGTCTTCCTCGGCCCCCGCGGCGCGCATTACAACCTGCCCCAGCTCTACTGGCACACGATCGGGACCACGGTCGCAGGCGGCTACGAGCACACCTTCCGTTTCAATCGCGTCTATCGCCGAGCCATCTACCCGCTCGGCCAGACGTACGACAATCCGCCGCTCCGCCAGATCCGGCGCTTCCGGCGGATGGCGATCTCCTACGGCCTCGGCGGCGTCAGCTGGTGGTCATGGCAGGAGACGAACCGTCGCGAGTGGCGGGCGCTCGGACGCAACATCGACCGGGGCGTCGCCGGCGTCCACCGATCTGGCAGCGACTATCCGCCGCTCTCGAAGGGCAGTCGCGGCGACCTCGTCGTCTGGGCGCAGGAGCACCTGAGGGGCGCCGGCGAGTCGGTCCCGGTGACGGGCTACTTCGGGCACAAGACGCGCCGCGCGGTGAAGCGCTTCCAGCGCGTCAATGACTTCATCGACGATGGCCATATCGGGGCCAAGACGTGGCACGCCCTGCTCGCGGTGGCCCCGAAAACGGTCAATTGGTCCGGCAGGGGCTCGCGGCATCTGGCGACCCGCTCGGCCGGCCCCCATGCGCCGCGCTCCGCCTCGCTGCCCGCGGTGCGCGACGAGATCCCGCCCGCATCCGGGCGTTAGACCGCCGAGCTTCAGCTAGCCGGCCGAGCTCGCTCCGAGCACGATCCGGGCGACCTGCCCGGGGTCATCCCAGGTCGGAATGTGGCCGCAGCCCGCGAGCACCAGCTGTTGCGCCCCGGGCGGCAGGCGCTCCGGCCCAGCTCGGCTGACGACGCGGTCATGCTCCGCCCAGGCGATCGTCACCGGAACGCGCACCAGTCCCTGATCCTCGAAGGCGGCGCTGCGCATCTCGCGGCTCGTGGCCACGTAGGCGCGGGAATCGAGCCAGCCGAAGACCAGCCGGCGTGCGGCCGCGGCCGGGACACGGTCGGGGTGCGCGACCGTGTTTCGGAGCATCAGCGCCCGACCTCGACCGCTCGCCATCACCACATCGAGCAGGGGTTTCACGGCGCGCCCCACCCGGTGTCGCTCGAAACGCCGCGGGCCGAGCGGCTGGCGCCACAGCCCCGCCGGAGAGAATGCAGCGACCGAGGCGACGGCGTCCAGCTTCGCCAGCTCGAGGGCGATCCATCCGCCGAGCGAGATCCCGGCGGCGTGGGGGCGCACCAGGCCGAGCTCACGGCACAGCTCCGCAACCGCGAGCGCCAAGCGGGCGGGCGTGGGGAGGGCGCCGTCCGGGAGCTCCGGCGAGCGCCCGAACCCGGGCAGATCGAGCGTGATCGTCTCCCGCTCGGCGGTGACGGCGTCCAGGATCGGCTCCCACACCGAGTGCGAGCCCCCGAAACCATGGATCAGCACCAGCGGCTTTCCGTGACCGCTTCTTGTGTGATGCAAGCCGATCTCGCGACTCTAGTGGCACTAAATGGTGTCGCCAGCGGGCGATGGAGCGCCGGCGGTTGTCGCTGGTCAGCGCCGGTCACCGGGCGTACACTCCTCGGATGAATCCCCGGAGGAGGCGCGGGGGCGGCGCCGACCCGCCGATTTCGGAAACCGCAGGCTCGCCCACCCAGCAGCTGGCGGAGTTCCTGGCGCTGATCTCGTGCTTCAACGACGAACGGACGGCGACCACCAAAGGCATCGAGCACGTCGCCGAGGTGCTCGACGCCGAGGCCGCTGCCCTGGTGCGCGGCGGGGCGGTGATCGCCGCCGTCGGGTTTGCCGACGGCGAGATCCCGATCGACCACCTGGTGGCGGTGGCCGATGGGAGCAGGCATGTGCTCGCCGTGCCGGGCGCGGTGGAATGCGAGGCGGTTTCGGTGCCTCTCGAGGACGACCGGCCGCTGCACCTGGTCGTGGCTCGCCGCGCCGACCAGCCGTTCCAGAGCCACGAGCTCGGCCTGCTGCGTGGAATGGGCCGGGTCCTGGCCCTCGGTCTGCGCAATTTGAGGTTGCTGGAGAATGAACGTGCGCTGCGGTCGGGCTCCGAGCGCCAGGCGAGCGAGAACGCCCGCTTGCTCGCGGCGCTACGGGAGCGCCAGGTGCTCCTGGAGCGACTCGCCCAGCTGCAGAGGGGGATCGTCGATCGTCTGCCTGTCCACGAGGTGCTGGAGTCCGCGCTCCAGGGCGCCTGCGAGCTGCTTGGGGACGAGGTCGGGATCCTGCGCCTCACCGATCCCGACGATCCATCCCACACCACGCTGATCGCCTCGATCGGCGCCGACGGGGAGCTGCTCACCGAGCGCCGGCATCAGCCAGTCGGCGCGGGGCTGGGGGGACGCGCGATGCGGGAGCGCGCCGTCGTTGTCGCTGATCTGGTCGGCGGGATCGCATCGCCAGGAGGAATCCGCGACTTTCCCGCCGATGCGTTGACGGCAGCGATGGCGGCGCCCGTGAACGAGCGCGGCAAGCCGATCGGCAGCCTGGGCGTCGGCTCGCGCCAGCGGGCCCGCAGGTACAGCTCGCGCGACCAGGAGGTGCTGCTCTCCTTCGCCGAGCACGCGAGCCTCGCCCTCAACCACGCCCGAGCCGTGGAGGAAGCGGTGCACGAGGCGCTTCACGACTCGCTCACCGGACTACCCAACCGAGCGCTGTTCGTGGATCGGCTCCGTCATTCAGTCGCCCGCGCCGAGCGAACCGGCACCCCGGTCGCCGTGCTGTTCTGCGATCTCGACGGCTTCAAGACCGTCAACGACAGCCTCGGGCACCGCACCGGCGACGGTCTCTTGGTCTCGGTCGCCGAGCGGCTCGCGGACTCCCTGCGCCCGGCGGACACGATCGCCCGCCTGGGGGGAGACGAATTCGCCGTGCTCCTCGAGGAGCTGCGCGAGCCCGGCGACGCCGCACGGGCCGCGCAGCGGTTGCTCGCTTCGCTGGAGCCACCGTTCGAGCTGCGCGAGCGCGAGTTCTTCATCAGCGCCAGCATCGGGATCGCCGCCGGGACCAAGGAGCCCGAGATCCTGCTGCGAGACGCCGACCTGGCCATGTACCGGGCCAAGAGCCGTGGCAAGGGGCGCTACGCGATCTTCGAGCCCGGGATGCACACGGCGATAGTCGAGCGCCTCGACCTCGAGGTCGACCTGAAGCGGGCAATCGAACACGACGAGCTGGCGCTCGTCTACCAGCCGATCTTCAGCCTGCGGAGCGGGGAGGTGGCCGGGGTCGAGGCGCTGGTCCGCTGGCGGCACCCCAAACGAGGCGTGGTGCTGCCGGAGCACTTCGTGCCGCTGGCCGAGGAGAGCGGTGTGATCCGCGAGCTCGGCCGCTGGGTGCTGCGGACGGCCTGTCACCAGGGAGCCCTGTGGCGCGCCAGATACCCGGGCCATCCGGGATTGCAGATCGGCGTCAACATCTCCGGAGCCCAGCTGCGTGAGCCGGGACTGGTGGAAGAGGTGGCGGAGGCGCTCGCGGCCGCCCAGTTGGAGGCGCCCGGCCTCACCCTGGAGATCACCGAGACTGCTCTGATGGAGAGCTTCGAGACCGCGATCGAGCAGCTCGATGCGCTCAAGCTGCTGGGGGTCGATTTGGCGATCGACGACTTCGGCATCGGCTACTCGTCGCTGCGCTACCTGCGCCGGCTGCCGCTGGACAACCTCAAGATCGAGAAGTCATTCGTCGACGGGATCGGCGAATCCGACGACGAGCCGGCCCTGCTGCGAGCCATCGTCGACCTGGCAGAGATCTTCGGCCTGACCGTGATCGCGGAGGGAATCGAGCGGCCCGAGCAGCGGGAGCGACTGCTCGAGCTGGGCTGCAATCTGGGCCAGGGTCACCTGCTCTCCGAGCCGCTTTCGCGAGCCGACGCCGACGCACTCCTGCTCCGCGTCGGTCTTCTGGGCGGACCCGCTCCCGCCAGCGCCAGGCCGCCCTGGGGCGAGGAGGCATCACCGGCTACGATCGAGCCGAAGGCCGATCGTGGCGCGGATTGAGAATTACAGCCCCGGGCGTGTGGTCGTCGATGGCGTCGAGCTGAATCGGGACGTGATCGTGCTCCCGAACCGGGTGCTGCGCAACTGGTGGCGGCGAGACGGGCACTCGCTCGTGATCCAAGACCTCGAGGACGTGCTCGACGAGCTCCCCGAGCGACTGATCGTCGGCTGCGGATACTCGAGCCGGCTGGAGCCGGATCCCTCGGTGATCGACGCGCTCCAAAAGCGGGGAGTGAAGGTGGAGGCGCTGCCCACGGAGGACGCGGTCGCCCGCTTCGAGGAGCTCGAGATCCGAAACCCGGCGGCCGTCGCGGCGGCGCTTCACCTGACTTGCTGATCGCCACGCTCGCCGCCCTCGCGGTGGCCCTGCTGGCACCGGCGCCGGCGGCCGCAAACGAGAACTTCGCCAACGAGCCGCCGTTCGGCGGCGAGCTGCCGCCGCCGCTCGTCAAACCGCCCTCCGAGCGTCGCCCGCCGGCCGGCTTCGAGCTCGGTGGCCGAGAGGCGATCCGGATCGCCGACGGCGCCGCGGCGGTGCGCGCCGAGCGCGCCGAGAGCCCCGAGATGCGGGCGATCGCCTTCGAGCGCGGCGCCGATTGGCAGGTGAGCTACTTCACCGGGTCTCCGGGCAGCCGCACCGAGGTCGCCGAGGCGGTCGTCGACGACCAGACCGGCCAGGTGCTGGGCGCATGGCACGACCAGCAGCTGGACGCTCCGCTCGCCCGCGGCTACTCGGGCGCGATCGCCCAGAAGGTGAACGCCCCGTACGTGTGGCTGCCGCTCTGTCTGTTGTTCGTGGCGCCGTTCTTCGACCCGCGGCGTCCGTTTCGCCTCCTTCATCTCGACCTGCTCGTGCTGCTGGGGCTCGGTGTCTCGCTGCTGTTCTTCAATCGCGGCGAGATCACCACCTCGGTGCCGCTCACCTACCCGGTGCTGGGCTACGTCTTCGCGCGGATGCTGTGGGTGGGCGTCCGCCCGCGGGATCGCCCCGGCCCGCTGATCCCGGTGCTTGGGGTCCGGTGGCTGGCGGTCGGCGCCGTGGTCCTGGCCTGCGGGCGGATCGCCCTCAACGTCGCCGACTCGCACGTGATCGACATCGGGGTCGCCGGCGTCGTCGGCGCCGATCACGTCACCCACGGGCAGGAGCTCTACAACGGCAACTTCGCGCCCGGCGTCGGAATCCGCGGCGACGTCTACGGGCCGTTCAACTACATCGCCTACGTGCCCTTCGAGGCGGCCTTCCCGTGGCACGGTCAATGGGGCGACGTGCCGGCGGCCCACGCGGCGGCGATCGCCTTCGACCTGCTGACGGCGCTCGGCCTGCTGGCACTCGGCCGGCGACTGCGTCGCGGCCGGGACGGTCGCACGCTCGGGATCGCCCTCGCGTTCGCGTGGCTCGCCTACCCGTTCACGCTCTACACGATGAACGCGAACGCGAACGACTCGCTGATCGCGGCGACGGTGGTCGGGGCGATGCTGGTCTTGACCTCGCCTCCAGCCCGGGGAGCGATGGTGGCGCTGGGCGCCGCGGCGAAGTTCGGCTCGGCGGCGCTGGCGCCGCTGTTCGCCACCGGCACCGGCGAGCGCCGGTGGCGCTCCGCGATCTTCTTCGCGATCGCCTTTCTGGCCGTTACCGCGCTCCTGATCCTGCCCTTCCTTCCCGACGGCGGCCTGCACGAGCTCTACGACCGCACCCTGGGCTACCAGGCCTCGCGAAGCTCGCCGTTCAGCGTCTGGGGCCTGGCGCCGTCGCTCGACTTCCTGCGGCCGGTCGTGCGGGTGGGAGCGATCGCCCTCGCGTTCGCGGTGGCGCTGTGGCCGGCGCGAAAGACGCCGGCCCAGGTCGCCGCGCTGGCGGCGGCGGTGCTGATCGCCGTCCAGGTCGGCGCGACGCACTGGTTCTACTTCTACGTCGTCTGGTTCCTGCCGCTGGTGCTCGCGGCCCTGTTCGTGGCGCAGCGCGGCGAGGGCCTCAGCCGATTCTCGTCTCCAGCCGGCCCAGGGTCGGGGAGCTGATCTCGATCTGATCGCCGGGCTTCAGCCAGACCCGGGGCTCGCGGGTGCTGCCGACGCCGGCCGGCGTGCCGGTGGAGACGACGTCGCCGGGCTCGAGGGTCATCAGCCGGGAGAGGTGCGCGACCAGCGCCGGCACCGAGAAGATCAGGTCGTCGGTGGACGCCGCCTGCATCTCCTCCCCGTTCAGGGTCAGCGAGAAGGAGATCTCCTCGTGGGGACCGGCCTCGTCGGGCGTCACGAGGGCCGGGCCGCAGGGCGCCGAGCCGTCGAACACCTTGCCCGGCATCCACTGAGGCGTCGCGAACTGGAGGTCGCGGGCCGAGAGGTCGTTGAGGAGCATGTAGCCGGCGACGAAGTCGACCGCCTCGGATTCGCCGACGTCGCTGCAGCGGCGCCCGACCACGAACGCGACCTCGGCCTCGAAGTCGACCTTGGAGCTGGCCGCCGGCAGCGGCACGGTGGCGCCCGGCGGCGCCAGCGCGTTGCGGAACTTGGCGAAGAAGGTTGGCGCGCCGGGCGGCTCGATCCCCGCCTCGGCGGCATGGGCTCGGTAGTTGAGCCCGATGCAGACGATCTTCTCCGGATCGGGGATCGGGGGAAGTAGCTCGACCCGCTCGAGCGGCACCGGCTCGCCGCCGGCGATCTCGGCCGCCTCGGCGAGGCGGTCCGAGGCGAGCAGATCGACAACGCTCGAGCCGTCGCCGCCGAGCCCGTCCCAGACGTCGAGGACCGAGTCGTCGCGAAGCAATCCCGCGCGGGGCCCCCGATCGGAGCGATAGGTCACGATCCGCATCGCGAAAACATATTCCTGCGGCCTTGTGCAGGCGGGCCGTCCGTAGAATCAGACCTCGTCCGG
>CAVXDS010000007.1:0-105661 GCA_963760665.1 uncultured Actinomycetes bacterium
CTGGCGGCTGATCGTCTGCGGGGAGGGCGCCATGGAGGCGCCGCAGGTGGATCTCCTTGGTTAGCAGAGCACCGCCAGATGGAAGGACCGGTTGGCCTCGTCTCCGCTGCTTGCCCTGGTCTTCACGAACACGCTTCTCCGGCTTCCGTGTCTGTATGCAACCCCGATTTCTCCGGGGTCCGGATTGCGGTCCGCGGCGTTGGTCCTGCCGATGGTCGCTATCAGCCCGCAGTGAGTGACGCTCCGATTAAAGGTGACTTGGTACGCGCCGAGGGTCCCCCTGCCCACAAACAGCTGTTTCGCCCTCACCGCGCCGCTCCCGCGCACCAGGTTCCCATGGGCGCTCACCACGGCCCACCGTGGATGGGACCTCCCGGATTTGGAGTGAATCGCTGCGACTGCTCCGCCCCCAAGCACAATGAAAACGGCAATCGTCGCCAAGACGTTTGCGTAGGTCAGATGGTCGCGGATGCGGCGCATGGTGCCTCCCTCGATGGACCGGGTTGCGGCCACCCTACCGGCAGCCGCGACCCTGACCACCCGATGAACCGGTCCGGCTCAATAGACGGCTTCCCGGAAGAGGTCAACGTCCTCCTGCAAATCGCCCGCGCAGGATCTCGCGCAGGCGATGACGAGGAATGGATCGCGGTCGGCTAACCGGGGCCGAGCACCACTGCCGAGACGTAAGTCGGGTTGAACTTGATGTCGCCCGCCGTCTGGCTGCAGGCGAGCCCGAAGGTGTGGTTGCCCGCGCCCAGATTCGGATCGGTCACATTTGTGAGCGTCAGCGAGTTCTCGACGATGTTCCCGGTGCTGTCCGTACCCTCGCCTGGGTAGGCATTGGGGCCGAATGGCGCCCCGTTCACCCCGATGCGGCAGACACCTGCGCTGGCGCCGGGGTCGGCGGCGTTGTACCACATGCCGGTCGCCACGATCAGAACACGAAGGCCTGGCCTCGGGAGATTGATCGTCAAGGTGCCGCAATCGACGAATGTGGTCGAGCTGGGGTCACAACTGCTGGTGATCTTCCGCCCCTGTGGCAGCGCAGAAGGCGCGATGTCCGCACCGGTGATGCTGTTGTCGGCAATCTTCGCCCCGTTGACCGCATTGGCGGCCACGTCGGCCGCCTTCACCTGGGCGCCGGGGCCGAGATCATCCGACTGGACGGTGTTCGAACCGGTCAATCCGAGGGCGGTGCCGCCGCTCAGGGCGACGAACAGCGCGACGTATGCCACCACGGTCGCGTGGTTAGGACGAAATCTTACGCATGGCTCCTCCGTTGGTTGGGTGACTGGGGGCGAGCCTAAATCGGTGTCCAGGCCCGCGTCTAGGGGCGGGGGAGGACCCGTACTCAGATTCCCCAAACGGCCACAACGAGAGGGGAAGGAAGAGTGCCCGAGTCCACAGACCGCCGAGTGGGAAGCCCCGTGTGCACGAATGCGCCTCATGAGAAGTTGGAGGCGATCCTCGACCTGGCCGCAAGACAGCCAGGGACTGGCCGCGGCTGAGGCCGATATCGCCACAGGCGGTACAGGAGGAGGTGAGGCGTCTATCGTGGAATCTGGCTCTGCGAAGCCTGAATCTCAGTACCCGGGCCGGTAGCTCAGTTGGTCAGAGCAGCGGACTCATAATCCGTCGGTCGGTGGTTCGAATCCACCCCGGCCCATCAGGAAAGCCCTGCAAACCCGGCATCCGGTCGGTCGCGGGCCGGGTCGCGGCGCGGCGCTTGCTAACGGATTGCTAACGGCGGGTCAGTCGCCGCCGATAAGAGCGGCCACCTTCGCGGCCGTCTTTTCCTCGAGCGCCGGCACGCTGGCGGCGTACACGTCCATCGTGACATCCCCGCCTGCGAACGCCTGCGCCAGCTCGGCCGGCTCCGGGCGACCAGCACGATGGAGGCGCTGATCTTCGACCACACCGACCGGGCGCGGGTAGCCGATCGGAGCTCCCGGCTCATGGAGGCCGCAGCGGAGGCGAGAAATTGACGCCAATTCGGCTCTGTTTGGAACCAAGATGCCCGAATGTCGCCACGGCAAAGGGGCGATGCGACCGCCACCAGCGCCAGATGGAGCGGGAGCGCTCGGTTAGGCGTCGAGGCGGCTACACGAGGGGCCCACGCACGGAACTGACGGACTCACGGGACGCCGACGACTCGTATCGCTACCCCAGGCGGGGGAGGGAAGAGCAGCGTGACCGCGCGGCTCCACCACCGCCGCATAGGTCGCCGTGAAAAAAACTCCGAAATATTTCCCGAAAGTCGCCCACTCCCGCAGCCCGGCGGCTTCGAGGGCCCTCAGCGGCGCTCGACCCCGGCCGCCTGCAACGCCGCATCGCGGTCCCAGAAGCCCTCCATTCGGGCGATCAGTCCGTCGCGCATCGTCACCACCGCCCCGCTGCGCTCCTCACTCTCGAGCCCGCTCGCCTTTCCTGTCCCCCGGAACAACTGCATCACCACATACCTGCCGTCGGAGCCGGCGACCACCTCCTCCGCCTCGATCCTGAATCCATCCCACGCCTGCAGCCAGGTCCGCCAGGCCGCCCTGACTTGGGCGATGCCCGTGTACTCGCCGGACTCAATCGCATCGACCGCCTTCCAGACGTAGTCGTCGGCGAACGCCTCCCAATATGTGAAGTCACCGCGTTCCCAGTGCGAGTAGACCTTTCGGAGGACCTCAAGGTCCCGATTCTGCCGGTCGACCTCCACGTTCTCCTGCGACATCGCCTACTCCGATTCGCCGTCTGCCCCTCCGGGAAGCTGCCTCAACCCGATCACGTTGCCGTCAGGGTCCTTGAAGAAGGCCCTCTCGACGCCGCTCGGCAGCGTGATGATGCCCTCAACCTCCACGCCCCGCCCCCGAAGTTCCTTGACCTCAGCTTCGATGTCCTCGACCTCGAAAGCAGCCACGGTACGGTCAACCGGCTCCATCGGCCGCTCGAAGATCGCCAACGCGGTGCCGCCCCCGCACGAGTAGCGCACGGTCCCCACCACGTCGGCCTCGACAGCCAAACCGAGCTTTTCCTCATAGAAGGGCCGGGCCCGGTCCACGTCGGACACCGCCAGGGTGGGGACTACACGTGCGTTCGACAGCATGGATCTCCTCTCGGCCCAAATCTCAGGCCGTCTCGTTCTCCTGCGACATCGCCTACTCCGAAAGCCCGGCCGCTTCGAGGGCGCCAGGAAATTCGGGGCCAGCGCCGAGCTGTTCGAGCCGGATGAGTTTCCCGTCGCGGAACTTCCACGATATGAGGAGCGGGTTGCTGATCCGAGCGTCACTTTCCGGCATCGTCCGAGAAAGACGCCCCTCCGTGATGATCTCCTCGCCCCGATCGTGGAATCGATCAATCTCCTGAAGGGCACCGGGGATGCTCTCCCATTGCGTTTGAAGCACGGCGACGTACTCGTCCTGCCCCCGCCTGGTGCCCGGCTCAACGGCCGTGGGGGCATTGACGTACTCGCCCTCAGGATCGGTCAGGGCGAGGATGCCCTCGAGGTCCTGGCGGTTCCAAGCATCAACCAGGCGACGGACGATCTCCACGTTCTCCTGCGACATCGCCCGCGCAGTATCTCGCGAGGTGCCTCGAGAGGGCAAAGCCAGCCGGGCGGAACTCGGGAACTGGCCAGCTACTCGCCGGGCTTGCCTTGAATCTCGTCCGAGGGCTCCCCGACCTCGAAGTCCCCGCCCTCAAGAGAGGCCAGGACGCGGACTCGGGCTTTCTGCGGGTCCGGGGCTGCGAGGCGGGCCACCAGCCCACCGTCTTCTCCGACGAGGTTTTCAATCCCGTTCAAGGCCAGCAAGCCAGCCGCTCGGGCTCGGTCACCTGCGACGGGGACAAGGAAGTAGGCCACGCGATGGGGACCCTACTCCCGCAGCCCGGCGGCTTCGCCCACCTGAACGACAAGTGGCTCTCCGACGTGGGCAGGCTCCAGGTCCGCGTGCTGCTCCGACTCGTCTCGGTGAAGACGATCGCCCACAAGGCGAAGCTGAGCCGCAACAAGGTGATCCGAAAGCTTCACCTGAAGCCCCCTATCTGCCCGCGATCAGGTAATGACTAGCGGCGGCGCCTAACGCGAATTTCAGGAAAACCCTTCGCTATTTGCGCGTTCTTCGCTTTGGCGAGGAGGATCGGGGGAGCCAGCGCTGATCTGCCCGTCGACCGGGAGTAGCGTTGGTAGCACTAACCGTTCGCCGGGTCTCCTCGTCCTCTCCTCCCTCGGACGGCTTTGCCGAATGGAGAAGGACGGGGAAAGAGGGGTCTGCGAATGAGCGACTCCCATGCGATCGTCGAGTTGGAGCAGGCACTCGCGGCAATCAACGTTCGCTTGGATGAGATCGAACGCCGCGCCGATCGTCAGGAGGGCGCCGCCGCCGCGGCCATCGAGGACCTGGAGCGCAAGCTTGGGCGAACCGGGAGTGATTCCCGCGCACAATCAGCTGGCTGAGCGCCTCAGGGACGGTCGCAGTTGTGGCGAAATGCACAATTACGCCCGGAATGACCTATGGTGTGTAGCGGAGCGACGGCTGGACCGCTTAGCAGGGCCCACGGTGCTGCGCGGCCTCCGCTTCACCCTCAAGGGATGCCTGCTGGGAGCGACCCGCTCCACTTGGGCGTGCCCCAATACGGAGGAGCGCCCTGAGCGATCCACCCACGCCCGCCGGTGCGCCGATGCCGGAGGCATCGGCGGAGCAGCAGCTAGCCGAAACCGGGCGTGAGCTCGAATACCTCGGCGCCCGCATCGCGGCCCTGGTCGAGCAGCTCGGCACGGTCGCCGGCGACGATCATGAATAGTGCCGCATTCGTTCCCGGGCACTGCGGGAAGCGTTTACGACCGATTGTCCGAGCAGACGCCGTTGTCTGAAGTGGTGAATGAAGCGCGGGATATATGCCAGCTGCCGCCCGATGCCCCGCTGTAACCCACTCATGGGCCTGATCTTACGGCCATGCCGCCAGCGCCACGGCTCGCGCAAGCAACGAGAGGTCCGATGGAGTCGGCGGGAATCGAACCCCCAATGCTTGCCGGCTCAATCGGGGCAATCGGACCGTATTTGAACCAAGCAACCTTGCCCGGGGCAGCGGGCGCGATTTGTTCGAAACCAGCCGCCCCATCCCGGAACGCCCCGACTCGCCAGCTCGGAACTCGCTGCGAACGCTGGCGCGCGAGCTAAAGGGCCACCGGCGACGCGGCGGGAAGCGCGACGCGGCGCGCGCGGACCTCGGGCCAGGTGAGCAGGCGACCGGCCTCCGGGTCGATCACCTTGAGCCGGACCGCGACGGCGCCGTCCCATGCGGTCAGCACCGGGACGTCCCGGAAGATCGGATTCTCGTCGTGCGCGCGCTGCAGGTTGTAGTTCGGGACCTTGGCGCTCAAGTGGTGGACGTGGTGGAGGCCGATGTTGCCGGTGAAGAACTGGAAGGGCTGCGGCAGCTTCAGGTAGGAGCTCCCACGCAGCGCCGCGTCCGCGTAGCCCCAACTCTCGCCACTCTCCCAGTAGACGTCCTCGAACTGATGCTGGACGTAGAACAGCCACACCCCTGCCGTGCCGGCGAGGATCGCGCTCGGCATCTGGACGAGCAGCCACTCCTGCCAGCCGACGAGCCAGCAGATCGCGCCCACAAGCACTGCGAGGACGAGGTTGGTGATGACCACGCTCCGCCGCTGGCGCGGGCGCATCGAGCGCGACCACAGACGGGGCCCGAGCATCAGCGACCACAGCGGCCCGATCCCGAACATGACGAGCGGGTTGCGGAAGAGACGGTAGCCGAGCCGCTTCCTCCACGGGCTGGCGACGTACTCATCGAAGGTCAGCGTCGGGATGTCGCCGGTGCCGCGCCGGTCGAGATCGCCGGCCGTGCCGTGATGGACGGCGTGGGTGTGGCGCCAGTTCGTGAACGGCTGGAAGACGAGCAGCCCGCTCAGCCGGCCGACCCAGAGGTTGGCCCGCCGCGAGGGCAGAAACGAGCCGTGGGTGCAGTCGTGGAAGACGATGAAGGTTCGCATCAGGAAACCGGCGGTCGGGATCGCGAGGGCCGAAGGTGGCCCAGTAGCTGACCTCGCCGAGGCTGGCGTACATGAGCACAGACAGCGCGACGTAGGGCACGACCGAGGTCGCGACGTCGAGCAGGCTCCGGCCCCAGGACGGGCGCTCGTATGGGGCCATCGAGTCGCGCCACACGGGCCGGTTCGAGACGGAACCGGCCTTCGATGCGACTTGTGAGGCGGCGTCGATCACTGCTACCTGGATCCAGGCGACCCCGTGCTCGCCCTCTTCAGCGGGGCGACTAAGCGGGCGCTGCCAATTCGCGCTGCAGACCGCGGAGATCTGAGCAGCACCTCGAGCAGGTCTCCGACCTCTCGCTCCTGGACGAGGGGATGCCGCAGGGGAAGCTCAGGCTTGACCTGGTAGCGGTTCCGCCGGCCCTCTCGCTCGCGCAGCACGTAGCCCTCTTCGACCAGCTCGGAGAGGATCCGGTGGGCGGCGCGCTCTGTGATCCCGACCGCGGCGGCGATGTCGCGCAGGCGGATTCCCGGGTCATGAGCCACGCACGTGAGGACGTGGGCGTGGTTGGTCAGAAAGTCCCAGCGGGTGATTGGTGCCTGAGAACCCTGCTTCGTGTTTCCAGAAGATGTTTTCGTGAATACACGATACATTGTGTCTACTAACCGCCGCCGCCTTTGGAGCATGTGGCTGTTCGTCCGCAGCGACAGGGGCCAGGAGCGAAGAGGGCCCTTCGGTGAAGCCCGGAGGGCCCAAGAGAGGTCGCCCAATGGGCGGAATCGCCGCCGCCCCAACCTAGGGCTCCCAGGCTCGGCTGGACCGAGGGAGATCGACAGCGCGGAGTGAGGAGACCAGATGACGCCCATGCAGTTCTTCGAAGGGTCGCTGACCAAGCCGGAGAGGCTGGGGAAGCAGCACGAGCTGGCGGAGCGCCGCCTTGCGGACTTGGCGCTGGCCGTTCGCCAGCATGAGGACAGCGCCCGCCGGCAGGGCACCTCACCCGCCCGACCCAACGACCGCCAGCTGTACAGGCGTCTGCGCCAGATATGCGGCGTGCGCTGAGGGCGAAGACCTCCCTGCGCCGCCTGCAGGAGTTGCGGGTCGAGGCCCGCTACCACCTTGAACGTTGTGATGTCTACGCGGGGGAGGTCTACGGATCGCGGGCGACGAGCCGGTTCCGACCGAAGGGGTTGGAGCGGGCCTGCGTGTTGGCCGAAGCGCGCCTCCGACAGGCTGCCCCCTCCGACAAACTGACCAAGAGCATCCAGGGGAGACGCGACGAAGACCAAGCGCCGAGGCTCAAACGTCCTGACGCGCCGCCAGCTAGGCGCAGCGGCTCGACTCTGCCACCGGGATTGTCCAGCGTGTAAATAACGACGCAGCGAGTTGCATCACGCTGACGGTGACCGGATCCGGGCAGCCGGTCCACTTTTTGTCGCCTCAGGTTTCGGGCGGAGCCACCACGACGGATATGAGAGGGACGAGCTAGAGCACGAATGCTGGTCGCCGAACTAAAGGAGCTTGAGGAAGTAACGTCGCTGATCACCAGGGGTCAGCGGCTTGGCGTACTGACTCTCGGTGAGGTCGCCTCGGCCGTTTCCGAGGTCGACCTCGACGAGTCCGACGTCGAGGATCTCCACGGACATCTCGAGAAGTCCGGTATCGAGCTGGTCGAGGACGTCGATCCGGCGCTGAAGCCGGCCGACGGCGAGACGGAGTCCGACAAGCGGGGCAAGTCGCCGTAAGGCCACGGCGCTCGACCTGAAGCCGGAAATGACGACCGACTCCCTGCAGCTGTTCCTCAAGGACCTCGGCAAGGCACGGCTGCTCACGGCGCAGGAGGAGGTCGAGCTTGCGAAGCGGATCGAGCGCGGCGACCTCGACGCGAAGCAGAAGATGGTCGAGTCGAACCTGCGGCTGGTCGTCTCGATCGCCAAGAACTACCGCAACCAGGGCCTGCCCTTCCTCGACCTGATCCAGGAGGGGACGCTCGGCCTCGTCCGCGCCGCGGAGAAGTTCGACTACCGCAGGGGCTTCAAGTTCTCGACCTATGCGACCTGGTGGATCCGCCAGGCGATCGCCCGGGCGCTGGCCGACAAGGCGCGGACGATCCGAATCCCGGTCCACGTGGTCGAGAAGCTGAACAAGATCAGCCGCGCGGAGCGCAGGCTGGTCACTGAGCTCGGCCACGAGCCGACCCTCGAGGAGATCGCCGAGGTCACCGGGATCGACCGGGAGGAGGTTGATCAGATCAAGCACTCGGCGCGGGCGCCGCTGTCGCTGGAGAAGCCGGTGGGCGACGAAGAGGACGCCGAGCTCGGCCAGTTCATCCCCGACGAGAAGGCCGAGTCGCCGTTCGAGCGCGCGGCCGACCTGCTCACCAAGGAGGCGCTGAGCGAGGTCCTGGAGAACCTCTCCTACCGCGAGCGGCGGGTGCTCGAGCTTCGCTACGGACTGGGCGGTGAGCACCCCCGCACCCTGGACGAGGTCGGGCGGACGTTCAACGTCACGCGTGAGCGAATCCGCCAGATCGAGAACCAGTCGCTGAAGAAGCTTCAGAGGCTGGCCGAGACGCAGAAGCTTCGCGAAATCGGGTAGCTGATCTGGAAGCCGGGGCGTCCAGGGCAGCGCCATGGAGCAATCGTCGTCCGGCGCTCCCGAAGACTCGCCATCCATGTGATTCTGCAGTCGATCCATGTCTGGCCGCCCCTTGAGGCGATGATGACGAGGTTCGACACCCGACCCAGAGAGACTCAAATCAAGCCTTGCGGGAGCCCGGCGCGGAGCTTGAACTAGATTGAACCCACGGCCGGGGAGCGCAATGCCCGAAGGCGCGGCCCGTCGGACTACCCGCCCTGTATTAGATAGAAAATTAGCCTCAGCGGCGACCCCAAACCGGGGCTCGACGGTTTGGGTTTAGTCCAATAAATGGTCGTCGTCGAGCGCCTTCAAGTCCTCCACGCGGGCCGTCTCGCTCTCAAGCCACTTGTTCGGGTAGCGGTGGATTCGGATCGCGTCGCGCTCGTCGCGCAGTCCGCGCGGACGAAACCAGACCACCGTCCAATCCGGGTCATCCCGCTCGGGTTCCTGGTCGAATCCCCACGTGGGGTCGTTGTACTCGTCGCGCTCAAGAGACAACGCGACGAGCCGCTCGTGCTCGGGATGCTTGTCCCACTTCTCCTCGAGCAGGACGCGCTGCGGCGGCCTCCAATGGTCGGGCAATACCGGGGTGTGCTCCTCGTTCACGTCGATCCATCCTCCCGCTTCGCTCAGCCGCCGCAGCCGCAAAGAGAAGCCCCAGCCGTCGGAAGGTCACCACCACAACCCGACGGGGGACCGAGCAAGGGACGTAGGCTACGCGATGCCGCGCTGGCAACCTGTGGTCGCTCATGTCGCGCCCGCGTAACGGACCGACCGCGCGGTGAACAGCCAGCTTGACGAGATCAGTCCTTCCGCCGTTTTCGTTTTCGCCTCCGTCGTGCACCCGACGGTGCACCGAACCTCCGACTTTCGCCGGAACGCACATCACCTGTTGACGGCTGAGAGTCGCCCCCGGACTTCCCAGACCCACGCCTGTCCTCACTCATAATCCGTCGGTCGGTGGTTCGAATCCACCCCGGCCCATCGGAAGCCCTGGCAGAAGTCGTTTGTCCCGAAGCCCCTGAGTAGGCTTGCGGTCGTGCCCTTCACGCTCAGGAATCTCAAGGAGGACCTGGAGGACCTCGGGTCCAGATTCGACGGCGCGCCGGACCTGGAGTTCCGCTTGGCGACCGATGCGCTGGAGCTCGAACAGTCCGGCCTGAGCTTGCAGCGCGTCCCGCCCGGTTATCGCTTTCCCTACGGCCACACGCACGAGAAGCAGGAGGAGGTGTACGTGGTCGTGCGCGGGAGCGGGCGGATGAAGCTCGACGACGAGATCGTCGAGCTCAAGGAGTGGGATGCGGTGCGCGTCCCCCCCGGTACGTGGCGAGGCTACGAGGCCGGCCCGGAAGGCCTTGAGATCATCGTTATCGGCGCGCCCAGTCTCGGGGGGGCCCGGCGCGAAGACGTCGAGGGCCAGCGCGACTGGTGGGCTGACTAGCGCCAGGCCGGCCGCCGGATGTTCGGTCAGAACGTCTCCCATTACCGCGGACCCCGACGAACCGCTCTCGGACCCGGTACTCAGGTTCCGCAGACCGTGCCCTAGAACGCTGGACCCGGACACCCAGGCGGGCGCGGGCGCGAGGTGCCGAATTTGGTATGCGCCTTGAGGCGGGTGTAGACCTTGCGCTGACAGCGCTCACGCAACCGTGTGACGCGAACGTGGGCATGGATGTGCTCGCACGGCAAATGGAACCCGCACTCGATCGCTTTGGCCCGTGCTCGCCGATGCCCCCAGTTGTGCCAGTGGATCTTCTTCAGATTGACACCGCCGGCAAAGCTCCCGTGGCGACCATAGATGGCGCAACGGTGCGGTTTGACCTTGGGAACGTAGGCCGTGCCCTGCTTGTTCAAGCAGAGGATGTAGCGGTTGGTCTTGTCAGCGGGCCGAGCACCCGAGCTCAGGGCGAACACGCCCAAAGCAACGGCGAGCAACCCGAGGGTGGCGACTGCGGCCAGGCCGCGCCGGCGTATGCGGCTGCTTCTCAGCATCGCGGTGGCAACCGCATCCTAAGCGCAGGTGCTGAGCTTCACGGTGCCGCTGCTACCGATGCCCGGGAAGCGGAAGTGCGCCTTTGAGAACACTCGATGACCGCATCGGGTCACAGGGGCAAGGAGCTTGATCTTGACGGGCGTATCGCCGACCATGCTGGCCGTCGCGGTGCCCCGACCTCGCGCGTGGCGCTGACGCCACACCTTCCAACGGTCGTGCTTTGTGCGAACGAAGAAGGCCTCCGCGTTGGGCGCGTGGCGCTTGTGGAAGATGCAATGGTGCGGCCTGAACTTGTATTCGTGCTTGAAGGTGTTTTCGTCGAGACAAACGACCTTCGTGTGGTTTTGGCCTCTCGCGGACGTGTCGGTCCCGTGGCGCGCTTGCGCAATCGGCGCTGAGCGGGCCAGCAGCAGGATCACCAGCACACCGGCGGCGATTGCGGCGATCATCCAGATCACCCGTAGGTAGCGAGCTTCAGCCATGACTAACGGGCCCTCAGCCGCCCGGCGGGCGGTAGCTGACAGAGCGCTCGGCTGCCGCGTCAACCTCCTCGGGAGTGAGCAGCACGACCGTCTTGATGGCAACCGCGGCAGCGGCGTTTACGGCGAGGGCAACTGCCGCTGCAGCCTCGTTGTCCGGGAGGTCCACGGTCACATAGACATCGGAGGCACCGAATCCGAAATAAAAGCTCTCGACTTCGC
The DNA here is from genome assembly GCA_963760665.1 of uncultured Actinomycetes bacterium. GTDB lineage: Bacteria > Actinomycetota > Thermoleophilia > Solirubrobacterales > 70-9 > AC-56. The sequence continues at coordinate 11,331 of CAVXDS010000007.1, forward strand.
CACCGAGGCCGCTGACCATCTCAGCCACGGCGTCACGGCGGTTGCTCCCGCCTTTGTTCCTAAGGCCGTCGGCGCCTTGAGCCGAGTACGACCCCTCGATCAGGTACTTGGGCATAAGGGTTCTCCTTCAAGTAGCTGTGCCACGGGTGCGTCGTTCCGGCGCGCCACGCTCTCACGGCATCGATCCTAAGTCAAGCGCTAGTCCCGCAGCCCGGCGGCTTCGAGGGCTTCCTTCCGGGTCGGAAACTCCCACAGCTTCTGGATCACGCCGTCCTGCGATGTCCGGGCGTGGGGTCGAGCGGCGCTTAGCCGCTCCTGCAGATCACGTATGGAGTGACGGTCGTTCTCTCACTCTCGTTCGTGGTGAGCTCAACCGCACTCACCTCCCAGCCGGTCGGTGTCGTACCGGCACCCGAGGAAATGGGCCGACTTCTTGTGACAAGGGCATGTCGCTTGTCCATCCGATAGCCGCCACCCGTCGCACGTTCGCCCCTCTGGCACAGGGCCGCGGCCGTCCCTTCACCGCCCGTACCGCCTCCGCACGTGGTGCCCCCGGTGACGCCCTTACTGCCGCCCGGCGTGCCGTCGACGCAGCCCGGGCCATCCCCATTGAGTCCAGGGATCGCCGGCCCCCCAACCCGGACCACGGTCTTGATTGCGAGGTCCTTGCCCTTCAGGGTGTGGTTCTTCACGTGTCGCGAGCGGATGGCGTTGTCTTTGATGTCTCTGGGGCCGATGAGGCCCGACGCGTAGGCCCCCGCCCCGCTGATCGCGACAAACAGCGCGGTTGCGGAGGCCACGTTCGCGAAGGTCAGGTGTCGACGGATGCGGCGCATGGTTCCTCCCGGTGTAGGCGATCCAGCGGTCTCGGTGTGGAGTCCACTGTTTTCGACCCTTCATCGGCTCAACCGGCCTGCGCCTGTACCCCCGACCTGAGGACGGGGAAATCAGGCGGTCTGGGAGGCGGATGACTCCGCCACGGCGATCGCCGCTGCCACGTCCGGAAGGAGTTGGGCGCTGATCACCTTCCGGTCTGCCAGGCGGATGGTGTAGAGGAAGGCGAAGCGCTGATCGACCTCGGCGCCGCTTCGCCTGCCCTTCCCCCGCAGGCGCAGATCGAGCACGTAGCGCCCGTCGCCGAGATCGAACATCTCGAGTGGGTCCGTCCGGATCCCTTGCCACGTCTCCCGCAGCTCGTTCCAGTAGCGAAGCATGTTCTGGTGCCCTCGCATCGGCGCCACATCAGTGAACACGGCAGAGACGTCGAACACTCCGTCCTCCGCATACATGTCCAGCATCGGCTCGAGCTCGCCGCGGTTCCAGCATTCGAACTGCTCTTCGAACCGCCACCGATCGAGGATCTGAGGAGAAACCGTGTGAGCGATGCTCCGAGCCTACCTCCCCGCGCCTGCCCCACGTTGGCGGTCCAGGTCCACCGCGAGCGAATCCGCTATGAGCTGGGATAGCGGCGACTAGGGGCACCGCCGCTGCCTCGGGGGGACGGGCCTCCTTGCCTCCCAGTCGCCGTAGTTACCTGTTACCCGCAGCCGACCCGTTCCTAACCCCGGTGCCAAACGCGGGAACGCCGCCCGTCGGAGAGCGGCGTTCCAGAGGACCGCCTGTCCCAAAAAAACCAAGCAGTCGTCTCTGCCACTTCCATCGGCGGCCGGCGGGCCGCCTTTAGCAAACGCCCTGTTCTGCGTAACGTATTCAGGTAAGCGGCGATGGCAACGGCGCGCAACAGCAAGGTCGACTACTGGGGCCGCGAGTCGTAGTCCTGGCGATCCGATCGGGGCCGTTGGGAGAGCTGCAGCGTCATCAGCACCGCGGCGACCGCATAAAAGGGGGACAGCCCGATGTTCGTCGCCGACTCCGCCAGCCAGTCGGCGAGGAAGGTGTCGCCGAGCACTCGGTGAGCGATAGCAAGCGCGGCATCGGTCAGCGCCTCCGAGGCCAGGGTGATCGGGCCGAGCACCGCCAGCACCGTCCAGAAATGGCCGCGCACGAGGCGCCGGCTGCCTGTGAACGCGGCCCGCACGCCGAGACCGTCGAGCTCGACCAACGGCCCGGCGAGGGCGAACCACGTGAACGCGACGACCCCGGGAACCACGAGCAGGACGAGGCCGACTGCGATCCCGAGGCCGAACAGGAGGTCGACGGCTATCAGCCTCCCGTAGGAGAGCGAGCGGGCGAGGCGCAGGAGCGACGGTCGGGCCGCCGGGTGGGGTGCGGGCGATCAGCACCGCGACCGCGCCGCTGTAGAGCACCTCACCGAGGAGGACGGTGACCGATTGCGCCAGGACGGCGACCAGGATCGCGACCGTGGCCAGGTCCGAGATGCCGTTCACGCTGTCGACGTGAACCACCTGGTCCGGGACGGCGTCGAGCAGCCCGAGCGGGACGAACACGACGGCGCCGATCAATAGCAGCGGGCCCGCCCGCTGGCGGCAGACGCGCAAAGTCGCGGCACAGACGTCCCTGGCCCTCAGAATGACACCTCGATCAGCGTGGGGGCGAGCTTGTACAGCGAAACGCCCATCACCCAAGCAGCAGGCCGCGCCGAAGAATGCGGACACTGTATCCGCACCGTGCCGAGACGCCGACCCGGGTCGCTAGGCTGCCGCGGATGCAGCCGGAGGGTGGGCAGTCCGGGCTTCGAAGGCCAGCCGTGGCGGTGCTGGCGGTGCTCGCGCTCGTGGCCGTGATCGTGGCTCTCGCCGCGGTGTTTGGCCTGGGGCCGTTCGACGATGGCGGCGCGAGCGCCACCACGCTGAGCAAGGCGCAGTTCACGGCCAAGGGCGACCAGGTCTGCAAGGCGGCGCATGACAAGTTCGTCGAGCTGCAGAAGACCCCGCCGAACAGCGCCGAGGGGGCGGCCACGCTGACCCAGAACCTGATCGAGATCTCGGAGAACGAGCTCAGCCAGATCCGCGCGCTGGACGTTCCGCCGCGAGGTCCAGCCGGCGCTCGACCGAGTACCTGCAGGCCCGCGAGCAGGGCATCGCCGAGCTCAAGAAGGGGCTCCAGGCGGCGCAGGACAAGAACGCGCGAGCCTACGCCGACGCCCAGGCCAAGATCGCGGCCGGTCAGGTGCAGCGGCTGAAGCTCGCGCGCGCGGTGGGTTTCAGCGACTGCAGCCGGGTGCCGGTGCAGGGCGCCACCGGCCAGTAAGGCAGCGGCTAGCCGCGTCGCCGCAGGGTTCGCCGGCGACGACCGGCGCGCTCGCGCTTGGCCAGCCACCCGAAGCCGATCGTCATCGCCAGGTTGGCCGCGCCCGCCAATTGCATTGCGGTCCGCGCCCCCGGTCGCGAGAAGGCCGGCGAGCGCGACCACAGCGCGTCGGTTGCGAGCTCGGTGCCTCGCAACCAGGCCAGCGCCCACCAGTCCTCTGGGTGGCCGCGGCGATCGGCGACGGCGTGCGCGGTGGCGAACGTGAGCCAGATCGGACCGCAGCGACGGAACAGGTGCTCGGCGTCGGGCGACGGCCGGTCGTGGCCGAGCACCGCGAGGGTCGCGGCCGGCGCCAGGATCGCCGCCGACCCGAGCACGAGGTCGAAGGCGATCATGTTGCGGTTGGTCAGGCGCAGGGCGCGCTCGACGTTCACGGGAGCGATCCAACCACATCGCCTGGCTGCGTGCCACCGGGCGCAGACACCGCGCGCCCACCAGCTAGCAGGGAAACCCGCCAGCGGGGCGAATCATGCCGCCGTGAGCAAGACGGCCACGAAGTCTCGTCCGACTCAGTCCCGTACTCGCAGCGCCCAGTCGCGCAACGGCCGACAGGCGCGGCCGAACGGCAAGACCCTGTCGACCTACATCACCGAGCGCTTCGACGAGTTCTCGCGCTCCCAGAAGGACGTTGCCCGCTACATCGTCGACCATCTCGACGAGGCCGCCTTCCAGACCGCCGAGGAGCTGGCCCGCCGCGCAAACACCTCGTCTTCGACCGTCGTCCGCTTCTCGCAGGCGCTCGGGTTCGAGGGCTACCCGGAGCTTCAGCAGGCGGCGATCGAGGAGTACCGGAACCAGCGCGCCGGAGCAGAACGGCGGCGGCCAGCTGTTCGACTTCGACCACTCCGAGTTCGAGTCCTCGCTGGCCGCCGACCACGGAAACGTCGAGGACACGGCGCGCAACCTCACCCGCGAGCAGGTCGAGGCGTGCGTGTCGGCCCTGGGCTCGGCGCACCGGGTGATGATCGTCGGCGTCGACCAGATGGCCTTCTTCGCCAGCTACCTGCGCCACCTCCTGGCCCTGCTCGACATCCGCGCCGAGGTGGTCGCCAGCCCGCGCCAGGACTCGATCACGCGGCTCGGCCGGGTCGACGAGGACACGCTCGTGATCGCCTTCTCCGCCGGTCGCGCCCACCCACTGGTGGTCAGGGCGATGAAGCTGGCCCGCCACCGGCGCGCCCGCACGCTGTCGATCAGCGACGCCACCCTCTCCGAGGTCGGCGAGCACGCCGAGCTCACGCTCTACTACTCCTCGAACAGCCCCTCGTTCACGCGCTCCAACGCGGCCCTGCTGGGAGTCGTCCAGGCGCTTGCCTACGGCGTCTACGCGCGCGACAAGGCGGCGTTCAAGGATCGCATCCGCGCCTTCAAGCTGAAATAGCCATCGCCCTTCGGCCCGTCCCCCGTATATTGGGTGCTGATGACCGAACGGGCGACGTTTCGGGTCAAGCGTGGCCTCGCCGAGATGCTCAAGGGCGGGGTGATCATGGACGTGACCAACGCCGAGCAGGCGCGGATCTCCGAGGAAGCGGGGGCCGTCGCGGTGATGGCGCTGGAGCGCGTCCCGGCCGACATCCGCGCCGCCGGCGGCGTCGCGCGGATGGCGAGCCCAAGGGTGATCAAGGAGATCCAGGCCGCGGTGACGATCCCGGTGATGGCCAAGGCGCGCATCGGCCACTTCGCGGAGGCGCAGGTACTGCAGTCGCTGGAGGTCGACTACGTCGACGAGTCCGAGGTCCTGACTCCTGCCGACGAGGCGAATCACATCGACAAGCACGCCTTCGAGGTCCCGTTCGTCTGTGGCGCCACCAACCTCGGCGAAGCGCTGCGGCGGATCGGCGAGGGCGCGGCGATGATCCGCTCCAAGGGCGAGGCCGGGACGGGCAACATAGTCGAGGCGGTTCGCCACCTGCGCGGGATCGTGGGCGGCATCAAGCAGCTCGGCACGCTGGGCCGCGAGCAGCTCCCCGCCCAGGCCAAGGAGCTGGGCGCGCCGTTCGAGGTGGTCGAGGAGGTGGCGGAGAGCGGCTGGCTCCCGGTGCCGCTGTTCTGCGCCGGCGGGATCGCGACGCCTGCGGACGCGGCGCTGGTCATGCAGCTCGGCGCCGAGGGGAACTTCGTGGGCTCGGGAATCTTCAAGTCGGAGGACCCGGAGCGGCGGGCCCGGGCGATCGTCGAGGCGACCACCCACTTCAGCGATGCCGACGCGCGTCGCCGCGGCCTCGATCGAGCTTGGCGAGCCCATGCGCGGCGACGACATCGCGCAGCTCGCCGCCGAAGGAGAGCTGCTGCAGCAGCGCGGGGTCTAGGCGTGGCTCACCGCGGGGCTTCGCCGCCCGAGCAGCAGCGGGGCGGACGGGCTCCGGATTGGAGTGCTGGCCAGCCAGGGCGATTTCGCCGCCCATGTCGCGATGCTGCGCTCGCTGGGCGCCGAGCCGGTCGAGGTGCGGACGGCCGAGGAGCTCCGCGGCCTGGACGGGCTCGTCATCCCGGGCGGCGAGAGCACGACGATCACGAAGGCGATCGAGCGCGACGGGCTCGAGCCGGCGATCCGCGCGCATGCTGATCGCGGGCTTCCCATCCTCGGGACCTGCGCCGGAATGATCGTCTGCGATCGCGAGCACCTGGGCCTGGTCGACGCGACGGCGCGGCGCAACGCCTTCGGCCGCCAGATCGCGAGCTTCGAGGTCGAGCTCGAGGTTGGCGGCCTGGGCCCCGACCCGATGCGCGCCGTGTTCATCCGCGCGCCGTGGATCGACGAGCAGGGCCCCGAGGTCGAGGTGCTGGCCAGCGTGGACGACCACCCGGTGGTCGTCCGGCAGGGCCAGATCCTGCTCTGCGCCTTCCATCCCGAGCTCACCGACGACTCGCGCCTGCACGCCCTGCTGATGGCGATGGCCACCGCCGCGCGGGAGCGCGCGGCCCAGGTGCGGGGTATGGGGTCCGTGGAGTGACGGATCCGCGAGTCGAGAGCCTGGCCCGGATCCTGGTTCGCTACTCCGTCGAGCTGAAGGAGGGCGACACCTGCCTGATCGAAGGGCCGTCCGCCGGCGAGCCCCTGATCACGGCGGTCTACGAGGAGGTCCTCAGGGCAGGGGGGCATCCGGTGGTTTCGATGTCCGTCGAGGGGCAGGCGGCGACGTTCTTCAAGCACGCCTCGGACGCTCAGCTGGAGTGGGTCTCGCCACTGGCCGAGTGGGCGGCCGAGGAGTCCGATTGCCGGATCGGGATCGGCGCCGACACGAACACTCGAGAGTTGTCCGGCGTGCCCCCGGAGAGGCAGGCCACGCGCCGTACGGCGACCCGGCACCTGATGGAGAAGACGTTGAACCGCGACGCGGAGGGGACCCACCGGTGGGTCTACACGCTCTTCCCGACCAATGGCTACGCGGCTGACGCCGAGATGAGCCTGGGAGATTTCGAGGACTTCTACTACCGGGCCTGTCTGGTCAACGACCCCGACCCGCTCGGCGCCTGGCAGCGCGCCTCCGAGGAGTGCATGCGCCTGGCCGAGTGGGCCCAGGGTCACGAGGAAGTGCGGGTGACCGCGCCGGGCACGGACATCAGGCTGGGCATCTCCGGGCGCAGGTTCATCGCCGCCGACGGCACGCGCAACATGCCGGACGGCGAGTTCTTCACGGCGCCGATCGAGGACTCGGTCGAGGGCGAGGTGAGCTTTCACCTGCCGGCGATGGTCGGCGGGCGCGAGGTGGCGGGCGTGCGCCTCCGCTTCGAGTCGGGAAAGGTCGTGGACGCCGGCGCCGAGCGCGGCGAGGAGTTCCTGGTCAGCCTGCTGGACACGGACGAGGGTGCGCGCCGGCTGGGCGAGCTGGGCATCGGCACCAACTACGGAATCGATCGCGGCACCCGCGACGTCCTGCTCGACGAAAAGATCGGCGGCACCGTGCACATGGCCGTCGGCGCGAGCTATCCGGAGTGCGGCGGCAAGAACGAGAGCGCCGTTCACACGGACCTCGTCTGCGATCTCCGGCGTGGCGGCCGGATCGAGGTCGACGGTGAGGCGCTCCAGGAGAACGGGCGCTTCCTGGTCTGAAATCGAACACGCAACCGAACCGCACACTCCGCAACTTTTCCGTTCTTGCGTTGTTTCGACCCACGCGACACCGTTGAAAGCTTCTGTGCCAGGGGCTTGGTGTCGGATCGAAGCAAATGGGATGCCGATGCCAATGGCGGCCGGGCCGGGGCCCGGCCGCCGTCACGTCCGGGTTCGTTGCACGTCCGGGTTCTTATCTGGGCATGTCCGGTCACTCGAAGTGGGCCCAGATCAAGCACCGAAAGGCCGCCACCGACGCGCGCCGCGGCCAGCTGTTCACGAAGCTCGCGCGCGCGATCACGGTCGCCGCGCGAGAGGGCGGGGGAGACCCGGACGCCAACTTCACGCTGGCGGCGGCGGTCCAGAAGGCGCGCGACTACTCGATGCCCAAGGACAACATCCAGCGGGCGATCGATCGCGGCACGGGCGCGACCGGCGGCGCCGACGCGATCGAGCGGGTCGTCTACGAGGGCTACGGTCCCGGCGGCGCGGCGATCCTGGTAGAGGCGCTGACCGACAATCGCAACCGGACCAGCGCCGACATGCGTCATCTCTTCGACAAGCACGGAGGCAGCCTCGGGGAGCCCGGCTCGGTCGCCTGGGTGTTCGAGAAGCGGGGCGTCGTCCTGGTGGACGCGGCTCGCTACTCCGAGGATGACCTGATCGCGGCGATCGACGCCGGGGCCGACGACGTGAGCGCCGACGGCGACTCCTTGAAGGTCGTCTGCGCGGCCGAGGACCTGACCGCCGTTCGCGAGGCACTCGAGTCGGCCGGAGTGCAGATCGAGTCGGCCGAGCTGACCATGGAGCCGAGCACCGTGGTCCAGGTGGATGGCGGCGATGCTTCGACGCTCATGCGGCTGATGGACGCCCTCGACGACCACGACGACGTCGAGGCCGTGCACGCCAACTTCGACGTCCCGGCGGAGGTCATCGAGCAGGCCGCAGCCTGACGGCTGAACGGACTGCGCCCGTGGCCGTCTGACGAGGAGGGTCGCGCCCGGGTGGCCGGCCGACTCAGGCGACGCGACGCCCGCCCGGCGTTCGGTAGGAGGCATCCGGGCGCCGGGGCCAGAATCACTACCGATGATGGTCGTGATGGGCATCGATCCGGGCGTGGCAAGCACCGGGTTTGGCGTCGTCCGCGTGGCGGGCGGCAAGATGAGCGCGGTCGACGGGGGCGTCATCGAGGCGGCCGGCGGCGAGCCCGCCGAGCGTCGCCTGGCACGCATCCACGAGGCGCTGGTCGAGCTTCTGACCTGGCATCGGCCGGTCGCGCTGGCACTCGAGCACGTCTACTTCGGCAAGAACGTGCGCTCGGCGATCTCCGTCGGCCAGGCCCGGGGCGTGGCGCTGCTGGCGGCGGGACAGCGCGACGTACCGTGCTTCGACTACACCCCGCAGGCGGTGAAGATGGCGGTCTGCGGAAGCGGGGCGGCGGCCAAGAAGCAGGTTCAGCGCATGGTCGGCACCCTGCTCAGCCTGCCGAAGCCTCCGCAGTCCGACCACGCCGCAGACGCCCTGGCGGTCGCGATCTGCCACGCGGGCCACAGTCGCCCGGCGCACGCCTTCGTCGCCAGGGAGCCGGAGGTTCGAGGTGGGATGATCGCCTCGGTCCGCGGCGAGGTCCTTGTCCGGCGCCCCGACCACGTCGTGATCGAGTCGGGCGGCGTCGGCTACCGCCTGGCGGTCTCGGCGGAGACGCTCAAGTCCGTGCCCGCGCGGGGCAAGCAGGCCACCCTGCACGCTCACCTGGTCGCCCGCGACGACTCGCTGGCGCTGTACGGGTTCGCGAACGAGGAGGAGCGCGATCTCTTCCTCCATCTCACCTCGGTCTCGGGGATCGGCCCGAAGGTGGCGATAGCGATCCTCTCCGGTGGCGCGCCGCGGGAGCTTCTGAGGGCGATCGCAGCGGGGGACGCGAAGCGATTTCAGGCCGCGCCGGGCGTCGGCAAGCGCACCGCCGAGCGACTGATCGTCGAGCTGCGCGAGAAGGTGGCGGGTGAGCTCACCGAGGGGATCCCCGCCGGCCACGCCGTCGAGGACGGCGACCAGCGCGCCCTCGCCCGCGACGGTCTGATGCACCTTGGCTACACGCTCACCGAGGCCGAGCGGCTGCTCGACGGGGCGAAGGGCGAGAGCGCCGAGGAGCTGATCGGGGCGGCGCTGCGACGGGCGGCCGACGGAAGCGGTGCGAGGGCATGAGCATCGCCCGCGACCCCGGGATCGAGCAGGCGCACGAAGCCAGGGATGCCGGGGGAGGGGACGGCGCCGAGGAGCGCCTGGCCGACGCCCGCCTGGCGGGCGGCGAGGAGGATTTGGACCGCTCGCTTCGCCCCAAGCGCCTCGCCGACTTCGTCAACCAGGAGCAGGTCACCGCCCAGCTCGAGGTGTTCATCGAGGCCGCCCGGCGCCGCGGCGAGCCGCTCGACCACGTGCTGCTTGCCGGTCCGCCGGGGCTGGGCAAGACGTCGCTGGCCAACATCATCGCCGCCGAGCTGGACGTGCCGATGGTCCAGACCGCCGGCCCGGCGCTGGAGCGAAAGGCAGACGTCGCCGCCTTCCTGACCGCGTTGGAGCCCGGCTCGGTCTTCTTCATCGACGAGGTCCACCGCCTCGGCCACGCGATCGAGGAGACGCTCTACCCGGCGATGGAGGAGCGGCGCCTTCCCGTGGTGCTGGGCCAGGGGGCGGGCGCACGCACGGTGACCCTCGACCTGCCGCCGTTCACGCTGGTGGGCGCCACCACGCGAACGGGGCTCCTGACGACTCCGCTTCGCGACCGGTTCGGGGTCTGCCACCGCCTCGAGCACTACGAGGCCGGCGACCTGGCACGGATCGTGCGCCGCTCCGCGCAGATCCTTGGCGTCCAGGTCGAGCCGGAGGGCGAGGAGGCGATCGCCGAGCGCTCGCGCGGCACCCCCCGGGTCGCCAACCGGCTCCTGAAGAGGGTTCGGGACTTCGCGGAGGTTCGCGGCGCCGGGATTGTGACCGGCGAGGTCGCGGCCGAGGCGCTCAGCCTGCTGGAGGTTGACACCGCGGGGCTCGACCGCCACGACCGGGCGATTCTCGACACGATCGCGACCAAGTTCTCGGGCGGCCCGGTGGGCCTGTCCACTCTCGCCGCCGCGGTGGATGAGGAGCAGGACACGATCGAGGACGTGTACGAGCCCTACCTCCTCCAACAGGGCCTGGTCAAGCGGACCCCGCGAGGGCGGGTGATCACGCCCCGCGGCTTCGAGCATCTGGGGCTCCCGGTGCCGGATGGGGCGGCAAGCCTTTTTTGAGGGCCGTTGTGAGCCGGCGCCGCCCGGTTAGACTCGCGCCCGCTCCGCCGGGGCTGCCTGGCCGCCGGGCGGGTTTACTACCCTCTCGGCGTGCCCTTCTTCATCTGCCCGAACTGCGGCAACCGCGAGGTGTCCAGCGAGCGGACCGCCGGGATCTCCAATCGTCCCAAGGCCTGTTCCCGGTGCGGGGGAAGCGACCTGTTCGAGCTACTGGACGATTACTACCCTGCCCCGGGGGCTGCTTTCTTCGTTTGCGACCAGGAGGGGCGCTTGCTCGACATCGGCAGGGGCGGCTTCGAGCTCACCGGGCTCAAGGACGAGCAGGTGATCGGTCGCCAGGTTCAGGACGTTCTCGGGCTTCGATGGGTCGATGAGGGCGACGGAGGCGAGGCCGCCGACACGGACAGGGACGGCACCACCGACCCGATCGAGACGACGCTGGAGTGGGGCGTACGCTCGCTCGGCAAACGGGTGCACGTAAACGCGGAGGGAGACCTTCCAGCCGAGGCCGTCGCCGATCTCTTCCCCGCCTACGACGACGACGGTGGGCTGCTGCTGGTCCTGACGCCCCGGTGAGCGACGCCGATGGCTAGGCGCCGGCGCAATCTCTTCATCCTCATCGTGATCGTCGGCCTGACGGCCGCGTCAGCCATCGTGATCGCGACCAAGCCGACCGTCCTCGGCCTCGATCTGCGCGGCGGCACCCAGCTCGTCTACCAGGGACGGCCGACCCCGCAGACGCCCGAGGTCAACGCTGACGCGATCGACCGCGCGATCGAGATCATCCGCAAGCGCACGGACACCCTGGGCGTGGCCGAGCCGGAGATCTCCCGCCTTGGCGCGACGGAGATCCAGGTCGGGCCTGCCCAACGTCCAGAACGCCCAGCAGGCGATCAAGCAGATCGGGACGACCTCGAAGCTCTACTTCTACGACTTCGAGGGCAACGTGATCCCGCCGCCGAACTCGAGCGCCCCGAAGGATCCCACGACGGCCCCGACCACGAACCCCAATGTCTACACCTTCCCCAACCTCTACGAGGCGGTGCAGTTCGCGTCGAAGCGAAAGCCGGAGTGCTTCCACAACGAATGCACGACGAACGGGCCCACCTACTACCTGTTCGACGGCAAGTCCCACCAGCTACTGGCCGGGCCCGCCGAAAACAAGAAGGACCTGAAGCTTCCCGTTCAAGAACGGGAAGCTGCCCGCGGGCTCGACGATCCTCTCGGTTCCCCAGGGAACCGTCGTCGTCCAGGCGGAGTCGCAGGACCCCACGCTCTCCCAGAGCCCGAGCGAGATCTCGTCGTCACCGCAGTACGTGTTCAAGGACCGGCCCGCGCTCTCCGGCGACGACATCACCAACCCCGAGCAGAACTTCGAGTCGACGACCAACCAGCCCAATGTCGTCTTCGACTTCACGGACGCAGGGCGTACGGCATTCGGGGACGTGACCCGGAAGATCGCCGAGCGGGGGGCGGCGACCGCGCCGCCCGGCACCGTGGGCGCCGCGGCGGCCGACCAGTACTCGCAGCACTTCTCGGTCGTACTCGACAACCAGGTCGTCACCCAGCCGATCATCAACTTCGACGAGAACCCGCAGGGGATCGACGGGAAGACCGGCGCCCAGATCTCCGGCAACTTCACGATCGGCTCGGCGCAGGACCTTGCGAACTTCCTGAAGATCGGCGCGCTGCCGATCGACCTCACCCTGGTCAGCCAGAGCACCGTCTCCGCCACGCTCGGCCAGCAGGCGCTCGACCAGGGGCTGCGGGCCGGGATCGTCGGGCTGGCGCTGGTCGTGCTGTTCCTGATCGCCTACTACCGGCTGCTCGGCCTGATCGCAGCGGTGGGCCTGGTCGTCTACGGGGTGATCTTCTTCGCCCTCGTCAAGCTGATCCCGATCACGCTCACCCTGCCCGGCATCGCCGGCCTGGTGCTGACGATCGGAGTCGCGGCCGACGCGAACATCGTCATCTTCGAGCGAATAAAGGAGGAGGCGCGGGCGGGACGCTCGATGCCGTCCGCGATCGCCCAGGGGTACCGCAAGGGCATCGCGACGATTATCGACGCGAACGTCATCACCCTGTTCACGGCGTTCATCCTCTTCGTGCTGGCGACCGCCGGCGTCAAGGGGTTCGCGTTCACGCTCGGCGTCGGCACGATCGTCTCGCTGCTCACCGCGGTGCTGTTCACCCAGGCGATCCTCGGCTCGCTGGGGCGCTCGCGGATCCTGCACTCGCCGCGCGCGCTGGGCGCCGGCCCGCAGAGGGTCAGCTGGCACTTCGACTTCTCCGGCGCCAGCCGCTGGTTCTTCTCGATCTCGGGGACGATCCTGGCGATCGGCGCGATCTCGCTTGCGACCCAGCAGCTCAACCTGGGGATCGACTTCACCTCGGGCGCGAATGTCACGGCGAGCCTCCAGAGGGCGGCGACCGTCGACGACGTTCGGAACGCGCTGGAGAATGCCAACATCAAAAACGCCTCCAGCGCCGAGATCCAGGAGGTCACAAACGACAAGCTGGGGCCGAATGCGTTCGAGATCCAGGGAAAGATCCCCGTCGGCCAGGTCAACGGCACGCTCAAGAACGCGCTCGACCAGAGCTTCGGATTGCGCGGTGGCGACAACGGCTTCCAGAGCACCACCGTCGGTCCGACCTTCGGCGCCGAGGTGGCCCGCAGCGCCGTAACCGCAATCTTCTTCTCGCTGCTGGTGATCTCGGCCTACGTGGCGATCCGGTTCGAGCCCAAGTATGCGATCCCGGTGATCATCGCCCTGTTCCACGACATCCTGATCACGGGCGGCGTGTACTCGCTGACAGGCCGGGAGGTGACGAGCGGGACCGTCGCGGCCTTCCTGACCATTCTCGGCTACTCGATGTACGACACGGTGATCGTCTTCGACCGGATCCGCGAGAACGTCCCGCGAATGCCCCGGGCAGCCTTCTCCCAGATCGCCAACAGGTCGATGAGCGAGGTGCTCACCAGGTCGCTGATCACCGGGTCCTCGACCGTGTTCCTGATCACCGTGCTGTACCTGTTCGGCGGCTCCACGCTGAAGGACTTCGCCTTCGCGATGGGGATCGGTGTGCTGTCCGGGGCCTACTCGTCGATCTTCATCGCGACCCCGGTGCTCACCCACTGGAAGGAGCGCGAGCCTGCCTACCGGGCCCGTCGCGGCCGCCTGATCGAGGAGATGGGCCACGTGCCCACCTTCCCCGAGGACAACGTGGTGGCCAAGGTCGTCGACGGCGAGCCGGCGCCGGCCGCGCCCCGCGCCGGCCGCCCCGCGCCCTCGCGCGCCGACCTGCCCGCACCCGCCGAGCCGGTTGGGCCGCCGCCCGAAGACGGCGCCGACGGCGCGGACGAGGCCCCCGAGGCCGAGCCGGAGCCGCTCGTGACCAGCGCGCCCAGCGAACCCCGTCCGGCCCGCTCGGAGCGCCAGCGCAAGCGCCGCCAGCAGCGCCGCCGTCGCAAGCACGGGAGGCCTCGCTGATGGAGGTGATGAGCTGATGGCAGCGGTCGTGTGGTTCACGGTCGGAATCGCGCTCTGGCACTTCACGGTGTTCGTGCCCGATCGGTTCTGGGGTGGGATCGTCGGGGCCCTTCTGGGCGCGATCGCCGGCGCCATGGTCACCGGGGGGATTGCCCAGATCGCCTCCGGGTCGAGCATCGGCCAGACCGACATCGTCACCGCCCTGGTCGCGATCCCGGGCACCCTCGTGGGCTTGGCGGCGATCTATGCCCTCGGCGTGAGCCGAGAGGAGCCGCTGGAGTCCTGAACCCGCTGGTGGGCAGAATTTCCCGCGCGTAGGCGGGGAAATTCGGCCCAGCTCCGTGGGATGGGGGGAGGGTTCCGTCCCCGCCCGTTCTTAGCCTGGCTGAGGTGCCCGTCGGCGTGCCCGATTTCGAGACCCCCGGCCGAGCCTTCAGGCTCGAGCCCTATTCCTACCCCGAGGTCAGGGCGCTGATGGAGGCCCTGGGGCTGGCCGAGCCCGTCGCGGTGACGCTCGTTCGACGTGGGCACCGGACGGTGGACGAGGCGCGCGCCTTCCTCGAGGCGGCCGAGGTGCACGATCCCTTCGAGTTCGGCTCGATGGAGGAGGTGACCGAGCGAATCAGAAGCGCGGTCGACGACGGGCGCACGATCACGGTCCACGGCGACTACGACTGCGACGGCGTCTGCTCGACCGCGATCCTGGTCCGGGCGCTGCGGGAGCTGGGGGCAAGGTGCGACTGGTACATACCCGATCGGCTCGGCGACGGCTACGGGCTCACCATCGCCGGGGTGGAGCGGCTGGCCGCCCGCGGCACCGGCCTGCTGCTGACGGCCGACTGCGGCATCACCTGCGCCGGCGAGGTGGCGGCTGCCCGTGCCGCCGGGATGGATGTGATCGTCACGGACCACCACGAGCCGGGCGAGCGCCTTCCGGACTGTCCCCTGCTTCACCCCCGTCTGTCGAGCTACCCGTGCGCGGAGCTCTGTGCGACGGGCGTGGCCTACAAGCTCTCGGCGGCGCTCCTGGGCGCCGAGCGGGCGGCGGACGACCTCGACCTGGTGGCCCTGGCGACGGTCGCCGACCTGGTTCCGCTGCGCGGCGAGAACCGGGCGCTCGTCCGCGCCGGGCTCCGGGTCGCGCGCCAGGGGCGCCGGCCGGGGCTCCGGGCTCTGTGCGCGGCGGCCGGAATTGGGCTCGGGCGGCTCGACGAGGGCGACGTGGCCTTCCGCCTGGCACCGCGGATCAACGCCGCGGGCCGTCTGTACCGCGCGGACGCCGGGGTCGAGCTGATGCTCACCGCCGACGAGGGGAGGGCCGCGGCGATCGCGGCGGAGCTCGACGGCGTCAATCGCGAGCGCCGTGACACCGAGCGGCTCGTGCTGAGCGCCGCCGAGCAGGCCCGCGCCGCGCTGCCGGCCGAGCTCGTCTCCGCCTCGGCGCTGGTGCTCGCCGGGGAGGGCTGGCATCCGGGAGTGGTGGGGATCGTCGCCTCACGCCTGGCTGAGCGCCACTTCGTGCCGGTCGTCCTGATCGGGATGGACGGCGATGGCAGGGGCAGGGGCTCGGCGCGAAGCGTCCCGGGCTTCGATCTGCTGGCCGCGCTGGATGCCTGCGGGCAGCACCTGCTTCGCTACGGAGGTCACCGCGCTGCGGCCGGCCTCGAGATCGAGGCCGGCCGCCTCGAGGACTTCCGCGCCGCCTTCGTCGATCACGCGAGCGCCACGCTCGGGGAGCGCGACCTGGTCCGCACCGAGGTGATCGACGCGGTGGTGGGGGGCGAGAGCCTCGGCCACGAGGTCGCCGAGCAGCTCGAGCGGCTGGCGCCGTTCGGGATGGGCAACCCCGGGGTGCGCCTGCTGGTGCCCTGGGCGCAGGTGTGCGAGGTGCGGCCGATGGGGGAGGCGGAAAGGCACGCTCGCTTCCGGCTCCAGAGCGGCTCGCGGAGCGCCCTGGGGGTGGCGTTCGGGGTCAACGGCGAGCTGAAGGCGGCCGAGCTCGCCGACCCGCTGGATGTCTCGGTGAAGCTGGAGCTGAACGAGTGGAACGGGGCGGTCGAGCCCCGGGTCGTGCTGGGCGAGCTCTATCCGGGAGGGTCTGCAGGTGAGGCGAAGGCGCTCCCCTATCCGACCGCCGAGGAGTGGTGGCGCAGGTTCGACGCCGAGCGCCAGGTCCCGCTCGGCGATTGGCCGCCTCGGCAAATCCTGGACGCCGTTTCACAGGATGAGCGCCGGGTGGTGGATCGGCGGGGCGGCTCTGGTGTGGCGGCGGTGGCCACCCTGGCGTCCAGCGGCGACTCGGTGCTGGCGCTGTGCGCGGATGCCCTGCGCCGTCGCGAGCTGGTCGAGCGTGCCGCGGCACCGGCCAGGTTCGGTGGCGGACGGGTCGCGATGGCCTCCGGGCGACTCGCCGACGATGCCGTCCGCGCCGCGGTGGCCGGGTTTGACGAACCGGGCACGGGCGTGGCCCTGGCCGACTGGGCGGCCCTGGCCCGGATGCCGTCGATGGCAGGCTCGCTTCGAGCACGTGGTGCTCATCGACCCGCCTCCTTTCCCGCATCTCGAGCGTCTGGTGTCCGCAGCGCGAGCCGGTGGCGGTGCGGGACCGTCGATCCGGGTTCCTTCACCTGGCCTGGGGAGAAGCCGAGCTCGAGCTGGCACTGAGAGTCCACACAGAGGAATGGCCCCTGCGCCCAGCCCTGGTGGCGCTGTATCGGGCGCTGAGGGATCCCGACCGGGACCTTCGAGACGCGCTCCAAGGCGCAGCCAGCCATCCTCGCTCTCCGGAGGTCGCCGGCCGTCGCCTCCGCGTGCTCGAGGAGGCAGGGGTCGTTGGCTGGCAGTCGTCCGGCACCGCGCGCGCCCTCCGCGTCGTATCCTCGGAGACGAAGGATCTCGAGCGAATGCCGGCCTTCGTCGCCTACCGCGACCGCCATGAGGAGGGCAGGCGATTCCTAAGCAGGCGAAGACAACCGAACTAGAGCAGCCCAAGGGCGCGAAGCAAGCCGCGACGAAGCCGGAGGCGACCGGGCGCCGGGCCAACGGCGCGAAGGCTCCCGCCGATCGCCAGGGTCATACGCGGGTTGGCGCCGCTCGCGGCACAGGGCGCGCCGGTCGCGCCGCGGACCGACCTCGCCCAGGAGCTGGCCGACGACGAGCGCGCCCTGCTCGGCCACCTGCTGGCGGTGATCGAGGAGCACAGCGTCGAGGGGTCGCGCCAGATCGACGCCGAGGCCACCGAGCGTGCCTTCGCCTTCGCATGCGAGCGCCACTCAGACCAGCGCCGGCGCACCGGCGAGGACTTCATCACCCACCCGGTCGAGGTGGCAAAGATCTGTGCCGGCCTCCGCCTGGACACCGAGACCCTGTGCGCGGCGCTCCTGCATGACACGGTCGAGGACACGAGCGCCAGCCTGGATCAGGTGGAGGAGCTGTTCGGCGACTCGGTGGCCAAGCTCGTCGACGGGGTCACGAAGCTCACCGGGATCACCTTCCAGAGTCGCGACGAGAGCCAGGCCGAGAACTACCGCAAGATGATGGTCGCGATGGCCACGGACCTCCGGGTCATCCTGATCAAGCTCGCCGACCGCCTCCACAACATGCGGACCCTGTCGGGGCTGCCGAAGCAAAAGCAGATCGAGAAGGCCCGCGAGACCCTCGAGATCTACGCCCCCCTGGCCCACAGGCTCGGGATCCACGCGATCAAGTGGGAGCTCGAGGACCTCTCGTTCCAGCGTCTGCATCCGCGCAAGTACGACGAGATCAAGAAGCTCGTCGCCCAGCAGCGCGCCGAGCGCGAGCGCTACGTGAACGACGCCGGCCGGTTCCTCGTGCGCGAGTTGAAGCAGGTCGGCATCGAGGCGGAGATCTCAGGCCGCGCCAAGCACTTCTACTCGATCTACTCGAAGATGACCAAGAAGGGGCGGGAGTTCAACGAGATCTACGACCTGACCGCGATGCGCGTGCTGGTGGGCTCGGTCAAGGATTGCTACGGCGCGATCGGGATCATCCACTCGATCTGGAAGCCACTGCCGGGGCGGTTCAAGGACTTCATCGCGACGCCCAAGCTCAACCTCTACCAGGCGCTCCACACCACGGTGATCGGCCCCGAGGGACGGCCTCTCGAGATCCAGATCCGCACCCCGAACATGCACGAGACCGCCGAATACGGGATCGCCGCCCACGTCATCTACAAGGAGGGCGCCCGCCCGAAGGGCGACCCAGAGAAGGAGAAGATGACCTGGCTGAGACAGCTGCTCGAGGCCGAGGGAGACCAGAATGCGACGGAGTTCCTCGAGTCGCTCAAGGTGGACCTGTTCGAGGACGAGGTGTTCGTGTTCACGCCCAAGGGCGAGGTCAAGAACCTGTCCGCCGGCTCGACCCCGCTCGACTTCGCCTACGCCGTCCACACCGATGTCGGCCACCGCTGTGTCGGCGCCAAGGTGAACGGCAAGATCGTCCCGCTGCACTATCAGCTCAAGTCCGGCGACATCGTCGAGATCCTGACCGCGAAGCAGGAGCGGGGGCCGTCGCGCGACTGGTTGGCGGTGGTGCGAACCAGCCGGGCGCGAAACAAGATCCGCGCCTTCCTGAAGCGCGAGAGCCGTGAGGACGCCGAGCGCAGCGGGCGGGAGCAGCTTCAGGACGCCCTGCGCAAGCGCGGCCTGCCGCCACAGCGGATCGCCGCCTCGCCGCTGCTGGCCGACGTGACCCGCGAGATGGGGTTCCGCAAGGCCGACGACTTCTACATCGCGGTCGGCCAGGGGAAGGTCTCGCCCAAGACAGTCGCCAACAAGTTCCTCCAGCGCCTCAAGCAGGGTGAGGCGGTGGCCGGCGACGAGACCGAGGCGCGCCTCGCCGGCGTGCTCGAGGGGCGCGACGAGCGCCAGCGGCGCACCCAGGAGGCCTCCGACTACGGGATCAAGGTGAAGGGCGTCGAGGACGTGATGGTGCGGCTCGCGAAGTGCTGCCGTCCGGTGCCGGGCGACGCGATCGTCGGGTACGTCTCGCTCGGGCGGGGAATCACGATCCACCGCGAGGACTGCAACAACATGTCCGCCTTGGGGAAATCTCCGGAGCGGTTCACGGACGTCGCATGGGAGGGCGACAACGCGACCTCATACCGAGTCGAGCTCCAGGTTGACGCCTGGGACCGAACCCGCCTTCTCGAGGACCTCTCGCGGACCTTCGCCGAGACCGGGGTCAACATCATCGAGGCCTTCTGCACGACGAAGCACCCGATGGTCAAGAACCGGTTCGTGGTCGAGGTCGTGGATGGGGACCAGCTGCGCCAATGTGTGGGGCGCCTGCGCCACGTCGACTCGGTGTTCGACGCCTACCGCGTGACGCCCACTGGCTGAGCCCCCGGCCACAGGAAGGCGAAGGCCACAGGCGCCGAACGGGCGGCCGGCGGTCAGCGTGGTGGTGCCGTTCCTCGGCAAGCGCGACGACGCGAGGAGGCTGCTCGATGCGCTGGCGGGCGTGCGGCTGGGGGCAGGCGATGAGCTGATCGTCGCCGACAACACCCGCGCCGGCGTGCTTGATCGGCTGGCGGGCGGATCGGTGCGCGCCGTCCGGGCGACCCGCGAGCGCTCCTCCTACCACGCGCGAAACGTCGGTGCCGGGCGGGCCCATAACGAGTGGCTCCTGTTCATGGATGCCGACTGCGTGCCGGCGTCCAACCTTCTCGAGGCCTACTTCTCCGAGCCGATCGGCGAGGGCTGCGGCGCCCTTGGCGGCGAGATCGTCGGGGATCCGGCGCAGCGAGGGTTCCTGGCGCGATACGCGCGGTCGCGGGGATTCTTCAGCCAGGCCGACGGCCTGCTGGGGCCCGACAGCCGGGCGGCGGTGACCGGGAACGTGCTCGTTCGGCGGGCGGCGTTCGAGGCCCTGGGCGGCTTCGTCGAGGGCATCCGCTCCGGTGGCGACGTCGACCTGTCGCGGCGCCTGGTCGCCGACGGATGGTCGGTCGGGCATCGGCCGGGCGCCGTCGTCGCGCACCGCCACCGCGAGACCCTGGTCGGGTTCTTGGGCATGATCGCCCGCTACGGGGCCGGGGCGCGATGGCTCAACGAGCGCCATCCCGGATCCTCGCCGCGCTGGCCCCTTCTCCCCGGGCTGATCGGGACGCTCGCCGATGTCGGCAAGCTACTCACGCCGGCGGCGCCTGGAGGCGGCGCTCTTCCGCGCCGTCGACGGCATCGGCCTGATCGCCCACAACGTCGGCTACCGAGCCAGCAATCGGGCCCCCGGACGCGCCGAGATCGCTCACGCCGGCGGCTCCGCGGAGCCGAATCGCCAGCCTCTTTAGGCACGCCTGCGCGCGGATCGTGTCCCGATAACGCACGAAACCGCATGCGTTTCGAGGCAAGTAGGGCGGCCCGCACCGACGTGGCTGACCTTATTCATCTATGTGATGTACAAAGTCAGCCACGTCCGGGGGAGGCGGCCGGGCACCCCTACTTGCCTGTTCCGGGCGCCGGATGCCGCTCGAGCCGCGACCGGCCACCTCTACCTGACTGTTTTCCGGGCGCCGATGCGGCCCGAGCCCGCAGACGCCTACTTGCCGAGCTGCCCCACGGCGGCGCGGATCGCACCCGCGGTCTCGCGCATGTGCTCCTCGGACTCGTACTTCGTCCGGGGCCAGAAGAACCCCCGCAGCCCGTCCTTGCGGTTGCGGGGGACCAGATGGATGTGGCAGTGGGGGACGCTCTGGCTGACGACGTTGTTCAAGGCGATGAATGCGCCTTGAGCCTTCATCGCGTCACGGATCGCCGACGAGAGCAGGCGAGCATTCGCGAACAAGGGGGCGAGCATGTCGTCCGGGAGATCCCAGATCGTCTCGTGATGACCCCGGGGGATCAACAGGCTGTGGCCAAAAAACAGCGGACGGTGATCCAGGAACGCCAGCGAGACGTCGTCCTCGAACACGACGTGTCCGTCCTCGCCACCCGCGACGATCGCGCAGAAGCGGCAGTTGGGATCGACTGGGGCTGCCGTGTCAGGCAACGATCGTCAGGGCACCGGGCTCGATGCGGAGCTCGAGCTCGCCGTGATCGCCGATGTAGTCCCCGTCCACCTGGACGGGAAAGGGGCGGATGCTCCCTCGGGCATCGCGCGACACCGATCCGAGATGGGCCTCGGTGACTCCTGCGTAATGCTCAATCTGCCGGTGCCCGGGAGTGCGGAGGTTGTTCATCAAGACGCGGGCGGCGATCGTCGGCACGTCGCGCTGGGCGGCGCGGCCGAGCATCGCGACCGACAGAGTGCCGTTGTCAAGCTCCGCGTCCTCGCATATCCGGAGCGGCTGGTTGCCGAAGTAGGTGAACGGATCGGAGTTCTGGGCGATTGCCGTCACGCCGTCGGCCGAGTTCCCGTCGGCCTCGAGCCGCATGCGGACCGGGTTGCGGAGGTAGTGCCTGTAGAAGCCCGAGATCGCCGCCCAGGTGTAGAACCAGCGCCCGCCGCGCGCCTTCATCATCGGGTGGGAGTCGACCTGCTTCGCCGCGGTCGCGTCCAGGCCGGCGCCGCAGGCGAACACGAAATGGCGGCCGTTGGCGAGGCCCAGGTCCACCTTGCGGGGGCGGAAGTCGTCGGCCAGGGCGAGCAGGTGCTCGGTCGCGTCGACGACGTCGTTCGGGATCCCCAGCGTGCGGCAGACGACGTTGGTGGAGCCCCCGGGGAGCACCGAGACCGGGACCTCCGTGCCGGCGAGGCCGTTGGCCACCTCGTTCAGCGTCCCGTCGCCGCCGAAGGCGACGACGATGTCGTAGCCGCCCTCACGAGCCTCGCGGCCGATCTCGATCGCGTGGTGCTGCGCCTCGGTCGATACCGCCTCGACGTTGTACCGGCCCTGGAGCGCGTAGACGACCAGGTTCTTGAGCCTGTCCGAGACCGTCGTCGCATACGGGTTGACGATGATCAGCATCCGCTTCTTGGGCGCGCGCTCGCGGGAGCCGGCGCCATTGGTGGACGCCTCGGTGCGCGGCGGGACCTCGATCGCGATGGAGTCGGCTGGCACTCCCGAGCCTCTCTGCGTCACGTTACCCGACCGCCTCGAACCGGACGACGTCGCCGTCGGGGACCTCGCGGACGCGCCCCTCGTCGGCCAGCAGGTCGACGTGGCCGACCACCTCCGAGAGCGTCAGGAAGGCCTGGGTGACGGCGACGTTGCCCCACAGCTCCTGGGCGATCTCATACGCCGTCCGCGGGCGCTCGTCGATCAGCATCGAAGATCTTCTCGGCGCGGCGGCGGTGAAGCGCGAAGCGCTCGTCGATCAGCGCCCGATGGTCGACCACGGGCTCGCCGTGCCCGGGGAGCACGATCTCGGCCGGCAGCTCCCGGGTGCGGCGAAGCGACTCGATGTAGGTCATCAGGGCGCGCGGGCCGCTCGTTCGAGCCGTCGAGCGGGCGGGAGATCAGCGGGTTGGACGAGATGTGGGCGATCAGATGGTCGGCGCAGAGCAGGATCCGCCGCTCGGCGTCCCAGAACAGGGTGTCCGATGGGCTATGCCCCGGCCGGTGCTGCACCTGGAAAGCGCGATTGCGAAGCGAAAGGTCCTCACCGTCGTGTAGCGGCCGGGTCACGTCCGCCCGGGCGCCCCAGGCGCGAAAGCTTCGCGACACGGAGCGCAGCGCCGTCACGACGTCCTCGGGGATTCCGTGGCGGAGCATCAGCGAGGCCGCGAACTGGTCCTCGAGCTCGACGTCATTGCCGAAGTTCTCGATGAACGGAACCACCACGTCGATCGCGGCCACCTCGGCTCCCGAGCGCGAGGCGATGATCTCGACCAGCCCGAGGTGGTCGATGTGCTGGTGGGTCAGGACGACGAGCTCGATGTCCTCGAGCGAGTGCCCGAGCGCCGACAGCTGACGGGTGAGCTCGTCCAGCGACTTGCCCGAATTGGGGCCCGTGTCGACCAGGGTCAGCGGCTCGTCCTCGATCAGATAGCAGTTGACTCGCCCGACGGCGAACGGGGTCGGGATCCGCAGCCGGTGGATCCCGGCCTCGGCGGCTGCTTGGAGCGCCTCCTCCGGGGTCACGACCGGATCAGGGCCAGCACCTCGTCGCGCTTTTGCTCCATGTCCTCTTTGGAGACGAGCGACTCGAGGTTGAGCCGCAGGAGCGGCTCGGTGTTCGACGGCCGCACGTTGAAGTGCCACTCCGGGTAGTCGACGGAGACGCCGTCCAGCCAGGAGACCTGGCCGTCGGAGTGGCGCTCGGCCAGCTCCCGCATCTTGCCCTCCTGGTCCGCCACCTCGGTGTTGATCTCGCCGGATATGAAGTAGCGGTCGCGAAACGCGCCGACCAGCTCGGATAGCGACCGGCCCTCGACCGAGAGCAGCTCGAGCACCAAGAGCGCCGGGATCGTCCCGGAGTCCGCGCACCAGAAATCGCGGAAGTAGTAGTGGCCGGAGACCTCGCCGCCGAACGCTGCCGAGCGCTCGCGCATGGCCGTCTTGAAGAAGGCGTGGCCGACGCGGTTCACGTACGAGGTCCCGCCGAGCTCGCGCACCGTGTCGGGGACGGCGCGGCTGGCCCTCACGTCGTAGAGGACCGTCGCGCCCGGCTCCTTGCGGAGGAGCTGCTGCGCCAGGAGCGCGGTCAGGAAGTCGCCGTCCACGAACTCGCCGCGGTCGTCGATGAAGAAGCAGCGGTCGGCGTCCCCGTCCCAGGCGATCCCCAGGTTCGCCTTCTCCTCGAGCACCTTGTCGACGACGAGCCGGCGGTTCTCGGGCAGCAGGGGATTCGGGCCGTGGCCGGGGAACTCGCCGTCGGGGACCCAATAGGTGGTCACCAGATCGAGGCCAAGGCTCTCGAGCAACGGGCCGACCATGGGCGCCGGCCATCCCATTTCCCCCGTCGGCGACGACGCGAAGCGGCCGGACCCGGTCCGGCTCGATGAACCCCAGGACGCGATGGTGAAAGTCGTCGTAGACGTCGACCGCCTCGACCGTCCCCCCGCCGGGCGGCTCCGGCAACCCGGCCTCGATCGCGGCGCGGACATCGCCGATTCCGGCATCTCCGGACAGCGCCAGCGCCCCCTCGCGGACCAGCTTGACGCCGGTGTAGGCCTTCGGGTTGTGCGAGGCGGTGACCATGGCGCCGCCGTCGAGCTCGCGCGAGCCGACCAAGTCGTAGAGCATCTCGGTGGCGACCATGCCCGCGTCGAGCACGGCGCAGCCCTCCGCGGTCAGCCCGTCACGGACCCGGCGAGCCATCTCGGGCGCCTCGTTCCGCATGTCGCGGCCGAGCCCGACCCGAAGGTCGCCGGTCTCCTTGCCTCGCAGGCGCGGCAAGCACGCGCGCGAACGCCCGACCCACCAGGTACGCGGTGTCGCCGTCCAGCTCCTCGCCATACATGCCGCGGACGTCGTAGGCCTTGAAGATCCCGGGGGGAACGCGGCTCAAAACGCGCCCTTCAGCGCCTCGTAGCTCTGCTCCAGCGACTGTGGCATGACCCGCGTGTCGGCGAGCACCGGCATGTAGTTCGTGTCGCCCGCCCAGCGGGGCACGACGTGAAGGTGGATGTGGCCCTCATATCCGGCACCCGCCACGCGGCCCTGGTTGACGCCGACGTTGTAGCCGTGCGGGTCGTACTTCTCGTCGAGCACGACCATGGCCCGCTGGGCAAGGGCCATCATCTCGGCCGTCGTCTCGGCCTCCAGCTCCTGCAGCTTGGCCAGGTGCTCGTAGGGGGCGACCATCAGGTGGCCGCTCGTGTACGGGAACAGGTTGAGGATCACGAAGCAGCGCTCCCCACGGTGGACGATCAGGTTCGCCTCGTCGTCGTCCTCGGCCGGCTTGGCGCAGAAGATGCACTCCGCGTCGCTGTCCTTCGACGCGTCCTTCACGTAGGGCAGGCGCCATGGCGCCCAGATGCGCTGGCTGGCCACATCGAGGCATCCTAGATGCGCCATCCCGCCGGTGACCCGCTCGCGCCGTGCCACCCACCCATCCTCACCGCCACCCGATCGGTCTCGTTCGTCCGTTCATGAACGAGGCCGAGCACGGCTCTCTGGGCGAGCAGTGACCGCACCGCGACCGCGACCGCGGCGGGCTCCGCGTCGAGCCGGCGGTGGGTTACGCGCAGCACGCGGTAGCCGGCGAGCTGGAGGGTCGCGTCACGGGTGCGGTCGCTCTCGAACGAGGCGCGGGTGCGGTGAAACGCGTACCCGTCGAGCTCGACGATGAGGCGCTGCTCGGGCCACAGCGCGTCGACTTCCAGGCCCTCGACGTGGGCGTTCACGGTCGGAGGCGGGAGGTCTGCCCTGTGGCAGAGGTCGAGGAAGAGGCGTTCCAGCTCGGAGCGGATCGGTGGCGCCGGGCCGCGGTGGGTGGCGAGCAGGGCCGCCAGGGGCTTGAGGCCGCGCCGGCCGCGGCTTCTGTCGAGCAGTTGCTCGATCGCTCGCATGTCGATCAGCTCCAGGCGGTCCGCCTCCTCGAACGCGCGCCGAAGCTGGGTAGGGGAGAGGGCCTCGGCGAGGTCCAGCAGCGTGCGCGCCACGGAGGTGACCGGGATCCGATCGCGCACGCACCGGTCATCGGGATGCGGGTGCCGGACGCGATGCACGCTGATGGCTGACGAAAGCGCACGGGTTCGGCCCGGCGCGGTGACGTCGATCGACGTGCGAGAGGTTGGCCGAAGCCCCCAGAGAGCGCCAGCACTCTGATGACTCAGCAATGCGCCCGTACCGCAGGCAAGGACGGCCGCCATCCAGCGGCCGCGATCGTCAGTCGGGTATGGCCAACCGCGTACACCGCCGGGTGGAGGCGGTGCAGGCGCCCCGCGACCATGCGATGGCGGATGGCGCCCCTGCCGAAGCCGAGCTTCGGCAAGTTGGCTACGTCCCACGACTCCATGCTGGCGAGCCGCCAGCGCGGCGATGACGCCGTCACGTGGACCCGTTCGTGCACCCATGTCGTGCACGAAGCGGTCCACGTCGGGCATGCGGCGAGGGTGGCAGGCGAAAGCGCGCGGCTCAACGCGTGAATGTGGCGATTCGGTGCCGGTGACGACAGCCAGCCGCGGCGGCCCTGAATGTGACGATTCGGTGGCTACAGCCAGCCGCGGCGGCGGAAGAAGGCGAGCATGCCGACCAGCAATGACGCCATCGCGCCGATGACGATCCAGAAGATCGTCGTCGACGACGTGGACGGATCGCCCCCGCCGGGAAGCCCGACGTTCATGCCCCAGATGCTCGCGATCAACGTAGCGGGCAGGAACACGATGCTGAACACGGTCAGGATGCGAAGGACGTCATTGAACCGGTGGGAGATCACCGACTCGTTGGTGTCCTCGAGCGCCTCGACGACCTCCTTGTAGTTCTCGAGCATGTCCCAGATCCGCTCGTGCGCGTCGACGATGTCGTCGAAGTAGATCTCGAGATCCTCGCCCTCCCGCGCGGCGAGGAAGCGCTGCTTCATGCTCTCGAGGTCGCGCAGAACGGGTCGCTGAGGGCGGATCACCTTGCGGAAGTTGATGATCTCCTGCTTGACGTTGGAGATGTCGCGCACGACCTCCTCGGAGTGGCCCTCAGAAGATCTCGTCCTCGACCGCGTCGAGCTTGTTGCCGATCTTGCGAAGCATCGGGAAGCAGTAGTCGAAGCCGTCGTCGACGATCCGGTAGAGCAGGAATCCGGAGCCCTTGGAGAAGTGCTGCTCGCGCAGCTCCTCCTTTTGGCGGCAGCGCTCGAACAGGTACTCGACGGGCTGCAGCGGCTGGTTGGGGATCGTGACCAGGTAATCGGGGCCGACGAAGATGTCGAGCTCGCCGGCGTTCAGGCGCCCCACGGCGCGGTCGAAGACCGGGAAGTGGAGGACGATGAACAGGTAGTCCGGGTACTCGTCGATCTTCGGGCGCTGGTTGCGCGACAGGACGTCCTCGAGGTCGAGGGCGTGGAACCCGAACTGCTCCTCGAGCCAGGCGCACTCGAGCGGCGAGGGACTCTCGATGTTGACCCAGCGCAGCCCCTCGGCCGTGATCGTCTCGACCTGAGGCTTGCGCTCCTTCTCAGGCGCGGGCGCGACGAGCCGGCCGGCACGGGCCGACCTTCGCAGCCTCGGCTTCGGGAGGTTCGGCATCGGTTGCACCGCCGCTCGTCGTCATCGCTTCATTCACCTCAACGCTAAGGGTACGCGACCGGGCACCAGGAGCCTGCAACGAAGAAGCCGGTTGGTATAGTCCGCGCCACATAACCACCACATCCAGAGGGGTGGAGGGACTGGCCCGTTGAAACCCCGGCAACCCCCCGAAGCGAGAGCGGACGGGGAAGGTGCCAATTCCAGCAGGTTGAGAGCCTGGGAGATGTGAATGGAAGTCCCGTTAGGACCTCTGCTCACTAGCCCGGCAGAGGTCTTTTGTTTAGCCGATGAGGAAACGACGGGAGAGAAAGCGAGGCTAGAGGCAATGGCGCCCGAGGCACTGGTCTGCAAGGAGTGCGAGTCGCGCTACCCACTGGAGGCGAGCTACGTCTGCGAGCGCTGCTTCGGCCCGCTCGAGGTCTCCTACGATTTCGCCGACCTCGATCCCGACGAGGCCCGCCGCAAGATCCAGGCCGGCTCGCGCGGGATCTGGCGCTACGCGGACTTCCTGCCCTTCGCGGAGCGCCCCGCGCGATCCACTCGAGCCCGGGCTGACGCCCCTGGTACGCGCCGACCGCCTCGCCGAGCGCCTCGGGCTCGGGGAGCTGTGGGTCAAGAACGACGCCGCCAACCCCACCCACTCGTTCAAGGACCGCGTCGTCGCAGTCGCCCTGGCGAAGGCGCGCGAGCTCGGCTTCGAGACCGTCGCCTGCGCCTCCACCGGCAACCTCGCCAACGCCGTCGCCGCGCATGCAGCGGCCGCCGGGCTCTCCTCCTACGTGTTCGTGCCCGCCGACCTCGAGGAGCAGAAGCTGCTCGCCACGGGGATCTACGGGACGCGGCTGGTCGGTGTTCACGGCACCTACGACGACGTCAACCGCCTCTGCACCGAGCTGTGTGAGGCGCGACCGTGGGCGTTCGTCAACGTCAACCTCCGGCCCTACTACTCCGAGGGCTCGAAGACGCTTGCCTACGAGACCGTCGAGCAGCTCGGCTGGTCGCTTCCCGACCGAGTCGTCTGCCCGATCGCCTCGGGCTCGCTGTTCACGAGGGTGGGGAAGGGATTCCGCCAGTGGCTCGACCTCGGCCTTGTCGAGGGCGAGCTGCCGGCGTTCAACGGCGCGCAGGCGGCGGGCTGCAGCCCGGTCGCCACCGCGTTCGCCGAGGGCTGGGACGCCTGCAAGCCGCAGCGCCCGGAGACGATCGCCAAGAGCCTGGCGATCGGCAACCCCGCCGACGGCGTCTACGCCCTCGACCTGGCGCGGCGCACCGGGGGCGCGGATCGACTCGGTCTCGGACGACGAGATCCGGGACGGCATCCGACTGCTCGCCGAGACCACCGGCATCTTCACCGAGACGGCCGGCGGCGTGACCGTCGCGGTGCTGGCCAAGCTGGCCCAGCGCGGCGACATCGACGCGTCCGAGCGCGTCGTCGTCTACATCACCGGCGAGGGGCTGAAGACGCTCGACGCCACCCGGGAGGGCTTCCGGATGCTCGAGATCGAGCCGACGCTCGAGGCCTTCGAGGCCGAGTTGGAACCGGCCGGCACTCGCGTAAGGTTCCCCGACCGATGGCGGTGACCGTGAAGATCCCCTCGCAGCTCCGGGGCGTGACCGAGGGCGAGGGCGAGCTCGAGGTCGACGGGGGCACCGTCGGCGAGGCGCTCGACGCCGTCTTCGAGCAACACGCCGAGCTTCGCGAGCGGATCACCGAGGACGGCGGTCTGCGCCGGTTCGTGAACGTCTACGTCTCCGGCGAGGACATCCGCTTCCAGGACGGGCTCGAGACGAAGCTCTCCGACGGCGACGAGGTCACCATCCTGCCGGCGGTCGCCGGCGGCTAGCGATCAACCGGCGGCGGCGATCGCCTCCGACGACTTCGCCGCCGGCCCGGGCCAATCCCCATAATCTCCCGCCGTGGACGAGCATCGGCCCCGTTGCGATCCTTTGCGGTGGGCGCGGCACGCGCCTGCAGGAGCGCACGCACGCGATCCCCAAGGCGCTGGTCGAGATCGGCGGCAAGCCGATCCTCTGGCACGTGATCCGCATCTATGCCGCCCAGGGGCTGCGCCGCTTCCTGCTTCTCACGGGCTACCTCGGAGAGATGATCGAGGAGTTCGTGATCACGACCGAGTGGCCGGAGCCGGTCGAGATCGACTGCGTCGATACGGGCCTCGACACCCCCACCGGTGGGCGGATCGCGCGTGGTGCGCGAGCAGCCTCGCCGGCGGAGCCTTTCTGCGTCACCTACGCGGATGGGGTCGCCGACCTCGACCTGGAGGCGCTGGTCGCCTTCCACCGCGGACACGGCGAGCTCGGCACGGTGACGGTGGTCCGGCCGCGGATCCAGTTCGGCCTTGCCGACCTGGATCCGGACGATCGCGTGCTCGCGTTCGAGGAGAAGCCGCGACTCGACCACTGGGTCAACGGCGGGTTCTTCTGCTTCGAGCCCGCCTTCCTCGACTACCTGGCCGCGGACAGCGTGCTCGAGAACGAGCCCCTGCGCCGGCTGACGGCCGCCGGGCAGCTGCGCGCCTTCCGGCACACGGGCTTCTGGGACTGCATGGACACCTACAAGGACGCGGTGATGCTCAACGACCTGTGGGGCACCGGGCAGGCGCCGTGGGCCGTGTGGGAGCGGCACACCGCAACCGGGGCTGGTGCCCGCTAGCGCCTGCCTGGTCACCGGCGGACGCGGGTTCGTCGGTGCGTGGCTCTGCAACGAGCTGCTGGGGCGCGGCGAGCCGGTCGTCTCGCTCGACCGTGCGACCCGCGAGGGACGACCGTCGGCGCTGTCGCTGCTCGAGATCGACGATCGCGTCGCCGAGGTCGAGGGTGACCTCGTCGACGCGGAGCTCCTGCGGCGCACCGCTGGCGGACCACCAGGTGAACGCCGTGTTCCACCTCGCGGCGCAGACGATCGTCGGCACCGCGGCCGACTCGCCCGCTGCCGACCTTCGACGCCAACGTCCGCGGCACCTGGACGCTGCTCGAGGCCTGCCGGGAGCATGGGGTCGAGGCGGTGGTGGTCGCCTCGTCGGACAAGGCCTACGGGGCCCACGACGAGCTTCCCTACCGCGAGGACTTCGCGCTTCAGCCGACCGCGCCGTACGAGGCCAGCAAGGCCGCCGCCGACCTGATCGCGCGCAGCTACTGGCACGCCTATGGCCTGCCGGTCGCGGTGACCCGGTTCGCCAACATCTACGGGGGCGGGGACACGAACTTCTCGCGGCTGATCCCGGAGGCGGTCAGCGCCGCCCTCGACGGCCGCTCGCCGGTGCTTCGCTCCGACGGCTCGCCGGAGCGCGACTTCCTCTACGTCGAGGACGCGGCGCGCGCCTACCTGGCGATCGCGACGCCCTTGACCGCGACGAGGTCCGCGGCCAGGCCTTCAACGCCGGCGGCGGTCGCCCGCATCCGGTGGCCGAGGTGGTGGAGCTGATCGCGCGCTTGGCGGGCACCGGCGTCGAGCCGGACGTCCGCGGCACCGGCAACCCGGCCGGAGAGATCGACCGCCAGTACGTCGATCCGACGAAGATCCGCGAGCTGGTGGGCTGGCAGCCGGAGGTCGATCTCGAGGAGGGGTTGCGCCGCACGATCGAGTGGTACCGGGCGCATCCCCAGGTGCGCGCCCCGGCGCCGCCTGAAGCGCCCTAAGTAGTTCCTAAAAGGTTCCCAAAGGGCTCGGGTTTCGCCCTCGCGTGCCGAATAATGAAGGATGAATCCCTCCAAAGGAGGAATCGCATGTCTCCTGTCGTCCTCGGCTTCGGCGCACTCGACGCGATGATCGCGGCCCAGGCTGCTTACGCGGCTCGCGATCTGACTCGCAAGCGCAAGCACAAGAAGTAGCAGCTTCACCCGGGTCCGCCTCCACGTCCTCGGCGACGGCGTCAGGAACGCGCCCGACAGGATTCGAACCTGTGACTTCCGGCTCCGGAGGCCGGCGCTCTATCCACTGAGCTACGGGCGCCTGCGAGCGCCCAGTCTAGCCTCGGCGGGACGACGGCTTCACGCACGAACGGGAAAGGTGCTCTTCTCGCTGTCTGGACGATCGTTCGCTTGCGAAAGAGCCTCGGCTGGGGTAACGTTCCTGACGGGTGAGGGGCAGCGCGCGCCGAGGCCTCCCTCTCTGACGTAGCGGACGTTCCTCCGGGCAGGGGATGGGACGGACGAATGGCTCAGACAACCCGTTGTACGGATGGATCGTCGTGAGCATGCTTTCGCTGTCCACATTCCGCCACGCCCCGATCGCCTCGGCGATCGGCGAGCTCGATGCGGAGACTTTCCAAACCTGCGTGACACGAGGCAGCTCCGCTTCGGCGGCGACTCCCCCTGCTGCCCGCGCTGCGCAGCGCGCGGCCTGGATGTCGGGATGCTCCGACTCCCCGGTTTCACCGGGAAAAAGGGGCCCATCCAGTTAGGGGCGGGAGGCGAGCGTCCGGCGCATGACCGCCTCCCGCCCCGCCGCGCATCTCCCCGCCCACCACGAAGCGGGGATACGGTAGGAGCGTGGACCTCTCGGTCGTATTCCTCGGCACCGGTGGCTCAGTGCCCACCGCGCGGCGAGCCACCGCCTGCCTGCTCGCCCGGGTAGGCGGCGAACGGCTGCTGTTCGACTGCGGCGAGGGATCGCAGCGCCAGATGCATCGCTCGATCGGCCTCGTGCAGGTGGACGAGATCTACGTCACCCACTACCACGCCGACCACTACCTCGGCCTGCCCGGGCTGCTGAAGACCTACGACCTCCAGGCTCGCGAGCGGCCGCTGCGGATCATCGGCCCGCCCGGTCTTGCGTCCCTGTTCCAGGTGCTCGGCCGGATCTTCGGTCGGCTCTCCTACGAGGTCCAGCTGGTGGAGCTCGGCGAGGGAGAGGCGATCCGCCACGACGCCTATGAGGTCCGATGCTTTCCGGTCGAGCACCGGATGCCTGCCTACGGCTACGCGCTGGTCGAGGACGAGCGCCCGGGGCGCTTCGACCCGGAGCTGGCGGCAAGCCTCGGCGTTCAGCCCGGCCCCGACTTCGGCAGGCTGCAGCGCGGCGAGCCCGTGCCGGGGAAGCGACGGGCCCGTTCGCCCTGAGCAGGTGATGGGCGAGCCGCGCCGCGGCCGCAAGGTCGTGGTCACCGGGGACACGGCGCCGTGTGAGATGACGCGGGTGGCCGCGCACGAGGCGGAGCTGCTCGTGCACGACGGGAGCTTCGCCGACGACGAGCTGGCGCGAGCGGCCGAGACCGGCCATTCGACCGCGCGACAGGCGGCCGAGCTGGCGCGGGAGGCGGCCGTGAAGCTGCTCACCCTGGTGCACGTCTCCTCGCGCTACGACGTCCGCGACGTGCTCGCCCAGGCGCGCGAGGCCTTCTCGAGCGACCGAGGCGCCGCGCGACTTCGACCTGGTCGAGATCCCGTTTCCCGAGCGCGGCGAGCCGCGGCTGGTGGAGAACGGGGCCCGGGAGACGGCGCCCGCCCAGCCCTAGCCGAGCGGGGCGGCGAGATCGGCGATCGCTTGGGCCACGGGGATCGCCTGGTCCTCCTGGAGGTAGTGCTTGGCCGGCAGGAGGATCGGGTCCTCCACCCCCAGCGCCTCTTGAACGATCTTCAGCTGATCGAGCCCAAGCGCCGGGTCCTGCTCGCCCCAGACCACCCGCGTGGGGTAGGGGCGTTGCGCGAGCCCATCCCACAGGAACCGCTGCTTTTCCGCGGTCAACTCGAAGCCGCGCATGATCTTCAGGAATGCGCGGCCGCGATCGACGCGCTTCAGCAGGTAGTAGTGAGCGTAGATCTCGCGCCGCGGAGCCGCCGCCCGGTTGGCGACTCCCTGGCGGTAGAAGAGCTCGGACATGACGAAGGGACGAAGGGACTTCAGCCAGATAGGGCCGATCCCCGCAATCGAGAACGGGTGCATCACCCACGGCCGGTGGAACGTGGCGACGCCGAGCAAGGTGTTGAGGGCGGTCAGCGAATGCACTCGGTTCGGGTTGCGCACCGCCCATTCGCAGCCGATCGGCCCGCCGATGTCGTGGACCACGAGGTGGCAGCGGTCGATGCCGAGGGCGTCGATCGCTTCACCGGTCCACCGCGCGAGCCCCGACCACGAGTAGTCGAAGCCGTCTGGGCGCTCGGACAGGCCGAGGCCCGGGAAGTCAAAGGCGACCGCCCGCAGCCCTTGGTCGGCGACGGCCGGGATCACCTTGCGGTAGAGGAACGAGCTGGTGGGGACGCCGTGAAGCAGGACGACCGGCGTGCCGCGGCCCTGCTCGCGAACGAAGCTCTGAACACCCCCCGCCTGAAAGCGCCTTCCCGCGGCCTGGTGGACCTCGATCGCCTCGCGTGTCGCCTCCGGTGGCCGCATGCCCCGACGTGTTCTAACGCATCACCCGCCGCTTTAAGTCCACGGCTGTCGACGGGACGTTCATGTCCGGACGCCCTGCCGTCGATGGGTCCTTCATAGCGGGAGCAATTGCTCATCGCTTTCCAAGACCGTCGGCCCGAGTGCGACCAGGCATCGGTCAATAAGGAGCAAGACCATGTCGAATCGTGCAGCCAGAAGCCCTGGAAACCATCAGCGGCGGCACTTGCCAACGCTTTCAATCGTCATCGCCAGTGCGGCTCTGTTCATCGCCCTCGGCGGAACGGCGGTCGCCGCCGGCCTGATCCACCCCGGGGACATCGCGAGGGGCGCCGTCACCAGCAAGGCGATCAGGAACGGCGGGATCTGGCCCCAGGACCTGAGCGCGAGCACGAAAGAGTCTCTACAGGGCGCCAAGGGCGCCACTGGTTTGACCGGAGCGTCCGGAACCAACGGCGCCAACGGTTTGACCGGGATGGCCGGAACCAACGGCGTCAACGGCTTGACCGGAGCGGCCGGAACCAACGGCGTCAACGGCTTGACCGGAACGGCCGGCGCGGCCGGAACCAACGGCGCCAATGGCGCCAATGGCCCCAACGGCGCCGACGGCATCGACGGCACCAACGGGACCGAACGGCATCGACGGCATCGACGGCACCATCGCGCCGCTGTCGACCACAGCCGGATCGGTACCCCTGCCCGCCACTTCCCCGCCGACCGTCGTGGTCAGCATGACGGTTCCGGCAGGCAACTATGTGGTCTTGGCGAAGACGCAGCTGACCCATACAGGGGCCGGCGACAGCATCAATTGCACGCTGAAGGCAGGCGGCACCACCATCGACCAGGTCGCCATGAAGACGCTGCCCGCGCTGGCGGCGATACCGGTGTCGCTACAAGCGGTGACCACCACAACGTCGAGCTCCCAGTTGAGCGTCGAGTGCGCGGTGGCGGTCGCCACCGGGACGGCCAGCTCCAGCAGCCTGATCGCCATCCCGACCGGCTAGAGCCGGATCGGTCGACCCGACAGGGAGCACTCCGCGCCATACGTGCGGTCCCGAGCTTGCAAAGGGCATCGGTTCCGGGGGGACGGCTGCTAGGGTGGCCGCGTCGGTTCCTTTAACCCGGTCCGGAGAGGCCAGGAAGGGGCAAGAGTTGAGCACTGATGACAAGGTCGTCCTGGACCGCGACGACCTGCGCCGCACCCTGGTGCGGATCTCCCACGAGATCGTCGAGAAGAACCCGGGCTCGGATGGCGTCGCCCTGGTCGGCATTCACACACGCGGTGCCATCCTGGGCGAGAGGCTGCACGCGCTGGTCGGCGAGCTGACCGGATCCGAGGTCCCGTTCGGCGACCTCGACATCTCGTTCTACCGCGACGACGTCAACGTCCGCCAGCCCGGCGCGGAGCCGGTGGTTCACGCCTCACACCTCGACTTCGACCTCGACGGGCGCACCGTGGTGCTGGTCGACGACGTTCTGTTCACGGGGCGCACGGTCCGGGCGGCGATCGAAGCGCTGTTCGACTACGGGCGCCCCCAGCGGGTGCAGCTCGCCGTGCTCGTGGATCGCGGCCACCGCGAGCTCCCGATTCGCCCCGACTACGTGGGCAAGAACCTGCCGACCTCCCGCGAGGAGCGGGTCTACGTACGGGTCGAGGAGCTCGACCAGGTCGACGAGGTCACGATCGCCACCAACGTGGAGGCGCGGCGATGAGGCACCTGCTGGCGATCGCCGACCTGGAGCGCTCCGACATCGAGCGGATCACCGACCGCGCGGAGGGGTTCGCCGAGGTCGGGCGGCGCGACATCAAGAAGGTTCCGACCCTGCGCGGACGAACGATCATCAACCTCTTCTACGAGTCGAGCACTCGCACGAGCTCATCGTTCGAGCTGGCAGCGAAGCGGTTGTCGGCCGACGTGGTCACGGTGAAGGCGACCGGCTCCTCGATCGACAAGGGGGAGTCGCTGAAGGACACGGTGGCCACCCTCAGTGCCTACGGGCCGGCGGCGATCGTGATCCGCTCGCCGCAGGCCGGCGCCGCCGAGCTCGTCGCCCGATGGACCGATGCGGCGGTGGTCAACGCCGGCGACGGCAAGCACGAGCACCCCAGCCAGGCACTGCTCGACGTCTATACGCTGCGCCGGCGGCTCGGGTCGCTGGAGGGCAGGCGGATCTGGATCGTCGGGGACGTGCTGCACAGTCGCGTCGCCCGCTCCAATGTGCTCGCCTTCGGCGCCATGGGCGCCGAGGTGACGGTCTGCGGTCCGCCGACGCTCATTCCGCGCGGCTTCGAGGAGGCGCTCGGGTGCCGAGTCTCCTACGACCTCGACGGCCTCGGCGAGGCTGACGTCGTGTACGCGCTGCGCATGCAGCGGGAGCGGATGCGCGAGTCCTTCCTGCCCTCGATCCGCGAGTACGCGGCCCGCTACCAGATCGACTCCCGCCGGCTTGGCTCGCGCCAGCTGCTCATGCACCCGGGCCCGGTGAATCGCGGCGTCGAGCTCTCGCCTGAGGTGATCGACGGGCCCAGCTCGCTGATCGCCGAGCAGGTCGAGAGCGGGCTGGTGGTGCGGATGGCGATCCTGTACGAGCTGCTGGCGGGTGGGCGAACGCGTCCCGGCGGCGCCCGGGCCGCCGACCCCGACCAGCTCCCTGGGCCGACGCCGATCAAGGAGCCCGCGTGAGCGAGTCGAGATCGATCGCGTCCCTGGATTGGCGCGGCGGAGACGGGAGGGCGGGGGGTGACCTCGTGCTGCGACGCGCCTCGGTGCTCGACCCTCGCACCGGCATCGACGGCACCTACGACGTGGTCGTGCGCGACGGCGAGGTCGCCGAGCTGGCCGACCCGGGAAGCGCCGAGCTGCCGTCACCGGGCGCCGGCGGCGACGGCGAGCTGATCGAGGCCGAGGGCAGGGCCGTCCTGCCGGCCTTCTTCGACCCGCACGTTCACCTCCGCACGCCCGGCGACGAGGACGAGGAGGACATCGAGACGGGTACGCGGGCCGCCGCGGCCGGGGGCTACTGCGGGATCCTCGCGATGGCGAACACGCAGCCGCCCGTGGATACGGCCGGGGACATTCGTGCCCTCCGCGAGCGGGCGGCCGACGAGGCCTCCGTCCCGGCCGGGTTTCTGGCCTGCGTCACCCGGGGCATGGAGGGCGAGGAGCTGACCGAGATGGCCGAGCTGCGAGATGCCGGAGCCGCCGGGTTCTCCGACGACGGCCTGCCGATCTCGAACGCCGGCGTGCTGCGCCGGGCGCTTCAGTACCAGCGGCTGGTGGGCGCCCAGATCGCGCTCCACGAAGAGGACCACGATCTGTCCCGGCCCGCCGGCGCGCACGAGCCGCACCTCGGCGGCGCCATGCACGAGGGACCGGTCTCGGCCGTCCTGGGCCTCGCCGGGATCCCCTCGGTCGCCGAGTCGACGATGATCGCCCGCGACGCCGCGCTCGCGGCCTATGAGGACGCCCGCATCCACGTCCAGCACCTGTCGGCGCGGGAGTCGGTCGAGGCCGTCGCCGCGGCCAAGCAGGCCGGGGTGAAGATCAGCTGCGAGGCGACCCCTCACCACCTGACGCTCGTCGACGAGGCGGTCAGGGGCCTCGATTCCCGCTTCAAGATGAACCCGCCGCTTCGCTCCGAGGACGATCGCCAGGCACTGATCGAGGGTCTGCGTTCCGGCGTGATCGACTGCGTTGCCACCGATCACGCGCCCCATTCAGTGGACGAGAAGGAGGTGCCGTTCGAGGAGGCGGCGATGGGGGTGACCGGGCTCGAGACGGCGTTCTGCGTCCTGCACACCGACCTGGTCCTGCCCGGGGTGCTCGAGCTGTCCGTCCTCGTCGACCGGATGAGCGCCGGGGCGGCCGCGTTCGGACTCGAGCTTCCCAGCCTCGCCCCGGGAAACGAGGCGAACCTGGTGCTGTTCGATCCCGCGGCCGCCTGGGAGGCGGGCGCCGAGGGCTGGGAGAGCCGCTCCCACAACTCCTGCTTCGCCGGACGAGCCCTGCGAGGCCGGGTGCTGATGACCGTGGTCGGCGGCCAGGTCGCCTACCGCCAGCGCAGCTTCGCGATGGGGGTGGCCGCTTGAGCGCGCAGAAGCTAGATCCGAAGCGGGCCGCTCTGGTGGTGATCGACGTTCAGGAGGGCTTTCGGAAGGCCGTGCCCGGCTTCGAGCAGATCGCCAACGCGACGGCCACCTTGGTCAAGGGAGCGAAGGCCGTCGGAGTCCCGATCGTGGTCACCGAGCAGTATCCGCAGGGACTCGGTACCACCGCGCCCCAGATCGCCGAGCATCTGCCCGAGGGCGTGACCCCGATCGAGAAGGTCTGCTTCTCGGCCCCGGAGGCCGAGGGGTTCGACCTCGCCGGTCGAGACCAGGCGCTGGTTTGCGGGATCGAAGCGCACGTCTGCGTCAACCAGACAACGCTCGACCTGCTCGACCAGGGAGTCGAGGTGCACGTGGCGCGTGACGCAGTGGGGTCGCGCTTCGACGAGAACCGTGAGGTCGGGCTGGCGAAAGCCGAGCGTGCCGGGGCGGTGATCACGAGCGTCGAGACGGCGCTGTTCGAGCTGGTCGGGCGCGCCGGGACCGACCAGTTCAAGCAGGTGCAGAAGGTGGTCCTCGAGTTCGCGCCAAATCCCTGATGAGCGGGTACGTGTTGCTGGAGGATGGGGCGCGCTTCGATGGTGAGCTGCACGGGGACGGCGAATGGGTCACCGGCGAGGTCGTCTTCAACACCGCGATGACGGGCTACCAGGAGTCGGTGACCGACCCCTCCTACGCGGGCCAGATCATCACCTTCACATACCCGCTGATCGGCAACTATGGCGTCGCGGCGGCGGCGATGGAGTCCGACCGCGCCCAGGCGCGCGGGGTGATCATGCGCGAGGCCAAGAACGCCGAGGACGCCGCCGACGCCGAGGGCGGCTGGCTCGATTGGCTTCGCGACTGCGGGGTGCCGGCGATCGACGGCGTCGACACTCGGGCCCTGGTGCGCCACATCCGCGACCGTGGGGCGATGCGCGGCGGGATCTTCCCCGTCGAGCTGCCCGACAGCGAGGCACAGGAGCGGGTCGAGGCCG
This sequence comes from uncultured Actinomycetes bacterium, assembly GCA_963760665.1. Lineage (GTDB taxonomy): Bacteria > Actinomycetota > Thermoleophilia > Solirubrobacterales > 70-9 > AC-56. The sequence goes on from CAVXDS010000007.1 coordinate 49,911, forward strand.
AGCCGCCTATGAGCGGCGCGGACCTGGCTCGCGACGTAACGCCAGGGGAGCCGATCGAGTTGGGCGCCGGTCCCGGCTCGGCGGCCGCGGGCCCTCACGTGGTCGGCATCGACACCGGCATCAAGCACAGCATCCTTCGCCAGCTGCGAGAGCGCGGATGTCGGATAACCCTGTTGCCATGCGAGAGCTCGGCCAGTGACGTGCTGGCGCGGAATCCGGACCTGGTCCTGCTGGCCAACGGCCCGGGCGATCCCGCGGCGCTCGACTACGTCGTGCAGACGGTCAGCGAGCTGGTCGGCAAGCGACCCGTGTTCGGCATCTGCCTCGGCCACCAGCTTCTGTGCAGGGCGGTCGGCCTGGAGACCTTCAAGCTGCCCTTCGGCCACCGGGGCGCCAACCACCCGGTCAAGGACCTGGCCACGGGGCGGATCGAAATCACCTCCCAGAACCACGGATTCGCGGTCCAGGGGCCGCACGGGGAGTCCCGGCTGGAGGGCGACGAGCCGATTCGCTGGGAGACGGACTTCGGCGCCGCCGAGCTCTCCCATCTGAACCTGTACGACCGCACCGTGGAGGGACTCGTCCTCAAGGACGTGCCGGGGGCGACCGTCCAATACCACCCGGAGGCGGGACCCGGCCCGCACGACGCCCGCCACCTGTTCGACCGCTTCCTGGAGCTGGCGGCCGCCTGATGCCCAGCCGTGACGACATCCACAAGATCCTCCTGATCGGCAGCGGGCCGATCGTCATCGGCCAGGCCGCGGAGTTCGACTACTCCGGCGCCCAGGCGTGCAAGGTCCTGCTCGCCGACGGCTACGAGGTCGTGCTCGTGAACTCCAACCCGGCCACGATCATGACCGACCCCGAGTTCGCCCACCGCACCTACGTCGAGCCGCTGACCGTTGACTCGGTGGAACGGATCATCGAGCGCGAGCGGCCCCAGGCGCTCCTGCCCACCCTCGGCGGCCAGACCGCACTCAACCTCGCCTCGGCGCTCCACGAGGCGAAGGTGCTCGAGCGCTGCGGGGTGGAGCTGATCGGGGCCGACTACGAGGCGATCCGTCGCGCCGAGGACCGCGAGGTCTTTCGCGAGACGATGGAGGGTGCCGGGCTGCGCGTCCCGTGGTCGCAGATCGTGCGCAACGTCGGCGACGCGGAACGGGCGCTCACCGACGGGCGCATCGAGCTCCCTGCGATCGTGCGTCCCGCATACACGCTGGGCGGCCAGGGCGGCGGCGTGGGGCGAACCGAGACCGAGCTTCGCCAGGTCGTCTCCGAGGGTTTGGCGGCGAGCCCGATCAACCAGGTGCTGGTCGAGGAGTCGGTGCTCGGCTGGGGTGAGTTCGAGCTCGAGGTGATGCGCGATCGCAACGACAACGTGGTCGTGGTCTGCTCGATCGAAAACGTGGACCCGATGGGCGTTCACACCGGCGACAGCGTCACCGTTGCCCCTGCCCAGACGCTGACGGATCGCCTCTACCAGGAGCTGCGGGACCAGGCCCTGCGGGTGATTCGCGCGGTCGGCGTGGAGACGGGAGGCTCGAACATCCAGTTCGCCGTCGACCCGCGGACCGGCGAGATCGCGGTGATCGAGATGAACCCGCGCGTCTCTCGCTCATCGGCGCTCGCCTCGAAGGCGACCGGCTTCCCGATCGCGAAGATCGCCGCCAAGCTTGCGGTCGGTTACGCGCTCGAGGAGATCCCCAACGACATCACCAAGGCGACCCCCGCCTCGTTCGAGCCGACGATCGACTACGTGGTCACGAAAATGCCACGGTTCGCCTTCGAGAAATTCCCGGGCGCCGAGGGGAGTTTGTCGACCCACATGAAGTCGGTGGGGGAGGCGATGGCGATCGGCCGCACCTTCCGCGAGTCGTTCGCGAAGGCCATGCGTTCGCGCGAGCTCGACTCCGAGGCGCAGATACCCGAGGACACCGACGAGCTGCTCGACCGCCTCGTGACCCCCGCGCCGGACCGCTACGACCTCATCCTGGAGGCGTTCCGGCGTGGTACGGACCCCGCCAAGATTCGGGAGCGGACCTCGATCGACCCGTGGTTCTTGCGCGAGCTCGGGGCGCTGGCGATCGACGGCGACGGGACCGAGGGGCTGGGCCGCACGTTCAAGTCGGTTGACACCTGCGCCGCCGAGTTCGAAGCTCGCACGCCGTACTACTACTCCGCACACGAGCGTCCTGCCCGAGACCCGGCCGCGCCTGCAGGGGGGCACGAGGAAGCTGCCCGCGGTGAGGTCCGGCGTGGCGATCGCGCCTCGGTCGTCATCCTCGGCTCGGGCCCGAACCGCATCGGCCAGGGGATCGAGTTCGACTACTGCTGCGTGCACGCCGCGATGACCGTGCGTGACTCCGGCCGCGACGCGGTGATGATCAACTGCAATCCGGAGACCGTCTCCACCGACTACGACACCTCCGACCGCCTGTACTTCGAGCCGTTGACCGCCGACGACGTGCTGGCGGTGATCGACGCCGAGCGACCCGAGGGCGTGATCGTTCAGTTCGGGGGCCAGACGCCGCTGAAGCTCGCCCAGGCGCTGGAGGAGGCAGGGGCGCAGCTTCTGGGCACGCCCGTGGACGCGATCGACCTGGCCGAGGACCGTGGCCGGTTCGGGGCGCTCCTGGGCCGGCTCGGCATCGCTCACCCGCCGTACGGCACGGCCCTGTCAGCCGACGAGGCGGCGGTGATCGCGGAGGAGGTCGGTTTCCCCCTGCTCGTGCGCCCCTCCTACGTGCTCGGGGGCCGGGCAATGGAGATCTGTTACACGGCCGAGGGACTGGCCCGCTACCTGGAGCAGCACGTGAAGGCCGACCAGGAGCACCCCCTGCTGCTCGACCGGTTCCTCGAGGAGGCGATCGAGGTGGACGTCGACGCGCTCGCCGACGGCACCGACGTGCGGGTCCCCGGGATCATGCAGCACGTCGAGGAGGCGGGCGTTCACTCGGGTGATTCCGCCTGCGTGCTGCCACCGATGAGCCTCGGCGAGGAGATGCTGGCGGACATCCGGGAGACCACCCGACGTATCGCCCTGGAGCTCGGGGTGATCGGCTTGATCAACGTGCAGTATGCGGTCGCCGGGGGGCAGCTCTACGTCCTGGAGGCGAACCCGCGGGCCTCGCGGACGGTCCCGTTCGTCTCCAAGGCGATCGGAGCCCCGCTGGCCAAGATCGCCTGCCGGCTGATGCTGGGAGAGAGCCTGGCGGACCAGGAGCTCCCCGAGACGCCGACCGACCACGTCAGCGTCAAGGAGGCGGTGCTGCCCTTCGCGCGCTTCGCCGGCGCCGACTCGGTGCTCGGCCCCGAGATGAAGTCGACCGGCGAGGTGATGGGCATCGCCTCGGACTTTCCGACCGCCTTCGGCAAGGCCCAATTGGCCGCCGGCATCGCCCTGCCACGCCAGGGGACGGTGTTCATCACGGTGACCGATACCGACAAACCGGCCGCCACCCAGCTCGCGGCACGTTTCCACGACCTGGGCTTCCGGATCATCGCCACGCGTGGGACCGCGCAGGCGATCTCGCGCATGGGCGTGCCGGTGAGTGGGATCAACAAGATCGCCGAGGGGTCGCCCCACGTGGTCGACTACATCCGAAACCGCGAGGTCGACTTGGTGATCAACACCCCGACCGGCAGCGGCGCCCGCTCGGACGGCTACGAGATCCGTACCGCGGCCGTCCGCCAGGGGGTTCCCTGCGTGACGACGATGACCGGGGCCTCGGCAGCGGCCAGGGCGATCTTCGCCCAGCGTGAGCAAGGCGCGGAGCCACGATCGCTTCAGGAGCTCCATGACAGGCCGGCAGGCTCGAGAGACCGCACCGCTGTCTGACCGGGCGAGCGCGCCGCCGGGGCGCCGCCCCTGCGAGGTCACCGCCAACCGCGAGACGGGGGGCTACCGGATCTTCTCGGCTCTCGACCGCTCGGGCCCCGAGCCGCTCGCCGGCCAGTTCTACATGCTCGTCGCGGCCGACGGCTGGGGCCAGCGCGACGGCCGCCCCTACCTGCCTCGGGCCTTCTCGGTGGCGGGGGCAACGCCCGCCGAGGATGGCCTGTGCCTCGACTTCGTGGTCGAGGCGGTCGGGCCCGGGACGGATCGGCTCGCCGGGCTGCGCCCGGGCGAGCGGCTGTGGGTCACAGGACCGCTCGGCCGGCCATTCTCGGCGCCGCACGAGCTGGCGCCGGATGCAGCCGGGGCGATTCTGGTCGGCGGGGGCATCGGCATCGCGCCGCTGGCGATCCTTCGCCGCCAGCTCGCTCGGCAGGGGATCCCCGTCCGCAACCTGATCGGATTTCGCGATCGCCACCACTCCGGCGGAGTCGAGGAGCTGTTCGATTGCTCCGAGGTCCGGATGGCGAGTGAGGACGGCCACACCGGCCACCGCGGCTACGTGACCGACCTGCTCGCGGTGTTGCTCGAGGGAGACGAGGCCCGAAGCGGAGCGGTCTACGCCTGTGGCCCGCCCGCGATGCTGGAGGCGGTGCGGGCGATGTGCGCCCGGGCCCAGGTCGCGGCCGAGCTGGCGATGGAGGCGCCGATGGCCTGTGGCTTCGGGGCCTGCTTCGGGTGCGCGGTGCCGCTCGCCACCGGCGGCTTCATGCGGCTGTGTGTGGACGGCCCGGTGGTCAACGCCGCCGAGATCCACACCGCCCTGGTTCCGGGGTCCGGGCACTGATGGACCTGAGCGTCGAGCTCTGCGGGATGCAGCTCGAGCACCCGGTGCTGAACGGCTCCGGTACGTTCGACGCGATCGCCGCCCGGCGAGTCTTCGGAGCGGCCCTGCTGGACGAGTTTCCGTTCTCGGCCTTCGTCTCGAAGACGATCACCCCCGAGCCCCGGGTGGGGAACCCGCCGCCGCGGATCTTCGAGACCCCCGCCGGAATGGTCAACTCGATCGGCCTCCCGAACAAGGGGCTCGAAGGATTTCTCGAGCAGGACCTGCCGGAGCTCGCCGAGCTTCCGGTGCCGCTGGTGGTCTCGGTGATGGGCACCAGCCACGGCGAGTTCGCCGGCCTGGTCGAGGGGGTTGCGGGACGCGCCGAGGTTGCGGCACTCGAGCTGAACGTCTCCTGCCCCAACGTGGAGTCGGGACTGATCGTCGGCCAGCAGCCCGAGGAGACCCTGGCGCTGCTCCAAGCCCTCCGCCCGCTGACGGCGACGCCGTTGATCGTCAAGCTGACTCCGAACGTCGCGGAGCCGGCGACCGTGGCCCTGGCGGCGGAGCACGGCGGCGCCGACGCGGTCTCGCTGGTCAATACCCTGCGGGCCGTCGCGACCGACCCCCGCACGCTCGAAGCCTGGTTGGGCGGGGGCGGCGGTGGGCTTTCGGGGCCGGCGATCCGGGCGTTCGCCCTCGCTCAAGTCCGCGAGGTCGCGGCCGCCGTCTCGATCCCGGTGATCGGGATGGGGGGCATCGAGTCGGGCGCCGACGCGGTGGCGTTTCTGGCCGCCGGCGCCACCGCGGTGGCCGTCGGCACGGCAAGCTTTCGCGACCCGTTGGCGGGGAGCAGGGTTCGGGAGGAGCTCGGCGCGGCGCTCCGGCAGGCGGGGGCGGACGCGCCCTCGGAGGTACGGGGCCGGATCGCGGCGTCGACCTCAACCTAAGGTCGAATGAAATTTCCACGGAAGGCCGGTTTGCCCCTTGTGTGGCGCGTGAGGGCGGGTATATGATCGCCGCCGCCGATGGCTCCCTCCGTCGACACCGCAGCTGCCGTTCCCGAGAGAACCCACGGGCAGCGGATGCGGGCTCTGAGGAGGGCGAACGAGATCCGCTCCAAGCGGGCTCAGCTGAAACGGGACCTGAAGGCGGGGAAGGTCAAGGTCGAATCGCTGCTCCGCGATCCTCCCGACTACGTGCTTTCCGCGAAGGCCTTCGACATGATCCTCGCGGTCCCCAAATACGGCCGGGTGAAGGCCAACAAGATCCTCAGCCAGTGCCGTATCTCGCCGTCGAAGACGATCGGCGGCCTGTCCGCCCGCCAGCGCGGCGAGCTGGTCTCGCAGCTGCGTCGCTAGCTCCGGGTTCGCCGGCGGGGGCGGCTTGGCGCCCACGTGACCGCGTTCGGCGACCTTCGGTGGCGCCTTTTGGACGGTATGCGTCCAAAAGGCGCCAAGTGGTGCGTTGGCGGCCACCCCGACCATGAGCACGGTGGTAACGAGGGCGGCCGCTGTGATCGTCCACGCCTGGGCGTTGAGCTGGGTCAGCCACCGGGCGGTGGGCGTGTGGCGCAGCACAATGCCCGCGAGGGACAGCAGGGCCGATGCGCCAAGAATCAGGGGAATCGCGGGCCGACGAGCGTTGACCGAGCGGTGTCGGGAGCGGAGGAGAGCGCATAAGCGCCGACGGAAGTCCCGCCGAGCACTAGCGCACAACCTAGTCCAATGAGGATCGACCCAAACCAGAGCTGGCCAGCGGTCGCATGATCGCCTGATTGGCTACGCGATTGATGGCTGCTCATCGGAGCCACTGTACGGGGTACCCCGCGAACTCCATATGGGTTACGCGGTCCCGTCGCCGCGTCGCTTCTGACTCGCGGCATCGCGCATCGACTGTCGAGTTTGTCGACCATGGGCTGGGTAACGTGACACTCGGCGAGGCGGCCGCGTGCCTGTTACGAAGCCTCCACCGTCACGCCCGGAAGGCGTTGCATTCGGGGGCGGATCAGGCGCCGGTCCATCGGTCAGGATTGGCACCGTGTCGAAGGTCTTCGTGATCACCGGGCCGTCGGGGGTCGGCAAGGGGACGCTGATCGCCGAGCTCCTGCGCCGCGTGCCCGGGCTCGAGCTCTCCGTGTCCGCGACGACCAGGGAGCCGCGAGACGGGGAGGTGGACGGCCGCGACTACCACTTCCTGGACGGCGAGCAGTTCGACCGCCGCGCCCGGAACGGCGAGTTCCTCGAGCACGCCACCTACAGCGGCAACCGATACGGGACCCTGCGCTCGGAGGTCCAGCTGCGGCTCGCCGAGGGCCGGTCCGTGGTCTTGGAGATCGAGGTGCAGGGCGCCCGCCAGGTGCGCGCGGCGATGCCGGAGTCCGTCCAGGTGTTCGTCGCCCCGCCGGACCCCGCGCGCGCTGCGCCGGCGGCTCGAGACCCGGGGGACGGACTCCGGCGAGGCGATCGACGAACGGTTGCGGACGGCGGAGCTGGAGCTGGCCGCGCAGCAGGAGTTCGAGCACGTGATCGTCAACGACGACCTCGAGAGCGCGGCCGCGAACCTGGAAGGAATCGTGCGCAATGAGTTGGAGCGCGATCCCTAGAATGGTCGGAAGATGATCAAGCCACGCGTCGATACCCTGCTCGCGCAGACCGATTCTCACTACGCCGCCGTGCTCGTGGTGGCGAAGCGGGCCCGGCAGCTGAACAGCTACTACCGGGCGCTCGGCGAGGGCAGCTATGAGGAGTACACGCCGCCGATGGTCGACACGCCGTCGGGCAACTACCTCACGATCGCGCTCGAGGAGCTGGCGGCCGGGAAGCTCAAGTACCGCTACCGCGGCGCCTAGCCCGGCGCGGGTGGGGCACCCGAGATGGCCCGCATCCTTCTTGGCGTAAGCGGCGGCATCGCCGCCTACAAGGCATTGGAGCTGGCGCGACTGGCGACCCTGGCCGGGCACGGCGTTCGAGTGCTGATGACGCCGGCCGCTCAGAGGTTCGTGGGCGCTGCGTCGTTCGAGGGCATCGTCGGCGCGCCGGTCCTGGTCGACGAGTTCGAGCGCGACCCCGTTCGGGGCACCTTCCCCGGCGATCCGCTCGGAGACCACGACCCCATCGGCCACCTCGAGCTGGCCGCCAATGCGGACGTCTACCTGGTCGCGCCGGCGTCGGCCAACACCGTCGCCAAGCTTGCCGCCGGGATCGCCGACTCGATGCTGAGCACGTCGTTCCTGGCCTGCCCGGCGCCGCGCGTCGTCGCCCCGGCGATGAACGACCGGATGTACGCGGACGCCGCCACCCAGGCGAACCTGGCAACGCTGCGCGAGCGCGGGGTGCGGGTGATCGAGCCCGAGGAGGGGGCGCTGGCGTCACGAGGGGAGAAGGGCGTCGGCAGGCTGCCGCCGCCGGAGCGCCTGCTGGCCGAGATCGAGGCGCTCCTGCCCGCTGCGCGAGGATCCTGGGACGGGCTGCGAGTGCTGGTCACCGCTGGTGGGACCCGGGAGCCGATCGACTCCGTCCGCTTCATCGGCAACCGCTCGAGCGGACGGATGGGGCTGGCGCTGGCCGAGCAGGCCGCCCGCCGGGGAGCGCAGGTAACCCTGATCGCCGCCAGCGTCTCGCTGCCCGAGCCGGCCGGTGTACGCCGGATCGACATCGAGACGGCGGACGAGCTGGCGGCCGCCCTGCGAGAGGAGTTCCCGGCCTGCCACGTGCTGTTGATGGCCGCCGCCGTGGCCGACTTCCGGCCGGCGGTGGCGCAGGCGGGGAAGATCTCCCGCGAGGCCAGCGGCGTCCTCGACCTTCGCCTCGAGCAGACCCAGGACCTCCTGGCCGATCTCGCGTCGCTGCGAAGCGACGACCAGACCCTGGTCGGTTTCGCGGCCGAGCACGGGCCCAACGCGATCGAGCGGGCACGCTCGAAGCTGGATCGCAAAGGATTGGACGCGATCGTCTTCAACGACGTCTCGCGTGCCGAGATCGGGTTCGACTCGGCGCTCAACGAGGTGGTGATCGTGGAGCCCGACGGCGAGCGACGAGTCCCGCTGGCGCCCAAGGAGGAGGTCGCGGCCGCCATCCTGGACCGGGTGGAGGCGCTTCGCGAGCAGGCGGCAAGCGGCAGGCGATAGACCAGGGCGAGGCTTCCGGCGGTTGCCTCTGTGTTCTCGGCGACCGGCCCTACACTTGGGTCGATGGCCGACGCCGGGGGCGATTCTCTTTACTCCCTCTACCAGCGGGGCGTGTCCCTGCTCGAGGCGGGGGACTTCGCCCCGGCCACGGTGCCGCTCTCGAAAGCCGCTCGACTGGCGCCCGAGAAGAGCTCGATTCGGGAGGCGCTCGGCCGCGCCTACTTCCGCAGCCGGCGATACGCGGAGGCGGCGCGTGAGTTCGAGGCCGTCGTGGAGCGCTACCCGGTGAACGACTTCGCCCACTTCTGTCTCGGCAGGGCGCTGACCCTGACCGGCCAGCGCGACCGGGCGCGACGCCACCTCGCAATCGCCGCCAATCTGCGCCCCGAGCGCGACGACTACCGGATCTACCGGCAGCGTCTGGCCGGGAGTCGGTAGCCCCAGCCCGTCGCATGAGGGCGCTGGTTCAGCGCGTCAGCCGGGCGTCGGTCTCGGTGGAGGGGCGACAGCTCTCGGTGATCGGGCCCGGACTGCTCGTCTTGCTGGGCGTGGCGCCCGAGGACACGGAGGCCGAGGCGGACAGGCTGGCGGACAAGGTCAGGGCGCTGCGGATCTTCGACGACGCCGACGGCAGGATGAACGAGCCGCTGGCCGACCGCGAGGTTCTCTGCGTGAGCCAGTTCACGCTCTACGCCGATACCCGCGGGGGCAACCGGCCTGGCTTCAGCTCGGCCGCACCGCCGGAGGTGGCCGAGCCTCTGTACGAGCGCTTCTGCGAGCACCTGGGCGCAAAGCCGGGGATGTTCGGCGCCCGAATGGCGGTCGAGCTGGTCAACGATGGGCCCGTGACGCTGATGCTGGAGGTCTGATCCAGGCGTCGAATGGCGGTTTCGCAATCGGCTCCGCGTGCGTCGCTGCAGGCTTGCCCCGTGCGCAGGGCCGAGGCTATACTCAGATCACTCTTTTTCACCCGAACCCTGTTGGAGGTGGGCACGGGCCCGCCTTTTTTGTCGGCGTGGAAGGGGTGGGGAGCCACCCAGGAAACGAGAAGGAAGAGCTTGGAAGAGCTTCAAGAGCAGATCGAGACGACGGCTTCGGGACTTCGATCCCGCCGTTGAGCTGATCGCGCTGGACCGCCCGGCCGCCGAGACGCTGCGCCTTTACATCGATCATCCGAATGGGGTCGACCTGGCTCTGTGCGAGCGGGTCACCAACCAGCTTCGTGACCTGCTTGCGGCATGGTCCCTCGAGGTCTCCTCGCCGGGGGCGGATCGCCCCCTGACCAAGCCCGAGCACTTTCGCCGCTTCATGGGACGGCGCGTCAGGGTTCGCACTCGCGAGGCGATCGAGGGGCAGCGCAGCTTCACCGGCACGCTGACGGCGGCGGATGAGCGCCGCGTCCGTCTCGAGGCCGGCATCGGCGAGGTCGAGATCCCCCTGGCTCGCATCCGCCGCTCGAATCTGGTGCCCGACCCCTCGATCCCGCTGGAGGGAGCCCGATGAGCCGCGAGATCGTCGAGGCCATCAGGGGCCTCGAGCAGGAGAAGGGGATCGATGCCGAGACGCTGATGGCAGCGCTCGAGGACGCACTGCTGTCGGCGTACAAGAAGACGCCGGGGGCGGCCCGGTACGCGCGCGTCGACCTCGACCGCGAGACCGCCGACTTCCGCGTCTTCGAGCTGATCCTGCCGCCCGAGCTGGAGGAGAAGCTGGTGGCGCAGGCGATCGAGGAGCAGGAGCAGACGATCGACCCGGAGACCGGCGAGCTCCGCGAGCCTGAGGAGCCAGAGCTGGACCCGGAGCTCCTGGCCCCCTACGAGGACCAGATCACGACCCGCGACGTCACCCCGGAGAACTTCGGCCGGATCGCCGCCCAGACCGCGAAGCAGGTGATCCTGCAGCGCATCCGCGAGGCGGAGCGGCACATGATGTTCGAGGAGTACCAGGACCGGGTTGGCGAGCTGATCACCGGGATCATCCAGCAGTCAGACAACCGCTACACGCTCGTCCAGCTGCGCGAGCGCGTCGAGGCGCTCCTGCCGCGCTCCGAGCAGGTTTGGAACGAGCGCTATGACCATGGCATGCGGGTGAAGGCGGTGATCACCGAGGTCAACGCGGAGGGCAAGGGGCCCGGAATCGTGGTCTCGCGGCGCCACCAGGAGCTGATCAAGCAGCTTTTCCAGCTCGAGGTGCCGGAGATCGCCGACAGTCTGGTTGAGATCGTCGGCGTCGCCCGCGAGCCGGGCTACCGCTCGAAGATCGCCGTCATCTCGCACGCCGACGGCGTCGATCCCGTCGGCGCCTGCGTCGGGCCCAGGGGCTCCCGGGTGCGGATGGTGGTCTCCGAGTTGCGCGGCGAGAAGATCGACATCATCCCCTACAACGAGGAGCCGGCTCGCTTCGTGGCCAAGGCGCTGTCGCCGGCCCGCGTGCGAGAGGTGCTCGTCGATGACGAGAAGCAGGAGGCGACGGTGATCGTGCCGGACGACCAGCTCTCGCTGGCGATCGGGCGCGAGGGCCAGAACGCCCGGCTCGCCGCGAAGCTCACCGGCTGGAAGGTCGACATCAAGTCCGAGACCGAGTTCAGCCAGGAAGAGGACGAGCTCACCTTCGAGGACGGCGAGGAGGCGGACGGCCGCTGCGCAGCGGTGCTCTCCGCCGGGCGGCGGTGCCCGAACGCGGCGCTTTCGGGCTCGCGCTACTGCGGCCTGCCCCAGCACCAGGCGCTGGCGCGATTCGAGACCAATCGGGTCACCGTGCTGACGCCCCTGTCGGACCAGGAGATCCAGAAGCTGGCCGATTCGAACGCCGACGAGAGCGAGATTCGCCCCCTGGTCGAGCGCGCTACGGCGGAGTTCGAGCGCGGCCCAGCAGGCCGAGGAGGCTGCGGCCGAGGAAGCCACGAAGGCCGAGGCCGAGGAGGCCACCGAGAGGCCGAGGCGATCGTCGGGGCAGAGGAGGAGCTCGAGGAGGCCGAGGTGGAGGCGGTCGAGGAAGTCGAGGCCGAGGAGGTCGAGCACGCGGCCCAGGAGGCCGGCGAGGCGGGATCGACCGAGGAGACGCAGGCCGAGGAGACCGACGAGGAGCCGGCGGCGGCGCAACAGCCTGAACCGGCTGGCGCGACCGATGGAGCGGCCGAGGGCGATGAGGAGCCCGTGGCAGCCGAGGTCCGATCCTCCGAGGAATCCGAGGAGGCGCAAGCCGAGGATTCCAAGGAATCTTGAAGAAGCGCGTTCACGAGATCGCCAAGCAGGAGGGCCTGACCAGCAAGGCGGTCCTGGCCGCGCTGAACGCGGCGGGCATCGAGGCCAAGGTGGCCGCCTCGAGCGTCGAGGAGGAGGATGCCCTGAAGGCCCTGGCCGCCGCTACCGGCGACGGAGCGAAGGCCGAGAGCAAGGCAGGCGAAGGCGACTCCGAAGGCTGGGTCGAAGACGAAGGGCGCGCCCGAGTCGAAGGGCACGGACGGAAAGCCCGCGGCCCAGGCCAAGTCGGGGGCGGCGGGCCCGGCGCGCCGTGAGGCGGGCGACAGCGCAGCCGCGGGCGGGCTCACAAGGACGCAAGCGCCGCCGTGTGGTGATCGATTCACAGGCGTCGCGCCGCGAGCACATGCCCCAGGCACCGCCGTCGCGCCCGCCCCGGCGCCGCGGAGGGCGCCGGCGCCGGCCGCTGCTCGAAGAGCCTGTGGCCAAGCCGGTCGAGGTCGTCGAGCTACCACCGACCAAGGTCCATTCCGGGGCCACGGTGCGCGAGGTGGCCGAGACGCTCGGCCTGGGAGGCGCGGAGGTGATCAAGAAGCTGATGGAGCTGGGCGAGATGGCGACGCTGACCCAGACCCTGTCCGATGACACCGTGACGGCCCTGGCCGCGGCGCTGGACCAGAAGGTCGAGATCGTCAGCGCCGCGGAGGAGGAGTCCGAGGAGCCGGTATACGACGACGCCGAGAAGGACCTCTCAGAGAGGCCGCCGGTGGTGACGATCATGGGCCACGTCGATCACGGCAAGACGTCGCTCCTCGACGCGATCCGCGAGACCGAGGTGGTGGCCGGCGAGGCGGGCGGGATAACCCAGCACATCGGCGCCTACCAGGTGCACCAGAACGGCAAGCTCGTCACCTTCCTCGACACTCCGGGTCACGAGGCGTTCACCGCGATGCGCGCGCGCGGCGCCAAGGTCACCGATCTCGCCGTGATCGTGGTCGCGGCCGACGACGGCGTGATGCCCCAGACGGTGGAGGCGATCGACCACGCGCGGGCGGCCGAGGTGCCGATCCTGATCGCCGTCAACAAGATCGACAAGCAGGGTGCCCAGCCCGATCGGGTGCGCAACGAGCTCGCCTCCCAGGGGCTGACGCCCGAGGAATGGGGTGGCGAGACGATCTTCTGCGACGTGTCCGCCAAGACGAAGGAGGGGCTGGACAACCTGCTCGAGATGATCGTCTTGACCTCCGAGCTCGAGGAGCTCCGGGCCAACCCGACGGCCCCGGCGTCAGGCGTCGTGATCGAGTCGCACCTCGATCCCGGGCGCGGACCCGTCGCCACCGTGTTGATCCAGCGTGGCACGCTTCACGTCGGGGACGCACTGGTCGCGGGCGCGAACTGGGGGAAGGTACGAGCGATGCTCGACTTCACGGGGGCGCGCGTGGAGGAGGCCCACCCCGGCGACCCGGTCGAGGTGGTGGGGCTCGACGGCGTATGCGAGGCCGGCGAGCGAGTCGAGGCGGTGGATGGGGAGCGCACCGCGCGCCAGATTGCCGAGGAGCGCCTCCACCGGCTGAAGACTGAGGCGCTGGCTCGCCAGCAGGCTCGCAAGATCAGCCTCGACGAGGTCTTCGAGAAGGCAACGTCAGGCGAGGTCAAGGAGCTCAACATCGTGGTGAAGGCGGACGTCTCGGGCTCGCTGGGCGCCCTTCAGGACCAGATCGCGAAGCTTCCGCAGGAACGAATCGTGGCGGACGTGATCCACGCGGCGACCGGTGGGATCACGGAGTCGGACGTGATGCTGGCGGCGGCCTCCGACGCGATCATCATCGGCTTTAACGTGCGCCCCCTGGTCGACGCCCGCCGGGCGGCCGAGCGCGAAGGGGTCGAGATTCGGACCTACACGGTGATCTACAAGGTGACCGAGGACCTCCGAGCCGCGCTGGAGGGCCTGCTGGAGCCCGAGGATGTCGAGGAGGCGATCGGCCAGGCGGAGGTCAAGGAGCTGTTCCGCGCCTCGCGGGTGGGCACGATCGCCGGCTGCGAGGTCACCGACGGCAAGATCACCCGGACGGCCCAGGTGCGCCTGGTTCGCGAGGGCACCATCGTGTGGACCGGCCGGATCGGCTCGCTGCGCCGCTTCAAGGACAACGTGCAGGAGGTCGAGGAGGGGCTCGAATGCGGCGTCGTGCTCGAGGGCTATCAGGACGTCAAGGTCGGCGACGTCCTGGAGCTGTTCGAGACCAAGCAGGTCGAGCAGACGCTGGAGTAGCCTCAGGGCGTGGTCCCCTTCGTCTGCCTGGTCGAGGTCCGGTTGCACCTGAACGACTCGCACGACCTGAAGGGAAAGCGCAAGGTCCTCCACTCACTGAAGGCGCAGCTGCGGCAGCGATTCGGGGCGTCGGTCGCCGAGGTCGACGGGCACGACACCTGGCAGCGGTCGACGCTCGTCTGCGCCCTGGTGGGTGGCGGGGACGTCGGACGTCGCGCCGACGAGCTGGAGCGTTTCGTCGAGGCGCGTTGTCCGGACGGGTGCGCGTTCGAGCGCGACGTGCTGAGCCTGGTCGACATCCGCGGCTGAGACCGCCCAGGTCGCCGGAGTGCCCTCGGTTATAGTCGCCGGACCATGCCCACCGAGCGCATGAGGAGGGTGAACGAGGTGATGCGCGAGGTGATCGGGTCTGCGATCACGACGGAGCTCGAGGACCCACGGATTGGATTCGTAACGGTGACCTCGGTGGAGACCAGCCCGGACCTGCGCTCAGCGCGTGTCCATGTGAGCGTGCTCGGCGACGACGCGGAGCGCGCCGCGACGCTGGCCGGCCTCCGCTCTTCTCATGGCGTGCTCCAGGCCAGGATCGCCCGTGAGATGAGAATCAAGCGCACTCCGACCCTGAGCTTCCACTACGACGAGGCTCCGGAGCGCGGCGTCCGAATCTCCAGGCTGTTGGATTCGTGAGCAAGGCGGTGGCCACGGTGGCGGAACGCACGGATGCGTCACCGGCGGACGTGGCCGACGAGATTCGGGCTGCGGATCGCTTCCTGCTGACGACCCACGAGGGCCCGGATGGGGACGCGCTCGGCTCGCTGCTCGCCATGCATCACATCCTCACCCAGCTCGGCAAGGACTCGGTGATGTTCCTCGCCGCCAAGGAGTTCCCGCTGCCGGTCGAGTACCGGTTCCTGCCCCTCGAGGAGGTCTTCCACGAGCCGCCCGTCGACGTCGTCGACCGGGTGCTGGTCTTCCTCGACTGCGGGAACATCGACCGCATGCCGGTTGGCTTCCTGCACCGCGGCGAGTCGAAGATCCTGAACATCGACCACCATCACGACAACACCGGCTTCGGCACCCTGAACCTGGTCGACACGAACGCCTCGTGCACCGCCGAGATCCTGTTCGAGCTGGCGAAGCTGCTCGGCGCGGAGCTGACCCCGGAGATCGCGGGGGCACTCTACGTGGCGGTGGTCACCGACACCGGCCGGTTCATGTACGGGAACACGAGCGCGACCACGCACCGCATGGCCGCGGAGCTGATCGAGGCCGGCGTCAACGTCCACGACACGTACCGGCGCCTGTACGAGCGAGTACCGATCGAGAAGCTGCGCCTGGTCGCGCGCGCGATCGAGAAGATCGAGCGCTTTCGCCGACTGCAACCTGGCCGTCACCTACATCTCGGCCGAGGACTATGCCGATACGGGTGCGAGCGACATCCTCACCGAGGGGATCATCGATCACGTGCGTGCGCTCGAGGGCACCGAGGTCGCGGCGATGATTCGCGACAAGACCGACGGCGGTCGGGCGGCGCGCAAGGTGAGCTTGCGATCGACCGTCGGCAAGGTGGACGTCTCGGCGATCGCGCGCAAGCACGGCGGTGGCGGCCACCTGCGGGCGGCCGGGTTCTCGACCGACCTCGGCTACTCGGAGCTGGTCGAGTTCCTCTGTGGCGAGGTCAGGGCGCAGCTCTAGCGCCGACCAGGCCCGTCGGCCGCGGAAGTGACCGCTGAGGCGCGGCCGGCCGGGGTGCTGCTGGTCGACAAGCCGCCCGGCTGCACCTCTCACGACGTGGTCCAGGGCATCCGGCGCGAGCGACTCCAAAAGGCGGGCCATGCCGGAACGCTCGACCCGTTCGCCACCGGGCTGCTCGTGGTGCTCCTGGGCCCGGCCACGCGACTCCAGCGCTATTTCGTGCGGGCTGCCGAAGACCTACCAGCGCGACGGCGAGGCTTGGCTGGCACTCGACGACGGGAGATCCCAACGGGGAGCTCAGCCACACCGGCGCGCTTCCCGAGCGGCTGGAGCTGCCAACAGGGCGGATCCGCCAGCGGGTGCCGATGACCTCGGCGGTCAGGGTCGAGGGCGAGCGCCTGTACCGTCGCGCGCACCGTGGCGAGAGCATCGAGACGCCGGAGCGCGACGTCGAGGTCTACGAGCGCCACGCTGCTGCGACGTGAGGAAGACAGCGCCGAGTTCGAGATCCAGTGTTCGACGGGCACCTATGTTCGGACCCTGATCGAGACGCTCGGCGACGCCTACTGCGAGCTGCTGCGGCGCATCGCCGTCGGTCCGTTTCGGGTCGAGGACGCGAACGGCGAGCCGCTCGCTGTCGAGGACGCGCTCGAGTTCCTGCCCGAGCGGACCCTGGACGCGACCGAGGCGGAGCGCGTCGCGCACGGGAGCCCGGTGCCGGCCGCCGATGAGGCCGAGGGGACCGCTGAGACTCACCCACGAGGGGCGCGTGGTGGCCATCGCCCGCCGCCGGGACGCCGCGCTTCGGCCCGAAGTGGTGCTCGCATAGCGGGAGTCGCGCCAGCGTGAAAGGCTTCGCCGCCGGCTTTCGATGAGGATCAAGGTCACCCAGCTCCCCGACGTCGAGCGCCGATCGCGAAACGTGGCGATCGGCGTCTTCGACGGCGTCCACGTCGGCCACCGGCAGGTGATCGACGGCGCCGACACGGCACTGACCTTCGAGCCGCATCCGCTGCGCGTGCTTCACCCCGAGGCCGCGCCGAAGCTGATCATGCCGTTCGCGATCAAGCGCGACGTGATCGAGGGGCTGGGAGTCGAGGAGCTGATCGTGATCCCGTTCGACGACGAGTTCTCATCGATCGCCGCCGAAGACTTCTGCTCCCGGATCCTGGTCGAGGCGCTGGGCGCACAGAGCGTCTCCGTGGGGGAGAACTTCCGGTTCGGCGCCAAGGCGAAGGGAGACCCGCAGATGCTCGCCTCACGCGAGGAGTTCGAGACCCGCGTCGCGCCGTTGGTGGAGGTGGACGGCGAGATCGTTTCGTCGACCCGGATCCGCTCGCTGGTCGCCGCCGGCGAGGTCGAGGCGCGACCCGGTGCCTGGAGCGCACCCTTCCTGCTCGAGGGCACGGTCGTCGAGGGGGATGGGCGGGGCCGCAAGCTCGGTTTCGCGACCGCCAACATCGTGCCGGCCGACGACCTGGTGTGCCCCGGCCACGGGGTCTATGCGGCGTTCGCCGACGGCCGGCCGGCGGCCGTCAACGTCGGCATCCGGCCGACCTTCGAGACCGGGCGCGGGCTGCTCGTGGAGGCGCATCTGATCGACTTCGACGGCGATCTGTACGGGCGGAACTCTGCGGATCGCGTTCATCAGCCGGCTGCGCGGCGAACGACGGTTCCCGGGCGTCGACGAGCTGATCGCGCAGATGCATCGAGACGTCGAAGCGGCCACAGAGCTCTGTGCTAGCTTCACCCCTCCGTAATGCCGCTGACGAAGGACAAGAAGCAGGAGCTGATCGGCAAGTTCGGTCGCGAGAATGGCGATACCGGCTCTGCCGAGGTGCAGGTTGCGCTGCTCACCGAGCGGATCAACCACCTGACCGAGCATCTGCGCACACACAGCAAGGACCACCACTCGCGCCGCGGCCTGCTGATGATGGTCGGCAAGCGCCGGCGGCTGCTTCGCTACCTGGAGCGGGCGGACCTGGAGCGCTACCGCAAGGTCGTGGCCGACCTCGGCCTGCGACGTTAGCAGCGCGGTGATTGCTCCCGGCACGCCGGCGCCCGACTTCTCACTCCTCAACCACGCGGGCAAGCAGGTCAGCCTGGCCGACTTCCGGGGCGGCAAGCTGATGCTCGTCTTCTACCCGCTCGACTTCAGCCCGGTGTGCGCCGACCAGCTCTCGATCTACCAGCGAGGTCCTGCCGCAGGTCGAGGAGCGGGGCGCCAGCCTGGTCGGGATCAGCGTCGACTCGACCTGGGCTCACAGGGCATTTCGCGACAAGCTCGGACTGTCGATCCCTCTGCTGTCCGACTTCGAGCCCAAGGGGGCGGTGATCTCGAGCTACGGCGCCTATCTCGAGCAGGTCGGCCACGGCAACCGCTCGCTGGTGCTGGTCGACCCGGATGGGGTGGTGAGCTGGGTGCACGAGTCGCCCACGCCGCTCGAGATCCCCGGCGCCAACCTCGATCTTCGACGCTCTTTCTGCCGTCGACTGAGCTCCGCCACGGGGCCGGCGCGCCACAACTGGGCGTAGCTTGAGCGCGTGACCGATCTGACCAGCGCCGGCGTCCCGGCGATCGGGCCCCACGATCACGCCCGGGGTGCCGGGCCGGAGGCGATCCTCTACCTCGACCTGGCCTGCCCGCACTGCGCGGCGACCTGGGTGAAGGTCGCCGAGCTGCCCCTGAGGCTCGTCTTCCGCCACTTCCCGGTGCCCAGCAAGCACCCACGGGCCCCGGCGCTCCATGCTGCAGCGGAGGCCGCCGCGGCGCAGCGGGAGGAGGCGTTCTGGCGGCTCGTCGACTCGATCTATCGTGACCAGGGGAGGATCGACGACCCGCACCTGTGGGAGCGGGCGCGGACGCTCGAGCTCGACCTGGAGCGGTTCGAGCGCGAACGACGCTCGGCGACGGTCGCGGAGCGCGTCCGGCGTGACTTCGAGGGCGGGATCCGCGCCGGGGTGAGCGGGACGCCGGGGGCGTTCGTCGCCGGGCGCACCGTCGGCCGGGACGTCGCGGCAGCGCTCGCGGCGCTGGCGTAGCCCTGCGCCGGGACGTTCGTCGCGGCATCTGTAACATCGTCGCCGTTAGAGAACGAGAGTTCTGAGCAAGATTGGCCGCCAACCGGGCGGCCGAAAGGGAATAGGACATACATGAGCATGTTTGACGTGAGCCGTGTCTCGGTGGAGATAGGCGGCGAGGAGATCTCCCTCGAGACCGGCAAGCTCGCCCGTCAGGCGGGCGGGGCCGTTGTCGTGCGCTCCGGAGACACGATGGTTCTCTCCACGGCGACGGTCGGCAACCTACGCGACGTCGACTTCCTGCCGTTGACGGTGGACGTCGAGGAGCGGCACTACGCGGCCGGGAAGATCCCCGGCTCCTTCTTCCGGCGCGAGGCGAGGGCCGGCGAGAAGGCAATTCTGACCGCCCGGATGATCGACCGCCCCCTGCGCCCGCTGTTCCCCAAGGGCTGGCACTACGACACCCAGATCGTCTGCCAGCCGATGTCGGTGGACTACGAGCACACCTACGACATCCTGGCCATGAACGGCGCCTCGGCGGCCGTCGCCATTTCCCCGATCCCGGTGCCGACCCACGTCGGCGCGGTGCGGATCGGCAAGCTCCACGGCGATTTCGTCGTCAACCCCGCCGAGGAGTCCGCAGAGGAGCTCGAGATGGATCTCGTCGTGTCGGGTTCCAGCGAGGCGATCCTGATGGTGGAATGTGGGGCAAACGGCGTCACCGAGGCCGAGGTCCTCGACGCCCTTGACATCGCCCACGAGGAGATCAAGAAGATCTGCACCACGATCGAGGAGCTGCGGGCCAAGGCGGGCAAGGAGAAGCTCGAGGCTTCGGAGCCGAAGATCGACCCGGACCTGGTCGAGCAGATCCGTTCCTCGCACGGCGCGAAGCTGGACGAGGCGACCCAGATTCCGGAGAAGCTCGCCCGTCAGGAGGCCGCCAAGGCGGTCGAGGAGGAGGTGCTCGAGCAGTACGCGAGCGGCTCCGACGGCGACGACCCGGAACGGCGCGCCGAGGCCTCGCGCGCCTTCGACCAACTGGAGAAGGAGATCATCCGCCGTCGGATAGCGGTGGACAAGAAGCGGCCCGACGGGCGCGCCGAGGACGAGATCCGGCCGATCGAGTGCGAGGTGGACGTCTCGCCCCGCGTGCACGGCTCCGGCCTGTTCACGCGCGGGGAGACCCAGATCCTCTCCAATGTGGCGCTGGGCACGAGCCGCATGGACATGCGGGTCGACAACCTCAGCCTGGTCGAGTCGAAGACCTTCTGGCACCACTACAACTTCCCGCCGTTCTCGGTCGGGGAGGCCGGTTTCATGCGCGGCCCGAAGCGCCGCGACATCGGCCATGGCGCGCTCGCCGAGCGAGCGCTGGTTCCGACGATCCCGAGCCAGGAAGACTTCCCCTATGTGATCAGAGTCGTCTCGGAGACGCTGGAGTCCAACGGGTCCTCCTCGATGGGCTCGGTGTGCGCCTCGTCGATGGCGCTGATGGCGGCCGGTGTGCCCGTGTCACGGCCGGTCGCCGGCGTGGCGATGGGACTGATCAAGGAGGGCTCCGACCACGTCGTTCTCACCGACATCGCCGGCGTCGAGGACCACCTCGGCGACATGGACTTCAAGGTCGCCGGCACGTCCGATGGGATCACCGCCCTGCAGATGGACATCAAGATCTCGGGGGTCACGTTTGAGATTCTTCGAGACGCGCTCGAGCAGGCGCGCCAGGGACGGCTGTTCATCCTCGACAAGATGGGCGAGGCGATCTCGGAGCCGCGCGAGGAGCTGTCGCAGTACGCGCCGCGGATCGAGCAGATCAAGATCGATCCGGAGAAGATCGGCGCCCTGATCGGCAAGGGCGGCGAGACGATCCGGGCGCTGTCGGAGGAGTTCGAGGCCGACATCAACGTCGAGGACGACGGCACGGTGCAGGTCTACGCGCCCAGCGGCGCCCTGGTCGATGCGTGCATCGCGCGCATCGAGGCGATGACCAAGGAGGCCGAGATCGGCGACCGGTTCACCGGCAAGGTGGTCAAGACGACCGCGTTCGGGGCGTTCGTCGAGTTGACGAAGGGCACCGACGGCCTGCTCCACATCTCCAACGTGAAGCCCGGCGAGCGGGTGAGCGCTGTCGAGGACGTGCTCAAGCAGGGCGACGAGCTCGACGTCACCGTGGTCGAGGTGGATCGCGAGCGCGGACGCATCGGCCTGCGGCTGTCGAGCGATCCCGCGGTGGAGGGCAAGTCTCCCGAGGACCTGACACAGGTTGGGACGGGCGACTCGGGGCCGCGCGGCGGAGGCAACAGCGGTGGCCGGCGCGAGCGTGAGCGCCTGGACGGCGGGCGCGGGCGTGGCTCCGGGCGGCGGCGAAATTCGTAAATTGCTTCGCGCTCGGCCCACCGCCAGGTCCCTTGCCTGAGGCCGCCGCTCAAACGCTCCCCGAGGGCGTCGAGGAGACCGCGCTTCCGGGGGGCCTGCGCGTGATCACCGAGGTGGTGCCGTCGGTGCGCTCGGTCGCGCTCGGCTTGTGGGTGCGGACGGGCTCGCGCGACGAGCCCCCCGCGCAGGCGGGCGTCTCGCACTTCCTGGAGCACCTGCTGTTCAAGGGCACCGAGCGCCACTCGGCGATCGAGATCTCGGAGCTGTTCGACGGCATGGGGGCGGCGACCAACGCCGCGACCAGCAAGGAATCCACCCACCTGCACGCGCGGCTGCTGGACGAGCACACCGAGGACGCCTTCGAGCTGCTGGCCGAGATGCTGCTTCGCCCCGCCCTGCCCGAGGACGAGGTCGACTCGGAGCGCGAGGTCGTGCTGGAGGAGATCGCGATGTACGAGGACGAGCCCCAGGACCGCGTCCACGACGTGCTCGCGGCCGCCGTCCACGGAAACCATCCGCTCGGGCGCCGGGTGCTGGGCGACGCGCAGGTGATCGGCTCGATCCCCGTCGCCGAGATCTCCTCGTACCACCAGGCCCACTACACGGGGCCGAACGTCGTCGTCGCCGCGGCGGGACACCTCGAGCACGAGCTGATCGTGGAGCTGGCCCGACGCCAGCTGAGCGCGCCGGCGGCCCAGCAGAATGGCGTCCCTGGCGAGGACATGGATGATCCGGCGCCGCGCTTCGCGTTCCAGGCCAAGGAGACCGAGCAGTACCACATCTGCTTCGGTGGTCCGGGGATCTCGCGCTCGGACGAGCGACGCTTCGCGCTGGGCATTCTCGACGCGATCTTCGGCGGCTCCACCTCATCGCGCCTGTTCCGCGAGGTCCGCGAGAAGCGCGGGCTCGCCTACGCGGTCGGCTCCTACAGCGAGCAGTACGTGGATCACGGCATGGTCGCGATGTACGTCGGCACCCGGGAGGAAAACGTGCGCGAGGCCTGCGAGATCATCGGCCGCGAGCTCGCGTCGCTTCGCGATCACGGCGTCAGCGCCGAGGAGCTGGAGCGCGCCAAGGAGCACGTCAAGGGACGGATCGTGCTCGGGCTGGAGGCAACCAGCGCCCGGATGTCGCGGCTGGCTCGCGCAACCCTGTTCGCCGTCCCGCTGCTCTCGCTCGACGAGATGCTCGAACGGATCGAGCAGGTGAGCGCCGAGGACGTCGCCGAGCTGGCGACGCGAGCTGTACGACCCCGAGCAGTTGTCGGCCGCGTGCATCGGCCCCAGCGAGGAGCACTTCAGGGAAGCCACCGCCTCAGTCAGCCCGGAGCTCAAATCAGCGTGATCCGGGTGGCCGTCTCGGGCGCCGCGGGGCGGATGGGAGAGACGGTGTGCGAGGCTGTCGAGGAGGCCGACGATCTCGAGCTCGCCGGCAGGGCGGACCCGGCGCTGCAGACTCGGCTGGCCGACGTTCTGGACGGCGCGGACGTGGTGGTCGACTTCACGACGCCGGAGGCGGCGGCCCAGAACGTTCGCGACTGCCTGGCCGCCGACGTCCATGCCGTGGTCGGCACCACCGGGTTCGAGCTCGAGTCGGCACGCGCCGACGCAGAGGCGAGCGGCCCGCGACGGGAAACGCGCCCGCGTGTTCGTGGCGCCCAACTTCGCGATCGGAGCGGTGCTGATGATGCAGATGGCGCGCCAGGCCGCACCCCACATGCCCGAGTGCGAGATCGTCGAGCTCCACCACGATGGCAAGCTGGACGCGCCGTCGGGGACCGCAAAGCGCACCGCGGACTTGATCCGCGACGCCGGCGGCAACGTCCACGACCCGATCCACTCGGTGCGCCTTCCCGGCCTGGTCGCGCATCAGGAGGTGATCTTCGGCGGCGAGGGCCAGACGCTCTCGATTCGCCACGACTCGATCGACCGCCGCTCGTTCATGCCGGGCGTCCTGCTTGCCGTTCGCCGCGTCGCCGAGCTGCCCGACCCGCTCACGGTCGGACTCGAGACCCTGCTTTGAGCAACTCCGCCACGGCTGGGGTCGGCGCGATGCGCCTGTGCCAGATCGCGCTCAGCGTCACCGACCTGCGCCGGACCCAGCGCTGGTACCGGGAGGTGCTCGGGCTGGAGCCCGCGGGCGGCACCAGCCTGTTCGCCGGCCCGCTCGCCTCGATGGTGCAGGGCGTGCCGCGCTCGGCCTCGACCTGCTGGTGGCTGGTCGATCGCCAGGACTTCTTCCAGATCGAGCTGTTCGAGTTCCGCAGCCCCCTCGTGCGCCCGCTGCCGGCCGACTGGCGGCCGTGCGACATCGGCTACACGACGGTGTCCGTTTCGGTCGCGGACCTCGACGCGGGCCCTGGAGCGCGCCGCGGCGGCCGGCACGCCGCCGCTCACCGATCCGCTCGGTCGGCCGGGCGCTCGCCGCGCCTGCGTGCGCGATCCCGGAGGGAGTCCTGATCGAGTTGATGGAGGACGACCCGCGCGCCGCCGAGCCGCGCGGCGCCCCCGTGCCCGGCTGGAGGCCGCGACACGCGCCGTGACCCTCTCGGTCCCGGACCTGGGCCGCTCGCGACGGTTGTTCGACGACGTGCTCGGACTCGATCGTCGCCGAGGGCGCCCGCCTCCACGCTCCGGAGCACGAGGCGCTGTGGGGGTTGGAGGGAGCACAGCGCGACTCGCTCGAGCTGTGGGCGGACGACATGCTGGTCGAGCTGGTCCAGTACACGGATCCGCCGGGAAGGCCGTGGCGGCCCGGCTACCGGATCTCCGACCAGGGCCTGCTCAACGTCGCCTTCGGATTTCGGGAGCGCGCCGAGTTCGAGGCGGCCCATGCCCGTTGCGTCGAGGCTGGGTTGCGCCGAAACGGCCCACCGCTGCGACTCGGAGCCTGGTCGGTCGTCTACGTCAACGACGATCAGGGCTTCAGCGTCGAGCTGCTCCACGTGGAGCCGTGGTACGAGAGGCAGATGGGGTTTCGGCCGCGCGCCACACCCAGGCTCGCTCCCCTGGCGGGGCGCACCCCGGCGCGGCTGAGAGCCGAAAGGCGGTTCGAGAAGGCGCTGGTCACCGGCGCCGCCGGGGGCCTGGGCACCGAGCTGTGCCGGTTGCTCGCCGAGGACGCGACCTCGCTCGGTCGTCCTCGACCGCGACGTCGACGGGCTGGCGCAGGGGGGCCGAGGAGCTGGGGGACGGGGTGGAGGTGGCGAAGCGAGAGCTCGACTTCGCCGACCTCGAGGCCGTGGACGGCGCCGCCGCCCAGCTGGTCGCCGAGCATCCTGACATCGACCTGCTGATCGCCTGCGCCGGCCTCGACCGCGCCCAGTCCCTGCTGGCCTTCGACTGGCGCCAGGCGCGCGACGACTTCACCGTCAACTCGCTGTCCAACCTGGTGCTGCTGTCGCATCTGGCGCCGGCGATGGCGCGGCGCGGCGGCGGACACGTGACCGCGATCGCCAGCCTCGCGGCGCTGCTCGGGATGCCGTACGAGGCCCCCTACAGCGCCAGCAAGGCGGCCCTGGCGGCGATCGCCGAGTCCGCCCGGGCCGAACTGGAGCCCGAGGGGATCAGCTTCACGGCGGTCTTCCCGGGCTTCGTCGACACGCCGATGTTTCGCGCCAACGCCTTCAAGAAATCAGACCCCACCAGCCAGCCGCGTCGCCTTCGACTTCGGCGCCGGCATCTCTTACCCGATCGCCCCCCGCGACGCCGCCGAGCGGATCTACATGGCCACCCTGAGGCGGCGCGAGAGCCTCCACTTCCCGGCCCGCGAGCACGCCAAGCTGCGCCTGGCGAGGCTGCTGCCGGCACGCCTGCGCGACCCGATGACCCGGCGCGCCATGAACCCGCCCGAAATAGAGCCCCGAAGGCGATGAGCCCTGGCCCATCGCGTGCCGCGCCCTGTTCGCCGGCCTCGCCGCCGCCGGTTGAGCGATACTAGGACGACGATGGCGACGATCTCCGGCGTGATCACCGCGATGGTGACGCCGTTCGAAGAGGACGGCGCCGTCGACCTCGACGCGGCGCGAACGGCTGGCGCGCCATCTGGTCGAGAACGGCTCCCACGGGGTCGTGCGTGGCCGGCACGACCGGCGAGTCGCCGACCCTCTCGGACGACGGAGAAGCTCGAGCCTGTTGAAGGCGGTGAAGGAGGAGGTCGGCGACCGGGCGACGATCATCTGCGGCACCGGCTCCAACGACACCCGCCACTCGGTCGAGCTCACCGAGGGCGCCTGCCGGGTCGGCGCCGACGCGGTGCTGGTCGTCACTCCGTACTACAACAAGCCCAACCGGGCCGGCCTGCGCGCTCACTTCGAGGCGGTCGCCGAGGCCGCCGGCGACACCCCGGTGGTCCTCTACAACATCCCCTCGCGCTGCGTCATCAACCTGGCGCCCGACTTTCTCGCCGAGCTGGCGGCCGAGATGCCAGAACGTGGTGGCGGTCAAGCAGGCCAACGACGCCGACCTCGGGCCGATCGACGGGCTGGACATCCTGGCCGGCAACGACAGCGTGACTTCCTCCGTTGCCTCGAGCTGGGAGGCAGCGGCGGCATCCTGGTCTCCTCGCACCTGGTCGGAGCGGAGATGCGCGCCATCTACGAGGCCGCGATCGCAGGTGAGGGGGCCCGCGCTCACGAGCTCGACGCCGAGCTTCAGCCGATCTACGAGGCGACAACGGTGACCAGCAACCCGATCCCGGTCAAGGCCGCGCTCGAGATGCTGGGCATCGTCGAAGGCCATCTGCGGCTGCCGATGGTTCCCGCCAGCCAGCGAGGAGCGGGCCGCGGTGAGGACCGCGCTGGAGCGGCATGGCCTCCTGGTCGCCGGCGGCACGACCTAGTGTGCGACCGGCGCGGCAGCGGCTGACGCCGGGCGAGGGCACGCCGGGTTGACGTCTCCACTTCGCGTCCTGCCGCTCGGGGGGCTGGGCGAGATCGGCAAGAACATGACCGTCGTCGAGCAGGACGGGCGGATCGTCGTGGTCGACACCGGCCTGATGTTCCCGACCACCGAGATGCTGGGAATCGACCTGGTGCTGCCGGACTTCTCCTATCTGCGCGATCACGCCGACGACATCGAGGCGATCGTCCTCACCCATGGGCACGAGGATCACGTCGGGGCGCTTCCCTACGTTCTGCGCGAGATCGGGATGCCGCCCGTCATCTACGGCGGCGCCCTGACGATCGGGCTGGTGCGCTCGAAGCTCGAGGAGCACAGGCTTCGCGACGCGCCGCTCGAGGTGCTGGACGCCGGCGAAAAGGTGCGCCTCGGCCCGTTCGAGCTCGAGTTCATCCACATGGCGCACTCGATTCCGGACTCCCGCGCGGTCGTCCTGCGCACCGAGCTGGGCGCGCTGCTGATCACCGGCGACTACAAGTTCGACCAGACCCCGGTGGACGGCAGGCCGGCCGACGTCTCGCGCCTCGCCGAGCTGGGGCGGGAGGGCGTCCTCTGCTCTGCGGCGACTCGACCAACGCCGACCGGCCCGGGGTGGCGCCGTCGGAGTCCAGCGTCGGTCCCGCCCTGCTCGACCTCTTCTCCCGCTGCCGTGGTCGGATCATCGTCACCTCGTTCGCCTCCAACGTTCACCGGGTGCAGCAGGTGATCGACGCTGCCGCCGCAGCTCGATCGACGCGTGGCGCTTGTCGGTCGCTCGATGCGCAAGAACTTCAACATCGCCTCGAACCTCGGGATCGCTCGGATTCCGGAGGGGATGCTCATCCCGGCACGCGAGATCGAGTCCTACCCCGACCACGAGGTGGTCGCGATCTCGACCGGGAGCCAGGGAGAGCCGCTGTCCGCGTTGCGGCGCATGGCGCACGCCGACCATACGGACGTCGAGCTGCATTCCGGCGACACGGTGATCTTCTCGGCGACTCCGATCCCCGGCAACGAGCGCTCGGTCAACGAGACGATCGACCGGATCTTCGAGATCGGCGCCCAGGTGGTGACCGCGGCCGATGCGCCCATCCACGCCTCCGGGCACGGATGGCAGGAGGAGCTGAAGCTGATGCTCAACCTGACCCGGCCGCGCTACGTGATGCCGGTCCACGGCGATCACAAGCGTTTGCGCCTCCACGCCGCCCTGGCCGAGTCGGTGCGAATCGACCCGGATCGGATCTTCAAGGGCCGCAACGGGCTGACGCTCGAGTTCGACGAGTCGGGCGCCCGCCTCGGGCGCGAGATCCCGGCCGGGATGATCTTCGTCGACGGCGTCGACATCGGCGACCCCGACGACGTGGCGCTTCGCGACCGCCGGGCCTTGTCGGCCGACGGCGTGTTCATCGTCGTCGGCACGATCTCCTCCGATGACGGGTCGGAGGTGGCGCCCCCGGAGATCATCTTCCGCGGGGTGCCGTTCGTCGAGGAGGCCGACGCTCTGGTCGAGGAGTTGCGCGACGTCGCTCGGGGCTCGCTGACCGAAGCCGCCAGGCACGAGGAGCGCGAGGCGACGCTGCTCCAGCAGGACCTGCACGACGACATCGCGGCCTTCGTCTACGAGCGGCTGCGCCGCCGGCCGATGGTGCTGCCGGTCATCGTCGAGGTATGAGGTGACCGCTACGCGGGCCGCAGCTGCGCCGCCGGACCGCCGAGGAGCTGAAGCGGACACCGGCGCGGTGGGGAGGTGGCGCGCCGTACGCCGCGCGACGCTCGCGGCCGGGCTGGTGGCCGCTTTGGCCGCCCCGGCCGCCGTCTCCGCGGCGCCGCGACGGGCGGCCGCGCAGCTGAAGGCCGCAAGCGCTCCGGCGAGCGAGCTGAGCCAGGTCGCCTCGATCCCTCTTCCGGGGGGCGCCACCGTCTATCGCTTCCAGCAGCGGATCTCCGGGGTGAAGGTCCTGAACGGCCAGGCGGTGGTCGACGACCCAGCGGGCGCGCCACCCGACCTGGTTGCCGACTCGAGCAAGCCCGGAATCGACGCTCCGCCTGCGGCGCGAGTCGAGAAGCCCCGCGCGCTCCAGATCGCATCTCGCAGTGCGGACGTGAGGCGTGTGCGTGCCCACGCGGTCGGCGAGCCTGGCGATTGCGCCCAGCGACGGCGGAAGGCTCGTCTGGCGCGTCGTCATCCCATCCGCCCGGCCGCTGGCGGACTTCGAGGTTCTCGTCGATGCCGTCTCCGGCCGCGTGGTGCATACCCGCGACCTGCTCCAATACTTCAGCCACGGCCACGCGAAGCTCTATGACCCGAATCCGGTGGTCGAGCGGCACACCTTCTTCGGAGGCCTGCGAAGCGACCACAAGGACCGGAACACCCGGCTCCTGACCTCGCTGCGCGTTCCGGTGAGGCTGCCGCACATCAGGGGCGGCCAGGACTGCCTGCGCGGCCGGTGGGTCCACGCCAAGGTCGGACGGCATCCGGCGCACGAGGTCTGCAAGGCGAGCCTGAGGTGGAACAGCGTGAAGCGGTCCAAGGATCGCTTCGAGGGGCTCATGGCCTACTTCCACGTCGACCGCGCCGAGACGCTACATCCAGAGCCTCGGATTCGGTGACGCCCACGGGAACGGGATCGACGACCGCGCCCAGGCCGTGCTCGCGGACGCGTTGAAGGCCGACAACTCCTTCTTCTCCGCGGCGACTCGAAAGATCACGTACGGAAGCGGTGGTATCGACGACGCCGAGGACGCCGACGTCATCCTGCACGAGTACGGCCACTCGATCCAGGACGACCAGGTCCCCGGGTTCGGGGCCGGCAATCAGGCGGCGGCGCTCGGCGAGGGCTTCGGCGACTTCTGGGCGGCCGTGATGTCCGCGCTCTCACCC
The DNA here is from genome assembly GCA_963760665.1 of uncultured Actinomycetes bacterium. Taxonomy (GTDB): domain Bacteria; phylum Actinomycetota; class Thermoleophilia; order Solirubrobacterales; family 70-9; genus AC-56. The sequence continues at coordinate 79,020 of CAVXDS010000007.1, forward strand.
GATACGACCAACGCCGACGACGTCTGCATCTTCGACTGGGACGGCGTCGGCTGGGGAAAGTTCGTCCCCGCGTTCCACCGCAAGTGCGGGCGGCGGGCGGACAGTCAAAAGACCCTGCCGGCAGCCCAGGCCAGCTGTCGGTTCGAGATCCATTGCGTCGGCAAGGTCTGGTCGAGCGCCCTGTGGGCTCTGCGGACCAAGTACGGGATCGGCGCCGCGACCTTCGACAAGATCGTGCTCGCCTCCCAGTTCATGTACACGGCGAACGAGCGCTTCGGCGAGGCCGTCAACGCCCTGGTTGAGGCGGATCAGGGCTTGACCGGCGGCGCTCACAAGGGCGCGATCTGCACCGAGATGGCGACCAACCGCGCCATCTCGGCGAGCGCCTGGGCCCCCTGAGCGCGCGCCCCCGAAAAAGATTGACCCGCCGGTGTCAGGGAGGGGGAACACCGGCGGGTCGCTTGGCTCAGACTGGCCAACGTTCACCCATCGAGGTGGTGTCGGGGGGTGTCCTCGACGGGTGGGTTGTCTCGTCCAAGCGGAAAGTATAGGGATCGTGTAAAGGATCCCTAAAAGTTGCGCGCGGCGACCAAGTCTTTTACGCGTGGCAACCAAGTGCTGATCCTCATGAGCTCTCCCGGTGCGGCAACGGGAGCCGCACCGTGAAGCGCGCTCCGCCGGCCGGTGAGGAGCCCGCGTCGGACGTCGCCGCCATGTGATCTCGCTACCGCTTTGACGATCGCGAGCCCAAGTCCGGTGCCGCTGTCTGCGGCCAGGTCGGCGGGGCCACCGCCCCGGACGAACCGCGAGAACACCTGCGCCTCCATGCCGGGCGGGAGCCCGGGCCCGTCGTCCGAGACCTCGAGCACGGCGTCGCCGTTGCGGCGCTCGACCGCGATCCGGATCTCCGTCCCGGCCGGCGTGTGGCGCAGGCCGTTGTCGAGCAGGTTGATGGCCAGCCGGTGAAGCTCGTCCGGGTTGCCCTCGACCGGCACAGGACCACCATCGGCCAGGGTCAGGCGGTGCGCCGTCCGCGACCGGGCGCACCTCGGAGAGGGCCGCGGCCGCGACCTCAGTGAGGTCGCACTCGCGCCGGGCACCGGTGCGCCCCGCGTCGGCCCGCGCGAGCAGCAGCAGGTCGGATACCAGGCGGCTCATCCGCCGAGAGGAGCGGAGCGCCGACTGGATCATCTCGCCCTCCTCGCCGCGACGCCCGGCCGCCTCGAGCCGTTCCTGAAGCAACTCCAGATTGGCAAGGATGCTGGTCAGCGGCGTGCGCAGCTCGTGCGAGGCGTCGGCGACGAACTCGCGCTGCACCTGCATCATCTGCTCGGTCTCGGAGCGCGCCGCGTCGAGCTCGCGAAGCATCTGGTCGAGCGTGCGGGCCAGCTCGCCGACCTCGTCCTCGGTCTCCGGCGCGGGAATGCGGAGCGAGGGATCTCGGGTGGAGGCGATCTCCCTCGCCGTGGCGGTCAGATTGGAGACCGGCCGCATGGCGCGCCCCGCGATCGCGATCCCGGCCAGAGCCGCGAGCAGGGTGCCGCCCAGCACCCCGCCTCCCAGGAACAGCCACAGCCTGCTGATGGTCGCGTCGAGGCTGTCGGTGCTCCGGGCGTACTGAAGGTAGGCCTGGACGGGGACGCTGGTGGGGATGGAGGTCGTGAAGACCCGCAGCGAGCCGACATTGCTGAAGCCACCGACGGTCCCAGGGGGACCGAGATTGGGCGCGCCGAGTGTGGCACCACCGCGGAACTCGTTTCCGTTCCGGTCGACGACCCTGACCGCCGTGGCGCCCGCGGCCATCTGCCCCGGATTCGGCGACACATGGGCCCTTCCCGTGAACTGCAGCTCCAAGGCGAGCCGGTCGCCGGTGTCCCGAAGCTCGTCGTTGAAGTCGCCGTTGAGCCGGTTGCTCACCAACCGGCCGACGACCACGGCGAAGACGACCAGGATGATCAGCGTCAGCGTGGCGGAGACGGCCGCGAGCCGCCAACGGACGGGCCAGCGCTTCGGCGTCAGGGCCGCGAGGATGTTCTCAAGCTTGTTCATCCCGAGCCGCCTTGACCACGTACCCGGCGCCACGCTTGGTGTGCAGGACACGCGGCTCGCCGCCGGACTCGAGCTTTCGGCGCAGATTCGAGATGAAGACGTCGATCGTGTTCGTCATCGCCATCGGGTCGTAGCCCCAAACCTCCTCGAGCAGGCGCTCGCGCGAGACCACCAGGCGCTCGTTGCGCATCAGGTACTCGAGCAGCTCGAACTCGCGGTTCGTGAGCTCGATCGGCCGATCGCCGCGATAGACCTCGCGCGTGTCCGGGTTGAGACGAAGGTCGGCGACGGCGAGCGCCGCGGTGCCTCGCGGGAGGCCGCCGCCGCAGCAGGGCGCGCATCCGCGCCAGGAGCTCCTTGCGCTCGAACGGCTTCACCAGGTAGTCGTCGGCTCCCGAGTCGAGCCCCTCGACCCGATCGTCCGTCTGGGTGCGGGCGGTGAGGATCAGGATCGGCGCGTCGCTTTCCGCGCGCAGGCGACGGCAGACCTCGACCCCGTCCAGCTTCGGCAGCCCGAGGTCGAGGATGACGAGGTCGGGCACGAAGTCCTCGGCCAGTTGGAGCGCCTCCACGCCATCGCCGGCCGAGCGCACCTCGTGGCCCTCCTGGCGCAGGGTGCGCCGCAGCACGTCGGCGATCTCGGCGTCGTCCTCGACGACCAGGACCCGACCGGTGACGGTCTCGCTCGCAAGCATCAAGAGAGGTTAGACCTGCCAGCCGCGAACACCCGGGATATTTAGCGGTCATTTAGTCGATCGAGCGGCCAGCAGGCGGCGAGCGGAGGGCCTTCGCCCGGCTACCTGCTGCACGCTCCGCAGGGGACGTGGTCCAGGCGTCGAACCTGCCCAGCAGACGCCGGCGCGGAGCCGAAGGGGCGACGCGTCCGGCTGGTCCTGCTTCATGTCCATTCCTCTGACACGCAAGCGCCGTCGCAAGCGGTCGCCGCCCTGCCCGTCGCGAGCCCGCCCGGTCGCGCTCGGCCACGACGGTCTGGTGCGCGGCTGCGCGAGGCGCGTCGTGATGCGCACGCCCTGGCCGAAAGGCTCGAGCAGCGCCACCTCGACCTGATCGGGCTCGGACTGGTGGCGGCCGGCGTCTACCTGGGTTTCGTCCTCTACGTCGGCTGGGACGGAGGGCCGGTCGGCGAGTGGCTGAAGAGGGCGCTCGAGAACGCCGCCGGCCGGATCGCGTACGTCGCGCCGCTGGCCCTCGCCGGGTGGGGCCTGGCGCTGGTCATGCGCCCGTTCGTCGCCGCCCCGGGGGCGCTCAATGCGGGCGGCGTCCTGCTGCTCGCCTCGCTGCTGCTGGCCTTCGCGGCCCAGACCGCCGGGCTGGGGCCCGACCATCCCGATCCGCCACGGCTACTTCGAGCAGCGCTTCTTCACCGTCCACGGCGGGGCTGCCGGCGAGGCCCTGTACTGGGCGGCGACCACGCTGTTCCAGCGGCTCGGCGCCCAGATCCTGGCCGTGCTGATGTTCGCCAGCGGCCTGCTGCTGCTCACCGGGACCACCGTCGCGGGGCTGATGTCCCGCGCCGGGCGGGTTGCCCGGACCGCCGGCACCGGAACGCGCGACCTGGCGAAGACGGTGCGATCGGGCGGTCCCGGCCTCGAGGGCCTCGACCCGCGCGGCGACGAGATCGCGATCACCCGCACCGATCCCACCGAGCCGCTTGCGACAGATGTGCTGGGCGGTGAGCCCGACGCCGGCGAGGTGCAGCCCGGGGCGGCCACAGATCAGCGGCACGGGGAGTGGGCAGAGGAGGAAATCGAGGGCCCGGAGATCGCCTACGAGGAGGGGGCCACGGGCGAAGTCGCGGCCCCGGGTATGGCGGAGGAGGGCGGCCGGCGAAGACGCCCCGGAGGTCGCCCGGACGCCGATGGGTAACAAGCGCGAGGGGGTCACGGCGTCCGAGGAGCTCGACTACGAGCTGCCCACCGCGAAGCTGCTTCAGCGGGGAAAGGGGGACCCGGGCCCGGACGTGAAGGATCGCGAGACGGTCGCCAAGGCGCTGCTCGAGGCGCTGCGCCACTTCGGCGTCGAGGCCAAGTTGCTGGGAGTGGTCAGCGGCCCGCACGTCAGCCGCTACGAGCTTCAGCTCGCTCCCGGGACCAAGGTCGCGAAGGTTGCCCAGCTTCGCGACGATCTCGCCTACGCGCTCGCCTCCACCGATATCCGGATCCTGGCGCCGATCCCCGGCAAGAAGGCGGTCGGCGTCGAGGTGCCGAACCAGCGCCGGCGCCTGGTGCGGCTCGGCGACATCTACGACGGGCTTCCGAAGGGCTCCTCGCCGCTCGCCGTGTGGCTCGGCAAGGACGTCTCCGGGCAGGCGGTGTGGGCCGATCTGGCGCCGATGCCGCATGCCCTGGTCGCCGGCACCACCGGGTCGGGCAAGTCGGGCTGCATCAACGCGATGCTGTGCTCCGTGCTCTTGCACGCGTCGCCGAACGAGGCCCGCTTGGTGCTGGTCGACCCGAAGCGGGTCGAGCTCAACCACTACGAGCGCCTCCCGCACCTGCTGACCCCGGTGGTCACCAACCCACGCCTGGCTGCCAACGTGCTTGCCAACCTGATCGGCGAGATGGAGAGCCGCTACGCCGTCATGGGCGAGGCGAGGGCCCGGAACCTGGTCGAGCTCAACCGAGCCCGCCGCAAGGCGGGCCAGGCCCCGCTGCCGTACATACTCTGCGTGATCGACGAGCTGGCGGACCTGATGATGGTCGCGCCGGCCGACGTCGAGGACTCGATCATCCGGCTGGCGCAGAAGTCGCGGGCCGTCGGCATCCACCTGGTGCTGGCCACGCAGCGGCCGTCGACCGACGTGATCACGGGAACGATCAAGGTCAACATCCCCGCTCGGATCGCCTTCTCGGTCGCCTCGCAGGTCGACTCGCGCGTGATCCTCGACCAGGGCGGCGCCGAGACCCTGCTGGGCCAGGGGGACATGCTGTTCCGGCCGGTGGGAACCTCGAGGCTCCAGCGCCTCCAGGGCGCGTTCGTGACCGAGGACGAGATTGCCCGGCTGGTCGCCCACTGGGGGCGCCAGGGCGAGCCCGAGTTCGACGAGGCGCTGCTCGAGGTGCGCGAGGAGACAGGCGACGAGCGCGACGATGGGCTCTCGCCGGATCACGATGACCTGCTCGAAGACGCGGCGCGAATCGTGGCCCAGAGCCAGACCGCGTCGGTCTCGATGATCCAGCGTCGCCTTCGCGTCGGCTACACCCGCGCGGGACGCCTGATCGACATGCTCGAGCGGCGGGGGATCATCTCCGGGTACGAGGGCTCGAAGCCGCGCCAGGTCCTGGTCTCGGAGGCGGAGGTGCCGCGAATGCTCGAGCGGCTCTCGGGCGTGGCGGACCAGCTCGCCGGACGATCATGCCGAGGGCCCGGACGAGCCCGACACCGAGGCCGAGCTGGAGCCTCTGAGCGCGAGGCCGGAACAAGGGACTTGACGCTGGGCCGAGCGTGAAGTCGTTGAGCTCGGCGGCCAGGCCCCACGCACCGGACGGCGCGGCAGCGCGCGGGCGGCGAGAATGTGCGCCGTCATGGCGACCAGGGAAGAAGGAACGGGGATGGCGATCGGCGACGTCCTGAAGCGGACCCGCACCCGCCGCAAGGTCGACATCCACACGGTCGAGCAGCAGACGAAGATCCGGACCAAGTACCTGCGCGCGCTCGAGAACGAGGAATGGGACGTGCTTCCCGGGCCCGCCTACGCCAAGGGCTTCCTGCGGACCTATGCGCAGTTCCTCGGCCTCGACGGGGACGCCCTGGTCGACGAGTACCGCCGAACCGTGGAGGCGGCGCTCCACGCCGACCACGCCTATGGGTTCACCGAACCGCTGCTGGAGCGCCGCCGGCGACCCGGCCAGGAGCCGCGGCGCAACTGGGCCGTGTGGCTGTGGGCCGTCGGCGCCTTGGCGGCGGCCGGCGTGGTCCTGCTCGTGGTCCTGGGAAATGGCGGGTCCGACGAGGGTAAGCACGCGACATCACCACAATGGCAAGCACCATTCGCACCATCACGGGAACGGGGGCAGCGCGAATCAAGGCGGCGGCTCCAAGCAACCGGTCACCCTGGCGCTGCTGACGCGGGATGACATGGAGATCTGCCTGGTGACGGGCGACGGCCGGGCGTTGATCGACGCGCAGACGCTGATCTCGGGCGCCAACGAAGGCCCCTTTCAGCCGCCGGCGGACAACTACCGGCTCGACCTCGCCAGCGGCGGGGCGGTCACCCTGACCCTGAACGGCAAGCACCACACGGTGCGGTCCCGGACGCCGGCCAGCTACGAGATCAGCTCGAACGGCATCCAACCGACGAGCTTCAAGGGCCCGGGCTGCCCGTGATCGGTCGCCCGTGAACGCGAACACGGTTCGCGCCGGAATCGTCGTCACCGGCTCCGAGGTCGTCGCCGGCCGGGTCAGCGATCGAAACGGCCCGTGGATCTCGGAGCGACTCGGCGAGCTGGGCGTCGACGTCACCCACATCCTCTGCGTTCCAGACCGCGCCAGCGACCTCGAGGCGGCGCTCGAGTTCCTCGCTTCCCAGGGCGTCGACCTGATCGTCACCAGCGGGGGCCTCGGCCCGACGGCAGACGATCTGACGGCGGAGGTGGTCGCCCGGTTCGCCGGCCGGGAGCTCGTCCTCGACCAGGGGATGGAGGAGAAGATCGCCGGCATCCTGGCGCGCTTTGCGCGGCGGTCGCGCTTCGACGCGGACGCGCTTCGCGAGGCCAATCGCAAGCAGGCGATGGTGCCGCGGGGCGCCGCGACGATCGACCCGGCGGGGACCGCGCCCGGCCTGGTGGTCCCCAGCCGACGGGCCCACGGTGATCGTCCTGCCGGGACCGCCACGGGAGCTGCAGGCGATGTGGCCGGCCGCGCTGGAGTCGGAGTCCGTCCGCGCGGCGCTGTCGCGCGCGACGCCGTTTCAGGGCTACACGCTGCGCCTGATCGGCATCCCCGAGTCGGAGATCGCCCAGACGCTGCGTGAGGTCGAGCGGCGAACGGATCTGGGGGCACTCGAGATCACGACCTGCCTGCGAGGCGGCGAGCTGGAGATCGAGGTCCGCCATCGCGAGGGGGCGGACGCCGCGGCCGATGCGGTGCGCACCGCGGTCCGCCAGCGCCATGCGCGCTACCTGTTCAGCGAGGACGGAACCACGATCGACGAGCAGGTGGCCGGGCTGCTGCGCGGGCGACGCGTGGGCCTCGCCGAGTCGTGCAGCGGCGGGCTGCTGGCTGCCCGCCTGACGCGGCTTCCGGGCGCCTCGGAGTACGTCGCGGGCAGCGTGGTCGCCTACTCGAACCAGGCGAAGTCGGACCTGCTCGGCGTCGACCCCGCGCTGATCGCGCGCCGCGGCGCCGTCTCCCCCGAGGTCGCGGAGGCGATGGCCGACGGGGCGCTGGAGCGGTTCGATGCCGACACCGCCGTGTCGATCACCGGGATCGCCGGCCCCGAGGGCGGCACGAAGGAAAAGCCGGTGGGGTACGTCTGCTTTTGCGCCAAGCTGGCCGGCGGAGCGAGCCTGGCGCGCGACCCGGTGATCCCCGGCAGCCGCCAGGACATCCGGGAGCGCTCCGCGCTGGTCGGGCTCCACATGCTGCGGACCCTGCTCGGCGGCGGGGAGGCGCCGCTCTAGTGGACGGGGCACCGGAGCCGTTCGAGGTCGCCGTCGCCGGACCAGGTTCTCGACGACCTCCGCGATCGCCTCGCCCGGACCCGTTGGCCCTCACAGCCCGCTGAGGAGGGCTGGGCGCTTGGGCGTCGACGTCGCCTACCTGCGTCAGCTCTGCGCGCACTGGGCCGCCCGCTATGACTGGCGGGCATTCGAGTCACGGCTGAACGGGCTCTCCAACCATCGCTGGAGCGGCCTCCACTTGATCTGGGAGCGAAGCCAGGGAGACGGGCTGCCGGTGATCCTGATCCACGGCTGGCCGGGCGCGGCGATCGAGTTCCTGGACGTGATCCCACGGCTGGTTGCGGCGGGACATGACGTGGTGGTGCCGTCACTGCCCGGGCTACGGGTGGTCGGATGACCCCGGACGGCCCCTGAACGTCGCCGCGGTCTCGGAGCGCCTCCGGGCGCTGATGGAGGATGGCCTGGGGTATGAGCGCTACGCGGTCCAGGGAGGAGACTGGGGCGCCATTATCGCGGCGCGGATGGCGTTCGACTCTCCTGACGACCGTGGCCGCCGTCCACGTCAACGCGGTCTCGGTCCTGCCCGTCCCGGGGAACCTCGAGGACCCTCCGCTGAGCGACGTCGAGCAGGCCTATGTCCAGACCGGCTCGCGCTGGCGCCGCCGCGAGGGCTTTCACCTGTTCGTGCACTCGGCGGCCCCCGACGCCGTCGGGGTCGCCTTCAACGACTCCCCGGCGGGGCTCGCCGCCTGGCTGGTGGAGAAGTACCGGCGCTGGAGCGACTGCGGCGGCGAGGTGGAGCGGCGCTTCTCGAAGGATCAGCTGTGCGACTTTTTGACCATCTACTGGGCGACCGGGACGATCGCCTCCTCGATGCGGCTCTACCTCGGGGAGCGCCGCGAGCGCTGGCGGCTCGGGGTGGAGGAGCGGATCGAGGCCCCGGCCGCCGCCGCCGACTTCCCCGCCGAGATCGTCAGGGCGCCCCGAGAGTGGGCCGAGCGGATCTTCTCCGACCTGCGCCGCTGGACCGAGATGCCACGCGGCGGTCACTTCGCCGCCTTCGAGGAGCCCGAGCTGCTGGCCGACGACGTGATCGAGTTCCTGGCCGGCCTGTGACGCCTCGGGAGGTACGAAGCGGGAGGCGGCCTTCGCCGTAGCGCCCCGGGGCCTATGATCGCCCTTGACACGGCGAGGCTCGGATTCTGAGCTTCCGATCTCGCTCGAGAAAGGGACAAAGGAGGAGACCGTGGCGGAGAGTGTGACCCTGAGCGCCGCGCAGACAGTCGTCGAGGCGGCGCGCGCCAAGGCCGATGAGATCGGCGTACCGATGAACATCGCGGTCGTCGACGAAGGCAACAATCTGACCGCGTTCGCCCGCATGGACGGCGCCTGGCTGGGCTCGATCGACATCGCCAAGAACAAGGCCTACACGGCCCGCTCGTTCGACATGTCCACCAAGGACCTGGCGCCGCTGTGCCAGCCGAACCAGCCGCTGTTCGGCATCCAGGCCTCGAACCAGGGCCAGCTGATCGTGTTCGCCGGCGGCATTCCGCTGACCGCGGGAGACGAGATCGTGGGCGCCGTCGGCGTCAGCGGCGGCAGCGTCGAGCAGGACCACGAGGTCGCCGAAGCCGGCGTCGCGGCCTTCTAGTCGAGCACTAGCCGAGGAGAGAGATCATGGCCGACAATAGGGGCGTTGCCTACATCGAGCCGGGCAAGGTCGAGGTGCAGGACATCGATTTCCCGGAGCTCGAGCTCAAGGATGGGCCCGGAGTGCATCCCGACAACGTGGGGCGAAAGACGCCTCATGGGGCGATCCTGCGGATCGTGTCGACGAACATCTGTGGCTCGGATCAGCACATGGTCCGCGGGAGGACGACCGCGCCGGCGGGCCTGATCCTGGGCCACGAGATCACCGGCGAGGTGATCGAGGCCGGGCCCGGTGTGGAGTTCATCAAGGTCGGGGACCTGTGCTCGGTGCCGTTCAACATCGCCTGTGGACGCTGTCGCCAGTGCAAGGAGGGGAACACCGGCGTCTGCCTGAACACCAACCCCGATCGCCCCGGGTCGGCGTACGGCTACGTCGACATGGGCGGCTGGGTGGGCGGCCAGGCCGAGTACGTGATGGTGCCCTACGCGGACTGGAACCTGCTCAAGTTCCCCGACCCCGAGCAGGCGATGGAGAAGATCCTCGACCTGACGATGTTGTCGGACATCTTCCCGACCGGGTTCCACGGCGCCTATACGGCGGGCGCCGGCCCGGGCGCGACGGTCTACGTCGCCGGCGCCGGACCGGTCGGGCTGGCCGCCGCCTACTCCGCTCAGCTGCTCGGCGCCGCCGTGGTGATCGTCGGCGACCGGATTGGTGAGCGGCTCGAGCAGGCGCGCTCGTTCGGTTGCGAGACGGTGGACATCACCAAAGGCGACCCGAAGGACCAGATCGAGCAGATCCTCGGCGTCCCGGAGGTCGACGCGGCGGTCGACGCGGTCGGCTTCGAGGCTCGCGGGCACGGCGCCGACGCCGAGGAGGAGGCGCCCGCCACGGTGCTCAACAGCATCATGGACGTCACCCGGGCCGCGGGCAAGCTGGGGATCCCCGGTCTGTACGTGACCGGCGACCCCGGGGCGGTGGACGAGGCCGCCAAGCAGGGCTCGCTGTCGATCCGGATCGGTCTGGGCTGGGCGAAATCGCACTCGTTCACGACCGGCCAGTGCCCGGTGATGCGCTACCACCGCGGGCTGATGCAGATGATCCTCAACGACCGGGCCCAGATCGCCAAGGCCGTCAACGCCACGGTGATCACGCTCGACGAGGCACCGCAGGGCTACCAGGACTTCGATTCCGGGGCGGCCCGCAAGTTCGTCCTCAACCCCAACGACCTGATCCGGGCCTGAGCAGCCGAGCTGGCGCTGGTGCTGGCCACCGGTCGCTCCAGTCCGATCGGCGCTGCGTCTCCCCGAGCCGCCTGCCGCCACCCAGCTAGCCGAAGAACTCGCGAGCCCGCTGCACCACGAGGTCGGGCTTCTCGTCGACCACGAAGTGGCCGGAGTCGGGGACCAGCTCGACCTCCATGTCGTCGGCGTAGGGCTCGAAGCCGGGTAGCAGCCTGGGCGACAGGTAGCGGTCGTGCTCGCCGAACAGGAATCGAGTCGGCACCCGCAGCCGGTGGGCGCGCCACCTCCCGGCGATGCCCTCGCGAAGGGCGCGCTGGTAGTAGCGATACAGGTGGCTGACTGCGAGCGCGCGGGGGCGCTCCTTGAAGCTCTCCATGTAGGCGTTCAGCTCCCCGTCGGTGAACGGAGTGCCGACGTTGCCGCGCGAGAGGATGTTCTTCGCGATCCAGCCCTGCTGCATCGCCCAGCGGCCGAGCCCGGGCGTTGCGATCACCCACGTGTACCAGCTCCGCCAGCTTTCGGCGAGAAGCCCGGGGGTGAGACGCGTCCACGGATGCGGCGCGTTCAAGACCAGCATCCGCTCGACCCGGTCGGGGTGGATCAGACCGAGCAGGACCGCGGTCCAGCCGCCCCAGTCGTGGCCGATCACGAACGCGCGCTCGACCCCGAGCGCGTCGAGCAGCGCGACCTGGTCGGCGGCGAATGTCTCGCCGTCGTAGCCGTGCCCCGGCGCCTCGCTCCAGCCGAAGCCGCGCAGATCCGGGGCGATCAGCCGATATTCGTCCCGCAGGGCGCCGATCACCCTTCGCCACATGTACCAGTGCTGCGGCCAGCCGTGCAGCAGGAGGATGGGCCGCTCTGGCGGAGCTGCCTTCGCCCCGACTCGGCGAGGTGGATTCGCACCCCGTTGGCCTCGACGAAGCGATGCTCGACGCCATCGACGTGAGGGAACTCGGCGCTCACGCGGCGCACTCTATTTGCAAAGCGAGAGCCTTCCTGTCGGTGGCGACGCGTAGCTTGAGCGGGTGGCCAAGGAGCGGCTGAAGAGCCCTCGGGCGCGGTTGTTCGTGGCACTCGACCTGCCGGATCGGGTGCGCGAGGGCCTGGTCGCGTGGCAGCGCGAAGCGCTCACCGATCAGGCCCTGCGCCCGATCGCGCCCGAGGCGCTGCACGTGACGCTGTGCTTTCTCGCCTATCAGCCCGAACGTGCGATCGAGCGGATTGCCGAGCTGACGCGCTCGGTCGGCGCGCGGCCGGTGGAGTCGCGCTTCAAGCAGGAGCCGGTTGCGGTGCCGCCGAACCGCCCTCGCCTGTTCGCGGTCGACGCGGAGAGCGAGGCCGCGATCGAGCTCCAGGCCGAGCTCTCGGACCGGCTCGAGTCCGAGCGCTTCTACCGCCCCGAGAAGCGGCCGTTCTGGCCCCACGTGACGGTCGCCCGGATCAAGCCGTCCAAGCGCTCCGCCTCCGATCGGCGGGGACACCGAAGAGGACCGCCCGATGCGCGTCGAGACGCCCCCCGGGCCCCTGCCGGCGGAGCTCTGTGAGCCCTTCGGCGCCGTCCGGGTGACCCTCTACCGCTCACTCCTGCGACCGACGGGCGCCGAGTACGTGTCGCTGGAAGCACTCGAATTGCCGTCCGATGGGCACGGTTGACTTTGGCGTTCGCCGGCGAGGCGAAAGAAAGGTGACTTGATATGACAGACGAGAAGAAGACGGCCCCGCGTTCCTCGAGCGCCTCCAAGAACGGCGCCGAGGCCAAGGAGGCGAAGGCCAAGGACGCGGCCCTGCAGGCCGCGTTCACCCACATAGAGCGCCAGTTCGGCCAGGGATCGCTGATGCGCCTCGGCGCCGACAGCGCGATCGAGGTCGAGGCGATTCCCACAGGGGCGCTCTCCCTGGACCTGGCGCTGGGGGTCGGCGGGGTCCCGCGGGGGCGGATCGTCGAGATCTTCGGCCCGGAGTCCTCCGGCAAGACGACGCTCGTCTACCACATCATCGCCGAGACGCAGGCGCTTGGCGGGATCTGCGCCTTCGTCGACACCGAGCACGCGATCGACCCGATCTACGCCAAGCGAATCGGCGTCGACGTCGACGAGCTGCTCCTCTCCCAGCCCGACTACGGCGAGCAGGCGCTCGAGATCGTCGACGTCCTGGTCCGCTCCGGCGCGGTGGACCTGGTCGCGATCGACTCGGTGGCGGCGCTGACCCCGCGGGTCGAGCTCGAGGGTCAGATGGGCGAGGTCCAGGTCGGCCTCCAGGCGCGGCTGATGTCGCAGGCGCTCCGCAAGCTGGCCGGCAACCTCAGCCGAGCCAACACCGTCTGCGTGTTCACCAACCAGATCCGCGAGAAGATCGGCGTCCAGTTCGGAAGCCCGGAGACTCAGCCCGGCGGTCGGGCGCTGAAGTTCTACTCCTCGCAGCGGCTCGACATCCGGCGCATCGAGACCCTCAAGGAGGGCACCGAGGCGGTCGGCAACCGGGTCCGGGTGAAGGTAGTCAAGAACAAGGTCGCGGCCCCCTTCAAACAGGCCGAGTTCGACATCGAGTACGGGGCCGGGATCTCGAACGAGGGCTGCCTGCTCGATCTCGCGCTGGACCACGACCTGGTGCAGAAGTCGGGCTCGTTCTTCTCCTACGGCGAGCTGCGTCTCGGCCAGGGCCGCAACAACACCAAGCAGTATCTGGCCGAGAACCCCAAGACCGCCCACGAGATCGAGGAGAAGCTGTTCGAGGCCCTCGGAATCGACCGGTCCGCCCAGGCCCAGCCAGCCCACGCCGATCGCCGAGGCAGGGGCAGAGGCGCAGGAGCCCGAGCGGAAGGCCGCTTAGGCCGGCCTGAGTGCCAGGCGTTGGCGGACCTCACCTCAGACGCCTTCAAGGTCGCCCTCGCCGGCGCTGCGCCACAAGGAGCGGACCAACGCCGAGCTGACGGCCTGGCTCGAGAGACGGGGCTACGGCGCCGAGGAGATCGAGACGGCGGTCGGCCATCTGACGGAGGTGGGCGAGCTCGACGACGAGCGTTTCGCCCGACGCTACGCCGAGGACAAGCGCCAGCTTCGCGGCTGGGGCGCCGAGCGGATCCGTGAGGCGCTGCTGACGCGTGGAGTGGCGCCCTCCCTCGCCGAGGCGACAGTGGAGGCGGATTCGCACGAGAGCCCAGGTTCACAGGGCACGCGACCTGCTCACGGCCCGAGCCCAGCCCCTGGCCGAGGACGCCGATCGAGCGCGGGCCCTCGGCTACCTGACGCGTCGCGGCTACGAGTACGAGATCGCCTACGAGGCGATCCGGCTGGCCGCCCGCCGGGCCGCCTAAGAGGCTCCAAGCCGCTTGCCAGAACGCGGTCGCGGGTCTACGATCCATGCAGCGACCGTAGGTCGCCCGAAGACACGAAACGAACGCTGTTTGAAGCTTTGACAGACCAGACAGAGAAATTTGAACGGTTTTGCAGGGAATGGGAGTCGCGCTCCCTGGGCGTGCGCTCCGCTTTGCGCACGCTTTCGCCGCGGAGGCTGATGCCCTAGGGCGGCCTCGCGGCAGGCAAGCTCGCCCGCGCCGGACGGCGTCTAGGCCGCGGCGGGGGAGGGTGCTCGACATAGCGGTATGAGTGTCTTTGGCGCCGCCGGTCGCGGGCCCGTCGAGAGACGGCGGCGTCCTGATCGACATCCGAACGAGAACCTGCCCGCAAGGAAGAGGTAGCGATGGAGATACGCGCGCTGTTGCAACCGTGGCGACGGCACGAGCCGACGACCGAGGAGCGCCCCTCCGGATGGGAGGGCTCCTCAGGCTCGACGCCGGACGAGCTCCAGGCACGCCGGGCCGAGATCGCGCGAATGGAGGAGCGCGCCCTGCGTGAGACCGAGTCGCTGGAGATTCGGCACACCGAGCTGGAGCGGCGCCTGCGGGCGCTGGATGACCGCGAGCGCAACCTCGCCCAGCAGTCCGACGAGCTGAAGAGCGCCAAGCGCGTGCAGCGACGCGAGCTGGAGCGCATCTCGGGGCTGAGCGCCTCGCAGGCCAGGCAGCTGTTGCTCGCCGACGTCGAGCAGGATGCCAGGCATCAGGCCGGCCTCAGGCTGCAGGAGATCGAGGCCGAGACCAAGCACGAAGCCGAGCGCCGGGCGCGCAACATCCTCTCGGTCGCGATGCAGCGACTCGCTGCCAGGCACGCGAGCGACAACAACCACTCACCTGATCGAACTGCCAAGCGACGAGATGAAGGGCCGGATAATCGGTCGCGACGGGCGCAACATCAGGACGTTCGAGAAACTCACGGGCGTCGACGTGATCATCGACGAGACCCCATCGGCCGTCGTGCTGTCGAGCTTCGACGGTGTACGCCGCGAGATCGCTCGCCTGACGATGGAGCGTCTGATCGCGGACGGCCGGATCAATCCGGCGCTGATCGAGGAGACCTACGAGCACGCGAGGGCGGAGATCGACGAGCGGATCGTCGAGGAGGGCGAGCGGGCAGCCCTCGAGTCGAGGGTGCAGGGCCTCGACCCGAAGCTGATCCACCTGCTGGGCCAGCTCGAGTTCCGCACCAGCTACGGTCAGAACGTGCTCGACCACCTGGTCGAGTGCTCGCACCTGGCCGGGCTGATCGCCGCCGAGCTCGGGGCGTCGGTCGAGACCGCACGGCGCGCCGCGCTCCTCCACGACATCGGCAAGGCTGTTACACACGAGGTCGACGGCCCGCACGCGGCGGTCGGCGCCAACTTCGCCCGACGCCACGGCGAGTCCGAGGCGACCGCCCACGCGATGGAGGCCCATCACAACGAGGTCGAGCCGCGAACGGTGGAGGCGGTCATCGTCCAGACCGCCGACGCGCTGTCCGGAGCGCGTCCCGGTGCCCGCGGTGACTCGCTGGAGAAATACGTGGAGCGCCTCAAGGACCTCGAGGAGATCGCCTCTCGCCACCACGGGGTCGAGCGCGTCTACGCGATGCGAGCCGGCCGCGAGATCCGGGTGATCGTGGATCCGGGCGAGATCGACGACGAGCGGGCCACCCTGATCTCGCACGAGATCGCGGGCGCGATCGAGAAGGAGGTCGAGTACCCGGGCCAGGTCAAGATCACCGTGATCCGTGAGAGCCGGTCGACCTCGTACGCGAGCTGAGCCCTTAGGATGCCACCCGCATGGACGAGACCCTGTTCTACGTCTTTGGGATCGCGCTCGTGCTGTCGGCGATCGGCCTGTCGGCGATCGGCCTTCGCAACGAGAGCTTTCCGCCCAGCGCCATCGCGATTGCGGGGCTGATCGCGTACTTCGCGGCCCTGGTCGGCGCCACGACCACCTTCGCCGTGCTGAACGCCCGCGACGATCAACGTAAGCGAAACGCCGAGCAGGCCGAGGCCGCCGCGACCCAACCGGCGCCGAGCGGGGCGACGACGACCGGATCGACGACCACCACGGGAGCGGCCCCGGCGGGCAAGGCCACAACCCTGAAGCTGGCAGCCGAGCCCGACGCGATCGCCTACGACACGACCCAGCTCAGCGGCAAGGCGGGGAAGGTGACGATCGACTTCGACAACCCATCCGCGCTCACCCACAACGTCTGCCTGGAGGGGCCGACCGGGGCGCAGATCGGCTGCAGCGACACGATCTCCCAAAGCACCGCGTCGCTGGCGGAGAATCTGAAGCCCGGCAAGTACACCTTCTTCTGCAGCGTGGACAGCCATCGCCAGGCCGGCATGGAAGGCACGCTCACGGTCAACTAGCCGCGTATGGCGCTTTTGTGGCGCTGTGCGCCACCAAAGCGCCATTCTCTGGCCTCGGCAGGAGATCGACCCGAGACCCGGAACTCGTCGGAATGTCGAACGGAGGCGAGGGGAGCGGCTCGGACGAGGATAGGTCGCGGCGAATCAACCGCGAGCTGATCGAGCTTCTGAACGAGCTTCGAGTGGCGCTTCCCGGCGTCCAGGTCCTGTTTGCCTTCCTGCTCACGGTGCCGTTCAGCCAGGGGTTCGTGAAGACGACGGGGTTCCAGCGCAACCTCTTCTTCGCCGTACTGGTGGCGACCGCCCTCTCAGCCGCCCTATTGATCGCCCCATCGGCCTGGCATCGCATTCGCTTCCGCCAGAGGGACAAGGAGCTGATCCTGTCGATGTCGAACCGGATGGCGATTGCGGGCCTGGGCTTCCTTGCCATTGCGATGGTCGGCGCCGTGATGCTGATCGCGGACTACGTCTTCAGCAAGGCGCTGACGGTGGTCTCGGGCATCGTCGCGGCGCTCGTCTTCGGCGGCATCTGGTACGCGCTGCCGCTCGCCCGCAGCGTGGAGCAGGCCGACTAGCCACCTTGGGCAGGATGCGCCGAGCCCCTAAGCTAGAACAGGCATCGTGCCGGGCAACGCCGAACTGATCCGACCGATATACGAGGAATGGGGCCGCGGCAACTGGCAGCCCCGCTTCGACGTCTACCACCCGCGCATGGAATGGGGCTGGTCCGACGAGTTCCCCGGGCTGGCCGGCGTCTACGACGACCGTCGGGATCCGAATCCGCGCCTGCACAGCTGGCTCAGCGAGTGGGAGCACTGGCGCGTTGTCGCGGACGACTATCTGGAGCTTGGCGACCACGTGGTCGTGCTCGCGACCTACCGGGGCCGCGGCAAGGGCAGCGGCGTAGAGATCCACCAGCAGGGGGCGCATGTCTTCGAGCTGCGCGACGGCAAGGTCGTGCGGCTCGAGATCTTCGCGAATCGGGAGAAGGCGATCGAGTCCGTGCGCGCCGCGCAGTCGAAGGAGCGTGGTCGCGTCAGCTGAAATGCTCCGTCGGAGACCGCCACCGCGTCGCTACCCTCTGGCAATGGCGACGTACCACGTCACCACGTTCGGCTGCCAGATGAACGAGCACGACTCCGAGCGGATGAAGGGCATGCTCGACTCGCTCGGCTACCAGGAGGTGGCGGAGCGCTCCGCCGCCGACCTGATCCTGTTCAACACCTGCTCGATCCGCGAGTCGGCCGACAACCGCTTCGTGGCCCACCTCGGCGAGGCAAAGCGGCTGAAGTCCGAGGACCCAGAGCGAGTCGTGGGGGTGGGGGGCTGCTGGGCCCAGTCGGTCAAGGACGAGGTGTTCGAGAGGTTCCCGTTCGTCGACGTGGCGTTCGGGCCCGGGCAGATCCACCGGCTGGCCGAGTTCCTCACCCAGGACTCGCTGACCGCGCAGGGGTACTTCGAGTTCGAGGGCTTCTCGGGGCACCTGCCGGCCAAGCGGGCGCGCGAGTTCCAGGGCTGGGTCCAGATCTCGGTGGGCTGCAACTGCGCCTGCGCCTACTGCATCGTTCCGCAGACGCGCGGGCGCGAGGTCAGTCGCCGGCCCGGCGAGCTGATCGCGGAGATCGAGGCGCTGGTCTCCGAGGGGGTTCGCGAGGTGACCCTGCTGGGCCAGAACGTGAACAGCTACGGGCGAGACCTGCCGAAGGAGCAGCGAATCACGTTCGCCGAGCTGCTGGGACGCGTGGACGCTGTCGACGGCGTCGAGCGGATCCGCTACACGAGCCCCCACCCCAAGGACATGCGCGAGGACGTGATTCGGGCCCACGCCGACCTGCCGGCGCTCTGCGAGCACGTCCACCTGCCCCTTCAGTCGGGCTCGAGCCGGATCCTGAAGACGATGCGGCGAACGTACAACCGCGAGCGCTACCTCGACCGAGTCGCTCAGATTCGCGAGCATGTGCCGGACTGCGCCCTGACCACGGACATCATCGTCGGCTTTCCGGGCGAGACCGACGAGGACTTCACCGAGACCCTCGAGGTGGTGGACCATGTCGGCTACGACGGCGCCTTCACGTTCAACTTCTCGCCACGCCGGGGCACGCAGGCGGCAACGATGACCGGCCAGGTCGGGCATCCGGTCAAGCGTGAGCGGATGACACGCCTGGTTGAGCTGGTCCAGCGCCGCGCCCGCGAGCGCGCCCAGCGGTTCGTGGGGCGGACCATGGAGGTGCTTGTCGAAGGGCCGAGCAGGACCGATCCGGCAAGACTCCGCGGCCGCATCGCCCACAACAAGACGGTCAACTTCGAGGGCACGGCCGAGCCCGGCGAGCTGGTCGAGGTGGAGATCACCGGAGCCACGTCGACGACGCTCTCGGGGCACGAGAGACTGCTCAGCAAAGTCCCCTGAAGGTTCTCGGGCTCTTCGGCCCTAGGCACAGATCCAGAGTAGCCGTGCGAAGCTTACTCGCCGAGCGGCGGCTCGATCCGGGGGCCAAGCGCACGCTCCACCCGCTCCAGGAGCTCGGGATCAAGCTGCGTCCTGAGGAAGTCTCGAACCGCCAGCTCGTGCAGCTTGGTCAGCGCTTCGCTGATCGTGACGGCCTCTTCAGGGTCCCGAAGGTGGGCCCACTCGGCTGCGATCCGCGCGATAACCGCTTCCCGCACGTACTGGGCGAAGCTAATGCCCTGCCACGCCGACGCCCGCTTGATGGCCTCGAACAGGCCCGGGCCGTAGCGGATCGTCGTGCTGCGCATGCGCTGCGGGCTCATCTGCCCGGAGCTTACCAGGGCGCGATGGCGCTGCCGCAATCGCGCTATCGCATGCGCTATCGCGATTGCTGATACGCTATCTCGGTCGCAAATTTTCCAAGAGGGGGTAATCCGCAGAAAGGTTGCAAGCATGGAGGCGAGCACCGCCTGGCTGGTTGAGTTCTGGGGATCGGAACTCAGCGAATCGAACAAGCGCAGCCTGGCGACCCGCCAGATAGCTGTCTTGAGCCCAGGGCTCGCGGCTATCCAACGGCCCCTTGGCCAGCCGCTGAATCCGCGCCATCAGTCCGCCTGGGTGGAAGCGCCCACGCGGGGTCATGCGGTCGCCACGGTTGTCTCGGCATTGAGTGTTATCGGCGCGTATTCGGCCTTCAGCGCGTCGCGCGCTCAATAGCGCATCGCCGCACAATCGCGACGTTCTCCTGCGACATCGCCTGGCATGCCTGGCGCGCAGCGGCTGAAAACCGCTTGAATAAGCCCATTCCGGCAGCCCCCCAGAAGGTTCTCGCGATCTTCGGCCCGACCGGGGTCGGGAAGACTGCGGTGGCGATCGCGACGGCCGACCGACTGCGAGCGCGCGGCGAGGACCCGGTGGCGGTTTCGTGTGATGCGATCCAGGTCTATCGAGGGCTCGAGACGCTGAGCGGAGCCGCGACGCCGCGGGAACGCTCACGGCTCGAGCACCGGCTGGTCGGCTTCGTCGAGGTGACGGGGGAGTTCAGCGCGGGGCGCTTCGCGACCATGGCGCACTCCGAGATCGACCAGCTTCTGGCCGAAGGGCGCCGGCCGATCGTTGTCGGCGGGACCGGCCTCTACCTGCGCGCGGCGCTCGCCGACCTGGACCTGAGGCCGCCGGTGCCCGCCGAGCTGCGCGCCGAGGTGGAGCGCGAGATCGCGGAGAGCGGCCCCGAGACCGTCCACGGTGAGCTCGACCCCGACGTCGCGGCCACGGTCCACCCGAAAGACAGCAAGCGGATCGCCCGCGTGCTCGAGCTCCAGCGCGCCGGCATCGATCCGCCACGGGGGAGCGAGCAGCTTTGGACCGCGACGCTCCGCCGTCCCACCCTGCTCGTCGGCCTGACCATCGACCGCGAGGAGTTGACGCGCCGGATCGAGACGAGGGTCGAGGAGATGATCGCCGCGGGCGCCGCGCAGGAGGCTCGCGCGGCCGCCGATGCGGGGCCCTCGCGGACCGCGCGCGCGGCGCTCGGCTTCGACGAGCTGCGGGCCGGAGACGTCGAAGGCGTAAAGCGGGCTCACCGGGCATATGCCCGGCGCCAGCTCACCTGGATGCGGAAGATGCCAGGCGTCGAGTTGATCGACCGCACCGGTCGCGGCGACGGCAGCGTCGCCGAGCAGATCGTCGGCCGGCTGGACGACAATGGCGGGTGAGATGGAGAACGTTGCGCTGGTCCAGAGGCTCAACTCGATCTTCGTGCGCTTCGACTTCGTGACCCTGCGCGACGCGCTAGAGAGCTCGGATACCGTCGCGCTGACCACCGAGCTCGGCGAGCTCAGCCGCGAGGTTGCCGAGTCCGTAGACCAGGACGTCGTGGTCGAGTTCATCGGAGACCAGCCCCTGATCGAGGGCAATGTCTTCATCGGCGTCCAGGGCTGGATCGAGCTGTGGGCCGCCTGGTTGGCCGCCTTCGACTCGTACAGCCTGGCGAGCTCGGACTATGAGGCGATCGGGGACGAGGTGGTCGCCAAGGCCGTGCATCGCGGCCGGGGCAGGTTCAGCGGGCTCGAGATCGAGCTCGTGCACTGGCAGCTGTGGGAGTTTGCCGCGGGCAGGGTCGTCCGCGTCCGCATGTACGACACGCGCGACGAGGCGCTGGCGCACGCGGAGGAGGCCGGGTGAGGTTCGAGAAGTGGCAAGCGCTGGGCAACGACTACGTGATCGTGGAGCGCGGAGCGCTTCCGTGGGAGCTCACACCGGAACGGGTCCGCCGGCTTTGCGAGCCTCACGTCGGGATCGGGGCCGACGGGATCCTGCTGATCTCGGAGGCAGACGACCCGCGGTATCTCGCGCGAGTCCAGATCTTCAACCCGGACGGATCGGAGGCGGAGCTCTCAGGAAACGGGGTCCGGGAGGCGGCGCTGTATCTGGGACGCGCGAATTGGACGGACACACGCGGCGAGCTCTCGATCCTCACCAGGGCAGGGCCGATTCGCGCAGCGCTTACGGGTCGCGATACGGCCACCCTGGCGATGGGCAGGGCCTCACTCACCTCGGCGGACTATCCATCTGGGGGCTCCGACGGCACGGGAACACTGACCGCGGGCGACCGCGAATGGCAGTTCCAGCACATCTCGATCGGGAATCCGCAGTGCGTGATCGACGCCGGCGACGGCATCGAGGAGCTCGACCTCGCGGCCATCGGACCCGAGATCGAGCGCAACGCCCTCTTCCCGAACCGCACCAACGCCTCGTTCATTCGAGTAGATGGATCGACGGTACGAGCCCGGATCTTCGAGCGGGGGGTGGGGGAGACGTTGTCCTCGGGAACGGGCGCCAGCGGCGCAGCGGTGGCGGCTGTCTTCGGGGCTCGGCGACCCCGATTACCGTACGGCTCGACGGGGGAGAGCTGACCGTGGATGTCACGGAAGATCTCGAGGTCCGGTTGACTGGAACTGCCTCGGCCGTCTACCGGGGCGAGCTGTCCGGTGACTTGATGGCGACCCTTGGGCCATAGAGCCAGGCCCGTAGTCTTCGGAGCATCACGAGTCCGCCGCGCACGAAACGCCCCCTCGCCGCGCCGTCAGAGCGGCTCGAGGCCGTGCCCGCCTACATGTTCGCCGAGCTCGAACGGCGCGTGGCCGAAAAGCGCCGGGCGGGCATCGACGTGATCAGTCTCGGGATCGGCGACCCGGACCGCGCGACCTACCCGCACATCGTCGAGGCGATGCGGACCGCCGTCGCAGATCCCGCCAACCACAACTACCCGAGCAATCGTGGCCGCGAGGAGTTCCGTCGTGCCTGTGCGAGCTTCTATGGGGAGCGCTTCGGGGTGGAGATCGATCCCGACTCCGAGGTGATGCCCGCGATCGGCGCCAAGGAGTGCATCTACAACCTCTGCTTCGCCTTCCTCGACCCCGGGGACATCGCCCTCGCGGCCGACCCGGGCTATCCCGTGTACACCGGCGGCCCGACGCTCGCCGGAGCCGATCCGGCGCTGCTGGCTCTGCGCCCGGAGCTCGACTTCACGCCCGACCTGGACGCGATCCCGGCCGAGGCGCTGGCCCGGGCCCGCCTGATGTTCCTCAACTACCCGAACAATCCCACCGGCGCGGTGGTCCCGGACGGCTTCTTCGAGCGGGTCGTCGAGCTCGCCCGCGAGCACGAGGTCCTGGTCGTCCACGACAACGCCTACTCGGAGACGACCTACGACGGCTACGTCGCCCCGAGCTTCCTGGCGACCCCGGGCGCCAAGGACGTCGGGGTGGAGGTGTTCTCGCTGTCGAAGGGCTTCAACATGACCGGCTGGCGCTGCGCGGCGCTGCTCGGCAACGCCGACGCGATCGCCTCCTACTGGCGACTGAAGACGAACGTCGACTCCGGCCTGTTCGACGCGGTGCAGCTGGCCGGCGTCGCGGCGCTCACTGGGCCGCGCGAGCCGATCGAGGAGACGAACGCGGTCTACGCCGCGCGCCGCGACCTGGTGGTCGAGGCGTTGCACGGGATCGGGGTCGAGGTCGAGCCCCCGAAGGGGACGATCTACGTGTGGGCGCCGGTGCCGGAGGGCGACACCTCGGCCTCGTTCGCGGAACGGGTGCTGGAGGAGGCTGTGGTTGTCGTCTCACCTGGATCGATGTACGGTCCGGGCGGCGAAGGGTACTTCCGCATCTCGCTGACGACGCCCGACGATCGCCTGGCCGAGGGCGACGACGCGGATCGCGACCATCGGCCGTTACCCACGCCGAACAGACGAAACCCTCGAAGATCCGTCGATGCCACCTTGATCCGCAAGGCGGGTAGGGAAACTCGTCGATTTCCGACGATTCAACTCGGGACATCGCCGGCGCTCGCGCGCGCCCTGGCCACCAACGTGGCGATGCTCTGCAAGTACCGGCGGCGCCGTGGCGGCGCCGCCGGTGCGGCTGAGCCAGCCGGTTCGAAGCGCGGCTGCGCTGTTTCGCTCCAAGTGGTGGGCGATCGGCTTCGGGATCGCGATCGGCGCCTGGGCTCTGCACGTCGCCGCGCTGGCGGTGGCCCCGATCTCGCTGGTCGAGACGACCATCTCCGGCGGCCTGGTGCTGGTGGTGTTCCTGGCCGAGCGGTGGTTCGGCGTCCGGGTCGGGCCCCGTGAGTGGCTGGGCCTCGGCCTGTGCGCGGTCGGGCTGGCGCTGCTGGCCGCGACGTCGGCAGGGTCGGGTGGAAACAGCGCCAGCTATTCGACCGCCGCGATGATCTCGTTCGAGGCCGGTGCGGTCGGGACCGGGGCCTTGCTGCTTCTCCACGGAACTTCGGGGTCCGTCCGGCGCTCGACCGGGCCGCTGCTGGCGATTGCCGCCGGGCTCCTGCTGGGGGTCGCCAACGTCTCGGTGAAGGCCCTGACCGGGACGGTCCCCCTGGCGATCCTGGTCAGCATCATCAGCCCCTGGACGCTGGCGGCGCTGGTTGCGGCGTCGGCGCCTTCTTCGGGTTGGCTCGCGGGCTGCAGCTCGGCGAGGCGATCCCCGTGATCGCGATCACCTGCGTGGCCGCGAACTGCGCCTCGGTCGCAGGCGGCATCCTCGTGTTCGGCGCACCCGGTGGAAACGACCCACTCGGTGTGGTCGCACGTTGCCTCGCCTTCGTCGCGGTGATCGTGGCGGTGGCCCTGACGCCGGCGCCGCGGACCGCCGGCGCGCACGCGTAGCGGCCACCACGGTCGCGGTCGTCGACTTACTCGGCCCTGGCCTTGATAGTCGACCGTGCGCTCATAAGATGACCTGCGTGGCGGAGCGCCAGTGGACCTCGTCCGGCTCCCCTGGAGCCGAAGGTGGGCATCTCGCGCGCCGTGCGGGTGGGCGACCGCGTCCTCGTCTCGGGAACCGCCTCGATCTGGCCGGACGGCTCGTGCGACCCCAACCCCGAGGTCCAGGCGCACCGCTGCTTCGAGATCATCCTCGAGGCGCTCCGAGAGCTGGGGGCCGGGGCCGAGCACGTCGTACGCACGCGGATGTTCCTGACTGCAGCGGAGGATGGGGAGCCCGTCGCCCGCGCGCATGCGTCGGTGTTCGGCCAGGCGCGGCCGGCGTCGACCATGGTCGTGGTACGCGGGTTCCTCGATCCGCGCTGGAAGGTCGAGATCGAGGCCGAGGCAATCGTCGAGCGAGCGTCGGCTCCGACAGCCACCCGGACGCTTCGGCAATGGCGGCGCGGGACGAGGGCTACGCCGGCTGTTAAGCCGCTGCCGGGAGCCTGCCCTCGGCCTCGAGCGTGTCGCGGAGGCCCTGTTCCAGGCCGCGCGGCGAGTAGTGGAGCTCGGCCATCGCCTTGTCGTGCTTGGCCCAGAAGGTGACGTTGTCCGCCGAGTTGATCAGCTCGCGCAGGTTGGGTCCCTGATTCATCGCCTTGCCGACGACCGGCCCCAGCGGAGTCATCGCCTTCATCAGACCGGTCGGAAGGGCGTGCTTCGGCGGCTTCTTTCCCGAATCGCGCCAGTGTCTGGATCAGCTCGCGCATGGTCGTGATCTGCCCGCCGAGCACGTAGGCCTCGCCGACCTTGCCGCTGTCGAGCGCCAGCAGGACACCAGCGGCGACGTCGTCGACGTGAACCATGTTGAAGCCGAGCTCGGGGAAGGCGATCAAAGGCATCCGCCCGGCGAGGAACTGGTTCATCTGCCGGCCGAGCGCAGAGTGGTCGTCCGGTCCGTAGACACCGCCCGGCTGGACGATCACGCCAGGCAGCCCCTCCTCCGCGATCAGGCGCTTGGCGAGCCGATGCGCCTCGACCTTGGTCTCCTCGTAATAGGAGGTGTAGCCCTTGCCCGGGTGCTGGGAGCCTCTCGTCCACGATCTGGCCCTTGGTGTTGCCGAAGGCGCCAACCGTGGAGATGTAGACGACCCGGTCGAGCTTCGCCTCCAGGGCGGCGCGCAGCACATTGTCCGTCCCGATCACGTTCGCCTCGTACATGGCCCGGTGCTCCGACTCGGGATCCGACCTCGTAGACCGCGGCCCCGTGGATCGCCGCATGAACCGTCCATCCCGGCGCGGATGGCGTCCTTGTCCGAGAGGGTGCCGGGGACGAGCTCGCAGCCGAGCTCGGTGAGCGCGGCGCCCTTCTCCGGGCTGCGGACGAGCGCCCGCACGTCGTCGCCCCGGTCGCGGAGCTGGCTCGCCACGTGGCCGCCGATGAACCCGGTCCCTCCGGTTAGAAAGACCTTCATTCGAGCCGAAACCTATAAGGCGGGAAAGGCACGCGTGAGGCGGATCGCAGAGGCGGCGGCTGCGCGGCCTACACTTGGGCGAGTGCAGCGAGCCGCCAAGGTCGCACAGGGGAAACCCACCACGGAGCCGGCGGGGCGGGGCGTCGAGAACCGCCGCGCGCGTCAGCGCGCGATCGCGATCGCGGCCCTGCCCGCTTCCCCCGGCGACGACGACGTGCTCGCCGAGCTGAAGGAGCTCTTGCGCACCGCCGGCGTGGCGACCGCCGGCGAGCTGGTCCAGATCCGCGCCCGCCCGGACCCCGATCGCTACCTGGGGCGGGGGCAAGCTGGGCCGAGCTGGGAAATCGGAGATCGTGCGCAACGACGCCAACCTGGTCGCCTGTGACGACGAGCTGGTCCCGCGCCAGGAGCGGAACCTCGAGGCGGCGCTCGGCGTGCCGGTGATCGATCGCACCGCCGTGATCCTCGACATCTTCGCCGACCACGCGCACAGCGCGGAGGGAAAGCTCCAGGTCGAGCTGGCGCACTTGAGTACAACCTGGCGCGGATGCGCGGGCTGGTGGACCCATCTCGAGCGGCTGGGCGGCGGGATCGGGACTCGCGGTCCGGGAGAGGCCCAGATCGAGACCGACCGCCGCCTGGCCCGCGACCGAATCTCGAACCTGCGCGGCCGCCTCGAGCGCCTGGAGCGAAACCGCGAGGTGATGCGGGAGCGGCGCGCCAACTCGTCGCTTCCGATCGTGGCCCTCGCCGGCTACACCAACGCGGGCAAGTCGACCCTCCTGAACGCGCTCACAGGAGCGGGGGTAGGAGTGGGGGAAAGGCTCTTCCAGACCCTCGACCCGACGACGCGCGCCTACCGCTACCGCGGTCGCCGATACCTGGCGACGACACGGTCGGTTTCATCCGCAAGCTCCCGCACCAGCTGGTCGAGGCCTTCAAGGCGACACTCGAGGGAGACGGTGCTCGCCGACCTGATCGTCCACCTGGTCGACGCCTCCGAGCGCGAGCACCGGCGACGCGAGTCGATTGCCGCCGTTGACTCGGTGCTCGAGGAGATCGGGGCGGGGGCGGCGCCGCGGCTGCTGGTCTTCAACAAGATTTTGACCTCCTGGGCGCCGACGAGGCACGCGAGCTGACGATTCGCGAGCCCGAGGCGATCCCGATCGCCGGTGAGCGGCGACGGCCTCGAG
>CAVXDS010000008.1:0-97743 GCA_963760665.1 uncultured Actinomycetes bacterium
GGGCTTCGTGGGCCGAACCGCGACCCGGCGTGGCGTGCGCGACACGGTGCTGACGTCGAAGTCCCAACGCGTGATCGCTGCTGCGGCGAGCGGGGCCTTTTCGCGCCGACAAGCGGTAGCGGGCGATCCGCTGGAGATTGGCGTTGCGACCAGCGCCTCGTCGAACGCGGTTGCCGGGTCGACGCGGAGGTCGTCCGGCAGCGTGATCGTCGATCAGCTTCCACCGGTTTGCGAACACCACGATGTTTCCGTCGGCCAGCGGCGTTCTCAGGGTGATCGCGATTCGGGGCACCCCGGCTACGAACGTGAGCGGGTACCGCTCGGGATAGGAATGGGCGCCCGGTACCGACGGCGAGCCGGCGAGCGTGAGTAGGTACGTAAAGGCGGGGCCCTGCGGGCGGGGCGATGCCGGAGCATCCTGAGGTAGAACCGATCGATGATGTCGTGCTGCTCGCGGAAGCAGCAGCGTCCGGTTGCCACGATCGACGAGCTCAGCGTCGTCGCTGCGACGGCCCGCCTCGATCTGTCGCCACGCCTCGAGCGTGGCCACGTCGATGATCCGCGCTCGATACAGCTTGTCGATCTCTGCGGCACGCCCTCGGCGAGGTAAGCCTCGTGCATCGTCGCCTGATCCTCGAAGATCTGCTTCTGCATCGTAGAGAAAGGGCGTACATGGAAGCCGAGGTCACCCGCGGCGCCTCTGGCAAGCCTCCGGGATGCCCGTCCGAAGGCCGCGATCACCGCCCTGCGCACGGCATCGGGGAGAACGCCGATGTCCCTGAACCCCGCGTAGAAGGCGGGGCCGATCATGCTTGCCATGCCCGCCCACTCGAGGTAAGGATGTTGCAGAAACAGGCGCCCGTAGTAGTCGGTAGACGGCCTCGATCGTGAGTCGGTTCTCGGCGACGCCGCGGGCGGGGCGCCAGCGCCTCCGGTCGATCCCCGCGCTCTCCAGGGCCCGATTCAGCCACTGCTCCTTGAGTTCGTGCGGATCTAAGACCACGGCGACCAGATTGCCTCACCTGGTGCCTACGTGTACGTCAGGACGCTGGCCGTTAAGTGTGGGCTGGCCTTGCCTTTTTGCGTGGCCAAGTGCGGCGGACGGTGGGCGCCACCTCTGCACATGCAGCGCCCGCCCCTCGCCGTCTGGATCAGCCGTGTCGCATCAGCCGTCGCCGCCACGATCCCGTCCTTCTGGCTGCACGTTGACGGTGGCTGGATCGGAGGGGATGCCGTTCGCGACCGCGATCAGGTCCGAATCGTCGAACTCGACGTCACTGGGGATCGTCACCTCGGTCGTGACAACGAGAGCGCCGGTGTGCACGCCATCGCCGGAACTGTCCCGGCGCCCCGCGGGCGCGGTGTGATTCGCGGTGCGGCAATAGCGGACGGTCCCGGATTTCCTGTTCCTGATCCGCACAAGCGGGTAGTTCGTCGCCGCGGAGTAGTCGTCGCCGTAGCTCACGGCCTGTGAGAGCCCGTTGAACTGGGTGCCGGAGACGGTGATGGTCGAGCCCGGGTTGGCGGTGCCAGGCGAGCTCGTGATCACGGGGCGGAACGAGTTCTGTGGCTGTCCCGTCTCGGTGTAGGCGTAGAAGCTGTTGTCGTCCTCCCGCACCCACAGCACCTGGCCAGTAGGATGCACCAGCATCCGCCCAACGTAGGTCGGGCAGTTCGCGTTCGGTGGGTCGCTCACCCGGCTGACGTTGCGTACCGTCGAACTCGAAGAACGAGCAGGGAGAGTTGTAGTTGGCCTTGACGCCGTCGACCGGAGCGACGGGGAACACCGCGGTGCCGCTCGGGAGCAGTGCCAGCCCGGCCCGTCCTTGGCTCCCTGGTTCTGTCGCCCGCTCTTCGGGGTATCTGCGGTCCGGCCGTCCAGGTGCCGACCGTCGTGTCCGTGGCTCCCGACGAGTAGAGGGCCGTGTTGCCCGTCACCCCGACGAAGAACGCGCGTCCGTCGGTCAGGAGCAGGCCGGGCCCGACCTCGAGGGACGATCCTTCCACGATGTTTGCCGCGAGGGTCCCGTCCGCCTTCCACTGGTCGTTGCTCACGACGTACATCTCCGCGTTGGGAGCCTTGCTGCACTGCGGCACGACAACGGTGCCGTCCGCCATTAGCACCCATGTCTCCTCCGAGCCGCTGTCGCCCTTGGCGCCGTTGCGCGCCAGCGGTCGTCCAGTTTCCCGTTGCGGGATCGCGCAGGAACGTCGAGGTGCTGTTGAAGCTGCCGAGCAGGAAACGCCCGTCCGCGAGCATGCAACACGGCGCGTCGCCGAGCTGGGTCACGCCCGAGGGCGGGGACACGACCGTCCAAGAGTTCGCAACCGGATCGTAGATCTCGCTCGCGGCCGTGTCGTCCTGGGAGTTGGTGCCGCTCGAGTCGCTGTACTCGCCGCCGCAGACAAGGAGCCTGCCGTCGGCGAGCGCGGCGGATGCGAAGTACTTCCGCCCGGCGTTGCTGTCGGCCACGCGCGTCCAG
This sequence comes from uncultured Actinomycetes bacterium, assembly GCA_963760665.1. Classification (GTDB taxonomy): domain Bacteria; phylum Actinomycetota; class Thermoleophilia; order Solirubrobacterales; family 70-9; genus AC-56. The sequence goes on from CAVXDS010000008.1 coordinate 2,484, forward strand.
CTTCCGTTGACGTAGCTCCCTGTCGAATCGGGAGTGAGCGTCCACCACCGCGCGTGTGCCGTAGCCACCGGCGCACTCGTTCATCAGGACGGAGCCGTCGGTGAGAAGGAACAGCGCCCCTCCGTTCGCATCCGAGCAGAAGACGTCGAAGATCCACGTCCAAGCTTGCAGACCCACTTGGCCACCCAATACCAGGCTTTGCAGACCCACCTCGCGACCCAGTACCACGCTTGGCAGACCCAGTTCGCGACCCAGTACCAACCTTCGCAGACCCACTTGGCCACCCAGTAGAACGCGTCGCAAAACCAGGAGCAAGGTGCCCAGTCGCAGCATCGGTTTGATCCTTCGTCGGCCCACGTCGAGCATTGCTTGGAGCCCTTGTCGGCCCACGACGGCACTGGTTTGAGCCTTCGTCGGCCCAGGAATCGCACCGAGCCGACCCCTCGTCGGCCCAGGAATCGCAGCGCCCGTAGGCGCCCATTCGGCGCGATGCGCAGATCGAGGCCACCTTGGTCCAGGTTCCAGGCATGATCCCCTCCTCACGACCTCGGGTTGACGCTCTCGACGATGCGCACCACGTCACGCCGGGCGCGACGCCGACCCAGCGTGATGCCCGCGAACTTGCCGAGCCCCGCAAATACGATCGCAGCGGCGACGGCGATGGGAAACCGCGCGAGCAGTGCGAGCGTGAACGGACCGTACCGCAGCATCAGAATTCCGAGCGCGAGCGCGAAGCCAGCCGACATCGCCATTGCACCGAGCGAGCAGCCGCACTCGGCCCGGTCGCGGTTCAGCCGCTCGCCGGCGGCGAACGCCTCCGACCTCGACATACCGGGGAGATCCAGCACGACCGGTCGCGTGGAGGCAAACTCGCGTGTCGCGGCAAACGCGCGCAAATTTGCAACGTCCGCGACCATCAGTGGCTCGGGCATTGCTGCTGCCCGTCGATCGAGATCTCCCGTGGTCATCAGCCGAGCGCCGCGGCGGTCGCCGCTCCGCGACGCCCAGCATCACCGGCGCGAGCGTCTCTCAACTGGCTCGCGAATTCACTGCGCCGGCCAGCGTCGACCTCGATTCGCTCCTGAGCAGCCATACGCGCATCCTTACTTCGGCTGGGCGTCAGTCGGAGGCCGAACGGATGGCGAAACCGTCTCATTAGCCGTTCAGCGCCGGCCAACAGGTTCGTGGCCAACCCTACACCTGTACGCCGTCGCGCGCAACGGTCTTGACTTGTGCCCCCGGACGTGTTTACGTGGATACTGGAGGTTCGAAACGTGGCTCTGCGAAGGCCCGCGAGCGTGGCTTTCTGGGCAAAGCCTTGCCGCGGACTGCCGGGGAGATCGGCTGAATGGCGCGCCGTCCCCGCGGGGCTCTCCCCGGCTGGGCACCACGCACCGCCCGCCAGCGGGCCATCCTCGCCGACCTTGTGGCTCGTTACGAGCAGCACAGCGAGGAGCAGAACGAGCGCGAACGGCTCCCCGGCGCTATCCGCCACGCAATCGGCGCGGGCATCCTCTGATGCGCGGCTCGGTCATCCGACGCGGCCGAACGTGGAGCGCCGTCTACGACGAGCCAACGGCCGATGGCACCCGACGCCAGCGATGGCGCGGCGGCTTTGCGACCAAGCGTGAGGCCGAACGCGCCCTATCGGACGCCCTCGCTCGAATTGGAAGCGGCGGCTATATCGAGCCCTCACGGCTCAGCTTCGGCGCCTACCTCGTCGACCAATGGGTGCCGTCGATTCGGGCCAGCATCCGGCCCTCGACTCTGACCCGCTACAAGCTCGACGTAGAGCGAAAGCTCGTCCCACGGCTCGGCGCCGTACGGCTGCAACGGCTCACCGGCGCCCACCTGGACGAGGTCTACGCCGAGCTCTTGGAGCGTGGCCTCTCCCCCGCCTCGGTGCGCCACTGCCACAGCGTGGCTCGTCGTGCCCTCCGTGACGCCATACGAAACGACCTCGTACCGCGGAACGTCGCCGACGCCGCGACGCCGCCGCGGGTGGCGCGTAAGGAGCTGTCTGTGTGGACGGCGGACGAGCTGCGGACCTTCCTCGCCGCCGTCGACGACAGCCGCCTATACGCGGCCTGGTGGCTTCTCGGCACCGCTGGACTGCGCCGTGGTGAGGTCCTCGGCTTGCGCTGGCAGGACCTGAACCTCGACACCCGCCGGCTTGCCGTGGTGCGCTCGCTCGTCCAGCGTGGCCGAGAGCTTGAATTCAGTGAGCCGAAGACGAAACGTGGCCGTCGCAGCCTTGCGCTTGACGAGCGCACGGTCGCCGTGCTCGAGGCTCATCGCCGGCGCCAGCTCGAGGAACGGATCGCGCTCGGCCTCGGGCGACCGGCGCCGGACGGGCTCATGTTCACGGACCCGCTCGGCGAGCCGGTGAAGCCGGACTCGTTCAGCCAGATGTTCGACCGCCGTGTCGACAAGCTCGGCCTGCCGCGGGTCAGGCTGCATGACTTGAGACACGGCGCCGCGACCTTGATGCTGGCGAGCGGCGCCAACCCGAAGACCGTTTCGGAGCGACTCGGCCATCCGAGCACGGCGTTCACCATGGACATTTATGCCGCCAGCGTGCCCGCGCTCGAGGAGGAAACGGCCGCAAAGGTGGCGGCGCTGCTCCATGACGGCTGACCCGCCGTTAGCAATCCGTTAGCAAGCGCCGCAATCGCGACACGGCCCGCGACCGCCTAAATGGGCGGTTTGCAGGTCTTCTTCGGATGGGCCGGGGTGGATTCGAACCACCGACCGACGGATTATGAGTCCGCTGCTCTGACCAACTGAGCTACCGGCCCGGGGTCTCGATTATGGCTTGGTCAAGCCATGTTCCGGCCGACCGATCGGAGACCTGCTTCGACCCGTCGCCCTCCGCAGCGCCGATTCTGCCTATTTCTGCCCAATGGAGCGCCCGGTCGAACGCCGCGAGGTACGCCCCGGAAAGCCGCTCCCGCCGCTTCGCCGCCTTCTGGTAGACGCGGAAGGAATCTCCGGGTCGTACAGCGCGAGCGCGGCCTCGTTGTCGCGGCGAACAGATGCCTCCCACGCTCGCCGCACGATCCCCACGTTCTCCTCCGACATCGCCTACTCCGACAGCCCGGCGGCTTCGAGGGCGTCAGCGGGTTCGAGGTAATGCCGTCGATCGACGACCTGTCCAGCCCTGAGCGTGTACACGACGGCGAACCGAAGCTCGACCGTAGCGCCGCTCCCCTTGCCCGTCGCGAGCTGACGCACGATCGCGACCACTAGCTCATCGCCCCCGTCGAGGATCTCGTCGGGCCACATCTTCCAGTCGGCGAATTCGTCAGTCCAGTCGCGAAGGAACTCGGCGAATCCGTCTCGGCCCACGTATGTCTGCGAGCCCGGTACCTCAGGGGCCGGAGTGAAGGTGGAATCGGCAGAAATCAGCCCCTGGTCGTATGCGGCGTTGAAGCCCGCCGCCGGGTCACCCCTCTCGATGCCTTCCGTGGAGAGGTCCCAGATTCGACGCACGACGTCAACGTTCTCCTGCGACATCGCCTACTCCGAGAGCCCAGCGGCTTCGAGGGCTTGTTCCTGCTGCGGGAAGATTTGGATTTCAACAATCTCGCCGTCTCGCAGCGTGGTCACTTGCCACCAGCGACCTTCGACGACGCTTGGGCTTCCGCGTGGCCGCCCTCGTTGATGAAGCGCGATAACCACCTTGTCGCCCGCATCGGTGATCTCGGTCGCTTCCATCGTGAGGTCGTCGAAGGACTCCACCCATGCCGTCATCCAGTTGATTGCCGCCCCGCCCCAGTAGGTACCCGCATCCGGCAACTCGGGGCTGGTTACCAGCTTGAAGTCGTCGCGAAGGGTCGCGAACGAGCTGAAGTCACCGTGGGCGAACTGCTCATAGAAGCCCCGCATGATCTCCACGTTCTCCTGCGACATCGCCTACTCCGAAAGTCCGGCGGCTTCGAGGGCTTCGGCTTCCTCATGGGGAAGATAGGACTCCACCCGCGTCACCAGCAGGTCATCGTCGAACGTCCAGACGGCCCAAACCTCCAGATCCAGGTTGATGCCGCTCCCGGCTCCCCGAGCCCGTGTGCGCTGGCGCACAAGGACTTTCCTGCCCTCGACCCTGAAATCAAGGGGTTCGATCCGCTGCTCCTCGAAGGCGTCCGGCTCCATCCACGCCCGCAGGGCCTCCGCGCCTCTCAGCGACGCTTGACCTCCCGGAGGGACGAACTCAACCTCGGGATGGGCGAGCTGCACCGCCGCATCGAAGTCGCCTCGATTGAAGGCCTCATGGGCGCGCTGCAGCGCGTCGATCATTGCCGCATCGCGGCCGTCCATCGTCCGCGCAGTATCTCGCTACTCCCGCAGCCCGGCGGCTTCGAGGGCTTCGGCCTTCGATTGGAAGAGCTTGATCCGCCGCGCCTTGCCGTCGGTGATCGTCCAATTTGAGCTGCTGTGGCGTCTACCTGAACGCCACTGCCTCGACCGCGCATCCGAACGTCGTTCGGAACGATCAGCCGCGTTTCGTCCACCTCGATGATCTCTTCTGGGTCCCAGCGCACGGACTCCATGCGTCGAGGAAGGATGTCCAGAGTTCCAGCACCCCCCGGCGGCCCCGGTAGACGCCTTTCAGGGGGCCGATCGAGTTCGTCCAGTCCATCTCGAAGTCGTCGCCGACAAGGTCCAGGGCCTGCTCGACCTCTTTCGCGTTGAACAGATCGTTGACCCGACGCACCATCTCCACGTTCTCCTGCGACATCGCCTACTCCGAACTCGCGGGGCCACTCTGGGTTGGAAGCTGCCTCATCCCGATCACGTTGCCGTCAGGGTCCTTGAAGAAGGCTCGCCGGACCCGGCTGGGCAGGGTGATGATGCCCTCCACCATCACATCGCGCTCTCGGAGTTCCATGACCTCCTGTTCGATGTCTTCGACCTCGAAGGCAGCCACGGTGCGGTCGATCGCCTCCATCGGCCGCTCGAAGATCGCCAACCCAGTTCCGCCGCCACAGCGATAGCGCACGGTCCCCTCGACCACGGCCTCAGCTTCGAAGCCGAGCTTCCCCTCGTAGAACTGCCTCGCCCGCTCGATGTCGGACACGGCCAGGGTGGGAACCACACGCGTGTTGGCGAGCATGGAGCGCCTTTAGTTCTCCTGCGACATCGCCTACTCCGACAGCCCGGCGGCTTCGAGGGTCTCGCCGCTGAGGCCGAGTGCGCGAATGGCGCCCTTCAGGGTCAAGTGGTCCTCCCAGCGAAAGAAGCGCCCGTGGCGCAGCCACACGCAGTGGTAGAGGTCCCCGTCCAGCTTGACACCGCTCTCGCGCCCCTCGGCCCGGATCGCCAAGTGAACGAAGACGCGATCATCGCCCAAGGCGATCAGCTTCTTGGTCGCGAACTCGTAGCGGTCCCACGCATCCCGGTAGTCGGCCAAGAAGCCAGCGATCTCCTCGATGCCGTGGCATGGCCGTGCCTCCGGAAACTTCCGCACCGGGTAGTAGTCCGCATCAGGCTCATAGAAGTCGGCGGCCAGCCGGCCCCAGTCATTCGGAGCCAAGTCAGCCGAGGTGAGCGCCTCAACGTACTTCCCAACGACCTCCACGTTCTCCTGCGACATCGCCTACTCCGACAGCCCCGCGGCTTCGAGGGCCTCGGCGGGGTTCATGTACCCCTGCATGCGGACGACGCGCCCGTCATGCAGATCGAAGATGGTCGCCGTATCGATCTCGAGCTCGACCCCGCTCTTGCTGCGCTGGTATTCGCGCTGGAGCACAACTACTCGGTCGCCAGCGTCGATGAACTCTTGGGGCTCGATCCGGTGCTCCTCCCATACCTCGTCGAGTTCCGCATCGAAGGCCTGAAGGATCTCGCTGAGCCCGCGCAGGACCTTGCCCTCCTCAAGGCCCCCGACGGTCCCGTGGAGCTCGACGTTCGGATCGACCAGATCCGTCTCCCCCGCCAATCCCTGCGCTCCAGGAGTTCAGACAGTCCGCCGCACGATCTCCACGTTCTCCTGCGACATCGCCTACTTCCGCAGCCCGGCGGCTTCGAGGGCGTCCTCACGCCTGGGGAAGGTCTCGCAGCGAATCGCCTTGCCGTCGCGCATGGTCCAAAGGTGTCCGACGAGGTTTTCCGCCACGGCCTCGCTTCCGCGGGGTCGAGCACGGATGCGCACGAACGCCACGATCCGATCGCCGTGGTCGAACCACTCCTCAGGTTCAGTCAGCACTTCCTCGAACGGCTCGCGCATATCCTCGAAGAACCGCATGACCTCCTCATGGCCGCGATGCGTGCCGGTGCGGGTCGTCTTCCATTCGATCTCTCGGTGCACCCCGCGGAGGGCGCCTGTCCAGTCTCCGCGGTTGTAAGCCTCATAAACGAGCCGAAGTGTCTCGCGGTCCTCCTTCGACATCGCCTACTCCCGCAGCCCAGCGGCTTCGAGGGCTTCGGCTCGCTCCTGGAACAGCCGAAGGCAAGTGATCTGTCCCTTCTCGACTTTGAACACGAGCGTGCTCCTTGCAATCACTTCTATCCCCTCGCGCCCCCGAAAATGGGCGGTGTTCGGGACCACGATTTCGGCGCCAGCCTCCGTGAGCCCGTGCGTCTCGAGATGGCCCTCCTCAAAGGTCGACCAGAACACGTCCCAGAAGGTCTCGATCTCGCCGTGACCGCGATAGACCCCCTTGTGCGGCGCTCGGGACCGCGACCAGTCAATTTCCGCGTCGGAGGCGAAAGGAGGCCGAAATACGCCCCCAGGTCGCGCCGGTTCCACGCATCGACATGGCGCTGAACGACCTCGACGTTCTCCTGCGACATCGCCCGCGGAGTATCTCGCGAGTGACCGCGCTACTGCCGCAGCCCGGCGGCTTCGAGGGGCTACGGCTTCTGGGAGTGGCCTAGCTGCACGGCTGGGTCGCGGGCGAGGCGTCGGTCGGCTGCGGCGAGGGCGGGCCGCCGCTATATGCGAACCCACCCTGGATCCTCCAAGGAGAGACGGTGCACTTCGCCTGAAAGTAGTTGCCCCGATTGAGGGTCGCCGTGAAGTCGTCTATGGGCGCCGAGTACTGGTCGAGGTGCGAGACGACGAGCACCTTGCCGAACCCGGCCACGTCCGAGTCGGCAATCGGAACCTGCCAGACGGCGGTGTAGTTGCCGGAGTTGTTGATGGCCGGACTCGAGCACCTGGCTGGCTCCTGCGACTTGAAGGTAAACCTCGCGAACAGGAGGACCGTCGGGTCGCCGTTCATGGTCGGGCCGTTGAACACCAGAGTGCAGCCCTCCTGACCGGCCAGCGGCACGGTAGACACCCTGCCGCTAACCGCCGACGGCGGCGACAGGTAGGCGTTGTGCGCCGCGCCGGCGCCGGGCCCGCAGGTCGCCCATGCCTGGGCGATTGTCGTGGTTTGTGGGAGGGCTGAGATTGGGCACCGGGGGAACGCGCCCGGATTGATCCGAAAATCGGTGTCTAGGTTCAGCCTAATCGTCTTGGCGAACCCCCCCTGGGCCTTGTTGCCCGGATTGGCGAAGTTGGTGTGCGTGTGGAAGAACAGGCTCGCGTTCGTAAAGGTCCCGTGCGGGCCGTTGGGCAGAACCTGGAAGTTCACGCAGGACTTGTTGTCGGTCGCCGAAGTCCCGGGGTTACAGGCCGGCGGATCGGCAGCGGCGCTCGACATGTAGGCGAAGAGTCCCCCCGCGCACGCGGCGGTAGATGCCAGAACGATCACGGCCCTTCTCCGATGGCGCATATGTCCTCCTTGCCCGGCTCCCTCGTGAGAGGCGGGCATCCGCCCCTCCCGCCGCCCCTTCTTTAAGGCACTCTATCGACCCCTATCCGCGCCCGCCGCAGTTAGCAAAGTGGTCCGCGCGTTGAACGGCACCGGCGCTCGATTGTCGCCGAAGAAGGCCTGCCCACAGCGCTCAGGCCAGATGGGCGGGGCCCGGACCCGCTGACCCCCGAAGCGCGAGGCCCTCGAAGCCGCCGGGCTGAGGGGGTAGGCGGTCACTCGCTTGCGCCCCTCCCCACTCCGGCCTTTCGGTGGCCGGGGTTCATCTCGCGAAGGACAGCCGAAGCGATCGTTGTCCCGGTCCGCCTGTTAGGGTCGCGGTGATGGGGGGTCCAAGGAGGCGCAACGCTTCGCTTCGCAGGCTCGCCCTCATAGCGCTCGTCACCACGTTGGGCGTGGTCGGCGCGCTGTCGGTCGCCGGGTCCGGGAGGCCCGCTGCGAGCCCCGGTCAGGCCGCCGCCATCCCGGCAACCCCCAACGTGGTCGTGATCGAGACCGACGATCAGACGGTGGAGTCGATGCGGGTGATGCACAACGTCAACTCGCTGATCGGCGACCAGGGAGTGAGGTTTCAGAACAACTTCGTCAACTTCTCGCTCTGCTGCCCCTCGCGAGCCACCTTCCTCACCGGCCAGTACGAGCACAACCACGGGGTGACGGACAACAGTGGTCCGACCGGTGGCTTCCAGCGTTTTGAGTCGCTGCACGGGAACAACAACCTCGCGGTCTGGCTGCAGGACTCGGGGTACTACACCGCCATGATCGGCAAGTACCTGACCGGCTTCCCGCAGAACTCGCCGGTGCCTCCCGGCTGGACGGAGTGGCACGCGGTCGTCCAGGGCTCGTCTCTCGTCTACAACTACACCCTCAACGAGAACGGCACCCTGGTGGACTACGGCCAGGACCCGTCCGACTTCCTACAGGACGTGCTGACCTCGAAGGCGGTCGGCTTGATCAACCGCCGCGCGCCGAAGTCGCAGCCGTTCTTTCTCTGGCTGACCTACACGGCCCCGCACGAGACCGGCCCGGATCCGAACCCGAACCCGCCGTCCGACTGCAGCGGGGCCGCGAAGCCGGCGCCCCGCGACGCCCACGCGTTCGACTCCGAGCCACTGCCGAGGCCCCCCAACTTCAACGAGGCCGACGTCTCCGACAAGCCGGCCGCGATGAGGAGCCATCCGGTCATGAACGCGACTCAGATCGCGAACACGCAGCGCCGCTACCGCTGCGCGCTCGAGTCGCTCCCCTCCGTGGATGAGGGTGTCCAGAAGGTGGTCAACGCGCTGAGCGCCAACGGCGAGCTGAACAACACCCTGGTCGTGTTCACCTCGGACAACGGCTACTTCAACGGCCAGCACAGGCTCTTCCTGATCAAGAGGCACATCTACGAGGAGTCGATCCGGGTGCCGCTCCAGATGCGTGGGCCGGGCATCCCGCAGGGAGTGAACGTCGGCGCCCTGTCGATCAACGCCGACCTGGCGCCGACGATCGTCGACGTCGCGAACGCGCACCCCGGTCTGGTCATGGACGGGCGCTCGCTGATCCCGGTCGCGCAGAATCCGAGTATCGAGCAGGGACGCGAGCTGCTGATCGAGGAGCCGACCTTCGAGGCGATCCGTACCCAGCGCTACATGTACGCCGAGCACGACAGCGGCGAGAAGGAGCTCTACGACCTGCAAAAGGACCCGTTCGAGCTTCAAAGCCGCCAAAACACCCCCATCTACGACACGGTCCAGGCGCAGCTCGCGGACGATCTTCACCAGTTGCGGGACTGCGCCGGTGCCAGCTGCCGTGCCCATCCGTGACAAGGCGGCCCGAAGCCGCCGGGCCGCCTGAGTAGCCGCCTCACCGCGTCGCTCGGCAGCCCCGTCGCTGGGCGCTCCAGCAACTTTTGAGCAACCAAAGCGTTGTTACCTAGGGGGGCGGTCAAGGGGATAGTCCCGTTCGATAGCCCACGGGACATGGAATCGCCCCCCCAATCCGTCCTCGACGCTGGCTCTCACTCCTCTCGTCTTCCTCGCCACGCGGGCGCCGAACGAGCTCCTCGAGGAAGATGTTCCGCTTTCTCAGCCTCGCGTTTTCGGCTCGAACCTGAACCTGCTCCTCCCGAAGCTTCTCGATCAGCTGCCGAAGGGTCTCGACGTCGGTCCCTTCGACCATCGCCATGAAGTCCGGGTCGCGGAGAATTTCCTGCACGGTGAGAGTCTCCATCCGCTCCAGAGCTTCAAGGAGACGGCGCTCCTGTCGGCGTGGGGTCAAGCGGAGCCATCAGCTCGCCTCCGCTACTTGGCGCATCAAGTCATCCTAATGAGCTCGTGAGGCTCTGAAGCGCTCGGCAGGGTCGCTGGAACCGGCGCGCCCATTCGCGCCGTTCGGTACGTTCGAAGCGTCCCTCTTGACCCACCCATGCCGGGCCTGCGACCGGCCGTTCGTGGCTTGAAAGGCGCGCCGTGTCTGAACCGAGGTTCACCACCATTTGCAACCGGCCTGATTGCGAAGCGTGGCTCGTTTCGGAAATCGGCCCCTACCAAGCAGGGCCTGATCCCCGGGCGGACGAAATGCCGAACGCGCGTCGGATGCTCCAATGGGCACATCTTCCGGGTGCTCGAACGCCGGACCGCCTCAGGCGGACAGCACGCATACAAGCTCGGCCCGGAGGACAGGAGCGCCAGGTTCACCGCTCGGCGATGGTGACCGGGCTGCGCGATCAGGCTTCCGGGGGGCCGCCCCGGGAAGTCGGCCCGGCGTCCCTCTGAGCAGCGGTGGCGGAGTACGGCTATCCGGTTCGCGTCAGGTCCCTGAAGGTCAGGTGCGTGATCCAGTTCGGCTCGATGCGGTCGAGCGCCGCTTGGAATCCATCGACATTCGCCGACGCCTGTAGATAGTAGGTCTTCGCCCCCGACGCATCGCTGGCCTTGAACGGGACCATCCCGGTCTTCGCCTCGAGCTCGTCCAGCAGCTGTCGACCACGGTGGGTGAGCGGGGTCAGCTCGACGATCGCGGGCATTGCATCATGCTAGTTACGCCAGCGGGCAAGGGATGCACTGCCGGCGGCCGGCGATCCACCTCGAAGACGAAGCCAGCGATGGAAGCCGGGGTCGCCAAGGGCGTAGACTCGCGGTGCCAGGCCGTAGTTTCTTGGCTGTAGGGATCCAAGTCTTGGCCGAAGGGATTTTGGCGCGGGACATGTTCATTGGCAAACGCAAGCGGCACCCCGGAGGAAAACCCCCCGGCGATGTCTGGGTCGAGCGAAGCCGGCGCGCGCGGCGTCTTCGCGAGGCGATTCAGATGCACGACTCCGGGGCGCTCAGCGAAGAGGAGTTCGCCTCGCTGAGCTCCCGGCTCCTCGAGGGGGGTCCGGTGCCTGAGACGCCTGACCGCGCCTCCGAGACACCCCGCACACGCGCCTAGCCCAACGGCTCGAGGCCAGCCGTCCGAGTGAGCCTGCGTGGCTCAGCGCACGCCGCTCAGCCAGCGACTTGGCGAACCGCCTGTTCCAGCTCCGCGGCGTCGAAGGCCCCCTGAATGCGGGTGCGAACGATGCCCTTGCGGTCGATCACGAACACCCAGGGCTCGGTGTGCAGGCCGAACTCCTGCATCTGTGGCCGAATGCCGTCGCTGGCGTTGTTGTTGTTGTAGACCTCCATGTGGATGAAGTCGACGCCGTCGCCTGCCTCGTGCTCGACCTGCTCGGCGACGTCGACGACAGGGCCGCAGACGCGGCTCTGACACAGGGCGGGCGTCGCGTAGAGCAGCACGACCGGCTGCTTTCCGAGCACGTCCGCGAAGTCCACCTTGTGCATGTCGTCGTGGGGGGAGCGCGTGTCGATCTGCCCCACGTCTCCGCCGACGTCGGCGACGGTTGGGGTGTGGATTCGCGGCGGCCGCTGACCCACGGCGGGGATGTCCTTGGACCCACCGACCTTGATCGTCGGAATGAGGCTGGCGGTGTACCCGTTGGCGGCATGGAACATCGCGACCAGGTCCCAGTTGCCGTCACGGTCGAGGTTCATGTTGGTGACGTAGACGACCTTGGCCGACTGGGGGTCGAGAGCGGTGGTCTGAGACTCGAACTGGGGCTTCACGGCGAGGCTCTCGATCCGGGCCGGGAACGGGCCGATGGCCTTCCCGCCGCCGCTTGGAGCCGCGTAGATCGCGACCTTCGCGTCGCTGACCTGCTGGCGAGACACGGTGAAGATGCCGAAGCCGAAGCGGTTCTCGCCCTTCTCGTAGACCGCCGCGGTCGCGGCTACCACCAGGTTCGAGCGCGTGGCACGAGACGACCGGAGGATCTGGCTGAGGGTCTTGCCACTCGCCGAGGGGAACTCCGAGGCCGCGGGAGCGGGGCTGTCCGTCGAGTCTGTGGCGCTGCCTGCGCCACCGCAGCCGGTGCCGCCAAGCGAGAACACGGCGACCGCGGCGGCCAGCACCACGCTGGGCCGCAACACGCTCCTCGGGCGGAGCGGGCGGCGTCGAGCGATGGTCGATGCTCCGATCCGGTCACGAGGCTCGGCCACGCGCCAATCCTATGGATGTGACCTAATCGCCAGGTAAGCAATCGGGCGGTAGGGTCTCGCTCCCGAAGGCGACGAGAGGAGACGACCTTGGCGGAGCGAGCGGCGCTGGTGACCGGTGGATCGAGCGGGATCGGGCTGGCGATCGCCCGGGCGCTTGGCGAGGATGGCTACGGCGTGACGATCTCCGCGCGGCGCCCGGAGAAGCTCGACGCGGCCACGGAGGAGCTGCGGAGCGCGGGGATCGACGTGCACTCCGTGCCGGCCAACATGACCGACGAGGAAGCGATCGTCGGTGTCGTGGGAGCTCACCGCGAACGGTTCGGTCGCCTCGACGTGCTGGTCAACAACGCGGGTGTCGGGATCGGCCAGCCGATGGCCGAGATCAGCTCGAAGTACCTCGACATGCAGCTCGGAGTGAACCTCAGAGCGGTCGTGATCGGCACCCGCGAGGGGTTGCCGATGCTGCGCGAGGCCGGAACCGAGCACGGCAAGGCGTTGATCGTCAACATGGCTTCGATCGCGGGGAAGACGGGGCAGGCGTGGCTGTCCGTCTACTCGGCAACCAAGGCGGGGGTCGTGGGCTTCAGTCAGGCGACCCAGAAGGAGGTCGCCGGCCAGGGGATCCAGGTGACGGCGTTCTGTCCGGGGTTCGTGGACACCCCGATGACGGAGTTCGTCAAGGATCAGGTGAACGCGGACGAGATGATCCGGCCCGAGGACATCGCCGAGTCGGTGCGGTTCCTGCTCAGGACGTCGCCGGCGTGTCTGGTGCCGGAGATCGTCTTCGGGCGGCCCGACGAGCAGCTCGGCGGCTAGCTCCTAGGCGAGGTGCTCGGCGGGACGGTCCTCGAGAAGCTCAGCGGCACGCTGCTCGGCGAGCTGCTCTTCGGCGGCAGCGAGAAGGTCCCGGTAGTCCTCATAGCGCCGGGTGGGCCGCATCCACGACCAGTGCAGCCGGTCGCGAAGCTCCCGGGCCCTGTGGCGCTCGCCGGTGTCTGGGCAGGGCACCTCGGCGGGGAGCGCGTCGCGCGATGCGATCTCGGCGCGCTCGGCGCGGATCCGGGCGGCCGCCTCGGCGATCGAGCCGCGCTGCGCGGGGTCGCCACCGGCGAGACTCGACTCGAGCAGCGTCCGCAGCGTGCGCAGCTCGCGGCCCGTCGCTGGGCGGGGGCGCTTGGCACCTGTGTAGCGGTCCCACGCGCGCGCGAAGCTGGCGAGGCTGGTGCGGCCGCCGTTTCGGTGCGCGGCGAGCATCGGGCAGACGCCGCCGTTGCGATCGACGTAGGCGCCGACGATGATCGGGTTGGAGTTGACACCGCGAAGCATCGCCTCCCGGGCGCGGCGCGGCAGCGCCTCGACGGCAAAGCGCAGCCGCTCGGCGGAGTCTCGGTCCCGGCGTTTCATCTGGGAAGGGATATCGCGCCATGCGAGTCGCCGCGAGCGAGCGGCGGCGGGACGCAACGGGGGTTGCAATGAGGTCGGGGAGGTTCCTGGTGGCGGCCTTCGGAGACCCCGGGCATGCGTTCCCCGCCATCGCCCTGGCGCGGGCCGCGCAGCGGCGCGGACACGAGGTCCTGGTGGAGACGTGGGAGCGCTGGCGGGAGGCGGTCGAGGCCCAGGGCCTTGGGTTCACCGCAGCCGAGGAATACAAGGTCTTTCCCCCGCCGGCGCCAGGGTCGGCGGAGGGCGCGTCGGCGGCCGACGCGGCATTGGCGCTCCTGCCGCTGATGGAGGACTTTCGGCCGGATGTCGTGGTCAGCGACATCCTCACCGTTGCGCCGGCGCTGGCAGCCGAGAAGGCTGGACGGCGGCGGGCGACCCTGATCCCGCACGTTTATCCGGTGCACCAGCCGGGGATGCCCTTCTTCTCGTTCGGGGCGCAGCCGCCGCGGACGGCCCTGGGAAAGGCGATGTGGCGAGCCTGGCTGCCTGTGCTGACCAGCGGACTGCGACGAGGGCGCCGGGAGATGAACGAGGCGCGGGCGGCGGTAGGGCTGGCGCCGGTGGCTCGGTTCCATGGGGGAATCAGCTCGGAGCTGGCGCTGGTGGCTACCTTCCCGCAGCTCGAGTATCCGCGGCGATGGCCGGCGCATGTCGAGGTGACCGGGCCGATGGAGTTCGAGCTGCCCTACCCGGAGATCGAATTGCCGCAGGGAGATGCGCCGCTGGTGCTTGTGGCGCCGTCGACAGCGCAGGATCCGGAGCTGCGTCTGGTGCGGGCGACGCTCGAGGCGCTTGCGGAGGAGCCGGTGCGGGTGGTGGCGACGACCAATCGGCTCGAGTCCGGGACGCCGCCAGATGCTCCGGCGAACGCGGTCGTGGTCGATTGGCTCTCCTATTCGCAGCTGATGCCGAAGGCGGCGCTGGTGGTGTGCCACGGGGGGCACGGGACGGTGGCGCGGGCGCTTGCGGCCGGCACTCCGGCGCTGTGCTGCCCGGCGGCCGGGGACATGGCGGAGAACTCGGCGCGGGTGGCCTGGGCCGGCGCTGGGCTGATGGTGCCGTGGCGGTTGACGGGCGCATCGTCGCTGCGTTGGGCGGCGCGGCGGATCCTGGGCGACCGCGAGTTCTCCGAGCGGGCCGCCACGATTGCCCAGTGGGCTCGCGAGAACGACGGCGCCGAACGAGGCGCGGAGCTCGTCGAGCAACTCGCCGACTAGATCCAACGGAGTGCCAACCCTCCGCCCGGCCCGTAGCTCCGGGGGCGGGATTCGAACCCGCAACCCTTCGGTTAACAGCCGAATGCTCTGCCAGTTGAGCTACCCCGGACCGCGTCAGCCGTTCGAGCGACTCGGACGGCCTTCTTCGCACATGCACTCTAAAGGCGGCGGGATCGCCCTCGCCCCCTATGGCCGTCCATATGGGTGCGAAGGTCCCCGCGTCGCGCACCTCAGCCCGTCGCCGTCGCCTCCCAGTGGGCGATTCGCTCGGCGAGCTCGGCGCGGCGGCGCTGGAGGTCCACCGGCGGGTCCCCTCCCCCCTTTCGGGCCACCTCGATTCGTCCCTCGATCATCGTCTGCTCGAGCTGCAGGAAGTTCAGCTCCATCGCCTCGCGCCCCCCCGGCTCGCGCTCGGCCTTCATCACCAGCGAGGTGATCAGCGACACCAGCTCGTCGTCCTGGCGCGGCAGCCCGCTCATCGGCTCGTCCAGGTGCCCCGCCAGCCAATCCCTGGCGCGCTCCACCGCGGGCGATGACAGGTGCTCCGGGGTCAGCCGCTCCAGGAGGTCCCGCCCCTCCCGTGGGGAGGCGATGCACATCGCCAGGAGCGCCTGCTCGCGCCGCTCACGCGCGCTCAGTGGCCGCGGCGGCGCGGCCGGCGCGGCCGCACCCCCGCTCCCATCGGCCCCGGTGGCTGCGCCGGCGGGCTGCGTCGCCCCACGCCCAGCCTCCCCACTCACCCTGCGCGTGACCAGCTCCGGATCCGCGTCGAGCCGGTCGGCCACCACCCGCGCCAGCTCGTCCCGGCTGATCGACTCTCGCATCGCCGCCAGCACCGGCACCACCTCGTCGAGCGCCCGGTCCCTGCCCGCCGGCGACGACAGGTCGGCCTCGTCGAGCGCCAGCCGGACGTGGAACTCCGGCAGCTCCACCGCCCCTGAGATCAGCTCTCGTACCCGCCCCGCCTCCCCGGCCTCCAGCATGTCCGCCGGGTCCTCACCCGTGGGCATCGCCGCAACCCGCAGGCGCAGCTTGCGACTACCGGCCACCCGCTGGGCGCGCAGCATCGCGGCCCGCCCCGCCCGGTCCGCGTCCAGCGCCAGCACCGCCTCCTCCGCATGACCCGAAAGCTGCTGCAGCTGGTCAGGCGTGATCGCCGTCCCCATCACCGCCACCGCCTCGGTGATCTCCGCCTGGTGGGCAGCGAGCACGTCCATGTACCCCTCGACCACCACCGCCCGCCCCGCCTTCGCGATCGCCCCCCGCGCCCGGTCGATCCCGTAAAGCGTGCGGCTCTTCCGATACAGCTCGCCCTCCGGCGAGTTCAGGTACTTCGGCTTTGAGTCGCTACGCAGCGCCCGCGCCCCGAACCCCTGCACCCGCGCCCGCCCGTCGCGCACCGGGAACATGATCCGGGCGCGGAAGCGGTCGTAGTGGCCGCCCTGCCTCCCTTTCTGGACCAGCCCCGCGGCCGCCAGCTCGGCAACGCTGAACCCGGCCCGCTGCCCCCGCGTCAGCACCTGGTCCCAGGCGCTCGGCGCGTAGCCCACCCCGAACGCCCGCAGCACCTCCTCGCCCAGACCGCGCGACGCCAGGTACTCGCGTGCCTTGCGGGCCTCCTGCGACTCCCACAGGTAGCTCGCGTAAAACTGCGCGGTCCGCGCCAGCGCCTCCCCCAGCCTGGCCCGGCGCTTTCGCGCCTCCTCGGCCCGCGGATCCTCGTGCTCGCGCTCCAGCTCGACGCCATAGCGATCCGCCAGCGCCTCCACGGCCTCGCCGAAACCGAGCCCTTCCTTCTCCTGCACGAACCGGAACACGTCGCCGCCCGCCTCGCATCCGAAGCAGTAGTAGAGCTTCTCCCGGGGGTCGACGGAGAACGACGGTGTGCGCTCCTCGTGGAACGGGCACAGCCCGGTGTACCGCTCGCCGCTGCGCCGCAGATCCGTGTACGCCGAAACGATCTCGACGATGTCGGCGGTGTCCTTGACCCGCTCGACCGTCTCGGTCGTGAACCGGCCGCCGTTCAGAGCTTCGACTCCTCGGGCAGCGCGAGGCGCTTGAAGGTCGCGATGCAAAAGCGATCCGTCATTCCGGCGATGTAGTCGGTGATCCGCTGGATCTCGTCGGCCCCGGCAGCACTTTCGGGGACCTCGTCGGGATGCTCGGTGTAGTGATCGAACAGGCCTCGCACGGTGCGCTGCACGCGCTCGTGCTCGCTCCGCGCCTCGGCGCCGAGATAGACCCGCTCGAACATGAACTTCCGCAGCCTCAGCATCGCTCCACCGACCTCCTCGCTCTGGACGATGTCCCCGGCGGCGCGCGATTGCTCGACGATGTCGGTCGCGAGCCTGTCTATCCGCCTCGAGCCGCTCGGCCCCAGGAGCTCGATCTCCGCGGTGGGTAGGTCATCTGGGGCGATGATCCGCGCCCGCAGCGCGTCGTCGATGTCGTGATTTATGTAGGCCACCCGGTCCACCAGCCGCACCAGCCGCCCCTCAAGGGTCCCCGGGTCCTCGGAGCCCGTGTGGTTGAGGATCCCGGCGCGAACCGCCTCGGTCAGGTTCAGCCCTCGCCCGTCGCGCTCCAGCAGGTCCACGACCCGAAGCGATTGGCGATTGTGTCGGAAGCTCCGCCCGGCGCGCTCGCGCAGCGCCTGGTCTAGGGCCTCCTCGCCGATGTGGCCGAACGGTGGGTGGCCGAGGTCGTGCCCCAGGCCGATCGCCTCGGTGAGGTCCTCGTTCAGGCCGAGCACCCGGGCGACCGTCCGCGCGATCCCGCACGTCTCCAGCGTGTGCGTGAGCCGCGTGCGGTAGTGGTCGCCCTCCGGCGCGATGAACACCTGGGTCTTGTGCTTGAGGCGCCGGAACGCCTTCGAATGGACGATCCGGTCGCGATCGCGCTGGAACGGGGTCCGCATCGGGCTGTCCGGCTCGGGCTCTCGGCGGAGCGCCGGGTAGGACCGGGTGGCCCTGTCCCACAGGTACTCGCCCTCCCAGGCGCGCACCCGATCCTCGAGCGGCCTCTGGGCAACGGCTGGCGACTGGCTGGCTGCGCTGGACACCTCGAGAGAGAATAAGGTCACGCCATTCGCGAAACCGCACTCATCACCGGCGCTTCCTCGGGAATTGGCGAACAATTCGCGCGCCAGCTCGCCGCCCGCGGCCACGACCTGGTGCTGGTCGCTCGTCGTGCCGAGCGGCTGGAGCGACTCGCCGCCGAGCTTCCAACCGACGCGCACCCCGTCCCCTGCGACCTCGCCACCGATGCGGCCTCGCTGCGTGAACGGGTCGCGGAGCTTGGAGTCGAGGTCGACCTGCTGGTCAACAACGCCGGCTTCGGCACCTCGGGCCCGTTCCTGGATCACGATCCCGGGCGCGACGCCGAGCAGGTGCGAGTCAACTGCGAGGCGATCGTCACCCTCACTCACGCCTTCCTGCCGGGCATGGTCGAGCGAGGGCGCGGCGGGATCATCAACGTCGCCTCGAGTGCCGGCATGCAGCCGATCCCTTACGAGTCGGTCTATGCGGCCACCAAGGCGTTCGCGATCAGCTTCACCGACGCCCTCCACATGGAGCTGCTGGGCTCCGGCGTTCGCGCCCTCGCCGTCAACCCGGGCCCCGTGCCGACCGAGTGGCAGGAGACCGCCGGCTACAGCGCCGGTCGCGTGGGCGTCGTCCCCGGTCAGATCCCGGCCGACCAGGTCGTGCGCGAGTCACTCGCCGCCTACGACCGCGGCCGCCGCTCCGTGATCCCCGGCCGTGCCATCCGCTGGTTCATACGCGTCACCCGCCCCTCGCCGCGGGCGGTCCAGCTCCGGATCACGGAGCGCCTCTACCGGCCGAAGGAGTAGGCCCTGGGAAGTGGGCTCCCTGGGGGAGCTCGCGCACCGCCGCCCAGGTACGCGGCCGCGGGCAGAGGCCACGAGTCGAAGCCTCGCCGCTCGGGTCGGGCCGGGTCGGAGCCCGCTCTGCGGTCAGTCGCTGTCTAACGTCAGCCAGGCACCGCGTTCATCTTACGCCGCGGCCCGCAGGCGGACGTGGGCGTGGTGCTCGAGCGTCTCCGAGACGGCGCGCTCGGCCTGGCGCAGGGCGCGCTCCGAGGCGCTCGGCGCGGAGGCAAGGGGGCGACCCAGCGCCTCGACCATGAATCGGTGGGCCTCCGGTGAGAGCTCGAAACCGCCTCGCTCGCAGGCGGCGCAGACGACGCCCCCGGCGGCCCCCGAGAAGCCCACCAACCCGTCCGCCTCGCCGCAGCGCGCGCAGGAGGCGAGCTCCGGGGAGAAGCCGGCCGCCAGGGCGAGCTTGAGGCGAAAGGCAAGCGCCGTGGAGAGCCCGGCGGCGCCATCTCCCGCCCCGTCGCCGCGCGCAGACTGCTCGCCGTCGAGCAGCACCAGGTAGCGGCAGAGGAGGTTGTAGGCGGGGGTATTGGCTTCGGCAGAGTCGAGCAGCCGCAACACCGCGTCGCAGCCGCGCGCCGCCGCCATCAATGCCGGCTCGCTCGAGCGCAGGCTCGGGTGGGCGGCGACGGTATGGGCCGAGGTGACCGTGGCCAGCTCGCCCCGTCCCTCGTAAAGGACGAGATCGAGCCGGAAGAAGGGCTCGAGCCGCCCCCCGAAGCGCGAACGCGGCCGTCGCGATCCCTTGGCGATCGCGCTCACCCGCCCGCGAATGGCGCTGTAGAGGTGCAGAATGCGATCCGCCTCGCCGTAGCGGATCGATCGCAGGACGATCGCCTCCGTCTTGTACGCCCCCGGCATATCGGAAAGATGACCGCGGAGGCGGACGGCTACGGCTGCCGAACCGAATCGCGGATCGCCGCCGCGGTGACGGTGGCGGCGATCGTGCCGATCGCGATTGGGGTGAAGCGGTCGGTGGCGCCGCGGCCGCAGGACAGGCAGAAGGCGACGTCGCCGTCCACGTCCGAGTGGACGGGATCCACCGCGCGCGCGACCCCGCTGCTGGCCATCCTCGCCACGCGCGCGCAGGCCACCTTGTCGAGCGCCGCGTCGGTCATCACGCAAACGAGCGTCGTGTTGCGCTCCTCGAGCCTCGTCCAGTCGGGAGGCCCCTCCATCGCCGCGATCAGGCCGGCGGTCGAGAGCTCCTCCCCCTGGTCTCCCCGCGGCCCCGCCAGCATCCCTCCGTCCTCGCCGATTACGTCTCCGAACGCATTGACGACCGCCAGGGCCGCGACCGTCTCGCCGCGGCCGCTTCGCGCCGCCGCGTAGCCGATTCCCCCCTTCGCCGAGTGCTCCCGCCCACGAATCTTCCCGACGGCGGCGCCGGTTCCGGCCCCCACCCTGCCCCGCTCCGGGACGCCGGGCGTCGTGGACGCGCAGGCCGCGTAGCCGGCATCGGGCCCCGGCCGAGCCCGCGGATCCCCCTCCGCGAGGTCGTAGATGACCGCCGCGGGGACGATCGGCACCAGCCCGGCCGGGGTCTCATATCCCCGCCCGGCCTCCTCCAGCCAGCGCATCACCCCGTCGGCCGCCGACAGGCCGAAGGCGCTGCCCCCGGTCAGCAGGACTGCGGTCACCTCGGCGGTGCCGGCGAGGGGGCCGATCACGTCTGTCTCGCGCGTCCCCGGCCCGCCGCCGCGGACGTCGACGCCTCCCCGGCTCGCCGCCGGCGGGATCACCACGCTGCAACCGGTAGCCCCCTGGACGTCGGTCCAGTGCCCGATCAGGAATCCCTGCGGCGGTGGGACCTCGCCGGTCATCCGGCAGACCTGCGACGCGCACGCCGCCGGGGCCGGCGGCGCAGGCGACGCTGGCAGGAGGGACAGAAGTAGGTCGAGCGGCCGGCGACGACGATCCTCCGGATCTCGGCGCCGCAGCGCGGGCACGGCTCGCCCGCGCGCGTATGGACGAGGAACTCCTCCTGCATCGCGCCTCGCTCCCCACGTGAGTCGACGTAGTCGTCCACCGAGGCGCCGCCGCTGCGCAACCCCGCTTCGAGCGTGACGACGATCCCCTCCCGCAGCCGCTCGCAGTCCTCGGGCTTCATCGACCCCGCCGGCGACAGCGGGTGAAGCGCCGCCCGATGGAGCGCCTCGTCGGCATAGATGTTCCCGATCCCCGCGATCCCGCTCTGGTTCAGCAGGAACGACTTCAACGGCGCCCGCCGCCCGGCGGCCAGCCGGCAGAGCTCCTGCGCGGTGAGCGCCTCCGACAGGGGCTCGACGCCGAGCCTGGCCGCGAAGTAGTCGTCGAGGCCGTCGCCGTCCAGGATCACGGCCTGGCCGAATCGGCGTGCATCCGTGAACAGCAGGCGTCCGCCGCCCTCGAGCCGGATCACCGCCCGCAGGTGGGGAAGCGCCGGCGCTCGCCTCCCCGTGGTCGAGCAGAAGGTTGCCGGTCATCCGCAGGTGCATCGCCAGCGACCGGCCGCCCTCCAGCCGCAAGACCAGGTACTTGCCGCGCCGTTCGACCTGCTCGATCAGGCGACCGGCGAGGGCCCGCTCGACCTCGGCCGGCGGCACCGGCCTGCGTCCAGCGCTGATCGAGGACCTCGGCCGACTCGATCCGTCGCCCGCGAAGCTCCGGCTCGAGCTGTCGGCGGATCGTCTCGACCTCGGGCAGCTCGGGCATGCCCTTGGTTCTACTAGATGCTCCTCGCTATTTCGCCACGGCGCGCGGGTGGGCCTTGAAGTAGACATCCCGGATTCGCTCGCCGGACAGGTGGGTGTAGAGCTGTGTCGTGGCGACGTCCGAGTGGCCGAGCATCTCCTGCACCGATCGCAGGTCGCAGCCGCCGGACAGCAGGTGGGTGGCGAAGGAGTGGCGCAGGGTGTGCGGGCTCATCCTGCCCTCCAGGCCCACCTCCTTCGCGTGCCGGCGGATGATCTTGTACAGCCCCTGCCGGGTCAGCGGGCCGCCGCGAAAGTTGACGAACAGCTTCGAGCGTCGGGCGGGGGCCGACCAGCTCCGGGCGACCGGCCCGCAGATACCGCCTGACGGCCGCGGCCGCCTCACGGCCGAGCGGGACGGTGCGCTCCTTGTTGCCCTTCCCGTGCGGGCGCACGAAGCCGCGCCGCAGGTCGACGTCGTTGACGTCGAGCCCCACGGCCTCCGAGGCCCGCAGGCCGCACCCGTACATGACCTCGAGCAGGGCGCGGTCGCGCAGTGCGATCGCGTCGCCGCCGCCGACGCTCTCCAGCAGCCGCTTCACCTCGGCGTAGCTGAGTACGCGAGGGAGCTTGCGGCTCTTGCTCGGCGGAGCGAGGGCCGCCGTCGGGTCGTCGTCGATCAGCTCCTCGCGGCGCAGGTGCCGGTAAAAGGACCGCAGGCAGGCGGCCTTGCGGTTGATCGTCGCCGGGCGAGCAGGCGGGGTGTCCGTTACCGGTGGCCAGGTCGGCGAGAAAGTCGGCGACATCCGCCCGCTCGGCGTCCGTTGCGCCACGGTGGCGCTCGGCCAGGAAGGTTCCGTACTGAAGCAGATCGGTCCGATAGGCCGTGAGCGTGTTGCGAGCCAGCCCGCGCTCGAACTCCAGGTGTGCGAGGAAATCGAGGACCAGCGCCTCGAAGCGCGCCTCGACCGCGCTCCGGCGCTCCTCCGCCTGCTCGATCGCGACGGCCATGCCAGCTTGTTCTATCCGGCACGGGGCATCCCTTGCCCCTGCAACCGGGGGACCATGCGGCGGCTGACTAGCCCCGGCGAAGCTCCTTGAACAGCAGCAGGCCGATCAGCGACTTCGCATCGCGGCATTCCTCGATCGCGCGGTCGAGATCCTCCAGCGGCCAGGCCACGATCTCCAGGCGCTCCTCCTCGTCGGACTCGCCATCGGCGTCCTCGAGCTCGGTCGCCAGATACACGATCACCTTCTCCTCGGCGAACCCGGGGCTGGTGTAGAAGCCCTTCAGCTCCCGCCACTGCGAGGCCGCCTTGCCGACTTCCTCGGCCAGCTCCCGCTTGGCACAGTCGATCGGCTGCTCGCCCGGGACATCGAGCTTGCCCGCGGGCAACTCCAGCAGGGCGTCCTCGCCCACCGCCTCGCGCGGTTGGCGAACCAGATACAGGAAGCGCTCGTCGTGGGCGACCATGGCAACGGCTCCCGGGTGGCCGACGACCTCGCGGACCGAGGTCGAGCCATCGGGATGGCGGAACTCGTCGATGCGAACGCTTCCGACCTTGCCCTGCCAGATGCTCTTTGAGCCGATCCGCTCCATGCTCAGCCCTGTACCCGAACGGCGCCGGCCAGCGCTCCGCCCCCGGCGAGCGCAGCCGCGAAGAACAGGGGGTCCTGGGCAATCGTGCGCCCCATCGCCACGGTGGGAAGCCCGCTCGCCGCGTAGGCCTCGAGGTCCACCGGCTCGACGGCCACGTCGTGGCGGTCGTCGCACGCCCGGTGCAGGGCGTCCAGGACGCTCGGCAGGTCGACCGCATCGAGCCCATCGGTGCCGGTCGGCCAGCCCTCGAGGTCGAGCTCCGGAACCGGGATCCGCACCGAGGCCAACAGCAGCTCGAGCACCGACGCGGTGTGGTGGCTGAGCCCGCGGTGGCGGGGACGTGGGTCGGAGCTGGAAAGGCGCGGCGACAGCAGGGTCGGGAGGTGCAGGGCGAGCGCGGCGTGGGCGCTGTCGAGCGCCGCCATGCCGCCATGCCCGTATGACGTAGCCGAGCCGAGGATGCCCGGTCCCGGCCCGCAGACGATCGCCTGCCAGCCCAACCGTCGAGCAGCGGCGTCGAGCGCCCCGACCGCGCCGATCGCCTCGTACTCGCCGCCGTAGGCCGAGCCGGCGGTGACGTGGCCGGTCAGGAGCCCTCGCTCGCGAAGCTCGGCGACGTCTCGCGACAGCGAGCCCGGCAGCGCCCCGCCCGCCGTTTGGACATAGCCGACGCGGAGCCCCGGGCGCAGTTGTCCGGCGGCCCAGCAGGCGGGCGCCAGGTGGCCGTGCAGCGGCAGGATCAACACTGGTGGGGCCGGCGCATCGGCGCTCTCCTCGCCGAGCGGCATCTCGACCGGCTCGACGGGGTGCTGGAGGGAGGTGTAGTTGAGCTTGATCACGTGCTGGTCCCCGGTCGCTCCACCGCCGGCCAGTCCTCGAGTCAGGTTGACGTGCACGACGTCGAATCCGCCGGAGCCCAGCCCGAGGTCGAGGGACTCGGCGTTGACGATCACCTCGTCGCCTTCGGTCACCTCCCCGACCAGCGAGCGGTCGGCCCATGCGGGGCGCTCCTCGCCGGACACGTCGACCGTCAGCGGATCGGCGGCGACCACCACCCCCCGGCGGAGCTTCAGCATCGTGCCGCCGCTTCCTGGGCGATCGCCTCGCAGACCCCGAGCATCCGCACGATTCCCTCCTGGGCGACGCTCTCCTTCGCGGTGTGGTTCGCCTCGGTCCCGTTGGCGAGCAGCACGCACTCGAATCCGGCGGCGGCCAGAGCGTTGGCGTCGCTGCCGCCACCGGTCGCGACCTCGCGTGGCTCGGCGCCGCAGCGCTCGAGCGCCGTCCGGGCGACGTTCACGGAGGTGGAATTCGACCCCAGCCGGTAGCCGCGGAACATCTCCCTCACCTCCACGTCGACGTCGCACTCGTGCTCGCTCGCCGCCCAGGTGCACGCATCCACCATCGCACCGATCGTCTTGCTCGCCCGCTCGTCATCGAGGCTTCGCGCCTCGGCGTCGACCCGGCAGTGGCCCGGGACGACGTTGGACGCGGTGCCGCCTTTGATCACGCCCACGTTGGCGGTCGTCTCGGAATCGAGGCGCCCCAGCTCCATGGCCGCAATCGCGGTCGCGGCGGCCGCGATGGCGCTGCGGCCGTCCTCGGGACGGATCCCCGAGTGCGCCTCGGTGCCCTCGAACTCTGCAGCCAGTCGCTTGTACGTGGGCGCGGCGGTGACCACCTCTCCGATCGGGCTCGCGTGGTCGAGGACGAAGCCGAACGGCGAGCGCAGCGACCCGAGGTCCACCTCCTTCGCTCCCCGAAGCCCATCCTCCTCAGCCACCGTGAACAGGAGCTCGAGCCCGATCGGGGGCCGGGTCTCGGCATACCGCGCGGCGAGCTCGAGCAGCACTGCGACCGCGGCCTTGTTGTCGGCGCCCAGGATCGTCTCGCCCCGGCTTCGGTACACGCCCTGGTCGAGGACGACCTCGATCGAGTCGTCGTGCGGGACCGTGTCCAGATGGGAGGCGAACATCACCCACGCGTCGCGCTCGCCGGGGACCCGGGCGATCAGGTTGCCCGCACCCGCGCGCGCCGGACCGGCCGCGGAGTCCTCCGCCACCTCTACACCGAGGTCGCGCAGCTCGGCGAGCACCGCATCGGCGACCGCGCGCTCCTCCCCCGTCGGACTTGGGATCTCGCACAGCCGGACGAAGCGATCGAGCATTCGCTGGTCGTTGGCCACTGGCCCCAAGGCTATGCGCTCGCGGCATCTACGGTGAGACCGCCGACTACGAGTTAGCGAGCGAGATGCCCGAGGGCGCCGCAACGGGACGCGGCCCGAAGGAGTATCAATCAGCGGCACGCATGGAATCGGCGACGATCCGACGGCCACCGCCGCTGCCCGGGCTGATCCAGCTCGGCCTGATCGGCCTGTTGGTTGCTCTCGCGGCAATCGCCTGGGTTCTGACCAACGACCAGATGAGCGGCATGGACGCGGGGCCGGGCACCGACCCCGGGACGCTCGGATTCTTCATCGGCGTGTGGGTGGTGATGATGGCCGCGATGATGTTCCCGTCCATGGCGCCGATGGTCGTCATGCACGTACGCATCCAGGATGGGCGGCGGGAGCGGGGACAGCCGGTGCCGATCGGGACGACCACCCTGTTCGTCGCCGGCTACCTGATCACATGGGCGGCGGCCGGGCTGGTGGGCTACGGGCTCTTCCAGCTCGGCAAGGCCCTGACCGGTGACGCCTTCTCCTGGGACAACGCCGGGCCGTACCTCGCCGGCGGCGTGATCCTCCTTGCGGCGGTCTACCAGCTCACTCCGCTCAAGGACGTCTGCCTGCGTCACTGCCGCAGCCCCTTCATGTTCCTGATGAAGCACTGGCGGCCTGGACGGCTGGGCGCAGTGCGAATGGGCGTCATCCACGGAGGTTGGTGCGTCGGGTGCTGCTGGGCGCTGATGGCGGCACTGTTCGCGCTCGGAGTGATGAGCCTCGGCTGGATGGCGTTCATCGCCGCCCTGATAGCGATCGAGAAGCTGCTGCCGTGGAGGGCGCTCGCCAACCGGGGGATCGCGGTCCTGCTGCTGGTTCTTGGGCTGGGGGTCGCGTTCGCTCCCGAGAGCGTCCCGGGCCTCACCCTTCCCGGTTCGCCAAAGGCGATGCGGGCCATGGAGTCGATGGGAATGGATCAGGGCACGATGGAGGGGGGCGGCTCGAAGGACATGAACGGGGGCTCGATGGACCAGGGCGGCACGAAGGACATGAACGGGGGCTCGACGGGCAACGGCGGATCCGGCGGAATGCACGACGACTCGATGGGCAACTCGGGCTCTGGCGGCAGGATGAGCGGCGACAAGATGCCCTAACCCCCGCTGGGCTGAGGTGGGCCGAATTTCGTCGCCTATGCGGAAGAAATTCGGCCCAGTGGGTCGTCGGTGAGGGGAGCTCGGGCTAGCTCTGCTCGCGGCGCAGGCTGAGCTCGGCGCCCTCGCGGTCGGCCGGGACCGTCTCCTCGGCCGAGACCTCGGGTTCACCCGACGCCGCTTCCACCGGACCCCGCTCGATGGCGCGGTGGGCCGCCGCGCCGACGAACTCGCGGAAAAGCGGCTCGGGCCGAGTGGGGCGGGACTTGAACTCGGGGTGGAACTGGGAGGCGACGAAGAAGGGGTGTTCGGGGAGCTCGATCACCTCGACCAGACGCTCGTCGGGTGAGGTGCCGCTGGACACCAGGCCCTCGTCCTCGAGGCGCCGCCGCAGCATGTTGTTGACCTCGTAGCGGTGGCGATGGCGCTGGTAGATGACCGCCTCGCCATAGATTTCGCGCGCCCGGGTGCCGTCGTGGAGCTTGATCGGGTCGGCTCCCAAGCGCATCGTCCCGCCCATGTCGGTGACCTCCTTCTGCTCGGGCAGCAGGTCGATCACGGGGTATGGCGTCTCGGGGTCGAACTCGGCGGAGTTGGCTCCGTCCATGCCGGCGACGTGACGCGCAAACTCGACCACGGCCATCTGCATCCCGAGGCAGATGCCGAGGAAGGGAATCCCCTGCTCGCGCGCCGCCTGCGCGGCCCGGATCTTGCCCTCCATCCCCCGCTCGCCGAAGCCGCCCGGGATCAGGATCCCGTCGGTCGCCTCAAGCGCCGCCGGGTCGAGATCCTCTGAGTTCAAGAGCTCCACCTCGACGTCGACGCCATGGTGATAGCCGCCGTGGTTGAGCGCCTCCACCACCGACTTGTAGGCATCGGCGAGCTGCACGTACTTGCCGACCAGGGCGATTCGCACCGTCCGCTCGCAAGCGTCGGCGCGCCGCACAAGCTCCTCCCACCGCTCCAGCTCCGGCGGCTCCGATTCGAGGCCGAAATGGTCCAGCACCAGGTCGTCCATTCCCTCGGCCCGCAGCACGAGCGGCACCTTGTAGATGTTGTCCACGTCGCGGGCCGAGATCACCGCCTCCTCCGGGACGCTCCCGAACAGCGCGATCTTGCGGCGGATGTCGCGCTCGAGCCCGCGCTCTGACCGGCAGACGATCGCGTGCGGCTGGATCCCGATCCGCCGCAGATCGTTGACCGAGTGCTGTGTCGGCTTGGTCTTCAGCTCGCCGGCATGGCCCACGTACGGCACCAGGGTCAGGTGCACGAACATGCAGCGCCGCGGCCCCAGGTCCGTATACAGCTGCCGGATCGCCTCGAGGAACGGCAGCGACTCGATGTCCCCCACCGTGCCGCCGATCTCCGAGATCACGAAGTCCACCGCCTGCGACTCGGCGAGGATCAGGATCCGTTGCTTGATCTCGTCGGTGATGTGGGGGATCACCTGGACCGTCGCGCCCAGGTAGTCACCGCGGCGCTCGCGCCTGATCACCGAGTTGTAGACGGCACCGGCCGTGACGTTGGAGGCTCGGGAGGTGTTCTCGTCGGTGAACCGCTCGTAGTGGCCGAGGTCGAGGTCCGTCTCCGCCCCATCCTCGGTGACGAACACCTCGCCGTGCTGGAAGGGGCTCATGGTCCCCGGATCGACATTGATGTAGGGGTCGAACTTCTGCAGCTGGACCCGGAAGCCGTGGCTGACCAGCAACCGCCCGATCGAGGCCGCGGCGATTCCCTTGCCGAGCGAGGAGACGACTCCGCCGGTGACGAAGATGAACCTGGTCTCGCCGGGCTTCATCTTCCGGAGTCTGCCTCTTGACCCTTAGTCAACCTGCCCAGCGAGTCTAGAGAGCGAAGCAGCGGAACCCCCTCGATGGTGCGAGAGATGGAGCGCAGCTCGCCGTAGAGGCTGAGCGCCGCAACGATCGCCAACGCCGCCAGCCGGGCATCGTCGCCGAGGACGACGAGCAACGATATCCCGGCCAGCGCTCCGATCAGGTTGGAGCCCGTATCGCCGAGCATCGCGCGCTCGCGCAGCGTGAACGCGAAGCCAACCAGCACGGGCCCGATGAAGATGCCCAGCAGATCGAGCGGCGCGACGGTCCACGCTCCCACGCAGAGGCCGGCGAGCAGCGCCGCGAACGCCTTCTCGACCCGCCCCGGTCGCAAGTCGAGGAGGTTGAACAGGTTCGTCGTCAAGAGCAGCAGCGCAAGGTCGGCGACATAGCGCCAGTCGTGTTCCCCAAGGCCGGAGGTCGCGTAGGCGGCGAGCGCCAGCGCGCCGACGCCCTTGATCGCCCCGGTCGAGAACCGCCCCGAGAGCACCGCCTCCGCGTGACCCCGCCAGCCGCGCGGAGCCCCGGGGGCCGCGCCGCGACCGAGCGCGTCGTCGAGCAGCCCGAGCAGCGCCACGCCGAGCACGTAGACGGCCCACCGGCGCAGCCCCGGGTCGAGCAAGTCGAGGTCGGCGCGATCGTCCAGCAGCGCCAGCGGCGCCAGGGCGACCAGCGAGCAGGCAACCAGGACGGCGCCGGCCGGGAAGGCAAGCGATCGGCCCCGGTAGTTCTCGCGAGTGAGCCCGGTGCGCTCCATGTCGCGCAGCCAGGGACCGGCGAAGGCGAGGGCGACCGCGGCGGAAAGCGCCAGCCCGGCGAGCCTCACCGGAAGCTGTGGCCGATGGTCATCGCCGGCGGGCGAAGTGCCGGCAGCAGGCGGTCGGCCGAGGTCTTGATCCCGTAGTCGCCCTCCGACCCGTTCAGCGTGTAGGCCAGCGCCACTCGTCCCGAGACCAGGTCCACGCTGTCAACCGTCGCGCTGAGCCCCTCGGAGTCGTAGAAGCCGACCTGCGAGCTCTCCGAATCGGATCGCTCGACCCCGACGACCGGGACGCCGCCGGCTCCCTCGATCCCGTCAAGGAGTCCCGCCTCGAGGCTGTTGGTCGCATCCGACTGGCCAGAGCCGAGGTCACTGGGGCGTTGGCGGACCACGATCACGGCATCGATTCCCCCGGGCTTTCCGCTGACATCGGCCAGTAGCGCGTCGTGAAGCTGATCGAACAGAGGCCCTCCGCTGACCAGCGACCGCCCGGCTCGGCGGGCGAGGGAGGAAAGCGCGTCCGAGTCGTGCGCCAGCTTGCGGTTCCCGCCCGGGACCGCATCCGCCAGGGCATGCAGATCGGGGGGCTCGCGGACGACCGCGAACTCGCTCAACTTGGCGCCGGTGGGGTTGTCGGTGCCGACCACGGACTCGATATCGCCCTTCATCTCCTCGGGCATGGCGCCGAGCGCCACCACCGCGATCCGCCGTCCGCGCAGCAGATCTCCCACCAGCGCCGGATAGACCTGCGCCAGGGTGTCGCGCTCCTGATTGAGCTGGCCCTGGAGATCGTCAACGCGGGTGCGGGACCCCGCGAGGTCGCTCTTCAGGCTCTGCTCCAGATCGTTTCGCGCCCTCTTTACGACCTTGCCACCGAGCCCGACTCCGATCAGGATCCCGATCGCCAGCGCCAGGAAGACGGCGGCCAGCGAGGCGGCGTGATAACGCGACGAATACCCCATCGGCTAGCTGATCCCGAGGATGATCTTGAGCTTCAGCCAGATCAGATCAGCGAGGTCATTGAGCGGCTGGGTCGTCGCGATGACGATCGCCAGCAACAGGAGCGCCGCCGCGAAGAAGAGCGCCATCTGGCGCCCGCTGACGCCCGGGTTGTAGAGCCGGCTCACCCCCTTCGCGTCGACCAGCAGCTCGCCGACCCGGAGCCTGGTCAGGAAGGTGGAGGACATCCCGTCGCGCGCCTTGTCGAGGAACTCGACCAGGTTGAAGTGGGCGCCGACGCTGACGATCAGCCCGGCGCCCTTCTCGGAGGCGAGCAGCATCGCCACGTCTTCGCTCGTGCCCGCCGCGGGGAGGGTCTTGTGCTCCAGTCCCAGGCGCTCGAGGCGCTCACAACCGGGCGCGCGGCCGTCCGGATAGGCATGGACGATCAGCTCGGCTCCGCAGCGAAGCGCCTCGTCGCTCGCCGAGTCCATGTCGCCGAGCACCAGGTCCGGCCTGAGTCCCGCCTCCATGATCGCGTCGGCGCCCCCGTCGACGCCCACCAGGATCGGGCGCACGTCGCGGATGTAGGCGCGAAGCGCGCGCAGGTCCTTGCGGTAGGCGGTCCCCCTGACGACGATCAGCACGTGGCGGTCGCGGAACACGGTTCGCGTGCGGGGCAGCTCGGTCCTGGACGCCAACAGCTCCCCCTCCTGGCGCAGATGCGTGATCGTGTTCTCGGCGAACGCGGCGAGCGCCTCGTCGATTCGCTGGCGCTGATCGGAGAGCTGCTCGGCGAGCTCGGCGGGGTCCAGCACGCGGCCCGCCGCCAGGACCGTCCCGTTGCGGCGCACCTCGCCCCCCACGACCACCACTGGATCGCCGTCCTGCAGCTCCTCGAACAGCGGCGCCGCGGGCGCGTCGATCAGCCGCACCCCGGCGCGCGCCAAGTGCAGCGGCCCGGTGTTCGGATAGCGCCCGGTGGAGAACGGCGAGACGTTGACGACCGCCCGCACCCCGGTCGCCACCAGGTCCTCGGCGGCGATCCGGTCGAGATCGGCGTGATCGACGATCGCCACGTCATCGGCGCCCAGGCGCTTGACGAGCAGCTTGGTCTTGCGGCCGAGCCTGGCGCTGCCGTGGATGGAGTCATCGGCACTCGGCGGGACGGGGCCGTTGCCCCTCAGCCGGCCGCGCGCGAGAAATCGGACGGGCGTGGCCATCGGACGCCCCTGATTATCCGGAAACTCGCCCTCCGCGGCGTGGACCTCGGCCCGATGGCCGAGAGAATCACTTCTACGGGGCGCTCGGCTCCGCAGGGACCTCGGCGGTCTCGGCCTCGCCGGCCTGCTCGGACGGCAACTCGCCGGGCGTCTCCTCCGGAAGGGGCTCCGGGCCCTCGGGCAGCTCGCCGGGCTCCGGCGCCTCGATGCCGGGGTCGTCGGGCAGCTCCTCGATCTCGGGCGCCTCGGGTGTCTCGGTTTCCATCTCCCCTCCTTTCGCCGTGTGAGCCTCGCCTACCCGCTGCGAGAACCAGGAAACCCGGGGCAGGCGGCGCCTGGCAAGCGCGGCTCGTGCCGCCCCCCCTACGCCGCGGCCAGCAGCTCGCGGGCGTGGCGGCTCGCGGCCTCGTCGTGGCGCTCGCCACCAAGCATGCGGACGATCTCGGCCACCAGCTCATCGCCATCCACGCGGTCCACCGTTGCCGTCGCGTGACCGCCCGAGGCGCGCTTGGAGATCCGAAAGTGCGCCTCGGCCAACGAGGCGACCTGCGGCAGGTGGGTGATGCAGATCACCTGGCGCTCGGAGCCCAGCCGCCGCAGCCTCTCCCCCACCGCGCGGGCCGTGTTGCCGCCGATCCCGGCGTCGATCTCGTCGAAGGCCAGCGTTTCCGCACCCGCCCCAGGGCCCAGGCCGGTGAGCGCGAGCATGATTCGCGACAGCTCCCCGCCAGAGGCGGCGTCGCGAAGCGGTGAGACCGGGATTCCGGGGTTGGTGGACACGCGGAGCTCGACCGCCTCTGAGCCGTTGGGACCGAACTCCTCCGGATGAGGATCCAGCGACACCTCCATGGACGCCCCATCCATGGCCAGCTCGGAGAGCTCCGCGGCGACCCGGCGCTCGAGCTCGCCGGCGGCCTTCGCCCTGGCCTCACGGAGCTCCCGGGCGATCGCCGCGCGCCGGCTTCCCGCCTCGTCGAGGCGCCGCTCCAGCTCGTCCGCCAGCTGCTCGGCGTTCTCGAGCCTGTCGATCTCGGTGCGGCACCGCTTCTCGTGGGCAAGTACGGCCTCGACCGAGCCGCCGTGCTTTCGCTTCAGGCGATCGAGCGTCTGCAGGCGCTCCTCGACCGTCTCCAGACGGCCCGGTTCGGCCTCTATCCCCTCCAGGTAGGCGCGCAGGGCGCTCGCCGCGTCGTCGAGCTCGACCGTGACGGCTCGGACCCGCTCCGCGATCGCGTCGAGCGAAGCGTCAACGCCGTCCACCGTCGCCAGATCCGCTTCGGCTTCTCCAACCGGGGTGCGGGCCCCGCCGAGGTCGTCTTCGGCGCCGGCGATCGCCGCCAGCGCGGCCGCCGCCGCCCCGCGCAGGCTCTCGACGTGGCGAAGGCGCTGGCGCTCCGCCTCGAGCTCGCGCTGCTCGCCGGGATCGGGCGCCGCTGCCTCGATCTCGGCGAGCTCGAAGCGGAACAGGTCGAGGTCCCGCTCCCTTGCTCCCTCGCGCTCGCGCAGCTCGGCCAGCTCGCGTGACAGCGTCGCGACCTCGGCGTGGGCCGTCCGGTAGCGGCCACGGCGCTCGAGCTGCCCGGCGCCCGCGAAGCCGTCGAGGATCTCGAGCTGGGCCGAGGAGAGCACCAGCCTGCGGTGCTCGTGTTGCCCGTAGAAGGCGAGCAGCCGGGGGCCGAGCGCCCGCAGGTCGCCCGCCGAGGCGAATCGCCCCTGTACGAAGGCGCTGGTCCGCCCCGAGGCCGCGATCCGGCGCCCGAGGACGATCTCGTCGGCGGCCTCGGGGAGGCGCTCGCGCAGCTCGGCCAGGTCGGGATCCGCGAGCAACCCCTTGGGCAATGCGAAGACGCCCTCTACATAGGCCTCGTCGGCGCCGGGCCGGACGATCTGGGGACGCGCCCTGCCGCCCATCAGCAGGTCGAGCGAGTGGGCCAGGATGGTCTTCCCCGCGCCCGTCTCGCCGGTGATCGCGTTGAGGCCGCCCGCGAACCGAAGCTCGGCCCGCTCGATCAACAGCAGGTTCTCGATCCGTAGCTCGTGGAGCACTAGTCTTCCGCTGGCCCGCGGCCGCTGGCCGGGTCGTGGGATCCGTTCACCGGGCCCTTACTAGCAGCGGGCAGGGACGGATTCGCCCCGCCTGCTGGAGACCCAGCGCGTGATCGAGGACATGCTCGGCTACCTCCGGGGCTGCACTAGAGGTGGATGGTGAGCGGTGGAATCATTTGTCGCACAAATGATCCGTCGGGCGTAGGATGATTCTCCAATGCGCTTTGACGTCCCCCCGCCCGAGCCTCTGGCCAGCGCCCCCGGCTTCCTGCTGTCGTGGAACGGTCAGCGCGCCGCCCACGTGTTCGCCGCGACCCTCGCGCCGCTCGGCCTGCGCCCGCCGCACTTCGGCGTCCTGACCCTGATCGACTCGCACCCCGGCTGTGCCCAGCAGGAGCTGGTCGATCGCTCGCTGATCGACCCCAGCTCGATGGTCGCGGTGATCGACGAGCTGGAGGAGCTCGGGCTGGCCGAGCGCCGGGCCCATCCCGGCGACCGCCGAAAGCATGCGGTTCACCTGACCGCCAAGGGGCGACAGACGCTCCAGCAGGCCCGCCAAGTCGCGATCGAGACCGCGAAGGAGATGTTCGCCCCGCTGACGGCCGGCGAGGTCGAGACCCTTCGCGGGCTGCTGCGAAAGCTCGCCGGCGTCGAGGGCTGATCGGCCGCCGCCTAGGCGGCGACTTCCACCGGCTCGGCTGCGGCGGGCTCGCCGTTGTGCTCGGCGACGAAGTCGCGGGAACGCACCAGGGCGAAACCCGTCACGGCGCCGATCAGGGCGACCACGGCGCTGATCAGCAGGATCTCGTTGAAGCCGCTGATGAACGCCTGGTTTGCGGCCGTGGCGAGCTGAGCTCGGCTACCGGCGGGCGCCCCCTGGAGCGCCGCCTGCGCGCCCCCGGACGACACTGCCTCCGCGAAGCCGGGCGGCGCCGTGGGTGCCAGCTCGCCGAGCTTCGAGGTGACCTGCGACTGGAAGATCGCCCCGAGCGACGCCACCCCGGTGGCGATACCCACCTGACGGAAGGTGTTGTTGATCCCCGAGGCCATACCGGCCCTGATCGGGGACACGACCCCGATCGCCGTCGAAGCGATGCCCGGATTCACCATTCCCACCCCGGCGCCGGCGACGATGAAGCCCGCCAGAAGGGTCGTCCAGTCGTCGCCGACGGTGACCCCGTGCATCAGAAGCAGCGCCAGGCCGACCAGCCCGAGACCGACACCGAGCAATACCCGCACCGGTATCCGGGCTGAGAGCTTGCCGGCAATCGGGGCGACGAAGAAGGAGAGCAGGGTCAGCGGCAGGAATCTGGCGCCGGCCGCGAGCGGCCCGTACCCGAGCACGTCCTGTAGGTACAGGGTCAGGTACAGGAACATCGCGAACATCGAGGCGGACAGCGTCAGCGCAACCACCGACACACCGGCGAAGGCGGGCTTTCGAAACAGCGACAGGTCGAGCATGGCGCTGTCGCGTCGATGCTCGATGACCACGAACGCGACCATCAAGACCGCCGCCATCCCAAGCGAAGCGACGATCTGGGGGCTCGACCAGCCCTCGGCGTTGCCACGAATCAGCCCGAAGATCAGCCCGAACAGGCCCAGCGAGAAGGTCGCCAGGCCCGCCCAGTCGAGCGGCTTCGGATCCGGGGCCTTGAGGTTGGCGAGCTTGGTGACGGTGAGGAAGATGGCGCCGATTCCGATCGGCACGTTGACGAAGAAGATCCACTCCCAGCCGAAGGCCTCGGTCAAGGCGCCGCCGACCAGCGGCCCGACGGCGACGGCGCCGCCGATCGTCGCCCCCCAGGCGCCGATCGCCGTGCCGCGCTCACGGCCCTGGAACTCCTGTGCGATCAGGGCGAGCGAGGTCGCGAACATCGCGGCCCCGCCGACACCCTGCAGCGCGCGGGCCAGGTTGAGGAGCGTCGCGTTCCCGGAGATGCCGCAGAGGAAGGAGGCGAAGGTGAAGATGACGAACCCGGCGGTGAAGACTCGCCGGCGCCCGATCCGGTCGGCGAACGAGCCCGCCGTGAGCAGGAATGCCGCGAGCGTCAACGAGTAGGCGTCGACCACCCACTGCAGGCTGGAGAGGCTGGCATTGAGGTCCTTCTGGATGTCCGGAAGGGCGACGTTGACGACCGTGATGTCGAGCAGCAACATGAAGGTGGCCACGCAAACGGCAATCAGCGTCCACCACTTCCGAGCCATTCCGTAGCCTCCTATTTCGGCGTAGTCGTCAGGAACTGCGATCGTCAGGCTTGCTGATCGTCATGCTAGCTCGGCCGCTGAGCGCCGCACTCCCACCGAGTTCCTTCAGCGCCTGCTCGTCGGCCAGACGCGCGTTAGCCGCGCCCCTCAGTGGGCCAGGCGCCCGAACTTGTCGCGGATCCGCCGGTAGAAGTTGGAGCCGGGGAGCTGCGCCAGACGCCCGACGTCGTCTCGGAAGCCCACCTCGACCTCCTCGCCGCTGCCCAGCTCGCCGACGTACTCCCCGTCGAGCACGATGTCAACCGCCTCCCGGCCGGCCGCGTTGCCGACCTGAAGCACGTCGTCGGGCGCGACCACGAGGGCCCGCGCCGTCAGCGTATGCGGCGCGATGAAGCTGACCACGTAGCCCGCCACGCCCCAGGCCAGGATCGGCCCCTGGTTGGCGAGGTTGTAGCCCGTCGACCCCGCCGGGGTGGCGGCGACCAGGCCGTCGCAGCGCACGTGGCCAACCTCGTGCCCCCCGAGCCGGTAAGACAGCTCCGCGACGCGCCCGTGGGGGCGCCGGATGAACGACACGTCGTTGAGGGCGATCGGCCGCGCGGTGTCGATCTTCGCCCGCAGTCCCGGGAGCGTCATCACCTCGAAGTCCCCGCTGAAGGCCCGAGCCAGCCCCTCGGCGAGCTCATCCCGCTCGACCGCGGCCAGGAAGCCCACGGTTCCGAAGTTGACCCCGAACACGGGCACTCCTGTACCCGAATAGAGGCGCAGCGCGCTGAGGATCGTGCCGTCGCCGCCCAGCACCAGGCAGAGATCGGGCTCCCCCGGAAGATCCTCCAGCGCCTGTATGCCCTGTGCGGCGTCGCCGTGCTTGGACAGCTCATCGGACGTGGCCACCAGCTCGCACGAAGCCCGCTCGGCCGCCGCCACCGCCTCGCGCAGCGCGGCAGAGGTCTGGGCGGGATGGGTGTGGGTGAGGATGACCGCCGTGCGGATCGCGGTGGCGGCCTCGGCTGCGCGCGCGCTCACGGCTCGACCTCGCGCGCGGCGGACCTGACGTCCCGTTCGCCCGGGCCTTCGGCAGCGCACCAAACGAAGGTCTCGCGGTTGCCCTTCGGCCCGCGGAGTCCGGACGAGGCAAATCCCTTGAACGCGAGACCGATCTGCGCTGCGGTCTCCGCGACCGACACCAGCGCCTCGCGCCGCTCGTCGGCCGAGCGGACCACGCCGCCCCGGACCCGGCCTCGCCCGAGCTCGAATTGGGGCTTGACCAGGGCGAGGATCTCGCCGGCGGGCGCCAGACAGCCGGCGACCGCGGGCAGCACCTTGGCCAGTGAGATGAAGGAGACGTCGATCGTCGCCAGGTCTGGCCGGTACGGGAGATCGGCGGGCGCCAGCTGACGCGCGTTCTTGCGCTCGATCACGTGCACGCGCGGGTCGTTGCGAAGCCCCCAGTCGAGCTGACCGTGGCCGACGTCGAGGGCGATCACCCGCTCGGCGCCTCGCTGCAGCAGACAGTCGGTGAAGCCCCCCGTGGACGCGCCGACATCGATGCAGGAGCGGCGCTGGACGTCGATCTCGAGGGTGTCGAGGGCGTGCTCGAGCTTCAGCCCGCCGCGTGAGACGTAGCGGGGGCGCTCGTCGACCTCGAGCGCAGCGTCATCGGGCACCAGCTGGCCGGGCTTCGTCGCCCGCCGGCCGTCGCGACCGATCCGTACCCTCCCGGCGCGCACCGAGGCCGCCGCGCTGGTCCGCGAGCCGGCCAGGCCGCGGTCCGTGAGCAGGGTGTCGATCCTTCGCCGCTCCATGTTGCGAACGGTACATGGCCGTTCCCACGATCGGTGGGATTTCGATTGTGTGACCGTGATCACACACAGATCGCACATACGTTCGTATCTTTGGAATCCGTCATGGCAAGCTCCCGAACAATCCCCTACCCCGTCCACGCCGTGATCGAGACGGTCGCCGCGCCCGCGATCATGGCAGCGCCCCTGCTGCTCGGGTTCGGCCAGGCGGCCGGGCTGGTCGCCTTCGGCATCGGGGCGTTGCTCCTGGGGCTGGCGTTGCAGGCGGCGGGTCCCCGGCGAACGGTCCCGATCTCGGCCCACGCGGGAGTCGACTACTTGCTGGCGGCGGTGGCCGCTTCCGCCGGCCTTGCGGTCGGGATCGCCACAGGCGAGTGGGCTCAAGCAATCTTTCTGGTCGGCGTTGGCGTCGCCCTGGTGGCGCTGACCGCATCGACGCGGTTCAGCGTCCCCGCAGGCGCCTAAGGCGTCCGGCCTACCTCCCACACACATACATACATATATCTCTCCTCCCTGTACCCCCAAGACACCCCGCTTCGGCGGGGTGTCTTGGTTTTGGGGCTGGCATATGGTTTCTGCGTTCCGCAGCGGAGGCCCGACGCGCTCGGAGGGCCGCTGTGCGTCAGTCTGCGCGCCAGCGCTCTTCTCGTGCGGCTACGGAGGCAGCGATCCCCTACCGTGCGGTCCGCCGCTGTGCGACCAATCCGCCCACGATCAAGCCGATCCCCACGAGCAGGAGGACGATGTGCTTGCCGCCGAAGCCGTGGCTGACTCCCAGGGGACTGGATAGGAGGGCGATCAGCACCGCCACAAGCCCCACCCCGGCAACGACCAGTCCAATGCGGTCTCCAGCCATCGGTGCGGAGATACTAGTCGCCTTCGTGTTCTGCGCGGCGGCTGGTCCCTGCCGGAAGCCCTCGAAGCCGCGGGGCTGCGCGAGTAGCATCTCGCCCAGAGCTCCTAGTTGGAGCGGAGCTGGATCGGGCCGGACAGCTCGCCGGCGATCAGCTGGCCGACCAAGGGCTCATCCGAGCTGAACACGGCGCCGGCGTCGCCGCTTGCGACGATGCGGCCTTCGTGGATCACGGCCATGTGGTCGGCGAGCTCTCGCGCCGACGTCATGTGGTGGGTGGTGACCAGGAAGGTCGCCCCCGTGCGGCTCTGCACGTCTTGGATCAGCTCGCAGAGCAGCGCCAGGCGAACGCCGTCGATCCCGCTGTCGAAGTCGTCGATGATCACGATGCGCGCCTCGAGGGCGAGGGCGCGTGCAAGCGCCGCGCGCCTGCGCATTCCGGAGGACAGCTCCTCTGGCATGTCGTTGGCGCGATCGCGGAGCCCGACCATTTCGAGGTGTTCGATCGTCGCCTCGTGAATACGGTCCTCCGACCAGCGAGCCATCCGGGCGCGCAGGGGCGAGGCCACGTTCTCGTAGACGCTGAGCGAGAAAAAGAGCCCGCAGGTGAAGGGCTGGTTGCCCTGGTGCGCGACGCCCATCCCTCGCCGGAGCTCGTTCAGCTCGGCCTCCGACAGCGCGGCCAGATCCTTGCCTTCGACCTTCACGACCCCGGCCGTCGGGTAGACCAGGCCGACGATGTGATTCACCGTGACGGTCTTTCCCGCCCCCGACGGGCCGATCAGGACCGTGATGGCGCCCCGTGGAACGACGAGGCTGGCTCCATCCAGCGCCCGCTCGGAGCCGAACTTCTTGACGACCCCAACGAGTTCGATCGCGGCATCTGATCCCGGGTCGACCGGCACGGCTTCCGATCATACGCCTGGCGAAACGACGAAACCGAACGAGGCCTCGAACCACCGGCATCGGGGAGTTGCCGACAGCCGCTTGGAGCGGGTTGGCTGCCTAGTTGGCGCCGGGCAGCGCGACCGTGAGGTTGGACACCTTCACGGAGAACACCGAGTTGCTCTGCTGGTAGTACGGGGCGTCGCGTCCGAGCAGCTGCAGCTCGACCGTGTGGCCCTTGGCGAACCGATAGCCGTTTCCGTGCAACTGGAAGACGATCTGCCCGGTTTGGTTGTTGGTCAGGCTGTAGACGCCGCGACTGATCAAGCGCTGCTGTCCGTTCGGCATCAGGTCCCATAGCCTCGCCGCGATCTCGCCGAACTGGCCCGTCGTTTGAACCTTGGCTCGTACCGTCGGCAGCCCGAGCATCGTGAAGGCGCCGTTGGTGAATTGGTGCTTGTACGAGGCGGTGTTGGATTCATTCGTGGTGTTCACCGTCTTGCAGGCGTCCGAGGTGCCGCCGATCGGGTCGAACTGGGTTGCCACGCTCTGATCGCCGCCGGCCGAGGTGAAGGTCTTTGAGAGGTTCGAGCCGAATGAGATGCCCGCGTTGTGGATCGCCGGCCAGCTCGCGGCCTTGAACGGCCCTCCGTCGGGGGTGCTCGCCGGGCAGGTCTGGGTGAAGGCGGTGACCGATCCCGCCGCCGGGGCGCCTCCCAGATGCTTCAGGTGCGCGCGGAAGAAGCCACGCGCCTGATCCCTGAAGTAGAGGTCCGTTGCCGGCTTGTTCGAGCCCCGGCTGTGGCCAAGGTCCCCGAACTGAAGGCTGACGGGGAACCCGGGGTAGCGCGAGCGAAGGAGGTTGTATGCGCGGAGGGCCTGCGCGGGCGGAAAGAGGTCATCCGTCCAGCCGTTCTGGATCAGCAGGGGCGCCGGCCTCGAGGCACCGGGGAGGAACGCCAGCCTGTAGGCGCTGTTGTGGTCGTACCTGCTGTGCAGGGAGGCCAGGGCGTCGGCCGAGAGCGGCTGGCCTGCCTGGATCTCGGCGAAGTCCATCGGGATGTTCGCGTCGCGATCCTGGCACGGCGTCGAGGCGGGAGCCGTCCCGCAGTAGTAGCCGTTGATCGAGCCGAGGGCGAATAGCCCGCCGATGTAGCTCTTGATCGGAACGCCGACCGGGTTCAGGCTTTGCTGGAACGGCGCGACCTGCGTGTCGAGGAAGCGGCCGTTGGGGAGCAGGGCATCGACGATGTCGGACCACGGCCAGCGAGGGAAGGCCGCCTCGATGCTGAGGTGCTTCCCCTGCGGGCTGAGCCAGGGCACGAGGTTGCCATTGGGCAGGCGGATGTGATCGCGCAGGAAGGCGAGCTCCATGCTCTGGCCCCCGCCGTAGGAAACGCCCGTGACGCCGATCTCATGTGGCTTCGTGATTCCCTGGTCGGCGAGCTTGCCAAGCAGATACTGGGTGTCGCGCGCCTCGAAGCGACTGTCCGCGAGATGTATGTAGCCCTTCGCGCAGGCGCCGGAATGGTCTGGCGGCGACGCCGCGCCGCAGGAATCGCCCCAGCCACGAGCGGTGTAGTTGAGCACCGCGTATCCAAGCTGGGCGAAGTAGACGTTGTTGTAGCGATTGGCCGGCGAGGTCGACTCGAAATCGGTCTTGCTCCCACCCCAGCCGTGAAGCATGACGATGGTCGGAAACGGCCCACTGCCTGTCTGCGGAAGGGTGACATCCGCGTCCAGCGGGATTCCGTCGAAAGTCGCCACCCGGTTGGCCCGGCCGGTGGTCGGGCAGAAGCGCACCCCGTTCTGAGCGTGACACGAGTGCCCGAACGGCTTCAACGGCGCAGCGGATGCCTGGGCGCTCAGACCAACGGTCGCCAGCATGGTCGCGACGATGGCGACAGCAACCCGTCCCCGAAAGGGCCGACCTGCCGCTAGCTCCCGCCTCGCCACCGAGCGCGCTTACTTCAGACGCGACACCGGTGGGCCATCTCGGCGCGATGCCGTCTGAGTCTTTGAGTTAGGCTCGCCCCATGCCGAGCTCGCGCACCGACGCGCTGCGCCGCGGAATCGAGGATGCGTTTCCGGATCGTCCGTTCACGATCGAGTTCTGGGACGGGTCACGAGTTCCGTCGACGCGCGACGGGCCGACGATCACGGTCCGCTCACCGCGGGCGATCGGCCACCTTCTGCGCTCCCCAGGCGAGCTCGGGCTCGGTCGCGCCTACGTGTGCGGCGATATCGAAGTCGACGACCTGGATGGGGTGATCGCGCTGCTCGGCCGCTGGCATGCCCCGCCGCTCAGTCTCTCCCGGCGTCTGGGGTTCGGTGCCGCGGCACTGCGGGCAGCGGGGCTCCATCGCCGTCCTCCACCCCCTGCCGCCGAGCTGCACCCGCGCGGGCGACGGCGACACACGAAGCGCCGCGACGCCGAGGCCGTCCGCCACCACTACGACGTCTCGAACGAGTTCTTCGCCCTGTTCCTGGACCAGACGATGACCTACAGCTGCGCGCTGTTCGAGCCCGGAACCCAGACCCTGGAGGAGGCCCAGCGCGCCAAGCTCGAGCTGATCTGCCGCAAGCTCGAGCTGGAGCCCGGCCAGCGGATGCTCGACATCGGCTGCGGTTGGGGAAGCCTCGCGATTCATGCGGCGCGTGAGCACGGCGCCTCGGTCTCGGGGATCACGCTCTCCGAACCGCAGGCCCAGCTGGCCCGGGAGCGCGCGCGAGAGGCTGGAGTGGAAGATCGGGTCGAGTTCAGGGTGATGGACTACCGCGACCTGGGCGCAGAAAGGTTCGACGCGGTCGCCAGCATCGGGATGGTCGAACACGTCGGCGAGGCG
Organism: uncultured Actinomycetes bacterium; assembly: GCA_963760665.1. Classification (GTDB taxonomy): domain Bacteria; phylum Actinomycetota; class Thermoleophilia; order Solirubrobacterales; family 70-9; genus AC-56. The sequence goes on from CAVXDS010000008.1 coordinate 44,294, forward strand.
CAGATCGACGAGTACGCACGACAGATCGCCCGCGTCGCGGAGCCTGGCGGTCGGGTCCTCAACCACGGCATCGTCGTGGTCGCGCCCCAGGAGCGCGGCGTCCACATCGGCGGCGAGTTCTCGGACCGCTACGTGTTCCCGGACGGCGAGCTGCTCAACCTGTCGCGGATGCTCCTGGCCTTCGAGCGCGCCGGCTTCGAGGCGCTCAACGTCGAGAACCTGCACACGGACTACGCCGAGACGCTGCGGCACTGGACGGCCCGGTTCGAGGACCACCTCGACGAGGCCGAGCGGCTGGCGGGCAGCGAGCGGCTGCGGGTCTGGCGCCTCTACCTGCGCGCCGCGCGCAACTCGTTCGAGACCGGCAGCAACGCCGTCTATCAGCTGCTCTGCAGCCGCCCGCTCACCGAGGGCGCCAGTCCCTCGCCCACCGGAGCCCGCCACGAGCCGGCGCGCCGGCGAGTCCCACCGGAGCGCGTCCCGGCATAGCGCGGTTGAGCAAGCCGGTACACATCGGGTGCTCCGGCTGGAACTACCGCGACTGGCGCGGGGTCATCTATCCCGAGGGCCTTCCGGCCCGGCGCTGGCTGGAGCGCTACGCGGAGCTCTTCGACACGGTCGAGGTCAACGCAACCTTCTACCGGCTGCCGTCCGAGAACGCCGTCCGGACGTGGGCAGAGCAGACGCCGCGGGGCTTCATCTTCGCCGTCAAGGCGAGCCGCTACCTGACCCATGTCAAGCGCCTCAGGACGATCGGCGAGGGCGCGAAGCGATTCTTCGAGCCGCTCGGGGCACTGGCGGCAGCGCGCAAGCTCGGCCCTGTGCTGTGGCAGCTCCCGGAGAGCTTCCAGCGCGACGATGATCGCCTCGGGGCGGCGCTCGAGGCGCTGCCCAAGGGTCGCCACTGCTTCGAGTTCCGACACCCGAGCTGGTTCACCGAGCAGGTCTACGCCCTCCTGCGCCGCCACCGTGTCGCGCTGGTGATCGCGGATCACCCTGAGCGCCCCTTCCAGGCCCACGAGATCACCACGAACTGGACCTATGTGCGCTTCCACTACGGGCGTCGCGGCCGGCGGGGCAACTACTCGCAGCGCGAGCTCGAGCGATGGAAGCACCGGATCGCCGCCTGGCGCGCCGATGTCGAGGTCTTTCTCTACTTCAACAACGACTGGGAGGCCTTCGCCCCCCGTGACGCCCGCTGGCTGGCGGGGCGGCTGAGCGATTGAGCGCCCGGCCGCCGGCGCGCCGCTACCGGCGGATCGCGGCGGGGGCGCGAAGCGCTTCCAGGACCCGCTCGGCCACCGCCTCGCCGGTGAAGCCGACCTCCTCGCGCAGCAGCGCCGGCTTGCCGTGAGTGACGTAGCGGTCGGGCAACCCGACGCGGATCACCCGGGCTCGCGACTGCGGCGAGACGAACGCGTCCTCCAGATGCTCCAGCACCGCGGCGCCGAAGCCGCCGGGAAGGACGTTCTCCTCGATCGTCACCACCAGCTCGTGCTCGCGGCCGAGGCGCTGGACGAGCTCGGCGTCGAGCGGCTTCGCGAACCGCCCGTCGGCGACGGTGACCCTGAGATCGTGCTGGCCGAGTATGCCGGCGGCGCGCAACGCGACCTGCACGCCGTAGCCGTAGCCGAGCAGCGCCACCCGCTCGCCCTCGGCGAGCAGCTCGCCGGTCCCGATCGGGATCTCCCGCGGCCGTTCCGGCAGCGGAACGCCCTCGGCGTTTCCGCGCGGATAGCGGAAGGCGATCGGGCCGTGATCGTGGGCCAGCGCCGTGCGCAGCATGTGGACGAGCATCGCCTCGTCGCGTGGGGCCATCAGGACCAGGTTGGGGAGCGGCCGTAGGTAGGAGACGTCGAAGGCGCCGTGGTGCGTGGGGCCGTCGTCGCCGACAAGGCCCGCGCGGTCCATGGCGAAGACGACGTTGAGCTGCTGAAGGCAGACGTCGTGGACGATCTGGTCGAAGCCCCGCTGCAGGAAGGTCGAGTAGATGGCACACACCGGCTTGGCGCCCTGGAGCGAGAGGCCGGCGGCGAACAGGACCGCGTCCTGCTCGGCGATCCCGACGTCGTAGTACTGCTCCGGGAGCTCCTTGCAGAGCTTGTCGAGACCGGTCCCCCCCGCCATCGCCGCGGTGATCCCGATCACACGCCGGTCGCGCTTGGCCTCGGCCACCAGGGCGTCGGCAAACACTGCCGTGTACTGGGGCGGCGAGGGAGGGGGCGGCTGTCTCCAGCTTCTCGATCCCCTCCGGCGAGTCGGTTTCCTTGACGGGTGTCGGCCGTCTCTCGGCGGACCCTGCGGCGGGAGTCGGCGACGAGGACGCTGCCGGCACTCTGTTGACGATGCTTCCGGGCTTCGCCGCGTGCCACTTCTCCATCCCCTCCAGGCCGCCCTCCTCCGCCGGGGTGAACCCCTTGCCCTTCACGGTGTGGATGTGGACGACGACCGGCCGCTGGGCGGCGAGGGCGTCGCCGATGGCGCCACGCAGCGCGCCCACGTCGTGACCGTCGATCACCCCGACGTACGCGAGGTCGAGCTCCTCGAACAGGAGCCCCGGCGCCGCGTAGGACTTGATCGCCGACTTGATCTCCGGGCCCAGGCGCTCGATCGTCTCGCCGACGCCAAGCGGCAGCCGGGTGAGGCGCTCCTCGACCCCCTCGCGGGCGTGATACAGCCGAGGGTTGAGGCGGAAGCGCTGGAAATAGCGGGCCAGTGCGCCGACGTTCGGCGAGATCGACATCCCGTTGTCGTTGAGGACGATCACGATCGGCGTCTCGAGCCCGCCGGCGTTGTGGAGCGCTTCGTAGGCGACGCCGCCGGTCAGCGCCCCGTCACCGATCACGGCGACGACGTGGCCGTCCTCCCCGATCCCCTTGCGCATCGCCTCCTTGAGGCCGACCGCGTAGCCGATCGAGGTCGAGGCGTGGCCGGCGCCCATGATGTCGTGCTCGGACTCGAACACCGAGCAGAAGGGCGCCAGCCCGCCGTACTGGCGAATCGTGTCCAGGCGGTCGCGCCGCCCGGTCAGCACCTTGTGCGGGTAGGCCTGGTGGCCGACGTCCCAGATGATCTTGTCGCGCGGGGACTCGAGCAGGCTGTGGAGCGCGACCGCGAGCTCGCAGGCGCCGAGGTTGGCACCGAAGTGGCCGCCGATCTCGCCGATCACGTCGATGATCAGCTCGCGGACCTGCTGGGCGAGCTCCTGCAGCTCGGCGTCGCGAAAGGCCCTTGAGGTCCTCCGGGCCCTCGATCCGGTCCAGGAGCGCTCGCTCGTCGCTTGCTGGTTGGTCGGTCACGACTGTCGGGTGTAGATGAAGTCGGTGATCTGAATCAAATCGCGGGGGTCGCCGCGCACCGCGGAGAGGGCCTCGTGCGCCTTTCTGTGCGACTCGGCGGCAAGCTCGCGCGCGCGCTCCAGTCCGAACAGGCTGACGAAGGTGAGCTTGCCATGTCGCTCGTCGCTGCCATGCGGCTTTCCGAGCTCCTCGTCGCTTCCGGTCACGTCGAGGATGTCGTCGACGATCTGGAACAGGACGCCCAGCTCGTCGGCGAATCGGCGGTAGGGAATTGTCTCACGTTCATTCGGGCCGGCCAGGACCAATACGACGCCGACGCTGGCGGCGATCAGCCGGCCGGTCTTCAGCGCGTGCAGCCCTCGCAGCTGCTCGGCCCCCAGCTCATCCTGGGTCACGTCGACGTACTGGCCGCCGACCATGCCGTCGACGCCGATCGCGCCCAAGAGCTCGCGCAGCGCCGCCAGCACCGCGGTCGGCTCGCCGTGCTGGTGCTCGGTGAACAGGCGCAGCGCCTCGGCGAACAGCCCGTCGCCCGGCCAGGATGGCGACGTTCTCACCGAAGACGACATGCGAGGTCGCTCGACCGCGGCGGAGGTCGTCGTCGTCCATCGCCGGCAGGTCGTCGTGGATCAGCGAGTAGGTGTGGATCAGCTCGATCGCCGCGGCGGCCGGCAGCATCGACTCGGGCTCGGCTCCGAGCGAGCGGCTCGTGGCCAGCGCCAGCACCGGCCTGATCCGCTTGCCGGCGGCGAGTAGCGAGTAGCGCATCGCCTCGTCGAGCCCCTCGGTTTCCGGGATGGCCGAGAACCGTAGCCCGTCGAGGTACTTCTCGATCAGCTCGCGGAGATCGTCCGGGTAGGCGGTGGGCTTCCGACGGACCCTCGCTCGCCGCGCATCTCGCGGCGCAGCGCGCTCTCGATCTCCGCGCTCGCCTTGCCGACCAGGTCGGCCGCCTCGCGAGCGAGGCCCTCGGCCTCCTCGGCCTCGGGAAGCTCGGGCTCGCGAAGACGCGCCGCGATCTCGCGCAGCCGCTCGGCAGCTGGTCTGTGGAGCCCATGGCCGCGAAACGGTACATCGCCAGGGCCGCCCGCTCCCGTCGGAGCGGCGCTCAAACCGATTCGGCCCTCGCGGCGCTCCGAGCATCGCCGTTCACGAATCCGGGCGCGTCGGCGCCGCAGTAGCGCCTGGCGAGCGCCACCGCCTCGTCGATCACCACCTCGGTCGGCATGTCGTCGCGGTGGCGAAGCTCGTACAGGGCGACCCTCATGATGCTCTTCTCAAGCGACGCGATTCGCTCCAGCTCCCACCCGCGCGCCAGCCGGGCGATCTCCGCGTCGAGCTCGCGGCGGTGCTCCTCGACGCCCGCGACCAGCTCGCGGGTGAAGGGCTTCGCATCGTCGAGCCCCTCGGCGCCGGGCCGCCGGTCACCTCGCGCTCGTACAGAGCGAAGACCGCGGCGCGGCGCTGGTCGGAGCGACGCATTCTGCCGCACCCGGTCGGCGCTGCCTAGGCCCGCGAGACGTACTCGCCGCTGCGGGTGTCGACCCGGACCCGGTCGCCCTCGTTGACGAACAGCGGCACGTCCACTTGCACGCCGGACTCCAGGGTCGCCGGCTTCGTGCCTCCGCCGGATGCCGTGTCGCCCTTGATGCCGGGCTGGGTGTCGGTGACGGCCATCTCGACGGCGCTCGGCACCTGCACCCCCGCCGGGCGCTCGTCGACGAACAGCACCTCCACCTCGGAGTTGGGCAGCACCCAGTCGCATCGCCTCGCCGGCCACCTGCCGCGGGATCTCGAGCTGCGAGTAGCTCGGAGTTGTCCATGAACACGGCCACGTCGCCGGAGTCGTAGAGGTACTGCATCCTCCGGGTCTCGGTCCGCACCGGGCGGAACTTCTCCCCCGCCCGGAAGGTCTTGTCCTGGACCCCGCCGTCGTCGAGCTTGCGCAGCCTCGTGCGTACGAAGGCGCCGCCCTTGCCGGGCTTGACGTGCTGGAACTCGACGATCCGGTAGATCGTCCCGTCGACCTCGATGTGGCTCCCGTTCTTGAACTGGTTGGTACTGATCATGGCGCTGAGGTTAGCGATGGCTGACCGGCCGACCGGGCCCCGGGCGAGCTGGCGGGGCCCTCGCCTCCCCACTGCGGCGACCGGCGTCGCGGCTGGTCAGGGCTCGCGTGTCCGCTCGCGGGTCGGCTAGGGTCGCCATGTGCTTGACAGGGACGTCGGGGGGCTGGTTGCTTCGCTGAAGGCACCCGTAGCCGTGTTCGGGAACCCCGACCTGCGCCGTTTGGAACTGGCGTGGGCGGCGATGTCGTTTGCGACCTGGTCGTTCGCGATCGCCCTCGCCGTCTATGCGTTCGAGACCGCAGGCGCCGCGGCGGTCGGGATCGTGGCGCTGTTGCGCCTGCTCCCGGGAGCCGTCGTCGCGCCCTTCGCCGGACTGCTCGGCGACACGCGTTCGCGCCGGGGAGTGCTGGTGATGAGCGCCGCGGCGACCGCGGTCGTGCTCGCCGCAGCGACGGTCGCGGCGGCGAGCAACCGTGCACCCGCAATCGTGTTCTGCACGGCCGCGGGCTTTGCGGTGGTCACCGCCGCGTACCTGCCGGTCGAATCCGCCCTTCTACCCCAGCTTTCGCGCACGCCACAGGAGCTCTCGGCCGCAAATGTGGCGCTGAGTGTGATGGAAAACGGGGGTTTTCTCGCCGGCGCCATCGGGGCGGGCGTGCTGCTGGCGCTGGGAGGCCCCGAGGTCGTGTTCGGGCTGGCCGCGGCGCTCGCCGCTGTCGCCACCGCCCTGCTCGTCCGGCTCACCCCCGATCAGCGTCCCGACTACGTCCACCAGCCTCCCTTGGGGCAGGTGGCCCGCCAGACGCTGTCTGGCGGATCGACGATCCTCGCCGATCCTCGACTGCGCCTGCTGGCGACCACGCTCACCATCCTCGTCTTCTTCGAAGGCGCGATCGACGTGCTGGTCGTGATCGCGGCTCTGCAGCTGCTCGACCTCGGGGAGAGCAGCGTCGGGTATCTCAATGCCGCCTGGGGGATCGGGGCTCTCGCCGCCGGCGCAGCTCTTGCCGTCCTGCTCCATCGCGGCAAGCTCGCGCTCGGTATCGGTGCGGGCAGCCTGGTGATCGGTGCCGCCGCCACGCTGATGGCGGCATGGCCGGTCGCCGCGGCGGCGTACTTGGCCCTCGCCGCCTTCGGGGTGGGCTACACGCTGGTCGAGGTGGCCGCAAAGACGTTCCTGCAGCGACTCGGCTCCGACGAGGTGCTCGCTCGCGTGTTCGGATTCATGGAAACGTCCCGCCTTGGCGCAATGGCTCTCGGGTCGGTCGTGGCCCCTTTGCTGATTGCGCTGCTGGGGACGCGGGGCGCGCTGGTCGCCGCGGGCGCACTGCCCGTGTTCTTCGCGGCCCTGCGTTGGGGTTCGCTTCGCGACTTCGAAACGGGCGCGCCGGTCGATTGGCGGCGGTACGCGCTGCTGCGCAGCAACGAGATCTTCCAGCCGCTCCCCGTGGCAACGCTCGAACGGCTCTGTCAAGACCTGCAGCCGATCGAGCTTGCAGACGGCGCCGAGGTGATCACTCAGGGCGGCGGCGCCGATCGCTTCTACCTGATCGAGGAGGGCGAGGTGGCGGTGTTCAGGGACGGCACTCTTCGCCGCCGCGAGCGCAGCGGCGAGTCGTTCGGCGAGATCGCCCTGATTCGAGACGTTCCGCGGACCGCGACCGTCCGGGCCACATGCCGGACCAGGCTCTTGACGCTCGAACGCGAGCAGTTCGTCGCGGCGGTCACCGGGTATCCGCGCAGCAGGCAGCTCACCGAGGACTTGATCGACAGCCAGCTCGAAAGCCGCGGGGCCGAAAAGACCGGGTCCACCCAATCCGAGTCGGGATAGCCGAAGCCAATCGCCATAGGTGCTGGACCGACCGGCTGAGAGGATTAGGCCCATGACCACGGCGACAGGGACGCGCGCCCCCCGGCTCAGCGCCGTGATGCGCGAAGGGGAGCGGGTAATGCCCCTCGAGCTCTTCTTCGATCTCGTCTTCGTGCTGGCGATCACCCAGTGCACCGCGCTGATGTTCAATCAGCCGACCTGGGAAGGGCTGGGGCAGGGCTTGCTGGTGCTCGGGGTGCTCTGGTGGTCGTGGACCGGTTACGCGTGGTTGACGAGTGTGGTCGATCCCGAGGAGGGCGCCGTGCGGATCGTCATCTTCGCCGCCATGGCTGCATTCCTGATCGTCGCGATCTGCGTCCCCGAGGCCTTCGACGAGCTCGGGTTCGAGTTCGCCCTGGCCTACGGAGCGGTGCGCGCCGCGCACATCGCCCTCTTCGTGCTGGCCAGCCGGGGGGACGCCGCGCTTCGCAAATCGGTGACCGCCCTGGCGCTGAGCACCGCCGTCGGCGTTGGCCTGCTGGTCGGCGCCTCGTCCCTCGATGGCCTCTCACAGGCTGCGCTGTGGGCCCTTGCGCTGATGCTCGACATGGGCGGGCCGTACTTCTTCGGCTCCGAGGGCTGGAAGCTCGTCCCCGGCCACTTCGCCGAGAGGCATGGCCTGATCATCATCATCGCCCTGGGCGAATCGATCGTCGCCATCGGCGTTGGCGCCCATGCCCATCTGACCGCGGGCATAGCCACCGCCGCGGTGCTCGGCATCGGGCTGTCGGCCGCGCTTTGGTGGACCTACTTCGACGTGGTCGCGCTGGTCTCGGCGCGGCGGCTGAGCCGCGCGCCTGAAGGGCGGGAGCGCAACGAGTTGGCCCGCGACTCCTATTCCTACCTGCACTTCCCGATGGTGGCGGGGATCGTGCTGGTGGCGCTGGGGCTGAAGAAGACGCTGGGACATGTGGGCGACCCGCTGGACACCGTCCCCGCCTTCGCCCTGCTGGCGGGCGTTGCGCTCTACCTGCTCGGACTGGTTGCGTTTCGCTTCCGACACATCCACACGATCAACAGGCAGCGCCTGCTTCTCGCCGTTGTTCTATGCGCGCTCCTCCCCGCCGCAGTCGAGCTGTCCGCGCTGGCAACGCTCGCTCTCGTTACGGCGCTGATGTGCGCATTGATCACCTACGAGACGATCAGCTATGGCGAGGGGCGCGACCGCGTGCGCCACCAGGAGTTCGCGCCCGAGCGGCCGCCTGGCTAGCGCTGCTAAGGCGACAGTAGGCTGCCATCCGAGGTGAGCTGATTGAGCTCCGAGACGATCGTCTTCTTTCCGGAAGGCGCCTTCGGGCCGACCAACAACTGCATCGGCATCGGCGAGGTCCTTCGGCGCCGCGGCCACCGGGTCGTCTTCGTGATCGAGGAGTCGTTTGCGGGAACGCTGGAGGAGAAGGGATTCGAGGAGCGGGTGATGCGCCTTGCGCCGGCCCCCGAACAGGAGGAGGAGCCGGGCCAGTTCTGGAAGGACTTCATCCGCGACACCGCCCCCGTGTTCAGGAAGACGACCTTCGAGCAGCTCGAGGAATTCATGGCGCCCACCTGGCAGGCGCTCCTCGACGGTGCTCGCTACGTCGACGACCGTCTGGTCGAGATCTTCGACGAGCTCGGGCCGGACGCGATCGTCGAGGACAACGTCTGCGCCTTTCCCGCGATCCCGGCCAGCGGCCGGCCCTGGGTGCGCATCGTCTCCTGCAACCCACTCGAGCTCCGTGATCCGGGGCTCCCCCCTCCGTATTCGGGCCTGCCGCTGGCCGACCCCGTGGACTGGCCCGCCTTCGCCGCCGAGTACCAGCGGGTGATCGAGGGCATGCAGGCGGAATTCAGTGAGTTCTGTGTGAAGCGCGGCGCGCCTCCCCTCCCCGAGGGGGAGCTCGTCCACGAATCGGCTTGGCTCAACCTCTATCTCTTCCCGCGCGAGCTCGACTACCCACGCTCCGTGCCCCTCGGACCCACGTGGCACAACCTCGAATCGAGCGTGCGCGCCACGGACCCGCCGTGGAGCCCACCGCCCGAGCTTGCCGACGGCGACGGGTCCCTGGTCTACGTCAGCCTGGGGTCATTGGGATCCGGTGACCTGCCGCTGATGCAGAGGCTCGTCGAGGCGCTGGCCGACACCCCTCACCGCTATCTGTTCTCCAAGGGGCCCCAGCACGATTCCTACGAGCTCGCGGACAACATGGCGGGCGCCGAGTTCCTGCCCCAGGTCTCCCTCCTGCCCCAGGTGGACCTGGTGATCACCCACGGTGGCAACAACACGACGACCGAATGCCTTCACTTCGGCAAGCCCATGGTGGTCCTGCCGATCTTCTGGGACCAGCACGACAACGCCCAACGCGTCCAGGAGACGGGCTTCGGCGTCCGGCTTCCCACCTACTCGTTCGCCGATCGCGACCTCGCCGCGGCGATCGACGCCCTGCTCGCCGACCGCGCCGTCGCCCAGCGCCTGAGCCAGGTGTCGCGGCGCCTGCAGGCCAATCCCGGGAACGAACACGCCGCCGACCTGATCGAGCAACTGGCGGCGACGGCCACGCCATAGCCCCGCGAGGTGGGCCGAATTTCACCTCCTATACAGGGGAAATTCGGCCCAGCCCGGTCTTACCGGCCGGCGGGAGCCGGGCCCGTCGGGTCTTGCCACAAAATGTTGTTGCTTCGTCAAGCATTTGCTACAATGTTCGCAGTAATAAACCCCACTTGGAGGAAGGCTTCATGACGCGGACCACACTCGCCGCGCGTGATGGAGCCCGCTCGCGCAGCCGCCGCGGACAGCATGCGGCCGAGCCGACGCCGAACCGCGTCGAGCAGCGCGTCAGGACCCATCGCGCCGAAAATACCGAGACAACCGACAGCTTCCAGCTGTTCCTGAATCAGGCTGCCCACTATCCCCTGCTGACCGCGCAGGAGGAAGTCGACCTGGCTCAGCGCATCGAGCGCGGAGACCTGGAGGCCAAGGAGCGCCTGATCAATTCCAACGTACGGCTCGTGATCTCGAACGCGCGCCGCTACCAGGGCCTGGGCTTGTCGATGCAGGACCTGGTCCAGGAGGCGATGCTCGGCTTGATCCGGGCGGCCGAGAAGTTCGATTGGCGCCGTGGATACAAGTTCTCCACCTACGCGACGCTTTGGATCCGGCAAGCGATCCAGCGCGGCCTCGACAACACCGGCCGCGCCGTTCGCGTGCCCGCGCACGTCGCTCAAAGGCAGCGGACCGTGAATCGAGTCGCCGCCCAGCTCACCGGCAAGCTCGACCACGAGCCCAGCGACGAGGAGATCGCCGCAGAGGCCAAGCTGCCTCTCGAGGAGGTCGCGGCACTGCGAGACCTGACCCGGGTCACGACCAGCTTGGATGCGCCGGTCAGCGAGGACGGCGACGCGACCCTCGGCGACCTGCGTTCCGATGAGGCGCCGGAGGTCGAGGACGAGATTGCCGATCGCGAGCGCGAGCAGACGGTCGGAGCGGCCCTGTCGAAGCTGCCCGAGGCGGAGCGGAGGGTGATCGAGCTGCGCTTCGGCACCGGCAACGAGCCGGTGGCGACGCTGCGCGAGGTTGGGCGCGAGCTGGGCGTCACACAGCAGCGCGTCCGCCAGCTCGAGGAGCAGGCCCTGAAGCAGCTCGCCGGCGACGACTCGCTCGCCGCCTGGCGAGAGGCGGCCTGAGCCCGACCCGGACGGCCCCGGCCGGGCTTACCGACCCCGGCGCCCGCTCCCAGGCATACTGCCGCCGGTGGGCGAGACACCCCAGCTGCTTGAGGACCTGCTTCGGGCCCCGGCTCCCTCCGGCTACGAGGGGCCGGCCAGCGACGTCTGGCGGCGTGCGGCCTCGTTCGCCTCGATGAGCTCGGATGCCCTCGGCTCCTCGGTCGCTCGAATCGGCGCCGACGGAGCCGCTCCGCTGCTGGCGGTGGTCGGGCACATCGACGAGATCGGGCTCGTGATCACGCATGTCGACGAGAAGGGATTTCTGTACTTCGCCCCGATCGGCGGTTGGGACGCACAGATCCTGATCGGCCAGCGGATCCAGGTGCAGACCAAGGCGGGCACCGTCCTCGGCGTGATCGGGCGAAAGCCCATCCACCTGCTGAAGGACGAGCAGCGAAAGAAGGTCGTCGAGCTTCGCGAGATGCACATCGACATCGGCGCCGCGAGCGAGGACGAGGCGCTGGAACGGGTGCGGGTCGGCGACCCCGTGGTGATCGCCGCCGACCCGGTGCTGCTCGCGGGGGGCAGGCTGGTCTCCCGATCGCTCGACGATCGCCTCGGTGCCTACGTCGCCCTCGAGGCGCTGCGCCGGGTACACGAGCGGGGCGGCCTTCAGGGCGGGATGGCGGCCGTGGCCGCGGTTCAGGAGGAGATCGGCTCCAAGGGCGCGGCCACGACGGCGTACTCGCTCGAGCCCGACCTGGCGCTCGCCGTCGACGTCACCCATGCGACCGACGCACCAGGGGTCGAGGAGAAGGAGCTCGGCCGCCATCCGTTTGGCTCCGGACCGGTGATCGGCCGCGGCTCGACGCTCTCGCCGCGGGTCTTCGAGCTTCTCGCCGAAACCGCCGAGCGGCTCGACGCCCCGCACAGCGTCGAGGCATCCGGGCGGGCGACGTGGACCGACGCCGACGCGATCCAGATCTCGCGCGCCGGGATCCCCGCCGGGTTGATCTCGATCCCCCTGCGCTACATGCACTCGCCGGTCGAGATGGTCGACCTGGCCGACGTCGAGGCGACGATCGAGCTGATCGCCGCCTTCGCGACGGCCCTGGAGCCCGGGCTGGACCTCAGTCCGTAAGCACGGTCGCGAGCACTACTCGGCCACGACCAGCAGATCCTTCGGGAAGTTTGTGAACCTGCGGCAGCCCTCGTCGGTGACCGTGACCAGGTCCTCGATCCGGACCCCGAAGCGCCCAGGCAGATAGATGCCCGGCTCGACCGTTACCACGTCGCCGACCTCGAGCGTCTGATCCGACTTCTGCGACAGGGTCGGCGCCTCGTGGACCTCGAGCCCCACCCCGTGCCCGAGTCCATGGCCGAAGTGCTCGCCGTAGCCGCCCGCCACGATGGGGTCGCGGGCGACGGAGTCGGCGTCGCGCCCCGCCACGCCCGCCCGGATCGACTCCAGGGCGGCGGCCTGGGCTGAGCGCACCAGCTCGTAGACCTCCGGCGCGTCGCCGTCGACGTCGCCGGCGGCGACCGTGCGGGTGCAGTCGGAGGAGTAGCCGTTCACCACCGCCCCCATGTCGATCAGGAGCAGCTCGCCGGCGCGCACCTGGCGCTCGGAGGAGCTGTGGTGCGGAATGGCACTGTTCTCGCCGGCGGCAACGATTGCCGGGAACGAGGGGTCGTCGGCGCCGAGCTCGCGCATCCGCTGGTGGGCGTCGAGCATGATCTGGCGCTCCGTTCTTCCCACCACGCCCCGCTCGAAGACCCACTCGTAGACCTGGTCGGCGAGGCGCGCGGCCTCGGCGATGTTCCGGAGCTCCTCGTCGTCCTTGTGCCGGCGAAGGCGCTCGACCAGTCCCCCCGCCGCCACCAGCTCCGTTCCATCGGGCGCGAGCTCCTTCAACTTGCCCAGGCTCCTGACGCTCGTGTTCGCGTCGTCGTAGCCGACCCGCCCATGCAGCCGCGTGGCGGCGCCGGCGAGCAGCTCGCGCTCGGCCGCCGTCCGCTCGAACTCGGGGGCCACCTCGCGCCCGGCACGCTCGACGTAGCGAAAGTCGGTCAAAAAGACGCGATCGCCGGCGCCCACGATCGCCAGGCCGCTGGTGCCGCGAAACCCGGTCAGCCAACGGAGGTTCGAGATCGCGTCGGGAGTCGAGTCCCCCAAGCGCACCAGATCGCCGACCAAGAGCTGGTCGAGCTCCTCCTGCGCCACCAGGGAAGCCAGTCGCTCGGCACGGCTCTCGCCGCTCACCCGAGCTCCTCCTTGAGCATCTCGAGCGCCTCGCGGTAGCCGTCTGGCCCCTTCCCCGACACCGCCCCGATCGCCAGCCCCTCGAGCACCGATCTGGCGCGCCACTCCTCGCGCGAGGAGACGTCGGACAGGTGCACTTCGACCGTCGGCAGCCCGGCGATCTCGAGCGCGTCGCGGATCGCATAGCTGTAGTGCGTCCAGGCGCCGGGATTGACCAGCGCGGCGTCGGCGACCTCCGGCAGGCGGTGGAGATGCTCGACGAACTCGCCCTCGTGGTTCGTCTGGAAGAACGCCACCTCCAGGCCGAGGTCGTGGGCAAAGTGCTTGATCTTCACCTCCAGCTCCGGAAGGGTGGCCGTTCCGTAGTGGGCGGGGTCGCGACGGCCGAGCGCGTCGAGGTTGACCCCGTGCATGACCTCGACCCGGTTCTTCACGCAGCCCTCAGCTCTTCCACGGCGGCGCGGACCTCGTCCGGGTCGGCCCGCTGCCCGATCGCCGGCTCACCCGGGCGCTCCAGGAACACGAAACCGACTCCGTCGGCGGCGCGCTTCTTGTCGAGCTCCGCCGCCGTCAGGACGGCCCCGACGTCGATGCCGCGATCCAGCCGGGTGGGCAGGCCGTGGCGGTCCAGCAGGTCGCGCACCTCGTCGCGGAGCTCGTCTGCCCCCGATAGGCGAAGCGCCGCAAGCAACCCGAGACCCACTGCCTCGCCGTGCCGGTAGCGCTCGTAGCCGCTCGCCGCCTCGATCGCGTGACCGACCGTGTGGCCCAGGTTGAGTGCGGCGCGGCGGCCACTGTCGCGCTCGTCGGCTGCGACGATCTCGAGCTTGGTGCGCGCACAGGCGAAGATGACGTCGTCGAGCCCGCCCGGATCGATCCGCTCGAGCCCCCGGACCGTGTCCCACAGCCATCCGCCGGCGATCAGCGCCGTCTTCACCACCTCGGCGAAGCCCGCTGCCATCTCCTCGGCCGGCAGGGTGACGAGCGTGCCCGTGTCCGCGATCACCGCACTCGGGAGGTGGTACGCGCCGACGTAGTTCTTGGCCTCGGGCAGGTCGACACCCGTCTTGCCGCCGTAGGCGGAGTCGACCTGGGCCAGCAGCGTGGTTGGCACTTGCACCACCTCGACTCCTCGCTGATAGGTCGCCGCGCAGAAGCCGGCCAGGTCCCCGACCACGCCGCCGCCGAGCGCCACCAGGTGGTCGGCGCGCGCCATCCCGTGCTGCGCCAGCTCGCGCAGCACGCGCTCGGCCTCCGCGAGCGTCTTGGCGCGCTCGCCCGGCTCGACCGCCACCCGACCCGCGAGCGGCTTGACCAACTCGACGTAGAGGCCGGAGACGGTCGTGTCCGTGACGCAGAATCGCCGGCCCTGAAGCGGCCACCAGTCCGCCGCGAGCAGGCCTTCGCCGACGTACACGGGGTACTCCCCCGACTCGCTCGCCGCCCAGGCCATCCGCGTCCCGCGAGGGAGCTCGCGCAGGCCAAGCAGCGCAGGCAGCGCCCGGCGGACCATCTCCTCATCCCCGGGCGGAAGGATCGCGTCGGCCAGCTGCTCATAGATGGGCTCTCGCTCGGCGTGCAGCGCCTCGAAGCGGGCCCGGTCCTGGCCCAGTGGCCGCTGGCTGCCCTCGACTCGCCGCCACGCCTCCTCGGCGGAGACCTGGAGCCAGACGACGACGTGGCGACCGAGCGCTTCGCGGACCCGCTCCGAGCTCACCGCTCCGCCGCCGAGTGAGATCACGCCGCCATTCGCGTTCTCGAGTAGCTGCCCCACCTGGGAGGACTCGAGGGCGCGGAACTCCTCCTCGCCACGACGCCCGAAGAACCCCGCGATCGGCATCCCGAGCTCGCCCTCGAGCAGCTCGTCGGCCTCGATCGTCTCCAGGCCGGCGGCGCGCGCAGCGTTCGAGGAAGTGGTCTTGCCGGCGCCCATGAAGCCGATGAAGACGATCGCCGGCCGGCGGGCCGCCGGCGTGCTTCGGCCTGCGTCCTGCCCCTCTAGCGTCGCCACCCGATCCGCTCCCGGTAGGCGGCCAGCGCGCCGAGCGCGTCGTCCACGTGGTCGCCGCCGAACTTCTCCCGGTAGCAAAGTGCCAGCACCAGGGCCGTCATCGCCTCGCCCACCACCGCGGCCGCCGGCACCACGGTCGAGTCGGTCCGCTCGCGAAGCGCGTCCGCGGGCTGCTTGGTCTGGGTGTCCACCGAGCGCAGCGGCTTGGTCAGGGTCGAGATCGGCTTCAGCGCAGCACGCACGAAAAGCGGCTCGCCATTCGACATCCCGCCTTCGACGCCGCCGGCGCGATTGGTCTCGCGGTGCCAACCCCGCTCCTCGGACCAGAAGATCTCGTCGTGGGACTCGGAGCCCGGCCTGCCGGCAACCTCCCACGCCTCCCCCACCGAGACTCCCTTCACCGCCTGGATCGAGACCAGCGCCTGGGCCAGGCGGGCGTCGAGGCGCCCCTGCCAGCCGGTGTGGGAACCCAGCCCCGGCACGGCGCCGAAAGCCCGCACCTCGAAGATCCCGCCGAGGCTCTCGTTCGCCTTCCGCAGGCGGTCGATCTCGGCCACCATCGCCTCGCTCGCGTCCGGATCGAGGCAGCGGACCGGCGAGTCGTCCACGCCGGCGAAGTCCTCGGCGCCGAGGTCGTCGCGCTCCGGGGCCCGCACCGAGCCGATCTGCACGACGTGGCTGTGCACGGTGACGTCGAATGCAAGCAGGAGCTCCTTGGCGAGCGCCCCGGCAGCCACGCGCGCCGCCGTCTCGCGGGCGCTGGCGCGCTCGAGGACGTTGCGAACATCGGAATGCCCGAACTTGAGCGCCCCGGCGAGGTCTGCGTGGCCAGGCCGGGGTGTGTGGACCTCCTCGACATCCGCGTCGACCGGCCAGGGGTTCATACGCTCCTCCCAGTTGGCGTAGTCGCGGTTTGCGACCAGGACGGCGACCGGGCTGCCAAGCGTTCGCCCGTGACGCACGCCGGAGCGGATCTCGACCGAGTCGCTTTCGATCTTCATCCTGCCGCCCCGCCCGTGGCCGAGCTGGCGGCGCGCCATCTCGCGGTCGAGGCGCTCGCGGTCGAGCTCGAGGCCGGCGGGAAGGCCTTCGACGATCGCCACCAGGCCGGGGCCGTGCGACTCGCCGGCGGTTGTGAAGCGGAACGCTGTCATCGCGCCGCCAACCCTAGCGGCGTCGAGGCGGCCCCTTGCGGTCGGCCTATCGGCCCGAGACGAGCGCCGAGAGCGAAGCGGGCTTTCCGCTGCTGGCTTGCGCCCGTCGCCTTTGTCGCAGCCAGATCGATCCCGAGCAGCTTCAGGTTGTAGGTGCGGTCGCCCTCGGGCGCGTAGGCGAGCTGGGCCTGGTCGCCGACCTTGAGCTTGAGGATCTGGCAATCGTTACCTCCCGGGAGGCAGCGACCGTCCCCGCTCACCGAGCTGACGTCGTCTGAGATCACGAAGAGCGCCTGCTTCATGTTCTCGGAAGCCCCGATGAAGGCGGCCATCGGCTTGGTCTCGCCGGGCAGGAACTTCCCCTGCTCGACGCCCTTTCGGCGCGAAACGTCGCCGGGAGGGCCAACCGCGACATCGACCCTGAGCACGTACACGGTCGGCTTGGGGGGCTTAGGCGGTGAGGTCGAGGTTGGCGTGCGGGGCGGCGACACCGACGGCGTCTCGGAGCTCGGTGTGCTCGAGGTGCTCGAGGTCGTCGGCGAGATTGCGGTCGACGAGCCGGTCGTCGCCGTAGCGCTCGACGAAGTCGGTGCGGATGAGCTCGGGTCCGAACGGGCACCCTGCGGCTGACTCGTGAAGTGCAGACGGAACGGGTTCTTGCTCTTGATCTGTTCGAGGCGCTTGCGGTAGTTGGTCACCCCGGGCTGCTCCGTGAGCACCGCCGGCGAGGTGGCGGCCTCGTGGCCCGATCCGCTCGACGCCGCGGCCGGCGGCAGGGGTGTCGTCGCCGAGGAGCTCGAGAGCGCCAGGGGGACCGCGATCAGCCCCACGATCAGGGCCAGCGCCGGCACGAGCAGCCTGCGGTCGCGCATGTCGCGGTAGAGGTTGTTCAAAAACGGCGGTACGGGGATCTTGTTCATGGCGAGATCGCGGTCGCCCCGGCCGAGCCGGAGACGGTGGAGGTTGGAGTCGAGGTGACGGTCGAGCCCGCCGTCGAAGCCGGTGTCGTGGTGGCCGGCGGCGGTCCGGTGGGGGTGGCGCCGGCGGTGATCCCCTGGTCGGCCGGTGCCAGGTAGGTGGTCACCGACAGGTCCGCGGTCAGCGTCGGTACCACGCTGACGCTATCGGTCGCCGCCTGGATCGGCGCCAGGGTGAACGCGTCCACGGTGAGCAGGCGGCCACTGACCTTCACCGCGCCCTGCCGCGTGTGGACCATCGCGTCGACGTGCTTCAGGAAGTCGGCGATCTGGAAGAACTGTCCCGTGAACTTCAGGTCGTACGGCATTACTGGCAACCCGGCGGGGCCAACCGCGGCGCCGATCGGCAGCGTCGCGGCGGAGGCCTCCGTGGCGTCCACGGTCGGGTCCGACGTCGCGACCGCGGTCGAGCCCGAGGGACTCGCACTCGTCGTCTCGGTGGGGCTGGTCGACGTGGAGGTCGTCGAGGTGGACGGCGCCGGGGCGGCCGTGGCGGCCACGCCCGCGGCGTCCGCGAGGTCGATCGACTGGAACTCGACTCCGGAGCGGTCGGCGAGTTGCTGGAGCTGGACCAGGAGGCTTGCCTGGTCGCCGTCCTGAGGCACCGCCTTGCCCAGCACCACGAGCTTTCGGTAGTCGACGGGGAACGACCGCCGCTCCTGCTCGCCCGCCGTGGCCGCCTGTTGCGCTTCGGTGAGCTGCAGGTGGAGCTGGGCGACGTCCTGCTTGAGGCTCGCCGCCTGGTCTCGCTTCGGGCCAAGGGCGACCATCCAGAACGCGCCGATCAGCCCGACGACGACGAGCGAGAGCACGATGGTCAGCTCGTTCCGCTTCATGGCGCCGTCGCGGTCCCGGGGATGATGTTGTCGACGGCCTTGCGGCCCTTCTCGGTCTTCTGGGCGGCCGAGTCCTTCTGCTGCTGAAGCTGCTGCTGGGCATCGGCGACCTGGCTCTGGCCGGAATCGGTCGTCGGAATCGTCGGAGTCGTCGGAGTCGTCGTGGGCGTCGTGGGCGTCGTGGGCGCGATCCCCTGGGTGGCCGGGTCGATCTGGACGGCGTCGAAGGCCGCGACGAGCTCGAACACGGAGACGAAGTCGCGACTGGAGCATCCCCCGCTCCCCACGGCGGTCCCCGAGCTGTCGGCCGTGGCTGCCCCGCCCGAGCTCGCCAGGTCGGGTCGGTCCGACTTCAGGACGGAGACCCGGGTGACGCCATCGACATCTTGAAGCGCAGCGAGGAACCTGGCCACCGCCTCATGACCGGCGGCACAGCCCTCGATATGAAGCGACGGCCCCGTGACGCTCTCGGAGCCCGCGGACGATGTGGAGCTCGCAGACGTGCTGGCGCTGGCCGACGCCGCATCCGGCGAGACCGACGCGTTCAGGCCGGTGAGCCAAACGTCATGCGGAATCACGATCGCAAGCTCGCGAAGTACCCGCTCCCAATCGAAGCGGCTCTGCGCGAGGCTGGCCACGGTCTGTTCCCTGGCCTGCTGCAGGGAGGCGAATTCGGCGAAGGAGCTCGTACGATCCGCCTCGGCCTGCGCCGTTGACACCTGCGCCTCGAGGCTCGACTTCTGGGATTTGCCGTCGGAGATCTGGTTGTTCGTGAGCACGATGCCGACCACGGCCAGCAGAGCCACGCCGAGCACGGCGACGACCACGTAGGCGAGCGACCCGGTGCGCATCGGCGCCTTCTCGCCACGACGCTCCTCCGGGGGAATCAGGTTGACGGGGCGCACGCGCTACTCCCCGAGGGCGAGGCCGAGGGAAACGGTCAAGCGGGCCGACGTCGCGTCGTCCAGGTGGGCGAGAGCGGGAGGCCGGCCGACCTCGAACCGCTGCCCGAGGTCGCGCTGGAGCCGCCGCGCCAGCCCGGGGATCGTGGTCCCGGGACCGCAGGTGACGATGCAGTCGATCGCCATCGCTCCCTCCTGCGCGGCGTAGTACTCGAGCGACAGCCGCAGCTCGTCGACCAGTCGGGCTGCCCCTTCGTCAAGCGAGTCGCGGGCCGCCGAAATCGTCTCGTTGTCACCTTCGATCCCGTCGACCGGGTTGTCGAGGCCAACGTGCACCAGCCACCGGCGGGCATGCTCGAGGGTGAGCCGGCGCCGCTCGGCAAGCTTTTGGGCGATCCCCTCCACCCCGAACGGCGACACGCGGGTGAACAGACAGCTGGAGCCGCGGGCCACCGCGAGGTTTGTGACGTCACCCAGGTTGCAGTAGAGCTTCGCCGGCATGCCGTCCTGCTCCGAGGCGGCGGCCGAGCCCTCTCCCCCGAGCTGCCGGGCGATCCCCTGCTCATACGAAGCAGGGCCGTACCCGGGGGCATCAACGTAGTCGCCCGGCTCGACCGGGGCAGACGATCCGCCGGCGAGGGCCCGGATCATCCCGAACGCCGACAGGTCGATCCCGACCGGTCGCAAGCCGGCGCGGCTCAACGCCTGGGTGAGCCCCGCGAGCATGTCGCGCCGCGCCGCCACCGCAACCACCTCGATCTGGCGCTCGCCGTTTTCGCCGGCAGCATGGCCCACGACCTGCCAGTCCAGCACCGCCTGTTCGAGCGGCATCGGGATGTGGTCCTGGGCCTGGAAGCGGACCGCCGTCTCGAGCTCGCCGTGGTCCTCGATCAGCGGAAGCCGCAGGGTCCGCACGGCGACCCGCTGGCTTGCGAGGCCCACCCGGACGGTCTTCGACAGCTTGTGCTTGGAGAACAGCTCCTTGAGCGCATCCCCGAGCGCCTCGGGGTCGGAAACCTCTCCCTCGCTGAACGTCCCGGCGCCGAGCGAGGCCATGCCGAACCTCGTCACCGCCGAGTCGCCGTTCGGGGCCACCTCGGTGGCAGCCACGCTGCCGGCCTCCACGTCGAGACCCACCACTGCCTTGTTCTTGGTCGTCGAAAGCATCCTTGCTCAAGTCCGCAAACGCGGAACCCTCCAGGCAGTCAATCGGCGCAATCCGGCGATCCCTTGAAGCTGAGGACCACGCCTGGACGGCGCGTCGAAAGCGGTCGGGGGCGCGGGCATCGCGGACCCCGGCAGAGGGCTGGCGGGATTGGCGGGACGGGAACGCTAGCCGTGGAAGAAGGCGTTCAGGTACCAGTCGACGATCGCGTCGCCGTACCACAGCCCGACGATCCCGCCGAGCGCCAGGAAGGGCCCGAAGGGGATCGCCTGCTTGCGCGCGGCGGCCCCCTGCCGGGCGATCATCACGAGGCCCACGACGGCCCCGGCGGCGAAGCCGATCAGCAGCGCCGGGGCCACGGCCCGGCCCAGGTACAGGCCCATCACGGCGACCAGCTTGACGTCGCCCATACCCATCCCGCGCGGATAGGCGAGCGCCACACAGAACAGGAAGCCGCCCGCTGCGGCGGCTGCAAGTGCCCGCTCCGGAAGGCTGCCGGGGTCGGTGGCGGCGGCGATCCCCACGCCGACCAGCGCGCCGACCAGGAGCACGGTGTTTGGAATCACCCTCCGCTCGAGGTCGGTGAGCGTGACCGTGACCAGCACCGTGCAGAGCGCCAGGCCCAGTGCGAGCTCGCCGACGTCGTCGGTTCCGAGGATCAGGAGGGTGGCCGCGAACAGCGCCGCCATCGCCAGCTCGGTGAGCGGGTAGCGCGGCGAAATGCGCTCGCCGCAGCCCCGGCAATGGCCCCGCAGGACAAGCCACGAGAGCACCGGGACGTTGTCGTAGGCCGCGATCGTCGCTTCGCAGCTCGGACACCGCGAGCGGCCCGTGGCGATCGACTCACCCCTTGGAACCCGGTGGGCGACGACCGTCGCGAAGCTGCCGATCGCGAGACCGGCGCAGGAGAGGAGTGGAAGGAAGGGATTCATGGTCGCGAGGCCACCTCTCGGTCGTCTCTCGCATCGGACGGGCGGCCTGCGAGCTTTAGGACCGGCGCCGTCGCGGCCTAGGGGAAGTCCAGCGTCTCGCGCTGGATGTGCCATGCCGACTGGACCGGGTCGAGGAAGTGCGGCGGCTCCATGTAGCGCAGCCGGTCGTCGTAGTTGTAGTTCTTGGTGTAGCCGCTGACGGCCGAGCTGCCGCTGAACGTTCCGACCGCGCCGCGGAACTTCTGCGAGACGTCACCGTTGAGCGTCAGCGTGCCGAGGGGGCCGCCGCAGTCGTAGTGATCGACGATGAACGAGTGGTTGATGGCGAGGATGGCGGCGTCGATCTGAAGGTTGTTCGGCGAGCCGGTGCCGTTGACGCCAAGGTTGCAGGTGCCCTGGGGAGGAGTGGAGGGCGGGGTCACGCAAAGCAGGTTGGTGGCCAGACACACGGGGTGATAGACCCGCACGAAGTTGTTGGCGATCAGCCCGAGCATCCCGTTGCTCGCACTCTGGCGGGTCAGGTTGCCGTCGATGATGATGTCGTTCTCGGCGGCGATCGTGAGCTGGCCCGAATAGCTGCCGTGCACGTACACGTTCCCGCACCCCGAGGTGGCGGGATAGCTCGCCGTGAAGGGGGAGTAGCTCGACGAGCACCCCGATCCGTTGGCCACATAGACGACGCCGTTGGGGGGCAGGCTGCGTGTCTGGGTCGCCCCTCCGGTGCATGAGGCGTTCGTGCCGACGGTCATGTTCGAGCCGTTCAGGCAGATGTACGTCTGGCCCGTGTACTTGTAGCCGGTCTGGGCCACGGTGGCGAGCTGCCCGTTTGTCGGCGGCGGCGTCAGGACGGGCGCGTTGGTGACGAAAGTTCCGACGAAGTTGGGGTTGGCCGCCGGGCAGCTGCTCGAGCTGAGACCCAGGCTGGTGCCGGAGTTCCAGCCCTGCGGCGGCGCGCTGACCTCGACCACGTCCGCGGAGGTTCTCCCGAACGTCGGGGCGCCGCAGACCACCAGGGCGTCGTTGGTGTGCACCGGCCCGTTGATCTGCTCCCCGTCCTTGAACACGATCACGGAGCAGCTCTGCTGTGGATTCGAGCCGGGGATCGGGACGCTGTAGCGCCCCGCCTGGATGGTCTTCGTGCACTGCGTGTAGGCGCCGGTGATCGTCGCCGCGGTGCCGTAGGTCACCGGATCAGAGGTCTCGAGCTGGGTGAAATAGACGTAGTCGAGGAAGCTTGCCCGCTTGAAGGTGGCCACGATCGACTGGTGCGACTTGCCGGCATAGCCCGTGGAGCGGATCCGGAAGGTGCCGACGTTGGCCCCGCTCGGCTCCAGCATGCTGGTCACCGGGTTGGTGGTGCTACAGGCCGACTGGCCGGAGGCGGGCAGGAGCTCGATCGCGTAGGTCTCCTTGGTGGAGCCGGCGACCGACCGGCGGTTCGCCGTGGAGCCCTGCAGGTTGACTGCACCTGGGGGGTTCGACACGCACCGCGCCCAGTAGTTGGTGTCTGAGTTGAGGTGGAAGGTGTAATCGGCGATCCCCGCCTGCGCCGCCTCGTAGGCGCGCTTGTGGTCGAGGTCGTTTTGCGTCAGGTGCAGATCGCCGTTGGCCGCCGCCAGCGCGACGACGACGAGGGTGCTGATCAGGAACATGGCCAGGACGGCCAGGGCCATCGTGAACCCCTCCTCACCGTGCACAGGCCTCATGCGCATGGCGGGTTCGCCTGGCTCGTGTCCTCGGCGGGGGGCGCGAGGCGCAGGGTCGCCGAGTCGGAGACGCTGACGGCCGCGTGCGGATCGACAACCGGTGTGTGGGCCGGGGAGACGGAGAACGAGACGGTGACCTCGGACGTCCGCACCGCATCGACCGCGCTCAGCGGCGTCTGCAGCGGCGTCGTGGAGAGCTGTCCGCCCTGATAGGCGAAGTACTGGAACAGCGGGCGGCTGGCCGGCGGGCTGCCGGAGGAGGCCGCGCCGACACGGGTCAGGAGCTGGCGCGTCGAGGAGGGGATGGCGGCAAAGGTCCAGCTCGGGGCGGCGCCGCCGGTCGCCGGGTAGACCGACTCGCTGAGCGCCCCGCCGGCCAGGGTGACCACGTGCTTGTCCGGAGTCGGGCTGACGGCGGAGCCGGTCTGGTGCAGGAAGTTCATTGAGCTGTCCCCGCTTCCGGCGAGCACCGGGGTGGTGTTCGGTCCCACACAGGTCGAGTGGAGCTCGTCGAGCAGGCGCTGCATGACGGGTCGCGCAAGCTGGTCGGCCTCGACCCGGCTGGCGATCCGGGCGGTGCCACGGTTGGTGACATCGACCAGGGCGAAGATGCCGAGTATCACCACGATCGCCAGGGAGGTGGCGATGAGCATCTCGACCAGGGTGAAGCCGCGCTCGCTGCTCACGGGCAGGCTCCCGGAATGGCCGTGACGCTCCCCACGTAGAGGTCGAGCGAGGTGCCGCCGGCCAGATCCTTGACGCTGACGCTGCTGGCCGTGACGCGCTTCGTCCCGTTGTCCGCGCAGACGTCGTAGACGCTGTAGGGCATCCCGGGAGCCGGAAGCTGGCCCGCGGAGTCGGTGGTGAAGGTGCGCTTCACCGGCGCTCCCCCGCCGGTAGTGCAGTTCGTGTCACTCACCGTCACATGAGCGCCCGAGACGGGCGAGCCGGGCACCAATGCGCTCAGACCGCTCCACACGGTGAGCTTCAGGGCCGGGAGCTGGATTGTCGCGGGCGCGCTGCCGCCCGGCGGCACCGCGACGCTTGCCATTGCCGCGGCGCCCGGCGGGTTGCTGTCGTTGGTGGGGTTGGGGTTGTCTCCCGTGCAGCTGCCGGCATACACGGTGTCGGGCGAGGTGTAGGGAAACAGCGAGGTCGCGGTGACCGTGGCCGCGGGCGAGCCCACGGTGCCGAACGCCTTGGCGGTCGTCATGCCGGTGTTGAAGACCATCACCGAGTCGGCGCTCGACGGCACGAGACTGCCCCCCGACCGGGTCGTGAAGCTGACCGGGACCGATCCGGGATGGTCGTATTGGAGGGCGAGAGTGTTGGTGCTGGCGCCGATCACGCTGGTGCCCTGGGGCGCCGGCGGGTTCCCGTCGCGATCGACGAGCGAGGACCCGGACGGCGTCAGCGTGTAGTTGCCCGCCGGCAGGTCCCCGAAGATGGCGCAGCCGGTGCTCCCGGTGAATCCGCTGAACGATCCCGGGCCGCTCCCCGACAGCCCCACGCCCGGGATGCCCTGGTTGGAGGCATCATCGACCTGAATGGCCAGGGCGCCGTGGTCGGCCCCCACCGTGCCGTTGGGCGGGGAGACGATGCTCTCGCTGACGACCGGCGGCCGGCTGCCCATGCTGGGCCAGCTCACGGTCGAGGTGATCTTGATGTAGTCGGCCGAAGCGGTGCCTGGGGCACAGCTCGCAGTGCCGGTGCTGTCGGTGGCGAAGTTGCCGCGCGAGAGGACGCTGAATGGCGTGCCGTCCTGGGTGACGGTCTTGGTCTGGTTGAGGTTGGCGAGGTCGGATATGCGCATCGAGCGCATCCGCGCCTGATCCTGCTGAGCGAGGCCGTCCGCCTCGGAGCGGTGGCGCTCCTCCGCGCTCGACCTCGTGGCGGCGTCGACGGCCCCGAGCGCACCAAGCGAGATCGTGACCATGAGCAACGCGCTGACCAGCACTTCGAACAACGCAATGCCGGCCTCACCCCGCAATACCCTCGCTCCCTGGATCACGCTTTCAACCCCTGCTTCGTTCGTCGCCGTCCCCCGGCGCTCTACCCCGTCGCCCCATTGATCGACCTGCGCCGCCTGACGCTGAACTCCGCGAGCGGGATCCTCAACGAAAGTGCCCATACTGCCGCGCAACGTGTCAACGGTGACTTCGCCGGGGCCGCCGTAGCTGTCAATCTGGCTGCTCATTTCCGGTTCGCGAGATGCGGAAGGGCGGGCCCAAAGGCCCGCCCTTCGCAACTCCTGACACCTAGGTCAGATGCGAGCCACTGAGTGGCCTAGGAGCCCCAGTCGCCGCTGGTCGGACATCCGTCCTTGCCAGGGCCTGTGGGCGGAACACCTGCGCCAGTCCCGCACCTGAGAGTGGTGGTGCCGTTCGCGGCACGTGAGATCTGGAATAGGTTCCCGTTCGGCGCGTTCGACTTCACCTGAACCGTGTAGGTGTTGTCGCTCGCGGCGACGGGAATGGTGAGATTCGCACCCGCGTTGTTCAGCGTGGGCTCGATGTTCTGGAGATCGGTCACCGCCACACCGGTGTACTTACCGTTGTTATCGGTTGCGAACGTCTCCATCGAGGTCTGAGCGGTTCGAACGGACGACTTCGCGTCGGCGTCCTTCGCCTTGTTCCTCTGGTTGAAGAAGGCCGGGATTGCGATCGCGGCCAACAGTCCGAGAATGAGCATGACGACCAGGAGCTCGACCAGTGTGAAACCGGACTCGTCCCGCGCCATCCCCTGCCGGAGCTTGAGAATCATGTAGTCCCTCCTTGGACCCACTACTTTCCCGCCAGTAGCCCCGTGAACCGCAAGCCGGTCCGGTGTCTCGTGACCCCGGCGGCAACCCGGCTGACTCCTTTTGAATCGGAGCCCCGTGGCTTTGCGCCCCCGCCTCGCGACGGGTTTGCCTTTATGCGCCAGGGCACTGGCCCTTACGTTTCCTTTAGTCGGTGTCTAGTACCCAGACCTTGAGTTTCATAGTGGGGACATCCGTCCAGCTAAGGGTTGGCACCTAGCCGCGTCGCGCTGTCGCGCACAGCGCTGGGCCGAGCGGGATACTGGACTCGGATGTCGCAGGAGAACATCTACGTTGTGCGGCAGATGATCGACGCCTTCAACCGTGGCGACGTCCCCGCCGTGATCGCGGCGTTCGACGAGAACTGCGAGCTGTACGAGCCGCCGGAGATGCCCGACACGCCCGCTCCGGGCTTCCGTGGACACGACGGCATCCGGGAGTGGATGACGAACCTGCGGGAAGTCGTCGGGGTTCGGTTCGAGCCAACGAGCTTGACCGCCAGCGGTAACGTCGTCCTTTCCGAATTGGCCGCGCGCGGCGTCGGGCAAGCCAGCGGGGTGCCAATTGAATGGACGACGTTCGCCGTGGTTCACCTGCGCGACGGCAAGATCGCACGATCGCAGGCCTTCCTCGGAAGGGATGAAGCCCTCGAGGCCGCCGGGCTAAGCAGCTAGATCGGGCCAACCCCTTGCGAATACATGTCTAGCGGATCTTGTCGTAGAGGCTGAAGATCGGCAGGTACATCGAGATCACGATGAACCCCACCACGCCGCCGACCATGATGATCATCAGCGGCTCGATCAGGGCGGTGAGCGCCCTGATCTTCGCGTCGACCTCGGCCTCATAGAAGTCGGCGATCTTGCTGAGCATGACCTCCAGCTGGCCCGACTCCTCGCCCACCGAGACCATGTGCTCCACCATCGGCGGGAAGATGTCGTGCTGGCCGATCGGGTGGGCGATCGTCCCGCCCCTCTTCACCGATGCGTACACGTCGTCCATCGCCGCCGTGACCACGGTGTTTCCCGACGTCTCGCCGGCGATCTCGATCGCCTGCAGAATCGGGACGCCCGAGGCGATCATTCCCGAGAAGGTCCGCGACCAGCGCGCCAGCGCCACCTTCTGGACCACGTCGCCGATCCGAGGGATTCGAAGCTTCAGGCGGTCCCACTGGCGACGTCCGCGGTCGCTCTTCTTCCAGCGCAGGAAGCCATACGCCCCGGCCGCCGCTCCGGCGATCAGGAGGTACCACTGGTGAGTGACGAAGCCAGAGATGCCGACCGTGATCTGGGTCATCAGCGGCAGGCTCGTGTCCTCGGTGGGGTTGTCCGCGGCGATCTCGGTGAAGATGCCCACGAACACCGGGACGATCACCGCAACCACCACGATCATCACGATCAAGGCCAGGCCGAAGACGACCGCCGGATAGGTCATCGCCGAGCGCACCTGGCGATGCAGGGCGTCGAGGCGCTCCAGCTGATAGGCGATTCGGTCGAGCGCATCGTCGAGCCGTCCCGAGTCCTCCCCGGCGCGCACGACGGACCGGTAAAGGGGGTCGAATACCCCGGGCTGGGACTCCATCGCCTGGGCCACCGAGCTTCCGGCCTCGACGTCCTCGCGAACGCCGATGATCGCCTTCTCGAGCATCTCGTCCTCGGTCTGCGCCTCGAGGGTGTAAAGCGAGCGCAGCATCGGCATTCCCGCAGCGATCAGGGTTGCGAACTGGCGCGAGAAGACGGCCAGGGCGCGCAGGTTGACGCTCTTGAAGCGCTGCAGGAGGTTCTCGAGCTTGATCGCCTCGCGCTTCTCAGAGATGTCGAGGACGATCAGGCCCCGCTGACGAAGCTGCTCGGAGACCGCCGCCTTCGAGGAGGCCTCCATTTCGCCGCGCGCCGGGATGCCGGCCAGGTCCACGGCGCGAAACGCGAACGCGCTCATCGCCGGCCCATCCTCCTGATCACGCCGCGGCCGCCGCCACGGGGGTCACCGCGGCGCCGCCCAGCAGCCGCTTCAGCTCCTCCGGAACCGAGGCCCGTTGCTCGGCGAGGGAGCGGGTGATCTGGCCCCTGCGCACCAGCTGGGCGAGGTGGGCGTCCATCGTCTGCATTCCCATCGCGCCCGACGTCTGGAGCGCCGAGTAGATCTGGTGCGTCTTGCCCTCGCGGATCAGGTTGCGGATCGCGGGCGTCGGCACCAGCACCTCGCAGGCGACGACTCGGGTCGAACCGTCGGCCGTCGGCAGCAGCTGCTGGGTGACGATCCCCTGAAGGGCGATCGAGAGCTGCATGCGCACCTGCTGCTGCTGGTGCGGCGGAAAGACGTCGATGATCCGGTCCACGGTCTGCGCCGTCGACTGAGTGTGGAGCGTGGCGAACACGAGGTGGCCGGTCTCGGCCGCGGTCAGCGCCGTCGAGATCGTCTCCAGGTCGCGCATCTCGCCGACCAGGATCACGTCGGGGTCCTCGCGGAGCGCCGCCTTCAGGGCGCTCGCGAAGTCGTGCGCGTCGGACCCGATCTCGCGCTGGTTGACGATGCACTTCTTGTGCTGGTGGAGAAACTCGATCGGGTCCTCGATCGTCAGGATGTGCTCCTCGCGCTGCTCGTTGATCAGATCCACCATCGAGGCGAGGCTGGTCGACTTGCCCGAGCCGGTCGGCCCGGTCATCAGGACGAAGCCGCGCGGCTTGCGGGTGAACTCCTCGAGCACAAGCGGCAGGCCGAGCGAGTCCAGGCTGAGGATCTCGGTGGGGATGTGGCGGAATGCGGCTGAGATCGCGCCGCGCTGAAAGAAGCAGTTGACCCGGAACCGCGCCACCCCGGGGATCGCGTAGGCGAAGTCCAGCTGCTGCTGGTTTTCGAACTTCTTGCGCTGTGAGTCGTTGAGGATCGAATAGACGATCTCCCGCGTCTCCTGGGGGCTCAGCGGCGGGTAGTCATCCATCGGAACGATCCGCCCGCGCACCCGGACAGCGGGCGGGAACCCGGGCGTCAGGTGGACGTCCGAGGCCCGCACTTCGACCATCTTTGTGAGAACCGCTGCGAAATCCAGGCTCATCGCCTGGTAGATCGTCGGACCCGGACGCATGCTTTAGCGACGGGCCGCGACGCGGACGACGGCTTACCCGTCAGCTTCTGAACCGGCCGGTTGCGCCGGCGCCCTGTTCAGCAGTCCAGGCGACTGACCGAGTAGCGAGGCAACGAGAGCGGGCCTCGGACCTCGACCGCCCTGTGGCTGATCTCCCCGGCGTGACCCGTGATCCGGGCCTCCGGCCGCGCCCAAATCGAGTCCAGCGTCCCCTCGCACGCGGGCTCGTCGGCCAGCCGGACGCGATGCTTGTGCCCGGTGAGGTTGAGCAGCAGGGCCCCGCGGCCCCTGATCGCCACCGCCTGTATGGCCGCGAATCGGGTCCCGTGAATGCGTGGAGCGTGCGGCACCGTGAGGCGAGCCACCTGGGGCCCGCCCGACAGCAGCGGATAGAGCTCGCCGAGCGCGCTTCCCACCGCCGTGGGCGCGAACGGAACGGTCGCCGGCTTGGCGCCAAACCCGTTGTCGTTGCCGAACAGGGCTGCGAATGGCTGTCGGTAGATGAGCGCGTGAAGGTCCTCCTGGCGCACCCGGGGGTCGCCGAGCAGCGCCAGCAGGTACTCGGCGTCGGAGAGGCCGTTCGCCCATGTCCCGCGCAACTTCGATCCGTGCCGGACGTTCCACTCGGTCACCCAGGCCACGACCCCATCCGGCAACCGGCGAAGCCCGCCGGAGCGAAGCTCGAAGAACCGGCCAAGCGGCGCGGCGAGGACCCGGGACAGCCTCCTACCCGAAGGACGCCCGCGCGGCGGCTTCCAGTAGGTGTGAAAGGTGACCGCGTCCTCCCCGCGAAGCGTGCTGAGCACCCCGGGGTCCCACTGCCCGCGCCGGGTGCGGGGTGGCCACCAAAGGGAGCTGCCGAGTCCCACGGCCGCGACCTCCGCGCGCGGGAACCGGCTCTTGATCGCCGCGATCCAGCGGGTGGCCTTGCGCCCGTAGGCCTCGGGGGTGGGAATGGCCCGGTCGACGAGTGGGGCGTGAGAATAGAACTCGTTGCCGAGCTCGATCTGGCGGATCGGCATGCCGAGCTCCCGGGCCCTGCGCAACATGGCCAGCTGGCTGGACAGGTGCGACGTCACGAGGTTGAGATCGAACACCGGGAGGGCGTCTGCATGGGCCACCAGCCGCGCCCAATCGGAAAGGTAGATACGGCTCATCCGTCCGTTGGCGCGCCGGAGTTGTCGTGGGACGCCATGACGGTCGTAGAACTGGCCCTTCCGCCAGTTCCAGTAGTTGGCCGTCGTGCCCCCGAAGACGCGCAGGGCGCCCGGGACAAGGCCGGCCGCCGCCTGCCGAAGCTCGGGGCTGAGCGCCTGCCAGGAGTTCTTGCGAAACGGCGCGTTGAACCCGGCGAACCCCGTCGGGATCGGGTGATAGCCCGATGCGGGCCGAGCCCCGAGCGGTCGCAGGCCGGAGCCGGCCGTTGTGCCCTGTGACGGGTACGCCACGCTCACCAGCGCGATCGCGATCGCGATCAGAACTGTGATTGACGGACGAGATCGAGACATGTCGCTTCGTCACCGCCGACCGCAGTCGGCTTCCCCGGGACGCCAGACGTGGTACGGAATCTTACGTCGAGCTCCGGGCGCATGGACACGACGCCCCCGGGTTCCGCGAGCGCGCCCGTTCAGCACTCCATGCGGTTGACCGAGTAGGCGGGCAGGGACAGAGGGCCTTGGACCGGGACCGTCTGGTGGCTGATCTGGGCGGCGCGACCCGTGATCCGAGCGGCCGGCCGCGCCCACACGGAGTCCAGGGTCGCGCCGCAGGCCGGCCCTCCGACCAGCCGGACAAGACGATGGTGCGCGGTGAGATTCAGCAGGAACGCTCCTCGGCCCTTGACCGCCGCCGCCCGTACGGCCGCAAGCCGTGTGCCGGGAATGTGGGGAGCGTGACGCACCTCGAGCTCGCGCACCGCGACCCCGCCCGACAGCAACGGGTAGAGCTCGCCGAAGGCCGCGCCCACCGCCGTGCGCCCGAACGGCACGGTGCCCGGCGTGCCGCCGAATCCCTTCGAGTTCGAGAACAGAGTCCCGCCCGGCTCCTTCAAGATCAGCGCGTGGAGATCCTCCTGACGCACCCGGGGCTCGCCGAGCAGTCCCAGTAGGTACTCGGCGTTCGAGAGGCCGTGCGCCCAGGTGCCGCGCATCGAGGCGCTGGGTCGCGGGGTCCACTCGGTCAGCCACGCGTCCACTCCCCTCGGCAGCTGGCGAAAGGCGCGTTCGTGCAGCAGGCCAAGCCGCCGTAGCGGCGCCGAGAAGACGGCCCACAGCCTCTTGCCTGTCAGCCGCGGGCCGCGCGGCCGATTCCTCCAGTACGTGTGGAAGGTGACCGCGGCCTCCCCATGGAGGGTTTTGAGCACCCGTCGGGTCCAGCGCGCTTGGCGGTGGCTCGTCTGGCCATTTTGAGACGTGCGCCCGGTCGCCGCGACCTGGGCGGCGGGAAACCTGCGCTTGATGGCGTGGATCCAGCGTGTGGCCGTGCGCCCGTACGCCTGGGGGGTGGGGAATCGACGCACGAACACCGGGGTGTCGAGATAGATCTCGTTGCCGAGCTCGATCCGTTGGACCGGCATGCCCAGGCCCTGGGCGGCCCGAAGCATGGCCAGCTGGTCGGAGAGATTCGAGGTGACGACGTTGAGATCGAAGACCGGCTCCGCATTGGCCGCATCGACCAGCTGCGCCCAGTCGGAGAGGTGGATGGGCGTCATGTCGTGGCTGGCGGCTCGCAGGTTGGCGGGAACGCCCCTCTTGTCGTAGAACCTGCCGCTGCGCCAATTCCAGTAGTTGGCGGTGATCCCGCCGAAGACGCGAAGGGCGCCCGGCCTCAGGCCGGCCGCCGCCTGGTGGAGCTGCGGGCTCGTCGCCTGGCCCGAGTTCAGCCAGAAGGGGGCGTTGAACCCGGCGAATGCAGGCGGGATCCGGTGATAGCCCGCGGCGGGACGAGCCGCAAGCGGCGTCGAGGCGGCGTTGGCCGTTGTGCCGTTCGACGTGTACCCGCTGACGAGAACGGTCGCGAGCAGAACGGCGATTAGCGGACGAGATCGAGGCATATCGCGCTGTCTCCGGCCCGCCCCACCCGACTCGAGATCGGCTGGCGTGCGGCTCGGAGGGTGGCCCCGGATCTTACGGGGAGGGCCAGGCAGCCAGGGGAGGCAGCATCTCTCCCGATCTACTCGCGCACGACTCACCGTCGACGCTCGCCGCGGCTACGCCGAGACCCGTGCGATCTCCTCGATCGAGGTGACGCCGTCGCGCACCTTGTGCAGGCCGTCCTCGCGCAGGGTCAGCATGCCCTGCCGGCGGGCCGCCGCGGCGAGCTCGGCCTCGGCCGCCCCGCTCACCGTCAGCTCCTTGATCTCGTCGCTCATCTGCATCACGGAGAACAGGCCGATCCGGCCCCGGTAGCCGGTGTGCGCGCAGCGCCCGCAGCCAACCGGCTCGTAGGCCTCCAGGTCGGCGCCCACCGGGAAGCCCGAGGCGACCAGCGCATCCTGGGAGATCACGGTGCGCTGCTTGCAGTAGGTGCAGAGCTGGCGCGCCAGGCGCTGCGCGACAACGCATTCGACCGCCGACGCCGTCAGGAAGGCCTCGATCCCCATCTTGGTCAGCCGCGCCACCGCCCCGGGGGCGTCGTTGGTGTGCAGCGTGGTCAGCACCATGTGGCCGGTCAGCGCCGCCTCGATCGCGATCCGGGCCGTTTCCACGTCGCGGATCTCGCCGACCATGATCACGTCGGGGTCGGCACGCAGGATCGAGCGCAGGCCGGTGGCGAAGTCGAGTCCCGCCTTGCGGTTGACGTTGAGCTGGTTGATGCCCGAGATCCGGTACTCGACCGGGTCCTCGATCGTGATGATGTTGCGCTCCTCGACGTTCAGCTCCTGGAGCGCCGCGTACAGCGTGGTCGACTTCCCCGAGCCGGTCGGCCCCGTGACCATGACCGCGCCATAGGGCCTGTTGAAGGAGGTCTCAAACCGCGCCCGGGAGTCGCCCCCCACTCCGAGCTCGTCGAGGGTGCGCATCGCCTGGCCCTTGTCGAGGATGCGGATCGAGCACCCCTCGCCCCGCTGGGTCGGCAGCGTCGTCACGCGCAGGTCGATCTTGCGGTCGTCGACGTTGACGCTCACCCGGCCGTCCTGCGGAAGTCGCTTCTCGGCGATGTCCATGTCGGACATCAGCTTCACCCGTGAGACCACCCCGGAGATCATCCGCTTCGGCACCCGCGCGGTCTCGTGCAGCACCCCGTCGACCCTGAAGCGGACCCTCATCGTCCCCTCGTCGGGCTCGAAGTGGATGTCGGAGGCGCCCTCGCCGACCGCCTGGGCGAGCACCGAGTAGACCAGCTTGATCACCGGGGCATCGTCCGCCGACTCGCGCAACTCGGTGATCTCCGCCTCGCCCTCGAGCTCCTCCTCCTGCTCCACCGCTTCCGAGACCGCCGACTCGAGGGTGGTCATGCGTCCTATCAGGGCGTCGATGTCGTCTTCGGCGGCCACCGCGACGCGGCAGCTGAGCCCGGTCATCATCTGGATGTCGTCGACCGCCAGCACGTTCGCCGGGTCGCCCATCGCCAGGAGCAGCGTCTCCGGGTTGACATAACCGATCGGGATCGCCTTGTAGCGCCGCGCGGCGATCACCGAGAGCAGGTTCGCCGCCCCCATGTCGACCTTGTAGACATTGAGGTCGAGGTGGTCGAGGCCGTAGCGCTCGGCGATCGCGCGCGAGAGCTGATCCCCGTCGATCACCTTGTGATCGCGCAGCAGCGCCTCCGGTGACCTGCCGGCGACGCGTGCCTCGTTGATCACCTCGTCCACCCGCTCTCGGGTCGCGTAGCCGAGCTCGACGATCACGTCGGTCACGAACATCCCCGAGTGACCGCGGTGCATCGGCGCTGTGAGGCCGTTGGTGGTGGCCTCCTCGTGGCCGTCGTCGAGCTTGCGGGCGGTCGCCTCGCCCGGCGATGGGACTGGTCTCAGATGTCCTGGGCGTTTGAAGATTTCCATGTGGCTCTGGCGGCCCGCCTCATCGTCTCGATCGGGGGTTCCAGCCCGGTCCAGATGCGAAGCGACGCAGCCCCCTGGCGAACCAGCACCTCGAGCCCGTCGACGACCGTTGCGCCGTGCGCTCTCGCCGCCCTGGCGAGCTCCGTCTCGGCCGGCCCATAGGCGAGGTCCACCAATTGATGTGTCTCGCCCAACGAATCGGCACGGAGGGGCAGGCTCTTGAGACCTGCAGCGCTCCCACGCGGCGTGCCCATGCCCACGGTGGTGGCGTTGACGAGCAGATCGAAGCCGGAAGCTGACAGCTCACGGCTGTCAGCCGAGCCCTGTGAGCTGTGACCTGTGACCTCCAAGGCTTTGGCCCCGAGCTCCTCGGCCAGGCGCTGGGCGCGCTCGGGCGTGCGGTTCCAGATCGCCACCTCGGCGCCGTGCGTGACCAGCGCCCAGACCACCGCGCGTGCCGAGCCCCCGGCGCCGAGCACCAGGGCGCGCCTGCCCGCCGGTGGCCCGGGGAGTGAGTCCAAAAACCCCGCGGCGTCGGTGTTCTCGGCTGCGATTCGTCCGGCGCTGAAGCTGAGCGTGTTGGCGGCGCCGATCGCCAGGGCGGCCTCGGAGGCATCGCCCGCAAGCTCGAGCGCCGCGACCTTGTGCGGGACGGTGACGTTGGCGCCCACGAAGTCCCCGGCCGCCATCTCGCGCACGCGCGGCTCGAAGTCGGCGGGGGCGACCTCGATCGCCTCATAGCACCACTCCCCGGCGAGCCCGAGCTCGGCCAGCGCGGCGGTCTGCATCGCGGGCGATCGCGAGTGCGAGATCGGCTGGCCGAGGACGGCGAGCTTGCGCATCAGCCCGCGCAGCGCGCGGGAGTCGGCGCGTTGCCTCCGTTCGCGGCGCGCGCCTTGTCGTAGGCGGCCTTTGCCCGGTTGAACTCGCCCAGGGTGGTGGCGAAGGTGTGCCGGCCGCAGGTGTTGGGCTTGACCACGTAATAGACATACGGCACCTGCGCCGGACGGGCCGCCGCCTCGATCGAGGCGAGGCCGGGATTGCCGATCGGCCCCGGCGGGAGCCCCGAGTTCGTGTAGGTGTTGTACGGCGAGGCGACCTGGAGCTCGGAGGGGCTGATGGGCTTGGTGAAGTTGCCGGTCGCGTAGCGAATCGTGGCATCGATCTGCAGCGGCATCCCGGCATGGAGGCGGTTGTAGATCACGGCGGCGACCAGCTTTCGCTCCTTCGGCACCTGGACCTCGCGCTCGATCATCGAGCCGATGATCAGCACGTCGTAGGTGGTCAGGTTCTTCGACCGCGCGTAGCGCATGTCGACCTGCGAGATGTTCTGCTTGAAGGCCGCCAGCTGGCGGGCCACCAGCTCGTCGTCGGTGGGGTGGCGGGGCAGCTCGTAGGTCGCCGGGAACAGGAAGCCCTCGAGGCTCTGCGGGCTCTGCGCGCCGTACTTGCCGGGGTCGAAGCCCTTGAAGCTCTGGCTCGCCTTCAGGTAGTCGCCGCGCAATCCGGCCTGGCCTCGGCGATCGCGGCGACCTCGCGCCGGTCGTAGCCCTCGGGGATCGTGACCGTCTTTGCAGGTCTGGCCTGGGTCGCGACCGTCGCCGAGCCGTCACCGGCCATCTGATGGATCGCCACCCCGATCGCGACGATGGCCAATATGGCCGCCACCAGGGCCCCCATGGCGAGCCAGCCGCCGGCGCCGGTAGGCGTCTTTCGGCGAACTCGGTGCGCGAGGCGGGGGTGGCGGTGGCCCGGCGGGCGGCGGTGGCGGAGCAGGAGCCTCCCGCGTCAGGAAGTCCTTGACGCGGCCGCCCAGTGCCTCCCGGCTCTCCTGGCTTCGGTCGGCGCGCTTCAGCCTGCGGGCCTCGCGCTCGGCCCGGCGCCGCTCACGCTCATGGGCGGCGTCCTCCTCGGCAAACCGATCGGGGGAATCGGCGCCGGTCATCCCTCCCCCTCCCTAGCACGGAGATAGGACTCCAGCAGGTGCGCGGCCGCGAGCGCGTCGGGAGGGGCACTGGCCCCGGCGCGCGCCGAGCGCTCGGCCATCCGTGTGGTCAATCGCTCGTCGTAGGTCTCCACCGGTACGTCGAGAATCACGGCAAGGGCGTCGCGGAAGGCGCGCGCCTCGGCTGCCTGCGGTCCCTCGGCCCCGCTGAGCGAGACCGGCAGTCCGACGATCACGATCTCCGCCTGGTTCTCGGCGGCCAGCTCCGCGACCGCGCGAGGATCGGGCGGCTCGATCACCCCCAACGGCCGCGCGATCGTGCCGGTGGGATCGGAGACCGCGCACCCGGCGCGCGCGGACCCGTGGTCGATGGCCAGGACACGCATTGGCTCGAGCTAGGCGCCGAGACCGCGCCTGATCGCTTCACGGGCCACCTGCAACGCCTCCTCCAGGCGACTCGGGTCCCTTCCTCCCGCCTGCGCCACGGTGGCGCGGCCTCCCCCGCCGCCGCCGACCACCGCGGCCGCCTCGCGGACCACGTCGGCCGCCGAGAGCCCGCGCTGAACCGCGCTGTCGGTGAAGCTCGCCACCAGTGCCACCTTGCCGTCTTCGGCGCCGCCCAGGACGACTGCCGCGTCGCCAAGGCGCGCCTTGACGCGGTCGGCCAGGTCGAGCAGGGCGCCTTGATCGGCCCCCCGCTCCTGGCTGACCACGACCCTCAGGCCGGCGATCTCCTCGCCCTCGTCGCCGAGCCGGTCCGCCTGCTCGGTTGCCTGGTGAGCATCCAGCTCGGACTTGACCCGCTCCAGGGTCGCCAGCCGCTCGGCGGCGCGTCGGGCCGCCCCGAGCGGGTCGCGGGGCGAGCCGAGCAGCGCACCCGCCTGCTCCAGAGCGGCGCTTCGTTCGCGGAACCGGTCGATCGCGGCGGGACCCGTGAGCGCCTCGACTCGGCGCACGTTGGCGGCGCTCGAGCCTTCGGAGACGATCGCGAAGATCCCGACCTCGGCCGTGTTGGCCACGTGAGTGCCTCCGCAGAGCTCGCGCGA
The DNA here is from genome assembly GCA_963760665.1 of uncultured Actinomycetes bacterium. Lineage (GTDB taxonomy): Bacteria > Actinomycetota > Thermoleophilia > Solirubrobacterales > 70-9 > AC-56. Next base: position 80,995 of record CAVXDS010000008.1, read on the forward strand.
GACCTCGTCGACCTCGACCACACGCACCCAGTCGCCGTACTTCTCGCCGAACAGCGCCATCGCGCCGAGCGCCTCCGCCTCGCCGCGGTCCATGTGTATGGCGCGCACGGGGCGGCTGGCCTTGATCCAGTCGGTCACTCGCTCCTCGATCTCGCGCAGCTCGTCGCGGGTCAGCGGCGCGCCGTGGGTGAAGTCGAAGCGGAGCTTGTCGGGGCGCACCGCCGAGCCCGCCTGGCGGACATGGGTCCCCAGGCGCTCCCGAAGCGCCGCGTGCAGGAGATGGGTCGCCGTGTGGTTTCGCATCGTCGCGTGGCGGGTCGCGTGCTCGACCTCGGCCTCCACCCGGGTGCCAGGGGCGGGCACCGGCCCGTCCACGCGGATCACCTGGTCATCGCCGACGCGATACACGTCGGCGACCCGGGCTCGCTGACCGTCCCAGCGGATCAGGCCGGAGTCGGAGACCTGCCCGCCGCCCTCGGGATAGAAGGGGCTGTCCTCGAGCTTGGCCAAGCCCACGGCAGGCGTGCCGGTCCCGGGCAGCTCCTCGGCGGCGATCACGGCGGTCTCGGCATGCAGCGTCTCGTAGCCGACGAACGTGGACGCCGGCGCGGCCGAGGCGAACGAGATCACCGCCTCGTGGCGGTCCGGTCTCGAGACCTCCGCGCCGCTTCGCGCCCGCAGGCGCTGCTTCTCCATCAGCGCCTCGAAGCCGGAGTCGTCAACCGACAGCCCCTCCTCGGCCAGCAGCTCCTTGGTGAGGTCGTAGGGAAAGCCGTAGGTGTCGTGGAGCATGAAGGCGTCCGCCGCGTCGATCCACGAGGTTTCCTGGTCCTTCGCCTCGGAGACGAGGCGGGCGAGAAGCTGGGTGCCGCGATCGAGCGTCCGCCCGAAGGCGACCTCCTCGTCCCCCACCCAGCGGATGATCGTCTCACGGTGCTCGGCGAGCTCGGGATAGGCGTCGGCCATCATCTCGATCGCTCGCTCGGCGAACCGCCCCAGCCAGGGTGACTCCAGCCCCAGGACCCGGCCCTGCTGGATGGCGCGGCGCATCACCCGCCGCAGGACGTAGCCCCGCTCCTCGTTGGACGGCACCACGCCATCCGCGATCAGGAAGGTCGTCCCTCGGGAGTGGTCCGCGATGATCCGCATCGCCCGCGTGGTCGCGCGGTCGTCGTCGTAGGAGCGGCCGGACATCTCCTCGGCGAGGTCGATCAGCGGCCGCATGGCGTCGGTCTCGAACACGGACCCCACGCCTTGCAGGATCAGGGCCATCCGCTCCAGGCCCATGCCGGTGTCGATGTTGTTCTCCGGCAGCGGCGTCAGCGAGCCGTCCTCGTGGAGCTCATAGCTCATGAACACGTGGTTCCAGTACTCGAGGAAGCGATCGGTGTCGTCGCCGGGCCGCTCGTCGGGCCCGCCGAACTCGGGCCCGCGATCCACGTACATCTCCGCACAGGGACCGCACGGTCCGGTCGCCCCGGCCTGCCAGAAGTTCTCCGAGCGCGGCAGCAGCACGATCCGCTCCTCAGGCACCCCGCGGGCCTTCCAGATCTCGATCGCCTCCTCGTCCGGGCCAAGCCCGAGCTCCGCGTCGCCGCCGAAAACGGTCACCCATATCTGCTCTCGGTCGAGGCCGAAGACGTCGATCGAGAGCTCCATGCCCCAGGCGATCGACTCGTCCTTGAAATAGTCGCCGAAGCTCCAGTTTCCGAGCATCTCGAAGAAGGTCAGGTGGCGGCGTGTGTTGCCCACCTCCTCGATGTCCGGCGTGCGGAAGCACTTCTGGCAGGAGGCGAGGCGCCTGCTCGGCGGCGTCTCGTCGCCGCGGAAATACGGCTTGAAGGGCTGCATCCCCGCGATCGTCAGCAGGGTCGAGGTGTCCTGGGGCGCGGGGACGAGCGACGCAGAGGGCACCCGCAGGTGCCCGCGCTCCTCGAAGAAGGACAGGTACGCCTCGCGGATCTCGCTCGCTTTCACGGCATGCGAAGTCTAGGCGGCGATCGTCGCATGGCCGACGACGAAGTCGCCGGCCATCAGACAGGCGGTCTGGCCCGGGGCGACGCCGTACGCCGGCTCGGCCAGCTCCAGCCACAGCTCGGGATGACGACCCGGAGCGCCCTCGACCGCGCAGCCGATCGGCCGCGAGCGGTAGCGCAGCTTGACGCGGTCGACGCGCTCGCCGTCGCGAACCAGCACGGCGTCACGCACCTGGACCCGCTGGGTGGCCAGCGCCTCGCGCGGGCCGACCACGACCCGATTCGCGGCCGAGTCGGTGGCCAGGACGTAGAGCGGCTCGGCGGCGGCAACTCCGAGCCCCCGGCGCTGACCGACGGTGAAGTTGTGGTGCCCGCGATGACGCCCCACGACCCGGCCCGAGCGATCGACGATCTCCCCCGCCCGTTCGCGAAGGCGCGCATGCCGGGCGAGAAATGAGCTCTTGCCCTCGCCGGCGAGGAAGCAGAGGTCCTGGCTGTCGCGCTTGCCGGCCACCGGGAGGCCGGCGCCGGCGGCCAGCTCGCGTACCTGCGGCTTGGTCAGGGCGGCGAGCGGAAAGCGGAGCCCGGCGAGCGTTTCCGGCCGCAGCGCCGACAGCATGTAGGTCTGGTCCTTGGCGGCGTCGGCCGGCGTAGCCAGCAGCGGCCCCGACCCGTCGTCGACCACGCGAGCGTAGTGGCCGGTGGCCAGCGCGGACGCCCCGACCCGCCGCGCGAGGGCGAGCATCGCGTCGATCCGCAGCTCGCCGTTGCAGACCACACAGGGGTTCGGCGTCCGCCCTGCCGCGTGGCCGCGCAGGAACCCGTCGACGACGGTGGCCCGAAACGAGTCCTCCAGATCGAGGGTCAGGTGGGGCAGTCCGAGACCGTGGGCGAGCGCCCGCGCGCCCACCACCGCCTCCGGCGAGCAGCAGCTTCGCGCCCCGTCGTTGTGGCGATCCGCCCACAGCTTCAGGGTCACCGCGACCACGTCGGCGCCGCGCCTGCGCTCGAGCAACGCCGCGATCGCGGAGTCGACCCCGCCGCTCAGCGCCACCAGCACGCGGTCCCCGCTCGAGGGCCGATCCGCAAGCGCCTCGCCCGACGAGGCGGCCGCACCGAGGCCGCGGTGGAGGGCGTCCGCGGCCAGCTCAGCGGCATGGCGGCCCTGCGGCGAGAGTCCGCCGAGCTCGGCGGAGATCTCGGCCGGCGCGATCCGCGCCGCATCCAGCACGCTGGCGCCCTCGGCCAGCTCGGCGACCGCCGCGCCAGCGGCGTTCGACGCGGCGCAGCCCTCGGCGTCGAAGCGCGCCGCGACCACGCGACCGCGCTCGACGGCGAGCGAGACCCGGACCAGGTCGCCGCACGGGGCTCCGCCGGCGGCGCCGCTGAAGGCGCCTTGGGGCGCCGGCCCCCGCCGCGAGTCATCGCTCAGGTAGTGCTCGAACGCCTCGAAGCCCATCTTCGTGCCCCGAGCGTAGCTACTGATCGGGTTGGGCCGACCAACCGCGTGGGCCGATCCATCCCGCCTGGGCCGAATTTCTTGTCCATAGGCCACGAAATTCGGCCCACCTCGGTTTTGGGGCGAGCTCGTTCGGGTTTTAGCCGCTACCTCGGGTAATAGGGGAGGTTGCTGGGGCCCTTGTAGAGAGCGTTGCGAATCGCCTGGTCGACGCTGTCCGGGCCCCGGAAGCCGTAGCTGACGCTCGCGGTGGGCGTACCGTGCGTCAGGTGTCGCGGCCGCACCACGATCAGCGCCGGGACGCGGTTCACGTCCACGCCCTCGGTAATCCGCGCGTAGCGGGCGATGTGGGCGGCGTGGGTGACGAACACGCCGAGTTCGCTGCGGCCGCGAAGCCGCTCGACGCTGGAGCGCACCGCCGAGTCATCCAGGCCGCCATGCCTGAAAACGAATAGGACCACCGCCTTGTCGTTCGCGTAGGCCTTCGCCACCGGCGCGGGGAGCCCGGGCCCGGCCACGAACCCGCCGAGGCGGGCGCCGGCCACCGCGCCGGCGGGCGGGGAGGTCGTCGGGGCCACCGCAGCCGAGCCGGTGCTAGGAGTCGTGCCGACGGCAGGGCTTGGGGGCGTCGAGGCGCCGGCGGTGTCCGCCGGTGCAGGGGCGGCCGGGGCGGCGCTGGAGGTCGCCGCCGAGTCGCTGCCGCCGCTCTTGTGGGCCATCCTGGTCATCAGCAGGAAGCCGACGATCACCACCAAAACGCCGAGCACCGCGATCTGGGCCACCGGGTTGTCGTTCAGCGCCCTTCTCACGAGATGCGCCCCGCCGCGGGCGACCGCCGCCAGGCCGCAAAGAATGAAGGCCCCAACCTGCCGGCGCCGCTCGGCTTAAGAACCCTTCTCAGAAGGTGGGCGTCTACCGATGGGCCCAACTGTGGCTCACCGGAAATCGACTCCCAAGCCGATTGTGCTGGTTCACAATTAGAGCGGCTATCGAACAGATTCGAGCCTTCGGTGACCATAGCACTCACCTCTGGTGATTCGTCAGGGTCCCGCGAAAGCTTGAGCAACCGAGGCGCGGCCTAATCGCCGGTACCGCGCCGTCGGAGCTGGATCCCCAGCTCGCGGAGCTGCGCCTCGTCCACCGGCGCCGGCGCGCCGGTGAGCGGGTCGGCGCCGGAGGCTGCCTTCGGGAAGGCGATCACGTCGCGAATCGATTCGGTTCCATGCAGCTCGGCCACCCAGCGGTCGAGGCCGTAGGCGATTCCCCCGTGGGGCGGCGCCCCGAAGCGGAGCGCCTCGAGCAGGAAGCCGAAACGGGACTCGGCCTCCTGCGGGCCGATGCCGAGCAGGTCGAAGACGGCGCGCTGGACGTCCGGCCGGTTGATGCGGATCGAACCGCCGCCCAGCTCGACCCCGTTCCAGACCACGTCGTAGGCCAGCGCCCTCGCCGACCCGGGATCGGCCGGGTCGAGCTCGTCCGCCGGCGAGGTGAACGGGTGGTGGAGCGGGTCCCAGCGTCCCTCGGCCTCGCTCCACTCGAACAGCGGCCAGTCGACCACCCAAGACAGTGCATGGCTGCCCGCCGCCACCAGGCCGAAGCGCTCGGCGAGGCGCCGGCGAAGCGCCCCCAGGACCTTCGCCGCCGCCTCGGGCCGGTCGGCGACCAGGAGCACCAGGTCGCCCTCCGAAGCACCGAGCGCCCGGTTGATCGCCGCGATCTCCTCCTGCGAGAGGAACTTGGCGACCGGAGAGCGCCAGCCCTCGGCCTCGACGACCGCCCACACGAGTCCCTTCGCCCCCAGCTCGGTGGCCTCGGCGACCAGTCCGTCGAGCTCGGCGCGCGACAGCTCGCGCCGGCCGGCGTTCAGGCCTCGGACGGCGCCGCCGCCCTCGATCGCGCCTCGAAAGGCGTTGAACTCGGTCTTGCGAACGCAGTCGGTCAGATCGCGGAGCTCGAGCCCGTAGCGCGTGTCCGGCTTGTCGGTCCCGTAGCGCGCGATCGCGTCGTCATAGGGAATCCGGGGGAACGGCAGCGCCACCTCGATCCCGAACCCGCCCAGCACCTGCGCCAGGAGGCGTTCGTTGAGATCGAGGACGTCCTCCACTCCCACAAACGACATCTCGACGTCCAGCTGGGTGAAGTCCAGCTGGCGATCAGCGCGCAGGTCCTCGTCGCGAAAACAGCGCGCGATCTGGTAATAGCGCTCGAACCCGGCGATCATCAGGAGCTGCTTGAACAGCTGTGGCGACTGGGGGAGCGCGTAAAAGGAGCCCGGTTGCGGGCGGCTGGGGACCAGGAAATCGCGCGCCCCCTCGGGGGTGGAGCGGGTCAGGACCGGCGTCTCGATCTCCAGGAAGCCCTCGCCGTTCATGAACCCCCGAATCGCCTGCGTGACCTCGTGTCGAAGCCCGATCGCCTCTTGCATCCGCTCGCGGCGCAGGTCGAGGTAGCGGTAGCGAAGCCTCATCTCCTCCCCCACCTCCCCCGAGAAGCTCTCGATCTCGAACGGCGGCGTCTCGGCATCCGCCAGCCGCCCCGCCTCGGCGACGCGGATCTCGAACTCGCCCGTCGGCAGCTCGGGATTGACCGTCTCGGGGGCTCGGCGCACCACCTCGCCGGCCACGCTGACAACATCCTCGGCGCGCAGCCGGTGGCCGAGCTCGAAGGCACCGCCGGCTGTGTCCGGGTTGAAGACGAGCTGCACGATGCCCGTCCTGTCGCGCAGGTCGACGAAGACCAGCCGGCCGTGGTCGCGCCGCCTGTGCACCCAGCCCGCGACCCGGACCGTGGACCCGACCCGATCCTGGAGGACCTGTCCGCACCAGGCGTCGCGGTAGTCGTTCGGCCGCAGAGCCGGGAGCCGGGAGCCGGGCACGTTCACCGCCCGGCGAGCTCCTCGACCACCCGCGCGAGGTCGATCTCCCGCTGCTCGCCGGAGCGCATGTCGCGGAGCTGCGCGCCGCCGGTGTCGAGGATCACGGTGTGGGCGGCGCCAAGCCGGTCGGCATGCCTCATCTGGCCCTTGAGGCTGCGGTCGGCAAGGTCGAGCTCGGCCCGCAGGCCGGCGTGCCGCAGCTCGGTGACCAGCGCCAGCGCCCGTTCGCGTTGGCCGTCCTCCGCGGCGACGAAGACGTCGTGTGGCAGCGGCTCGTGCTCCTCGCCCAGCGCCAGCAGGATCCGCTCGACCCCCGCGGCCCAGCCCGCCGCCGGAAACGGCGGACCATCCAGCTCCTCCATCAGGCGGTCATACCGGCCGCCACCGCCGATCTCCGACTGGGCGCCCAGCCGCTCGCACTCGAACGAGAACACCGTGCGCGTGTAGTAGTCGAGGCCCCGGACCAGCGTGCCGTCGAGCTCGTAGGCGATCCCTGCCTGCTCGAGCAGGCGCCTCACCGCGGCGAAGTGCTCTGCGTCGCCGGCGTCGAGTCGTTCGAGCATCGTGGGCGCCTCGGCCATCGCCGCCCGCGTGCCCTCGTCCTTGGAGTCGAAGGCGCGCAGCGGGTTCTCGTCGATGCGCTCGGCAACGTCCTTGGCCAACTGGTCCTGACGCTGTCGCAGGTAGGTCTTCAGCTCCTCGCGGTATGAGGCCCGTGCCTCCGGCGAGCCCAGACTGCCCAGCCGCAGCCGCAGGGCCGGCACCTCCAGGCTGCGCAGCAGCTCGTCCAGCAGGATGATCAGCTCCGCGTCGACCAGCGGGGAGTCGGAGCCGATCGCCTCGGCGCCGATCTGGTTGAACTGGCGAAAGCGGCCCGCCTGGGGGCGCTCGTGGCGGAAGTACGGGCCCAGGTACCAGAGCTTCACGGGCTGCGGAAGCTTGTGCATACCCTGCTCCAGGTAGGCGCGGGCGATCGGGGCGGTTCCCTCGGGGCGCAAGGTCACGCTGCGGCCGCCCAGGTCCTCGAAGCTGAACATCTCCTTGCGGACGATGTCGGTCGACTCCCCGACTCCGCGAGCGAACAGCTCGGTGTCCTCGAAGATCGGCGTCTCGATCCGCGCGTAGCCGGCGCGATCGAACAGCTCTCGAGCGACTCGCTCGATCCGCTCGCGAGCGCTGGCGCCGGCGGGGAGGATGTCGAAGGTGCCCTTCGGGGCCTGGTAGCGGCTCGCCATTACGGCGCGAGCTTAGTGGTCGGGCGAGCGGCTACCGGGCGAGCGCGAGAGGAGCCGACCCTCCGCCGTCATCCGCGGGCAGGGGGGTCGGGGACCAGCTCCCTCAGGAACGGGTTCGTGGCCTTCTCGGCGCCCAGGGTCGTGATCCCCATGTGCCCCGGGTAGACGGTGGTCTCCTCGGGGAAGCGCTCCAGAAGCCCGCGGATGCTCTCGAGCAGCGTCACCCCGTCGCCGCCCGGCAGGTCGGTCCGGCCGATCGATCCCTTGAACAGGACGTCGCCCGAGAACAGGGCCGCGGAGCCGGGGATCGCATAGGTGACGTGGCCGGGACTGTGACCGGGGGTGAAGACGACGTCGATCTCGAGCCCCGCGAGCTCCAGATGCTCGCCGCCCGCGACGGTTTGGTCGGCGTCGTAGCTCTCATACGGGCCGAAGCCGGGCCACGGAACGTAGGACATGATGTCCGCGAGCACAGGCACTTCGATCTCGGGGCAGTAGACCGGCGCCTCGGTCGCGCTGGCCACAGGGGCGACGGCGCCGATGTGGTCGAAGTGGCAATGGGTGAGCAGGATCCCCTCGATGCCGATCCCGAGCTCCTCCACCGCTCCGAGGATCCGGTCAGCCTCGTCGCCGGGGTCGACGATCAGCCCGCGGTCAGCGCCCTCGCGCCGGGCGATGTAGCAGTTCTCGGCAACTGGGCCAACGGTGAAGCAGCGAACGTCCACGACTTCGGTGAGGTTAGCGGCCGCCGGTTCCGTACCTCGAGCAGCGTCGCCCTCTGGAAGGCCGCCTGCCCGCTACTCGCCGCGGAGCTGGCGCTCGCGCTCACGCCGCTTCGCCGCCTGGCGGCGGTTGAACATGAACTGATCGATGTAGTGGCCAAGCGGGATGTAGATCAGGAGCATGAACAGCGACAAGATCACCGAGGGGAGCACTGGGCTGCGGAGGATGAGGACCAGCAGCAACAGGAAGACCCCGGCGCCGAACAGGCCCCTGGTGACCGCGGTCCCCCAGCCCGGCGGCCCCTCGCGCTTGGTGCCCATCTGCTTGCGGGCTCGGGCGCGGGCCTCCTGACGGCTGCGCGGGCGGCTCGCTCGGCGGCGGTCGATGCTGCCGGACTGGGTTCCGCGGTGCTTTCGCCTCCGCCTGCGGGTCTGGGCCATGTCAGGAAGATATCCGCGCGGCGCCCAGGACGGTCGCGCTGTTAGCCCGGCGCGGGCCTCGGGGCGATTGCCCCAGGCCGGGAGCAAGTAGGTTGCATCAAGTGCCGGGGCGCGTTGGGGCCCACATGCTGGGATTGGAGATCGAGGAAAGGAGCTGGGAATGACTCCGGACGGCGCCGCGACCGCAGGGAGTCTCGAGCGAGAGCTCGAAGCGCTCCTGCAGGTGGAGAAGTTTCCTCCTCCCGAGGAGTTTCGCGACCAGGCGCTGATCAAGGACTGGTCGGTGCACGAGGAGGCGGAGCGTGATCTGGAGGGGTTTTGGAGCAAGCAGGCCGAAGAGCTCCTCGACTGGTATGAGAAGCCCGAGCGGGCGTTGAACCAGTCCGATGCTCCGTTTTACAAGTGGTTCGAGGACGGGAAGCTGAACGTCTCATACAACTGCCTGGATCGCCACGTGGAAGCCGGCAAGGGCGACAAGGTGGCGTTCCATTGGCGCGGCGAGGAGGGCGAGGAGCGCGAGGTCACCTACGCCGACCTGCACCGCGACGTGCAGCGGTTCGCGAACGCCCTCAAGGACCGTGGGATCGGCAAGGGCGACGTGGTCGGCATCTACCTGCCGATGGTTCCCGAGTTGGTGGTCGCGATGCTCGCCTGCGCGCGAATCGGCGCTCCGCACAACGTCGTCTTCGGCGGCTTCTCTCCCGACGCCGTCAAGGAGCGGATGGAGTTCTCCGACGCGAAGGCGCTGGTGACCATAGACGGGGCGCGGCGCAAGGGTAAGACGGCACCGATCAAGCAGCAGGTGGACGAGAAGATCGGCGACGTGAAGTCGATCCAAACCATCTTCGTCATCCGTCACACGGGTGAGGACTGCGAGATGCGGGAGGGTCGCGACGTGTGGTTCCACGAGGCGCTCGAGGCGGCCGACGCCGAGTGCGAGCCCGAGCCGCTCGACGCCGAGCACCCGCTGTTCGTGCTCTACACGTCTGGATCGACGGCGAAGCCCAAGGGCGTCCTACATACCACTGGCGGCTACCTCCTCGGCGTCACCTGGACGCATCGTTATGTGTTCGACCTGAAGCCTGACACCGATGTCTTCTGGTGCGCGGCCGACGTGGGCTGGATCACGGGGCACAGTTACATCGTCTACGGGCCATTGTCCAACGGCACGACCAGCGTCATGTACGAGGGAGCTCCCGACTATCCGGACAAGGACATCTGGTGGTCGATCGTCGAGCGCCATGGGGTGACGATCCTGTACACGGCGCCGACCGCAATCCGCACCTGCATGAAGTGGGGAGCCGAGCACCCGGGCAAGCACGACCTGACGTCGCTGCGCCTGCTGGGCACGGTCGGCGAGCCGATCAACCCGAAGGCGTGGCTGTGGTACCACAAGGTGATCGGCGGCGAGCGCTGCCCGATCGTCGACACGTGGTGGCAGACGGAGACCGGGAACATCCTGATCAGCCCCCTGCCGGGGGTCACCGAGACGAAGCCCGGCTCGGCGACCAAGCCGCTGCCGGGGGTCGACGCCGCGGTGGTCGACGAGCACGGAAACGAGGTCGATGACGGCGCCCAGGGGCTGCTGGTGCTGCGGCGGCCGTGGCCCGGGATGCTGCGGACGCTGTACAAGGAGGACGACCGGTACCGGGAGACCTACTACGGGCGGTTCGGCGACACCACCTATGTCGTTGGTGACGCCGCCCGCAAGGACGAGGACGGCTACGTCTGGATCCTCGGCCGGGTCGACGACGTGATCAACGTCTCCGGGCATCGCCTGTCGACGGCCGAGATCGAGTCCGCGATCGTCTCTCACGGCAAGGTGGCCGAGTCGGCGGTGATCGGCCAGTCCGACGAGACCACGGGTCAGGCGATCTGTGCCTTCGTCACTCTCGAGGGTGACATCGACGGCACCGATGAGATCGCCGACCAGCTCCGCGAGCACGTCGCAATGCGGATCTCGAAGATCGCGCGGCCAAAGCGAATCATCTGGACGGGCGATCTGCCCAAGACGCGGTCCGGGAAGATCATGCGCCGCCTGCTGCGCGACATCGCCGACGGGCGCGAGCTCGGGGACGTGACGACGCTCCGCGACCCCGACATCATGGGGCAGCTAGAGGGCAAGATCCAGGAGCGCCAAGCGAGCGAGGGCGGCGCCTAGCGCGAGACGGCGGCGGGCGCCGGCCTCGCCCGGGTGACCCGGCGCCCGCTTACGACTGCACCCGACGCTCGATCACGTGCTTCGCAGGATCGAATCCGGCGAGTGGAACGTCATCGGGCAGGCCGTCGAGAGATTTCTCCGGAACCAGGCCGACGACTTCGGCGGCCACCGGCCGAGCGCCCCGCGCCGAGGCCAGCGAGCGAATTCGCTCGACTACACCGGCGAGCGGCACCGCGATCGGATCGTGCACGTTGGTCGACACCTGCGTCCGCCCGCCGCCCAGGTCGATCCCGAGCGCCCTCACCCCGGGCAGCCCGCCGCCCGACTCGCGCAGCCGCTCGGCGATCTCGCGGGTCGTCTCGATCCTTGCGCCCTCCAGCTCGACGTTGAAGGCGGCCAGCGGCGGCCGGGCCGTGACCAGTGTCGCGCCGGCGCTGGGGTGCAGCTCTGCGGGGCCGAAGTCTGGCCGCAGCTCGCCGGAGTTGAGCCGCCGCCGCAGCTCGACCAGCCCCCCGGCGCGAAAGAAGGCGCGCTCACGACGCGACAGATGCGAGGCCAGCTCCCCGTACAGGAACACCGGCACGCCCGCCTCGGCGGCGATTGCGTGGGCCGCCGCCAGCGCCTCGGCCCGCGCCGCCTCCCGCTGTCGGTCGCTGAGCCAGACGACCGGGCAGACGTCGAGCGCCCCGATAGACGGGTGCGCCCCCTCGTGGCGCCGCATGTCGATCGCTTCGGCGCAGGCCCGGGCTCCGTTGGCGAGCGCCCCGGCGAGCGAGTCGCTCGGCCCGCTGAGGGTCAGCACGGTGCGGTTGTGGACCGGATCGGAGTGCGTGTCGAGAAGCGCGGCGCCGGTCGCGAAGGCCGTCGAGATCGCCTCGATTCGCCCCGGGTCGCGGCCCTCGGAGAAGTTCGGCACCGCGAGCAGCACGCCTGATCACGCTCAGACGACGAGGGCGCCGTCTCGAACCACGGGCTCGCCGTCCACGGTGACGTCGGGCTTCATCACCAGGCAATCGAGGTGAACGGGCACCTGCACCGTGCCGCCGATCGCCGCCGATGCCCCGAACGCGAGGTGCGCCGTGCCGAGCAGCTTCTCGTCCTCGAGGATCTCGCCGCTCAGGATCGCCTTCTCGTTGGTCCCGATGCCGAGCTCGGCGACGTTCGTGCCATCGGGCCCGTGCGCCTCGAGCAACTCCATCAGCCGCATCCCCCGCTCGCCCCCGGCGGATACGAGGTGGCCTGCGTGAATCACCAGCTCCGCGGGATCGTCGCCCAACCCCAGGCTCGCGATCGTTCCGTCGATCACCAGCCGTCCCTCGGCGGTCCCCTCCACCGGGGCGATGAATCCCTCTCCGCAGGGCAGGTTGCCGAAGGCGCCGGGCGCGGTCAGCTCGCCGGCGTCGGGGACGCCCCTGCGCCCCTCCAGCCCCAGCCGCAGGTCGGAGCCGTTAGGGCAGGTGATCCGCGCCTCCGCCCCGGCGGTCAGCAACTCGGCGATCGCGCGGCCCTTTGTTCGCAGCCCGTCCATGTCCGCGCTCATCACCCGGGCCAGCATTTCCTCGGTCACCCCGGGCAAGGTTGCGATCCGGGCGCCGGCCTCGGTGGCCGCCCGACGCGCGGCGGTGTGGGAGAGCGACTGGACGGTGGGCGCCAGGACGACGTCCACCGCGGCCATCGCAGCGGCGATCGGCGCCGGCGGCTCGGCCGCATGGGAGCCCCGCTCGCTGATCACCGCCAGCACCGCGTCGGCGCCGGCGTCCTGCGCCGTGTCGCGCATCCGCTCGCCGATCCGCTGGGTGGCCGGGTTGCAGATCACCAGCACGTCCTCGCCCTCACGCACCCCGAGGCAGTCGCGAATGACCGCCTTGACCGCGTGATCGAGCTCGCTCACCGACGGCAGCCTAGACGCTGTCGCCCCGCCCGCATAGACTGCGGCCCGTGGGAAGCGGCCCGCGGCATCTGGGAGCGGTGGCGGCGGTCACGGGGCTGGCGCTCGCAATCCCCGGCTCGGCTCTCGCCGCCAAGGGCTTCACCGACGGGGTGACCGCGGGCGAGATCGGCAAGCACGGAGCGACCATCTGGGCGCGCGCCATTCACCGCGGCCCGGTGCGGGCGGAGGTCGCCACCGACGACGCGTTCCGCCACCTGGCCGACCACCGCGCGGTTCGGGCTCGCAAGCGAAACGACAAGACGGTCCAGGTCGAGATCGACGGGCTCGATCCCAATCGCACCTATCGCTATCGCTTCTGCTTCAAAGGCGCGCACCGGTGCAGTTCCACGGGCCGCTTCCAGACCGCACCGCGCCCCTCGGACCCGAAGACGATCAGGTTCGCCTACTCGGGCGATGAGACGGGCGTCTCGGCGCCGGGCCAGCAGAAGCCGTTCTGGGGCAACTTCAAGGCGTTCAAGACGATGGCCGGCGAGCACAACGACTTCAACATCGACTTCGGTGACACGATCTACTCCGACCCGGAGGTCCCGGGCGCCGCGATCGCTCGCACGGTGCAGCAGAAGTGGGGCATGTACCGGAAGAAGCTCGCGATCCAGAACATGAGGCGCATCCGCGCCACCACCGGGATCTACAACCACTGGGACGACCACGAGTTCATCAACGACTTCAGCATCGCCGAGGACGGTGGCCAGCTCTACAGACGAAGCGTGCGGGCGTTCCGCGACTACATGCCGGTCACCTACAACCGCAAGCGGGGCATCTACCGCAGCTTTCGCTGGGGCAAGAACCTGGAGATGTTCTTCCTCGACGAGCGCTCTTTCCGGAGCGCCAAGGCGTCGGCGGGGGGCACCTGCGACAACCCGGACACCGGTCAGCCGGACCTGGCGCCAACCGCGCCGCAGAGCACCCGCAACGTGTTCGCGGCGGTCATCCCCTCGCTCTCCCAGCCGGTCTCGCAGGCCTGCAAGGACAAGCTCAACAGCCCCAACCGCACCTTCCTCGGCAAGGCGCAGCGCCGCCGCTTCCTGCACGCCGTCGAGACCTCGAACGCGAAGTGGAAGGTGGTCATGAACGAGACCCCGATCCAGCAGTTCTACGGCCTGCCGTTCGACCGCTGGGAGGGCTACGCGTACGAGCGCCTTCGGGTCCTCAACTCACTCGTCAACCACGATGTCGACCACCTGGTCTTCCTGACCACCGACACCCACGCCGCCTTCGCAAACGTGGTGCGCAAGCGCTCCTTGTCGGGCGACGTCGCGCCCACCAATGCCCCCGCTCAGCCCGCGGACACGCCCTACCAGGACTTCATCATCGGGCCGGTCGCGACGAGGCCGTTCTGGCAGGAGATTGACGCCGAAACCGGTCGAAGCGGGAATGGGAAGCTTCTCTCGACGGCGTTCTTCAAGCCGCAGCCACCGAACGGCGTCGGGATGGAATGCGCGCAGGGGGATCAGAACAGCTACGCCGAGGTGACCGTGAAGAGCGGCACGCTCAAGGTCGCCTACAAGGACGAGAACGGCAACACCGTTGTCGACGTCAACGGCACAACGCCCTGCGGCCCGTACGTGCTCCACGGCTAGTCAGCGATAGCCAGCGCCCGTCCCGAGCGAGCGCCACCCGTATCGAGACCGCCCTACGGCGTGAAGGCGTCGCTGTGGCAGGGCTGCCCACCACAGACGTCCGTGACCATGCCGTTTGGCTTCAGGAAGTCGGAGATCTGGGTGCGGGCAGCAACGGTGGCCCTCGGGTCTCCGTGGGGATCGTGCGCATCCGTCGGAGGCGTGTTGGTCACGGGAGGCGGGGCGTCCAGGCCCGGGCCGGAGTCCCAGATCACGATCGCCGAGCCGTTGAACGGGTAGCTCGGGATGCTCGGGATCCCGTAGAAGAGGTTCTTGTCGCGGGCGCGCGCCGGGTCGAGGGCCGGCGCGTGCACCTTGGCGCCGATCGTGCGCGCCTCGACCGCCGCCGCGAACTGGCTCACCTGGTGGTCGTCGTAGGCGACGTGCAGCAGGACCTGGTGCTGGGGCGTGTCTGGCGGAGGATTCGAGGTCATGCTCTGCGCGTACCCATCGGCCTCGCCGCGGTCCCAAAGCTGCTGCATGAGATCGAGGATCAGCGGATGGATCGAACTGTCGGTGTAGCCGCCACCGGGCGAGGTGCCGTAGAGGAAGGTGGCGAACTCGGGGAAGTCGCTGCTCCGCTGCAGGAGAAGCCCGCCGTAGTCCATCCCGGGCACACCGAGCGCCGCCCGGTTCAGGTCGGGCGCGACCGCCGTCGTCATGCCGCCCATGATGCCGCCCTGGCTGTTGCCGTCGTAGTACAGGTGCGAGGTGTCGATCACCGATTGGCTCGACCCGTTCTGGAACGCCGGGTCCGAGGCGAGGCCGTCCGCGGTCCGCATCAGGCGCCCGAGATACAGGGTGTTGAGGACCCCCTGCTGCAGCCGGTCGACGGCCGCCGGGAACTTGTTCAAGTCCTTCAATGCGCTGATGTCGTAGGGGACGTCGCCTTCCGACAGGCCCCACCAGTCGGTGGCGCAGATGACGAAGTTGTGCTCGCTGGCCAGCGCCTCGACGGCGCCCGAGGTCACCTCGGCGCCGTTGCCGAGCAGCCCGTGCCCATAGAGCGAGGCGCGGCCGGGCGTTGTCGCCGCCGCGTTGGGAACGATGCAGTAGAAGGGCGCCGTCGCGACGTTGCCCGGCTTTTGGGTGGGCAGTGCGTCCGGCTTGCTGGAGCTGTAGTTGAAGGTCGAGCCCGGCGGACAGCCGTTGGCCTGCAGGTAGCACGGCACGGTGAAGGTGCCCGTGACGTAGCGCAGGATCCCGGCGGCGGGATTGGCCTGAACGTTGTCGACGTGGAACGGGGGCGCTGTGCCCTGCACGGTGCTGTCGGCGAGGTTGTGGTCGCCGAGCTGGCCGAAGGCGTCGTTGCGGATCTTGAGCATTCGCCCGGCGAGCCCCTGGCGGCTGCCCACCGTGAAGTCCCAGGCCTCATAGAGGCCGTGGCGCTGGATCCCCGCCTGATTGAGCGTGTTGAAGATCGAGGCGTAGCGCTGGCGCTGGCGCGGGGAAATGTTGCCGTGGTTGTCGCGGAGCGCCTCGAACCAGCTCGGCGCCTGGAGCACGTTCCCGTCCTTGTCCTTCAGGTTCCGAAGGGCGACGATGTAGCGCTCCCCGTAGGCGAAGTTGCGGCCGGGGTGGATCAGCAGCGTGGTGTGCCCGGGATCGCTGGCGTTCGAATCGAGCTCGGCCCAGATCAGGTGTCGATTGCCGGTCTTCGCGTTGATCACCACGATCGGGGCCGTGGGCTTGAACGCCTGGGACATGTCCGTCAGCCGGACGGGGTTCGTCTTGTTGAGCGCCGTGGGGTTGTCGAGCCCCGGGATCCGGGCGACGATCATGCTGCCGGGGCTGAACCCGTCGTTGCGGTTGTACTCCGCCACCTTGATCTGGGCGCCCGCCGTGTTGGTCGGCATCGCCTGTTTAGGCATCTGCACACGCAACCCGGTGGCGCTCGTCGGATCGGCCTTCGAGAACCGGTTGTCGGGGAAGGGCAGCAGGCAGGGCCTGTTCCCGTACGGCTGACAGTCGGCCGCCGGCCTGGCGCCGAATGCGGCCGGCGCAGCGCCAAGCGCCGAGATCAGGATCGCGCTTGCGACAGCCGCCACGGCGACGCGACCCCGGTGGACTCCCAACACCTGGCCAGCGCCCATCCTGCTCCTCCTTGCCTGAGAATTGCCCGGATCCCCGGTGAACCCGGCCGCGAGAGACTACCGGTTTCCCGACTCCTCAAGCCCCTGCGCAAAGGCCGGCAACGCCATGGGGCGCCGCTACGATTCGATCCCCCGCCGGAGTAGCTCAGCTGGTTAGAGCAGCGGAATCATAATCCGCGTGTCGCAGGTTCGAGTCCTGCCTCCGGCATGAAGTCAC
>CAVXDS010000009.1:0-106650 GCA_963760665.1 uncultured Actinomycetes bacterium
TGTTCGCGTCGCGCCGCAGCATCCAGAACGTAGGCGAGCAGATGGTGCCCGAGATAGACGGGCTGGGCGCGCTGCAGGTGCGTGTAGCCGGGCATCGGCCAGTCGGCGTGGCGCTCGGCCAGGTCCAGCAGGCGCCCCATCACGATCCGGCGAGCCCGCTTGCCTGCGCCGCATGCTCGCGCACGTAGAGGGCGGTGTCGGTCGCCACCTGGTCGTTACGCGAGCGGCCGGTGTCGACTTGCCTCCGAGCGGCCCCACGATCTCCGTGAGGCGCCGCTCGATCGCCATGTGGATGTCCTCATCGCCGGCACGGTGGCGAAGGAGCCGCCCTCGAGCTCCCGCGCCACGGTCTCGAGGCCCTCCTCCATCCGGGCCAGCTCCTGGTCGTCGAGGACCCCGGCCTCGTGCAGGGCGCGTGCGTGCGCCCTCGACTGCTCCACGTCGTAGGGCGCCAAGCGCCGGTCGAAGCCGATCGATGCGTTGAGGCGCTGGAACAGGGGGTCGGGCGGCTCGCGAAAACGGGACACGCGCGCCAGTGTATGAAGCGGATAGGCTGCCGCGCCGGTGAAGTTCCTCGTCACAGGCGCGACCGGCAAGATCGGCAACGCGGTAGCCAAACGGCTGGCCGACCGCGGCGACGAGGTGGTGGCGCTGGTCGCAACTGGGCAAAGGCCCGCGAGTCGCTCCCGGCCGGGGTCGAGCTGGCTCAAGGGGACGTCACCGACCCCGGACTCCGTGCGCCGCGCCGTCGATGGCGCCGAGGGGGTGTTCAACTGCATGGGCCTGTTCGAGCAGTGGTTCGCGGACCCGGACATCTTCGAGCGGGTGAACGCCGACGGGGCGCGCAACGTGATCGCCGCGGCTCGCGATGCCGGCGTCAGACGCGCGGTCCACACCTCGACCTTCGACGTCTTCCATGCCGAGACCGGCAGGCACGGTGTCGGAGGATGCGGTCGCCGATTATCCGAAGGGCACCGCCTATGAGCGCTCCAAGCAGCGCGCCGAAGGGCTGGTGCTCACCGAGGCACCCCAGGGGATCGAGGTCGTGGTCGTCAACCCGTCCTCGGTGTACGGACCCGGGCCATGGCAGGGAACGGGGATCGACCGCGCCGTTCGCGACGCGATCCGCCGCCGTCTCCCCGCTGTTCCACCAGGTGGGATGACGCTCGCCTACGTCGACGACGTCGCGGCGGGCGGCCACCTGGCCGCCTTCGACGAGGGGCCCCCGGTGAGCGCTACATCCTCGCCGACGGCTACGCCACGATGCGGGAGATCCTCTCCGTCGCCGTCGCGGAAGCCGGCCGCGGCTGGGTGCCCCCCACCCTCCCGCCGAGCGCGGCGCGGGGGTTGGCGAAGACCGGCGAGGCCGTCTCGCGCCTGATCCGCCGCCCGCCGCTGCTGGGCGCCGGCCAGCTCCACTTCCTGCTCTGGCAGGCGCGCGCCGACAGCTCCAAGGCGCGCGCCGAGCTCGGGGTCGAGTTCACGCCCTGGGAGGAGGGCATGCGCCGACCGTGCGCTGGATGGTCGAGGCCGGGAAGGCCTGACAGGCTGCCCCCTAGGCGGCGCACCGGCAGCCCCCGGCCTGTTAGGTTCGCACGCGAACTGAGACCGGCGAACAGGAGGAAACGATGGGAGCAGCCGAAAACGTAGCGATCATGCAGCGCGCCTACGACGCCTTCAACTCGGGCGACTTGGACACGCTCACCGAAATCTTCGATGAGAGCGCTGTGTGGCACTTGCCGGGGCGGAGCGCGATGGCCAACGACTACCAGGGCAGCGAGGCGATTCTCACCTACTTCGGCCGGCTGGGGCAGGAGACAGGGGGCACCTTCCAGGCCGAGTTGCAGACCTTGCTTTCAGATGATGCACGACCGCGTGGTCGGCATCCAGCGCAGCACCGCAGAGCGAGACGGCAAGCACCTGGATGTTGGCAACTGCATCGTCTTCCAGCTCGAGGACGGCCGGATTACTGACGGTCGGGAGCACTTTCACGACCTCTACGCCTGGGACGAGTTCTGGTCATAGCCCGGACCCGGTCCGGACGGGTCGCCGGGAAGGAGCTACTCCCGCAGCCCGGCGGTTCTGAGGGCTTCGGCACGGGTCCAGAAGACTTGACGTCTCGTAATCAGGCCGTCCGCGAACCAGACGATCTGCCAGGTGCGGTATTCAAACGGCATCCCGCTGCCCCGACGGCGTGCTGTGAGAACCACGGCGATGAAGACCCGATATCACCCAAGTCCGCCATCTGGTCGATCTCGATGTGAGACGCCCTCCTCCGTGTTTTCCAACATCAGCGCGATCCACTCTCGCACCGCTGCCCGCCCGCGGTACAGCTCACCAATCCCAGAGACACCTTCCAGGGCCTCCCATACGACATACGGGCTGAGGAAGGCCAGCAAGCCGTCGAAGTCGCGGCGGTTGAGGGCGTCGATGGCCCTCCGTGCCAGCGCCACGTTCTCCTCCGACATCGCCCGCGCAGTATCTCGCGGCGGCAGGCGAGCCGGGAGAGCCACGGCTCGCAGGAGTTCCGGGGCGGGTTCCTGTCAATCCTGCCCCGACTGGAGATCGCCGCGTAGGAGGCGGAGATGAACTGATCACTCCCGGTGCCGCGTAGCTCTACGAGCCCGACAGTACGCGGGCGTCACAGTGGTCGAGATCGTGAACGGTAGACGGGTGCTCGTGAACGATGCGGTAGCCGCTCGGCCGCCGCTCCCAGACATCGGAGATACGAGCTTCTAGTTCGTAGCGCCGGCCGTCGGCGAAGCCGTAAACCAACCGAAACGGGTAGCTAGTGACGACGACACGGCTGTCGGCGAGCCCCCATTGCCTCGACCGGACCGGTTCTCTGGACGTCGATGGTCGCCAGTCCGGGGTAGATGGCCTCGCGCATTTGCTCGAAGCCCCGAAAGCCAGCTAACGGCGCCAAACTGTCGTAGATGACGACGTCGGGGTCGGGCGCTTAGAAATCGGCCAGCCGGGCGTAGTCTGGCCGACCTACATCGCTACTCCAAGCCTGACAGAACTCGTCGGCTACACGATCCCAGTTCGGGCTTGTCTCACTCACAGCCACCAGCAATCGTTCCTAACGCGTCAGATCAGCTCCAGAGGAAGGTTCCCCCCGCTCTGCAAGAGCTTCCCGGCAAGCGGTTCCCGCGCGAAATTGCCTACCGAGTTGCCTTCATCCAGCGCCCGAAGCACGTCCCTCCGCCCAATCTTCGGCTTTGCGTCTGGCATGCGAGTCGAGTTTAAGCGTCGTCGCTCGCTCCCCTGGAGTGCTGCTTTCGTATGAGGCTGTCGCGTAAACGCGCCGAGCACGGGCTGCGGGCGGTGAGAATCGAGGCGATCTGAAAACGGCAGGGGCCTTCGGGTCCCCGGTCAGGCCGTTGCGGCCGCCAAGGAGTGTCGGTGGAGCTTCAGGAGGTTGTGGGTGGCCGCGATCAGGCGCCATTCCGAGCGTGCGGCCGCCCCGCCTCTTCGTTTGAAGCGCTCGATCCGGCGGTTCGCCTTGATCTGGGCAAACACGGGCTCGACCATGCACTGGCGTTTGGCGTAGAGCTCGCCACCGGCCTCGCTGGTGATCACGCGGCGCATGAAGTCATAGGGGCCGCCGAGCCTGGTCTGCGTGGCCGGTTTCGGGAGGTGTCGGCGGCGACGATCGGGACGATGCCGCGTCCGCGCAACGAGTCGATGTGATCGTTTGACCAATAGCCGGCGTCGGCCAGCACGACCCCTGGGTTGGCGTCAACGCCAGCGGTTTCCAGCTCGCGCTCGGCGGCGGCGATCATCGGGTCGAGCTGCTCGAAGTCGCCACCCTTGGTGGTGATCTCGGCGGCGACGATGATCTGGCCCTCGGTGGTCACCGCCTGGGCGTTGTAGGCGGGGATGAAGTTGCGGCCGAACTTCATCCGCCGCGCGTCGGGATCGGTCGTGTTGAGCTTGCCGTCGGGGACCTCGGGCGGGGAGTAGGGCTTCGGCGGGGAGCCGAATGGACGTCCGTCGCGCATCACTCCGCGGGCGCGGTAGGCCTCATAGCACTGGTTTGCCCGACGCTCGGCGCGCCAGTCTTCGGCCAGGCGGCGCTGGCAGGTCTCGAGCCGCTCGGCGCGCTCACGCCTCACCGGCTCGGGGTTCTCGGCTCGCTCGCGTTCGAGCTCTTCGGTGGCCTCGCGAAGCCAGGCGCGGCGCCCGTTCGGGGTGCGAAGTCCTCCGGCAACTCATCGCCCCGGGCATCGCCGTGGACCTCATCCTCGGCGGCGTCGATGCGGCCGGCCTCGGCGAGGATCTCGGCCGCGATCTGCTCGTAGCTGCGGATCGCGCCATCGGAGGCCGCGGCGGCGAGCTTGGTGCCGTCGACCGCGACGACACTGACGTCGACGATCCCGGCCTTGCCGCAGAGCCCCAGGATCTGGCCGAAGAGATCCGCCAGGGCCTCTCGTGGCGAACCCGAAAGCGGGCGATCGTCGCGTGGTCGGGGCCCTGGTTGGCGCAGGATCACCCGGAAGGCGACATCCTCTCGGCAGCGGCGCTCGATTGCGCGTGATGAGCGCTCGCCGACCGCGTAGGCGTAGGCGAACAGCGTCACCATCATCTTCGGGTCGTGGGCGGCGGCGCCGTGGCCGTCGGCGCGGTAGGAGGCGTAGAAGGGCTCGAGGTCTAGCTCCCTCACCGCATCGATCACGAACCAGGCGAGGTGGTCCTCGTCGAGCCACTCGCGCAGGTCCGGCGGCAAGAGCATCGGTTGGTCGCGGTCGCAGGCTAGGAAGTTCTGGGGCATGGCTGGATGGTCCAGAACAGGCCGGACAGCAGGGGGTTTGTGCGACAGCCTCGTATGAATGCGGAAGCGAGGTCCAAGGCTCGATACTCGTCAGCCGAAGAGCGCAAGAGTTGGGCGGGTTCATGTCAATCCTGCCCCGACTGGAGATCGCCGCGTGACCGGGATCTGAGGGCCGCCCTAGCGTCAGCTGAGGCCCGGTCCGGACGGTCGCCGGGGAAGGGGCTACTCCCGCAGCCCGGCGGCTTCGAGGGCCTCTTTGGGATCAAGGTAGGTCCGGACCCGAATCGACTTGCCGTTCTTGAGGTCACTGACCGATGCAATAGGGGACTCGGTCTCAGCCCCGCTCCCCTTGCCGCGCATGCGGATGCTGCCGATCGCGACGATCCGGTCGCCAAGGTCCCGAATCTCCGAGAACTCGACGTCGATCTCGGCGAAGACCTCGTCCAGATCTCGGACCCACTCGCGCATGCCCTCGTGTCCGCGATACACCGTCGGCTCCCCTTCCAACGGGGTCAGAATCGCCGGGTGCCACTCAACCTCCGGGTCAAGCTCCTCTAGCATCGCCTCGACGTCACGACGGTTGTATGCGTCGAGAAAGCGCTTGAAGGAACCGACGTTCTCCTGCGACATCGCCTACGAGAGCCCGGCGGCTTGCAGCGCTTGGGCGCGGTCAAGGTAGTAGTCGGCCTCGACAATCTGGCCGTCCCGCAGACGGTGAACGACAGCGAAGGACTGGGTGTATGGCGCGCTTCCGCCCTGTCCCACCATGCTCGTGCAGGCGACGAGGCGGCCATCGCCCACATCGATCAGGTCGTCGAGGCGCACCTCGATTGGCCCTACGAGGTCGATCAGGCTTTGCATGCGCGCTAGGGCCTCGGCACGCCCTCTGAAGACGCCGGCGTTGGGCCAACCGGGTCCTTCGCGGTAGACGGCGTCCTCTGCCCAGAACTGGTCGGTGACCGCCTTCGGACCCGACTCATTCCAGACCTCATAGGCCCGACGGATGGTGTCTGCCTCCTCCTGCGACATCGCCTACTCCGAGAGCCCGGCGGCTTCGAGGGCCTCGGCATGGCTGCGGGAATCGCGGACACTGACGACTTTGCCGCCGCGATACGTGACCAACTGTGCGAGTTCACCAGTGAAGTTCAGCCGGGTCGTCTGTCCCGTGGTCTTCATCTCTCCGAGGGCGAGCACGGATTCCCCAAGGTCACGAATGTCGTCAAATCGGACTGTGACTTGCATATCGCCCTTGAAGCTGTCCCAAGCCTGCCGGGCTCCGGCATGCCCGCGATACACCTCCATGAGTGCGAACCATTCGACCTCAGGGTCGTACTGGTCGATCCACGCATCGTAGTCGTCACCGTTCCAAGCCTCGACGCCTCGCTTGAAGATTTCGACGTTTTCCTGCGACATCGCCTACTCCCGCAGCCCGGCGACTTCGAGGTTCAGCGCCCCTCGGCGCCAAGCTGGCGAAGGACGCTGCGATTGTCGGTCTGTATCCACTCCTCGGCGAGGCGGCCTTCGTAGTCGTAGCGGAAGATGTTGGTCAGTTCGAAGGTCACCCGCTGCCCGTTCGGCGGGAGCGGCCCAACCGGCGAGTGCGTGAACTCTCGGGCGAAGGTTCCTGCGATTGTGGTCTGGCACGCCACGTAGTTGTTTTCCACGACCACGATGCCTCGTTTGATGCTCAGGTCATCGAATGCGGCGCGGAGTGCCGCGAAGTAGCCCCTGAGACCCTTGTAGTCCCACTCGCCTCCGTCGGGTCCGTGGAACTTGAAGTCCGGCGCGAAGTAGGGGTCGATCTCGGCCTGGTCCGCTCCGGTCATCTCCTTCTCGCCGATGCGGACGAGCCCGCTGACAAGTTCGTCTCGGCTCATGCCTGCAACCATCTGTCGCTCCTCCTGCGACATGCCCGCGCAGTATCTCGTTCTGAGCCGCCACCGGCAGAGCCACGGCTCCCACGAGTTGGCCCTCAACACCGCCGCGATGCGCCGACAAGCCGCAGGTGTCGGCACGAGCCGGCGTGGCTCAGAAAGGGTGGCTGTGGAGCTCCTCGGGCCCCGGTGGCGCTCAGGCGTCCAGTGCCGCCCCGAGCGCCGCGGTCACGCGCTCGACCTGTGCTTCGCCCATGGCACCGAAGAACGGCAGAGCGACCAGGCGAGAGGATGCGTCCTCGGCCACCGGGAACTGGCCCTGGCGGAGGCCGAAGCGCTCGCGATAGTCGGGCAGGAGGTGGATGCACGGCATGTAGGCCTTCGCCTCGATCCCGTGCCGGGCGAGCTCGCTGAGCACGGCGTCGCGATCAGCGCCGGCGGGCAGCAGGACCGGGTAGATGAACCAGCTTCGGCGCTCGGCTCCGCGGTCGGCGCAGGGCAGGACGAGACGATCGGGATCGCCTTCGCCGGCGGGACTGCCCCCGATCGCGCCGAGCCGCTCGCCGTACAGGCCCGCCACCCCGGCCCGCGCGGCGAGCAGCTCTTCGACCCGCTCGAGCTGCGCCACCCCGATCGCCGCCTGGAGGTCGGTGAGCCGGTAGTTGAAGCCGAGCCGCTCGTGCGCCAGCCAGCCCATGTCCGGGTCCCGCCCCTGGTTGCGCTCGCTGCGCATCCGCGCGGCGATCCCGGCCGAGGACGGGACGATCACGCCCCCCTCGGCCGTGGTGAGCTGCTTGTTCGCATAGAAGGCGAAGGTGGCGAGGTTGCCGCGGGCGCCGACACGGACGCCCTCGGAATCGACGGCTCCTAGGGCCTCGCAGGCGTCTTCGAGCATCCCCAGGGAGCACTTCGCCGCCAGCCGCTCGAGCTCCGGCATCGCCACCGGGTAGCCGAGGATGTCCACGGGCAAGAGCCCGACCGTGCGCTCCCCCACCGCCGCGCCGGCCGCCGCCGGGTCGAGGGCGAGCGTCACCGGGTCGACGTCGCAGAAGACCGGGATCGCCCCCTCGTACAGCAGGCAATTGGCCGAGGCGACGAAGCTGAACGGGCTCGTGATCACCTCGTCCCCGGGGCCCCAGCCGAGCGCGCGAACACCGAGATGGAGGGCGGCGGTGCCGGAGGAGACGGCAACCGCGTCCT
This sequence comes from uncultured Actinomycetes bacterium, assembly GCA_963760665.1. Classification (GTDB taxonomy): domain Bacteria; phylum Actinomycetota; class Thermoleophilia; order Solirubrobacterales; family 70-9; genus AC-56. Next base: position 7,849 of record CAVXDS010000009.1, read on the forward strand.
CGACCCCCAGCCAGGCGGCGAAGTCGCGCTCGAAACGCTCCAACACCGGGCCCAGCGACAATCGCCCCGAGCGGAGAACCTCCAGCACCAGCTCCTCCTCGCGCGCCCCGAGGTCCGGCCTGGCGAGCGGGATCGGCTCGGGCTGGCTCACGCCCGCGGGGGCACGGGTGCGGGCTCCCTGGTCTCGGACTGTGGCGAGGGCTGCGTGGAGACCGGCGGCCTTCGCGGCTGGAAGGCGTATTCGAGCGAGTCGACGAGAGCCTCCCACGACGCCTCGATGATGTTCTCGGAAACGCCGATCGACCCCCAGGAGGCCTGCCCGTCAGAGGAGTCCAGCAGAACGCGCGTCACCGCGTCGGTCCCGTGGTGCGCATCGAGGATCCGGACCTTGTAGTTGACCAGCTCGATCTCGGCCAAGTGCGGATGGAGCTCGGTGATCGCCTCGCGCAGCGCACGGTCGAGCGCATTCACCGGCCCCTTGCCCTCGGCGGTGCGAACGTAGCGCCGACCGTCCACCCAGATCTTGATCGTCGCCTCCGTCTCCACCTTGCCGTCAGCGCGCTTCTCGGTGATCACCCGGAAGCCCTCGAGCCGGAAGAGAGGCTCATAAGAGCCCATCTCGCGTCGCAGCAGCAGCTCGAAGGAGGCGTCGGCCGCCTCGTACTGGTAGCCGAGGTGCTCGCGCTCTTTCAGCCGCTCGACGGCGCGCTTCGCGGCGTCGGCGTCGAGGTCGATTCCGGCGCCCTCGGCGCGGCTGACGACGGAGCCGGTGCCCGACAGCTCGGAGATCAAGACGTCGCGGCTGTTGCCGACCAGCGCGGGGTCGGTGTGCTCGAAGGTGCGCGCGTCGGCCTTCACCCCGGCCACGTGCATGCCGCCCTTGTGGGCGAAGGCATTGCGACCCACGTACGGCCGATCTGGGTCTGGCGACAGGTTGCAGAGCTCATCGACGAAGTGTGAGGTCTCGGTCAGCCGCCGCAGGCGATCAGGGGGCACGCAGTCGTAGCCCATCTTCAGCTGCAGCGCCGGAAGGATCGAGACCAGGTTCGCGTTCCCGCACCGCTCCCCGAAGCCGTTCATCGTCCCCTGCACCAGCCGAGCCCCGGCGTCCACGGCGGCGAGCGAGTTGGCGACCGCGCACTCCGCGTCGTTGTGCGTATGGATGCCGACCTCCGTGCGATCCCCCAGCGTCCGCACCACCGCGGCAGTCGCCTCGGCCACCTGGGCCGGCAGGCTGGAGCCGTTCGTGTCGCAGAGGGTGACGTTCTCGGCGCCGGCCGCAACCGCCGCTCGTAGGCAGTCGAGCGCGTAGGCGGAGTCCTCCCGCCAGGCGTCGAAGAAGTGCTCCGCGTCGTACACGACGCGCTTGCCGTGGGCCCTCAGGAAGCAGATCGAGTCCGCGATCATGCCGAGGTTCTCCTGGGGCGAGACCTTGGTCACCTTGTCCAGGTGAAGCGCCCAGGTCTTGCCGACCAGGGTGCAAACCGGCGCCAGGCAGGCGGCCAGCTCGTTGAGCGCCGGATCGTCCTCGGCCGCGACCCCGCGCCTGCGGGTCATGCCGAAGGCGCAGGTCTGGGCGTTTTGAAGCTCGACCCCGGCGAGCAGCCGGAAAAGCTCTGCCTCCTTCGGATTCGAGCTGGGAAAGCCGGCCTCGATGTAGTGGACGCCGAGCAGATCCAGGGTCTGGACCACGCGGACCTTCTCGGCCGCGGACAGTGACATCCCCTGTCCCTGCATGCCGTCACGCAAGGTCGTGTCGTAGAGCTTCACCTGTGTCAAGTCGATGCCTTTCAGGTTCGGGGGGCGGACGGGGGCCGGAAGGCCGGAATGTGCGCGGCGCCTGCCGCGCGAGCCGCGAGCCGCTAGGCGGCTGCGGCGCCGCTAATTCGTCCGATCGCCTCGATCAGAGCGGGCATCAGGTGGTGACTTTACTTGGTTGCTCGACGATGTCCAGCCATTCGAGGTACTCCTGCGCGCGCCCGTGCAGGGCGTCCTCGAACTTCGACTGCACCACACGCGTGATCTCGCCTGGCTCGCCCAGGTCGTGGTCGTCGATCTCCCGCACAGGGACCAGCTCGGCGGCGGTTCCGGTCAGGAAGACCTCCTCGGCCAGGTAGAGCTCGGCCCGGGCGATGTCGCGCTCCACGACCGTGTAGCCGAGGTCGCGCGCGATCTGGACCACCGACCTGCGGTTGACCCCGTCGAGGATCGAGGCGCCGTGCGGCGGGGTCAGGATCCGGCCGTCGCGGACGACGAAGATGTTCTCGCCCGAGCCTTCGCAGACGAAGCCACGCTGGTCCAGCAGGATCGCCTCGTCGTAACCGGCCTTGGCCGATTCGGTCTTGGCCAGAATCGAGTTCAGGTACTGGCCGCAGGCCTTGGCCTCGGGGATCAGGCCGTCGGGGGACATCCGTCGCCACGAGGAGACCTTGGCCCGTATCCCGTTGCGCTTCCCCTCCTCGCCGAGGTAAGCGCCCCAGGGCCACACGGCGATCATCACGTCGACGGGCGCCGACTGCGCGAACAGGCCCATCTCGCCGTAGCCGCGAAAGGCGATCGGGCGTATGTAGCAGCTCGAAAGGCCGTTTCGCCGGATCAGCTCGTGAGTCGCGTCCCGGAGCTCGTCGACCGAGTGAGGCAGGGAAAGGTAGTAGAGCTCCGCCGAGTTCATGAGGCGATCGAGGTGGTCGCGGTGCCGAAAGACGGCCGGTCCTCGATCGGTCTCGTAGCAACGGATGCCCTCGAACACGCCGCTGCCGTAGTGGAGGCCATGGCTGAGTACATGGACCTTGGCGTCATCCCAGGGGACGAGATCGCCGTTCATCCAGATCCACTCAGACTTCTCCACGGTTTCCTCCGATTGGAGGCGGCCAACCGCAAAGCGCAGCGCCGCCGATTGGTGTTGCGACTGGAGCACGAAGTATGCCCGACCGATAGCGCTCCGAGGTCAGAGCCTGGCGAGGACGGCATCCGTGATCTCTTCGGTGCCGACGGGCTCCTCGCCTGCGACGGCCAGGTCCGGGGTGCGCAGCCCACTTTCGAGAGCCGAGTCGACGGCCGCCTCGATCGCCGTCGCCTCGCCGGGCCGGTCGAGTCCGTGGCGAAGCATCATCGCGACCGAGAGGAAGGTCGCGAGCGGGTTGGCGATCCCGCGGCCGGCGATCTCGGGCGCCGAGCCATGCACGGGCTCGAACAGGCCGGGGCGGTCGGCGCCGAGACTTGCCGAGGGCAGCATTCCCAGCGAGCCGGTGAGCATCGCCGCCTCGTCACTGAGGATGTCACCGAACATGTTCTCGGTCAGGATGACGTCGAAGCGAGCGGGGCTCGACACCAGCTGCATGGCGGCGTTGTCGACCAGCATGTGCTCGAGCTCGACCCCGGGGTGCTCGCCGGCGACCCGCTCGACGGTCTCGCGCCACAGGCGCGAGGTCTCGAGCACGTTGGCCTTGTCGACCGACGTGACTAGCGCCGTCCTCGAATCGCCCTGAGCCCTGCGCTGCGCGGCGTCGAAGGCGACGGCAGCTATGCGCTCGATCTCCGCGACCGAGTACTCGCAGGTGTCGTGGGCGCGATCTCTGGTCGCGTCCGCTGTCGCCGAAGTAGATGCCACCGGTCAGCTCGCGGACCACCAGGAGGTCGGTGCCGGCCAGCCGCTCGGCGCGTAGCGGGCTGGAGCCGAGAAGCGCCGGGCTGGGCCGCACCGGCCGCAGGTTGGCGTACAGACCGAGGCCCTTTCGCAGGCCGAGCAGGCCCTGCTCGGGACGTGGCGCATCGGGGTCGGTCGAGTCCCACTTCGGCCCGCCCACCGCGCCGAGCAGGGCGGCGTCGGAGCGCCGGCACGCTTCCAGCACCTCGTCGGTGAGCGCGGTCCCGTCCAGGTCGATCGAGGCGCCACCGACAGCCAGCTCGGTGAACTCGAACTCGCCGACCGCCTCCAGCACGCGGCGAGCGGCGCCAACCACCTCCGGGCCGATTCCGTCGCCGGGCAGCAGGGCGATCTGCGGCCGCAGGTCGGCGGCCGTCAAGGCCGCCGCGCCGAGATGTTCAGGCGCACGTAGTCGAGCGTAAGGGGGCTCGGGATCACCTCGAGGACGGCCTCCATGTAGGCCGCGCGCATCTCCTTGGGAAGCTTCTCGAGATGGCCGCCGAGGCACACGGTCTCGAGGTACGCGCGCGGGTCGCGCGGTTGCGTCGGCCTGTCCTCGAGCCAGCAGCGCCGCACCTGGAAGCCCGCGCCCTGCAGCCGGATCTCGGTGTCGCCGGGGGAGGCGAAGTTCCAGGTGCTTACGATCCCCCGCAGGTAGGGGGCGAAGCGCTCGTCTCCGTTCACCGACTCGACCGAGTTCAGGAAGTCCTCGACGTTGCCGATCCCGCCGCACTGCGCCTCGAGGCGTCCGCCGGGCCGCAGCACGGCGTGGAGACGCTCGAACAGGCGCCGGTGGTCGAGGATCCAGTGGAAGGTGGCATTCGAGAAGATCGCGTCGACCGGCTCCCCAAGCTCCAGCTCGAGCAGGTCGCTGACGATCAGCTCGACCTCGTCGCCCAGCGACTCCCGCGCCCGCTCGATCATCGAGGGCGAGGAATCGACCCCGATCACACGCCCCCGCGGCAGGCGCTCGAGCAGCAGCCTGGTCACCCGCCCGCTTCCGCAACCGGCGTCGAGCACCGTCTCGTCGCCCCTCAGGTCGAGCCGGTCGATGACCTCCCGCGCCCATTCCTCCTGTGGATCGGCGACTCGGTCGTATGTCGCCGCGTCCCAGTCGCGCGGCTGTTCGCTGCCGCTCACAGCGAGGTGGTCACCGGACCCCGGTCGGCGGCCCCAGAGGCCTCGAAAGCGTCAATGGCGGCCGCGCTGTTCAGGGTCAGGGCGATCTCATCGAGCCCGTGGAGCAGGCGGTGCTTGACGTCGGCGTCGATCTCGAACTCGACCACGCCGCCGGCGAAGGTGACCGTCTGGTCGTCGACGTCGATCCGGGCCTCGCCCGCCTCGGCCAGGCCCCGGCAGTGGTCCTCGTCGAGGATCACCGGGAGCAGCCCGTTCTTGGTGCAGTTGACGTAGAAGATGTCGGCGAACGACGGCGCGGCGACCGCCTCGAAGCCGAAGTCCTGGAGGGCCCAGACGGCGTGCTCGCGGGACGAGCCGGAGCCGAAGTTGCGCCCTGCGACGAGGATCGGGTTCGGCTCGAGCTGGATCTCGCCGGAGCGGATCCAGTCGTAGAACAGGAACTCGCCGAAGCCGGTGCGCTCCACCCGCTTCAGGAACTGCTTGGGAATGATCTGGTCCGTGTCGACATCGGCGCGGTCGAGCACCGAGACCCTTCCTTCGATCACGTCGAGAGGCCTCATGCCCACTCCCTGATGTCCACGAAATGGCCTTCGACCGCGGCGGCCGCGGCCATCTTCGGCGACACGAGGTGAGTTCGCCCGCCCTTGCCCTGGCGACCCTCGAAGTTCCGGTTCGAGGTCGACGCGCAGCGCTCGCCGTCGGCCAGGATGTCGGGGTTCATGCCGAGGCACATCGAGCACCCGGCGGTGCGCCATTCGAAGCCCGCCGAGCGGAAGATCTGGTCGAGTCCCTCGTCTTCGGCCTGTGACTTGACCTGCTGCGAGCCGGGGACGACCATCGCCCGCACCGAACCGGCCACCCGTCTTCCGGCGACCACCTCGGCCGCCTCGCGCAGATCCTGGATGCGTGAGTTGGTGCAGGAGCCGATGAACACGCGGTCCAGGGCGATCTCCCGTACCGGCGTCCCGGCCTCCAGCCCCATGTAGGCGAGGGCGCGCCTTGCGGCCTCGCGGCCCGCCGGTCCGTCGCCCCACTCGGCCGGGTCGGGTATCGCGCCGGTTACCTGGGCCACCATCCCCGGATTCGTCCCCCAGGTGACCATCGGCGAGATCGCCGCGGCGTCGATGTCCACCTCGGCGTCGAACTCGGCCCCGTCGTCGCTGGGCAGGCGCCGCCACTCGGAAACCGCGGCGTCGAAGTCCGCCGGGGCGCCCGGGCGACCCTCGACCCACTCGAAGGTCGTCTCGTCCGGCGCGATCATGCCCGCACGGCCGCCTCCCTCGATCGTCATGTTGCAGATCGTCATCCGATTCTCCATCGAGAGGTGGCCGGATCGCCTCGCCCGCGTACTCCACCGCGTGCCCGACCATGCCGCCGACGCCCAGGCGCCCGATCGTGGCCAGGATCAGGTCCTTGGCCGTGACGCCCGGGCGCAGCCGGCCCGAGTAGTCGATCCGCATCGTCTTGGGCCGTTTCTGCACCAGGCACTGGGTCGCGAGGACGTGCTCGACCTCCGAGGTGCCGATGCCGACCGCGAGCGCCCCGAAGGCCCCATGCGTGGAGGTGTGGCTGTCTCCGCAGACGACCACCAGGCCGGGCTGGGTGAGGCCGAGCTCGGGACCGATCACGTGGACGATGCCCTGACGGTCGGAGCCCAGCGAGTAGAGCGGGATGCCGAACTCGGCGCAGTTGCGCTCCAGGGTCTGGACCTGGATCCGCGACAGCTCGTCGGCGATCAGGCGCGCGACCGGGGTGCCGTCGGTGGGCACGTTGTGGTCGGCGGTGGCGACGGTCTTGTCGGGGCGGCGGACCGTGCGGCCCTCGAGCCGCAGCCCATCGAACGCCTGCGGGGAGGTCACCTCGTGCACCAGGTGCAGGTCGACGTAGATCAGCCCGTCGGCGACCTCGTGAGCGTCCCAGAGCTTGTCGAACATGGTCTTCGCCAACTCAACTCCTCCGCAGGCCCGCCGCGACCACCGCGAGCAGCTGCGCCGGCTCGTCCGCATCGTTGTGGAAGTGGTGCGCCAGGTCCGCGTCGAAGGTCACGCAGTCTCCAGCGCGCAGCTCGTGGCGCTCGCCATCGATGACCAGAACCGCGCTTCCCTCCAGGAGCACGGCGGTCTCCCGGCTCCCAGGCTCATGCAGGGGCGGATCGCCGGCGCCGCCGGTCGTGGCGCCCGGGTCGAGCCGGTGCCTGGAGACGTCGGCCCGCTGCCCGGGCAGGGGCGGGGTGAGCTCCTCGACCCGATGGCCTCCCCGGCGCCGTTTGCGTCCTTGGCCACGACGGACGACCGCCACGTGCTCGCCCTCATCGAGCCGCAGGAGCTGGGACAGGCTGAGGTCGAGGCCGCTCGCGATCCGCGCTGCGATCGCCAGGGTCGGGCTGGTCTCGCCGCGCTCCACCTGCGAGAGCATCGGCGCCGACACTCCACTGCGGTCGGCGAGGTCACGTAGCGACAGGCCGATCCCGTCTCGGAGGGCGCGGACTCGCGCGCCGACGGCGGGGGCGGCGGCGATCTGTCCATCGCGCTCGGCTACGGCGCCCGTCGGGTTCACTGCGCGTACGTTATCACGTACGTTTGTCCAGCCAGAGTCCCGCCTATCGCACTTGGCGCTTCGGCCGAACGAGGATCTCGTTGACCCCTACCCGATCTGGCTGGCTGACCGCGTAGATGACCGCGTTGGCGATGTCCTCCGCGGTCAGCGGCTCGCCGATCTGCTCTCGCATCTTCTCGATGTTCTCGACCACCATCGGGTTTTCGTTGTGGCCCTGGAGCTCGGTCTCGACGAAGCCCGGCTCCACGCAGGTCACGCGAACGCCTGACTCGGAGATCGCCGCCTCCTGGCGCAGCGACTCCGAAAACGCGACCACCCCGAACTTGGTCGCGTTGTAGACGCCGCTGCCGAAGTTGGCGAGGCGGCCCGCCACCGAGGAGACGTTGACGACGTGCCCTCCCCCGCCCTCCCTCATCAACGGCAGCGCCGCGTGGGTGCAGTAGAGCAGCCCGAGCAGGTTCACGTCGACCATCGTGCGCCACTCGTCCGTGCTCCCCCCCTCGACCGGCCCGAGCAGCATCACGCCGGCGTTGTTGACCAGGGTGTCGAGGCCGCCCATCTCGGCGGCGGCGGCGTCCACGAACGAGCGAGCCGCGCCCTCGTCGCCCACGTCGACCTCGAATGCGTGAGCTGTGCCGCCATCGCCCGAGATCCGCTCCGCGAGGCTGTCGATCCGGTCCTTGCGGCGCGCCCCGAGCGCCACCGCCGCCCCTTGACGCGCGAACCCCAGCGCGGTCGCCTCGCCGATCCCCGACGAGGCACCGGTGATGATCGCCTTGCGGCCGTCGAGCGAGCCCATCGCCATGGACTCTATGCCTTGGCTACGGCCCCGGCGTCGCGGGCTCGGCCGCCGCGTCCGCCGCGACCTCCTCGGCCTCGCGGATGGCGGCGCCCTCGAGCGCGTTCGACAGCGCTCGGACGTAGGCGCGCGCCGAGGCCTCGAGGATGTCGGTGGCGACGCCCTGCCCGCTGGCCAGGCGGCCATGGGCGCGGAGCATCACCGTCGCCTCGCCGAGCGCGTCTTCGCCCTCGGTGACCGCCGAGACCGTGTAGGAGCGAAGCTCCGAGTCCACCCCGGTGGCCTCGCGGATGGCGACGAAGATCGCGTCCACGGGGCCGTCGCCGGTTGCCTCCCCGACCACCTTCTCGCCCGAGGGGCCGACGACCGCCACCTTGGCACGCGGGTCGCGCTCGAGAGCCCGCCGCGACCTCGAACGACTCCAGCGTGTAGCGCTCGGTCGACTCGCGCATCTCCTCGGAGACGATCGCCTCGAGGTCGAGCGCGGTGATCTGCTTCTTCTTGTCGGCGACCTCCTTGAACCGCTTGAACGCCTGGTTCAGCGCGTTGCCCTCGACCTTGAAGCCGAGCTCGGCGAGCGCGTCGCGCAGCGCGTGGCGCCCGGAGTGCTTTCCGAGAACGATCGAGTTCGACTCCAGGCCGACCTCGCGCGCGTCCATGATCTCGTAGGTGGTGCGCTCCTTGAGCACGCCGTCCTGGTGGATGCCGGACTCGTGGGCGAAGGCGTTGCGGCCTACGACGGCCTTGTTCGGCTGCACCGAATAGCCGGTGAAGCGCGACACCATGCGGCTGGTCCGCGCCAGCTCGCGAGACCTGACCCCGGTGTCCAGCGCATGGACGTCCCGGCGGGTCCGCAGCAGCATCACGATCTCCTCCAGCGAGCAGTTCCCCGCTCGCTCGCCGATCCCGTTGACGGCGCACTCCACCTGCCGGGCGCCCGCCAGTACGCCGGCGTAGGAGTTGGCGACCGCCAGCCCGAGGTCGTCGTGGCAGTGCACCGAGAGGCGCACGCCACGCAGCTCGGGCACCAGCTCGTAGAGGCGCTCGAAGTAACGGCGGTACTCCTCCGGCGTCGTGTAGCCGACCGTGTCGGGGATGTTGACCACGGTGGCGCCCTCGGCAACCGCGATCGCGCAGACCTCGGCGGTGAACTCGAGGTCGGCGCGAGTCGCGTCCATTGGCGAGAACTCGACGTCCTCGCAGTAGGACCTGGCCAGCGTCACCGCCGCCTTCGCCTGGCCCTTGACGTCGTCACGCGTGGTCTGGAGCTGATGCTCGATGTGGATGTCGGAGGTGGAGATGAAGGTGTGGATCCGGGGGCGCGCGGAATCCTTGATCGCCCCCCAGGCGGCATCGATGTCCGGCTTGTGGGTACGGGCAAGGCCACAGATCACCGGGCCTTCGACGTTGCGGGCAATCGCCGTCACGGCCTCGAAGTCCCCGGGAGAGGTGATCGGGAAGCCGGCCTCGATCACGTCGACGCCGAGCCGGGCGAGCTGCTGTGCGATCTCGACCTTCTCCTGGGTGTTCAGCGAGATGCCCGGTGACTGCTCGCCGTCCCTCAGCGTGGTGTCGAAGATATGGACCCGGCTCTCGTCGGGTACGGCGTCAGGTGCTACCTCTGGGCCGCTCATGGGCCTTCCTCCTTCTGCTTGAGACTCAGATGACCTTCAGTCGCGGCTGTCGCGCCGCCCAGCGCTACTCCCCCCGCAGGGGGAGGAGAAGGAGAAGCGCCAGGTGAGGAAGACGGGCGGTCATCGAGTGCAGGGACTCTAGCGCACGCGCGGAACCTTCCCGGTCAGAGAGTCTGCCGTGGATGCCGCCCGGATCCAGGCCCGAGCCGTAGTCAAGGTCGCAGCGATCTCGCTCGCGGTGATCGCGGCTGCGCTGCTGCTCGCAATCGTCGTCCTCGACGTGCGCACCGAGATCCGGTGGATCTTCGCGTCGCTGTTCCTGGCGCTCGCCATGAGCCCGGCGGTGGACCGGGTCGAGAGCCTGCGGGTGCGTGGCCACAAGGTATTCCCACGCTGGCTGGCGATCCTGGTCGTCTACGTGATCCTGTTCGGGCTCTTCGTCTTCCTGATCCTCCAGGTGGTCCCGCCGATCATCCGCGAGTTCGAGGACCTCGGCTCCAAGGTTCCCGGCTACGTCCAGGACTTCAGGCAGTGGGCGAACCAAAACCAGCAGTTCCAGGACCTGAACCACAAGTACAACATCACCCAGACCCTGGCCCAGCAGGCGTCGAGCATCCCGTCGAAGCTGGGCGGCGCCGCGAGCGACGTCCAGAGCCTCACGGTCAGCATCCTCGAGCACCTGCTGGCGGCGATCACGATCCTGGCGCTCAGCTTCTTCCTGCTCCTCGACGGGCGCCAGCAGGGCGAGCGCATGCTCTCTCGCATGCAGCCCGACACGGCCACCCGCATGGGCCGGATCGGGACTCGGATCGCCGGGGTGGTCAAGTCCTACGTCTCCGTCAACCTGCTGCTGGCGATCTCCGCCGGAGTGTTCACCTGGCTGGTGCTCGAGCTGCTCGGCGTCGACCTGGCGGTGACCATGGGGGTGATCGTCGGCTTCCTCGACCTGGTGCCGCTGGTCGGCTTCACCGTCGGCGGCTTCTTCGTCGCGATCGTCGCCGCCTTCCACAACTTCCCCAACGCGCTGATCGTCTGGCTGGTGCTGTTCGTCGTCTACCAGCAGGTCCAGGACCGAGTGATCCAGCCGCTTCTGTACAAGAACGCCGTCCAGATCCATCCAGCGGTGGCGATCGTCGCGATCCTGGTCGGCGGCGAGCTGGCCGGCATCCTCGGCGCCCTGCTGGCGATCCCGACGGCCGCGACGATCGGCGTCCTGATCGACGAGGCGCTCCTATATCGGCGCGAGGCCGGCGACGGTGCGCCTCCGGGCGAGGCCGCCGTGGCTCAGCCCGAGCCGGCGGCAGACTGATCCGCGGCCGGCTGAGAAGCCGGCTCGTGGCTGGGCTCGCCGAACCGCCGGCGGGCGCGCTCCTTCTTGGTGCTCGCGATAGAACAGGCGCGCCCAAAGCGAGTGAGGTCTCCCGAGCCGGAAGGCGCCCACGAGGCCCACCGGGAGGAAGAAGAAACCGACCACGGCCATGCCGAACTTCTCCTTGGCCAGGTTGACGAGGGCGATCAAGATCGCGAGCACGCCGAAGGCCCCCACCACCGCGAACACCGCGTCCTCGACCTCCGTGGCCACGTCGAGCCAGGCGGTGAAGCCGACCAGCACCATCCCGGTGATCGTCGCCGCGATGATCACCGCGTCGATCGAGCGCCTCCCCTGCTGCGACCAGTAGACGTCCTCGAGGTTGAGCCACAGGGCGAACTCGTCGAGAGTCAGGCCGGTGCCGACCCCGAACAGCACCGTGACGATCTCGTGCCAGGGCGAGGGCGGCGCGATCGCGACGCCCACGTAGCCCATGATCAGCAGCAGGAGGATTCCCCAGACCAGGTGGTGAATGTGGGTGCCGCCGACCTGGACGTTCCCCGGCCACCAGCTCACCTGGGCCTTGATCATGTGGGCGCTGGTGCGGATGAAGCCGAAGGTGACCAGGAAGGAGACGAAGAACAGGAACTCGGCTTGGCGACCGGTGTCGACGATCGCCCGGTCGTACACGCTGCCGATGCTGGCGAGAACCGGGACGAGCACGAGGCCAGGGTAACGGCGCGTCCGGCTGCCGGCTAGGGGACCAGCACGACCTTGCCGATGTTGCGCCGCTCCTCGATGAAGCGGTGCGCGTCCGCGGCGCGGTCGAACGGAAACGCCTCGGCCACCACCGGCTTCAGGTCGCCCTTTTCGAGGCCCTCGAGCAGCGGCTCGAGGGCTCGGTCGAGGCCGCCCTCGGCTTCCCACCAGTGGAGCATGTTGAGGCCGAAGACGCCCTTGTTCTCGTTCATCACCCCGAGGCTCTTCCACCAGGGCATCGTCGCCAGCGGCATGCGAGCCAGGCTCCGAAGGGCCGCCGGGATGTCTCGCTTTCCGGTGCCGCTCTGCACCTCGGACAGCCCGTACATGATCAGGCGGCCACCGGGGCGGAGCAACCGGTAGTCCTTGCGGAACGAGGTCGGGCCGAGGGCGTCCATGACCAGGTCCAGGCCCTCGCCGCCGGTGATCTTCCGGACCTCGTCTTCGAAGTCGAGCGTCCGGTAGTCGATCGCATGGTCCACCCCCTGCTCCCGGATCGCGTCGTGCTTGGAGGCGGAGGCGGTGCCGAAGATCTCCGCCCCGATCGCCCTGGCGAGCTGGGTCGCGGAGATGCCGACCCCGCCGGCCGCGGCGTGAATCAGGACGCGCTCTGATTGCTTCAGACCGCCCATGATCACCAGGGCCGCGTACGCGGTGGCGTAGTTGACGGGAAACGCGGCCCCCTCCTCGAACGACAGCTTCTTGGGCAGGGGAAACGCTTGCTCCGCGGCCACCGTGACCAGCTCCGCCTGGCCATTGAAGCGGGTGCCCACGACCACCCGGTCGCCGACCTCGTACGAGTCAACGCCCTCCCCCACCGACTCGATCTCGCCGGCGGCCTCGTAGCCGACGACACAGGGGACCTTGGGCGCGTCGGGGTACATGCCGAGCCGAGCCAGCGTGTCGGCGAAGTTGATCCCCGCGGCCTTGACGGCGATCCTGAGCTCGCCGGGCCCGACCGGCGGCTCCGGCCGCTCCTGGACCTGGAGGACCTCTGGCGGGCCGTGCCGGGTGATGACCACCGCGCGCATGCGCACACCCTATCCAGCGGTCTGATGGATTACAGGTCGACCGCGCGGCCGGTGTGAAAGCCCTCCAGCCGCATGATCTCCTCGAGCACCCCTTCGGGGACGGGCGCGTCGGTCGTCAGCGCCAGCACGGCCTGATCGCCCGACTCCTCGGCCCCGACAGCGGCCGAGACGATGTTGACGCCATGCTGGCCGAAGATCGTTCCGATGCGCCCGATCATTCCCGGCTCGTCCTTGTAGCGGAAGACGACCAGATGGTCGGCAAACGGCATGTAGAAGCTCTCTCCCCAGACCCTGACCAGGTGGGGCAGGTTCCTCGGCCCGACCGCGGTGCCCGCGACTTCGACCGCCTGCTCCCCCGACTCGATCCGCACCATGACCAGCTCGGTGAACTCGTCCGAGACGGTGTCCTTCAGCTCGGTCAGCTCGATGCCGCGCTCCTCGGCCAGCGTCGGCGCGTTGACCAGGTTGACCTGCTCCTCGGTGTGGCCGGAGAGGATCCCCACCAGGACGGCGATGCCGAGCAGCCGGGTGTCGTGACTCGGCGATCCGGCCGCGGAACTCGGCGGAGATCCGGTCGACCGAGCCGTTGCCGAGACCCTGCGCCAGCCGTCCGAGCTTCTCGCACAGCGGCACGAACGGCGCCAGCGCCTCCATCTCCTCCGGGCGCACGGCGGCGATGTTGACCGCGTTGGTCACCACGCCGCCCGACAGCGCGCGACGCACCTGGTCGGCGGTGATCGTCCCGGCGCGGTCCTGCGCCTCGGCGGTGGCCGCGCCCAGGTGCGGGGTGACGACGACGTTGTCGCGCTCGAACAGGGAGAGATCGGTGACGGGCTCGGCGGGGAAGACGTCGAGTGCAGCTCCACCCACCTTGCCCGAGTCGAGCCCGGCCTCGAGCGCCTCGAGGTCGATCAGCTCGCCGCGGGCGCAGTTGACGATCCGCACCCCATCCTTCATCTTCGCGATCGCGTCGGCATCGATCCAGTTGACCGTGTCGGGCGTCTTCGGCAGGTGGATGGTCACGATGTCCGCCTTGGCGTAGAGGTCGTCGGTCGTCTCTGCGCGCTCGACGCCCCGCTCGCGGAAGCGCTCCGCGGCGACGAACTTGTCGAAGGCGACCACCTGCATCTCGAACGACTGGGCCCGGTGGGCGACCAGCTGGCCGATCCGGCCGAACCCGATCACGCCGAGCGTCTTGCCGTACAGCTCGTTGCCGGCGAATCGCGACCGCGCCCACTCGCCCCCGACCAGCGAGGCGTGCGCCTGGGGGACGTTGCGGCACAGGGCGAGAGCCAGCGCCAGGGTGTGCTCTGCGGCGGCCACCGAGTTCGACTCGGGGGCGTTGACGACCACGATGCCACGCTTGGTGGCGGCGTCCACGTCGACGTTGTCGACGCCAGTCCCGGCGCGTCCGATCACCTTCAGCCTCGAGCCGCGCTCGATCAGGTCCGCGGTCAGCTTGGTGGCCGACCTGATCACGATCCCGTCGAACTCGCCGATTCGCTCGTCCAGCTCGCCGTCCGACATCTCCAGTCCGAGCTCGACGTCGAAGTCGGCACGAAGAAGCTCGACGCCGGAGTCGGCGATCTTCTCCTTGACCAGGACCTTCGGCTTGGCTTCAGCCACTGACCGGGGCGGGGATCTCGCCGGCTTCGGCGAACACGCGCTGGCAGGCGCCCGCTCCCGACCCCGGCTCGGCGTCGTGACCGAGATCGCGCAGCGCCATCTCCAGGGCGGTGAGCGCCACGACGATGTCGAAGGCCCCGTAGTAGCCGCAGTGGGCGATCCGGGCGATCTTGCCCTTCAGATGGCCCTGGCCGCCGGCGATCGTGACCCCGTAGCGGTCGCGCATCAGCTTCGGCACCTGGGCGCCGTCGATCTCGTCCGGCAGGCGGGCAACGGTGACGACGTTCGCGTTCTCGTCGTCGGGCCCGAAGCGCTCCAGCCCCAGCGCCTCGATCCCCGCCCGCGCGCCTCGGGCGAGCAGCGCATGGCGGGCGAAGGCCCGGTTCGAGGCCCTCTTCGAACAGAAGCTCGAGCGCCACGTCGAGGGCGCGAAACAGCGTCACGGCCGGGGTGAACGCCGAGTCGGGCGGATCCTTCTGCTGGCCCGCGGCCGTGCGACCCCAGTCGAGGTAGTAGCGCCCGCCGGGATTCTCGGCGGCGAGCGACATGGCCCGTTCGGACACCGAGGCGAATGCGAGACCGGGCGGGCACATCAGCGACTTCTGCGAGCCCGCGACGACGACGTCCACCCCCCATTCGTCCTGCGGCAGGTCGACGGCGCCGAGACCCGATACGGCGTCGACGCCGAGCACCGAGCCGTGCGCCTTCGTCGACCTCGTTCAGCGCGCGGATGTCGTTGACGACGCCGGTCGAGGTCTCGGACTGGGTGGTGAACACCGCCCTCACCGGCCGACCGACGCCGGTCGAGCGCCTCGTCCAGGCGCGCCGGGTCCACCTTCTCGCCCCACTCGAACTCCAGGTGCACGGTCTCGGCGCCGTAGGCGTCGCAGAGCTCGGCCCAGCGCTGGCCGAACTTGCCACACGAGGCGACCACGGCCGGCTCGCCGGCGACGACCAGGTTGGCCACCGCGGATTCCATCGCGCCCGTGCCGGTGGCGGCGAAGCTGAGCACGTCGTTGCGGGTCTGGAAGACCAGGGGCAGGCGCTCGAGCACCCGCGCGTAGATCTCGACGAAGGCCGGAGCGCGGTGATAGAGGATCGGCTCCGCCATCACCTGCGAGACCCGCGGCGGCAGCGGCGTCGGTCCCGCGGTCAGCATGTACTGCTTGCCGAAGACGTTGGCGGAGTGGGCCATCTCGATCAGGATACGGAGAGCCGCGGAAGGTTAGCTATGGTCCGCGCGCCATGAGCGAGGGCGTGATCGAGGGCGAGGGCTACGCGGTCGGGCACATCGACGAGATGGGCGAGCGCTACGGCTTCCGGAAGATCCGCCGCACGCTCGGAGTCGACGCCTTCGGTGTCAACGCCATCGCCATCCCGCCCGGCTACGAGACCGGGCGCCACTATCACGACTCCCAGCAGGAGCTCTACTTCGTGCATCGGGGCACGATCGAGATCGAGTTCGGCGACGGATCCACGCACACGCTGCCGCCGGGCGGAGCAGCGCGGGTGGACGCGCCGACCGTGCGCAGGATCCGCAACGTCGGCGACGAGGACGCCGTGTACGTGGTCGTCGGCGCCAAGGACGGCTACGTGGGCCGCGACGGGCGGCTTCCGGAGGGCGAGACCAGCCCCTTCGGCCCCGCGGGACGGCCGGAGGACGCAGCCTCGGGCGGCGAGGCATGAATTCGCACACCGTCTACAAGACCTTCGAGACCGAGGAGCGGCGGAAGTTCGTCCGGATCACCGACGACGTGCAGGCCGCCGTCGACGAAGCGGGGATCGCCGAGGGGATGGCGCTCGTCTCCGCCATGCACATCACGGCCGGGGTGTGGGTCAACGACGACGAGCCCGGGCTCCACGCCGACACGCTGGAGTGGCTCGACAAGGTGGCGCCACCAAGCTGGCAGGAGCCGGCGAACGACGTGGCGCGCCAGCTCTCACCGGATCCGGGCGACTACCGTCACCACGCGGGCGGCGAGGACAACGGCGACGCCCACCTGAAGAACCTCCTCGTCCACCACCAGGCGATCGTCCCGGTCACCGCCGGCCGACTGGACCTGGGCCCCTGGCAGCAGATCTTCTACACCGAGTTCGACGGCCGCCGGCCGAAGCGGCTGATCATCAAGATTCTCGGCGAATAGAGCCAGATTCGGCATAGCCAAGCGCAGCTACTCCGAAAGCCCGGCGGCTTCGAGGGCTTCGGCCTCGCTCGCATAGGCGCCCCACCGGACGATCTTCCTGGTGCGCCACTCCGCGACCAGGTACATCGTCCGCTCAAAGGCCGCCCCGCTCTCGGCGCCTTGCCCGCGAAGGCACCCGTGGACGAACGTGATGGCCCCGAGGTCACGCACTCGTAGACCTCGGCCCTGAGGTCCGAGAGGACCGCGAAGGAGTCCTTCCACCAGTTCCGGACGCCGTCGTGGCCACGATAGGGGTCGCCACCTTGGACCGAAACCTCGTAGGGGGTGAATTCGACGTCCGGGTCGATCAACGCCAGGTAGGCATCGAGGTCGCGTCGATTGAAGTCGTCAATCACCCGGTGCTGCAGCTCCACGTTCTCCTGGGACATCGCCTACTCCAAAAGCCGGGCGGCTTCGAGGGCCTCTTCCCTGCTTGTGAATCCCTGCCCGCGCACGACCCTGCCGTCCCGCACCGTCCAAATCTGCCAGATGTCCCAGCTGGTCTCCACGCCGCTTTGCTTGCCACGGCCCCGGAGCTTCAGCGAGGCGACCACCTGATCACCAGTCTCGATCAACTCGTGGACCTCAATACCCGGCTCGTCGAACTCGCCCCACCACGACTCCAGGAACCGCCTATATCCCTCAGGTCCGCGATACACGCCCCCGGCGCCGGGGATCTGCCCCGTGGTGACGACGTACTCGGCCTCCGGCGCAAAGCCCGCAACCGCGCCCTCGCGATCGCCTCGGTTGAAAGCCTCGTAAGCGCGTCGCAACACCTCGACGTTCTCCTGCGACATCGCCCGCGCAGTATCTCGCGGGACGGCATTTTGGCGGGCGCAGTGGCACAGTGAGCGGGCGGCGCTCTCCAAGAAACCGGGATTGCGCCCGGTGCCTTGCGCTCAGTGGGGCGCGGGTGTAGGTTCGCATGGAGGCACGCGCAACCTGCTTGCGCGGCTAGATAAGGAGGTCAGGGATGCCCGCCAAGGTCCGCTTGCGTGCAGCCCCCGCGACGGTCGTCTCGCTGGCGGTGATTCTCGCCTTAGGGGCGGCTGGCCTCGTAGCTCTGAGTAGCCCTTCGACAGCGAGGTCGCGGGGTTCACGGACCCAGCGGCGGGCGGAGGCGGCGAATCAGCCGCACTGCGGGGACACGATCACCGCCGACACGACCCTCCACAAGGATCTCGTCAACTGCCCCAACAACGGGATCATCATCGGCGCCGACAACGTCACCCTGAACCTGAACGGCCACACGATCGACGGCGACGGCAAGCCCTTCGCCGGTTGCGCTTCAGGCGAGCCCTGCGACCTCGGGGTGGCCGAGAGGCGTCAGGACGGCGTCACCGTGAAGCAAGGATCGGTGCGCGAGTTCGCCAATGGACTCGACCTCGGCGCCGCCCGTCACCTCCGCGTCTCGGGCGTCTCGGCCGCGAGGAACGGGTTTTCCGGCATCTTCTTCTTTCGGTGCGTTCGGTGTCTCGTGCGAAACAGCGCTGCAAACCGGACGAAGGGAGGCCCTGTTGACCTGGCGGGGATGCTCATGTTCCAATCGCATCACGACCGGATCCTGAAAAGCTCTTTCCGGGGCAACGCCGGTCTCGGAATCAACTCCGTTCGTTCCACCAACACCCTGGTCAGGGGCAACATCATGTCGCGCAACGACGGCGAAGGGTTCCTCTTGGAGGGGGGCGAGGGCCTTCGGGTCGGACACAATCGGCTCGTCCGTAACGGCGGGGGGATCACGCTTGGTCCCGGCAGCGGCAACGTGATCACCCGAAACCGGGTCTTCGGAGGCAGCGAAGGTATCCGGATCGAGAAGGGACACGGCAACCTGGTCGCCCACAACGTGGTCGCTCATACTCGCGGCCCCGGCATCCGCCTCGGGATCAGGCATCCTTCGGTCGGCGGCGCCCACAACATCGTCCGCCGAAACCGCGTGCGGGACAGCGGCGGCGACGGGTTCCTGGTCGGGCGAAAGGAGCGCCACAGCGTCCTGAAGCTCAACGTCGCCCGGAGGGCGAAGGGCGACGGTTTCCACATCGACAGCCGCTCGACCACGCTGACCCGGAACCGGGCGGTAGAACAACGGCGACCTCGGCATCGACGCGGTCTTCAGCGTCATCGACGGTGGCGGGAACGGGGCGCACGGCAACGGCGACCCGCGCCAGTGCGTGAACATCGTCTGTAACTGATCACCCGCGCACGGCTGCCGGTGCGACGTTCTCCTGCGACATGGCCTACTCCGAAAGTCCCGGCGGCTTCGAAGGGCGTCGGCATGGTCGACGAACTGCCGGATGCGAAGGATGCGTCCTTCCCGGAAGTCGAAGACGCCACTAGCCGGCGTCGTCGCGTACTCGCACCACTCGACTTCCGAACTCCGGTGTAGGTAATCCGCGTGACGACGCGATCTCCCGCCGACTGATCTCCGCGGCTCTCAATCCGAAAGCTCCTCCCACGACCTCATCGATCGTCCTTGACGAATCGCCGAATGCCCATCGTGCCCCTCATGGATACGGCACGGGTTGAACACGCGCTCAGACATGTTCGCGAACGCGACCTCGAGAACGCACCGTCTCGAAGTCACGCCTTCGATGTCGCCACGATTGAAGGCGTCGTATCCCCGGCGCACGATCGTGCCGACGTTCTCCTGCGACATCGCCTACTCCGAGATCCCGGCGGCTTCGAGGGCCTCTGCGAGGCTGAGAAAGGATGCAATCCGGCTGATCCGCCCGCCTCGGACCGTGATCACGTGCGCAATCCGGTCCTCGATCTGAACCCCGTGGCTTTTGGCTCTGCGGCGGATGCGCCACAACCACTCAGGTCGTCTCCCGCGTCAATGATCTTCTGTCGGAACGACCTCATATCGCTCGAACTGGTTCGTCAGGTCCGCCAAGGCCCGGTTGAACTCTTTCCCGCCGTGTGCCGCTGCAGTCATGTGAGACGTGCGAGCGGGCATCTGACAGCCAGCCGGTCTGGCGGTGTACAACATCGGCGTGGAAGTAGCCGGTCGCCTCGAAGCTCGGCTGCTCGATCAGCAGCTCGCGTCCGGACTCGATGCCCGGATTCCGCGCCACGGGGATCAGCGAGCGCCCGTCCATGACCAGGCCGGGGTTCGCGTTCGCAACGTCGACGATCGTCGGCGCCAGATCGGCGTTGATCGCCAGGTCGCCGACGCTCACCCCTCGCGGGATGCCCGGCCCGCGCATCTGCGAGGGGCACCCGGATCGACTCCTCATAGATGTGCAGCTTGCCTGTCGGGATCCGGTGCTCGCCGTGGAAGAAGCCGTTGTCGGAGGTGTAGACGATCAGCGTGTCGTCGAGCTCGCCCCTGGCCCTGAGCTCGTCGATGATCGCCTTCACGCCCTCGTCCACCGAGAGAATGGACTCGAGTCGGCAGCGATACCTGCGCTGGATGTCGGTGATCTCGTCCGCGTTCAGAAGCGGGAGGCGCCGCATCGCCGCCGGCTTGTCGGAGACGTCGGCCTCGTTGAAGTTCGGGGACCGCGGCAGCGGCTCGGAGTCGAATGCATGGGCGTGGCGAGGGGCCGGCTTCGCCGTCCTGGCGCAGTTCAGGGGCGGGTTCGGATTCGGATTCGGTCCGCCGCCGTGCGGCGCCGTGTAGGTGAGCCAGAGGAAGAACGGCTTCGGCTTGCGCGCCCGGCGGTCGACGAAATCGACCGCCCGCGAGGTCAGCACGTCCTGCTTGAAGTCGGCCGGGGTTTGGCCGAAGTGGACCAGCGTCCCGTTCTCGTTCAGCGTGTAGTCGTAGACGTCCTGGGTGGTCTGGAGCCGCCGCGTGCCACTCCGACCAGCCCGGCGGGATCAGTGGGTTGTTCGAGTAGCCGTTCAGGTACTTGCCGATCATGCCCGTGTAGTACCCCGCGTCCTGCAGCCAGACGGCCAGGTTGTTGTCTGCGTGCAGGGACTCGAAGCGGCCAAAGCCGCCGTTCGGGGGCATCGTTGCCGAGCACGCCGTGGTTGTGCTCGTACTGGCCGGTGAGGAAGGTGGCGCGCGACGGGCAGCAGAGCGAGTAGTTGACGAAGCTGTTCCGGAAGGTCGCCCCCTGGTCTCCGATCAGCGAGTTGACGCTGTCCATCACCCGCATCGACTCGACCGTTTGGTCATCGGACTCGATCACGAGCACGTTGGGCCGTTTCTGGGCGCGCGGCTGCCTGACCGGGTCGGCGGGCGTGTTCCGGAGGCGACCGCCAGGGCGGCGGCCACGCCCAACGCGGCGAGGACCGGGATGAGAAGGCGCCTGTGAAACGCAGTCATGCGTTTCGGTATGCGCCTCATTCCCGACCACATGGGCCGCGACCCTAACACGCGGGCTCAGATGCGCCCAGGAGCGGCCGAAAACGACGCCGCGGCGGACCCGATCGAGGCCCGCCACGGGCGTCACGCGCTGCTCGTGCTCAGTCCCAGTGGAACGGCGGGTAGCGCGTCACCATCCAGTTCTCGTACGCATTCGCCCTCGCCAGCCAGCGCAGGCTGATCCGGACGATGTTGAACATGCCCTCCGGATACCTCTTCGTGAACAGAATCGTGAAGAAGGCGAAGAACACCAAGATCCTCCCGAGGTAGATAGATCAGGTACGCCGCGATCGCGTAGGGGATCACCAGGAGCCAGTGGACCAGCGGCCGCCAGTTGTTGACGCCCTGCTCCGGATACTCGATGTCGAACCGGACCGGGTAGCTCGGATCGTCGGCGAGCGTGAACGGCGGATACGGATCGACCATCAGGTCCGTGTATGCGATGACCCTGAACGCCCCATCGGTGGACGCCCACCATGTAGTCGAACATCCCCCTCGGGTAGCGGCCCGGTGAAGAGCACCGCGAAGAAGGAGATGATGACCACGAAGAACGCACCGATCCCCAACACCAGCAGCACGAGGTAGTGCGGGATCGCGAGCAGCCACTTGATCAGCGGCATGAAGCGGCTGTACTCCTCCTGGTGATCGATGTCGAGGTGGACAGGATAATCGGCCGTGGGACTCACCGCCGCCGGCGGCGGTGGAGGGGGCGGTGGTGGCGGTGGCTCTCCAGCACCCGGACCCGTCGGGGTCTCGGGCGTGCCAGGCTGCTGCGGCGTCTCGGTCATCTTTTCTCCCTTCGCTTCGGTTACCGAAGCGGGCGTCATCATCGCACGCGCCCGGCTAGGAACCCGGCTCGGCGTCGATCCAGGGCATCATCTTGCGAAGCTCCCTGCCGACCTGCTCGACCTGGTGGCCGGCGGCCTCGTCGCGCATCCGCTGGAAGTTCTCGGCGCCGGCGCGGTTCTCGGCGATCCACTCCTTGGCGAACTCGCCCGACTGGATGTCCGCAAGCAGCTCGCGCATGGCCTCTCGCGTCTGGGCGGTGATCACCTTCTTGCCGCGCGTCATGTCGCCGTATTCGGCGGTGTTGGAGATCGAGTGGCGCATCCCCTGGATGCCGTTCTCGTACATCAGGTCGACGATCAGCTTCAGCTCGTGCAGGCACTCGAAGTAGGCCAGGCGCGGGTCGTATCCGGCCTCGACCAGCGTCTCGAAGCCGGCGCGCACGAGCTCCGTGGCGCCGCCGCACAGCACCGCCTGCTCCCCGAACAGGTCCGTCTCGCACTCGTCCTTGAACGTCGTGGAGATCACGCCCGCCCGCCCACCGCCGATGCCGCTGGCGTAGGCCAGGACCAGATCATGGGCGGTTCCGGTCGCATCCTGGTGGACGGCCATCAGGCAGGGGACGCCGCGGCCCTCCGTGAACTGGCGTCGCACCAGATGGCCCGGGCCCTTGGGCGCCACCATGCCGACGTCGACACCCGGCGGCGGGGCGATCTGGCCGAAGTGGATCGAGAAGCCGTGGGCGAACATCAGCAGGTTGCCCGGGGCGATCCCGTCGCGGATCTCGGCCTCCCAGACCTCGGCCTGCTTCTCGTCGGGGAGCAGGATCATGACCACGTCGCCGCGGCTGGCGGCGTCGCCCACCTCGAGCACGGTCAGACCCTCGCCCTCGGCCTCGGCGCGGCTCGCGGAGCCGGGTCGCAGGCCGACCACCACCTCGCAGCCCGAGTCCCTGAGGTTCAGGGCGTGCGCGTGCCCCTGCGACCCGTAGCCCAGGATCGCGATCGTCTTGCCCTCGAGCTGGGCGAGGTCCGCGTCGGCGTCGTAGTAGATCCCGTCTTCAGCGCTCATCACCGGGACTCTATGCGTCGGGGCGCTCGCACGAACCACTCGGTGAACTCGCGGCAGCGTCCGTCGCCGTCGAATCGCATCACGAAGCAGTTGTCGTAGACCTTGTCGATCGGCCCGCCCGGCTCCTTCGTGTAGGTGCTGCTGCCGGTCGCCACGGCGACCTCGCCGTCCACGGCCGCGGGCTCATAGGAGGCGTCGTAGGTGCCCGCCTCGTCTCGCTCGAGGCGCCCTCGTGGTCTCCCTGCCCAAGCCAGGACTCGACCACGGCCCGACGGCCCTCCACCGGGTCGTCGTACGGGTGGTAGCGGTACTTGACGTCGTCGCTGAACAGCGCCCCGATCGCCTCGGGGTCATACGACTTCCAGGCCTCGATGTAGTCCGAGAGCCACCGGGCAACGCCTGCGCGCTCCAATTCGCTCCTCCTTGTGGATTGACGCCACGATCTGGAGGTCGGAACGTATCCGGCTTCGGCGCGACACGAGTGCCCGGCCGGGGGTGGACTCCAAAGCGTCCCCATGCAGGACGGTTTGCGGTCCACCCCCGGCGAAGGCGTCAGCGAAGCGCCCGGCGCAAGAGCTTGCCCGAGTCGGTGCGCGGCAGCTCGGAGACGAACTCGAATCGCTTCGGCACCTTGTACCCGGCAAGCGACTCGGCACAGTGTCGGCGCAGCTCCGCGGCCCCCGCCGCGGCGCCGTCGCGCAGCACGACCACGGCCTCCACTGCCTCCTGCCACTCGGCATCGGCGCGGCCGACCGCGGCGGCGTCGGCGACGTCCGGGTGGCGCAGCAGGACCTCCTCGACCTCGGCGGGCAGCACGTTCTCACCGCCGCTCACGATCACGTCGCCCAGCCGGTCCTCGACGTAGAGGAAGCCCTCGTCGTCGATTCGGCCCAGGTCGCCGGTGTGGAGCCAGCCGTCCTCGTCGGCGCAGCCGGGCGCGACGACCGGGCCCTGGACGAGGATCTCCCCGTCCTGGATCCGCAGGTGAGTGGTCAGCAGCGGCCGCCCAGCCGAGCCCAGCTTGCGTCGCGCCTCCTGGGGCGCCAGCGTCGTCACCTGCGAGGCGGTCTCGGTGAGGCCGTAGGTCTGGACCACGGCGACGTCGCGGCCGATGGCCTCCTCCAGCACCTCGAGCGGCACGGGTCCACCGCCCACCAGGATCGCGCGCGGCCCGGAGAGGTCCAGCCCGGCCTCGAGCAGGCGGACGAGCTGTGTGGTGACGAGCGACATCAGCGTCACGCCATCACGCTCGAGCGCCTCGGCCACGCCGTCGACCGTGAAGCCGTCGTGGACCACGGCGCCGGTCCCGTAGATCACCGAGCGCATCACGATCTCCAGCCCGGCGACGTGGTACAGCGGCAGGCAGCAAAGCCAGCGGTCAGAGCGGGTCGACGCCCAGGTTGAACGCGGATCCGACCGCGCTCCACAGGTGGTTTCCGTAGGTGAGCCCGATCGAGCGTGGATACCCCGACGTCCCGCTGGTCATCACACGGCACTGGATTGCAGCGAGATCGTGCTCGCCGAGCAGGGGCAGGTCGGCCTCGGGGCCGCTCGCGTCGTGGGGCCGCGAGATGGTCAGCACCGGAGCGGCGCGCTCCAGCTCGGCTTCGCGCTCGGCGGCCGCCAGTCGCGTGTTCAGCGGCTGGGCGACGGCGCCCAGCTTCATCAGGGCGTGGAGGAGGACGACGTAGTCGGCGCCCACCGGCAGCTCCAGGGTCACGGCTGCGCCAGCCCGGACGCCGTGGGCGGCAAGCCGGCGAGCGGCCGCCGTCGCCTCGGCCTCGAGCTCCTCGTAGGTGAGACGGCTGCCGTCGGCGATCAGCGCCGCGCGGTCGGGACAGGTCTGCGCTCGCTGGGCCAGCCAGTTGTCGAGGAGCATCGCCAGGGATAATCCCGCACGTGCCCATTCCCCACAAGGACGCGCCGTCCAAGGAGGAGCTCTACGCGCCGATCGAGTGGCGGGCGGCGGCCGAGTTCGAGGACATCCTCTACGAGAAGGGCGAGGGGATCGCGAAGGTCACCATCAACCGCCCCGAGGTCCGAAACGCCTTCCGTCCGCAGACGCTCGCCGAGCTGCGCGACGCCTTCGCCCGCGCCCGCGACGACCTGGAGGTGGCCGCGATCATCTTCACGGGAGCCGGCGATGAGGCCTTCTGCTCCGGCGGGGACCAGCGGATTCGCGGCGACGACGGCTACATCGGTGACGACGAGGTGGCTCAGCAGGGCGTTGGCCGCCTCGACGTCGGCGACCTGCACGTCCAGATCCGCCGCACGCCGAAGCCCGTGGTGGCGATGGTCGCCGGGTACGCCGTGGGCGGCGGCCACATCCTGCATCTCGTCTGCGACCTGACGATCGCGGCGGACAACGCCCGTTTCGGTCAGACCGGGCCGCGGGTCGGCAGCTTCGACGGCGGCTTCGGCGCGGCGCTCCTGGCACGCAACATCGGCGTCAAGCGGGCCAAGGAGGTCTGGTTCCTGTGCCGGCTCTACACGGCCGAGGAGGCGCGCGACATGGGGCTCGTCAACGCGGTCGTGCCGGTCGCCGAGCTGGAGCGGGAGACGGTCGCCTGGTGCCGCGAGATGTCCGCCCTCTCGCCGCTTGCGCTGCGGCTGCTGAAGGCAAGCTTCAACGCCGCCGAGGACGGGCTCACCGGGCTGCAGCAGCTCTCCCACGACGCGACCCTCCTCTTCTACATGACCGAGGAGGGCCAGGAGGGCCGCAACGCCTACGTCGAGGGCCGCAGGCCCGACTTCTCGAAGTTCCCCAAGCGACCCTGAACCCTGCAAGCCCCGGCGACAGCGCAGGCATCCGAGCGAGCTCGGATCACCGGTCGCCTCGGGCTCGGTGCGAGCATGTCGCCGGTAAGGCTCTGGATCATGGCCGCCAGGCCCCGAACGCTGCCGGCGGCGATCGCCCCGGTGCTGGTCGGGACGTCGGCCGCGGTGCAGGTCAGCGGCGACATCCGCGTCGGCGCCTTCATCGCCGCCCTGGTCGGCAGCGTGTTCATCCAGATCGGCACCAACCTGGCGAACGACTACTCGGACGCCAGGCGAGGCGCTGACACGGCCGACCGCCTGGGCCCGGTGCGAGTCACCTCGTCCGGGCTGGTCGCGCCGCGACGCGTGCTGGTCGCGACCTGGGTCGCGTTCGGGGTCGCCGTGGCGGCGGGCATCTACCTGGCCACGGTCGCCGGCGTCGTGATCCTGATCGTCGGCGCCGCCTCGATCCTCGCCGGAGTCCTCTACACCGGCGGCCCTCGTCCCTACGGCTATGAGGGTCTCGGGGAGCTGTTCGTGTTCCTGTTCTTCGGCCTGGTCGCCGTCAACGGCTCCTACTACGTGCAGCTCGAGCGGCTGGACTGGCTGCCCTTCGGCCTCTCGCTCGCGGTGGGCTTCCTCGCGACGGCGATCCTGGTCGTCAACAACGTGCGCGACCTCGACACCGACCGGCGAGCCGAAAAGCTGACCCTGGCGGTGCGGCTGGGCCGGCCGCGAACCCGCAACCTCTACGCCCTGCTGATCGCGGCCGCGTTCGCCGCGGTGCCGGTCACGCTGCTGGCGACCGGCGGCCCCGCCTGGGGGCTTTTGATGCTGCTCGCGGCGCCGCTGGTCCGCAGGCCCCTCGCCGCGGTGATGACCCGCACGGACGGACCCTCGCTGAACGGCGCCCTCGCGGGCACCGGTGCCCTGCTCGCGGCGTTCAGCGTCCTGCTCTCGGCCGGGCTTTTGATCGCCGCTTAGACGGATGCGAATCGCCGAGGCAGAGGTCATTCCCTACGCGCTCCCGCTCAAGGAGCCGTACGTGACCGCGCGCGGGACCCTCGAGGAGCGTGAGGTGGTGCTGCTGCGAGTGCGAACCGACGAGGGAGTCGTCGGCCTGGGAGAGGCCGTGCCGCTGTCCCTGCGCGGTGGCGAGACCCTGTCGCGGGTCGAGCGGTCGCTGCTCCGCATGGTCAGGCGCCTGACCCGGCTGGACGTCACGGCGATGTCCGGCGCAGAGCCCCTGAGCGCCGCCGTTGACGCGGTGATCGACGTGGCGGCCGGGCGGCGGCTGCCCGCGCCGGCCAAGGCGGCTGTCGAGACGGCCATCTTCGACCTCGCCGGCCGGATCTCGGGGACGCCCCTTTGGCGGATGCTCCGCGGCGAGGCCGCGCCGCCGCTGCGATGCAACGCGACGCTGGCCGCGGGCTCGCCACTCGAGCTCGCCAAGGAGGCGGCCCGCTGGAGAGAGCGCGGCTTTACGACCTTCAAGCTGAAGCTTGGGCTCGATGACGACGTGGGACGGGCGCGGGCGGTCCGTGACGCGGTCGGCCCGGATGCGCGCCTGCGAGTGGATGCCAACGGCGCCTGGAGCGCCGATCGGGCGGTGGCCGTGCTGGACGAGATCGAACCGCTAGCGATCGAGTTGGCCGAGCAGCCCACCGCGACCCTTCGGGGGATGGCGCGGGTCGCCGCGGCGACCTCGATCCCGATCGCCGCCGACGAGGGGGTGACCAGCGCCAAGGAGGCGAAGCGAGCGCTCGAGACCGGCGCCTGCCGCCTGGCCACGGTGAAGCTGTCGAAGGTCGGCGGGATCGGCCCCGCGGGGGCGATCGGCGCCGAGCTGCCGATCTACCTGTCGAGCTCCCTGGACGGACCGGTGGGGATCGCCGCGGCGGCGCACGCCGCCCAGGCGCTCTATCGCGGCCGCGAGGACCCCGGGCTCGCGCACGGCCTCGCCACACAGGAGCTGTTCGGCGACACGATCGCCTCGGCGCAGTGCGAGGTGCGCGACGGGCTTCTGCACCTGCCCGATGGGCCCGGGCTGGGCGTCGAGATCGACGAGCGGGCGCTCGAGCGGCACCGCATCTAGCTCGCGGGTACCGTTCGTCGCCGGTGGATCCGACCAACCGCAACACCGCGCTGGCCTCGGCGCTGGTCGAGGAGCTGGCGCGCTGCGGCGCCCGCCGGGCCGCGCTGGCTCCCGGCTCCCGGTCCACCCCGCTGGCCCTGGCCCTCTGGCGCCAGCCGGCGATCGAGGTGGCCGTGATCGTCGACGAGCGCTCCGCGGGCTACTTCGCGCTCGGCGCGGCCCAGGCCGACCGGCGGCCGGCGATCGTCTTGTGCACGTCGGGGACCGCGGCCGCCAACCTCCATCCGGCCGTCTGCGAGGCGGACGAGGCCGGCGTTCCCGTGATCGTGCTCACCGCCGATCGCCCGCCCGAGCTGCGCGGGATCGGCGCCGGGCAGACGATCGATCAGCTGAAGCTGTACGGATCCGCGGTGCGGTGGTTCTGCGAGGTGGGCAACCACGAGGCCGACGACGCCGGCCTGCTCCACTTTCGCTCCGTGGCCTGCCGGGCATACGCGGCGGCGCGCGGCGAGCCGCGCCCGGGCCCGGTCCACCTCAACGTCGCCTGGCGCGACCCGCTGGGCCCGGAGCCGCGCCCCGGGGACGTAACGGCCACCTCGGCGCTCGCTCTGGAAGGTCGCGCCGAGCGGCCGCTGACGGCCGTCGCCTCCGAGGCGCCGCTGGCCGACGAGTCGCTTGTCGACGAGCTCGCCGAGCGGGTGTCGGCCTCGCCCCGGGCCTGGTGGTCGCCGGCCGCCAGCCGGACGAGAGGCTCGCCGAACCGGTGGCCGCTTTGGCCGAGCGGGCGGGCTACCCGATCCTCGCCGAGCCGACCTCGCAGCTCCGCCTCGGCGGCCACGAACGCAAGCTCGTCGTCTGGCCCTACGACGCGATCGCCCGCCTGCGCCCACCGGCGCTCGAGCCCAAGCTCGTGATCCGCTTCGGCGACATGCCGACCAGCAAGGCGCTTCGCCAGTGGCTCGCGTCGCTCCGCGGGCTTCGCCAGGTGGTGGTCGACCCGGCGTTCGGCTGGAACGAGCCCTCCAACCAGGCGGAGACGATCGTGCGGGCCGAGCCCCGCTCCCTGGCAACAGGGCTGGCCGAGCGCCTCGCGGGACGCCGGAATGAGTGGCGGGCCGCCTGGCTGGACGCCGGGCGGCAGGCGGCGGCGGCAACGCAGGCCGAGCTCGAGGCGCTCGAGGCGCCGACGGAGCCGGGTGCGCACGCCGCCCTGTCGCGGCTCTACGCGGACGGCGACCTCGTCTACACGGCCTCCTCGATGCCGATCCGCGACTCCGAGGCGTTCGTTCCGTCCGCCTCAACCCAGGTGAAGTTCCTCTGCAACCGGGGCGCGAACGGGATCGACGGCCTGATCTCCTCGGGGATCGGCGCCGCGGCCGCGAGCGGCCGCCCCACGTGGATCGTGACCGGCGATCTGGGCCTGTACCACGACATGAACGGCCTCGCCGCGCTCCGGCACGCGGGGGCCGCCGTGCGGATCGTCGTGCTCAACAACGACGGCGGCGGGATCTTCGAGTTCCTGCCCCAGGCCGAGCAGCTCGAGCGGGACGACTTCGAGGCGCTGCTGGGAACCCCGCTGGGGATGGACCTGGCGCGGGTCGCCGCCGTGTACGACCTGCCGCACGTGCGCATCGAGCGGCTGGATCAGCTGGCCGACGCCACCGCCCGCGGGACGGCGCTGATCGAGATCCCGGTCGACCGCCGGCGAAACGTGGAGCTGCACCGGCGGATCGCGGGGCGCGTCGGCGAGGCGCTGGCGGCCCGTCACGGCGCTTGACGCGCAGTCGACCTAGACGGTCAGCAGCGGCAGCAGCGCCCCGAGCTTGACCTCGGTCTCGGCGAGCTCCGCCTCGGGCTCGGAGTCGATCACGATCCCGTTGCCCGCGAACAGGTGGCCGGTGCGGTCGCGCAGGAGGGCGGAGCGAATTGCGACGCAGAACTCTCCGTCCTCGGCGGCGTCCATCCAGCCAACCGGCCCGGCGTACCAGCCGCGATCGAGCTCCTCGAGCTCGGCGATCGCGTCGAGCGCGCGGTCGCGGGGCTCGCCGCCGACGGCCGGCGTCGGGTGCAGCAGTCCCGCCAGCTCGACCGCGGAGCGCGGCTCGGAGAGCTGGGCATGGATCGGAGTCGCGAGGTGCTGGATGTTCGCCACCTTGACCAGGCCCGGCTCGGGCGCCGCCTCGACCCATACGGACTGACCGCGCAGGGTCCGCTCGATCCGGCGGACCACGATCTGGTGCTCGCGCCGGTCCTTCGCGGAGCGCATCAGCTGCTCGCCGAGGTGATCGTCCACCGCGGGGTCGGCGCTGCGCCGGGTGGAGCCGGCAAGCGCCACCGTCGCCGCCCCAGCGCCGCTTCGCCGCACGAGCAGCTCCGGGCTGGCCCCGAGGAAGGCGGCCTCGGGCGAGCCGCAGCAAAAGCAAAAGCACGACGCAAACTGCTCTCGAAGCGCCCCGTAGATGGCCGCCGGGTCGTGGGCCCGCGGCGCCTCGACGACCACCTCTCGCGCGAGCACCACCTTCTCGAGTGCCCCGGCGCGGATCTGGCCCACCGCCTGCGCCACCGACTGCTCGAACCGCCCGGCGCAAGCACGCTCGCGATCCGCGCCTCCCCGGTCGGATGGGGATCGGCGAGCGGCAGGGACGCTTCGCGCAGCGCCGCCAGCCGGGCGCGCAGCCGCCGCGAGCTCGCGGCCGGGTCGACACCCGGCCCGCTCAAACCGCACAGGGTCAGATGGGTCCGACCGGCGGCCCGGTGGAGCGCCAGCTCCGGCATCACCATCAGCGCGGGGGGAAACGAGGACCACTGGGGCGCCCGCCCGCCGTCGGGCGCGAACGCCAACCCTCCGACCCAGACCGGGCCGGCGCCGGCGGGCAGGCGATCGGGCTCATGGCTGAGACGCCTCGGGCCGCCTCCGCGCAGGCGCCGACCAGGTCGCGAAAGCGCTCCGGGCCACGCGAGACGACCTCGTGAGCGCTGCCAAGCGCGGCGAGCGCGAATCCGTCGCGATCGGGCTGCTCCCAGCAGAACCAGCGATCGCCGGCGAGCCGCGAGGCGAACACGGCGGCGCTCGGGTCCGAGAGCTCCACCGGCACGGTGACGCTGACCAGCCGCCGTCTGCGCTCCGTCTCGGCGAGCAGCGCCTCCAGCGTGTCGAGCGCGGCCGTCGCCTCGATCAAGGCCCGGCTAGTGCGTCGGGACGGGAGCGGCTGATGGCAACCTCGCCGGTCCGCGCCATCTCGATCAGGCCGTGGGGCCGGATCATGCGCTCGAAGGCGTCGATCTTCTCGTTCGACCCGGTCACCTCGATGGTCAGGCTGCGGCGCGAGACATCGACGATCTTCCCCCTGAAGATGTCCGCGAACTGGACGATCTCGCCGCGGCTCTCCACCGTCGCCTGAACCCGGAACAGCGCCATCTCCCTGGAGACCGTCTGCTCCGGCACCATGTCGCGGATCTTGATCACGTTGACCAGCTTGTGAAGCTGCTTGGTGACCTGATCGATCGGGTGCACGGCGCCGTCGAGGGTCAGCGTGATCCGCGACATATCGGGATCGTCGGTGGGACCCACGGCGAGGGTGTCGATGTTGAATCCGCGCCGCGCGAACAGCCCGGCGATTCGGGCCAGGACGCCGGGCTTGTTCTCGACCAGGAGCGAGAGCACGTGCTTGCGCCCGGTCAGGCCGCTGCCGACCTCGAGGTCCTCGAGCTTGATCAGATCGGGGGTGCCGGCTTCCACGACTTCGGCCCTACCCGACCATGTCCCGCGCCGCAGCGCCGGCCGGGATCATCGGGAAGCAGTTCTCCGTCTTCGTAACCTGGACGTCGAGCAGCACCGGGCCGTCCGTGTCCGAAGGGCGGTCTGCATCGCGTCCTCGACCTCGTTCTTGTCGGTGCAGCGCATGCCGGTCCAGCCGAAGGCCTCGGCCAGCTTCACCCAGTCGGGGCTGTCGCCCATCTCGACCGACTTGTAGCGGCCGTCCCAGAACAGCTCCTGCCACTGGCGGACCATGCCCATGTAGCCGTTGTTCATCAGGAACACCTTGACCGGAATGTCGTGAACGGCGGCGGTGGCGAACTCCTGGCAGACCATGATCAGGCTGCCGTCCCCGGCCAGGCAGACCACCGTCTCGTTCGGCATGCGCCACCTTGGCGCCGATCGCCGCCGGCAGGCCGAAGCCCATCGTGCCGAGGCCGCCGGAGTTGATCCACCGGCGTGGCTTCGAGAAGTTGTAGTACTGGGCACACCACATCTGGTGCTGGCCGACGTCGGAGGTGATGATCGCGTCGCCCCCGGTGACCTTGTAGAGAGCCTCGATCATCCGCTGCGGCTTGATCTCCGAGTCCTCGGAGTCCTCGTAGCCCAGCGGGTGCTCCTCCTGCCAGGCGCCGATCTGCTTCCACCACTCATCGAGCCGCGCGGGATCGGCGTTCAAGCGCCCGTACTCGCCGGTCAGCTTCGGCAGCACGTCAGCCGGCATCGCCGACGATCGGGATGTGGGCCGGGACGTTCTTGGAGATCTCCGCCGGGTCGACGTCAATGTGGACGAACTTGGCCCGCGGCGCGAACTCGGCCAGCTTGCCGGTGATCCGATCGTCGAACCGGGCCCCCACGGCGACGATCAGGTCGGCGTTGTCCATCGCGTAGTTCGCCGTCCTGGTGCCGTGCATGCCGAGCATCCCGAGCCACTGCTCGTGCGGCGCCGGGAAGGCGCCCAGGCCCATCACGGTCAGGGTCACCGGCAGCCGGTCCGACTCGCAGAAGTCGCGGAACTGGGGCGAGGCGTTGGCGTTGACGATCCCTCCGCCACCGTAGATCACCGGCCGCCGGGCGTTGGCCAGCGCCTTGGCGGCGAGGCGGATCTGCTTGATGTTGCCCTCGGTCGGCGGCTTGTAGCCGGGCAGATCAGGCGACCCGGCGGCCGGCTCGTAGTCGATGTCGGCCCGGGACAGGTCCTGGGGAATGTCGACGAGCACCGGCCCCGGCCGCCCGGTGGAGGCGATGTGGAAGGCCTGGTGGATGTAGGCGGGGATCTGGCGCGGGTCGGTGACCAGGAAGGAGTGCTTGACGACCGGCATCGTGATCCCGGTCACGTCGGCCTCCTGGAAGCCGTCGGTGCCGATCAGGTCGGTGCGGACCTGGCCGGTGATGAACACGGTCGGCACCGAGTCCATCATCGCGTCGGCGATCGCGGTCACCAGGTTCGTCGCACCCGGCCCCGAGGTGGCAAAGGCGACGCCCACCCGCCCCGAAGCCTTGGCGTAGCCCTCCGCCGCGTGCCCGGCCCCCTGCTCGTGGCGCGCCTGGATGTGGATCAGCTCGGCGTCGTACAGGGCGTCGTAGGTGGGCAGGTTGGCGCCGCCGGGGATGCCGAAGACGTGCTCGACTCCCTCGGCCTTCAGGGCCTCACAAAGTGCATCCGCCGCCCTCATGGGCAGCCGAGTGTAGAACAACGCCTGCGCGGGGCCCCCGCCTGCGGCGGTCGGCGGTGGCCGCCTTGCTCAGACGATCAGGTGCGGATAGTCGCGCTCCACCATCTCTCGGTAGAGCGCGAACACCGGCTTCGTGATCGGGATCAGCTTCAGCGCGGACTTGACGTCGCCGGAGCTCTTGATGCGTCGCCTCGCGAGGGCCAGCGGCACGTTCTCCTTGCCCTGGAAGTACCGGTTGGCGATCCCGGAGGTCATCGTCATCGTCACCTTGGGTTCCCAGTCGACGTCGTCCGACCACTCCCATCGGAGGTTCTGCTCGCCTCCGGAGTCGTCGTAGGTGACGTTGACGACGGCGTCCAGGTCGGGGAACTCGAACCGCTGCGGCACCCGCGCGTCGCGAAGCTTCGGCCCCATCTCGGGGTCGGTGCTCATGAGGCCGAAGGTCCGGTCCATGACCTCGCGGAACTCGCTCGCCGATTTGAATTCCGCCATCGCCGTGACGAAGGACGCTACTCGATCGGCTGGCCTTTGCGCCCCGCCCGGACCTCCGCCACCTCTTCGAGCTCGAGCTCGCCCGGCCTCCAGCGCGTGCTCGGCAGGATCGCCCGTTCGATCACGCGCCCCTTGTGGGTCTCGATGATCCGCAGCATCGAGCGGACCAGCTCCTCGCCGAGGTGGTGCGGCTTCAGCCCGAGGTCGATCAGCTTCGTGTTGGTGGCGTTGTAGTAGTGCTGCTCGGCCTCGATCCGCGGGTTCGGGAACCTCCGCATCTCGACTCCGTAGCCCAGCTGCTCGCCGCTGCGCTTCACCAGCTCGGCGAGCTGGGAGACGGAGAACTGCTCGGTGAACTGGTTGAAGACCCGGAACTCACCGAGCTCGGCGGGATTGGCGACCGCCAGCTCGACGCACTGGAGCGTGTCGCGGATGTTGAGGAAGCCGCGCGTCTGCCCGCCCTCGCCGTAGATGGTCAGCGGGTGGCCGATCACGGCCTGGACGCAGAAGCGGTTGAGCACGGTGCCGAAATACTCGTCGTAGTCGAAGCGGGTGATCAGGCGATCGTCCTCGGCCGACTCCTCGGTCTCCACCCCATAGACCACTCCCTGGTTGAGATCGGTGGCCCTCAGGCCCCAGATCCGGCTGGCGAAGTGGATGTTGTGGGAGTCGTGGACCTTGGAGAGGTGGTAGAGCGAGCCGGGCATCTTCGGGAACGGAAGCGTGTCGCGGCGTCCCTTGTGCTCGATCTCGATGAACCCCTCCTCGATGTCGATGTTCGGGGTCCCGTACTCGCCCATCGTGCCGAGCTTCACGAGGTGGCAGTCGGGCACACGGTCACGAATCGTGAACAGCAGGTTGAGCGTCCCGATCACGTTCGTGTACTGCGTCTCGACGGCCGCCTCTCGCGACTTCATCGAGTACGGCGCCGAGGGCTGCTCGGCGTAGTGCACGATCGCCTCGGGCACCGTCTCGTCGATCACCCGCTCGAGGAAGTCGGCGTCCTCCATCGATCCCACGTAGGTGCCGATCTCGTTCCCGCTCACCTGGTGCCACGCCTCGATCCGGTCGGCGAGCGAGCGGATCGGGGTCAGCGAGCCGGTCGAGTGCTGGACGTGCCAGCGCCGGCGGGAGAAGTTGTCGACGACGGAGACATCGTGGCCGCGCGCCGAGAAGCGCATCGCGGTTGGCCATCCGAGGTATCCGTCACCCCCGAGGATCAGGATTCGCATCGTCGCGCGAGCGTAGCGAACCGATCAGCGCGAAGCCCGGAATCGCCCCCTGCAGCGCGAAGCGCAAACCGCATGGGGTCGCGCATCTATCCTCATCCCGCCCTTGTTGCCCGTCTACCTTCCACTTTCCGGCCTCTTCCCGCCCGAGCTGACCGCGATCCGCGCGGCCGGGTTGGTGATCGCCGCCCTGTTGGCCGCGTTTGCGATCTGGCGGCGGCGCTCACTGCGAAATGCCGACGTCCTGATCCTGCTGTTGATCGCGCTCGGCCTGGCGATCGTCGCCGGCACACAGCTGCTCGACGCCATCCTCGGCGCCTTCTCGTTCAAACGCGAGAACGGGACGCGGATCGTCGGGATCGCCGTGATCGGCATCCTGGTCTTGTTCCTGCTGGTCGTGCGAGCGCTGTCGCAGGGGTCGCGAATCACCCGCGAGCTCTCCGAGGTGCTCGAGGCGCTCGCCTGGGAGCAATTCGTCGCCGCGGGCCATCCGGAGCGCTTCCGGGACAAGCTCGGCGTGCTGATCCCCGCCTACAACGAGGCCGACAGCATCGGCTATGTCCTCGACCGGATTCCGGATCAGGTCTGCGGGCTCGAGACCGCGGTTCTCGTCATCGACGACGGCTCTCGGGACGGCACCGGGGAGATCGCCGCCGAGCACGGCGCTGTCGTCGCCCGCCACCTGATCAATCGCGGCGGCGGCGCCGCGCTTCGCACCGGCTATCGGCTGCTCGCCGACTCGGGCGCGAGCATCGTCGTCACCCTGGACGCGGACGGACAGCACCTGCCATCGGAGATGGAGCGCCTGGTGGAGCCGGTGATCT
Source organism: uncultured Actinomycetes bacterium (assembly GCA_963760665.1). Taxonomy (GTDB): domain Bacteria; phylum Actinomycetota; class Thermoleophilia; order Solirubrobacterales; family 70-9; genus AC-56. Next base: position 43,531 of record CAVXDS010000009.1, read on the forward strand.
CCGGCGAGGTCGCCGTGGCGCACGGATCCCGCGTCCTCGGCGAGGCCGAGCCGAACCACCACGCGCGCGAGCTCGGGATCGTCGTCTTCAACCGGACCGTCTCACTGATCACCCGCACCAAGGTGAGTGACTGCTCGAACGGCTACCGCGCCGTGCGCTCCGACGTCCTGCCACAGCTCGTTTTGCGCCAGGAGCAGTTCCACACCTCCGAGTTCCTGATCGAGGCGATCAAGCGCGGGATCCCGGCCAAGGAGGTCCCGGTGACGGTCGCCCACCGGATGCACGGTCACTCCAAGAAGCCGGCCGTGGTCCGCTACGGGCTCGGGTTCGCGAACGCGATCGTTCGGACCTGGCTGCGCTGAGCCCAAGATCCGGACGAAGTGCCTTTTGACCACGTCATAGGGAGAAAAACGTAGCTCTCAACCGTGGCGGCCACTCAGCTCGAGCTCGGTTGCCGGACCTCAGAGGGATCGGGCAGATACAGCTCCGCCCCGCACGCGGTGCACACCTGCACGTAGAGCTTGTGGACCTTGCCGCATCGCGGGCAGCGGCGCTCCGGCTCCTCGGTCTCCGGCCGGTAGAGGATCGCCGCGATCAGGCCGAAGATCAGCAGCACCGATCCAACGATCAGCCAGATGAAGAACGAGCTGCCCTTGGCCCGCCCGATGACCCCGGTCGCGATCCCGAACGACAGCGCGATGATCAGGTACGGAGCGGCCATGCCTGAATTCTCGCGCGTCCGGTGGCCATGCGCCGAAGGCGCGCCCTATGAGCGGTCTGTTCGGCCCACCTACGAGACCGGGCGGTGGCTGCCGCCGCGCTCGTACTCCTCGGCGCGCAGCGGCCGCGGGTGCCCGATCGAGCCGACCTCCGCGACGTCGCGGCGGAAGGGCAGGCCCACGGTCCAGTCGACCGCGGCGCGGACCTTGCGGGCCGGGCCGGGGATCTGGCTCAGGTGGTAGGTGCGTGTCAACCACCAGGCGGGGAACCCGGAGAAGGTCAGCCGCCCCATCCTGGCGACCGCCTTGTAGCGGCCCAGGTTTACGAAGGCGCCCCGGTTGCGATAGCTGAACGGCTCGGCCCTGCCGATGCCGAGGTCGGCGGCCACGTTTCGGGCCACCGTTCGGCCCTGGCGGATGGCGTGCTGAGCGGTGGGCGGCGACGGCCTGGCCATGGCGACCGAGGGATCGGGGACCGCGGCGCAGTCGCCGATCGCCCAGACGCCGTGCATGCCCACGACCCGCATGTATTGGTCGACCCGGGCGCGGCCGTGATCGTCCAGCGGCACGCTCAGTCGCGCCAGGCTGGGGTGCGGCGCCACGCCCGTCGTCCAGACGGTCGTCCGGGTGGGGATACGCTCGCCGGTGGTCAGCGTCACGGCGTCGGGCTCGGCCGATTCGAGGCGGGTGCCAAGCCGGATGTCGATCCCGCGACCGCGGAGCTCCCCCGCCGCGTACTCGGCCAGCCGCAGATCGATCTCCGGCAGCACCCGATCGGTTGCCTCGACCAGGATCCATCGCATTCCCTGCAGCCGCGCCAGTGGGTAGGAGTCCATAGCGTCCACGGCGAAGTCCTGCAGCTCGGCGAGCGCTTCGAGGCCGGCGTATCCGCCGCCGACGAACACGTAGGTGAGGAGCTCCCGGCGGACCTCGGGGTCGTCGGTCGCGTTCGCGGCCTCCAGCGTCTCGATCACGTGGTTTCGAAGCCAGATCGCGTCCGCGAGGCTCTTGAACCCGATCGCGTTCTCCAGGCCGGGTACCGGCAGCAACCGCGATACCGAGCCCAGGGCGAGGATCAGCTGGTCGTAGCGTTGCTCCTGGGTCTCGCCCTCGTGGGTGCGGATCTCGACCGTGCGCGCCGCCGGGTCGTGGGCGGTCACCGCCCCCAGCCGCAGGAAGGTGCGTTGGAGGATCTCGCGCAGCGGAGTGACCACGTGGCGGGGCTCCAGGGTGCCCGCCGCGGCCTCGGGCAGAAACGGCGTGTAGAGCAGGAAGTTGACGTCGTTGACGAGCATCAGGCGGGCCGACTGCTTCGGCAGCAGGCGCTCGAGCTGGCGGGCGGCGTACGCGCCCCCGAACCCACCACCGGCGATCACCACGTTCCAGGCCATGGACCGAGCCTACCACTTTGTAACAAGCTGTTACAAGTGGCCCACCCCGGGCTAGTTGAGGCCGAGCTTCTCCCTGATCAGGCGGGTGACCTCCGCCCCGTCCGCCGTGCCCTTCGTGTCGCGCATCACGACGCCGATGATCCGGCCGATCGCCTTCGAGTTGCCGGCCTTGACCTTCTCGGCGGCCGCCGGCTCGGCCTCGATCGCGCCTTCGACGATCGCCTCGAGCTCGCCGGCGTCCGACATCTGTGCGAGGCCCTCGCGCTCCACGATCTCGGCTGGATCGCCACCCTGGCCGACCAGGGTGGCGAGCACCTGGCGCGCGGCACCGGTCGTCACCTGCTTGGCCTCGACCATGCCGGCGAGCGTGGCGAGGGCCTCGGGCGAGACCTTCGAGGCGGCCGGGTCCGCCTCCCCGTCTTCCGCCTCGCGCAGCCTGGCGACCAGCTCGCCCGTAACCCAGTTGGCGATCACCCTGGGCTCGGGCGCAGAGCCCTCCCGAGCCGCGCTCTGGCGCGAAGCGTCAAGAGCGCGTTCGAAGTAGTCGCCGAGGTCGGTGTCGAAGGCGAGCTGGCGAGCGATCACCTCGGGGAGGTCGAGCTGGGTCTCGTAGCGCTCCTCACGGGCGCCCGGGAGCTCCGGCAGCGCCTCGCTCGCGGAGCGCAGCATCTCCTCGGTGGGGGCCAGCGGAACCAGGTCGGGCTCCGGGAGGTACCGGTAGTCGTGCGCGTACTCCTTGGAGCGCAGGGGCGTCAGCGACCCGGTTCGCGGATCGAAGTGGAAGGTCTCCTGCTCGACCTGGCCCCCCGCCTGGAGCTCCGCGACCTGGCGCTCCAGCTCGGCGGCGATGCCCCGCTCCAGGAAGCGGAAGCTGTTCATGTTCTTGAGCTCGGTCTTCGTCCCCAGCTCCTCGGCGCCCTGGCGCCGCACCGAGACGTTGGCGTCGCAACGCAGGCTCCCCTCCTCCATGTTCACGTCGGAGACGCCGAGCTGCTTGACCGTGGTTCGCAGGAGCTGCGCCCACTCCCGGGCCTCGGCCGGGCCTCGCAGGTCGGGCTCGGTGACGATCTCGACCAGGGGCGTGCCACCGCGGTTGAAGTCGACCAGCGAGGTGGCGGAGCCGTGGATGCGCCCCGATTCGCCGACGTGAGTCAGCTTCGCGGCGTCCTCCTCGAGGTGGACGCGGTGGATGCGAACGTCCCCGAGCCGGCCGCCCAGCGCCAGCGGAATGTCGTACTGGCTGATCTGGTAGCCCTTCGGGTTGTCCGGGTAGAAGTAGTTCTTGCGGTGGAAGATCGACCGCGGCGCCACCTCCGACTCCAGCGCCAGGGCGATCTGCAGGGCGTAGCGGACGGCCTGCTCGTTGATAACCGGGAGAACGCCCGGGTGAGCCAGGCAGATCGGGCAGGTGTGGATGTTCGGCTGATCGCCGAACGACAGCTCGCAACCACAGAACATCTTGGTCCGCGTCAACAGCTGGACGTGGATCTCGAGCCCGATCACAGCTTCGTATCCGTCCGGCAGGCTCATGCGGGGCTCCGGGTTCTCACCGTCACGTCCTCACTCCCGGGGGCCTGGTGTCGAAGTCGATCGCCCGCTCGAGCGCGTGGGCGGCGTCGAGCAGTCCCGACTCGCCGAACGCCGGGGCGGCGATCTGGAACCCCACCGGGAGCCCTGGGCCGCCCCCATCGGGCTCCGCGAGGCCGGCCGGGATCGAGATCGCCGGGATGCCGGCCAGCGACATCGGCACGGTGCAGAAGTCCGACATGTACATCGCCAGCGGGTTCGCGGTCCGCTCCCCGAGCTTGAACGCCACGGTCGGCGAGGTCGGCGAGACCAGGTAGTCGAAGCGCTCGAACGCGGCCCGGAAGTCGTCCGCGATCTTGGTGCGGACCCGCTGCGCGCGGCCGTAGTAGGCCTCGTAGTAGCCCGAGGAGAGCGCGTAGGTGCCGAGCATGATCCGCCGCTTCACCTCGGCGCCGAACCCCGCTGCCCGCGTCCGCTCGTACATCGCGGTCAGGTCGCCGCCCGAATCGGCCCGTGGCCCGTAGCGCACGCCGTCGTAGCGGGCGAGGTTCGTCGAGGCCTCGGCCGGCGCCAGGACGTAGTAGGCGGAGATCCCGTGCACCGCATGTGGAAGCTCGCATTCGGCCACCTCGCCGCCCAGCTCCCGGATCGTTCCAAGGGTGCGCTCGAACACCTCCGAGACGCCGGCCTCGATCCCCTGGGCATCGGCCGACAGCTCCCGCGGCACGCCGAAGCGAAGCCCGTCGAGGTCGCCGCGCGATGGCAGCTCCACCCCGCCCTCGATTCCCACCGAGGTCGAGTCACAGGGGTCGCGGCCCTCGGCCACCCGGAGCAGGAGCGCCGCGTCGGTGACGTCGCGGGTCAGCGGCCCGCACTGGTCCAGCGAGGATGCGAAGGCGATCATCCCGTAACGGGAGACCGCGCCGTAGGTGGGCTTCAGACCGACGATCCCGCACAGCGCGGCGGGCTGTCGGATCGAGCCGCCGGTGTCGGTGCCGATCGCCCAGGGGGCCAGCCGGCCGGCCACCGCCGCGGCCGAGCCGCCCGACGATCCTCCAGGGACACGGTCGCGATCCCAGGGGTTCAGAACGGGGCCGTAGCCGGAGTTCTCGTTCGAGGAGCCCATCGCGAACTCGTCCATGTTGGTCTTGCCGAGCAGCCGGGCGCCCGCGCCGGTGAGCCTGCGCACCGCCGTGGCGGTGTACGGCGGCCGGTAGCCCTCCAGGATCCGCGACCCGGCGGTGGTCTGGATTCCCTGCGTACAGAAGATGTCCTTGACCGCGATCGGCGCCCCGGCAAGATCGCCCTCGGCGCCACCGTCCGGGGATTGGCGCGAGCCGGGCTCGGCGCGCCACAGGTAGGCGCCGAGCTCGTCTCGAGCGCCGGCATAGGCGTCGAAGTACTCGTCCGCCGAGAGCTTCCCGGTATCGATCCGCCGCAGTGCCTCGGCGGCGGTCAGCTCGAGGAGCTCGTCGGTCACGCCTGCGGAGAGGGAACGCGGAAACCCCCCTCGGCCGGGTCGGGCGCCGGCTCGAGGATCTGCTCGCGCGGCCAGCTCGGTCGCGGCTCGTCGGCGCGCAGCACGTTCTCGAGCGCGACGACGTGTGAGGTCGGCTCCACCCCGTCGAGCTCGAGCTCGTTCATCCGCTCGACATGGTCGAGGATCGTCGACAGCTCTCCGGACATCCGCTCGACATCGTCGTCGGTCAGCTCCAACCGCGCCAGGCGCGCCACGTGCAGGACCTGCTCCCGATCGATCACGAGGCGGATTCTAGGCCGGGTAGGATGCCCGGCCTGTGTCAGCGATGACCGGAGCGCGGGCGGAGCGATTCGTCGTTCTCAACCTCCGCCTGCTGGCGGCGAGCTTTGCGATCGTCGGCATCCTGTTCATCGTCACGCCCGACGGCGTGCTGGACGTGATCTCCGACTTCGGCAACTGGCTGCCGCTGGGGGAGTTCACGCGCGCACCGGAGACCACCGAGCAGTTTTGGCTGGCCCTGGGCTTCGCCTACATGGTCGTGATCACGGGCATCTGCCTCGTGGTCCAGGCCGACGTGGTTCGCTACCGGCCGCTGCTCCTGGTGCTCGCGGCCGGCAAGACAGCCTCTTCGTTGGGCGCGCTCGGCTTCTACCTGTTCGACCAGGACGTGTTCATCTACCTGCTCAACTTCCTCGTCGACGGCTTCCTGGCCGCTGTGGCCCTGATGCTGTGGTCTGTGGCCGGACGGATCGGAGAGCCCGCCGCCCCGTCCTGAAGGCGCTCGCCGGGGCTGGGCGCCGCCGAGCTCCGTGCCCCTGAGGGCCGCCCGCCGGGACTGCGAGCCGGCGAGCTTCGAATCCTGCGCGCCTTCGCCGAGGCGATGGCGCCGGGCTTCGGGCCGCTGCCGCCGGCCGCCAGCCCGGGTGGGCTGGAGCACGCGCGACGCGCGGATGCGGTGGAGGTCGCGGAGCCGCTCAATCGCTACCTGGCGAGCATGCCGAGGCGCAGCGTGGGGCAGGTCAAGCTCGCGCTGCGGGTCCTCGAATGGCTCCCCTTTCCGTGGCGGTTCAGCCGTGCCAGCCTCGCGGCGCGTCAGGACTTCCTTCGCCGGCTGGAAAGCTCGAGCATTCCGCGGTCCGGCGATCTGCTTCTGTTCCTCAAGGTACTCACGGGGCTCGGCTACGGCAACGACGCGCGGGTGCGGCAGGCGGTCGGCTACGAGATGCGCTGCGGGGTCGCCGATGGCGTCCCCGGCTCCGATCAGCCCGGTTTGCGCCTCGATGACCTTCGCCCGCCCGCCGGCGGCGAGGAATGCGACGTGGCAATCGTCGGCTCGGGCGCCGGCGGCGCGGTCACGGCGGCGATTCTCGCCGAGGCCGGTCTCGAGGTCGTCGTGCTGGAGGCAGGCCCCTACATGGACCGGCGCAGCTACCCCGACGAGCCACTGGCGGCGCTCGCGGCCCTCTACCGGGACGGCGGACTGACGATCGCCGAGGGCCGCCCGGCGATCCCGACCCCGGTCGGACGGGCCGTCGGCGGCACCACGGTGATCAACTCGGGCACCTGCTTCCGGGCACCGGAGGAAGTGCTCGCCGGCTGGGCCTCAGAGCACGGGGTCGAATGGGCATCCGACCTGGACCCCGACTACCAGGCGGCCGAGGAGATGCTCAACGTGCGCCCGGTCGACCCCGAGCGGATGGGCCGAAACGGCCAGCTCCTGCGCGAGGGCGCCGAGGCGCTGGGCGTCCGCCACGCGCCCCTGCACCGAAACGCCGGCGCCTGCCACCAATGCAGCTCGTGTCCGGCCGGCTGCAGGCTGGATGCAAAACGCGCCATGCACGTCTCCTATCTGCCCCGCGCCGTGGCGGCGGGGGCGCGAGTTCGGGCTGAGGTCGATGCTCGGCGCGTCGTCTTCGAGCGGGACCGAGCCACGGGACTCGACTGCCTGGCCGGCGCGAATGGAACAGCGCGCCCGTTCAAGCTTCGTGCCCGGCGCGCGGTCGTGCTCGCCGGCGGCGCCTTCGGGACACCCGAGCTCTTGATGCGATCCGGCTTTGACTCGCCGAGTGGTCAGCTGGGCCGCAACCTGCGCATCCATCCCGCCTGCTGGGTGGGCGCCCGATTCGCCGAGGAGGTACGGGGCTGGGACGGGGTGATGCAGAGCTACGCGGTCAGCGAGTGGGAGGATCGCGGGATCCTGCTCGAGGCCACGTTCACCCCGCTGGCCTTCGGCGCGCAATGGCTCCCGGGCACGGGCGTCGAGCACGCGGAGCGGGTGCTCGCCTACGACCACATCGCCTCGACGGGCGTCCATCTTTCCGACCGCTCGGCTGGACGGGTGGGGCGGGCGCGCGACGGCTCCCTGCGGATCACCTACCGCCTCACGGACGACGACGCCGCCCGGCTGGTGTTCGGCATCGCCCGCGCCGCGGAGCTGTTCTACGCCGCGGGCGCCCGCGAGGTCTATCCGCAGATCGCCGGCGTCCCGACGATCCCGAAGGCCCGGATCGCCGACCTCGAGGCCTCACCGCCGCGCGCCGGCGAGCTGCGTCTCGAGGCGTTTCATCCGATGGGCACGGCTCGGATCGACGCCGACCCGGCGGCGGGGGTGGTCGGCACGGACGGCGCGGTCCACGGCGCCGATGCCCTCTATGTGGCGGACGGCAGTTTGCTGCCCAGCTCGATCGGCGTCAACCCGATGATGACGATCATCGCGATGGCCTCACGGGTCGCCCGCCAGCTCGCCGATCGCCTCAACTAGCGACGGCCGCCTTCAGGCGGCCGTCGCCGTTCGACCTCTCCTCCCGGGACGCGCGCGCGTCCCGAAGCTGCGACCTACGGGGCCTCACTCGGCGGCGGAGGCGGTGGAGGAGGCGCAGAAGGCGGGCCCGCGCCCGGCCCCTCGTCAGGCTCACCGCGGAAGCCATCCGTCTGGCCGGCGAAGGAGGTCCCCTCCTCCTGCATCGCGCGCCAACCACCGTAGGCGACCCCAATCGCGGCGATCAGCCCCAGCCATACCCCGATCTTCCGAGTGTGATCGATGCCGGTGCCAGACAGATCGGCGCCGAAATCCGGCGGGCTGATGATGCTGATGATGATCAGAAGGACCGACAGGATTCCGAGGCCTGCGACGATCGCGCCCGCGGCGACCGGGAGGCCCGTCTCGGTCTCCGAGGCTGCGAGCGCCGCCAGGCCGACCGCGGCCACCCCGGTGATGAACAGGACGAGGTCGATGAAGCCGTAGGAGCCCCAGGCGTTTCGTGAGCCTTCGACGGTGAAGCCGCCGACACCGGCCTTCAGACCGAACCACTTGAAGATGAACATGATTAGGATCAGCGCAATTCCTGAAACCCCGGCGATCTTCTCGCCTTGGGTGAGCCTGGTGAGGTCCATTGACGCTCCCTCTGACGGATGACTTCAGCCGATTCAGCCCGAGACGGTTCGGTGAAGCCCAACTTCCGGGCTGATCGCGCAGCGCAGCCTATACCGCGCGTCAGTCGAATCGCAAGGCACCTGGCCGTCTAGCCCCAGCGGGACTTGGCGGCCAAGACCGTGTTCTGAAGCAGCATCGCGATCGTCATCGGGCCCACCCCGCCCGGCACCGGGGTGATCGCGCCGGCCACCTCCAGGACTGCTTCGAAATCGACGTCGCCGACTAGGCCGTCCTCGGTGCGATTCATGCCGACGTCGATCACTGCGGCGCCCGGCTTGACCCAGTCGGCCTTGACCAGACGCGGCGAGCCGACGGCGGCCACGAGGATGTCGGCGCGGCGGCACACGCCGGGCAGATCCCGGGTCCGGGAGTGGCAAACGGTGACCGTGGCGTCGGCGTTCAAGAGCAGGCTGGCGAGCGGCCTGCCGACCAGGATCGAGCGCCCGACGATCACCGCGTCCAGGCCCTCCGGCTCGACCTCCTCATGACGAAGCAGCTCCATCACGCCGCGTGGAGTGCACGAGACGAGGCCCGGACGGCCCTGGGCCAGCAAGCCGGCGCTTGTGGCGGTCAGCCCGTCGACGTCCTTTGCCGGGTCGATCGCCGCGATCACCGCGTCCTGATCGATCTGGCCCGGCAACGGAAGCTGGACCAGGATCCCGTCCACCTCGTCGGCGGCGTTCAACTCGCCGACCAGCGCGAGCAACCTCTCCTGGGAGGTCCAGGCCTCCAGCCCGCGGTGGACCGAGCGCATCCCCACCTCCTCGGTCTGCTTTCGCTTGTTGGTGACGTAGACGTGCGAAGCGGGGTCATCACCGACGAGCACGGTCGCCAGGCCGGGGGAGCGGCCGCCGTTCGCGGCCGCCAGCTCCTGCACCTCGCGACTCACCCGCTCGCGCACCTTCGCCGCCACCGCTTTGCCGTCGATCAGCCGCGCGCTCGATCCGGCGCTCCTGGGCGCCATGGCTCAGACCTTCTTCAGCGGGGCGTAGTCGGCCATCAGCTTGCGCTCGGTGGCGTCGGCGGCGAAGCGAGCGACGATCACCCCGCCCGGTTCCACCCCCGTGACCACGCCCTCGCCGAAGGTGGCGTGCACGACGTCGTCGCCGACCCGGAACTCGAGCGGCGAGGCGTGGGGGGACGGGCGCTCCCGCGAGCCGGGCCCGATTCCCGCACCGAGGGCGGCGGCTGCCGCCCAGCCGGTGGGAGATGCCGCTCCTTGGCGCTCGACCAGCTCGGCAGGGATCTCGCCGAGGAACCGGGAGGGCAGGTTGTGCCCGCGCCCGCCGTGCAGGCTGCGCCGGCGCGCGAAGGTCATCCAGAGTCGCTCCTTGGCCCGGGTCACGCCGACGTAGCAAAGGCGGCGCTCCTCCTCGAGGTTGCCCTCCTCGAGTGAGCGCATGTGCGGGAACACCCCCTCCTCACAGCCGATCATGAACACCGCCCGGTACTCCAGGCCCTTGGCGTTGTGGAGTGTCATCAGAGTGCACAGGCTCTCCTCTGTCCGCAGCGCGTCCTGATCCGTGTACAGCGAGATCTGGGCCAGGAACTCCTCCAGCGGCCCTACGTCGCTTTCGCCCTCGAGCTCACGGTTGGCATCGAACTCACCGGCGACGCCCACCAGCTCCTCGAGGTTCTCGACCCTGCCTTCGGCCTCGATCGTTCGCTCCGCCTGGAGCGCATCCAGGTAGCCGCTCTCGTTGAGGACCCCCTCCAAGAGCTCGGCGACGGGGGCGGCGCCGTCGGTGGCCTCGAGGCGCCGGCGAAGGCCATTCATCGTCTCGGCGAACCGGCTCACGGCCTTCAGCGCCCCGGCCCCCAGGCCCGGCACCCGTTCGGGCGCAGAGAACACGTCCCAGATGTCATCGCCGGTGGTGTTGGCGTGTGAGAGCAGGCGCCCTTGGGTCGTCTGGCCGATCCCGCGGCGCGGCGCGTTGACGATCCGCGCGAACGAAACGGCGTCTGCGGGGTTCGCCATCAGGCTCAGATAGGCGATCGCGTCCTTGATCTCGGCGCGCTCGTAGAACTTCGTGCCCCCGATCACCTGGTAGGGGATCTCGAACCGCACCAGCGTGTCCTCGAGCACGCGGCTTTGGGCGTTGACCCTGTAGAAGACGGCGATCTCGTCGCGCGGCACCCCCTCGTCCGTCGCCAGCCGCTCCACCTCCGAGGCCACGTAGCGCGCCTCGGCGTGCTCGTCGTCGAGCTCGACGATCGTCACCGGCTCGCCTCGATCAAGTCCGGTCCACAGCCGCTTGCCCAGACGATCCTTGTTGTTGGCGACGATCGCGTTCGCCGCGTCGAGCACCGCCTGCGTGGAGCGATAGTTCTCCTCCAATCGCACCACCGTGGTCCCGGCGTAGTCTCGCTCGAACTCGAGGATGTTGCGGATGTCGGCGCCGCGGAAGCGATAGATGCTCTGGTCTTCGTCGCCGACCACGAACAGATTGCCGTGCTCGGTGCAGAGCAGCTGGAGCAGCCGGTACTGAACGTGGTTGGTGTCCTGGTACTCGTCGACCAGCACCCAGCGGAAGGCGCGGCGGTAGCGCTCGCGAACGTCCCCGAACAGCTCCAGGAGGTTGACCGTGCGGACGAGCAGGTCGTCGAAGTCCATCGCGTTGGCCTCCAGCATTCGCCGCTCATACAGCCGGTAGACGTCGGCTACGGCCCGCTCGAAGAACGAGCCCTGCGCCCCCGCGTAGCCCTCCGCGTCGAGGAGCTGGCTCTTCGCGGCCGAGATCTGGGCTCGCACGGCGCGCGGCGGAAAGCGCTTCGGGTCGAGGTCCAGCTCCTGCTCGCAGCGCTTCACCATCCGCAGCGAGTCGGCCTCGTCGTAGATCGTGAAGGCGCGCTTGTAGCCGAGCCGCTGGGCGTCGGCGCGCAGGATCCGCGCACAGGCCGAGTGGAAGGTCATCACCCACATCAGTCGCGCCACACCCCCGACGCGCTGCTCGACGCGCTCGCGCATCTCGCCGGCGGCCTTGTTGGTGAAGGTGATCGCGAGGATCTCGCTCGGCAGCGCCTGCCCGGTGGCCAGCAGATAGGCGATCCGATAGGTGAGCACCCGCGTCTTCCCGGAACCCGCGCCGGCAAGCACCAGCAGCGGGCCCTCGCCGTGGGTGACCGCCTGGCGCTGCGGCGGGTTCAGGTCGGCGAGCAGGCGCTCGACCTGCGTGGCGCCCGGCTCGATCGGCCTCAGCTCGGTTTCGGCGGTCACCAATCGAGCATAGCTACGGCCCCGGCGACGGCTGCCCGGCGGCGCTCAGCCGCCCCGTTGGGGCACTCAGCCGCCGGCCGTGGACGGCCCGCGCTTCGGATTCAGCTCGCGGACCTCGCCCTCGGCGGGCTTGCCGTCGAGCTCCTCCAGCCTGCGCTCCAGCTCTCCGATTCGCTCCGCGAGGCCCTTGATCGCGTCGGCGACCGGGTCCGGCAGGTGGATCCAGTCGGCGTCGGGGCCCTCGACCCTGCGGCCCTCGACCCGTACCGGATGGCCGGGATTGCCGACCACGGTGGAGTTGGGGGGCACATCCTCGATCACCACCGTGTTTGCGCCGACCTTGGCGCAATGACCAACCGTGATCGGGCCCAGGAGCTTGGCGCCGGAGCCGATCGTGACGTCGTCCTCGACCGTCGGGTGGCGCTTGCCCCGCGCGAACCCGGTGCCGCCGAGGGTGACGCCCTGATAGAGCGTCACCCGGTCGCCGATCTCGGCCGTCTCGCCGATCACGACTCCGGACCCGTGGTCGATGAACAGATCGGCGCCAACCCTGGCCGCCGGATGGATCTCGACGCCGGTCACCGCCCGGGTCGTGTAGGAGAGCGCCATCGGCACCAGCGGCGTCCCCGCCTCGTGTAGTGCGTGGGCGACGCGGTGAGAGAGGACTGCCTGCACGCCGCCCCAGTTCATCAGGATCTCGGCGGTGCCCACGCTGCGCGCGGCGGGGTCGCGATCGCGCGCCGAGGCGACGTCCGCCCTGATCTCCGTGACCACGCGCTGCAGGGTGCCGAACCCGAACATGAGAACAGGTTAGGGCCTCGTTGCCGGCCGGTTCAGGCCTCTGGGGCGAAGAAGGGCAGCGACATGTAGCGCTCGCCGCCGTCGGGGATGATGACCACGACTCGCTTCCCCGACAGCTCGGGGCGCGCGGCAAGCTCCAGGGCGGCGTCGATCGCGGCGCCGGCCGAGATCCCGACCAGGAGCCCCTCCCGTCGCGCCGCCTCTCGTGCCCGCCGAAGCGCGGCCTCATCGTCAACCGCGATCACCTCGTCGATCACGGAGCGGTCGAGCACCTCGGGAACGAAGCCCGCGCCGATCCCCTGGATCTTGTGCGGGCCAGGGAGCCCGCCCGAGAGCACCGCGGAGGTGGCGGGCTCGACGGCCACCGCCCGCACCGACGGACGCCGCTCCTTGAGCCGCTGCCCGACGCCGGTGATCGTGCCACCCGTTCCGACGCCGCAGACCACGACGTCGACCTCGCCGTCGAGATCGCGCCAGATCTCCTCGGCGGTGGTTCGCCGGTGGACCTCCGGGTTGGCGGGGTTGTTGAACTGCTGGGGCATGAACGCGCCGCGCTCACCCGCGATCCGCTCGGCCAGCTGAACGGCCTCGTTCATGCCGCCGAGCGACGGGGTCTGGTGGACCTCCGCGCCATAGGTGCGAAGCAGGGCGGTCCGCTCACGAGTCATCCCCTCGGGAAGCGTCAGCACAAGCTCGTAGCCGCGGGCCGCGCAGACCATCGCCAACGCGATCCCGGTGTTGCCGCTGGTCGACTCGACGATCACCGACCGCCCGCGCTCGATCAGCCCGTCGCGCTCCGCCGCATCGATCATCGCCACCCCGATCCGGTCCTTGACCGACCCGCCCGGGTTCAGATACTCGAGCTTGGCGACCACCTCGGCTTCGAGCCCCTCCGCCATTCGCCGCAGGGCGACGAGCGGCGTGTTACCCACCGTGCTCGACGCCTCGGGCGCGATCGCGCCCGGGCCCTCGGCTGTGCGCGACTCTCCACCCACGATCGCAGCCAAAGTACCTGCTCGCCAGATGTCGCACCTCCCCGGGGTGCTATCGAGGGCTTCGGCCGGGTGACGACCAGTTCCTCCCAGCCGCTACTCCCGCAGCCCGGCGGCGTCCAGGGCGGCTCGCCGATCCTCATAACCCAGCTCCCACCGGATCACCCGGCCGCCGCGAATCGTCCATATCCCCGCATAGGACTGATCGACCTCGGCCCCGCTGGCTTTGCCTTTCCCGCGCATGCGTCCCACGACAACGACGCGTTCGCCGGCGTCGATGAACTCCATCGACGGATCGGCCTGAAACCGGTCCCAGACGTCGTCGAGGTCGGAGAGCATCCGTTGAACGCCTTCCATCCCTTCATAGGTGGTCGGGTTGAAAACGCGCCGGGTCGCATCGATGACGATCCCAGGATCGACGAGCTCCAGCACCTGGGCGCGATCGCCGGTGTTCCAGGCGGCGAACAGTTTGCGCACGATCTCGACGTTCTCCTGCGACATCGCCCGCGCAGTATCTCGCGAGGGCACGGGCGTAGCGAGCTCCCCTTGAACCAGCCGCGACGTCAGGTCCGGAGCGGCGGGACTGGGCTACCTCGCCTCCGCCATGCAGTCCCTTAAGACACTATGCCGCCGCCGGTGTCTCCGAGCGGGCCCGCACTGCCAGCAGGATGCTGATCACCACGATCAGGACCGCGGTCCCGATGAAGGAGGCGAAGCCGAAAGGCGTCAGGGCGACGACGCCGAGCAGGAGCATGATCCAGCCGATCCACTTCGGCAGCGCCCCGCTCCTCACCACTGAGATCCCGGTGGCCCAGAGGAAGAGCAGGGTCCCGAGCGCGAGCGGTACGAAGTCGTTGTCCCAGGCGCCGCAGCGACGCACCGCGATCGATCTTGTCGTCCGCCTGGATCGCGAGCGAGATCGTTCGCCGCAGTCTGCGGCATCGAGGAAGCCGCGTCGTCTGCTTGCCGCCGCCGGAGAAGGTTGGCGTCGAGCGAGCCGCTTGGGCGTTGTAGCTGGGCGAGCCTCGACGTTGCGGGGAGGGCCAAGGAATCTCCGCCGACGATGGCCGAATCGCGACGATGCTCGGTGCCGTGCCGGGCACCTCTGGTGATGGTCGCCTCACCCCTTCCACCCCCTGGGCCGAGCGGTCCAGTACGACGGGCGCGTCGGCGCAGCCGCGCCTCGCCACAAAGTTTGTGGTCTGCAAGCCGTCGCTGGAGAAGCTCGTATCGAGCGAGCCGTTGGGGTTGAAGCGGGCGATCGCCGACGTCGTTGGGCGCAAGGCGACTCGCCGACCCGACGATCTTGCTGTCCGCTCGATCGCCACCGCCTCTCGCGCCCGTGCATGCTCCGCCAACGGGAGCCGGATCGTCTTCTTGCCGTCGCCGGAGAAGCTCGGGTCGAGCGAGCCGTTCAGGTTGTAGCGGGCGATCGCGAAGCTGTCTCGCGGGCGCCGCCCTCTTGAGCTGCTGCCGACCGCGAGGATCTTGTCGACGTGGAGCGCTACCCCGTTGCCCTCGCCACGACTCGGCTCCGAACGATCGTGATGTCTGCTTTCCGTCGCTGGAGAAGTTGGGGTCGAGCGAGCCGTTCGGGCTGCAGCGGGCGAGCGCGAAGTGGGCGGTTTGATCGTTGGCCGTGCTGAAACCGACGACGACGATCTGGTGCCCTGGAGCGCCACGTCAGTGGCGCCGTCGAAGCCGTGAAGTTGGTCTGCAGCCTGCCGTCGCCGGAGAAGCCGTCTGGGTCGAGCGAGCCGTCCAGGTTGTAGCGCGCCACCAGGAAGTTCCCGTCCGCCGCTCCCACCGCGATGATCTTGCCGTCCGCCTGGCGCACGGCCCCGACCGCCCCGGTAGGCGCGGCGCCGACAGTCGGTTCTCTGCTTGCCGTCCCCCGAGCAACGTCGGGTCGAGGTCGCCCGCGGCGGCCATGGCCACCGCCGAGAAGACGAGGCTGACCAGCAAGGCGACGACCACGCCATGTCTCAAAGGCTTTCGAGTCAGGGTCAATTGAGAAAGGGGCGTCGACGCATGGGGAACCTCAATGGAGCGGGTTTAGGCGGAGGCCAAGGCGTCCGCTAGTCGGCTAGGCTCGGCGAATCCGGCGACCGCCGGAAGGGCAAACCTCTCACAGCGGGCAGGCTCGGTCAACGTTCGCAGCACACAGCGCTCGCGGCGCGAGCTGATTTGGCGATTTCCGGCGTTTTCCAGGCGGGCTGATTCAGATGTGGTACATCCCCGCCCCCGCGTCCTCGGCCTCGCGGCGGGCGATGTCGGCGATCGTGGTGCTCTTGAACACGTTGCGAAGCGCCTCCACGCCCTCCTCCCAGATGCCCCCCGCCTCTTTGCCCTCCTGCCCCAACCGCCCATCGAGCGACTGCACGACCTCCAGCACGTTGATCTCCTGGGCAGGACGAGCGAGCGTGTAGCCGCCCTTGACGCCGCGATGGCTCTGTAGGAGCCCGTCGCGGCGCAGGGTGGTGAACAGCTGCTCGAGGAACTGCACCGGCATGCCTCGCCGCTCGGCGATCTGCGCGATCGGGACCGGGCGCTCGCCGGACCGCGCCAGCTCGGCCATGGCGACGACCGCGTAGCGCGACTTGGAGGTGACGGAGATCATCGCCGGTCTCTTTGTATCGGAAACGACGGCGTCGAAAAGCTCGCTGTTTCCGATTGGTTGGCGCCATCGCCCCTCCCCCGCCGCTAGGATGGGACAGACCGGCCCCGGCGGCCGGTGTTGTGCTCTCGGGGAGCATGCGCCCGCACCGTTTGGCGGAACGTAGCCGGAGTGAGAGACATGAGCGAGGATCGACGCTGCGTGGTCATAGACGCCCACCCCACCGTGCGCTTGGGGGTGCGCGAGGTGCTGGGCCGCCGCTATGAGGTGGAGGAGGCCGAGAACGGAAACGGCGCCCTCGAGCTGCTCACGTCGGTCGGAGACTTCGACGTCGCGATCGTCGACCTGTGTCACGGCAACGGCCAGCAGCGCAACGATGACCTCTCCGGAACGGCCGCCATCCGCGCCCTGCGCAAGGCGCAGCCCAGCCTCGGAATCGTGGCCCATGGGCCACACGGCCAAGACCACGCCGCCGCCGAGGCGATCAGGGCAGGCGCCACCGCGTACGTGGTCAAGAGCTCGCCGGTCGAGGAGCTGAACCGGGCCGTGGACGCTGCCGTCGAGTCAGAGCGGTTCGTGGACCCGGCGGCCGGCCGTTCCGTCGGACGGTCGGCACTCACCCGCCGCCAGCGCCAGATCCTTCAGCTCTACGCCGACGGCCAGTCGACGGCCCGCGTCGCAAAGCGCCTCGGCCTCAGCACTGAGACCGTCCGCACGCATACGAAGGCCACGCTCTCACGGCTCGGGGCCCGCGATCGCACCCACGCGGTGGCGATCGCCCTTCGCAGCTCTTTGATCGAGTAGCCCTAGATCCAGCCGCGGTCGCGTGCGATCAGGACCGCCTGCGCGCGATCGACGGCGCCGATCTTGCGATAGACGTTGTGCAGGTGGGTCCGGATCGTGCTCACCGAGAGCGACAGCTCGCGGGCGATCTGCTTGTAGACCTTCCCCTCGGCCAGCCCGCGCAGGGCGTCGACCTCGCGGGCGGACAGCGGAGACGGGTCGGTTGGGCGTCGCGGCGTCTCGCCCGAATGGGGGAACTCGTACAGGAGGGGTGCGATGCACTCTCGGTCGAGCCCCAGCCGCGAGGCCGCATCGACCATCGCGTCGGCGGGAGCGGCATCGCCGTTTGCGTGGTGGACAACCAGATCCGCCAGCCGGATCGCCGCCGCATGTCCGTCGGCCGCCGGCGTATGGTGTCGCTCGACTGCCGCCGCGACGCCGCGGGGAAGGCGCCATCGCCGGACCAGGACGGCGCCGACCAGGGCATGGTCGATCCCCAGCTCTCGACGCTCGTAGCGCACCCGCTCCTCGGGCGCGATCAGCCGGTCGTCCAGCTGATCGAACTGCTCGTACATCTCCGCCATCACCAGGCGACCCACATCGTGAAGCAGAGCGGCAACCGCCAGCTCGTCTGGCTCCTCGAGGCGCGCCAGCTCGGCGATCCGGTCGGCCGCATGGCGGGTGGCCACGGCGTGTCGACGGAAGCGCTCGTACCGGCCTGCGGTGCCGTTTGGCGACTCGAACGGATCGTAAGTCTTGATTGAGGCGACGACCTCCCGGACACCCGGCTCACCCAGCGCCTCGATCGCCTGCCGCACGCCGCCAGTGCTCCCCTGGGCATGGGCGGCGTCGCCGGCGGCGCGCATCACCGCGGTGGTCAATGCGACGTCCGATTCGATCGCCTCGGCGATCGCGGCGGGCGATGACCTCTCGCCGTCTGTGGCGCGAAGGACGCGTGAGCGTGACTCCGCCAGCGCCGGCATGCGGGAGGCGGCGTCGAACGCGGCGGCCAGTCGACGACCGCCCTGTCCGCCCCGGCGCTCGACGGTCTTTGCCGGCTTGGAGACGGCTTCGTTGGTCTTCGGCGGCTTCGCGTTGGGCGGCGCCCCGGCAGCGATCTTCGCCGCGTTCGCGTTCGCCGAAGCCGGCACGGGCTTTTGCGACGCGCGGGCGCCCTTCTTTCGCGGCGCCGGCGCGCGCTTCCTCGGCGCCCGAACACGCCGCTGCTTGGTTGCCATCTGGGTCATCACAAATCCTTACCCAATACAAGTGATCGGCATCGCGGGCAGCGACGTTTAGCGTTCTGTAAGCATTTGGCCCTGATCGAGCCTGGGTGCCACCCCCTAGATCGGGTCGCCCTGACCCAGCCTGTTCAGCGCCTGCTCGATCCTGAGCAGGGATTGCTCGCGCCCCAGCGCGGCAAGCGAGTCGAAGATGCCGGGCGAGACCGTGGTCCCGGTGATTGCGACCCGGATCGGCTGGTATACCGCCCTCGCGGTGCGACCGGAGCGCTCCGCGACCGGGCGCAACGCCGCCTCGATCGACGCCGGGTCGAAGCCATCCGCAGCGCGAAGCGCCTCGAGGGCGTCGGCAAGCGCCTCGCGCACGTCCGGCGTCATCACCTTCTCCCAGGAGGCCGCATCGTCCGCCGGTCCCGCGAACAGGAACCGGATCAACGGCCATACCTCATCCAGCGTCTGGGCCTTGTCCTGGACGATCTCGCATGCCGCCCGGCGCCGTTCGGGGTCGGCGGCTCCGAACGCCTCGGCGTCCCCCTCGGCCTCCAACCGCAGGTAGTCGACCAGTCGCTCCTCGTACTCTTCGAGCGGCAGCTCTCGCATGAAGCGGCCATTCAGCCAGCGCAGCTTGCGTTCGTCGAAGATCGCCGACGAGCGACCCACCCGGTCGATCGAGAAGCGCTCGATCAGCTCGTCGGTGCCGAGGATCGTCGTGTCGTCCTCGGTTCCCCAGCCGAGTAGGGCGACGTAGTTGCGGACGGCCGCCGGCAGGTAGCCGCGCTGGCGCAGCTCCTGCACCGAGGCCGCGCCGTGTCGCTTGGACAGCTTGCTCCCATCCGGCCCATGGAGCAACGGCAGGTGCGCGTAGCGCGGCGCGGAGGCGCCGAGCGCGCTCAGGACCAGCAGCTGCTTCGGTGTGTTCGAGAGGTGATCGTCTCCGCGGACGACGTCGGTGATCCCCATGTCCGCGTCGTCGACGGCGACCGCGAAGTTGTACAGCGGGGTGCCATCGCCGCGGGCGATGACGAAATCGTCCTGCGTGTGGTTCTCGAACCGCACCGGCCCGCGGATCAGGTCGTCGACCACCGTGACTCCGTCGTCGGGCACGCGCAGGCGGAGCGCGGCGCCGGGCTCGTCGCGTGGCTCGCCGCGGTATCCGGCGCCGTCATGGGCCTGCTTCCACGAGCGGACATCCTCGGCGGTTGCCGGGTCGGGGTAGGCGCGACCGGCGTCGACAAGCTCGGAGATCCGTTCCCGGTGGCGCTCGCGGCGCGCGTACTGGCTCAGCGGGCCTTCGTCCCAATCGAGCTCCAGCCAGCGAAGCGCATCGAGGATCTGCTCGACGTTCTCCGGCACCGAACGCTCGCGGTCGGTGTCCTCGATCCGCAGCACGAGCGCGCCGCCCGAGTGCCTGGCGAGCAGCCAGTTATAGAGCGCCGTGCGGGCGCCACCGATGTGCAGCGCGCCCGTCGGCGAAGGGGCGAAGCGAAGGCGAGGTGGCGTAGAGGTGCCCATGCTGATCGGCGCGCATGTTTCCACAGCACTCGCGCCTCAGCGCGAGAGCCGGCTTTGCAGTGCGGGTTCGGGGAGGGTGGCCAGGTGCGCTTGCCATGCCGCACTTCATTTCCCACGCCGCGACGATGCAGACAACCGAACTGGGCTGTGCGGCTACCATGGCGCGGTACTTAGACCCAGCAGGGATGCTCGTCTGTGAGCAGCCCGAAATGGATGAGGGGGCAGCATGAAGCGCCGCTGGCGTCGGCACCTCAGATGGCAGGGAGCCGATCATTCGGGATCAGATGCCGACCAGACGGCCGCTGACGCCGATCAAACCGTTTCGGACACCGACCAGAGCGCCTCCGATCGCGATCAGGCGCAAGCGGACGCGGATCAGCGCTCATCGGACCGAGACCAGGCGGCGTCCGACCAAGACCACGAGCTCGGCGCTGACCGAGCGCTCGACCCGCAGGGACAGCGGGCCTACGAGATGTCGCGGTCCGAGCGCGCGGAAGGAACCCTCGAGCGCGACGCGACCCGCACCGTACGAGTGCGGATCGCCTCGGAACGAGACGGACAGGCACAGAGCCGCGATCAGACCGCACGTGCGCGGGACCGCACGGCCGACGAGCGCGACCTGGCCGCCGATCAAAGCGACCGCGAAGCCGAACAGCTGGCACGGGAGTTGGGGAGCGACGCCAACCGTCGCGCCGCGGCAGCGCTGGAGCTCGCGGCGGCTGCCCGCGCCCAGGCCGCTGCGACCCGCAGGCAGGCGGCTGTCGACCGCGAACGGGCGGCGCGCGATCGAGAGGCGGCGGCGCGGGACCGCGAGAGGCTTCAAAGCGAGCTGGAGCGCGCGCATCTCGACGAGCTCACCGGGGCCTACCGGCGCGGCATGGGTGCGACCCTGATGCGGCACGAGATCGAGCGGGCCCGGCGCTTGAAGGGAGACCTGGCATTGGCCTACCTGGATGTCGACGGGCTGAAGGAGATCAACGATCGCCAGGGCCATAGCGCCGGCGACGTTCTGCTGCGCGCCCTGGTCGAGGCCCTGCGATCGAGGCTACGCCCCTACGATCCGGTGGTTCGATGGGGCGGGGACGAGTTCGTCTGCGCGCTCTCGGGGACGGACCTCAAGGTTGCAGCCAGCCGCTTCGATCAGGCCCTGGGAGTCCTGGCCGAAAGCCAGCCATCCGCCGCGATCAGCGTCGGGCTGGCGGCGCTTCGCGACGGCGACACCCTCGAGACTCTCGTGGAACGAGCCGACCAAGCCCTCCTCCAGGACAGGCGCAAGCGGTAGACGCCGCCTACCCAGCAGCTATGGGCCCGATCGCCCGCCTGGAGGGGTCTGGGCCCTCCCTCGCTGGGTAGGTGTGACGGATGCGGTCAGTCGGCGCAGTGATCAAGCGGACCCTGGTGTCGTTCTACGACGACCAGATGACGCATCACGCGGCGGCGCTGACCTACTACTCGCTGATGTCCCTGTTTCCCGCCACGCTGCTGGGCCTCTCCCTGCTCGGGCTCCTCGGTCAGTACCCGAGCACCTACAACGCGATCATCAACTACCTGCGCGACGTCGTCCCCCATTCGGCCCTCGTGCCCCTGGACAGTTCCTTGCGCGAGGCGCTCCAGCACAAGGGGACGGCGGTGACGGCCTTCGTGACCAGCATCGCGCTGACTCTCTACGGCACCACCGGTGTGCTGGAGGCCGCTCGACGCGCACTGAACGTGGTCTTCGAGCTCGACGGTGGCGGCCGCAGCTTCCTGCGACGCAAGTCGATCGACATCGTCTTCACGTTCGTGCTCATGGGCCTGGTGCTGGCGAGCCTGATCATGATCTTCGTCGGCGGTCGATTCGCCTCGGATCTGTTCGGCTTCATCGGCCTCGGTCCCACCGCCGCGTCGGTCTGGAGCGTGGTGCGCTGGCCGGGAGCGCTGGCGATCACGACCCTGATCTTCGCGCTGATCTATTACGTGACGCCCGACGTGGAGCAGCGGGCGTTCCGTTGGGTCACACCCGGAGCCTTCGTCGGAGTGATGATCTGGCTCGCCGCCTCGGTCGGCTTCTCGGCCTACATCTCGCAGGTGGCCAATGTTGGCGCCCTGTTTGGGGCTTTCGCCGGCGCGATCGTGCTGGTGGGGTGGCTTTGGCTCACCAACGTGGCTCTTCTGTTCGGGGCCGAGCTCGATGCCGAGATAGAGCGTCAGCGGGAGCTCGGCGAGGGCGTCCCCGAGCGAGAGACGCTCAACCTGCCGACGAAGGCGGGATAGACGACGGCACCGTGGCTAGAGTGCCTCGAATGGCTTCGGAATGGGGAAAACGAGGGCTGCGGTGCTGATCGGAGCCCATGTTTCCACGGCGGGCGGGCTGGTGAAGGCTCTCGAGCGCGGGGTCGAGCGCAACTGCGACGCGATCCAGATCTTCCACCAGAGCCCGCGGATGTGGCGGCCGACCGCCTACGCGGACGGGGACTTCGAGGCCTTTGGCGCGGCGATGGACGACTCCCCGATCGAAGCGGTCGTGATCCACGCCGTGTACCTGATCAACTGCGCGAGCAAGGAGGATGAGATCCGGCGCAAGTCGCTGACCTCGCTCAAGCACGCGCTCAGAGTCGGCGACGGCATCGGGGCGGCCGGCGTGGTTCTGCACGCGGGGGCGCGAAAGGGAGAGCCGCACGAGCCTTCGGTGAAGCGCGCCGGGAAGGTCATTCGGGAAGCGCTGGCAAGACTCCAACCGCTGCCCGGTCCTGCTCGAGAACACGGCCGGCACCCAGGGGCCACTGGGCCGCAACTTCGACGAGCTCGCGGAGCTGATCGACGCCGCGGGAGGCGGCAAGCGCCTCGGGGCGTGCCTGGACTGCTGCCACCTGCTCGCGTCGGGGTTCGAGATCCGAACCGACGACGCGCTCGCGGCGGTGCTGGACGAGTTCGACGCCAAGGTCGGGCTGGGGCGGCTTCGCTGCGTCCACGTCAACGACTCCAAGGTGCCGCTCGGCGCCAACCGTGACCGCCATGCCAACCTCGGCAAGGGCGAGCTCGGCGCCAAGGGTCTCGGCGTCTTTCTCTCGGAGCCGCGCTTCGAGGAGCTGCCGGCGCTGATCGAGACCCCGGGCCCCGACGGCCGGGGCCCGGATCGCAACGAGATCCGGACGGCGAAGCGGCTGCGACGCGACGGGCTCAGGCGCAGAAGGTAGGGATGGAACCAGGCCGACTCAGGCGAGGGCGTCGCGCAGGTCGAAGACGGGGTCGCGGCCGTCCCCGGCGTCGAAGAAGGCAGGGTTGACGCACTGGTGGGCCGGGCCGACGTGCTCGTAGGCTGGCTCGACCCGGAACTGGCACTGGGGAAGCGGCTCGCCGGTCATCTTGATGCCGCCGTACCCGCCGTTGCGCTCGGCCGCCTCGAATCTCGCCATGTCGATCTCGGCGCGGAAGACCTTCCGCATGCAGCCCATGTATTGCCCGCCACTCAGCGGATCGACGTAGCTGTACAGGTAGCGACATCGAAGCTCGAGGCAACCACGAGGGTCCACCAGCCGGTCGCAGAAGGTGCGGCACTGCCTGCACTCGCCGGCGTGCACCGCTTCGTCTCCTCGTTGCTTGAGCGGCATGTTGGAGAGTCTAGACGCGCCAGCGGGCCACGACCGCCGTTATGTCAGGCAGCCAACGCCCGGGGACCGAGTAGTTGATCCAGCTCGGCACGGAGAGCCTGCGACGGGGTGACGCAATAGTCGCGGCCGAAGCGGAGCCGCCGTGGCCCCTCGCGGGTCTCCATCTCGAGCACCACCTCGCAGTCGCCCGGGAAGCTTCCGAACAGGGTCTTCAGCTCCTCCACCAGCTGCGCCCCGAACTCGGCGGCGCTGACCCGCAGCAGGATCCGGTCCGGCTGGCGAGCTTTCGCCTTGGCGCGCGCCGCCGCCACCTCGTCCTCGCCGGGCTCGAACGGCTCCGCCTCGGCGACCACGAGGCTCGTCTCGCCGCGGCCCTTGTGGTCGACTCGCCCCCGCACCAGGACAACGCGATCTAGCTGGATCCGATCCGCCGCGTCGCTGGCCGCGTCGCGGACGAACAGCTCGACGCGGCCCTCCAGGTCGTCGAGGGTCGCGAACATCACATAGGCGCCGCTACGGGTTCGCACGCGCTTGCTCTCGCTGACGATCCCGCCCACCGTGACCCAGGCGCCGTCCTCCTTGCGGACCGCCTCGTCGAGCGAGCAGTCCACCCGTTCGCGCAACGCATCCCGGACCTCGGCCAGCGGGTGCGCGGAGAGGAAGGTCCCGAGGGTCTCCTTCTCGAGCCGCAGCAGCTCACGCTGGTCGAACTCGTCGGTGGGAACCGGCGGCCGGTGATCGCCCAGCCCGCCCCCGCCCTCCCCCACGCTGGCGATCGGCGCGTCGCCGAGGTCGAAGATCGAGCCCTGGCCGCGCCGCGCGTCATCCTGGGACTTCGAGGCGCTCGCCTGGGCCGCGGACAGCACCTCGAGCATTCCCTTGCGAGTGTCGCCCGACGAGTCGAGCGCCCCACACTTGAGCAGGCACTCGATCGCCCGCTTGTTGACGGCCCGCGCATCGACCCGATCACAGAAATCCCAGATCGACGAGAACGGGCCGCCGGCCCCGCGCGCCTCGATGATCGCCTCGACCGCCTGGTGGCCGACGTTCTTGACCGCGTCCAGTCCGAAGCGAATCGACTTGCCGCTGACCACGAACCCATGGTCGGATGAGTTGACGTCCGGGGGCAGCACCTCGATCTCCATCTCCTCGCAGCGGTTGACGAAGAACGGCACCTTGTCCTTGGTGGACATCACCGAGGAGATCACCGCGGCCATGTACTCGGCCGGGTAGTTCGCCCGAAGGAAGGCCGTCCGGTAGGCGATCAGCGCGTAGCACGCCGCGTGACTGCGATTGAAGGAGTAGTCGGCGGCCGCGGTCATCAGCGACCAGAGGTCCTGGGCGACCCGCCGATCTGTGCCGGACTCGGCCGCACCGGCGAGGAACTTGTCCCTCATCTGGGCCATCAGGTCCCGCTTCTTCTTTCCCACCGCCTTGCGAAGGTCGTCCGCCTCGGCCGGGCTGAACCCGGCCATCCGCTTGGCGATCTCCATCAGCTGCTCCTGGTAGATGCAGCAGCCGTAGGTGGACTCGGTGATCGGGCGCAGGCGCGGATCCGCGTAGCGAACGGAGGCGGGGTCGCGCTTGCCGCTGGCGTAGTCGTCGATGAACCGCATCGCGCCGGGCCGGTACAGCGACACCAGCGCGACGATGTCGTTGAAGTCGGTGGGGCGCACTCGGCGCAGCGCGTCGCGCATCCCGTCGGACTCGAGCTGGAAGACCCCTATGGACTCCCCGCGGGAGAGCATCTCGAAGGTCTTGGCGTCGTCGAGGGGGATCGCCTCGATCTCGATCTCGGCGCCCCGCGAGCGCTTGATGATGTCGATCGCATCCTCGATCACGTCGAGGTTGCGCAGCCCCAGGAAGTCCATCTTCAAGAGGCCGATCTCCTCGATCGGCCCCATCGAGTACTGGGTGACGATCTTGTATGAGCGCTCGACTCGGCCGCCATTTTGGCGACCGTTCGCGTCGCGCTCCGCGGTGCCGCCCCGGTCCTCCGCCAGCTGCAGAGGGACGATCTCGGCCAGCGGCCGGTCGGCGATCACCACCGCGGCGGCGTGGATCGAGTTGTTGCGGACGATCCCCTCGAGCCCGCGGGCGACGTCGAGGATGCGCCGCGCGTCCGGATCGGAGTCATAGGTGTGCTTCAGCTCCTCGCCCTCGGCAAGGCAGTCCTTGAAGCTCGGGTTGCGGCCGAGCACGGGCTCTGGGATCTGCTTGGCGACCCGGTCGCCGGTGGCGTAGTCGAAGCCGAGCACCCGGGCGGCATCGCGGGTTGCCGCGCGCGGCGCCATCTTGCCGAAGGTGATGATCTGCGCCACCGACTCGCGCCCGTACTTCTCGGCCACGTAGCGGATCACACGTTCGCGGCCGCGGACCGAGAAGTCGATGTCGATGTCCGGCATCGATTTGCGCGCCGGGTTGAGAAAGCGCTCGAAGAGCAGCTCGTTGGCGAGTGGGTCGAGGTCGGTGATGTTCAGGCAATAGGCGACGATCGAGCCCGCCGCCGAACCGCGCCCGGGGCCGACGGCGATGCCGCTGTCCTTGGCATACCTGACGAAGTCCCAGACGATCAAAAAATACGAGTCGAAGCCCATCTCCGCGATCACCGAGAGCTCGAACTCGATTCGCTCCAGGGCCTCCGCGGGAGGCGGATCACCGTAGCGCCGGCGCAGGCCCTCGGTCGCGAGCCGGCGCAGGGTCACCGCGGGATCCTCGCCGTCCGGGGTGGGGAAGCGGGGCAAAAGCAGCTGTCCGAGCTCGATCTCGACGTTGCAGCGCTCGGCCACCTCGAGCGAGGCCGGCACCGCCTCGGGCCAGCGCGAGAACGACTCGGCCATCTCCGCGGGGCTCTTGAGGAAGAACTCGTTGGTCTCGAAGCGCAGCTTGGGCTGCTCGATAGTGGACTTGGTCTGTACGCAGAGAAGCGCCGCGTGGTTCGA
The DNA here is from genome assembly GCA_963760665.1 of uncultured Actinomycetes bacterium. Taxonomy (GTDB): domain Bacteria; phylum Actinomycetota; class Thermoleophilia; order Solirubrobacterales; family 70-9; genus AC-56. The sequence goes on from CAVXDS010000009.1 coordinate 69,776, forward strand.
GTAGTCCTCGCGGCGCAGATAGTGCACGTCGGCCGTCGCCACCAGCGGTCGCCCGAGCTCGCGGGCCGCGCGGGCGATGCCCTCGTTCACCTTCTCCTGCTCCGCCAGCCCGTTGGCCTGGATCTCGAAGTACACGTTCTCAGGCCCGAAGACGCCGAGCAGCTCATCGAGGTGCGCCCTGGCGTCGGCCGGCCGCTCCTCGGCCAAGCGGCGGCAAAACCGTGACTGCAGGCAGCCGGTGAGCGCGATCACGCCATCCGCGTGGCGATCGAGCAACTCGGTGTCGACGCCCGGCTTGCCCCGGCCGAAGCCTTCGAGGAAGCCGGCCGAGGTGAGCTCGACCAGGTTGCGAAAGCCGGTCTCGGTGGACGCCAGCAGGGTGAGGTGATTGCGCTCGACGCGCTGATCGGTGCGGCGACGATCGTCGACCAGGTAGGCCTCGAGCCCGACGATCGGCTTGATCCCATTCGCCTTGCACGCCTTGTAGTGCTCGACCGCGCCGTTCATCACGCCGTGATCGGTGAGCCCGAGCGCGGGCATCCCCAGCTCCGCCGCCCGAGCCGCCAGGCGATCGATCTTGCAGGCGCCGTCGAGCAGCGAGTACTCGCTGTGGACGTGGAGGTGGACGGCGCTCACCCGCTGATGATTTCAGTCGCCCCAGATGCCACCGGCACCACAAGCCGCACGGTGCGAGGATTCCAGGTCGTGATCATCTGGCTGTTGCGCCATGGGGACGCCGAGGACTCGGCGGCGGACGACGACGCGAGGCGCCTGACCGACGAGGGCGTGCGACAGGCGGAGGCTGCAGGCGGGGCTCTCGCCGCCCTCGGAGTCAGGATCGAGGCGTGTCTGACAAGCCCCAAGGTCCGTGCCCACCAGATGGCGCGCATCGCCTGCAGCGAGCTGGGCGTCGAGGTCGAGGAAGCCGAGGCGCTTCGCGGCGGCGATTTCGACCCGATCGAGGTGGCGACGGGACGGGGAGACGTCCTGCTGGTCGGCCACGAGCCCGACTTCTCGGGCGCGATCCAGGCGGCCACCGGTGCCCGGGTCCGGTTGAAGAAGGGCGCCCTGGCCGCGATCGAGGGCGGGACGCTGATCGCACTGCTGGGGCCGGCTGCGCTCCGGGCAATCGCCGCCTGCCAATAAGCTGCCCCATTCCATGAAGGCTCTGGTAACCGGCGGGGCCGGCTTCATCGGTTCCCACCTGGTCGACGCACTGGTCGATCGCGGTGATCCCGTCGTGGTGGTCGACGACCTGTCGACCGGGCGACGCGAGAACCTCGATGACGCACTCGTCAAGGACGCCGAGCTGGTGGAGACCGACATCACGGATGCTGCTGCGATAGCCGACGTCTTCCAGACGCGGCGCCCCGAGGTCGTCTTCCACCTCGCCGCCCAGATCGACGTGCGCCGCTCGGTGTCCGACCCGGTGTTCGACCTCGGCGTCAACGTCGGCGGCACCCTCAACCTGCTCGAGGCGGCGCGACAGGCGGGCACGCGGCGCTTCGTCCTCGCCTCGACCGGCGGAGCCATCTACGGTGAGGGCTCCGGACGCCAGCTGCCACTCGACGAGCAGGCCGAATGCAGGCCGGACGCCCACTACGGGCAGAGCAAGTACGCGGCGGAGGGCTACGTGTCGCTCTACGGGCGGCTCTACGACGTCTCGGGGATCACCCTGCGGCTCGGCAATGTCTACGGGCCGCGGCAGGACCCTCTCGGAGAGGCGGGGGTGGTGGCGATCTTCTGCGGAGCGCTTCTGGGCGGAGGCACCCCGCGGGTGTTCGGCGATGGGCACCAGACGCGCGACTACGTGTACGCCGGCGACATCGTCGAGGCATTCCTGGCCGGGGGCAGCTCGGAGGCCCGGGGCACCTACAACATCGGCACCGGCGTCGAGACGAGCGTGCTGGGGCTCGGCCACCTGCTGGCGGACGTCTGCGAGCGACAGTTCGATCCCGAGATGGCACCGCCGCGGCCCGGCGAGGTCCAGCGAATCGCGATCGACAGCGCCCGCGCCGCGAGCGAGCTGGGCTGGCGGCCCCGCACCGGGCTTCAGGACGGTCTGCGGGCCACCGCGGCCTCGTTTCGCTAGTGGACCGAGGGCGACTGGAACCGGCGGCCGCGCTGCTGCTCGCGGCGCTGGCGGTCGTATGGTCCTGGTGGGCGGCGAAGGACGGCGCGTTCTTCGGCACCGTGCTGCTCCCGGGCACGATGCTTCTATGCGCCACCACGGTGGTGCTCGCCTGGGCCGCCCCCTGGCGAGCCAGCCTGCGCCCCTCGCGCCCGGCGACGATCGCGCTCGCGGCGCTGGCCGCGCTCGGCGTCTGGGCCGCGCTGTCGGCCATCTGGAGCCCGGCGCCGGACGTCGCGATCGAAACCGCTCAGCGGATCCTGACCTATGCGCTCGCCTTCGGGCTGGGGATCTGGCTCACCGCCCTGTTGGGAAGCCGCCTGCACCTGGCGCTGGTCCCGCTCGCCGTGGCCGGAGCGTTCGCCGGGATCGTCGCCGTGGTCGGCATGCTGACCGGCGACCACGTCCGCCACTACCTCGAGCTCGATGCGACGCTCGAGTTCCCGCTCGGCTACCGCAACGCAAACGCAGCCTTCTTCGCAATCGCCCTGTGGCCCGCGCTGGGGCTGGCCTCGCGCCGCGGCGGCGCGTGGCCCCTGCGGGCTGCCGCGCTGGCCACCGCCACCCTGTGCCTCGATCTGGCGATCCTGAGCCAGAGCCGGGGGTCGCTTGCCGGCCGGCGCGGTGGCGCTGTGCGTCTATCTGCTGTTCGCGACCGACCGCGCTCGCAGGCTGGCCTGGCTGGCGCTCGCGGCACTTCCGGCCCTGCTGATCCTGCCCTCCCTGGTCGACCTCTACCAGGCCGGCAGCGGGGACGCCCCGCTGAGCTCCGCGCTCGACGAGCTGCGCGCGGCGGGACGGGCGGTTGCCTTGACCTCCCTCCTGTCGCTGGCGATCGGCACGGTGGCGGCGCTGGTGGGCAAACGCGTCCCGGCCTCCGAGCGGCGGGTCGAGATCGCCGACCGGGCCACCTTGGTGGGGCTGGTGGCGGCGGTGCTCGCCGGCTCGATCGCCTTCGTCGTCGTCGCCGGCAATCCGATCGATTGGATCGACAAGCGCGTTTCGCAGCTGTCGAGCGGACACAACGCCGACCTGGCCGGCCAGTCGAGCCGCTTCGTCACCCTGAACGCCGCCACCCAGCGGCCGGGGATCTGGCGGGTGGCGCTGCTGGACGCGCGACACCACCCGCTGTTGGGCGACGGCGGCGGCGGATTTCGCTACACCTATCTGACGGAGCGACACCCTGACACCCCGACGGCGGTGCAGGACGCACACAGTGTCGAGCTCGAGAATCTCGCCCAATTCGGCTTTCCGGGCCTGATCCTGTTCGCCGGCGCGATCGGGGCGGCGGGCGTCGGGGCGATGCGGGCGCGCCGGCTGGGGCCCGAGCCGGCCTGGTTATCGATCATCGCGCTGACCGCCGGCGCCTACTGGCTCGCGCACGCCTCCGTCGACTGGTTTTGGCCCTATCCGGCGATCACGGCCCCCGTCCTTGCCCTGCTCGGCTCGGCATGCGCACCGGCGCTGCGGATCGTCGGCGACGCGCCGCGGGGCCAGGGACGGCTGTGGCTCGCCGCCGGCGCCGTGGTGCTGGCGATCTCCGCAGTGCCACCCTTCCTCAGCGAGCGCTACGTCAACGCGGCCTACGACGAATGGCAGTCTGACCCCTCGGGTGCCTACGACGACCTCGATCGGGCGCGTACGTTCAACCCGCTGAGCATCGAGCCACTGCTCGCCGAGGGCGCCATCGCGCGGGCCGAAGGGCAGCGCCGGCGGGCGATCCATGCCTATCGCCGGGCGGCCGACATGCGCCCCGAGGAATGGGCGTCTTTCTACAACCTCGCCGAGCTCTACGCCCGGAAATCGCCTCGCCTCGCCCGCCGGCAGCTTGCGATCGCCAAACAGAGGAATCCATACGACCTCCAGGTCATAGACCTGGAGCGCAAGTTCGCGGCCGAGCGACGGAGCAGCGGAGGCTGAGCCAGCCACCAGGTGGGTATGGACCAGGCAGGATCCGTCAGCTGAGGCTGATCATCCCGTGCTGGAGCGCCATCGCCACGGCCTGGGCCCTCGTCCGGGCCCCGAGCTTGGCCTTGGCATTGCGAACGTGCGTCTGCACGGTCGCCGGGGAGAGGTCGAGCATCTCGGCGATCTGCTCGTCGGTGGCTCCTGCGGCCAGCAGGGTGAGCACCTCGCGCTCGCGCGAGGTCGGGCCGCCCCGGCCGAACCGCGACCCGCTGTTGACGTCGGCGGCACGGCTTTGCACGGTCGGCGCAGGCTTGGGTGGAGCTTCGACCTCGCCGGGCGTCGACTCGGTCGCCGAGAGGATCAGCAGGTGGCGGCCGGGCAGCACGTTGGCCACCACGCTGATGTTCACCTCGTGAACCTCGGCGGCCTGGGAGCTGAGCTCGAACGGCCCGGCGTGTCCTCCCCCCTCGCGGAATGCGCGCCACACGTGGTCGAGGCGCTTGCGCATCGAGGAGGTGAGGAAATCGTCCACCGTCCTGCCGATCGCGGCTCTGCGGGGGAGGCCGAGCAGTCGACACGCCGAGAGATTCGCCTCCAGGCAGCGGCGCTGGTCGTCGACGACCAGAATCGCCAGCTGGGCCGGGACGCCGGCGAGGCCGGTGGCGCCGGTCAGCTCTGGGGTGGAGCTACTCACGGGCTGCCTCACTGACGATGAATCGCTGTCGCGGGGCGCGCAGCGCCCGGTGGGCGTCCCGGCCTGCCTGGAACAAGGTCTCGACGATGATCAGAGAGTCGGCGAGGATCGAGCGTCGCTTGATGTAGAAGAGGTCGTGGCAGAGCTTCCAGGCGGTGCCCAGCTCGGAGCCGGCGTACCCGCAGCGAAGCTGCGCCCACCCGGTGATCCCCGGCTTGACGAGATGCCGCCGGACGTAGTGGGGGAAGCGGCTCTCCAGCTCGGCGCAGATCTCGGGGCGCTCCGGTCGCGGGCCAACCAATGTCATGTCGCCACGCAGCACGCACCAGAGCTGGGGCAGCTCGTCGATGTGGGTTCGCCGCAGGAACCTGCCGAGCCGGGTCACGCGCTCGTCGCCCGCCTCGGACCATTGCGGGCCGCCCGCCTCCGCGTCCGGCACCATCGTCCGCAACTTGACGATCTCGAACTCCCTACCGCGCTCGCCGACCCGCCGCTGGCGGTAGAGCACCGACCCGCCCCCGGTGAGCTTGATCGCGACCGCGGCGGTCCCGACCACCGGCAGCGCGACGAGCGCCATCCAGGCAGCATTCACCAGGTCGAAGCACCGCTTCCAGACCGGCGACGTGGGGTGAAAGCGCGGATGCATCATGTAGCGAAACCAGGCCGCATCCGTGGTCCCGAGCGGCACGTGCCCCAGCAGCTCCTCGTAGAGCTGATTCGCTTCGATCATCCGCACCGGTAGGTCGAGACAGGAATCCGCGATCAGGGCATAGGGATCGCGATCCACCGTCACGCCGTCGTCGCCGTGGCGGTGGTCCACGCGTCCGCAGACGAGCAGCTCGATCTGCCTCCCGATGACAGCCGAGCGAACCTCGTCGAGCCCACCGAGATAGTCGAGCTGGCGGACGGCAGACCCGTCCGGCGTCTGCGACGCCCGAGCCTCACCGAACCAGCCAATCACTTCGTAGGCGCGGATACCGGCCGCCTCGAGCTCCTCGGCGAGATCGATCGCGAACCCCGGTGATCCGACCACGGCGACCCGCGCTCGCCGCTCGCCATCGAACCGAGCCGTCACCCAGGCCCCAAGGCCCATGATCAGCCAGGCGCCGGCCACCGGCGCCTTCAGCTCGGCGAGCATCATGTGCCGGCCCGCGGCCAGCGCCAGGGCCACGGCGGCCCCGGCGCCGAGCACCGGCGCGCAGAGGCCGAGCCCAAGCCGGGCTGCCGGCATCAACCCGAGCGGCAGCGTGGAGCGCTCGACGAGCTGCAGCGCGGCAAGCATCGCAGCGGTGACCAGGAGCGCATAGCCGACGTCGCCCATGTGCACGTATGCGATCAGCCCGGCGGCTAGGGCAGGGCTGATCGCGTATGCGATCAGGCTGACCAGCCTTTGGGCTTCGAGGGCGCGGAGCGCCACCGGGACGACCACTCGAGTGTCCCGGTATTGGCTGAATTAACCATCTATCCGTCCTCCGCTCCCTCCGCGGCCTCCCTCTCGCTTCTTGCTCGTTGCTCCTCCTGACCTAGGAAGAGGACCGCCTCGCCGGATCCGACAGCCGTCGCAGGGTCAGGCCGGCGCCCAGCAGGGCGACAGACGCGAGTGCGAGGACTCCAACGTCGAAGCCAGTGAACGGAAGTCCACTGATGACTGCGTGCGATCCGCTTGACGGGGCTGCCTGAGGAGCGCTCGGGCCACCGCCGCCCTTCGTGGGCCCACCGCCACCACCGGTCCCAGCGACCTGGTGATTGGTGGTCCCGTATTCCTTGCCGGTGGGGGAGGCAGCGAACGCACCGGTCGGAACCGCGAGCGCGACAGTGGCAATCGCCAACACGAGCCACATTCCCCACCTAGGCCGCGTATCCTGGCCTACGTGTCGATTCAACATTCTGTTATCTCCTGCCGTCAACGACGGCGCTGTCGCCCCCCGGGAACCGCCACCACCGATCTACTTGCGCATCTCGACTGCGGGGGCTACGGGAGACTGGGGGCCGACCCCTGCCGGCCCACCTGGTTTTTCGGGACACGGCTAGCATGCCCTGCATCGGGATGCCCAGTCAACGAATCAGGCATAAATTACCTAGAACTGGGTCATGCATTACCGCAATGCGGTTAGTGGTAGCCTCCAAAAAGGGTAAGCTTCGCCGCCAGATCAGGACCCGCGAGGGGGAGAACGCTTGACCGTAGATCGGGATCAATCCGCTCGCGCTAAACCAGGGCGGCCTGCGAACCGAGGGCCCGCTGACAGGCGAGCCACAGAGGCGACCGACGCCGGCGTCAACGTGGGCCTGCCCGGCTCGCGTCGCGCACCGGGCGCCCCTCTGTCGGTCCGCGAGCGTGAGATCCTCGGCCTGCTCGCCGGCGGCGACAGCGGCGCCCAGATAGCGCAGGCCCTCGTGCTGTCGCCCGAGACGGTTCGCACTCATATCCGCAACGCGATGTCCAAGCTCGGCGCCTCCAGCCGGGCGCAGGCAGTCGCGCTGGCCTTCCAGCGCAACGAGATCGGCGAGCTGGCCACCCCGGCGGGGGACGAGCCAGCCCCCGGCGCACGAGGCCGGCTCGGCGTCGGCGGCGGCGACGTCCTCTGGCCGCGCGCGGGCCCGGGCCGACCTGGCGGCAGGGAAGTCCGACGCGACCCTGACGACGCTGCTCTCGGGGCTGGTGTCGCTGTATGACGTCGACGGGGGCACCGTCTTCCTCGCCGAGGAGGACGGGATGTCGCTGCGCCGCGCCGCGGTGATGAGCGACGGCGACGAGAACGGCGACCATCATCATCCCGAGCGGGTCTCGCTCGGGCAGGGAACGCTGGGGCGCGCCGCGCTGGAGCGCCGAGCTCAGCTGGTCTCCGGTTCCGGCTCTCGCGGGGACGCCCGCGGGCGGTCGACGATCTACGCACCGATGATCTCCTCCGGAAAGCTCGTCGGCGTGATCTGCCTGACGACGCGCCCGAGCAGGCTCACCGCGCGAGGGGAGCTGCTCCTGCTCCAGGCGTTCGCGAACCACATCGGCGAGATCCTGGCGTCCGGAAGCGCGGACCGGTCAGGCAGGATCGAGGAGGCGCTGGCGCGCTTCCGCACCTCCTGGTCGTCCGCGGACACCGGCTCCTAGGGTTCAGCGGACCGCTCGCCCAGGCCCTCGAGCGCGCCTTCCACGGTGGCATCGATCGGGGCGGCCCGCTCCATGTCGCACAACTCGAGAACGCGACGCATCGGGGCATCGGCCGGCACCACGAGTCGCAGCCGCTGGCGGTGCGTCCGCAGCCGGCGCGCCAGGTCGAACAGGAACTCGATTCCGGCGCTGTCGAGGTAGGTGACCCGCGACAGGTCGATGACCAGGCCGGCCCTGTCGCTGGGCAGCTTCCCGGCCAGGGCCGTGCCCATCTCCTCGGCATTGACGCTCTCGATCTCCCCCTCGACCCGCCCGACGACCACGTTGCCTGCGTCCTCGAAGCTGAGCTCTGCCAGAGGGTCTCTCATGGCGCACCACCGTCCGCGCGTAGCCGGCGCCGCATCTTGACGGTCGTACCGTGGTCCGAGGGCTCGATCTGCACGTCGTGCATCAATTCCCGCATTACGGCGAGCCCACGCCCTCGTCCCGCCTCGCCGGGAGGCCGCCACCGGCCGGTGTCGCGAACCGTGATCTCCACCTCGGGGCCCTCCCGCCCCGCGCGGACCTCGAACGACGAATCGGAGAGCGCGGGATGCGCATGGGCGACCGTGTTCGCGCAGGCTTCCCCGCAGGCGACCAGCATCTCGTAAACCTCGTCCTCATCAGCCCCCGAAAGCCGCAGCCACTGGGCAACCGCGCGCCGCATCGGAGCAAGCGAGGCGGGCCTGGCCGGAAGGGCCAGGGCGAGCGTCTTGCCGGGGGGTGTGAGCTGAAGGGCGAGCAGGGCGAGGTCGTCACGAAAGCCCGCCCGCACGTCGAGCGTGTCGAGCACGGCGTGGCACAGCGCCTCGGGCTCGCGCGGGCCGCCCTCGAGGGAGCTGAGCAGGCCGTCCAGCCCCTGGCCGAGTGGAAGGTCGGGACCCTCGACGAGGCCGTCCGTGTACAGAAGGACGGTCGACCAGGGATCAAGCGTGGTCATGCTCTCCTCGTAGGCGGCGTAGCGTGTAACCCCCAGCGGGCTCCCGGCGGGCGCCTCAACGAAGGTCGGCCCGCCGTCCGGGTCGAGCACCAGCGGCGGGGGATGGCCGGCGCTGGCCACCTGCACGGTGTGTCCATCGGGGTCGACGATCGCGTACAGCAGGGTGACCATGCCGCCCTGCTCTCCCTCGAGCACGAAGCTGTTCATCCGCTCCAGCACCACGGCGGGCCTCAGGGCCTCCAGGGCATAGGCACGCAAGGCGCTCTGCAGGTGGGCCATCCGCGCTGCCGCCTCAACCCCGCGGCCGACCACGTCCCCGATCGCGATCCCGAGCTTCCCGCCGCGCAGTGAGATCGCGTCATACCAGTCGCCCCCGATCCTGGTCTCGGCGCTCCCTGGCCGATAGCGGGCCGCGAGTCGCAGGCCAGGCACCACCGGCAGGCGCGGCAAAAGGCTTCGTTGAAGGGTCTCGGCGACCTGCCGCTCGATCTCGACGCCTTGCGCCGCCCGCTTCAGCGCCTCCAGCGTCGCGCCGAGGATCGCGTCGCCCTCGCCAGTCTCCCCCGGCCGCCCCGCCCAATCCTCGCCCGAGGCCGGCGACTCCGGGTCCGCCGGTGCCCCCGCGGCGGCTTCTTCTCGCTCCGGATTCACCATCCTTGGTGCGAGTGTAAACCCGCGATCAGCGCAGCCGCCGACCCCGGGCGTTGCGGCGCGAACGGCAAGCGTTGCCCGCCCCAGCCCCGATCATCATGCCTGCCTGCAACGAAAAGCCGACCAAGAGTTGGAAAAACTTGCACAAACTGGAAAAAGGTTAGGTAGATTCCGCATCAAAGGGGGGTTAACCGGGTTAGGGGCAGCAACTGTCTTATCCGGTTCAGATACCGGCAGTCCCGATCTAGCTACTGATGGGAGGACACATGCGACTACTCAATGTTGGCCAGGCGGCCGCCTATCTGGGCGTCAGCGCCGCCTCGCTGCGAAGCTGGTCGAACCAAGGCCTGGTTCCCGTCTACCGGACTCCCGGTGGCCAGCGCCGCTTTTCCACCGCCGACCTCGACGGGTTCATCCTTTCGATGCGCGAGCCCATCGCAAGCGAGCCCGTCGCCGCGATGCGCGGCTAACCAGGCGCCGTGCCGGGTCGTCCTAGCAGGAGGGTCGTCACCCTCGAGCTGGCCGCGCTGGTCGCAGCGGTCGCCGTCGCCGTGTGGCAAAACGGCGAGTCGAACTGGGACCTGCCACTGCTTGGCATCCTGCTGGCCACCTCGGTGGTCGGCGACCTGACGGCGGTCGACACCCCGACCAGCCGGATGTCGATCTCGTCGAGCTTCCTGACGATCGTCACCGCGACCGTGTTCCTGGGCGCGACCCCAGGGGCGCTGATCGGCGTCGCCACCATCGCAGCCGGGTGGCTCCGGTTCCGCTACGCGCCCACCACCCTGCTGATCAACCTGGTCACCTACGCCTGGTTCCCGCTGCTCTCCGGGATTGCCTTCTACGCCTCCCTCCAGCAGTTCGGGATCGATCACGCGGACGGCCTCTTCTATCTGCTCGTCTTCGGCCTCTTCGTGGTCGCCCTGGCGATCGACTTCATCCTGATCGCCGGCTACTTCAGCTACGTGGAGGGCACCCGGCTTTCCGCCAAGGTGCGCCGCGCGCTCGCCCCACTGCTTCCCTCCGAGCTCGCCTCCGCCCTGCTTGCGGTCGGGGTTGCCTACCTCTACGTCCAGTTCGGCCTTCCCACCGTGGCCCTGTTCGCGGTCGTCGTGATCGTCTTCCAATACCTGATCGGCGCCCTGCTTCTCTCCCAGCAGCGAGCCGACGAGCTCGAGCTGCGGGCCAAGCAGCTGGCCGGCTTCCAGGTCGCGCTGCTGAGCGCGCTGTTGCGCACCCTCGACCTGCGCGATCGGATGACGGCCCGCCACAGCGCGGCGGTCGCCCGCTACGCGAGGGAGATCGCGGCCGCGGCCGGGCTCTCCGAGGAGGAGCAGGAGCTCGCGCACACCGCCGGCCTGCTCCACGACATCGGCAAGTTCATCCTCCCCGACCGCATCCTGAAGGGAGACGTCGAGCTGACCGAGGCCGATTGGGTGGAGATCCGCAAGCACCCCTACGAGGGGGCGCGGATCGTCTCGCAGATCGACGGCTACCAGCCGGTCGGCGACGTCATCCTGGCCCACCACGAGCGCCCCGACGGCAAGGGCTACCCACTGGGCCTGCACAGCGAGGAGATCCCGATGCTCTCGAAGGTGATCGCCGTCGCCGACACCTACGACGTGCTCACGGCGCGGGACTCATACCGGCGACCGGTGAGCACCTACGAGGCGGTCGCCGAGCTGCGCCGCTCCGCCGGCAGCCAGCTCGAGCCCAAATACGTCGAGATCCTCGCCGAGCTACTCGTCGACAAGGATCTCCCCTACCGCCACGGCGAGGACGCGGACTTCGAGACCGAGCTGGCGCTCGACCGGCGAATCCACGAATACGCCACGGCTGGTACCACGCCAGCGGGGCCGCGGCTCCCGATATGAGCCACGCCCTCGCGTCGCTTCGAACCCTGAACAAGAACCGGCACACGCCGATCAAGTTTGTGTGGAGTCCCGCAACTTTGGACACCAAGAACTGTTCTACCTATTGATCAGTGACCGCGATAACCCATGACATGCCTTTCTTCCGTGAAAGCTTTGTTCCGTGAAGGGCCCCCTTCCGTGAGGGACCCGCGAGCAACGTCGTGCTCAGTGGCCGCGATAACCCATGACGAACTCCTCTCTTCCCGTAAACCGTGAAGGTCCCCTGTCCATAAGGAACCCTTAAGAAGACTCTACAGAAGGTAAGCAAAACTTACAAGTACTGAATCTAGGTAGTTTCGTGCGTGCGGCGTCTGGGCTATTCGTCCAGCGCACCTTCCCCCACCTCGCTTTGCTGCGATAGCGCCCCAGTTACTGGGCGCACGCCCAGGCACTCGGACCGGAGTCCGCCCAGATCTGCGAGGCGATCTGGCTCTGGCGCTGCGGCGAGGCGCTCTGGGGCGAGCCCCCGCCGCCATACAGGCTCCAGGTCGAGGGGAGGATCTGGTAGGCGCCGCCGGCGCCCGAGGAAGGGTTGACGGCGCCAAAGTTGCCGCCCGACTCGCACATCACGATCGCCTGCGGGATCGCCCAGTCCCCGAACCAGCTCGAGACCGTCTGCTGCGCCTGCGCTGCAGAGACCTGTTGTGCCTGTCTGGACCTGCTGCTCCCAGCTGGCGACCTGGGACTGGAGGCTTGACAGCGCGGACGCCTGGGCGGCGCGCGCCTGCTCGAGCTGGGCCGCTTGCGCCTCGGCGCTGGCGCGGACGCTGGCGATCTGGTCGCGGGCGCCGGCAACGCGCTGATTGAACGCGATCGCCTGCGCACGAGCCTCCTTGACCTGGGCGAGCTCGGCCGCCACCTGGTCGCGGAGCCGGCGCACGGTGGCGGCGAGCGCCGCGTCGGCGTTCTCGATCCGGCCGAGGAGCTCGGCGCGGTTGGCAAGCTCGTCGAAGCCCCTCGAGTTGAGCAGCAGGGCCGTCGCGTCCGGCGCGTCGCCCTTGTAGACCGACACGAGGCGGGCCGACAGCGCGGCGACGGCGCGGCGCAGGTGGGCCTTCGTCTTGGCGAGCTGTGCCTGGGTCTCCTGGACGCGGAGCCGCGAGCTCGGCCTCGCGCTGCTGGCCCTGTACCAGGACCGCGGACAGCTGCGCCTCGCGCGCCGCGGCGGCGGCCGCCTGGGAGTGGGCTGCGGCAACCTGCGCGGTCTTGGCGTCGATCTCGGCGCCGAGGCCCTGCGCCTGCGACTGGGCGGAAGCGATCTGGGAGTTCAGCTGCTCGACGCTCTGGGCGCCCGAGTTGGCCGCCGGAAGGGTCAGTGCGATTCCCGCCGCCACCAGCCCCAGACCGGTCCGGCGGACGCGGCGACGCCGCGCGTCGGCGCGGGGGCTGGCCTCGAATGTGTGCCGTCTTCGATCCATCCTTCACTACCTGCGGGGTTAGCTGACGGGCTCGCGCCGAAGGACTGGCGCTACGCGGCGGTCGCCGCGACTCGCCCCGAAGCGGCGCCTGGCGCCGCCCCAGTGGTTCCCCCGCCCTCCCGGAGCGAGTCCGGGAAGCTCGGCGGTGTTGAGCGCGGCATGCTAGCGAATTGTTAGGAAGTTATGAAGCCAGGCTGTGCGAGCCCGCGCCTGCAAGGCATCTTGCAAGGCGCGGGCGCGGCCGCGGCCGGACTCGTGAACCGCCGCGCTACCCCTCGGGTGGCTGGCGCGTGGCGGCCAGGTAGGCGCCGGCCATGATCCCCGCCACGCCGATGCCCAGCGCGATGCGGATCTGACGCCGGTAGCGGGTCCTCACGAACCGCACGACCAGGCGCCCGATCAACTCGTAGATCGTTGCCATCACTCCTCTCCCCTCTGTTGTTGGTCCTCGGCGGCGCGGGCCCGGATCCGATGCGCCATCCGACTCTGCAGCGTGAACAACTCGATGAAGCCGGGGCTCGCCGCCTGGCTGAACTCGCCGCCCGACTCGCCGAACGAGGCCAGGGAGCGGTCATAGAGCGCGTGGGGCGAGCTGCGGGCCACCGGCGTCGCCGAGCCCTTGTAGAGCCTCATCGTGACCTCGCCGCTGACCAGCTCGTTCGCCGAGTCCATGTAGGCATCGAGATCGAAGCGCAGCGGCTCGTGCCACAGGCCGGCATAGCAGAGATAGGCCCACCTGTCCTCGAGCGAGCGCTTGAAGTTGTTCTGGTGGATCGTCGACACCAGCTTCTCGAGCTCGCGATGCGCCGGCAGGAGGATCGCCGCCGCCGGCGTCTCGTACAGATCCCGAACCTTCAGGCCGACCACCCGATCCTCGATCTGGTCGACGATCCCGACCCCGTGCCGGCTGCCGAGCTCGGCAACTCGCTCCAGCAGCTCCACCAGGCCGAGCGGCTGGCCGTCGACGGACACGGGGCAGCCGCTCTCGAAGCCGACCCGGATCAGCTCGGGCTCGTCGGGGGCGTCCTCGGGACGCGTCACCAGCTGGAAGACGTCGTCGCGCGGCGGTGAGTCCAGGTCCTCGATCGCCCCGCCCTCCGACGATCGGCCCCACAGGTTGTCGTCGATGGAGTAGGGCGGCGCCTCGGTTCCGCCCTTCAGCGGGATCCCGTGCTGGCGAGCGTAAGCGACCTCCTCCTCGCGCCCCATCCGCCACTCGCGGACCGGGGCGATCACCCCCAGGCCGGGGTCGAGCGTCGCCAGCGTCGCCTCGATCCTCACCTGGTCGTTGCCCTTCCCGGTGCAGCCGTGGGCGACCGTGTCGCACTCCGTGCGGCGGGCGTGCTCGACGGCGAGCTTGGCGATCAGGGGCCGCCCGAGCGCCGTGAACAGCGGATAGCCGCCGCCGTACAGAGCGTTTGCCTTGATCGCCGGCAGCACGTAGTCGCGCGCGAACTCCTCGCGAGCGTCGACGACGATCGCCTCGAGCGCTCCGAGGTCGCGGGCCTTTCCGACCACCACCCCCCAGTCCTCCCCGGGCTGGCCGAGGTTGACCGTGAGCGTCACGATCTCGGCCCCGTAGCGCTCCTGGATCCAGTGCAGCATCACCGACGTGTCGAGGCCTCCGGAATAGAGCAGCAGGACGCGCCCGACCTGGTCGGGGTCGGCCTCATAGGAGGCGGTGCGCCGGGCGGAGGGCTCAGGCACGAGGCGCCAAGTCTCGCACGCGCCGACGGGGTGAAGAAGCGCCGCCGCCACCGGCGGTCCGCAATGATTGGCCCGTGCACCGGGCACTTCGCATTCTCTCCGTGGCGCTGATCACCGCCGGGATCGTGGTGCTCGCCGACGTCGCCACGACGCTTGCCTGGAAGGAGCCGGTGTCGACCATCTACGGGTCGATCCAGCAGGGCAAGGCCGAGAACCAGCTGGCCCAGCTCGAGAGCGAGTTCCCGGCCAGGGCCGACCTGCGCAAGGTCTCCCACGTCAAGGACATCCGCAAGAAGGTCGAGATCCTCGCCGGCCTGTTCGCCAAGCGCGTCCACACCGGCGAGGCGATCGGGCGCATCCAGATCCCGGACATCAACCTCGACGTGGTCGCCGTCCAGGGCACCGACACCGCGAGTCTCCAGAAGGGACCGGGGCACTATCCCGAGACGCCATTCCCCGGTCAGGTCGGGACCTCCGCGTTCGCCGGCCATCGGACCACCTACCTGGCCCCGTTCCGCCATCTGGACCAGCTGAAGCAGGGCGATGAGATCAAGATCGAGATGCCCTACGCCAACTTCGCCTACCGGGTCCAGAAGACGAGGATCGTGGACGCCTCCGACGTCAACATCATCCACAAGGTCCCCTACCAGAGGCTCGTGCTCACCGCCTGCCACCCGCTGTACAGCGCCGCCCAGCGGATCGCCGCCTTCGCGAAGCTGAAGGTGGTCAGCTTCTTCGCGCTACCGAATCGCGAGTGGAGCGATCCCTAGCGCCGGCCCGACCTGGTCGCCAGCCGCTCGCCGGCCGCGACTCATCCGCCGCGCAGGAACTCCCCCAAGCGCTTCAGCTCGGTGGTCACGGTCCGGGCCGCAGCGTGGTCGTAGCCGGCACGGACGAGCTTCTCTCGCATGCCCGGATCGGCCGCGATCGCCTCTAGCTCGCCGGCCGCGGCGCCGGCATCACCGGCAGGGACCAAGCGGACCGCCTCGCCCACCGCCTTCGCCACCCCGCCGACGTCGGTCGCCACCACTGGAAGGCCGGCGGCGAACGCCTCCACGAGCACCTGCGGAAGGCCCTCCGTCCACGACACGTGCAAGAGCGCGTGGCTGTCGCGGTACAGCTCGAGGAGGCGCGGCCCGAAGGGAACGTAGCCCAGCAGCTCTGCCCGCTCGGCGATCCCGAGCTCGCGCAGACGATCCGCCAGCGCCGCCTGCATGGCGCCCTCCCCGCAGACGATCAGCCGCCAGCGATCGCTGCTGCGCAACAGCCGCGCCAGCACGTCCGCCAGCAGCAGGGGGTTCTTCTCGGCCTCCAGCCGGCCGACGCTGATCACCCGCAGCTCGCCCTGGTAGGAGCGTTCGAGCGCCGCCTCGGCGGGGACGAGGTCTTGCTCGTCGACCAAAGAGACGGTGATCTCGAGCAAAGACCTGGCGCCGGCGTAGTGAGCGGCGATCTCCGGCCCGACGGCCACGACCGGAAACGCGTGGGCGAGTCCGCGCCAGACCGCGTCGAGGACCGCGGCCGCCAGCCCGAGCAACCGCCGGCCCGGATGCCGCGAGCTGACGTAGGCGCGCGTGTCCTGGCGTACTCCCAGCACGACCCTCTTGCGCCGAAGCGCCGCCAGCACCGCGAAGGCGATTGCCAGGGGGTGCGGCCCGAGAAGCCAGACCGCGTCGACGCCTCCCAGGGCCCGCCAAAACCTCGCCACCGACTGGATCGAGGAGCGCAACACGCCCCACGGCTCGGACAGGCTCCGGTAGTAGGGAAGCGGCACCAGCTCCACCTCGGCTCCGATCGAATAGCGGGCCCGCACCGGCGCCGGGGCCTCTCGCCCCACCAAGACCAAGCGATCGAACCCCGCGGCCAGCCTGACTACGAAGAGCGCAAAGGCACGCTCGGCGAAGACCTCATGCCCCACCCGGTGGTACGCGTAATCCGTATAAACGGCCAGCCGCACGAGGGCCGAGCGTAATTGAGATCGCCCTCCAGGGGCATTGCCTGAGACAGGCACCCGGTGCCAATGCAACAATGCGGCTTAATGGACGGGCCGAGCCCCCAGCAGCGCCACGCGCCCGCCGCCGACTGGCTCCAGCCACCAGTCGAGGAGGTCGGCCTATCGCGCTACATCCAGACCCTGCGCGAGCGCGCCTGGATCGTGATCACCGCGGTGGTGATCACAACCGGCTTTGCGCTTGCCTACGTGGCGACGGCGAGCAAGGTCTACGAGGCCGAAGCCGACCTGCTTGTCACTCCCATCTCGAGCACCGACACGCCCCTGATCGGGCTGCCGGGGTTGATCCCGCCGTCCTCGGATCCCACCCGCGACGTCGAGACGGCCTCCCGCTTCGTCACGAACACGGAGGTTGCCACCCGCGTCAAAGCCAAGCTGGACTCGCCGGAGACTCCTCGGCAGCTCCTCGCGAAGGTGGACGCGGCACCCGTTGCGACGAGCAACATCGTCGCCGTCACGGCGAGGGACGACTCACCCGAGGACGCGCGCGACATCGCCAACGCGTTCGCGACCGAGGCGGTAGCCGAGCAGACGGCACAGCTGCACGCCGCGATCGACAAGACGCTCCCCGGGCTCGAGTCGCGTCTCAAGCAGGGGACCGGCGATCCGACCGCGATCCAAGCCGCCATCGCAGCGCTCGAGACGCTGCGGGCCGGCCCCGATCCAAGCCTCAGCGTGGAGACCAAGGCCGACACTCCTTCGAGCCCGGTCTCGCCGCGCCCCGCGCTCAGCATCGCCGGCGGGCTGCTGGCGGGCCTGGTGCTCGGGATCGGCGGGGCGTTCGCCTCCCAGGGCCTGGACCCGCGCCTGCGCCGTGAGGAGCAGCTGAGGCGCCTCTACCGGCTCCCGATCCTCGCCCGCATCCCGCGCGAACCTCGATCCCGGACGAGTAGGGCGCTCGGCCCATTGGAGCTCTCGCCGGCGACCTCGGAGGCCTATCGGACCCTGCGGGGCACGTTGGCCGTCTCGCGGCGAGCGGCGGGCTCCGGATCGCATGCGATCCTGGTCACCGGATGCTCTCCCTCGGAGGGAAAGACCACGACCGCGATCAACCTGTCGTCTTCGCTCGCGACCGCGGGCCATAACGTGATCCTGATCGAGGCCGATCTGCGAAGGCCCGGGATCGCGCCGGCGCTCGACCTCCAGTCCAAGTACGGGGTCGCGAGCGTCCTGGTCGAGAGCGTCGCGCTTCAGGACGCGCTCGTGACCACTCCCACCTTCGGCTCGAACCTCGGCATCCTGCTGGCAGACTACGAGGGGGGCTGGATCAGCGACCTGTTCGCCCTGCCGGCCGCACGCGAGCTGATCGCCGAGGCCCGCCGGTTGGCCGACTTCGTGATCATCGACTCCCCTCCCCTCACCGACGTCATCGACGCCCTGCCGCTGGTCGATTACGTCGACGACGTGGTGCTGGTGGCCGGGATTGGAAAGACCCATCTGCGAAAGCTCGCCCAACTCGGCGAGCTACTGGCCGAGTACGGCGTCCGGCCCGCCGGGTTCGCAGTGGTTGGGACCCCAAGGCCGCGCCGCTCCGACTATCACTACTACGCCGGACGTCAGCCCCGGGCAACGCCTCCACGAGAATCGGTCTCCGAACCACAGCCCGATCGAGGCACACGCCCAGCCCCAGCTCGGGTCGCCGAGGTGGAACGACAACCTCGCGATTAGCCGTGGCTGACATGGCCTTGTTTGACGGCGCATAGGGTCTAGCCAATCGACCGCCGCATCGACGACGGCCGCGCGAAGGGCGTCCGGTGTGCGAGAAGGCGGTTTCGCGGGACCAGGGCGCGAAACAGAGCCTTGCGTGCGAAGGCCCGGATTCGGTGCGGGCGTGAGCGCAGGTACCCCTCGAACCGCTCCGCCGCCGCGGCAAGCTCCGGGCTGGGAGCGATCAGTTGCATGGCGAGCAGCTGATTGATGTGGAGAAGGTGGTAAGCGGAGCTCGCCACGTTGTCCACCCGGCGGGGAAAGAGGTCGTACCGTGACCAGCTCCCGGTGTCCCAGCGCCCCACGTTCTGGGCGAGTGTGTCCGCACCGCGCTCGAACTCGCGGCGCGCCACCTCGTCGCCGAGCCCGAGGGCTACGTCGTGATAACCCCAGAGCGCGAAGATGCCGCCGTTGAGGACGTGCGACGGGGGATCGGTTGGGTACTCCTCGAGGAAGAAGCCGGCGCCCAGGCGGGCGCGAAGGCCCCCCTCGGCGATCGGCACCGCCAGCGGACCAAGCGCGCGATGGGCAGCATCGGCGAAGCGATCGTCCTTTGTGGCGGCATGAGCGCGCACCAGCAGGCTGGCGCCCTCCCCCTGTGCCATGGCCGAAAGCCACGGAGGTTTGAGCCGATAGGTGTGGTTTTTGGCTTTGTGGTGAGACCACCCGCCATCGCGGGGGCCGCCGCGCTCCTGCTCGCGGAGCAGGTGCTCGGCGGTATCGATGGCGGCAGTCAGCCAGGCCTCGCCCTCTCCCCCGAGGTAGCGCTCATAGCAGCCAAGGCCCCACTGCGCCGCCACGACGTGGGCGTGCTCCGAAGGCTCGAGCCACTCCGGGGGCCACCGCGGCGTGCCGGCCTTGACGCTGAAGTCGATGTAGTAGCCGCCGAGCCTATCCGGCCGTACCCGAGAGCCGACCGGCAGTGAGAGGGTCCGCGCCGAGCTGAAGAAGCCGGGGTACCCACGCCGATCTGGCCTTTGGCCGGCCGCCGCCTCCGCGCTTGACTCGACGTTATCGGCCATGCCTGCTCCAGCTTATGCTGCCGGACATGCGCTCTCCAGGGCGCGCGGCTGCGAGAATCCGCACGTGGCAGAAGTCTTGCGCCTCGGCAGATGGTGGCTGCCCGCCGCCCTGGGCACGGCCGCCGCCGGTATCGGCTTGCTGGCGGGCATCGATCCGACCCTGGCAATCGGGGCTTCGCTCGCCATCGCCTTCCTGTTGGTGATGGTGGCCGACCTCTACCTCGGGCTGGTCCTGTTCACGGTGCTCAGCTTCGCCGCCCAGGTGCCGAAGGTCGCCGGCCCGGCGGTCAGCGTCGTCAAGATCGCCGGCCTGGTTCTGGCGATCTCGTGGCTCGCGACCCTGGTGACCAAGCGGGACACCGCGTCGGACTTCCTGTCGTCACACCCGGCGCTCACCTATGTCGTCGTGCTGTTCTTGAGCTGGGCGGCCATGAGCCAGCTGTGGGCCGAGAACTCGGGAGTGGCCCTGACGGAGTTCTCGCGGCTGGCGCTCAACGCGATCCTGTTCCTGATCATCTTCACGGCCGTTCGCACGCCCACCCAGGCGATCGGGTTCGTCGCCGCCTTCGTGGCCGGATCCTGTCTCGACGCCGTCTACGGCCTGCTCTACGCCGCTCCGAACGCCCATGGATCGACGCGCCTCGGCAGCTCCATAGACAATCCCAACGAGCTGGCTTCGATACTCGTCGGCATCGCTCGCGTTGAGCCTCGGCCTCGCCGACAACGCTGAAGCGCTTGCCTCTCGCACGCCTTGCTGCGTTCGG
This sequence comes from uncultured Actinomycetes bacterium, assembly GCA_963760665.1. Classification (GTDB taxonomy): domain Bacteria; phylum Actinomycetota; class Thermoleophilia; order Solirubrobacterales; family 70-9; genus AC-56. The sequence continues at coordinate 89,787 of CAVXDS010000009.1, forward strand.
CGCCGCGGCTCTGTGCGCCGGCGCGATCTTCTTCACCGGCTCGCGAGGCGGCCTCGTCGGCCTGGGCGTCGCCCTCGCCGCCTTCCTCGTCGTCGGCGCACGGTGGCGAGGCCGATTCCTCGTCGCCGCCCTGATCGTCGTCGTGGCCGGGGTCGGTTACTACAAGTACGTCGCCTCGCCGGAGGTCAGGGCGCACGTCTCCAGCGTCGGCAGCGGCACCGGCAGGCTGGACCTGTGGCAGGTCGGGTGGCGGATGGTCGAGGCGAATCCGGTGCATGGCGTCGGCGCGGGCAACTTTGCGGTTTCCTCGGTGCACTACCTGCTTCAGCCGGGCGCGATCGCGGAAGGCAGGTACTTCATTGGGACGCCCAAGGTCGCGCACAACTCGTACCTCGAGGTATGGGTCGAGCTCGGGCTCGTCGGACTGATCCTGTTCGTATTCATCCTCGGCTTCTGTCTCTACTCGGCTCTTCTGGCGATGCGCACCTTCGCCCACCAGGGAGATGTGCGGATGGAGATGATTGCTCGGGCCCTATTCGTCGCTATCGCAGGCGTAATGGCGACCGACTTCTTCGGATCCAGGCAGGACGCCAAGGAGCTTTGGCTCCTGCTCGGGCTGGCACCGGCGCTGCTGGCGATCGCTCGCTCCGGCGCCACCCCGGCGAGCGAATGACCGACGTACTGGTTCTCTGCTACCACGCGGTCAGCGAGCGCTGGCCTGCCGCCCTGGCGATCGCGCCCCGGCACCTGGAGGAGCACGTCTCGATGCTCGCGGACCGGGGCTACCGGGGGGTGACCTTCCACGAGGCCGTCGCCGGGGCACAGACGCCGAAAGCATTGGCGATCACGTTCGACGACGCCTACCGCTCGGTGATCGAGCTCGCGCTTCCGATCCTCTCGGGCGCGGGATTTCCGGCCACGGTCTTCGCGCCCACCGCCTTCGTCGGCAAGGACGAGCCGATGGCCTGGCCGGGCGTCGACCAGTGGCTCGACAGCGAGCACCGCGAGGAGCTCGTGCCGATGTCATGGGAGGAACTCGATCGGCTCGCTCAGGCCGGCTGGGAGATCGGCTCGCACACCCGCTCCCATCCGCGCCTTCCCACCCTCGACCCGGCGGCGCTCGACGCAGAGCTGCAGGAGTCTCGCCAGGAGATTGAGCGTCAGCTCGGCCGGCCGTGCCATTCGCTCTCCTATCCGTACGGCGATCACGACGGACGGGTGCTCGAAGCCACGCGGCGGGCAGGCTATGCTGCCGCCGCCGGCACGCTCCCGGGGCGATATCGCCCGCCCAGCGGGCCGCTCGACTGGCCACGCTTCGTGGTCGTGCGAGGCGACGGCAACCGTCGCCTCCAGGCCAAGATCTCGCCGCTGGTGCGCCGGCTCAAGGCCAGTCCCGCGTGGACGCTCGTGGCGGCTGCCCGCCGCGCCGCTCGTCCGTCGCTGGCGCGTCGGGCGCCGGCGTCCTCGGCGACTCCCAGCTGACGCCTCGCGCGCGAGGGAGACGCCCGGGAGTCGACGCGGTCGCTGGTACGCTGAGCTGCAAGGTGGCCAGCTCCAACGGGTCTCAGGGAGCCAGACCGATCGTCATCGTCGGCACCGGGCGTTGCGGCTCCACGATGCTGCATCGCCTGCTCGCTCTTCACGACGACCTCGGCTGGCTGTCGACCTTCAACGAGACTTTCCCGACCCAGACCTGGCTGTCGGTCTTCTCGGGGCTCTACCGCTGGCGCCTTCCGCCTCGGGTCCGGCACATGAGGGCGTTTCCGAAGCCGTTCGAGGCCTACCGGTTCTGGGAGCGCTACCTGCCCGGCTTCTCTCGTCGAGACCGTCCGCAGACCGCTGAGGACGTGCCCGCCGCCGGCATCGATCCAGCATCGCGCGCCGCGGCCAGGGTCTTGAGGTTTCAGCGCAAGAGCCGGCTGCTGGTCAAGGTCACCGGCTGGTCGCGAATCGCGTACTTCGACCGCATCTACCCGGACGCGGTGTTCATCTCGCTGCGCCGCGAGCCAAGGTCGGTCGTCAGCTCGTGGGTGAAGGCCGGCTGGCTGGACGTCACCAGCCCACCCGACAGCGAGGGCTGGCAGTGGGGTGAGGTACCACCGGACTACTACGAGGTGTGGCGGGAACTGGGCGGCAGTCCCATACTTTCCGTCGCCCTCAAGATCCGCCTCGACCTCGACGACATCGCCCGGAACATGGCCCTCTTCCCGGATCGCAGCCACGAGCTGTGGTACGAGGACCTGATCTCGAGCCCAGAGGCGACCCTGCGGGCGATCTGTGAGTTTGCGGATCTCGATTGGACCCCCCGATTCGCGCAAGTGGTCCGCGCCATGAGCTTCTACGACTCGACCAGACGGTGGACACGGCACCTGACCGAGGAGCAGGGCAATGTCGTGCTCGAGTTCCTGACGCGAACGGAGGCGCTCACCGAGCCTCCGCGGGGCGTTCCTTCAGGGGCGACCCCGCGTCCGACCGCCTGACGACTTGGGCAGCCGACCTAGCGTCGCGACAACGTGCCCGTGTACGTTGCACGACAGCGGCTGCCCGCTCGCAGTCGCAGGTTGCCGCCCCTGGCATGCGCGAACCTGGGGTTGGCGACTCGGTTGTGGCGCGCGGCGAAGTTCCTCGAGGGCTTCTCGACGCCCCCGTGGGAGTCATAGGAGCTCCTCTTGCTCGCGTGGACGCAGTTGTGGCGCACCACGTTTCCCTTGGCGGTTGGGCCGGGGGCGCCCGAGTAGGCGTTCCAGCGGACCTTGGAGTTGGAGATGATGTTGCCCTCGACAAGGTTGTGGCTCGAAACCTCGGACCCGGCGCCGGAGAAGACGATTCCCTCGCCGTTCGAGTCGATCACGTTGCCCACGACCCTCGTGCGCTGGGCGTCGGGATAGAGCTGGATCCCCCGGTCGGCGTTGTCGTAGATCCAGTTGTCGCGGATCACGGTGCGAGCGGCATGAGCGACGTAGATGCCGTGTTGATGGTTGGTCGCCGGGAGCTGGCCGCAGTCGTGGATCCGGTTGTGCTCGATCACCACGCCCCGCGGCCGTGGCCCCGAGTACCAGCGCGAGACCTGAACGCAAATCCCGGTGTGGTGGTTGGTGATCGTGTTGCCGCGCAGCACCACGCGGTCGGCGTAGATCCTGGGGCCGATGTTGCCCTTTCCGCCGGCGCCGTCCAGCTTCAAGCCCCTGATCGTCGAATCGTGGCCGGTCGGCGGGACCTTTATCGACCCCCGAAGCGTCACGGCCTCGCGGTCAAAGGGCGCCAGGGTGAGGTTGGGCTTGGCCAGATCCATTTCAGAGAACCTGTAGGTACCCCCGCGCAGGCAGCCGGTCTGTCCGGAGGCCAGCGACTTGACGAGCTTCTGTGGAGTCTTGTAGGGCATTCCCAGCGAGCCGTGGCCGGAGCTATCAGAGCCGCTCGTTGACGCCAAGCGGTCGCATCTGACGTCGGTACCGGTGCCCGCGGGCGATCCCGCCGGCGCCAGCAGCAGCGCCAAGGCGGCGGGAACGAGGGCGAGAGGCAGCCGGGGGATCCGCATCACATGTCCCCTCGGCGGACGCTGCGGCGACCCTCAGGTGCCCGGTGATCCCTGGACGGATGACCGATCGCCGTCGGGGAGCCGCGAGACTGTCCGTTAGGCTGACGGCCGCAACATGGGCGTCACGAATGCTCACTGAAGGTGGGGGTGCTGCAGCCCTCCCGAAGGATCTTGAGGAATGAGCCAGATCCGGAGGACGGGCTCGCCGGCTGTCAGGCTCATCCATCTGGCCGAGTACGGAGGGCCCTATGGCGGGTCCTTTGTGCCGATCGTCCATGGGGTTCTCTCCGCCGCCCAGGAGCGGGGTTGGACGGCCGAGGCGATCTTTCCGGAGCGGGCCGAGGGCCGAGACTGGTTCGCGGAGCTCAAGCGAGAGGGCGTCTCGGCCAGCGTGGCGCCGGCCGGCACCCGCAGGGAGCTGACCCGATGGCTGGGGGAGCGCGTGGCGGGGGACGATGTTCCGCTCCTGCTTCACACGCACTTCACGACGTTCGACATTCCCGCATTGCAGGTGGCTCGTCCTCGGGCCCGTACGGGGGTCATCTGGCACGTCCACACGGACTCCGTGCGGCTGGGAGTGAGAGTTCGCAGCGGCGCCAAGTTCGCGCTGCTCGGAAGCCGCGTTGACCGGATCCTGACACCAGCCGAATCGCTCGCGGCGCGGATCGCTCGCTGGGCTCCCAGAGCGCACGTCGAAGCGGTGTCGAACGCCGTCGACGCGAGTAGCTTTCCTCTGGCCTCCCCCACGGACCGGTCCCGGGCTCGGGCCGAGCTCGGTCTGCGGCCCGACCACAAGGTCATCCTCCACTTCGGATGGAACTGGCAGCTGAAGGGCGGAGAGCTCTTCTTGAGGACCGTGAAGAGCCTGGTGGAAGCCGGCCTTGGAGGGTTCGTCGCGCTCGAGAGCCGGGGAGGGCCGGAGGCCGAGCAGCTGGCAGGCCGCCTCCAGCTCCGCGACAGAGTCCGCATGCTGGAGCCGGTTCCGCATGCCGGGCGCCTGTACGCGGCCGCGGACGTGTTCGTGTCGACGAGCCCCGCAGAGGGTGGGATCCCGTTCGCGATCATCGAGGCTCTGTGCAGCGGCACTCCCGTGGTGGCGACCGATATCCCGCCGCATCGCCAGGTTGGCCGCGATATCAATGCGTGCCGGCTTGTTCCGTCTGACCCCAACTCGTTGGCATCTGCAATCGTGACCACCCTGGAGCGCGATCCCCTTGAGGCGGCTGCCGAAGCCACGCTGGCGCGATCGCGGATCCTGGAGCGATACGGCCTCGAGGACTGGGTGGAGCGAATGTTCCAGCGGTATGAGGAGGTTCTTGGCCAAGGCGCAGGGGCGGCACAGCCGTAGGCCTGCCTGGAACTCGATCGACATGCACCTCGAATGATTCGTGATCGCCTCAAGCGCTTGGCCAGGCCGGTGGCCAGGCCGGTGCTCCGTCGCTGGCGAACCCGCCGCAGCACGCCCGATGGGCGACGGCTGCCGAAGCGACGCGATTGGATCGTCGGGCCACCCGACTTCGTCGGCGTCGGCACCCAGCGTGCCGGCACGAATTGGTGGTGGCGCCTGGTTTGCGACCACCCGGGCGTTCACGCCACGGGCGCCAAGGAGCTCCATTTCTTCGACGGCTACTTCGCCCGTGAGTTCTCAGAGGACGACGTGCGCGAGTACCACCGGCTCTTTCGGCGCCCCAGGGGGTATCTGATCGGCGAGTGGACCCCACGCTACATGCACGACTTCTGGACGCCCCCCCTGCTCAAAGAGGCCGCCCCGGGCGCCAGGATCCTGGTCCTGCTCAGGGACCCGCTGGCGCGATATCGATCCGGGTTCACCTACGAGCGGGATGCGCTGAAGCGCGCGGTGCGGCGGGGGCGCCGGCAGTACGTTGCCGCGATGAACGCGAACGACGCACTCAGCCGCAGCCTCTACGCCGGGCCGATGACGACCCTGCTGGAACACTTCGACCGATCGCAGGTGCTGGTGCTCCAATACGAGCGGTGCGTCGAAGACCCCACCCGTGAGCTTCGTCGAACCTACGACTTTCTGGGTTTGGACGGCATCGACCACGTGCCCGCGTCTCTCAGGGATCGCCTGGGTCAGAAACCCCCCCCGGTCCACTTCACGGATGAGGTGACAGAGGCGGCACGGCGGATCGTCCTCCGCGACGTCACGCAGTTGAAGGCCCTCGTCCCAGAGATCGACCTCGATCTGTGGCCATCGTGCCGCGACAGCGGCTCGGCGCGCGGCAACGACTGATGCAGCTGCTCTTCTCCGGCGCAATAGCGAGTCGCTCGGAGACGCGCGGGATCACGGCCGTGCTCGGCATCCTCGATGGCGAGACAGGCGAGATTCTCCACCAGTGCGAGTACGTGACGCCCTCGGAGCTCAGAGCGCCCGGCCAGAAGATGCAGTTCACCGGCTACTGCCTCACCGGGGGCCGCATGTATGTCTGTTCTCACACGGAGATCGTCTGCTTCGAGGACTGGCCGCCCACCGAGCCGGCCGGAAGGATCAGCGTCCCCGGGTTCAACGATCTGCACCACTGCATTCCATGGGAAGGTGGGCTGGCCGTGGTCAATACCGGGCTCGAAACCGTGGACCGCGTGTCGCTGGAGGGCCGGTTGCTCGAGCGGCGGGATCTGCTTGATGGCTTCGAAAACGCGAGGGAGATCGATCCCGATGTGGACTACCGCCGTTTCGAGGACACGAAACCGCACCATGTTCACGCGAATCACCTATGGGTTCGGCGGGGAGAGCTGTGGGTCACCCAGCTCACCACGCGGCGCGCGGTCTGCTTGACCGAGGAGCACCCCGTGGTCACCTTCGAGGCCGGGATGCCGCACGACGGTCGTTACATCCGGGATCGGCTCGTCTTTACGACCACGAAAGGGTTCCTGGTGGTACTCGACCCAGACTCGTTGGAGGTGGTCGCGAGCCACGACCTACGGGCGATGACGCCCGGGGTCGAAATGCTCGGCTGGTGCCGCGGCGTCTGCGAGGACCCCCGCAATCCGAGCCGCTTCTTCGTCGCCTTCACGTTCACCCGGCCCACGCGCTGGCGGGAGTATCGATTCCGGATCAAGCACGGCCACCAGTCGCCCCCGAGCCGGATCGATCTCTACGACGTTGAGCGCCGAGAGCTGGTCGAGAGCTTTGAGATGACGCCCCCCGAGAGCCCCGGCTACATCCTCTTCCAGCTCGACGTGCTGCCGGAGCATCTGTGGGTCTAGGCGAGCTGTGGAGGTTCAGCCGGCGACGGTTCCGGCGACCCCGGCTGACGATGCTCGCCGGGCGCTAACAGCAAGGTGACAGTAGTAGGGGCGAAAATCGGCGACGGTGGCGGCGCCGGCCGGTGAAGACCACCGCAAAGCGGCGAGGCGACCGTCAGCCGGAACCGCCGAGGACAGCTGGCTGGAGGCGGAGGCAGAGGCCGAGGAGGAGGAGGAGGAGGAGGGACAACTGCCCGGCACCTTCTTGAGCGCCAGAGAGGAGTTGGTGGGCGCCTGGGTCACGTCTATGTGGTAGCGGACCCGGCTGACGTTGTTCGTCTCGTCGGATTCCGCCAGGTGATTGAGCGGATCCGTCTGCGTGACCACGCAATAGTCGCCTGCCGCAAGCCCCGTGACGTCGAGGTCCTGGCCGGGGGTCTTCCACCCGTAGGTGTCGGCCCAGCCGATCGACACTCCCTGGACGGAATCGCGAGGGGTGCAGTCGAGGTAGCTGTAGTAGCCAAGCCCCGATGATGACGGCTGCTGGGCCCCCGGCAGGGACAGGTTGAAGGAGCCGGTGTCGTTGATGCAGAAGCTGACTTTGTCGCTGGAGCGCGCGATCTGTCCCGTCTGAGCATTGACCAGCTGGAAGGTCGCGAACGCCTCGAGGTGGTAGTGATGGTGTATCGCGTGGTAGTAGCGACAACCCACGATCTGTGAGGTCGCGCCCGTGTCGATCGAGCGCTCGAAGACGCCGTCGCCGTTGGCGTCGTTGTAGACGCGCTGGGAGACCAGGACGTCGTTGTCGTCGGGAATCCCGTCGCCGTTGATGTCCACGTCGCCGTCACCGTGACAATCCTCGGGAATGTCCTGGGCTTTCGGCACGGCCGCCAGCTCGAGGGGGCCCCTGCCGGAGTCGCCGGTCTTGGTGGTGATGCGAATCACCGTGCGTCCGGTGCCGGTGCAGGCGTCCTTGTGGAAAAGGGCCACAGCTTTTTCCTTGCACAGCCGGATCGGACCCGACCCCAGCGGCTTCAGGTCCGGCTTCAGCGGTGCCCCGGCGGCGACCGTCGGAGCGAGCAGAAACGCCAGGACGGAGGCGACGGCCCACGATCCCAGTCGAAGTCGCCTTTGACGTGCCCAAATTCCCCCATCCCCGCGCATGCCACTCAGTATAGGCTCGGTGCGTGTCCCTCACGCCATAAGACCAAGAATCAGGTAATGGAAGGGGCGCTGCGCGGGTGGGGCGACCGCAATCGGCCCCTGACGGGATCACCCCTTGGTGACCCGCCTGCCGCCTGCGTCCACGAGAACGACGTCGAAACCGCCGGGGTTGATGATCGTCTCCCCGCGCATCTCGATCTGCCCGTGGGCCCGAAGCCTGGCCAGCAGCTCGCCCGCCCCGATCCAGCGAACCCCGGGGACCCACGGGAACCTGAAGAGGTCGCGCCGGATCAGCAGCCGGGCGGTGGTCGGGGCGTGTTGAACCTTTCGCAGCGTGCGCCCTCGAGGATCGAACAGGCTGCCATGGACGACGACCGAGGGAGGGAAGCCGGCCGCCGCCATCCCGCCGAGCGGCCCGTAATCGAAGCGGAACAGGCCGTCCATCCTGCTGAAGACGGTTTCGCGAGCGTTGCCGTCGACGATCAGAGGACCCGGCTCCTGCGGCAGCCATGCCGCGATGTCCCTGGCCTCAAGCGCAGCCAGGAGACCCGCCCCGTAAGCCCAGGTAGGGGCGACGAACGTGGGGGGCTCCGCTCCGAACGCCCGCACCAGCCAAGCCAGGGCGACGTCGAGGCGCCGGTCGGCCTCTTGACGGTCGAGGTTGGCGAATTCGAGAGGGGAGATCTCGCCTTCGGCCCACGCTTCGGTATCGAGGTGCATGTACCCGTGGCAGACCGGTTCGATCACCCCCTGCTCGACCCCGCGCGCGATCGCGGCGATCGACTCCGGCCAGACCTCGTCGATCGCGACCTCGCTGCCGTCCATGAGCGCCCTCGAGACAATCGCGAGGTTGACGCGCGACTTGGTCTGTGCGAACAGCTTCACCAGGCTCTCGACCCGGCGGCGAACCTTGCGCTCGGGCTTGTCGCGCCCGATCAGCTGGTGGTACGCGGTGCCGGGCAGATCGTCGTATCTCACCCACCCGACCGGTGGAAGCATGACGAGCGGTCGGTCGAGGACCTCGGCCATGAAATCGGCCAGGGCCGGCAGGATCCAGAACCCATCCAGGGTGCCCCAGCTGGCGTCAGGATCGGCTGCGAACACCATCCAGTGACCGTCGCGAACCGCATGCACGCCGATAGAGGAGCGGATCGCCGGATTGCCGCCGTGCAGGACGGGGAACTGTCCTACCACGCGTCGATCCCGGCCAAACGAGGCGACGCCGGTGCGGCGGGCGCGACTCGGGATCGGGCCGATTCCCGCCCCGGGCCGGGTGGCGAAAACGGCGGCCCCGGCCAGCCGGCGCGCCTTGTGCAGAGCATGAAGCTCTGTCGCGTCCTCGAGCCAGCCCAGTCCGATGGCGGCGGGGTCGGGCTCGTCGAGGACGGGGCCGAGACGCCACAGCCACGCGATCGCCTCCGCGAAGCGAGCCATGCGCGAGCCCGGCGGAACGAAGATGCACCCTGGAGCGCTCAGCTCGATCTCACGCCTTCGCCTCCAAGTACTCCACCGACCTTGCCCTCCCGCTAGCCCGCGATCCGCTTGAAGCGCCGCCGAGCCGGTCCCGGCAGCGACCTGCCGATCGTGATCGCGGTGCGTGCCCGCGCGGGCGAGAGCCCCCGAACCCAGCAGGCGCGACTCGGTGCCGAGATCCTCCTTGGCGAAGCGCCTCTTGTAGTGCTCCAGGCTCGATCCTCCCATGAAGTGGTAGGTCTCCATACCGTCGCGGCAGGCTTCGCGGACGGTGTGCGCCAGCAGCACGTTGCCCACCGAAAGGCGATCGAAACGCGGGTCGCGGCCAGCCTGGTAGTACCACTCGGCGCGGGCGAAACGCCAGCCGTACCAGGTCGCCACCGGCTCCCCGTCGATCTCTGCGAGCCAGAGTCGCAGCCATCCCCGCTGCAGCGCCACGGTGGCGAACTCACGGTGGAAGCTGCCGCCCACGCCGTCAAAGACGCCGGTGGTCTCCTCACCCCAGCGACTGCTGTGGAGACGGAAGAGCGCCTCCATGTCGGCGGGCAACCGCTCGGGGTCGTCGGCGAGCCGGAAGGTCAGCCCATGCTCCTCGACCAGGCGACGCTCGCGCCGGCGCACCTGGTCGCGAAAGTTCTTGCTCCGCGAGGCGAGGAAGTCCTCCCAACTCATCCCGGAGAACCGGACCACCGGGTCGTGCCCGGTGGCAAGGAGCTTGCCCCCGAGAAGCTCGCCCCACCCCTGATCACCGGGCAACCGCTCGGCGATCACAACCCGGCAGCCGCCGCGGCCAGAGCGCGTTGTCTGCCATAGGGCCCGAGCGGCGAGCTCTCGATTGGCGGGCGCGCAGACCGGCGACTGCAGATTGCCGTAGCCGAGGAAGCGGGCAACGCGCATTGGCCGGGTGGCAGCAACGTACAGCGGCAGGATCGCCGCCACGTCACCGCTCCGATCTCGGCACAGAAAGCTGTACAGCGGCCTATCCGCCGCCGAACCAGCGCCACCAGCCGGCGTTCCACTCCCAGGTCGCAAAGGGATGCCCGGCCCCCTCGGCCAGGCCAATCCACTCCTCGCGGGCGTCCTCGAGCCGCTCGATCTGCTCGAGCTGGACGACGTCGTCGGAGGTGGAAACCACGGTCCCGGCTACCAGACTGACAGGTGGCCGAGGGTGTAGAAGGCGAAGGCCCCGTCGTTGCCCGTTGCGCCGCCCACCCCCACGATCTTATATCGATCGGTGCTGCTGTTCGAGCCGGCGCTCCGGGGAGTGACCTGATGGAGCAGGGATCAGTCGCCCAGCTCTCCTCGCAGCAAGGCGATCCAGTGTGCCCCGACGGTCGCCGGGGAGTGCACCCGGGTCACGAAGCGTCGGCCGCTGTCTCCAAGTGCCGCACGCAGCTCTGGATCTTCCCGCAGCCTCTTCGCCGCTTCGACGAAGCGGTCCCAGGAGCCCTCAGCGCAGATTCCCATCCCCTCCCTGGCGATGCGGCCGTCGGGGTCGAAGTGGAGCGAGATCACCGGCACCCCCCTGGACCATGCTTCGAGGAAGACGTTGGGCATTCCCTCGTGATCAGAGGTACCCACCACCGCGATCGAGCGGCCAATCAGTTCGAGCGTCCTCTCGCGTCGCAGATGGGACAGGACCTCGAGATTCGGAACGTCGGCCGTCTCGGCGGCGAGCTGCTGCTTGAGCGCTTCAGTCGTCTCCCCCGTGGTCGGTGCGACCATCACGAAGCGCACGTCGGGAAGCGCCCGGGCAAGCTCGACGTAGCGCAGCGGCAGCTTGTATTCGACCAGTCTTCCCACCCACAGGAACGCGTCCCGCTGGGAGGGTGTCGCCTCGTCCTCGGCCGGCTCGGCGAAGCTCGGGATCAGGCTGACGCGACCGCTGTCTCCGACCGCCGTACGGGCGAGTTCGAGCTGCTGCTCGCTCTGAACCACGATCCGACGCGTATGGGCGAGCGCAAGGCGGTACATCGCCTCCGTCAGGCGCGAGCGATCAGGGCGCTCGAAGATGAAGTCGAGATCGTTCGAGGCGGCCAGGATGAGGCGCCGACGGCGGATGAAACAAAGGAGCGCGCCGACGACGAAGGCAGCGATGCCTCCGCTGAGGCCGGTGCGAAAGACGTACAGTCGCGCGTCGGCCGCCACCAGCGCTCGCCAGACGCCGAGCGTCTCCCCCAGCTTGCCCAGCACGTCCCGCCGACCTGCCCGCGGAGGTCGTTGAACGACCTCGAGCGACGGCGGCAGATGTGGCGCGATGACCTCAACCGGGTAGACGATGTGGGCGACCCGCAGGCCATCGGCCCGCGAGAACCCGCGCCAGCAAGGTCGTCTGGAGCTCAGCACCCCCGCCACCCTTGGCGTCCTGGTAGGCCTTGCTGCTGGGATCTTCGTAGAAGGAGAAGGCGAACGGCGAGTAGATCGCGATGTCGTTGCGCGGGCTCATACGAGGCGAGGTGAGGCCGGTCAGGGTAGTGGACCGCTCAGCCGCTCCGAAGCGCCCTCGCGGGCAAGCTCGAGAGGAAGCGGATCTCCGGGACCGTCAGCTCCTTGGTCGCCAGCAGGACCGCCAGGAACGCAACGCTGCCTCCCACCAGGCCGACGATCCATTCGAGCGCCGAGAGCTTGCCCGTGCCGACGAGGACGAGGACAGCCGCCATCGCCGCGCCGGCCCCGAGCGATCGCGCCGCGGTCGCCGCCAACGGCCTCAGCGAGAGACCCAGGACCCGATTCAACAGCCACAGGTGGCCGCCGACGTACAACGTGTATGCGACGTCGCTGCCCACGGCGGCGCCCAGGATGCCGATCCTCGGGATCAGGATGACGTCGATCGCCCCCCCAACGGCCACGGTCGCGATCGCGATCGGGATCCTGCGCCTTCCCTCGCCCGCGTAGTTGAGCGGCGAGATCACCATCGGGGCGAGCCCCGCCAGGAGGACGTATGGGGTCAGGGCCCTGATCACTTCTGCGGACTCCAGGAACTTGGTGCCGAGCACCAGCCGCACCAGGGGCTCGGCCCACGGCAAAAGGAAAGCGACAAGCCCGGCCTGGACGATCATCATGTACCCGAGCCCGCGCGCCAGGGCGCCGACGCTCGGTGGATCATCGGGATGACGAGCCATTCGCGGCGCCACTCCCTGAGCGAGAGACGCCCCGGGGTAGCTCAGAAACCCGATCAGGCGAAGCGGGGCGGTGTAGATGCCAACTGCGGCGGTGCTGAGAAAGGCGCCGAGCAGCAGCGCGTCCATCTGGGCAAAGGCAGCGGATGCCGTGCTTACGATCAGCATCACTCCCGCATAGTTCACGAACTCCCGCCGGCCGACCGGGCTCTCGCCCGTCCCGAAGAGTGGTGAGCGGCCCAGGAACCTACCCAGGATCACGATCCCGAGCAAGGCGCCGAACACATAACCCACCGCCCTCCCGAATGCGGCTCCCGTCACCCCGCCGCCGAGCAACACCAGCGTCACACTTGCCGTGAACTCAACCGCCGATTCCGACACCACCAGCACGAACCCGCCGGAGGCCCGTCGTAGCGCGACGAAGATTCCCGACAGAAAGGTCACCAGGCTCTGTCCAAAGAGCGCGATGGCGGCGCCACGCAGCGGCCAGGCCATCTCCGGCGCGTTGTACAGGTGCGAGATCGGGCCGGCGAGCACGAATAGCGCGACCGCGGTGCCCGCGGCGGTCAACAACCTCGTCCTCAGGGCCATGCCAAGGACGCCGACGATCTTCGCCGTGTCGCCGTGCCGCTCGGCGACGAATCGAGCCGCCGCCTGGGACGTACCGCCGGCGGACGGCCGAAGTATCAAGCCGGTCACGCTGAGCGCCAGCGCCAGCACTCCGAAGTTGGCGGGCCCCAGCCTTCTGCTCAAAAACACGGTCAGGGCCGCGGTGAAGGCGGCCGTGCCCATCTGAGTCCCGAAGGCGAAGACCGCGTTGCGGCTGATCCTGTCCCCGACAGCGGGAGGCGCGGGATCGGCGGCCTGGCCGCTCATCCGGCGGCCATTGATTCGAGCAACTTCGCGAGTTGCTCCCCCTGGTGCTCACGCTGGTGGCGCCTCGCGAACGCTCGCGCCCGGTCGCTCAACCGGCTTCGCAAGGCCGGGTCTGAGTGTAGGCGCCGAACGGCCTCGGCCAGGGCCTGGGCGTCGCCATGCGGCACGGCGAGGCCGATCTCCTCCTTCTCCACCAGACGCATCAGCGCTCCCCGGCACGCCGCCACCACGGGACGGCCGACGGCGCAGGCGTCGTAGAGCTTGGCCGACACGGTTGCGTCTTGCCGCTCGGAGACGAGGATCACGTCCGCGGCGCGAAGGTGCGCCGCGGCTTGATGCGGGGCCATCAACCCCCGCAGCTCAACGGTCGATGATCCCGACTGCGCCGCCCGCCGCTCCAGCTCGGCTCGGCGCGGACCTTCACCGATCACGAGCAGCAGGTACCCGTCGCCCAGCAGCCGAGCGGCGTCAGCAGCTGACTCCAGGCCGTGGGCGAGCCCGACGTTCCCGGCATACGCCCAGACGAAGCGATCGCTGGGCAGTCCTACGGAGGCCCGCGTCACCTCTGAGTCGCCGATGCGCAGCCATTCGCGGGTGGTCCCGTTTGGGATCACCTCAATCCGTTGGCCGGAGGGCGCACGAGTTTCGATCCGGCGCCCGAATGCCTCATTCGCCGTGACGATACAAGCCGCCCTCGCGTACACCCAGCGCTCCAGACGCTCCGCGCCCGTCAGCACGGCGCCGGGACCGAGCTCGCCGAGCGTTACCGCCGACTCCGGCCACAGGTCGCGGATGTCGAGCACGAGAGGCGTCCGATGGCGCGCCGCGAGCAGCGCCCCCGCAGCCGGCACGCTGAGGGGCGGCGAGCTGGCCAGGATGACATCGGGCCTGCGCGCGCAGGCGCCAACCGCGGAGGCCAGGGCAGCGTAGGAGGCGTAGTACCCGAGCCGGGTCCAGAAGTTCTTCTCTTGGGCAACGACCACCCGTAGGTAGGTGACCCGGCTGACCGCCGACGCGGCGGCGCAGGATGAGGCGACCGCGGTACCCCTCGTGGACGACGCCCTGTGGATGGTTGGGAACCGGGCAGATCACGTGCACCTCGTGCCCACGACGTCCAAGCGCCTCGGCGAAGGCCTCCAGTCGAAAGCGCCCGGCCGTCAACTCCGGGACGAAATGTTGCGTGAGGATCAGGATTCGCACGGCTAGATCCGCTGAAGCGGGGAAACGGGGGTGGCGCTGAGACGCCCGAAGCGCCGTGGGCTCAGCCACACGCGCTCAATCATCAGCAGCGAGCGGTACGCGGCAAACCTGCGCTACTCCTGTCCCGCCCGGGCGATTGGCGTGATGTTCTCGTACCTCGGCCGATGCGGGGATGCGTTTATTTTCGGCCGCGCCGGCAAGCATGCTCGATCGACTCAAGCTTCCTCGTATCCGGTCGCGCAGGTGGCTTGTCGGCGCCGTCGTCCGCCTGCCCCATTTGGCTGGCGCACCGGGCCACCTGACTTCGTCGGCGTGGGGGCGCAGCGCTCAGGATCCGGCTGGTGGTACCGCGTGGTCCTCGAGTCGCACCCGCCCGTGGTGGCGGAGGATGAGATCAAAGGAGTTTCACCACTTCGATCGATGCCGGCTTCGTCGTATGGGCGCCTCATACCCACCCGCAGCCGGGTGATTGTGGGGGGTAAGGAGCTGCACTACTTCGATCAGTTTCTGGAATGGCGACATCCCCTTCCGACCTGGTCGAGCGTTACCACAGCTTCTTCCCACGGCCGGAGGGCGGGGTAACCGGTGAGTGGACGCCGCGCTACATGTACGACCACTGGTCGATGCGGCTGCTGCGCGAGGCCGCCCCAGGCACGCATCCTCGTCCTGCTTCGCGATCCCATCGAGCGCTGCCGCTCGGAGCTCTGCGGTCCAGCGACGGATCGGGTTGGGCCTCGGGAAGCACGCTGGACGAGGTTGCCGCTGCCGTCTCGCGGGGCGCCTACGCCGAGCAGCTGCGGCGCGTCTTCGACTTCTTCCCGCGTGAGCAGGTGCTCGTGCTGCAGTACGAGCGCTGCGTCGCCGAGCCGGTCGCCGAGATGGAGCGGACCTGTCGCTTCCTCGGCCTCGAGCCGCTCTCCGACCCGACGCCGCGGAGCTGCTCGAGCGTCGCCACCCGCCGGCTCGCAAGCCCGAGCTCTCCCCGGGAACCCGCGAGGATCTGGTCGCCCGGCTGGCCAACGACGTCGAGCGGGTGGTCGGCCTCTGCCCGAGATCGACCTCTCGCTGTGGCCGAACTTCCGTCATCTCGGCGCTCCCCCAGACATGCCCAAGTCAGGGCGGTCTATGGCAAGCTAGCCCGGGATCGGGCAGTTCGGAAGCCGCGCAGCGACCGCGTAGGTCGCCGCCCGGTGGTAGCCGCACATGTAGAGCGTCTGGGTCTCGCCGTCGGAGCCGTAGATGCCGACCTTGTCGAACCCGTGGGCGCTGCCGCAAGCATAGGTCGTATTCCAGTTGTACCGGGAGGCTTCGGGCGGTTGCGATACATCGGGCAGCTCGCCGTTGCCAACCCAAGCCTCGAGGAACCCCGTGCCGTCGGCGGCGTGCTTGACGTGCATGACGAGGTAGTTCCACTGGTCCCGGGGCGCGGGCCGACCGGGGAGACGATGCGGTTGCCTCGCGGGGTCAGCTTGATCGAGACGTTCATCGTGGAGTCCACGACCTCAGCGGCAATCGGCGGCGGGCCACATCCGTGTGGGCTGTGGAACTGCATGAAGTTGCTGCTGAAGTTCTGACCGGAGGGGACCAAGACCCCGTAGACGTGCCAGCCGTATCGGCTACCCCCCAGCTCCTCGTTGCTCTCGTAGACCTCGTCGCGATTGCCGGAAGCCGCCGCCGTACAGTCGGCGTTCGCGTTCGCGGTGATGCGGAACCGCACAGGGCGTCTTGGCGGAGCCAGTCGGGTCCCTCTGCCAGGTCAGGGCCTGCGGGTCGTCCTGGTCGTAATCGAGCTGGCTGAAGTCCCCGGTCGCGGGACCGCCCTCGCCCGCACACTTCGGGAAGGGCGTTCCCGCAACCGGAGCAGAATTGCGTGGGAAAAGGAGCTCGGGGACAAACGGCCCCGGATCGGGTGGCCGAGGCGGCGAGTTGTCGATCGTGAACGTCTGGACGGCAGGCGCCGGGTCGGCCGCGCCATTCACAACAGCCCAGACCGTGAGCGTGCGGTCGCCGGCCGGGAGCGGGGAGGTCGTGCGGGGGTTAGACCCACCCCGAGCAGTCCGTGGTCGCGGACCAGGAGTGGATCCGGCAAAGGACCTGAGCATCCGGGGGGTCGCTGGAGAAGGCGAACGTGATCGAGTTGTCGGCGTTGATCCGAAACGAATCGATCGACGTCTCGGGCAGAGTGGTATCGACGGTGACCGAGCGAGTGTCCGGGCTGGGGTCGGTGTTGTTGGCTGTGTCCGTCGCGCGAACGCTGACGGTGTGGGTGCCGTCAGAGAGGCTGGTG
>CAVXDS010000010.1:0-66695 GCA_963760665.1 uncultured Actinomycetes bacterium
CCGTGTTCTCCCCGTGGAAGAGCCGGAGGAGCACCTCGGGAAATTGGCCGATGTCGCCCCGAACGACGTCCTCGCGGGAGCGAAGCTCCCCGTCGCGCAGCCACTGGGCGAGCTGAGCGGCGCCCTCCTCGAAGCGCTCCCCGTAGTCGAAGATCACGAACCCGGTCATCGACGCCCGCGCGACCAGCAGCTGCATGTAGTTGGCTGGTCCGCGGAAGTCCTCGGTGGCGTTGTACTGCGAGACGGCGCCGCTGAGGACCACACGCGCTCCCCGCGCGAGTCGCGAGAGCACGTGCTCGAGCACCTCGCCGCCGACGTTGTCGAAGAAGACGTCGACGCCGCCGGGCGCGTGCTCGCGGAGCTGCGCCCGAACGTCCTCGCCCTTGTAGTCGATCGCGGCGTCGAACCCGAGTCCCTCGACCAGCCAGGCGCACTTCTCCGGCCCCCCGGCGATCCCCACCGCCCGGCAGCCCTTGATCCGCGCGATCTGGCCCACGATGCTGCCGACGGAGCCCGCGGCGCCCGACACCACCACGGTCTGGCCGGGCTCGGGCCTGCCGACGTCGAGCAACCCGAAGTAGGCGGTCAGGCCGCTGATCCCGAGCGCCCCGAGATATACCGGCGCCGGCGCGAGCGACGTGTCGACGCGCCTGACGCCGGTGCCGTCCGAGATCGCGTAGCGCTGGACCCCGAAGACCCCGTACAGCTCATCACCGACGTCGAAGTCGGGGTGGCGAGAATCGATGACCCGACCGATGGCGGCGGCGCGCATGACCTCGCCGATCTCCACCGACGGCACGTAGGAGCGGCCGGGATTCATCCAGGCGCGCATTGCCGGGTCCAGCGAGATGTACTCGACCTGCACCCGGAACTCTCCGTCCCCGGGCTCCGGCGCCGGCTCCTCGACGTAGCTCCAGTCAGAGGCCTTGGGCAGCCCGCTCGGGCGGGCGGCCAGGCGACACTGGGCGTTGATGCTCACAGCGTCGCGGTTTCGGCGGTCTGCCGGAGGAGGATCCGGCCTTGTAGCTCGCGCGAGGACTCGTTGACCTGGAAGTGGGCGGTAGCGGTGTGCGCGTCGCGGAAGCGCCGCTGGAGCGGCGAGTCGTCGTAGATCGCCGTCCCACCACCGTCATACATCGACCGGACGACCTCGGCGGATGTCCGGACGGCGTGGGTGGCCGCCAGGCGAAGCTCGTTCCGCAGGGGGACGGGGACGGGCTCGTCCTGCTGCGCCGCCCGCCAGCTGGCGTCGATTGCCTGGTGGAAGAAGGCCCTTGCGGCGCGGAGCGACGCCTCGGCTGTGGCGACGGACGCATGGGTGGGGGAGCGCTCGGCGAGCGTGCGAGTGGACCCCATGCCGACCTTGCCTGCGGCCAGCTCGACCAGCTCGTCGATCGCCGCGCGCGCGTTCCCCAGCGCGGCCGCGGCGATCGAGAGCGCGAAGAACCCGAAGATCGGGAAGCGGTAGAGCGGGCGGTCAAGAAGCGGCCCGTCGAACAAGGAGAAGACGCATGCCGCGGGGATGAACACGTCGTCGGCGACGCAGTCCTGGCTCCCAGTGCCGCGCAGCCCCAGCGTGTGCCAGGTGTCCCGCACCTCGAGGTCCTGCTTGCGGACCGCGACCACGCTCGGGGTTGGCCGCTCGCCGGCGGTGTCCGCGCCCTCCTCGACGAAGCAGCCGGCGAACAGCAGATCGGAGTGTGCGATTCCGCTGCAGAACGCCCAGCGGCCCGAGACCACGAGTCCGCCGTCCACCGGTCGCGCCTTGCCGCGCGGGGCCCAGACGCCCGCGGCGATCCCCCGCCGCGTCGCCGAACAGCTCGGTGCGGCTCTCCGCGGGCAGGTAGGCGGCCAGCAGGCTGCTGGTGATCGCGATCGACACGCACCAGCCGGCCGATGCGTCCCCACGGGCGATCTCCTCGGCGCACCGCAGCGCCAGGCCGGGCGCGAAGCTACGAGCCCTCCGACCTCCAGCGGCGCACCGGCCCGCAACAGACCGGAGTCGCGCAGGCGGGAGACGAGCTCGTCGGGAAGCTGCCGCAGGCGCTCCGTCTCGGCGGCCAGCTGTCTCGCCGCCGCGGAGATCTCGCGCACGAGCCCTTCGATCTCGTCACCACGAGGTGGGGCAGTATGCAGCTGAGCCTCGGTGATCGCAATCCTCGCTTCGGCGCCGGGCGGAACGCCGGCTCGATGACAGACATTATGGGGCGATAGGCTCTCGCCCGGTGAAGCAGCTCGCTGATGGCGTCTGGCACCTGAACGCGCTGCCGCTGCCGAACGCCGTCAACGCGTACCTGCTCGAGGACGTCCTGGTCGACGCGGGCACCCGGCAGTCGCGCGGGACGATCCTGCGTCAGCTCCGGGGCCACGACGTCAGCACTCACGCCCTCACGCACGCCCATCCCGACCACCAGGGCGCCAGCCACCAGGTCTGCCAGGGAGCTCGGCATCCCCTTCTGGGTCGGCGAGCGCGACGCAGACGCCGCCGAGAATCCCGAGCTGATCCGCCAGCGCCAGCCGAACAACCGCATGGCCCGCTTCTACATCAGCATCTTCATGGGCCCGGGCCACCCGGTCGACCGCCAGCTCCACGACGGCGACGAGGTTGCCGGCTTCAAGGTCCTCGACGTACCCGGACACTCGGCCGGCCACGTCGCCTTCTGGCGCGAGTCGGACGGCGTCCTCGTGCTCGGTGACGTGCTCGCCAACGTGGACCAGCTGACGCTGATGCCTGGTCTCCACGAGCCCAAGCCGTATCTGACGCCCGACCCCGACGAGAATCGCCGCTCCGCGAGGAAGCTCGCCCTTCTGGAGCCGAAGCTCGTCGTCTTCGGCCACGGCGCCCCGCTTCGCGACACGAAGAAGTTCGTCGACTTCGTCCAGGCCCTGCCGCGGCTAGCGACCGGCCGGTCGCTCAGAAGCCGGCCTTCGGCTCCGTAATATCGGCTCCGTGGAGCGTTACGACGCGCAGGAGATCGAGCGCCGCTGGCAGGCGGTGTGGGAGGAGGAGCGCACCTGGGAGGTGCCCAACCCGGGCCAGCCCGGCTTCGACGCCACCAAGCCGAAGAGCTACGTGCTCGTGATGCTGCCCTACCCGTCCGGCGAGCCCCACATCGGCCATCTGAAGGTCTACTCGATCGGCGACGCGATCGCGCACTACAAGCGGCGTGGCGGCTTTCGGGTCATGCAGCCGATGGGCTACGACGCCTTCGGCCTCCCGGCGGAGAACAACGCGATCAAGACCGGCGTGCACCCGCGCGATGCGACCAACGCCTCGATCGCGTCCTACCGGCACTGGTTCCGGCGCTGGGGGATCTCGATCGACTGGACCCGCGAGCTCGCCACCAGCGACCCCGCCTACTACCGCTGGACGCAGTGGATCTTCCTGAGGTTGCTGGAGCGTGGGCTCGCCTACCGCAAGGAGGCGGCGGTGAAGTGGTGCCCCAAGGACGCCACCGTGCTGGCCAACGAGCAGGTGATCGACGGCCGGTGCGAGCGCTGCGGCACCCCCGTCGAGGTGCGCCAGCTCGAGCAGTGGTTCTTCCGGATCACCGACTACGCAGACCGCCTGCTCGACGACCTCGACGAGATCGACTGGCCCGAGCACGTCAAGACGATGCAGCGCAACTGGATCGGGCGCTCGGAGGGCGCCCAGGTGGTGTTTCGCTGCGAAGAGCTGGGGATCGACTATCCGGTGTTCACGACGCGCCCGGACACGCTGTTCGGCGCCACCTTCTTCGTGCTCGCCCCCGAGCATCCCGACGTGTTCCGCCTCGCGGCCGGCACCCCGCAGGAGGAGCGCGTGCGCGAGTACGTCAACCGGGCGATCGCCGAGTCCGCCGAGGAGCGCGGCGCCGAGGAGCGCGAGAAGACCGGCGTGCCGCTGGGCCGCACGGTCACCAACCCCGTGAACGGCGAGGAGATCCCCATGTTCGTCGCCGACTACGTGCTGATGGAGTACGGGACCGGCGCCATCATGGCGGTGCCCGCGCACGACCAGCGCGACTACGACTTCGCCCGCGCGTTCGACCTCGAGATCCGCCAGGTGGTGGCTCCTGCCGAGGATGAGCCCACCCCCGATGGGATGTTCCTCGGACACTCGGAGAACGAGCGGCTCGTCAACTCGGGCGACTTCACGGGCATGAGCTCGCCCGAGGCGGCGCGGGCGATCACCGAGTGGCTGGCCGAGGACGGCCGCGGCCACTTCGCGGTCAACTACCGCCTGCGCGATTGGCTGCTTTCACGGCAGCGCTACTGGGGCTGCCCGATCCCGGTCGTCTACTGCGATGGCTGCGGGATCGTTCCCGTCCCCGACGACCAGCTCCCCGTGCTCCTTCCCGAGGTCGAGGACTACGCCCCGAAGGGCAAGAGCCCGCTGGCGACGGCCGAGGACTGGGTGTCCACCACCTGCCCCGCCTGCGGCGAGGCGGCGCGCCGCGAGACCGACACCATGGACACCTTCGTCGACTCCTCCTGGTACTTCCTGCGCTACTGCGACCCCAACAACGACCAGGCGCCCTGGGACCGCGAGGTGCTGCGCAGCTGGATGCCCGTCGACCAGTACATCGGCGGAGTCGAGCACGCGATCCTGCACCTGATGTATGCGCGCTTCTTCGTCAAGGCGCTCGCCGACATGAGCCTGCTCGACGTGCAGGAGCCGTTCGAGGCGCTGTTCACGATCGGCATGATCACCCGCGACGGGGCGAAGATGTCGAGCTCGAAGGGAAACGTGGTCGACCCCGCCGAGTACGTCGAGCGCTTCGGCGCGGACACCGCGCGAAGCTACGTCCTGTTCATCGGCCCGTCGGATCAGGACGCCGACTGGACCGACAACGGGGTCGAGGGGGTCCACCGGTTTCTGGGGCGACTGTGGCGGCTGAAGGAGGAGGTGGTGGCGCGCACCAAGCCCGACGACGAAGCACGCAGCGGACAACCGGTGGAGCCCGACGGGCCGGCGCGGGACCTGCTCGTGAAGGCGCATTGGGCGATCGACAAGGCGACCCGCGACATCGAGCGCGACTTCCAGTTCAACACCGCGATCGCCGCGGTGATGGAGCTCGTCAACGAGGCCTACCGGGTCAAGGACGGCATGTACGGGGATCGCGCGGGCGAGGCCGTCTTGCGCTTCGCCACGGCCACGGCCGCCTCGCTGCTGTTTCCCTTCGCGCCCCACCTCGCTGCGGAGGTGTACGAAGCGGTGGAGGGCCGGCCGGGTGTGGGAGGAGCCGTGGCCGAAGCCCGATCCGGCTCTGCTCTAGAGCGACACGTTCACGCTCGTGATCCAGGTGAACGGCAGGCTCCGCGCCCGCGTCGAGGCGGCGGTGGACGCGCCCGAGGAGGAGCTCCTGCGCCTGGCGCGCAACGCCGACGCCGTGAAGCGCCACCTCGACGGCAAGGAGATCGTCAAGGAGGTCGTCGTGCCGGGCAAGCTCGTCAACCTCGTCGTTCGATGAAGCCGTAACACGCGCCCGCCGCCGGTCTGCTAGAAAGGCGGCGCATGCTTGTCCGGCGGTTCTCGGACGCGGCCGTCACCGAATGGCACCGGCTTCGTCCTCACATCCTGATGGACGCAGGCGAGCTCGGCTCGCGGAACGTCTCGGTCAACTGGCTCGAGGTTCCGGGCGGTGCCGCGGAGGAGCTCCGCTCGCACGAGGAGGCCGAGCAGGTCTACGTCGTCGTCAGCGGCAGTGGCACGATGTCGGCCACCGGCGACACCCAGCGACTCGACGTCGGCGATCTGGTCCTGATTCCGCCGGCCACCGACCACGCTGTGGCCAACGACGGCACCGACGCCCTGGCGCTGGTCTCGGTCCAATCGCCACCCGTCTCCGCGGACGAGCTGTACAGCCGCCGCCTCGCCGCCCAGGCGGCGAACTACGACGACTACGAGGACGACTGACCAAAGCGGCGTGATCCGCCGCCGCGTCATCGTCCACGGCAGGGTTCAAGGGGTCTTCTTCCGCGACACGACCCGCCGCATGGCGCGGTCACGCGGCCTCGGCGGCTGGGTGCGCAACACGCCCGACGGCACGGTCGAGGCCGTCTTCGAGGGCGAGGGAGAGGCGGTGGAGTCGATGGTGCGCTGGTCTCGTGACGGGCCGCGCGGCGCGGTCGTCGAGCGCCTCGAGGTCACCGACGAGGAGCCCGAGGGACTGGCGGAGTTCCGAATCCGCTAGCCGCGCGGCGCCGTCACGCAGTCGGCGCGATCTCTGCTGCGATCGCGTGCGTGGCGTGCGCCACGCGTGAGCGGCGCCCGCCCAGAATCGGAGCGATGGGCTCGCTCAGCCGCTCTCAGCTGCTCGTCTACGGCGCGGTCGCCGTCACCCTGCTGCTGGTGGGAGCGCGCTGGATTCGCTCGGGAGACCAGCCAGGTTCCGACGGAGGAGGGGTGAGCTTCTCCTCGTCGTCCGACTCCTCCGGCTCGGCCGGCGCCTCCTTCGGCGTCGACCCGCAGGGTGGCGAGGACGTGGTCGTCGACGTCACCGGGGCCGTGGCCAGGCCGGGCGTCTACAGGCTGCCTGCCGGATCGCGCGTCAACGACGCCGTGCAGCGCGCCGGCGGGGCCACCGCGCGGGCCGAGGTCGAGGGGATCAACCTGGCGGCGCGGCTCGGCGATGGTCAGCAGGTCGTGGTGCCGGCCAAGGCCCCAGGGGGCTCGGCGATCACCGGTGCGAGCGGCGGCGCGGCTGACGCCGGCGACGGCCCGATCAGCCTCGGCACCGCCACGGTGGAGGAGCTCGACACGATCGAGGGCATCGGCCCGGTCACCGCTCAGAACATCGTCGACTTTCGCGATCAGCACGGCGGCATCTCGTCGGTCGACCAGCTCGACCAGATCGACGGCATCGGCCCGGCGACCATGGACGCCCTCCGCGCCCGGCTACAGCCGTAGGCGAACCGTGGCATCGCCGGTATAGATGGGCGGCCCCGGGATCCCGTGGCGCTTCGCCGTTCTGGGCGGCGCCACCGCCGGGGTGGCGCTGTCACCGGCTGGTCCCCGCCGGGGCCCCGGACCTCGCCGCCGGCGCTGGTGCTCGGGTTGGCCGCCGGACTCTGCCTCGTCGTCACGCGCCCCGGCGACAGCCGCGCCGCGCGGGCGGTCTGGCTGGCGCTGCTTGCGCTCGTCGCCGCGGCCGCCGGCCTGGCCGTGGGCGTGGGTCGCCTCGACGGCGATCGACCGGGGCGCCTTCCGTGGGCCGATCGGGCGGCCGGCGACCGCGCGCGGGTTCGTGACAGCCGTCCCGCGCCGATCGCGGGGCGAGGTGAGGGTGCGGATCCAGACCGACGACGGCCGCCTCGGGGTCGAAGCTTCGGAGCCGGTTGGAGACCTTCCGATCGGTCGGCAGGTGAAGGCCACCGGCACGCTTGCGCGAGCCCGAGCCCTGGGAGGCCGGCTACCTGGCGCGCTACGGCATCCGCCAGGTGCTCGTCGCCGACCGGCTCGAGCTCACCGGCCGGCGTCGCGGTGGGCCCGCCGCGGTGACGGATCGCATCCGCGACCGCGCCGAGCTCGCCCTGGGCAGCGGGACCCCGGACGCGGAGGCCGCGCTCCTGCGTGGCTTCGTGCTTGGCGAGGACGATCGCATCGACGCGGCCACGGTCGACGACTTCAAGCGCTCCGGGACTCGCCCATCTACTTGCCGTATCCGGAGAGAACGTGATGCTGCTCGCCCTGCTGGCGGTGCCGCTCTTGGCGCTGCTCGGCGTGCCGCTTCGCGCCCGGCTTCTGTCCGGTGCTCGTCCTGATCGCGATCTACGTGCCGGTCACGGGCTCGGGCGCCTCGATCCAGCGCGCCGGCGTCATGGGCGCGGCCGGGGTCGTCGCCGCGCTGGCCGGAAGGCCCCGTTCGCGCTGGTACGCGATCCTGCTCGCCGCCTTCGTGACGCTGGCGATCAACCCGCGAACCAGCGGGGACGCGGGCTGGCAGCTCAGCTTCGCGGCGGTGATCGGGATCATGCTGTGGGCGGGACCGATTCGCGACCTCCTGCTGGCGCCACCCACGGCCGACGGCGAGCAGCGGGCAGGTCGGCTGGCGGCGCGGTCTCGCCGAGGGCGCCGGAGTGACGATCGCGGCGACGCTCTCCACGGCGCCGCTGATGGCGCACGACTTCGAGGCGGTCTCGCTCGCGTCCGTGCCGGCGAACCTGCTGGTGGTCCCCGCGGTGGCGCCGCTGATGTGGTTGGGGATGCTGGCCGCGCTGGTCGGCCAGCTGCCCTGGCTCCCGGTGCAGCCACTGACCGGCCTCGCGGGGCTGCTCGCCGCCTACGTCGCGCAGATCGCGCACTGGCTCGGCTCGCCGGGCTGGGCGCGGGCGAGCGTCGCGCTGCCCAGTGCGGCGGGGGTGCTGGCCGCGTACGCCGCGCTCGGTCTGGCGCTCTGGGTCCTGCTCGCCTGGGCGCGGCGTCGCCGGGCCCTGGGGAGGCCGCCGGCCGGCGTCAAGCCCCTCGCCCTGGTGGCCTGCCTCGGGGTCCTCGTCCTCGCGACGGCCGGCCTGGCGTCGTCGGGCGGAACGCCGGCCGAGTCCGGGGCAGGCCTGCGCATCGTCGTGCTCGACGTCGGCCAGGGCGACGCGATCCTGCTCGACCCGGCCGATGGTCAGCCGGTGGTCGTGGACGGCGGGCCGCCCGGCGATGACCTTCGCCGCCGGCTCGAGGATGAGGGAGTCTCGGCCCTGGCCGCGGCGGTCGTCACCCACGACCAGTCCGACCATGCCGGCGGGATCGACGAGCTGCTCGGGTTGCTCCCGGTTCACCGGCTGCTCTACGGCGAGCCCGGCCAGGACTTCCTCCGGGCTGCGCGCGGCGCCGGCGTCCGCACGATGCCGGTCGCCGAGGGCTCGGAGATCGATTCGGGAAGCCTGCGGATCGAGGTGCTGTGGCCGCCGCAGGAGGTTCTCGATGGAGCCGCGCCGAGCGATCCGAACCAGGCGGCGCTCGTGCTGCTCGCCAGGTGGCGGGGCTTCCGCATGCTTCTGACGGCCGACGCGGAGGCCGAGGCGGTGCCGATCGACCCCGGTGCGATCGACGTCCTCAAGGTGGCTCACCACGGCTCGGATGACGCCGGCCTCGATTCCCTGCTCGATCGCAGTGCCCCGAGTCTCGCGGTGATCTCGGTGGGCGAGGACAACCCGTACGGGCATCCGACCCGGGGCACGCTCGCCACCCTCGACGAGCACCACGTCCCGGTCCTTCGCACGGACGAGCGCGGAGACGTGACGATCGACGTCACATCGGGCGGCTGGCGGGTCGAGACTCGCGACGGATGAGCGTGGCTTGGCGCTCCCGCCCTGCAGAAGACGATCGCCCTCGGCAGCGTCTGAGTGTCGCCAGTGCCCCGGCCACCCCTTCGCAGCCGGTCGAGCCGGGCGCTCGGGTAGGCTGCGCGACTCGGTAAGCAACGGGAAGGAGAGCGATGAACCGGCTAGCGGCCGTCGCTGCGGCAATCGCCCTCGGAGTTGGGGCGGGGGCCGGAATCGCCGCCTGCGGCAGCGATAGCACGACCACCGTCACCGCGGGAGGGGCAGCGGCTCCAACCAGCACCACCACCTCGACGACGAGCTCCTCGTCGAGCACCACCACCACGACCACCTCGACCAGTACCGACGACAACGGCGGCGGCACCGCCTACTGACCACTCGGCACAGCGGGATGGTTCGCGGCGCCGCTTTTCGGGCGCGGCGGCTTAGAAGCGGCCGCGCCTCCGAATACACTCGGCGGCCATGTCCAGCACCCACCGACGCGCCAGTGGCTCGGGCGCAATCAAGCCCGCGTACCTGATCGCCGGCACCGACGAGGGCAAGATCGATGCGGCGCTGTCGCGGCTCCGCACCCGTGCCGAGCGCGAGGGCGGTCCCGGGGCTCTGGAGAGCTTCGCGCCCGATGGCGGCCAGGGGCCGCCCGATGCCGGCGCTCTGATCGCGGCCATCCCCTCGATGTCCCTGATGGCATCTCGGCGCTACCTGCTCGCCGACGGCGTCGAGCGGTGGACGGCCAAGCAGGCGGAGCCAGTGATGGCCGCGCTCGGCGCCCTGCCGCCGGAGCTCACGGTGGTCCTGGTAGCGCGCGAGATCTCATCGAAGACGAAGGCGCCCAGCGGGCTCGCCAAGGCGATCGAGGCCGCCGGCGGCGACGTGCTGCGCTACCAGGCGCCCAGAGCGCGTGAGCTGGCGCCCCGGCTCGTCGCCGAGGCCGGCCAGCGCGGCTTCCGGCTCGAGCCCGACGCCGCGCGGCTCCTGGTGGAGCGTCTCGGGGAGAGCACGCTGCGGCTTGCCAACGAGCTCCAGCGGCTGGCGCTCTGGGCGGGGCCCGAGGGGGAGGTGACGGTTGCCGACCTCGAGGCGATGGTGGCCGACACGTCCGAGGAGGCTGCCTGGGCCCTTTCGGACGCGATCGTCGCCCGCGACCCGCATACGGCCATCCGCGCTGCGGAACGCCTGGCAGCCCAGGGGGAGGGGATCACTCCACTCATCTATCAGGCCGCGCGACGGCTGCGCGAGGCGCACGCCGCCCTGCTGGAGCTGGAGGGGGGAAGCTCCCAGGGAGAGGTCGAGGCAGGGCTCAAAATGCATCCCTACGCGGCGAAGATGCTGGTTCGACGGCTGCGTGGGGCTTCGCCCGCAGATCTTCGCGCCGCCACCTGCGCAGTCGCCGATCTGGAGTGGTGGACCCGTGGTGGCTCGGAGTACCCGGACGACGTGGCGCTGACGCTCGCGGTGCGGCGAGCGACCGGCGCCGGCGCCGGTGCAGGCTGAGGCAGCGGGCGCGTCGCAGCGGGCGACCGGCGGTCGTGTCCGGCGCTACCCGGCGGCGCGGTTCAAAAGGCGGGCGGCCCGAGTCTTCTTGCGGGCGCCGTTGTTCGATTGGAGGGCGCCCTTTCGGACCGCCTTGTCAATCCGCGACACGAGCTGGCGGTGCTCGTCCGCGATCGTGGCCGAATCGCCCGACTCCACGGCGCGCTCGAAGCGCCGGAAATGGGTCTTGACCGCGCTCTGGACGCGGCGGTTCTCGAGTCGCTCGCGCTCGGACCGCTGGATGCGCTTTCGCTGTGAGGAGATGTTGGCCATCGGGCGACCGGCCACTATAGCCAGTGGGGCCTCTCACAACGTTGCACCGGAAACCGCGGCCCCAGGTCGCCGCCATGCGGCGTCCTCGGTCGGCCCAATAGCGCACTGCTATTGGGGCTCCCTGCGTCCTTGCCTGGCGACGCCTGGGTCTCGCGGTTTCAGGCACAACGTCATGAGACACCCCACTGCAAGGGCCTGCGCGGCCACAAGGGCCTGCGCGCCGGGACGGGGCCCGGCGGGCTGATGGAGCGCCGGGAGCTCGACCAAAGCGGGGAAGACGAACGCCGAGCCCGCGAGCGGCTGTACGGCGAACGCGGACTGGACCCGGGCCCGGTGGACATCGTTGCCGCGGAGGAGCCCGGCACCGAGGCGCTGGCGGTGGCCGGCGAGTCCGCCCAGGCGCGCGCCGGGCGGCTGGCCCGCTCCACCGCCCTGTTCTCCGTCGCCACCAGCTTCTCGCGGGTCGCCGGCCTGGTCCGCGAGGTGTTCGCGGCCTACTACTTCGGGGTCAGCGGCGCGATGTCGGCGTTCACGATTGCGTTCCAGGTCCCGAACCTGGTCCGCAGCCTGTTCGCCGACGCCGCCATCCAGGCGGCCTTCGTCCCCGTCTTCACCGAGCATCTGGAGCGGGGAAACAAGCGCGAGGCGTTCCGGCTGGCATCCACGCTGATCTTCCTGGTCACCCTCGTACTGACGGCACTTACGGCGCTGTTCATCCTGATCGCGCCGGTCCTGATGCCGCTGTTCGTCGGCTCCGAGGTCCCGCAGGGCCTCACGGTCACCCTCTCGCAGATCCTGTTCCCGATCCTGGTGATGCTCGGGACGACCGGGATGGTGGTCGGCATCCTCAACAGCTACAACCGCTTCGGCGCCTTCGCGATCTCGCCGTTCTTCTGGAACGTGGCGATCATCGCCGTCCTCGTGGCCATGGCCCCGCTCTTTCACGGCGACAACCGGATCTACGCCTACGCGATCGGGGTGCTGGTCGGGACGGCGATTCAGCTGGCGATCCCGACCTGGGACCTGCGGCACACGCCGTTCCGGCTGTTGCGGGTGTTCGACTGGCGCAGCGTCCAGGTGCGACGCGTGCTGCTGCTGATGCTGCCGGTGACGCTCAGCCTGGGGTTGATCAACTTCAACCTGCTGATCAACAGCATCTTCGGGAGCCTGGTCTCCGCGCACGCGCCGGCGGAGATCGACAAGGCCTTTCGCATCTACATGCTGCCCCAGGGGATCTTCTCGGTCGCCGTGACGACGGTTGTGTTCCCGACCCTGGCGCGGCTCGCGGCGCGCCGCGAATATGGCGACCTGCGAGCGACGATGGCCAACGGGATGCGGCAGATCGTGCTCCTCCTGATCCCGGCCGCGGCAGCCATCCTCGTGCTCTCGGTGCCGATGGTCCGGCTGGTCTACGAGCGGGGGGAGTTCAGCCCGGGTGATACGCAGGTGGTCGCCACCGCGCTCTTCTGGTTCGCCTTCTCGCTGCCGTTCAACGGCCTCTTCCTGCTGCTCACCCGGACCTTCTTCAGCCTCCAGCGGCCCTGGGTGCCCACCGCGATCTCGGGCATCAATCTGGCGATCACGGCACTCGCCGCGCTGGCGCTCTATGAGCCCTTCGGGGTCGGCGGTATCGTGGCCGCGACGGTAATCGCAACCGCGGCCAGCGTGCTCGCCCAGACGATCGTCCTGCGCCGCCAGCTCGGCCGGCTGGAGCTCGGAAGGCTGGTATGGACCACGGTTCGGGTCAGCGCCGCCGCCGCCGGCCTCGCGGCCGCCAGCTACGGCGTCTGGGACCTGCTCGACGCGGCGCTCGGCCGCGGCCTCGGCGGCCAGGTGATCTCGCTCACCGCCGGCCTCGGCGCCGGCGCCCTCGTCTACGCCGCGGCGATCACCCTGTTCCGCATCCCGGAGGCCCAGCAGATATGGCGGCTGCTTGCGCGGCCACGAGCGGCACACGCCGAGCGATGCCCGACGCCGGACGTGTCCGGATCGACCGTCACATGGATGCGCCAAGCAGCCACGTGCCCGATGCACGAGGCTGACCGAGCAGGCACCGCCGGCTCGCCATACTCGCCGTCGCCATGAACCGCGTCCGCAACTTCTCGATCATCGCCCACATCGACCACGGCAAGTCCACGCTTGCGGACCGGTTGCTCGAGCTGACTGGGACCGTTGGGGCCGAGCACCGGCCGCAGCTACTCGACTCGATGGACCTCGAGCGCGAAAGGGGGATCACGATCAAGGCCCAGGCGGTACGGGTCTCCTATCGGGCCGGTGACGGCGCGACCTACCACCTGCACCTGATCGACACCCCCGGACACGTCGACTTCTCCTACGAGGTGTCGCGCAGCCTTGCCGCCTGCGAGGGGGCGCTTCTGGTCGTGGACGCGGCCCAGGGCGTCGAGGCGCAGACGGTCGCCAACACCTACGCGGCCGTGGAGGCCGGTCTGGAGTTGATCCCGGTGCTCAACAAGGTGGACCTGCCGAGCGCCGAGCCGGAGCGGGTGGCGGCCGAGATCACGGATCTGGTCGGCGGCGATCCCGACGAGGTGCTGCGGATCTCGGCGAAGACGGGGGAGGGCGTGGAACAGGTGCTGGAAGCGATCGTGGCGCGCATCCCACCGCCTCGTGGAGATCCCGATGCCCCACCGCGGGCGCTGATCTTCGACTCGGAGTTCGACCCTTACCGGGGGGTGGTCGCCTACGTTCGACTCGTGGATGGGGCCTTCCAGAAGGGCGAGCGGATCACCGCCATGCAGGCGGGGACCGAGGCCGACATCGACGAGATCGGCTTCTTCGTACCGCAGATGCGAGCGGCGCCGGGGATGGCCGCGGGCGAGGTGGGTTACATGATCACCGGGATCAAGGACGTGGCCCGGCTGCGGGTCGGCGACACGCTGACATCCAGGCACCGACCGGCGGCGGAGCCGCTGCCCGGCTACCGCGAGGTCAAGCCGATGGTCTTCTGCGGCCTGTTCCCGATCGACACCGACCGCTATGAGGATCTACGCGACGCGCTCGATCGCCTGGCGCTGAACGACGCCGCGCTTTCCTACGGGCCCGAGACGTCGCAGGCGCTCGGCTTCGGGTTTCGCTGCGGCTTCCTCGGCCTCTTGCACATGGACATCGTTCGCGAGCGCCTGGAGCGCGAGTACGGCCTGGAGCTGCTGGCGACGACCCCCAACGTTCGCTACGAGGTCGAGCTGCGCGGCGGCGAGCGGGTCGAGGTCAGAAGCCCGGCCGAGATGCCGGATCCCGCGGCGATCGAGCACATCCTCGAGCCCTACATCCGTGCCACGGTGATCGCGCCGGCGGGCTACGTCGGACCAGTCATGGAGCTCTGCCAGGGCCGGCGTGGCACCCACGTCGACATCCACTATCTGTCGCCCGAGCGGGTGCAGCTCCGCTACGACCTGCCGATGGCCGAGATCGTGCTCGACTTCTACGACCAGCTCAAGTCGAGGACCGCCGGATACGCCTCGCTCGACTACGAGCAGAGCGGCAACCGGCCCGCAGACCTGGTCAAGCTCGATGTGCTGCTGGCCGGCGAGCGGGTCGACGCGTTGTCCGTGATCGTCCATTCCGACGACGCCTACGGCGCCGGCAAGGCTCTGGTCGAGCGCCTCCAGAAGACGATCCCCAGGCAGCTGTTCGACGTGCCGGTGCAGGCGGCGATCGGCTCCCGGGTGCTCGCCCGCGAGACCGTCAAGGCACTGCGCAAGGACGTCACCGCCAAGCTCTATGGGGGGGACGTGACCCGCAAGCGCAAGCTGCTGGAAAAGCAGAAGACGGGCAAGAAGCGGATGAAGCAGGTGGGTCGCATCGAGGTGCCGCAGGAGGCCTTCCTGTCGGTGTTGGAACTCGATGGAGGAGACTAGGCAACAGCGCAACGTCGATCTCGCGCGACGCGGGATGGAGGCCTACAACCGCGGCGACATCGACGCGGTTTTAGAGCTGTTCAGCGCGGAGTTGGAGGTCTACTCGCCTCCGGAGTTCATCAACGCCGGCGTCTTCCACGGCCGCGAGGGGTGGCTGAACTGGAGCGGTCAGTGGAACGAGGCGTGGCAGTCGTTCGACATCCGAATCGACAGGGTCGAGCCGGTCGGCGAGCGGTTCGTCGTCCTCGACGCTCATCAGGTCGGTCGCGGACGCGGAAGCGGGGTCTCGGTCGAGCAGGACGTCGTCTACCTGTATGAGATCGGCGACGAGGGGTGCGTCTACCTGGCGATTTATTCCGACCGAGAGGACGCCCTCGCCGACATCCGTCGCCGCGAGCCGCACACTCGGGAGTTCTGAGACCCTCTCAGGCCTGGTTCGGCGGCTCGACCGGGGTGGTGGGGGCGCCGCCGATCCGATCTTGCCATCGGCGGTATCGCCTGCGGCTGCGCTCATACCTCGCGGTTGCCCGGGTGAGCCTCCTGCCTCCCTCGGCGTACCAACGCCGCGCCCACGGAGACTCCGGCTTCGCAAGCCGGACGGCGGCCACCAGCCCGACCAGCGGCACCAGGATGCCGACCACCGCCGACGTGTACTTGCCCTTCAGCGCCGCGATCACGGAGCAGCCGAGGTCCAGGCCCAGGAGGGCGGCGATTCCGAGCACCGAGCTCGTGTCCCCGCTCTCGAGGGGCGTGAAGCCAACCACCAGGGCGCCGCCCAGCACGGCCGCAAAGATCACCGCGTCGACCGAGCGGCGCCCCTCCTCGGCCCAGTAGACGTCGTCGAGGTGGAGCCAGAGCGCGAACTCGTCCAGGGTCAGGCCCATCCCCACCCCGAAGGCGGCGGCCATGATCTCGAGCCAGGGGGCGCCGGGCTGGAGCGCGAACTCACAGAACCCGGCGAGCATCATGAGGACGATCCCGAAGACGAGGTGGTGGACGTGAAGGCCGCCCTCGGTCTGGATGCTCCCCGGCCACCACGGCACCTTGGGGCTGCGCATCAGGCGCGTGCTCATGCGGATGAACCCGAACGAGAGCAGGAACCCGGCGAGCAGCAGGAACCCGGCGAGCTGGCCTCCCCCTTCCGCAAGGTCGATATGAACGGTGACTTCGGCCGTCGGCGCCACGCCGATATTCTGACGCCGCGATGCCCGTGAAGACGGAAGCCGTGGGAAAGGAATGGCCGCCCGCCTCGTTCGAGGTCGAGGCCGCACGGATCGAGCAGTACGCGAGCGCGGTCGGCGAGGACAACCCCGTCTACCACGACGCCGAAGCCGCCAAGGCCGCCGGCTTTCGCGATCTGGTGGCGCCGCCGATGTTCTGCGTCGTCTACAGCGGACCGGCGCTGGGGCCGGCGATCCTCGATCCCGAGGTCGGGATCAACCTCCCGGTGATGGTCCACGGCGGCCAGGAGTTCGAGTGGGGAGAGCCGGTTTGCGCCGGCGACGTGATCACCACCACCGCCACCTGCAAGGAGATCTACGAGCGCGACGGCAGGGGCTTCTACGTGTTCGAGTCGGTGTCCACGAACCAGGAGGGCGAGGAGACGGTCCGCGGCACCTGGACCGACATCGTTCGCGGGGTCTGACCGGGATGAGCGACTTCAAGCAGGGCGACTCGCTGCCGGAGCTGAGGGTCACTCCGGACGCCGGCCTGACCAAGCGCTACGCGGAGGCGTCGGGGGATCCGAACCCGATCCACACGGATCCGGAGTTCGCCAAGTCGGTTGGGCTCCCGGGCGTGATCCTCCACGGCCTGTACTCGATGGCGCAGGTGGCGCGAGCCCACACCGAGGCCGCCGGCGACGACCCCCGAGCCCTGAAGCGGCTCTCGGTCCAGTTCCGCGGCATGGGGTTCCCGGAGCAGGAGATCGTGGTCACGACCACGGTCAAGGAGGCCTCGGACGGCCGCCTGGTGACCGACACGGTCGCCGCCCAGGGCGACAACCGGATCATCCGCAACGCCGAGGCCGAGCTGTCGCTCGACTAGCGACGGTTCGTGAGCGGCGCCGGCGGTCGTCGCTCGCCAGCCAGGCCTGCCCGACCACGGCAACCGCCGCCCGTGGTCGCTCGCAGCCAGGCCTACGGCGATCGACCACCGGCACCACCGCTCGCGGATCGGCTGGCTCGCTCCTAGAATTCCTAGAGCATGCTCTCCGAGCGCCAGCAGCTGATCCTCAACCTCGTCGTCGACGCCTACCTCGAGTCCGGGAAGCCGGTGGGCTCGAAGGGGATCGCCCAGCGCGCGGATGTCGAATGGAGCGCCTCGACCGTGCGCAGCGAGCTCGCGGAGCTCGAGCAGGCGGGTTACCTGGCCCACCCGCACACTTCGGCCGGACGCCTGCCCACCGACTCCGGCTATCGCTTCTACGCCGACTCGCTGCTCACCTCGGGACGCCAGCTGCGGGCCCCGCTCGGGCCCGGCCTCGATCTGACGCAAATGCGCCGAGAGGTGGACGAGGCGATGCGCGACACGATCTCCGAGCTGTCGCGGATCACAGACCTGCTCGCCGTCGCGACCGCCCCGCCCGCCGGCACGGCTCGCATTCATCGGGTCGAGGTGCTGCTGCTGCAGCCGCGCGTGGCGATGGTCGTCGCGATCGCCTCCAACGGCGGCGTCACGAAGCGCGTGTTCACCTTCGAGGAGCCCGTGGACCCCGGGCTGGTCGAGTGGGCGTCGAGCTACCTGAACGAGCGGCTCGCGGGCCTCGCCCTCGGTGCGCGAATGATCGCCGACCGCCTCGCCGACCCCGAGCTGGGCGCGGCCGAGAGGGCGTTCATCGGCGAGATCGAGGATGCGTTCACCGGGCTGGAGGAGCGCGCCGAGGCGGACCTCTACGTGGAGGGCGCGGCTCGCCTGCTCTCCGAGGAGCATGCCGGCGACCTGCCGCACGTCGACGCGCTGATGCGTGCGTTGGAACGGCGCGCAGGCCTGCTCGGCATCCTGCGCTCGGCGCTCGACGAGCGCTCCGTGTTCCTGTGGATCGGGGATGAGAACCCGGCTCCGGAGTTGCGCTCGCGTGAGCTGGTCGGCGCCAATTACGGGCTCGGCTACAGGAACCTGGGGACGGTCGGAGTGGTCGGGCCGCTGCGCATGGACTACGCGACCGCGATCGCCTCGGTGCGCGGCGCGGCGGGACAGCTGTCCCGCTTCTTCGAGACGGTGTACGAGCGCTAGATGGGCGACGCGCACGCGGGCACCGGGTCGATCATCTGATGAAACGCGACTACTACGAGGTCCTCGGCGTCGACCGGGGAGCCGGCGACACGGAGATCAAGAAGGCCTTCCGCGGGCTGGCGCGCGAGCTGCATCCGGACGTCAACAAGCACGACCCTCGGGCCGAGGAGAAGTTCAAGGAGGCCGCCGAGGCTTACGAGGTCCTCTCTGACCCCGACCGCCGCAGCACCTACGACGCCTTCGGCCACGACGGACTTCGCTCCGGCGGCTGGGCGCCGCACAGCGACGCCTTCGGCAGCTTCGAGGACGTGCTGTCGGCGTTCTTCGGGCGCGGCGACCCGCTGTTCAGCGAGCTGTTCGGGTTCGGCCGGGCCGGGCCGGCGAGCGGCGGCGACGTCGCGGCGCAGGTCGAGGTGAGCCTCGAGGAGGTGCTCACCGGAGCCTCTCGCGAGGTGTCGTTCGAGGCGGTCTCGACCTGCGAGCGCTGCCGCGGGAACGGCGCCGAGCCCGGAACACCGATCCGGGCCTGCGAGACGTGCGGCGGCAGCGGCGAGCTCCGGGAGGTCGCGCGGGTCGCCTTCGGTCAGGTCGTGCGGACCGGCGCGTGCCCCACCTGTGGCGGCCAGGGGCGGGTCCCCGAGACGCCATGCGAGGAGTGCGGAGGCGAGGGACGAACCGCCCGGGCGCGCACCTGGGAGGTCGAGGTCCCCCCGGGGATCGAGTCCGGGCAGCGGATCCGGATCTCCGGCGCCGGGCATGCGGGCGAGACCGGTGGACGGTCCGGGGATCTCTACGTCCAGGTTGTGGTCGCGGACGACGAGCGCTTCGAGCGCCACGGCCAGGATCTGGTCACCGTGGTCGAGCTGCCCGCGACTCGAGCGATGCTCGGCACCGCCGTGACCGTGCCGACCCTCGACGGCGAGCGCGAGATCGAGGTCCCGGCGGGGGCCCAGCCCGGCGAGCAGATCGTCGTGCGGGGCCTGGGGCTGCCGTCCCTTCGTGGCGCGGCTCGCGGCGACCAGCACGTGGTGCTGGACGTCTACGTGCCCGCCGACCTGAGCAAGGACCAGCGCGAGCTGGCCCGGCGGCTCGACGAGGCCCTGGGGCCCGCGAGCTCGCGCGGCGGCGACGGAGGCTGGCGCTCGCGCCGGCGCGCTCGCGCCAGGCGCGGCAGGTGATCCGGCTCGCCGTTCGCTGCCGGCCGGAGCTCGCCGACCGGGTGCTCGCCGACTTGGTGGAGCTGGCCCCCGAAGGGATCGAGGAGGAGCGGGGCGACGGCTACGTGGAGTACGCGATCTACGGCGCCCCCGGCGAGCTGCCGGCGCTCCCGGATCTCGAGGCGATCGCCGGCGACGGCCTGGTGGCGGTCACCTCGGCCGAGATCCCCGACGACTGGGCTGACCGTTGGCAGGACTTCCACCGGCCCCTCGACGTCGGCGGGCGTCTGTGGGTGCGGCCCTCGTGGGAGGCGCCGCGAGAGGGAACGATCGACGTCGTGGTCGACCCGGGCCAGGCGTTCGGCACCGGCGCCCACCCGACCACCAGGATGTGCCTGGAGCTGCTGCTGGAGCTGGCCGATGCGGGGCAGGCGCGCGGCGCCCTCGCAGACTGGGGCACCGGCTCGGGGGTGCTGGCGATCGCTGCGGCGAAGCTCGGGTTCGGCCCGATCGTGGCCTGCGACCACGAGCCTGCGGCGCTCGAGGCGGCCGGCGCGAACGCCCGTGCAAACGGGGTCGAGCTCGAGCTGCGCCGCGCCAACCTGCGCCGGCAGCCGCCGCCCCCGGCGCCGACCGTCGTGGCCAACCTGACCGCGCCGATCCTGCGCGAGATCTCACGGCGCCTCGAGCGAGCGCCCGAGCGGCTGATCTGCTCCGGGCTCCTCGCCGGGGAGGCCGCGGACGCACGGGCCGCCTTCGCCATCGCATGGCCTGAGCGAACGGCTGAGCCGGTCCGAAGGCGACTGGGTCGCAATCTCCTTCGCGGCGGGGTCGACCGCCTGACGCCCGGCGGCGGCGGGACAATCCGGGCATGAGCGATGACCGCTCGTCCCTGCCGATCGCCGTCTTCGACTCGGGAATCGGCGGGCTCACCGTTCTCCACGAGCTCCTCGTCTCGCTTCCGGCGGAGAGTTACCTCTACTTGGGCGACACGGACGGGTTCCCCTACGGGACGAAGTCCGTGGAATGGCTGCGGCCTCGCATCGATCGCTTGACCCGCTTCCTGCTCGACCGTGGCTCCAAGCTGCTGGTGGTCGCGTGCAACTCGGCGACCTCGGCGGGCGCGGACCTGGTTCGCCAGGTTGCCGAGGATCGTGGGGTGGAGGTGCTGACGGTGGTCGACCCAGAGGCGGAGATCGCGGCGGCGATCACCGACAGCGGGCGCGTCGGCGTCCTCGCCACGCCGACCACGGTGGAGGCGGGCGCATACCGTCGCGCCCTCGCCCGCCTTGGTCGCGAGCTCGAGGTGACCGAGGTGGCCGCACCCGACCTTGCCCCAATCATCCAGAAGGGCTTTCCATTCGATCAGCGGGTGATGGACACCGTGCGCTCCTACTGCGCACCGATGAAGCGGGCCGACGTCGACACGCTGATCCTCGGGTGCACGCACTACCCGCTCGTCGCTCCGATGCTGCAGCGGATGCTCGGGCGCGACGTTCGCCTGGTCACCCCGGGCCACGCCGTGGCCGCCGCCGCCCAGCGGGTGCTCGAGGCGCAGGGCCTCGAGACGCGCAGCGACGCCGAGGGCGAGTACCGCTTCCTGTGCACCGGCCAGGTGGATGCGTTCCGCGAGCTGGGCACCCGCTTCCTGCAGATGCCGCTCGGTGAGGTCGAGTGGGTTGACTTGGCGGCCCATCCCGGCGGCTCTGCGGAGCCGCACGAGGCCGGGTAGGGCATGGCCATCGCTGCCGTCGCCGATGAATTTGAACGTCCTATGGACGCAAAGGGTGACGAGCGTCCCGCGATCGCTGCGGCGGGTCGGGCCGCTTGGGCGACCCGGGGCTACTCTTAACCCATGACCATCCTCGAGCGGGTCCAGGCCGACACACGAAGGGCGATGAAGGCCGGCGAGCGCGACCGGGTCGGCGCGCTGCGCATGCTGACGAGCGCTCTGCGCCAGGAGGCCAAGCTCGGCTCCGACGACGAGGTCGGCGGTGCTGCAGCGCGAGCGCAAGCGGCGGCTCGAGGCCGCGGCGGCGTACCGCGACGGAGGCAGCGAGGAACGGGCGGCTGTGGAGGAATCCGAGGCGCGGCTGATCGAGGCCTACCTCCCGGATCAGCTCTCCGATCAGGAGCTCGACGAGCTGGTGGACGCCGCGATAGACGAGGCCGGCGCAACGAGCCCTCGCGAGATGGGCAAGGTGATGTCGCTCGCGATGCCGCGGGCCCAGGGACGCGCGGACGGCAAGCGGGTCAGCGGGGCCGTGCGGCAGCGGCTGGACGGCGGGTAGGCGATCGGGAGGGCTTTGGCGCGCAGGCAACTAACGCTCGACAACACGGTGGCCGCCGAGCTGGCGGGATCCGAGGACGCCGTGCTGCGTGAGCTCGAAGGCCGGATCGGTTGCGATCTGCATCTGCGCGGCAACGTGCTGACGCTCGACGGGGACGAAGGAGAGGTCAAGGACGCCGCCGCGGTGGTGGAGGAGCTGGTGGACCTGATCGAGCGCGGACACGAGCTGGCGCCGGCGACGATCGACACCGTGGCCGGCGCGATGGACGCCAGCCAGCGGCCGGCGGAGATCCTCGGCGACGTGATCTGGCGCCACCGCAGCATCAAGGTCGCGCCGAAGACGGTCAACCAGAAGCGCTATGTGGACTCGATCCGCCACCACACGGTGACCTTCGGAATCGGCCCCGCGGGAACCGGGAAGACCTTCCTCGCGGTGGCGATGGCGGTGGCGGCGCTCGACGCTCGAGAGGTGAGCCGCATCATCCTCACCCGGCCCGCGGTCGAGGCCGGCGAGCGGCTCGGATTCTTGCCGGGCGACATCCAGGCCAAGGTCGATCCGTACCTGCGGCCCCTGTTCGACGCCCTCTACGACATGCTCGACCCCGAGCGTGTCAGCACCTACTTCGATCGGGGGATCATCGAGGTGGCGCCGCTCGCGTTCATGCGCGGCCGCACCCTCAACGACTCGTTCGTGATCCTGGACGAGGCGCAGAACACGAGCCCCGAGCAGATGAAGATGTTCCTGACCCGCCTCGGCTTCGGCTCGAAGATGGTGGTCACCGGCGATATCACCCAGATCGACCTGCCGCGCGACCAGCGCTCGGGGCTGGTGGTGATCGGAGAGATCCTGGCGCGGGTCGCCGACATCTCATTCGTTCGGTTCGGCGCCGAAGACGTCGTGCGCCATCAGCTGGTGCAGCGCATCGTCGCTGCCTACGGCGAGTACGAGCAGGAGAGCCCCAACGAGGATTGATTCGGTGCCGGTGGACCTCGCAGACGTCCCGATGGAGCTGCGACCGGCGGCCGAGGTCGCCCTGCGCGCGGCGGGCGTCGTCGAGGGACACCTGTCGGTCGAGCTCGTGTCCCCGGGCCGGATTCGCGAGTTGAACCGCGAGCATCGCGGACGCGACGAGCCCACGGACGTGCTCTCGTTCCCGATCGACGGGGTTGACTCGGTCGCGGGCCCCCGCGAGCTCGGGGACGTGGTCATCTGCCCCCAACACGCCTCCGACCTCGACCAGGCGACGGTACACGGCGTCCTCCACCTGTGCGGATACGACCACGAGACGGACAGGGGCGAGATGCTCGAGCTGCAGGCCGCCGTGATCAGCTCCCTCTCGCCAGCCGCCGAGCAGCCGGCAACAAGCAGCGAGACAGGATGACCCGCGCTGGGTTCGTGGGGCTGGCGGGTCGGCCCAACGTCGGCAAGTCGACGCTGGTCAACGCGATCGTCGGGACCAAGGTGGCGATTGTCTCCGATCGTCCGCAGACGACCCGCCGGGCGATTCGGGGCATCGCGACGGACCCTCCCGCCGATTGGCAGATGGTGCTGGTCGACCTGCCGGGCGTGCAGCGGCCGCGCGACGCGCTCACCGAACGGATGCAGCACCGCGTCGAGCGAGAGCTGGACGACGCCGACGCCGCGTTGCTGGTCGTCGATGGACACCAGGGGATCGGTCCCGGCGACAGGTTCATCGCCAAGGCATTGCTCGGGGCCGGAGGCCAGACCCCGGTGGTATGCGCCGTCAACAAGTGCGATCGGCTTCGGGCGCCCGAGACCGCCGCGGCACTTGCCGCGGTCGCAGAGCTCGAGGCCGTCGACGAGGTGTTCCCGGTCAGCGCCAGGACCGAAGCGGGGTTGGAGCCGCTGATCGCGCGGCTGGCCTCGCTGCTCCCGGAGGGGCCGTTCCTCTACTCGCCGGAGGATCGGTCCGACCTGCCCAGCGAGGTCCATCTCGGGGAGCTGGTCCGCGAGCAGGTGCTTCGCCGTACGCGGGAGGAGATCCCGCACGCGGTCGAGGTGCAGGTCGACCAGATCGAGTCGCGCGACGACGGCCTGGTCGA
Source organism: uncultured Actinomycetes bacterium (assembly GCA_963760665.1). GTDB lineage: Bacteria > Actinomycetota > Thermoleophilia > Solirubrobacterales > 70-9 > AC-56. Next base: position 23,688 of record CAVXDS010000010.1, read on the forward strand.
GGTCCACGCTCAGGTTTGGGTCGAGACGCAGTCCCAGAAGGGGATCCTGGTGGGAAAGGGCGGGCGGATGGTGCGCGAGATCGGCACCGCGGCGCGCAAGGAGCTCGAGCGCGACCTCGAGGCACATGTCTTCCTCGACCTCCAGGTCAAGGTCCGCGAGCACTGGCGCCGTGACGACGCCCTGCTCGATCGGATCGGCATCGAGTAGCCGAGCAGAGCCCACTAGGCGGGTGATGGATATTCGGCGATGGGAATCACCAAATCCGAACTTCGGCCGATAGAGGTCCTTGAGCGGAAACGGTCGAAGGAGTCGCGGGTGGACCTGCACGAAGCACAGACTCCGAGCGAGAGTCGGCACTCGCTCGGCAAACGCTGGAGCGAATGGCCGCTCGAGCGCAGTGGACGGACGAGGAGACTTGCGCCGTTCGCGATCATCGCGCTGGCCGCGTTCGTGGCCGTGATCCTGTTCGGCACAGGTTCGCAGACCGGCGAGGTGATCGCCGCCGGAGTTCTGGTGGCGCCGCTCGTGGCCATGGTCTACCTGGTGCAGTGGTGGAGGCTTCCGGCGTGGGCGCAGGCTGCACCGCCGCTGCTCTACTACGCGATCGTCGCGCTCCTGCGTGATGCCGCGGGCGCCGACGCGTCGATCTTCACGGCGCTCGTCCTCCTGCCCGTGTTCTGGTTCGCGCTCTACGGGACGCGCACCCAGGTGCTCGTCTCGCTGGCCGGGCTATTTGTGACCCTCGCCGCGCCTGCGCTGATCGCGGGAGCTCCGGACTATCCGCCTCGGGCCGAGTTGGTGCGCGCCTTCCTGTGGCTGGTGATCGCGGGCGGCGTGGGCCTCACCGTCCATCGCTTGGTGCTCGAGGTCCGCGCCCGTTTCGTCGAGTACCGGTCGGTCCTCGAGACCGCCCACGAATCGTTCATCTCGGCCCAGCCCGATGGCCGGATCGCCGACTGGAACCAGCAAGCCGAGCGGGACTTCGGCTGGTCTCGCGACGAGGTGATGGGGCGCGATCTCGCCGAGACCGTGATCCCGCCAAGGTTCCGGGACGTCTATCGCGAGGACTTCGCTGCCCTGTTGCGTACGGGCCGGCACGGGCGCCTCGGGCGGCGGTTCGAGATGCTGGCCCTAGCGCCGCGACGGCACCGAGTTTCCGGTCGAGATCACGGTCTCCGCCCTGCGCACCGACGGTGGCTACAGGCTGAACGCGTTCCTTCACGACATCTCCGAGCGCCACGAGACCGACCGCGCGTTGCGCGAGGCGGAGGAGCGGTTCCGGCGCGCCTTCGACGACAGCGCGAGCGGGATGGCGATCGTCAGCCCGGAGGGTGAGTGGCTACAGGTGAACCAGGCACTTGCCGACCTGACCGGATATGCCAAGGACGGCCTCGTGGGGATGTCCTTTGCGGACATCACCCACCCGGACGATCGCGGTGCCGACCTCGAGGCCTTCCGCGAGCTGGGCGACGGCGAGCGGCGGCGGTACGCGACCGAGAAGCGATACCTCCGGGCCGACGGTGAGGTGATCTGGATCGCGCTCAACGTCTCGCCGGTGCGTGACGAGGACAGGGGCACCCTGTATCTGATCTCTCAGATGCAGGACATCACCGAGCGCAAGCGGACCGAGGCCAAGCTCGCTCACCAGGCCATGCACGACCCGCTCACCGAACTGCCCAACCGCACCCTGTTCACCGACCGGATGATGGTTGCCAAGGCGCGCCTGCGGCGCGGCAGCTCGCTCGGCCTGATGTTCTGCGACCTCGACTACTTCAAGACGGTCAACGACAGCTTCGGGCACGAGGCGGGCGATCGCCTCTTGGTCGAAGTGGCGCAGCGGTTGCGCTCGATCCTGCGACCCAGCGACACCGTCGCCAGATTCGGCGGCGACGAGTTCGCCTTGCTCTGCGAGGGAGTCGAGTCGGAGGGGGCGGAGCGGATCGCTGAGCGGATCGAAGAAGCCTTCTCGGTGCCGTTCCTGATCGACGACTACGAGGTCCCGCTCAGCGCCAGCACCGGAATCGTCCTGACCACGGATCCCGACGTCGACACTGACCGGCTGATGAGCGACGCGGACCTCGCCATGTACGCCGCGAAGCAGCGGGGCAGGGCGGGCCACATGTTCTTCCAGCAGGGGATGCGCGGTCAGCGGTCGGCCTTCACCTCGCCGAACCGCCGCCCGCGATCGGCGCGCTTCAGCGTCGGTCCGCCCGCCCGCTCGTAAACTCCTCCAAATGGAGCATTCAGCGCCGCCGGAGGCGGTCCGGTTCGACGAGCACGGCCTGGTGCCCTGCGTGATGCAGGACTGGCGCACTGGCGAGGTGTTGACGCTCGCCTACATGAACGACGAGGCGCTGCGTCGCACCCGCGAGACGGGTGAGGTCCACTTCTATAGCCGCTCGCGGGACGAGCTCTGGCACAAGGGCCGTACCTCGGGCAACCTGCAGCGCGTGCGCCAGATCCGCTACGACTGCGATGGCGACGCGCTCGTCGCCCTGGTCGATCCGGCTGGTCCGGCGTGTCACACGGGTCAGCGCTCGTGCTTCTACCGCGAGCTCGAGGGGAGCGCCGACCCGGCTCCGGAGGCGCCACCGGCCGACGGCGAGCCCGCCCCGGCCACCTACGAGGCGCTGGCGGTGCTCGAGCGCACCTTGCTGGACCGCCGCGAACGCCGACCCGAGGACTCCTACACGGTTCAGCTGCTCGACGACCCGCCGCGGATCGCCGACAAGGTGCGCGAGGAGGCCGAGGAGGTGTCCCGCGCCGCCGGCTCGGAGTCCGAGCAGCGGGTCGACCGAGGAGGCCGCCGACGTCCTCTACCACCTGCATGTGCTGCTGGTCTCACGCGGGATCTCGATCGCGGCGGCGCTGGAGATGTTGAATGGCCGTCGCCGGTGAGCCTCGCACCTCGAACGCCGCGCCCATGGCCGTAAGCGCTGACGCCGGGCTCGACCTCGAGCCGAGCGTCGACCGGGCACGCGAGCTGGCCCGCGAGGGCAACGCGATCCCGGTTCGGATGTCGTTCGTCGACGATTGCGAGACCCCCGTCTCCGCGTTCCTGAAGTTGCGCACCGACGGCCCCTGCTTCCTGCTCGAGTCCGCTGAGCAGGGACGCCTGGGCCGCTACTCGTTCCTGGGCTTCAGCCCGCGCGCGATCCTGCGCTGGCACGAGGGTGTGCTCAGCGAGTGGCCCGGCGACGCGAGCACCGGCGACGAGCCGCAAGCCCGCCACCGTGCCCCGGACCCGTACGCGGCCGTCAGCGAGTACCTGGGCCGGCACCGTCTGGCGTCGGTCGAAGACCTGCCGCCGTTCGCGGGCGGGGCGGTCGGGTTCTTCGGCTACGACCTGGTCCGCACGGTCGAGCCGCTCGGCGAGCCGAATCCGGATCCGCTGGGGCTTCCCTGACATGGCGCTGATGGTCAGCGATGTGCTGGTCGTCTTCGACCACATGCGCCACGAGTTGACCCTGATGGCCTACGCGTTCCTGGACGATGAGTCGGACCTGGACGCCGCCTACGCGCGGGCTGCGGGAGCGATCGCCGAGGTGCGAGAGCGCCTCCGCGGCCCCGTGCCGGCGCCCCCGCCGCGAGACCGACCCGCGGGCGACACCGCGTTCACCTCGAACATGAGCCGTGAGCAGTTCGAGGGGAACGTGCGGCGGATCATCGAGTACATCTACGCGGGCGATGTCGTTCCAGGTGGTCCCGTCGCAGCGCTTCTCGGCTCCATCGCCGGTCGAGCCGTTCTCGATCTACCGCGGCCTGCGCACGATCAATCCGTCGCCGTACATGTACTTCCTGGACTTCGGCGACTTCCAGATCGCCGGCGCCTCACCCGAGCCGCTGGTCAAGGTCACCGGGCGCCGCGCCGAGACGCGGCCGATCGCCGGCACGTACCCGCGGGGGGCGAGCGAGGAGGAGGACCGCCGCCAGGCGGACGAGCTGTTGCAGGACCCGAAGGAGCGCGCCGAGCACCTGATGCTGGTCGACCTGGGGCGCAACGACCTGGGCCGGGTCTGCGAGTACGGGTCGGTGCAGGTGGACGAGTTGATGATCGTCGAGTCCTACTCGCACGTGCTCCACATCGTCAGCCAGGTCTCGGGCCGGCTTCGCCCGGAGGTCACGGCGATGGACGCGCTGCGCGCAGTGCTGCCGGCCGGGACGCTGTCCGGGGCGCCGAAGGTCCGGGCGATGCAGATCATCGACGAGCTCGAGCCCCACAAGCGCGGCTCGTACGGCGGCGCGATCGGATACGTCGGCTTCAACGGCGACCTCGACACGGCGATTCACATTCGCACGGTGGTGATCAAGGACGGCGTCGTCCACGTTCAGGCGGGCGGTGGGACGGTGGCGGACGCCAAGCCGGATTACGAGTACCGAGAGTCGCTTGCGAAGGCGGAAGCGATATTTCGCGCCGTGGAGCTGGCCGCGAACCAACCGGAGTGGCCGTGAGCATGCGCGTGCTGGTGATCGACAACTACGACAGCTTCACCTACAACCTGGTCCAGTACCTGGGCGAGCTGGGGGCGGAGCCGGACGTGGTGCGAAACGACAAGGCGACGGCCGCGGAGTTGCTGGATCGGCGTCCCGATCGGCTGGTGATCTCGCCCGGGCCGTGCACGCCCGCCGATGCCGGCATCTCGATCGAGGTGGCGCGGTCCTTCCCCAAGGCGGGCGTCCCGACGCTGGGCGTATGCCTCGGCCACCAGGCCCTGGTCGAGGCGTTCGGCGGGCGCACGATCCGCGGCGACCCGATCCACGGCAAGGACGCCGAGATCGAGCACGACGGCAAGGGAATCCTGCGCGGCCTGGACAGCCCGTTGCGCGCGGGCCGCTATCACTCGCTGGTAGCCGACCCGGAGCTTCCCTCGGACTTGGAGCTGAGCGCGACGCTCGGAGATGTCGTCATGGGCGTCCGGCACCGCGAGCTCCCGGCAGAGGGCGTGCAGTTTCACCCCGAGTCCGTCCTCACGCCCCAGGGCAAGGACATCCTTCGGAACTTCCTCGGCGAGCAGGTGGCCGGCAGCAGGTAGAGGGGGCTCCTCCTTTCTGCATGCTCTACCTCTGATGCCGAACGACGTCCTCACTCGCGCGATCGACGCCGTCTGTTCGGGCACCCACCTGACGGCCGACCACGCCTCGGCGGTGCTCGACGAGATCATGGAGGGGAGAGCGGGCGAGGTCCAGACCGGCGCCTTCCTGGTCGCGCTGCGGACCAAGGGCGAGACGGTCGCGGAGCTTGTCGGGCTGGCGAGGACGATGCGGCGGCTGGCCGCCGAGGTCGAGGCCGGCCGCGACGACCTGGTCGACACCGCGGGCACCGGCGGCGGCCCATCGACGTTCAACATCTCGACCGCCGCGGCGCTGGTCGCCGCGGGGGCCGGATGCGCGGTCGCCAAGCACGGCAATCGCTCCAGCACCAGCCGCTGCGGCTCCGCCGACCTGCTGGAGGCGCTCGGCGTGCGGATCGACCTCGGTCCGGCCGAAGTCGCCAGGCTGCATCGACGAGATCGGCTTCGGGTTCATGTTCGCGCCTCGACACCACGCGGCGATGAAGCACGTGGTGCCGGTGCGAAAGGAGCTGGCGGTGCGAACCATCTTCAACTTCCTCGGTCCGCTCACCAACCCGGCAGGGGCCCGCCGGCAGCTGCTCGGCGTGTCGGATCGCCGCTATCAGGAGACGATCGCGGAGGCGCTCGTCGGGCTCGGCTGCGAGCGCGCCATGGTCGTGTGCGCGGCGGATGACATGGACGAGATCAGCATCGCCGAGGAGACGCGGATCGTGGAGGTCAAGGACGGCCGCACGGAGGAGTGGTTCGTGCGACCTGAGGATCTCGGGGTCGAGCGCGCCGAGATCGACCAGATCGCCGGCGGCAAGCCCGAGGAGAACGCGGCCACCGTGATGCGCGTGCTCGACGGCGAGGACGGTCCGCAGCGCGACGTCGTCCTGCTGAACGCCGCCGGCGCGATCCTGGTCGGTGGTGGGGCGGACGATCTCGGGGGCGGGGTGGAGCGGGCCCGCGAGGCGATCGACTCGGGCGCGGCGCGGGCCGTGCTCGCCAGGCTGGTCGAGGTGACCGGCGAGCTGGCCTCGACTTGACCGAGATCAGCGATCCCGTGACCCCGCGCCCTCGGGCACACGCCGCCATGGCATCAATCATCTAGCCTCTTCGATGATGAGCTGGCTCGAGGTGCTGGTCGCAGGCGCGCGAGAGGATGCCCAGCGGCGCAGTGAGGAGGTCCCGGTCGAGCAGCTTGCGGACGCAGGCTCGGCACCCGCGACGGCGCTCGCCCCTTCAACGAGGCGCTGGTGCGCCCTGGCCTGTCGTTGATCGCCGAGTTCAAGCGCCGCTCGCCGAGCGCCGGCGAGATTCGGCCCGGCGTTGGCGTCGCGGAGTTGGTCAGGGCATACGAGCGAGGCGGCGGCGCCGCCCTCTCGATCCTGACCGAGGAGCGTCACTTCGGAGGCTCTTTGCACGACCTGCGGGCGGCGCGCGAAGCGTCCGACCTGCCCGATCCTGCGCAAGGACTTCGTCGTCGATCCGTATCAGCTCTACGAGGCGGCGGCGAACGGGGCGGACGCCGTTCTGCTGATCGTCGCCGCGCTCGACGACCACCACCTCGCCGCCCTGTACGAGGAGGCGCGAGCGGTCGACCTGGACTGCCTGGTCGAGGTTCACGACGAGGCCGATCTCGAGCGGGCGCTGGTCATCGATGCCGACGTGATCGCGATCAACAATCGCGACCTCGAGGACTTCAGCGTCGATGTCGAGACGACGGTGGAGCTCCTCACCGACGTCCCGGCCGGCAAGACCGTCGTCTCGGAGTCGGGCTACGGCGGCCGACACCAGCTCGACGAGCTCGAGCGGATCGGCGTCGACGCGGTGCTCGTCGGCGAGACGCTGATGCGCGCCGAGGACCCCGAGGTTCTCGTCCGGGAGCTCACCCGCGACGAGGAGGCCACGCGCGACCACTACCTGGAGCGCGCCTCCGAGGAGTGAAGGTCATCCGGCAATTCTTAGCATCGCTGAAGGGTTCCGTTAGCCGGCGTTAAGCGCGATCGCCGAAGCTCCCGTCCATGAGCAAGGTGATCGGCGCACTCGGACGATTCGTCCGCACCTCCTTCGGAGCCGCCCTCGCGGGCGGGCTGGTCGTCGCCATCGTCGGCTTGATCGCGATCAGCGCCGGCTGGGTCAAGTCGTCAGACAACAACAGCAACAACGAGGCAACGACGCTCGCCGCGACGCCGCTCCCGCAGCCGGCCCCACGGGAGGCCAGCGCGAAGGGGCTCACCGTCAACCAGATCTACCAGCAGGACTCCCCCGGAGTCGCGTTCATACAGGCCCAACAGGCGCCGCAGGCCTCCTCGCGTTCAATCCCTTCGGCGGTGGCGGCGGAGGGACCGCGACCGGCTCGGGCTTCGTCATCGACCATGCCGGCCACGTCCTCACCAATGCGCATGTCGTCGACGGCGCGAGCAAGATCGAGGTCACGCTCGGCAATACCGACAACTCGCAGCCGGTGAGCGCACAGGTGGTGGGCAACGGATCCCTCCACGGACGTCGCGCTGCTCAAGGTCGACGCGCCATCCGAACGAGCTCCACCCGCTGCTCCCTGGGGAACTCCTCCGACGTCCAGGTGGGCAATCCGGTGGTCGCGATCGGAAACCCGTTCGGCCTCGACCGCACGGTGACGGCCGGGATCGTCTCCGCGCTACAGCGCGAGATCAAGGCCCCGAACGGGTTCACGATCAACAACGTGATCCAGACCGACGCCGCGATCAATCCCGGCAACTCCGGCGGCCCGCTGCTCGACGCAAACGGGCAGGTGATCGGGATCAACTCGCAGATCGAGTCGCCGAACGGCGGCGGGAACGTCGGTATCGGCTTCGCGGTCCCGATCAACACCGCCCACCAGGTGGACGAGCAGCTGCTCGCCAACGGCCAGGTCCAGCACGCCTACCTCGGGATCAGTGGCGCCAATCTCACTCCGCAGATCGCCGACATCCTCAACCTCCCGGTCAAGGAGGGGGCGTTGGTGCAGACCGTGGTGCCGAACAGCCCGGCCGACAAGGCCGGCGTCAACGGCGGCACCGCCACGGTCTCGATCGATGGCCAGCAGATCCGCGCCGGCGGCGACGTGATCACGGCCATCGACGGCAAGCCGGTGACCAGCATGGACGAGGTCGTCAGCGCCGTGGACGCGAAGCAGCCCGGCGACCAGGTGCAGCTCAGCCTGACCCACGGAAGCGAGAAGCGCACCGTCACGGTGACCTTGGGCAACCGCCCGGCCAACGCCACCGGCTAGCCGGTCCGGCGGGGCGATCGCTCGGCCTCCCCACGAATGAGGCATTGTGCGTGCTATAGACGTCAAACGACGCTTTCGTCGCCAGGCGGCCCCCCACCCGATGGTCACGGGCAGCACCCTCCTCCACCCAGCCTTCGCCTTCGACCTGCCCATGGCCTGGCGGGCCACCTGCGGGATGCCTCTGCGTAACCTTGGGGCATGAGGGTCAAGTTCTGCGGCGTCACGAATCTCGACGACGCGCGCGAGGCGGTGCGTCTCGGCGCCTGGGCGATCGGGCTGAATCACCATCCCGAGAGCCCGCGATTCTGCGAGCCGGCCATGGCGGCCGAGATCGCGCGACGTTCAGGCGCCAGCTCGAGATCGTCGGGGTGTTCGTGAACCCGACTCTGGACCAGGTCGCCGCCGCCGCCGAGGACGAGTCGCTGACGATGGTCCAGCTCCACGGCGACGAGGGGCCCGCGTTCTGCCGGGAGGCGGCAAGGCGCACGGGCTGCAAGGTGATCAAGGCGTTGCGCGTGCGAAGCGCCGCCGACATCCTGGGCGCCGAGACCTACCGCACCGACTACCACCTGTTCGACGCCCACCGGCCGGGGACGCCCGGCGGCACCGGTGAGAGCTTCGACTGGGAGCTGCTCGCCGGTCGCCGCTCCGAGGTGCCGCTGATCCTCGCCGGCGGCCTGACGCCCGAGAACGTCGCCGACGGCGTGGTCGCGGCCCGCCCCTTCGCAGTCGACGTGGCGAGCGGGGTCGAGGCCGAGCCGGGCGTCAAGGACCACGCGCTGATGGCGGCCTTCCTCGACCGAGCCCAGACGGCCTCGGGCCCGCAGGTGATCGCGTGAGCCCGGTTGCGCTTCCGCAGCGCTTCGGCGTCTACGGCGGGCGCTACGTCCCCGAGGTCCTGATCCCGGCTCTCGACGAGCTGTCGGAGGCCTGGGCGGCGGCCCGCGACGACGCGAGGTTTCGGGCCGAGCTCGACATCCTGCTTCGCGACTACGTGGGCCGACCGACGCCGCTCTATCTCGCCGACCGTCTCTCGGAGCGGATCGGCCGCTCGGTCTACCTGAAGCGGGAGGACCTCGCGCACACCGGCGCCCACAAGATCAACAACGCGATCGGGCAGGCCCTGCTCGCCCGCCGGATGGGAAAGCCGCGCGTGATCGCCGAGACCGGCGCCGGCCAGCACGGTGTCGCGACCGCGACGGCGTGCGCGCTGCTCGACCTCGAGTGCGTCGTCTACATGGGCACCGAGGACATCCGGCGCCAGGCGCCCAACGTCGAGCGCATGCGCCTGCTCGATGCCGAGGTGGTACCGGTCGAGGCCGGGGCGCGGACGCTCAAGGAGGCGGTCAGCGCCGCGATCCGGGACTGGGTGGCCAACGTGCGGACGACCCACTACATCATCGGCTCGGTGGTCGGGCCGGCTCCGTATCCGGCCCTTGGTGCGCGATCTGCAGCGGGTGATCGGCGACGAGGCGCGAGAGCAGGCGCTGGCGGCCGAAGCGGCGCTTCCCACCAGGGTGATCGCCTGCGTCGGCGGGGGCTCGAACGCGATCGGGGCCTTCTACGCCTTCCTCGACGACGAGAGCGTGGAGCTGATCGGCGTCGAAGCCGGGGGCGACGGGCTCGACGGCCGGCACGGCGCCTCGCTGGTGGCCGGGCGAACCGGGATCCTGCACGGAACGCTCTCGTCAGTGCTCGCCGACGAGGAGGGCCAGATCCTCGAGGCCCACTCGATCTCGGCGGGGCTCGACTATCCGGGCGTCGGCCCCGAGCACGCCCAGCTTCGCGACAGCGGACGGGCGCGCTACGAGGCTGTCACCGACGCCGACGCCCTGCGCGCCTTCCGGGAGCTGGCGCGGCTGGAGGGGATCCTGCCCGCGCTCGAGCCCGCCCACGCGATCGCCTGGTTGCTGGCCAATCCCCGCTCCGCCGGCGACTCCGCCGCGTCCGGGGCTTTGACGTCGTCTGCCTGAGCGGGCGTGGGGACAAGGATTTGGCGGAGGCGCTGAGCCGCTTGCAAGAGCTCGATGGCTGAGGCCACCGTTACGGGCACCGAAAGGATCGCCGCCGCATTCGGCGCCGCGCGCGAGGAGGGCAGGGCGGCCCTGATGCCCTACCTGATGGGCGGCTTCCCCGATGCGGAGACGTCGCTGGCCGTCGCGGAGTCCTACGCGGAGGCCGGGGCCGATCTGATCGAGCTCGGCGTGCCGTTCTCCGACCCGCTCGCCGACGGGCCGGTGATCCACGCGGCGGCCACCCGAGCGCTGGCCGGCGGGGCGACGCTCGACAGCGTGCTGTCGATCTGCGAGCGGATTGCGGGCCGGCTCCCGGTGCTGCCGATGGTGTACGCGAACATGGTGCTCGTCCGGGGTGCGGGCGAGTTCGCGCGCCTGCTCGCCGACGCCGGCGCCGCGGGCGTGATCCTCCCGGATCTGCCCCTCGAGGAGGCTGGATGAGATCGGCGAGGAGCTGAGCGGCGCCGGCATCGCGCTGGTGCCGCTGGTCGCTCCGACGACGCCCGATGAGCGCCGCCGCCGGATCTGCGAGCAAGCCGAGGGTTTCGTCTACGTGGTCTCGGACACCAGGGTGACCGGCGAGCGCGACGATCTGCCCGACGGCCTCGCCCAGCTCGTCGCCGCGGTGCGCGCCGACGCATCGGTGCCGGCCGCGGTCGGTTTCGGCATCGGCACCCCGGAGCAGGCGGCGGCGGTCGGCCGGATCGCCGACGGGGTCATCGTCGGCACCAGGCTGGTGCGTGCGGTCGACGAGGCTGAGCGGCGCCGGACCGGCCGCCGAGGCCGTGGGCGGGTTCATCCGCGCGGCCCGCGAGGCGATCGGCGATCGCGGTCGCGCGGTTGGATAGATTCCCGCCCGTGCAGCTGGTGGTGTTCACGGTGGTCGCCCTGAGCGCGATGCTGGTCGCCTACGGCTTCGGGCTGGGCGGCGCCGTCAGCTTCCTGATCTTCCTCGCGATCCTCTTCGTCGGCGTCACGGTGCGCGTCTCGCAGCCGCTGATCCAGCGCATGCGTCCGTAGCTCATTGGCGTGACCGCGCTGCAGCCGCTCCCGGACTCGTTCGCGGCCACGCGCGAGGCGCTCCACCGAGTGGCCGAGCAGATCGTCGCGCCCGCCCGCAAGCCCCACAACGAGATCGCGCTGCGCCAGACGCCCGGCGGCTTCGGCACCCCGCCCTTCGACTTCGAGGGGAAGCGCACGCAGGTCCGGGTCGAGGGATCCGCGCTGGTCCTGACAGCGAACGGAGAGGAGGCCAGGGCGCGGCTGACGACGCTCGCCGACGCGGCCGAGCTGCTCGGCCGCCGACTGCTCCCCGACGGACCGCCCGACGACGCCGAGCCGCTGAGCGTCGACCCGACCGCCGCCGACCGGCTGGGGGACTTCTACGGCTTCGGCGCCGATGTCCTGGAGCAGTTCCGGGAGGGTCTTTCCCCTGAGGCGGATGCCTCGGAGATCAACCTCTGGCCGGAGCACTTCGACATCGCCTTCGAAGCGGGTTCCTCGGCGGCCGGGCAGCGGGCAAACTACGGCGCCTCTCCGGGTGACCAGGACCATCCCGAACCCTACGTCTACGTCGGGCCGTGGACCGCCCAGGTCGACAGCCCGCTGTGGAACGGGAGGGGCTTCAAGGGGGCAGAGCTCTCGTACGCGGCGCTGCTCGGCCGCCGACGATCCGATGGCCGCCGCGCTCGAGCTGTTTCGCTCCCGGTTCCAGGCGCTGACCGGCGTCCCCTGACAGCCGGCCGGACCGCGGCTACAGGTATCGTGCGGGCCGTGCGTGTCGGTGTGCTCACGGGAGGCGGTGACTGCCCGGGCCTCAACGCCGCGATCCGGGCCATCGTCCGCAAGGGCATCGACCACTACGGGCACGCGATCGTCGGCTTTCGCGACGGCTGGCGCGGGCCGCTGGAGAACCTGCACGAGGAGTTGACGGTCGAGTCGACCCGCGGGATCCTGCCTCGCGGCGGGACCATCCTCGGGACCTCCCGCACCAACCCGTTCAAGGCCGAGAACGGACCCGAGCGCGTCCGCGAGAACATGGAGACGCTTCACCTCGACGGGCTGATCGCGATCGGCGGCGAGGACACGCTCGGCGCCGCCGCCCGCCTTTACGAGGACAACGCGCTGCCCGTGATCGGCGTGCCGAAGACGATCGACAACGACCTCGCCGCCACCGACGTGACCTTCGGCTTCGACACCGCCCTCCAGGTCGCCACCGAGGCGATCGACCGGCTCCACACCACCGCGGAGTCGCACCACAGGGTGATGGTGGTCGAGGTGATGGGCCGCCACGCCGGATGGATCGCGCTCCATTCGGGCCTGGCCGGCGGCGCAGACGTGATCCTGATCCCCGAGCGGCCGTTCGACATCGAGGATGTCTGCCGGCTGATCCGCCGCCGCCACTCGCGTGGGCGCACCTTCTCGATCGTGGTGGTCGCCGAGGGGGCGCTGCCCGCAGAGGGGACGATGGAGGTGACCGGCGGCGAGAAGGACGAGTTCGGGCACGTCCGACTGGGCGGGATCGGGCTGCGCCTCGAGCGCGAGATCGAGCAGAGAACCGGTTTCGAGACGCGCGCCGTCGTCCTGGGCCACACCCAGCGGGGCGGCACCCCGACCGCGTTCGACCGCGTGCTCGCCACCAGGCTCGGAGTTGCCGCGATCGACGCGGCGCACGAGGAGCGCTGGGGGACCATGCCGGCGCTGCGCGGCACGCGGATCAAGCTCGTCCCGCTGAGCGAGGCGGTCGAGCACCTGCGCACCGTGTCTCCCGAGGACTACGAGGTCGCCTCGCCGTTCTTCGGATAATGGATCCGGCCGCGAGCTCGCCGGGACCGCTTTCCCTCGCTCGCAGGGCGACTCGGATCGTCGCCGCGACGACCATGCTCGCCGCGCTGGCGCTGATCGTCGCCGGCTGCGCCACGCCCGGCTCGGGAATCCAGGCGGGCGAGCACGTGACGATCTACGTCAGCATGCCGCTGCGCGGCCCCGAGGCGGTCGAGGGCCGCGACGTGGTCGGCGGCGCCAAGCTCGCGCTCGCTGACGCGCGCGGAAAGCTGGGGGAGCTGGCGGTGCGCGCGGTGTATCTCGACGACACGGCCGGGCGTGGCGCCCGCGCTGGCTGGACCCCGGCGGTGGCCGCCGCGAACGCCAGGCAGGCGTCGGAGGATTCGACGGCGATCGCCTACCTTGGCGATTTCGACTCGGGCGCCACCCGGTTCTCGCTGCCGATCACGAACGAAGCGCGGATGCTCCAGGTCTCCCCGGCCAGCGGCGCGGTCGACCTGGCGCAGCCGTTCCTCGGCGCCGGCGACGAGCTTCCCAAGGACGTCCAGCCGACCGGCGAGCGCACCTTCGGCCGGGTCATCCCCAGCGACGCGGTGCAGGCTGACGCCGCCGCAGTGTGGGCGAAGCGGCTTGGCGCCCGCAGCGTCGGCGCGCTGTCGGACGGGTCGCACTTCGGCGACACGATGGTCACGGCGTTCCGGCAGGCCGCGACTGGCCTGCCCCGCACCGGACCGCGCCAGGCGGACCTCCTCTACTACGGCGGTACCGCCGCTGACGTTCCCGTCCCGGTCAGGCGCGACGTCTCCCCGTGCTCGCGGACAGACGCTGATCGCCTCCGACGCGATGTTCGGAGCGGCCCTCTTCCGCCGGATTCCCACCGGGGTCTTCAGCTGTCCGCGTGGTCCCGGCCGGCGAGGCCGCACCGCACGGCGTGCTCGTCACCTCTGCCGCCGAGGATCCCACGCAGCTGCCGACCTCCGGCCAGCGGTTCGTGCGCGCCTTCGGCGGGCGCTATGGGCGCAAGCCCGGCCGCTACGCGGCCTACGGCTACGAGGCGATGGCCGTGACACTCGATTCGATCCGGCGCGCCGGGGACAAGGGGGACGACCGCGACTCGGTCGTCGATGCCTTCTTCGACACGGAGGATCGCGACTCGGTGCTGGGCACCTACTCGATCGACGATGTGGGCGACACGACCCTGACCGCCCTCGCGGGCTACCGGCTCATCGGCGGCCGGCCCGTGTTCGCCAACCCGCTTCGCGTGCCCTGACGCCGTCAGCGCCGCAAGAGGTCCCGGAGCGCCGGCTCGAGCTCCGGGTGGCGGAACTCGAAGCCGTCGTCGACGGCGCGTCGCGGCACCACGCGCTGGCCGCCGGCGACGACCTCGCCCAACTCGCCTCCGAACCTGAGCTTGAGGGCGAGCTTCGGCAACGGGACGATGGAGGGACGGCCCAGGACGCGTCCGAGCGCCTTCGAGAACTGCCGGTTGGTGACCGGGTTCGGCGCGGTCGCGTTGTAGGTCGCCGGCCACGCGAGGTCGGTGTCAAGCGCCCAGAGCAGCAGGCGCACCTCGTCGCCGACGTGGATCCAGGGCATGTACTGGCCGCCGCCCGCGAGTGGGCCGCCGACGCCGAGCTTGAATGGAAGGAGGAGCTGCTTGAGCAGCCCGTGCTCGGGATCGAGCACCAGCCCGGTGCGGGTGACGACGACGCGGACCCCGAGCTTCTCGGCCTCCCGCGCGGCCGCCTCCCAGGCGACGCAAACCTCGGAGTCGAAGCCGGACCCAGGCCCGGCCGACTCGTCCACGAGCGCGTCCCCGCGGTCGCCGTAGTAGCCGACGCCCGACTGGCTGACCAGCGTCTCCGGGCGCGGCTCGGTGGCGCTGATCGCGTCGACCAGGTTCTTGGTCGCCCGCTCTCGGCTGTCGCGGATGCGCCGCTTCGCCGTCTCGGTCCAGCGCTGGTCGATCGGCTCGCCGATCAGGTTGACGACGCCGTCGACGCCTTCCAGGGCGCTCGGCGGGCGGGCGCTCGGCGGTCGGGATTCCAAGCGTGCCAGGTGACGGTCGGGTTGCCTTGCCGGGCTCGCTCCGGGTCGCGGCTCAACCCGACGGCCTCGTCGCCGCGCGCGAGCAGCGCGTCGCAGACGGCCGAGCCGAGAAAGCCGCTGGCACCGGTTACGAGTACGCGCATGGCTACCTCCCTGCGGTCGTCGGGGCCGCTACTCGAGCGTCCGGAACGTGCCGGTCTCCTCGGAGACCCGGGCGATCCCCGCGCGGCGCGCCTCCTCGACCACCGCCGCGGCCACCGCGGGCGCCACGTCGCGGTCGAAGACGCTGGGAATGATGTAGTTCTCGCTCAGGTCCTCCTCGTGGACCACCTGAGCGATGCCGTTGGCCGCCGCCAGCTTCATCTCCTCGGTGATTCGGGGCGCCCCTGCGTCGAGCGCGCCCCGGAAGATGCCCGGGAAGCAGAGCACGTTGTTGATCTGGTTCGGATAGTCGGAGCGGCCCGTCGCCATGATCCGCGCGTAGGGCTGGGCGTCCTCCGGCATCACCTCGGGGTTGGGGTTTGCCATCGCGAACACGATCGCGTCGTCGGACATCTTCCCCAGTGCCTCGGCAGGGATGATCCCGGGCCCGGAGACGCCGATGAACAGGTCGCAGCCCTCGATCACGTCGGCGGGCGAGCCCTGGAGCTTGTCGGGGTTCGAGCTCTCGGCGTACCAGCGCTTGACCTCGCTCATCTCGCCGGCCACGTAGTCCTCACGCTCGGTGGACAGCGCCCCCTGGCGGTCGCAGCCGATCACCTGGCTGACTCCCGAGGCGTGCATCATCTTGGTCACCGCGACCCCCGCGGCGCCCAGGCCGACGACCAGTACCCGCAGGTCCTCGAGGCTCTTGCCGACGATCTTCAGCGCGTTGAACAGCGCCGCCATCACCACCACCGCGGTTCCGTGCTGGTCGTCGTGGAAGACGGGGATGTCCAGCTCCTCCTTGAGCCGCTCCTCGATCTCGAAGCAGCGCGGCGCCGAGATGTCCTCGAGGTTGATTCCCCCGAAGGTCGGCGACATCAGCCTCACCGTGTTCACGATCTGGTCCGGATCGTGGGTGCTGAGGCAGATCGGAAAGGCGTCCACGTTGGCGAACTCCTTGAACAGCATCGCCTTTCCCTCCATCACCGGCATCGCGGCCTCGGGGCCGATGTCGCCGAGGCCGAGCACCGCGCTGCCGTCGGTGACGACGGCGACGGTGTTGCGCTTGATCGTGTATTCGAACGCCTTCGAGCGGTCGGCGGCGATCTGCTGGCAGACACGTGCGACCCCGGGCGTGTAGGCCATCGAGAGGTCGTCGCGGGTCTTCAGCGGATACTTGTTGTGCTGCTCGATCTTGCCGCCGCGGTGCATCTGCAGCGTCCGGTCGACGTAGTCGAGCACCCGAGCGCCGCGTGTCGACCCGATCGCTCGCAGGATCTCCTCCCAATGCGCCTGGTCGCGGGCGTCGATCGTGAACTCGCGCACCCGCTTGCCCTCGCTGCCCGCGCCGGGCACGAGGTCCACCCCCTGAAGCGCCCCGCCCGCCTCGGCGATCTGCCCGGTGAGCTTGCCCAACGGCTCGTGCCGCGCATCGAGCTCGACGCGCACGGTGACCGAGAACTGGGCGCTGACCGACGGAATCGCAGGCATGAGCGCAGGATCATAGGCACGGGGTGGACCCGGCGGAGGGCGAAACCGGCAGGTAGGGGGGCGACCGAGGGCTCCTGGCGCTTTTCGGACCGTATGCGTCCGAAACGCGCCACTGCCGCGATCAGGCGATCGCGCGGCTCGCAGCTCGACAGCACGGGGTCGTGTCCGTCGCCCAGCTGATCGCGGCCGGCGTCGGACGCGAGGGCCGTGTCGCATCGGGTGCGCGCCGGCCGATTGCATCGGGTCCACCGCGGCGTGTATGCGCTCGGCCACGCCGGGTTGGGCAATGAGGGGAGATGGATGGCGGCGACGCTCGCGCATGGCAAGGGCGCGGCGCTCAGCCACCGCAGCGCCGCGGAGCTCTGGGCTCTGCTCCCGCATCGAGCCGGCCCAATCGACGTCACGGTCCCCGGCACAGGCGGGCGACGCAAGCGTCGCGGCATCCGCCTGCATCGCTCCCCCTCACTGATCTCTGCGGTTACGACCCTTCGCAAGGGCATCGCAGTCACCACCCCCGCACGCACGCTGGACGACCTCGCTCGCTGCGCGACGCCTGACGAGCTCAGCAGGGCGATCCGCCAGGCCGAGGTCCTGGGATTGCCGATCGGCGAGCGAGTCGTCGCCACAGACCTGACCCGCAGCGAGCTCGAGCGGCGCTTCCTGCGGCTCTGCCGCCGTTATCGCCTTCCGATGCCCGATGTGAACGCCCCGGTTGGGTCCCTTCACTCGTCGACTTCCTCTGGCGAGACCAGCGCGCTGATCGTCGAGACGGACGGGTACCGCTTCCATCGCGGCCGCTCGGCGTTCGAGGGCGACCGCAGCCCGGGACGTCGAGCTGAAGCTGCAGGGCTACGAGGTCGTGCGTTTTACGTACCGGCAGGTGGTGAGCCAGCCGTCGGTGGTCGTGCACGGACGCTGCGGGTGCTGCTGGAGTGAAGATGGCGCGTTTTCCCGGTATGCGTCCGAAAGGCGCCAGCTCGGCAGCCTAGGATTGATGTGTGCCTGCCATCGAGGCCAAGCGCAAACGCGGTACCAAGTCTGGGGCCGCAACCGAAGAAGCACCCGACGGCGAGCTGTTCCTGATCGACGGCAACAGCCTCGCCTACAGGGCCTTCTTCGCGCTCCCCGAGTCGATTGCGACCGCGGACGGGCGCCCGACGAATGCGATCTACGGGTTCGCCTCGATGATGGCCAAGATCCTGATCGAGCATCGCCCGCAGGCCGTGATCGTCGCCTGGGACGCCGGCATGTCCGGGCGGGAGGTCACCTACGAGCCCTACAAGGCCCAGCGCCGTCCCCGGCCGGACCTGCTGACGGAGCAGTGGCCTCACCTGGCGCCGCTCGCGGAGGCGTTCGGCTTCCACAACGTCAAGGTCGAAGGCTGGGAGGCCGACGACGTGATCGCCACCCTGGTGCGCCATGCGCGCGAGGCGGAGATCCCGGTGATGGTCGTGTCCGGCGACCGCGACGTCTACCAGGTGGTCGGCGACGGGGTTCGGGTGATGACCACGTCGCGCGGCGTCACCGAGACGAAGGTCTATGACCGCGAGGGGGTGGTCGAGCGTTACGGCGTCCCGCCCGAGTTGGTGCCGGACCTGATCGGGCTCAAGGGCGACACCTCCGACAACATCCCCGGGGTTCCGGGGATCGGCGATAAGACCGCCGCCCAGCTCCTGCAGGAGTTCGGCTCGCTGGAGGCGGTGCTGGACAACGTCGACAAGGTCTCGGGCGCGAAGCGGAAGCAGAACCTGACCGAGCACGCCGACGACGCCCGGATCTCGAAGCAGCTCGCGACCCTGGAGTACGAGATCGAGGTGCCGATCGACGTCCGCAAGGAGGCCCGGGCCAAGCCCGATCGCAGCCGCCTGCGGGAGGTGGCGGCGGAGTTCGAACTGCGCCAGGTGATCCAACGCCTCGACGAGGAGTTCCTGGAGGACGTGCCCGACCGGGCCGTGGAGGAGACCCTGGTCGTCGAGGCCGAGGAGGGGACGCCGGCCGATCTCGCCGACGGACCGATCTCGATCGCCGTCGCGGCCGGGATTTGGGCGGCCAGCGACGGCGATCGCGTGGTCACCGGCGACGCCCCGGACCTGGTCCAGCTGGCGGAGGCGCTTCGCGGCCGGCCGCTGATCGCTCACGACGCGAAGTCACAGGGAGGCGGTGGACGCGGAGGGCTGCTGGCGGTCGCCCCGCCCGGCACCCTGGACCTGAAGCACGACACGATGGTGGCCGCCTACCTGATCGACCCGGCGCGGCGGGTTTACGAGCTCAACGAGCTGGCGGCGGACGCCGGCCTCGCGGCCGCTCCGGCGGGAGCGGAGCCCGGCCAGCTGTCGCTTGCCGCCGAGGAGGGCGAGACGGCCGGCGATCCGACCACCGAGGCCCGCCTGGTGATCGAGCTGGCGTCCCGCCAGCGCAGCCGCCTTGCCGAGTTTGGGCTGGAGCGGCTCCTGAACGACGTGGAGATGCCGCTGATCGAGGTGCTGGCCGCGATCGAGCGCGCCGGCGTCAAGCTCGACGCCGAGCGCCTGGCCGAGATCGGGGCGGGCATGGCCGACCGAATCGCCCAGCTCGAGAGCGAGATCTTCGAGCTGGCGGGACACGAGTTCACGATCGGCTCGCCGCAGCAGCTCGGCGAGGTGCTGTTCTCCGAGCTCGGCCTGACCAAGAAACGTCGCGGCAAGACGGGTTTCTCGACCGATGCGCGGGTGCTTGCCCAGATTCGCGACGAGCACGAGATCGTCGCCAAGGTCGAGATCTGGCGCGAGCTGACGAAGCTGAAGAACACCTACCTCGACGCCCTGCCCGAGCTGATCGACCCCGAGACGGGGCGCATCCACACCACCTTCAACCAGGTCGCCACGACCACGGGGCGCCTCTCGAGCGTCAACCCGAACCTGCAGAACATCCCGATCCGCTCCGAGATCGGCAGGCCGGTCCGAGCCTGCTTCGTGGCGGAGCGCGGCATGCGCCTGCTGTCGGCCGACTACAACCAGGTCGAGCTTCGCGTGCTCGCCCATGTAGCCGGCGAGGACGTGCTGCGTGAGATCTTCGCCTCCGGCGAGGACGTTCACGCCACCACCGCCGCGGAGGTGCTGAGCATTCCGCCCGAGGAGGTTGGTCCGGGCGAACGCTCGAAGGCCAAGATGGTCAACTACGGGATCGCGTACGGGCTGTCGGCGTTCGGGCTTGCGGATCGCCTGCAGATCTCCCGCGAGGAGGCTGCGGTCTACATCCATCGCTACTTCGAGCGGTTCCCGGCCGTGAAGCGCTTCATCGACGAGACGATCGCCAAGGCGGAGCGTGACGGCTTCGTCTACACGCTTCTCGGCCGGCGGCGGGCGATCCCCGAGCTGCGCTCCAATCAGCGTCAGCGGCGTTCGCTCGGCGAGCGGCTGGCCGTCAATACCGTGATCCAGGGAACCGCCGCGGACATCATCAAGGTGGCGATGGTGCGCTGTCACGCGGCGCTTGCCGAGGCGGAAATGGACAGCCGGCTGGTGCTCCAGATCCACGACGAGCTGCTGTTCGAGGGGCCGGCGGCGGAGATGGACCCGGCCACGGACCTCGTGCGCGAGCGGATGTGCGCCGCCTTCGACCTCGACCCGCCGCTGGCGGTCGATGTCGGCGTCGGAAGGGACTGGCTGGCCGCAAAGTAAGGGGCGCCGCGCGAGCGGCGCCCCTCTACGTCCCGATCTCCTTGGTGGCCGCGCCCCTGGAAGGGCCTACTCGGCCAGCTCGATCTCCTCGAAGACCGCCTGACCGTGCTCGAGCTCGAGGTCGGCCTCCTGGACCACGGTGCCCGACGTCAGGTGATCGGCCGAGCACTCGCGCTGGTCGTCATCGCCCGGATCGTCGTCGTCACCCTGATCATCGCCGGGCTCGCCATCGTCGTCGCCGGACCCGTGCTCGGAGACGCTCGCGGACTTGTCGGCATGGTCGCCGTCGCCGCCGTCGCCCTCATGGTCGCCGTCCCCGGTCTCACCGTGGTGACCGCCTTCGCCGTCGCCGTCCTCGTCACCCTGATCGTCGCCGTTGTCGCACTTGATCTCGGTGTCGCCGGTGACCAGGCCGCTGATCGCCCCGCCGTGGAAGAGGTTGATCGTCAGCACGCCCTGGTCGAAGGACGTGATCATGCCGGCGCCTTCGCTCCCGTCCTCGACCCCGTCGTCGTCCGAGTCGGGGTCACGGGGATCCATCCCGGCCTTCCACTCTTGCCGGTTCTTTAGCGCGTCGCGGTCCTGATCGCGCCTCGCCTGGTTCTGGTGCACGGAGAGCTGATGGTGCCGCTCCCAGCGGTCCGGGATGCGGTCGTGGTTGCGGTCGCGGGCGGCAGCCGATCCCGGCAGCGCGATCAGCATCAGCCCGATCACCGCCGCGACCAGGACACCGAGCGTGCTTCGGATCTTGCGTGAGGTCATGTCGTTCTCCTTCTCGGCGGCCGCTGACCCTGCAGGTAGCAAAGCTCAGCCGTACCGGACAGTTGTCTGATCCCTTAACCCGGAGGGACCAGGAAGATCACGCCGCGAGCGCTTAGACGTCCGGGTGGTCGCCGGGGGGCGGGGGGACGTCGCCGCCATCGTTGGGCTCGGTGGCGCCGTCGTCGCCACCGCTGGTCGCGTCGCCACCGGTCGTGTCACCAGCGCCGCTCGAGCCCTCGTCGCCGCCCCCGTCGCTCGAGCCCTCGTGCCCGGTCCCGCTCGAGCCCCCCTCGTCACCGCCGGATCCGCCGTGGCCCTCGGCTTCGCCGCCGGTCGGCCCGCTGGAGCCCTCATGCTCGCCACCACCGCTTGCTTCGTTGCCGGAGCTATCGCCGCCGCTGGAGCCGCCTTCACCCGGCCCACCGCTCCGGCTCGCATCGTCGCCCCCGCTTCCAGGACCGCTCGAGCCATCGCCCCGGCCCTCGCCGGACCGGGAGCCGCCGGCGCCTGGGCCAGAGCTCCCCTCCCGGCCATCGGAGCTCTGCGAGGGATCCGCTACGCGAGAGCGGTTGGCGCCGCCTTGACCCGCATGCCCGGCGTCTCGGCTTGCCGCCGCCGCGGACCCCTGCTTGCCCGCGGGGTCGTCCAGGGCGATTCCTGAGCCCACGGCAAGCACGGCGATCGCCAGTGTGGTGCCGGCCTTGACGGCGATTCCGCCTCCCCCTGCGGCGGTCAGTCCCACGGCCGCGCCGCCGATTCCCGTGCCCGCCGACTCTGTCTGGAGGGGGCCCGCGTTCAGCAATGCGCGAAGCGCCGGCATCGGGATCAGCATCCCGGCCCCGTCGCGAAGCGCGGTCCGCGCCCGGTAGATCAGCGCCCGCACGGCACCCGGCGTCGCTCCGAGCGCGGCCGCGATCTCATCGTGACCGCGGCCCTCGAGCTCGCGCTGGACGAGTGCATCGCGCTGGGCGGCCGGCAGGTCCTTCAGTTGCGCGATCAGCTCCGTCAACTGCTCGCGCCTGGCTGCGACCTCGGGCGGCTGGGCCACGCCGTCGAAGCTCTCGTCGAGGTGCTCGTGTGTCGGCTCGTCGCGCAGAGCGTTGAGCGCTCGGTTGCGGACGATCGTGTACAGCCACGGCTTCAGCTTGATCTCGGCGTCGCTCCTCACCAGGGACGTGTGGGCCTTGGCGAGCGCCTCCTGGACGACGTCCTCGGCTCGATGAGCCGGGACGATCGCCGCGGCGAAGGAGACGAGTCGCTCGCGGTAGCGGCGGACGATCTCCTCGAAGGCGCGTGTCTGCCCCTCCCGAGACAGCGCCGCCAACCGCGAGTCGGACTGGCAGCGCAGCGCCAGGCCGGTGAGCGGAGCGGGAGTGGGAAGCGTCGACATCCTCATGAGTGATCGTCCAGTTCGGCCTACCGCTAAAACCCCGTTCGGGTTCAAACAGGTCTGCTGCGGTAACACCTGGATGTCCGGAGGATTGCGGCCGACCACACCCCGGCGTCGCTGGATCATCGATGCGGCGCGATTCGGCGGAGCGCTCATCTAGCATCTCGCGACAATGGATCGGGGCCTCGCCGTGCTGTTCACCGCCCTCGTCGGCGGTCTGATCGCGCTTCAGCCGCCGATCAACGCCGGCCTCGGGCGCGTAACGGGCAGTCTCCCGGCTGCGCTCGTCTCGTTCGCGGTTGGGACCCTGATCCTTGCCCTGATCGTGGCCCTGAGCGGGCAAGCCGGCGGCCTCTCCTCGACCTTCGACGTGCGCTGGTACTACCTGATCGGCGGCCTGCTCGGGGCCGTATACGTCACGGTGGCGTTGATCGCAGTCAGCTCGGTCGGCGCCGGCGGCGTCGCGGCAGCGACGATCACCGGCCAGCTGACCACCGCGGTTCTGATCGACCGGCTCGGGATCCTGGGGCTCGAGAAGGTGCCGTTGACCGCCACGCGGATCGCCGGCGTGGTCCTGCTGCTCGCCGGCACCTACCTGGTGGTGCGCTAGCGGTGCTAGGCGGCGGCCGGTAGCCCGCGCCGGCGCGGCTCGGCTGGCGCCGCCAGCTCTCGCGCGTACGCGGGGTGGGCGATCCGCAGATAGTGGCCGAACGCCCAGCGCACGAAGCGGTCGTTCGCCATCCCGCGGAGCGCCGGCGCCAGCAGTCGCGGAGGCACGCGGGGAACGAGCCGCTGAACCCACAGCAGGGACTCGAACTTCCATCGATGGGCCCCCGAGAAGGCGGCGTAGTCACGAAGCGCCTCCTCGCGGTGCTTTTCCCGGTCGAGGACGGCCCGCAGCTCCCGTCCGCAGGCGATTCCGAAGTAGAAGGCAGTGCGAATCCCCTCGGCGGTCAGCGGCAGGCAATGGCCCGCCGAGTCGCCGACGAAGAACACGTCGTCCTCGGCCGCTCTGCGCAGCTTGTGGGGGATCCAGTTGCCCTGATAGCGGACGGCGTCACGGTCCAGGTCCCCTGCCAGCCGGACGGTCGGCTCCTTGACGGCGAAGCGCGGGTCGAAGGAGCCGACCCCGACCCGGAGCTCGTCGCGGGCTGGAAAGCTCCAGCTGTAGCCGGCCGGGACGTAGCCGCGATCGATCCAGATCTCCAGATCGTCGGCCGCTCCTCCAGGGTGCACCTCGAGCCCGCGTGACAGCGGCGCGTCGGTGGGCTGGTAGCCGTTGGATCCCAGGACCCGGCGCCAGCCCAGGCAGTCGACGACCAGCGGCGCGTCCAGGTCGCCCCGGTCCGTGTGCACGGTGGTGCCGGTCCGTCCGTCTACCTTGGCCGTCTCGAACTCGGCGTCGCACTGCTGGAACAGCAGCTCGCAGAGCGCCGGGTAGTCGAAGGTCGAGAACGTCCACGGAAGCTGCATCCTGGTGTCGACGTGGGGGGTGTGGATGACCAGCTCGCGGAAGGTCTGCTTGATCGAGGGCCCGGTCCCCATGGCGTCGAGCCAGTCGGTGGGGGCGGCGCAGGCCGAGGTCTGGCGCTCGCCGACCTCGTAGCGGTCGACGATCAGCACCCGCGCTCCCGAGTCGGTCAGCTCACGCGCCACCGTCAGGCCCGCGAAGCTCGCCCCGCAGATCAGAACGTCGCAGTCGTGCGCCAAGGGTGTGCGCTCGTGACCGCGCTTCGTGCGTCGTTGAGGCATCGCAGGCGAGGGTACTTCAAGTAGGCAGTGAGCACTGCTTGTTACGCAGGCGCGCAAGCAGCGGATCTGCGATCTGTGCGCCGCGAACGGCGGACCGCCTACTTTTGCCATAGTTAGCCGCCGTGTCCGCGACCGACACCACGAGGGAGGCTGCCCGCGACGGCGCCCAGCAGGCGCCCCCCGAGGGCTCGAACGACTTCCTGATCGAGGTCGACGGCAAGCTCGTCCCGAACTACGACGCGACGATCAAGCCCTTCGAGGAGGGCGACGTCGTCAGCGGCGAGGTGGTCAGGATCGACAAGGACGAGGTCCTGGTCGACATCGGCTACAAGTCGGAGGGAGTCATCCCCTCAACCGAGCTCTCGATCCGGCGCTCGGTGGACCCTGCCGAGGAGGTTTCGCTGGGCGAGCGCGTCGATGCCCTGGTGCTCACCAAGGAGGACCAGGAGGGGCGGCTGCTGCTGTCCAAGAAGCGCGCCCGCTTCGAGAAGGCCTGGCGCAAGATCGAGGCCGCGGCGGAGTCCGGCGAACCGGTGGACGGAACCGTGATCGAGGTGGTCAAGGGCGGGCTGATCCTGGACCTGGGCGTCCGCGGCTTCCTGCCCGCCTCGCTGGTCGACATCCGTCGTGTGCACAACCTGGACGAGTTCAAGGGCCAGACGCTCGAGTGCAAGGTGATCGAGCTCAACCGCAGCCGCAACAACGTGGTGCTGTCGCGCCGCGCCGTGCTCGAGGAGGAGCGCAAGGAGGTCCGCGAGCAGATCCTGGGTCGCCTCCAGCCCGGCATGGTCGTCGAGGGCAAGATCTCCAACATCGTCGACTTCGGCGCCTTCGTCGACCTCGACGGGATCGACGGGCTGATCCACATCTCCGAGCTTTCCTGGAGCCACGTCAACCATCCCTCAGAGGTCCTCTCGGTCGGCGAGACGGTGAACGTGAAGGTCCTCGACATCGACCGCGAGCGCCAGCGCATCTCGCTGGGCCTGAAGCAGACCCAGGAGGATCCGTGGCGCAAGGTGCTCGATGAGTACCGCCCCGGCGACGTGCTCGAGGGCAAGGTCACCAAGGTGGTCGCATTCGGCGCCTTCGTCGAGATCATCCCCGGCGTCGAGGGACTGGTCCATATCTCGGAGCTCGCCGAGCACCATGTCGAGAATCCCAGCGAGGTCGTCTCACCCGGGGCCCAGACCTGGGTGAGGATCCTCGAGATCGACGAGAACCGCCGCCGGATCTCACTCAGCGTGAAGCGGGCCGAGCCCCAGAACCTGCCCCTGCGAGACCTGATGCCGCCGGAGTTGACCGGCGAAGCGCCGGCGGCGCCGGAGGAGGTGCCGAACCTCGACGTCTCCGAGGAGGTTTTCCCCGAGCCGCCGCCCGAGCCTGAGGCAAGCGAAACGCCGGCAGAGGGCGAGCAGACAGGCGAACCGCCCTCGGAGGACGAGGGCACCTGATCGGCGGGCGGTGGCCCCACCGCCTGACATCAACCGGCACCAGCCTGTCGCCTCGCCTGACGGCTCGGCGCCCAATTTCATAGGCCTGACCGGCGCGGTCGCCGCCGGCAAGTCGGAGGCGCTGGCCGCCTTCTCACGGCTCGGCGCGGCCACCCTCTCCACCGACGCCGTCGTCCACGACCTCCTCGGCTCCCCCGAGGTTCGCGAGCGGCTGGTCGAGCGCTGGAGCCAGGAGGTGCTGGCCGGCGGCGAGGTGGACCGCGAGCGGGTGGGCACGATCGTCTTCGAGCGGCCGGGTGAGCTCGCCTGGCTCGAGTCGGTCCTCCATCCTCTGGTCGGGCGCAGGGTCGCCGAATGGCGCCAATCGCTGCCCGCGTCGACGGAACTCGCCGTCGTGGAGGTCCCGCTGCTGTTCGAGGCCGGCATGGAGGGCGCTTTCGACGCGACGGTGTGCGTGGTCGCCGACGACTCCAGGCGGGCGTCGCGAGCGGCTGATCGCGGAACCGAGCTGCTCGAGGGCCGCAGCGGCCGCCAGCTGTCCCAGGAGGAGAAGGCTGCCAGGGCGACCCACGTGCTCACCAACGATGGCTCCCTGGCAGAGCTCGAGGAGCAGGCCGCACGACTGATGACGACGCTGGCCGCGCTGGCCCCAGGGGCGGCGTGAGCCCGGCGCGGACAGCGGCCCCGCGCGGTGGGCCCCGAGCCGGGGCGGCGACGCGACCCAGGTCCCGGCGGCGCCGGTGGGTGGCGATCGCCGCCGCGGCTGCGATCGGGGCCGGAGCGGCGATCGGGATCAGCCGAATCGACCTCGACAAGGCGATCCGCGAGCTCACCCTGCCGCTCCGCTACGACGACATCATCCGCCAGCAGGCGACCGCCAAGCAGCTGGACCCGTCGCTGATCGCGGCGGTGATCTACGCAGAGTCCCGGTTCCGCGATCAGGAGTCGCATGCCGGCGCCCTCGGCTTGATGCAGATAACGCCCCAGACGGCCGACGTCATCGCCCGCCTGAGCGGTGGCACGCAGTTCGTCACCGGCGACCTCTCCGACCCGGACATCAACATCCGCTACGGCACCTATTACCTGCGCTACCTCCTTCACCGCTACAACGGCAACGTGGTCGCCGCCCTCGCCGCCTACAACGCGGGCAGCAGCGCCGCCGACAGCTGGGGTGGCTCGGACCTCGAGCTGGACGCGATCGCCTTCCCGGAGACTCGCGCCTATGTCGAGGAGGTGCTCGACAAGCGCCAGGAGTATCGGGACAAGTACGCGGATGACCTTGGGATCCGCTGACGCAGATCTCCCTGCTGAGTGACCCTCCTGGTCGCCTGGGCGGCTTTCCCGTTGCTGCTCTTGTCGCTGGCGGCGGGATGGGGCCTGCTGGCGGAGCTCGTGCTCGCAACGCCCCTGCCTCGGGCGCTGATCCCCGGTCTGGGAGTGGCGGCGATCATCGTGGTCACCCAGTTCCTCCTGCTGGCCGGTCCCGTGTCCAGCGTCGCGGTTCCGGTTGTGGCCGCAGGCGCGGCGATCGGGCTCGCCGCGGCGGCGGTGCGGAAGCGGCTCCACCGGCGGCTGTCTCGGTCTGCGGCGCTCGCCGCGGCCGGCGTCTTCGCAGTCTTCGCGGCACCGGTCGTCCTCTCGGGTGAGGCGACGTTCCCCGGCTACATCAAGCTCGACGACACGGCCACCTGGCTGGCGCTGACCGACCAGATCTCCGAGCGGGGCCTCGAGTTGGGCGGCATGGCGCCGTCCACGCACGAGGCGACGCTTGCCTTCACGCTCGGCAAGGGCTATCCGGTGGGAGCGTTCGTTCCGCTGGCGATCGGCTCGCGGCTGGTCGGCCAGGACCCGGCATGGCTGATCGCGCCCTACATGGCGATGCTCGCGGCGCTCCTGGCCCTCGCCCTGTGGACGCTCTCCGGCTCGCTCGTGGGCTCGCGACGCATGCGGTCGATCACTGCCTTCCTCGGCGCGCAGCCGGCGCTCCTCTACGGCTACTACCTGTGGGGAGGCGTCAAGGAGATTCTCGCCGCCACGCTGGTCGCCACCGGCTACGGCCTCGCCACCGCGGCGCTGCCCGTCCGTGGGCTGAGAGCCGCGCTTCCGACGGTGATCGTCGCCGTGGCGCTGGCCGATTCCCTCAGCATGGCGGGGATCGTCTGGCTCGTGCCCGCGCTGGGGGCGCTCGCGGTCGGCGCCTGGAGAGGATCCAGCCCGCCCTTGCGGCGGCGGATCGGCGTGGGCGCGGTGATCGTCGCCTTCGGGGCCGCGCCCGCGCTGGCGATGGCGAGCTTCGTATCGCCGTTTCGCACCGCGTTCACCGGCGGGACCGAGCTCGGGAACCTGATCGGACCGATCAGCCCGCTTCAGCTCGGGGGGGTGTGGCCCGCCGGGGACTTCAGGCTCGATCCCGTGCTGCCGCCCGTCTCGAGCTGTGTCATCGCGGTGGCGCTGGTCGCCGCCGCGCTCGGGATCGCAATCGCGGCGCGCCGCAGGGCGCTTGGGATCCTGCTCTACCTCATCGGAGCGCTGGCGGTCGCCATGGCGACTCAGCTCCTCGCGGCGCCATGGCTGGCGGGGAAGGCGCTTGCGATCGCGGCCCCCGCCGTGATGCTCGCGGCAGTCGCCCTCGGCGGCACGGCTGATGCCCGCGCGGCGTTCGCTGGGGATCGCGCTGCTGACGGTCCTGTCGGGAGGCGTGCTGTGGTCGAACGCGCTCGCTTACCGCGACGTGAACCTCGCCCCCCGAGACCAGCTCGCCGAGCTGCAGAAGATCGGCGGCGAGATCGCGGGCCAGGGCCCGACCCTGATGACCGAGTACGAGCCCTACGGGGCGCGCCACTTCCTGCGCGCCGCTGACACCGAGGGGGCATCCGAGCTGCGGCGGCGCTCGGTGACGCTGGTCAACGGGGGCACGCTCCCCAAGGGGTCGTCGGCGGACACCGACGCGTTCCGGCTGGGCGGCCTGATGACCTACCGGACGCTGGTGCTGCGCTCCTCGCCGGCCCAGAGCCGGCCGCCGTCGCCCTACCGGTTGACCTGGAGAGGCCGGTACTACGAGGTCTGGCAGCGTCCGCCGGGCTCGGGGGGTTCCGTGATCCGCCACCTGGGGCTGGGAAGCGGCTTCGATCCCGGCGGCGTGGCGCGGTGCGCCGCCGTGCGCCGCCTGGCGCGGACGGTGCCGGCGGCACGGCAGCCTGACTGCGGCGAGCAGGCGGCCGGCCTACCGCATTCCGCTCCAGCGAACCCGACACCCTGGCGCCTGGGACGTGGCGGGGCTCCCGGGCAGGCTCCTGCCGACGACGCCCGGGACGCTCGAGGCCGGCCTGCGGTTGGCCCGGCAGGGCGATTACGAGGTCTGGCTCGGCGGCTCGGTGCGGCCCCGGGTCGAGCTGCGGGTCGACCACCGCAGCGCCGGGGCGGTCAGAGACGAGCTCAACAACTCCGGCGAGTACGCGTGGCTGGGCGACCGACGCCTCGACCCCGGCCGTCACACGCTGACGATCGAGCTTCGGCGGCGCCGATCTGGTTCCGGGCAGCGGCGGCCCGCCGGCCCTGGTCGGACCGTTGGTCGTCAGCTCACAGGACGCCGCGGACACGCGCGTGGAGAGCTTCCGACCTTCTCAGGCAGCGCGGCTCTGTGGCAGGCGCTGGGACTGGATCGAGGCGACGACGTCCACGCCACCGGAGGCGTCGTCCCTAGGCCTGGCGCTCGACCAGGCTCGCCAGCTATCGTGGATCCGTGGCCGATTTCGAGCTCAACCCCGCCTACACGGCAACCGCCGACCAGCCGCAGGCGATCGCGGGGCTCGCCGAGGGCCTGGAGGCGGATGAGCGCTTCCTGACCCTGCTCGGCGCGACCGGTACGGGCAAGACGTTCACGATGGCCGGGGTGATCGAGGCCGTGCAGCGCCCGGCGCTCGTGATCGCCCACAACAAGACGCTGGCGGCGCAGCTCTGCAACGAGTTCCGCGAGTTCTTTCCCGACAACGCGATCGAGTACTTCGTCAGCTACTACGACTACTACCAGCCCGAGGCCTACGTCCCGGCACAGGACCTCTACATCGAGAAGGACTCCTCGATCAACGACGAGATCGACAGGCTGCGCCACTCGGCCACCGCGGCGCTTCTCGCCCGGCGCGACGTCGTCATCGTGGCCTCGGTGTCAGCGCATCTACGGGATCGGCTCGCCGGAGCTCTACCGCGAGCAGATGCAGCTGTTCCAGGTGGGCAGGTCGATCGAGCGGGACGGGTTGTTCCGGAAGCTGATCGGGATGCAGTACGGGCGCAACGACACCAATCTCACCCGCGGGACCTTCCGGGTCAAGGGCGAGCTGTTGGAGGTCTTTCCCGCCTACGCGGAGAGCGCCTACCGGATCGCCCTGTTCGGCGACGAGGTCGAGGGGATCCAGCACTTCGACCCGCTGACCGGCGAGGTGCTCGACGAGATCGACCACGTGGCGGTGTGGCCGGCGACCCACTACGTGACCAAGGAGGAGACGATCGAGCGGGCGGTCGTCGAGATCAAGCAGGAGCT
The DNA here is from genome assembly GCA_963760665.1 of uncultured Actinomycetes bacterium. Classification (GTDB taxonomy): domain Bacteria; phylum Actinomycetota; class Thermoleophilia; order Solirubrobacterales; family 70-9; genus AC-56. The sequence goes on from CAVXDS010000010.1 coordinate 54,030, forward strand.
CGACCAGCGGATCGCTTGGCTCGAGGAGCGCGGCAAGCTGCTGGAGGCCCACCGCTTGCGGCAGCGGACCGAGTACGACCTCGAGCTGCTCAAGGAGCTCGGCTTCTGCCCCGGGATCGAGAACTACTCGCGAATCATCGACGGGCGGTCGGAGGGCAGCCCTCCACACACGCTGATCGACTACTTCCCCGACGACTTCGTCGTCTTCGTCGACGAGTCGCACCAGACGATCCCGCAGCTCGGCGGCATGTACGAGGGCGACCGCTCACGCAAGCAGACGCTGGTCGACCACGGCTTCCGGCTGCCCTCGGCGCTCGACAACCGGCCACTGCGGTTCGAGGAGTTCCTCAGCCGGGTGGGGCAGCTGGTGATGGTGTCGGCGACGCCGGGCGACTTCGAGCGCGGCTCCTCGTCGCGGACGGTCGAGCAGATCGTGCGCCCGACCGGGATCGTCGATCCGGAGGTGGAGGTGCGCGAGACCCACAACCAGATCGACGACCTGATGAACGAGGTTCGCCGCCGCGCCGAGGCCAGCGAGAGGACGCTCGTCACGACGCTCACCAAGAAGATGGCCGAGGACCTGACCGCCTACCTGCTCGAGCACGGCTTCCGGGTTCGCTACCTCCACTCCGAGATCGACACCCTCGAGCGAATCCAGATCGTGCGCGACCTGCGGCTGGGCGAGTACGACGTCCTGGTCGGCGTCAACCTGCTCCGCGAGGGCCTCGACCTGCCGGAGGTCTCGCTGGTGGCGATTCTCGATGCCGACAAGGAAGGGTTCCTGCGCGGCGAGACAAGCCTGATCCAGACGATCGGGCGGGCGGCGCGCAACGTGCGCGGGACGGTGCTGATGTACGCCGACCGGGAGACCGAGGCGATGCGCACGGCGATCCGCGAGACCGACCGCCGCCGCGAGATCCAGCTCGCCTACAACCGCGAGCACGGGATCACCCCTGAGACGGTCCAGAAGGGGATCTCCGAGCTCACCGAGTTCCTGGCGATGGAGTCGCGCGCGGCGCCCGCGCGCCGCCGCCGCGCCCAGCGCGACGGGGACGCGATCCGCAGCCCCGCCGAGCTCGAGAAGCTGATCGTCGAGCTCGAGGAGGAGATGCTCGCCGCCGCGGAGGACCTGCGCTTCGAGGAGGCCGCCCGAATCCGCGACGAGCTCAAGGAGCTGCGCCGCGACCTGGAGGCGCTGCGAGCCTGAGGGGTCCGCGCGGCTAGGGCCGCAGTCGGACCGGCAGCGTCTTCAGCTGGTTGACGAATGGCGACTCGACGTACTGGGCCTCGCCCGCCCGTTCCATCGCCGGGAAGCGAGCCAGCGTCTCCTCGAACAGAATCCGCAGCTCGAGGCGCGCCAGCGCGGCGCCCAGGCAGAAGTGGCGGCCGCCCGCGCCGAAGGCCTGGTGGTCGGGGTTGCGGGTGGCGTCGAAGTGGTCGGGGTCGTCGTAGCGGGACTCGTCGCGGTTCGACGACACGTACCACATGACGACCTTGTCGCCCTCGTGGATCGGCCGCCCGCCCAGCTCGGTGTCCCGCGTTGCCGTGCGGCGGAAGTGGGCGAATGCCGGGAACATGCGCAGCGACTCCTCGACCGCGCTGGGGACCAGCGACGGGTCGTCGAGCAGCAGTTGGCGCTGATCGGGGTGGTCCATCAGCGCCCGCATGCCACTGCAATAGGTGGCCTTCGTGCTGTCGTTCCCGGCGGCGAGGAGGAGGAAGAACCCCATCACGATCTCGTGTTCCTCCAGCCGCTGGCCGTCGAGCTCGGCATGGACCAAAACGCTGGTCAGGTCGTCTGTGGGGCGCTCGCGGCGCTCGGCAATCAGCCGCCGACAGCGTTCGAAGATCTCGGGCACGTCTCGCTCCATCACGGACTCGGCCCCATCGGGGTTGAGGTCCGGGTCGCTCGCGCCCAGCGTCGTGTTCATCAGCCGCGCCCAGATCTCGTCGTCCGCGGGCGGGATGCCCATGAAGCTACCGATCACCCGCGAGACGACGGGCTGGGCGACGTCGGTGACGAGGTCGCACGTCTCCCGGCCGTCGAGCCGGTCCAAGACGGCCACCGTGATCGCTCGGATCGCGTCCTCATGCTCCGCGATCCGCCTCGGCGTGAAGCCGCGCTGGAAGAGCATCTTGAGGCGGTCGTGCTTCGGCGGGTCCATGCCGATGAACATCGCCCGAGTCAGCTCGAGGGGGATGATCGCATCGGTGAGCGCGGTGATCCCGCCCAGCTCGGACGAATACGTAGCCCAGTCGTGGCTGACCTCGTGGACGTCGTCCGCCGTCGTCACGGACCAGAACCCGGCCTCCTCGGGGTACTCCGTGATCCGCGCCGTCCAGTGGACGGGGCATTTCGCTCGCAGCCCCTTGAACAGGTCGTTCGGGGGCCCGTCCTGCCACCGCTCCCGCTCGGCGACGAGCACGTCCTCAAAGGTGGTTGGGTCGGCGGCCACGGAACCTCAGGGTCGAGATGGGCGGGCGACAGCTGCCGAGCCTACCGGGAGTGCGAGCCGGCCGCATGAGCGTTGCGTCCCCCGATCTCGGGAAGGATCGCCGCAGCCGTGAACGGAGCTGGCTGCTCGCCGGGGCCGCCAGGACGTAGGCTGGGACTTCAGTGCGATGGCTCGTCGACGGGATGAACGTGATCGGGACCCGTCCCGACGCATGGTGGAAGGACCGGCACGGGGCGATGGTCCGCCTCGTGGACCTGCTCGAGCGCTGGGTTGCCGTCAGTGGCGAGGACGTCGTCGTGGTCTTCGAGCAGCCGCCGTCGCCGCCGATCTCGTCCACGGTGATCGAGGTCGCCCACGCTCCACGGCCGCGTGCGAATTCCGCGGACGACGAGATCGTCCGCCGGCTTGCCGCTGATTCCGAGCCCGAAGCCGTCCGCGTGGTCACATCGGACCGCTGGCTCGGCGATCGCGTGCACGCCATCGGCGCCACCGTCGAGCCCGCCCAGTCGTTCCGGGCGCGGCTGGAAGGCGACTGACACCGGCCTAGACGCGGACGGTTGTGGTGTTTGCGCGATCTCGCCTGCAGCCGTCGCCAAGGTCGCCCGGAGCGCTCGGCCGGCCGCTAATCTCGCCGCATGGACGCTGAGAGGATCGCCGGCGAACTGGCGGAGCGGGTGCGGGAATTGATCGCCGACGCCCAGAAGCGCGCCGAGGAGATCGTGCGCGCAGCCGAAGCGGAGGCACGACAGCTGCGCGAAGAGGCCGGGGCGGAGGCACAGCGGATCCGCGAGGAGGCCGAGGCGCAGGCCAGGGAGCGACTCGATCAGGTGCGGCAGGCGCTCGAACAGCTCGAGGCGGGGCTGGGAGCGAAGCGCGGGATGCGGAGATCGAAGCCGGAGCCGAAGAGCCCGGAGGCGGCCGGAGGCGCCCGAGCCGAGGCCCGCAGCCGCCAAGCCCGAGCCCACAGCGCCCGAGCCGCAGGAGCCGGCCGCGCCCGAGCAGGCGACCAAGCGAGGTCTCAACCGACGAGCTGATCGAGCAGTTGAAGGCCGGTGGCGAGCCTCGGCGCCCGAGCCCGAGCCGGGCGGCGCCGGCGCCCTCGAACGACGCGCCCAAGGACGATGCCGGCGCGGCACGCCTGGTGGCGATGAAGCTCGCGCTCGACGGCACCTCGCGCGACGAGGCGCGCAGGCAGCTCGACGCCGACTATGAGGTCGCCGACCTCGACTCGCTGCTCGACGAGGTCTACTCGATGGCCGGCAAGTAGGCGTCGCTACGCCGGTCGCCTGAAGGTGCCGGGACCGCCGCCCTCGCGGGCGCCCGCGGTGTACTCGGCCATGTCCTGGGTCCAGAACTCGACCACGTTGCCATCGGGGTCGGTGACGTAGATAGCCCGGTCGGCGCCGAGCTGGACCGGCCCCTCGAGCTCGACCCCGCCGGCGCGCAGGCGCTCGAGCAGCGGGTCGAGCTCCTCGCGCTCGAGGTGGAAGGCGAAGTGGACGTGAGCGCCGCCGCGGCCCCCGGCGAGCCCGACCTGCGGGGTCCAGAGGCCGAGCCGGGCGTTCGAGCCGATCAGATACCAGGAGCGATCGTCGCGCCCCTCGCCATATCGGGTCTCCTCGAAGCCGAGCAGGTCGCGATAGAAGTGCCGCGCGGCCTCGAGGTCGGAGACCTCGAGCACCAGCTCGGAGATGCCGGTGACGGGCGGCGGGCCGGGCACGTGGTGAGAGTACCCCCGCTCGTGAAACCCTAGGGGCGTGATCCCGGCCGCATACAGAGAGCTCCTGGCTATCAGGGGGGTCCGTGCTGCCACTCGTCGGGTCGCTCATCGGCCGCCTGCCTCTGGCCTCCGAGGGCTCGCGATCCTCTTCCTGGTCCGGCACGTCACCGGCTCTTTCGCGGATGCGGGACTCGTCGAGGCCTTCGCCCTGGTGGGAGTCGGGATCGGCCTGCCCGATTCAAGGACGGTTGGTCGATCGCGTCGGACAGCCACGCGTCTTGCTGCCGTCGGCAACGCTCAACGCCGCCTCGCTCGGCCTGTTGGTGATCGTGGCGCGGGGAGGCGCGTCGGTGGCCGCGCTGGCGGCGCTGAGCGCCCTGTCAGGCCTGACGGTCCCGCCGATCTCGTCCTGCATGCGGGGTATCTGGGCGGCGATGCTGGACGATGCGCACGCGCTTCAGTCCGCGTACGCGCTTGACGCGGTGATCATCGAGGTCGCCTTCATCACCGGCCCGCTGCTAGCGGCGGGCCTGACGGCGGCGGTCTCTCGCGAGCGCCGCGGTGCTGGCCGGCGGCCTGCTCACGCTGACCGGCACGGTCGTGTTCGCGACCTCCGGTGCGTCGCGCGCTTGGCGGGCCCTGGCCGGCGGGACACAGCACTGGGCCGGGGCGCTGCGCTCGCCGGGGATCTGGGTCCTCGCCGGGGCGTCGGCGGGCTTCGGCTTCTCCAACGGCGCCATGGTGCTGGCGCTGACGGCCTTCGGCAACAGCCACGACGCGCCGGAGATCGTCGGGCCCCTGCTCTCGATACAGGCGGTTGCCAGCATGATCGGGGGGATCTGGTTCGGGGCTCGGCGCTGGAGGGCCCCTACCGAGCAGCAGTATCCGCGGTTCAACCTCGTCCTTGCCCTCGGCCTGGCTCCGCTCATCCTGGTGCCGTCCGTGGCGGTGATGGGCGGCCTGATGGTCCTCGCCGGGCTGGCGATCGCCCCGGCGACCGCGATCGAGTACGTGCTGGTCGACCGGATCGCGCCTCCAGGCACGTCCACCGAAGCGTTCGGCTGGGTGATCACGGCGGCGGTCCTCGGCTCGGGGCTGGGCGCGGCGCTCGCCGGCTCGGTGGTGAACGGAGGCGATCTGCGCCTCGGCTTCTTCCTCTCCTTCGCCGGCGCCGGGCTGGCCTGGGTCGTCTCCGTGCTCGGCCGGTCGAAGCTGGCACTCGCCGCCGAGCCCGCCTTGAGCCGGGCAGCGGCGCCCTGACGGGAACGCCCGTTCGCCCCCGTAGAATCGGATGACGATGCCGCCCTCCGACCGAATCGCCATCTCCGGCGCTCGCGCGAACAACCTCAAGGGGGTCGACCTCGAGCTGCCTCGGGATGCCCTGATCGTGATCACGGGCCTCTCGGGCTCGGGCAAGTCGAGCCTTGCCTTCGACACGATCTACGCCGAGGGGCAACGCCGCTACGTCGAGTCGCTGTCCGCCTACGCGCGCCAGTTCCTGGGCCAGATGGAGAAGCCCGACGTGGACTCGATCGAGGGCCTCAGCCCGGCGATCTCGATCGACCAGAAGACGACCTCGCGCAACCCTCGCTCCACGGTCGGAACCGTGACCGAGATCTACGACTACCTGCGCCTGCTGTGGGCGAGGATCGGGAAGCCCCACTGCTACAACTGCGGCGCCCCGATCTCGGGCCAGTCGCTGGAGCAGATCACCGACCGCGCGCTGACCCTGGCCGAGGGGACCCGGTTCATGGTCATGGCGCCGGTGGTCCGGGGGCGCAAGGGCGAGTACGGGCGGCTGCTGGACGAGATGCGCGCCCAGGGCTATGCGCGGGCGCGAATCGACGGCGAGCTGCACCGCCTCGACGAGCAGATCGAGCTCGACAAGAAGTTCAAGCACGACATCTCGGTCGTGGTCGATCGCCTGGTGATCAAGGAGGGGGTGCGAAAGCGCCTCTCCGAGTCGGTCGAGGCCGCCTCGCAGCTGGCCGACGGCCTGGTGGAGATCGAGACCCTGCCCGACGGCCATCCTGCGGCAGACCCGGCCGCGCCCGGAGGCGATGCCGAAGGCGCGGACGGAACGGTGATGCTGTTTTCAGAGCGCTTCGCCTGCCTCAGCTGCGGCACCTCCATGCCCGAGCTGGAGCCGCGGATCTTCTCCTTCAACTCGCCCCACGGCTGCTGCCAGCGCTGCCACGGGCTCGGCTTTCAGCGCGTCATCGACCCGGAGCTGATCGTCCCCGACCCGACCCTGTCGATCTCGCAGGGGGCGCTGGATCCGTGGACGAAGGCCGCCTCGGTCTATCACCGGCGGTTGCTGGAGGCCGTCGCCGAGTCGAACGGGATCGACATCGACACCCCCTGGCAGGACCTGCCCGAGCGCGATCGCGAGCTGCTCCTTCAGGGAACCGGGGACGAGCGTCACACGGTCTCCTACCGCAACCGCTTCGGGCGGCGCCGGGTGTACAAAGTCCGCTTCGACGGCATGCTGGCCAGCCTCGAGCGACGCTACGAGAACACGGACTCGGAGAACACCCGGGAGCGAATCGAGGGGCTGCTGGCCCTCCAGGCCTGCCCGGCCTGCGGGGGAGCGCGACTGAGGCCCGAGAGCCTCGGGGTCACGGTGGGCGGGTTGAACATCTACGAGTACACGCGGTTGAGCGCTCGGGCCGCCCTGGAGTGGATCCAGGCGCTGGAGTTGACCGACACCGAGCGGGCGATCGCGCGCCTGGTGGTCCGCGAGATCGGCGAGCGCCTGCGCTTCCTCGACAGCGTCGGGATCGGCTACCTGTCGCTGGAGCGCGCCGCCGCGACTCTGTCGGGCGGCGAGGCCCAGCGGATCCGGCTCGCGACACAGATCGGCTCGTCGCTGGTGGGCGTCCTCTACATCCTCGACGAGCCCTCGATCGGGCTTCACCAGCGTGACAATGCGAAGCTGATCGACACGCTGCGGCGGCTGCGCGATCTCGGCAACACGGTGATCGTGGTCGAGCACGACGAGGGCACGATCCGCGCCGCGGACCACGTCGTCGACCTCGGCCCGGGAGCCGGCGAGCACGGCGGGGAGCTGGTCGCCCAGGGCACCCCGGCCCAGGTCGCCCGCCAGGCAGGCTCTCTGACCGGCCGCTACCTGAACGGCAAGCTCAGCATCCCGATCCCGGAGGTTCGCCGCAGCCCGCGCGGCGAGCTGGTGGTGCGCGGGGCGCGCCAGCACAACCTCAAGAACGCCGACGTCAGCGTGCCGCTCGGGGTCTTCTGCTGCGTCACGGGGGTGTCCGGCTCGGGCAAGTCGACGCTCGTCAACGAGGTCCTCTACCGGGCGGTTGCCAACCGCCTGCACCGGGCTCGGCTTCGCCCCGGCGCCCACGACCGGATCGAGGGCCTCGACCAGATCGACAAGATCATCAGCATCGACCAGTCACCGATCGGGCGCACCCCGCGCTCCAACCCGGCCACCTACACCGGGGTGTTCGATCACATCCGCGACCTCTTCTCGCGCACCAAGGAGGCGCGGGTGCGTGGCTACAAGCCGGGACGGTTCAGCTTCAACGTCAAGGGTGGGCGGTGCGAGGTCTGCCGCGGCGACGGCCAGATCAAGATCGAGATGCACTTCCTGCCGGATGTCTACGTCCCCTGCGAGCAGTGCCACGGGCGCCGCTACAACCGCGAGACGCTCGAGGTTCGCTTCAAGGGGAAGTCGATCGCCGACGTTCTGGAGATGTCCGTCGAGGAGGCGGTCGAGTTCTTCGCCCACATCCCGAAGATCAAGCGCCGTCTGCAGACGCTCCACGACGTCGGCCTCGACTACGTCCGGCTCGGCCAGCCGGCGACGACGCTGTCGGGCGGCGAGGCGCAGCGCGTCAAGCTCGCGACCGAGCTGTCCAAGGTCGCGACTGGCGACACCCTCTACATCCTCGACGAGCCGACCACCGGCCTGCACTTCGCCGACGTGCAGCGGCTGCTCGAGGTGCTGGGGCGCCTGGTGGAGGCCGGCAACACCGTGGTCGTCATCGAGCACAACCTCGACGTGATCAAGTCGGCCGACCGGATCATCGACCTGGGACCGGAGGGCGGCGACGCCGGGGGAGAGGTGGTGGCCACCGGGACGCCCGAGCAGGTCGCCGCCAGCCCCGCCTCGTACACGGGTCAGTTCCTGCGCAACCTGGTCGAGCCCGCCGAGCGTCCCGCTCGCCGGCGCGCTCCCGCCCGGCGCCGCGAGCCCGTCGCCGCGTAGCAGCCACAGTTCGAGCAAGGGCCAGCCTTGTCCTCCTCGGAGTCGGCCTGCGTCGCGCGGCAGGGTAGATTGGGCGACCGTGTTCAGTGGCCAGCTGATCGGCGTCGACGTCGGCGGGACGAAGGTTGCCGTCGCGACCCTCGAGCAGGATCGGCTGAGCGAGTCGCTCGTCCGGGCAACCGAGGCATCGAGCTCCGACGAGCTGGTCGACGAGATCGTGGCCGCGGTCGACGAGGTGCGCAGCGAGAGCACGGTCGCGGTCGGGGTCGGCGTTCCGTCGGTGGTCGAGTTCGCGACCGGGCGGGTCCGATCGAGCACCAATCTTCATCTGGCTGACCTGGATCTGCGGCTGGTGCTCGGGGCGCGCCTCGGGCTGCCGGTGTTCGTGGACAACGACGCCAACGTGGCGGCGCTGGCGGAGGCCTTCGACGCCTCCGGTGAGCCGATCGTGCAGAACCTGGTCATGTTCACCGTAGGCACCGGGATCGGAGGAGGGCTGGTGCTCGGCGGCCGCGTCTACCGGGGCGCGACGGGGGCGGCCGCAGAGCTCGGCCACACGCTGGTCGGCGTGGACCTGGCCGACGGCGTGCCCCGGGCCGGCGGGTTTCCGCAACCCGGCTCGCTCGAGTCGCTGGCCGCCGGGCGGGTGCTGGACCACCTGGCGGCGCAGGTCGCCGAGCGCAGCCCGTCCTCGGCGCTCGGGAAGCTGGCGGCGGGTGGCCAGGCGGTCGACGGACACGACGCGGTGGAGGCGGCGCATGCCGGCGACCCCGAGGCGGTCGCGGCGCTTCGCACTCTGGGAGAGCGGCTCGGAATCGGGATCGCCAACGCGCTCAACACCTTCGATCCCGATGAGGTCGTGGTCGGGGGCGGCGTCTCGTCCGCGGGGGAGCTGCTGCTCGGGCCCGCCACGGAGATCGCGCGGCGCTTCGCCCTCCCCGGCGTTGGCGAGCGCGCCGAGATCCGCCTGGCCCGCTACGGGCGCCAGGCGGGCGTTCGCGGCGCCGCGCTGCTGGCCGGCCTGGAGCTGGCCGGGGGCGACGAAGGCCTCGCGGCCCCGCGGCGGGAGGTGGAGCGAGCGTGAGCGCGAGCGTCCAGACGGCGCCTGAGAATCCCTTTGCCCAGGACGTGGCGAAGCGACTCCCTGACCCGACCACGCTGGTCATCTTCGGCGCCGGGGGGGATCTGGCGGCGCGGAAGCTCCTGCCGGCGGTCTACAACCTGTCGCTCGCCGGGCTGCTCCCGGACCGCTTCGGGATGCTCGGCGTGTCGCGCCGCCACGACGTGCCCTCGTTCCGAAAGACGGCCCGCGAGGCGATCCAGGCCCACTCTCGCACCGGGTTCGACGAGGACACCTGGCAGGCACTCGAGCCCAAGCTGGAGGTCGTCCAGGGGGACTTCGGCAACCCGGATCTGTTCAAGACCCTGGCCGAGCGCCTCGAACGCGACGACGCCCGCCTGGGCGAGACCCAGCGCGTCTTCTACCTGGCCGTCGCTCCGCGCTTCTTCGCCCAGGTCGCCAAGGGTCTGGCGGCGGTGGGCCTGGGCGCCGGCGCCGATCCGCCGACCCGGCTGATGATCGAGAAGCCGTTCGGGCACGACCTCGAATCGGCGCTCGAGCTGAACGCCGAGGTGGCCTCGGCCTTCGACGAGTCGCAGGTGTTCCGCCTCGACCACTACCTCGGCAAGGAGACGGTGCAGAACCTCCAGGTGCTGCGGTTCGCCAACGGCATCTTCGAGCCGATCTGGAACCGTCGCTACGTCGACCACGTCCAGATCACCGTGGCCGAGGATCTCGGGATCGGCCACCGCGCCGCCTACTACGACTCGGCCGGCGCGATTCGCGACGTGATCCAGAACCACGTCATGCAGCTGGTCGCCCTGGTGGGGATGGAGGCGCCGGTGCGCTTCGACGCCGACACGATCCGCGACGAGAAGGTGAAGCTCCTGCGCTCCGCCCGCCGCTACGAGCCGCAGGAGGTCCCCGAATACGTGGTGCGCGGCCAGTACGGCGCGGGCTGGGTCGGCGGGGAGGAGGTCCCGGCCTACCTGGACGAGGAGGGCGTCGCCGAGGGCTCGCGGACCGAGACCTACGTCGCGATGCGGGTGGAGATCGACAACTGGCGCTGGGCGGGCACGCCGTTCTACGTCCGCACGGGGAAGCGGCTGCCCCGCCGGGTGACCGAGATCGCGGTGCGCTTTCGCCCCGTCCCGCACCTGCCGTTCGCGCGGTCCGACATCGGCGACGTGGAGCCGAACGAGATGGTGCTGTCGGTGCAGCCGGACGAGGGAGCCTCCCTGCGCCTGGTGGCCAAGGTCCCGGGCCAGACGATGAGCGTCAGGCCGGTGCAGATGGAGTTCATGTACGGGACCTCGTTCCTGGGCGACTCGCCGGAGGCCTACGAGCGGCTGCTCCACGATGCCCTGCTGGGCGAGGCGACCCTGTTCACCCGCGCGGACGAGGTCGAGGCCGAGTGGCGGATCGTCCAGCCGATCCTCGACGCCTGGGAATCCGGCCCCGGACCGTCCATCTACGAGGCCGGCAGCCAGGGGCCGCCGGAGGCCGACGAGCTGCTCGCCGTCCGCGGGCGAAGCTGGAGGCAGGTGTGAGGAGGGCGGTGCCCGAGCGCAGCCGGTGGAGGGGTGAGGACGTCCACCTCGATCAGGTCGTGAGCGAGCTCGATCGTCTGCATCGCGAGCTCCAGGACGTCGGCCGAGGGCAGGCGCTCGCCCGCACCCTGAACCTGATCATCGCGCCCGCTTCCTCGCGGGCCGCGAAGGCCGTCGACGACGCTCTCGCGGGGCTCGGCGGTCACAGCCCGTCGCGGACGCTGGTCCTGCGCAGGCACGGCTCCGACCGGCTCGACGCCGAGGTTGTGCTGGAGGGCGAGCTGCCCGACGCCGCCGGCCGGGTCGGCGTCGCCCACGACCGGGTGACGCTGACCGTCGGTGACTCGCGTCTGGAGCACGCCGCCTCGCTCCTGGCGCCGCTCTTGTTCAGCGACCTGCCCACCGTCCTGTGGCTTCCCGACCCCGGTTCGCCGATTCCGGACCCGCGCCTGCTCGATCGGGCCCAACAGGTCCTGGTCGACTCGATCGCCGACGACGGCGACGCCCTGCGGCGCCTCGAGGAGCTGACGCGAAGCGCCCGGGTACACGACCTCGCCTGGGGCCGGCTGGAGTTCTGGCGTGCCGCCACCGCCGCGGCCTTCGAGCCGCTCGAGCGGCGGGCCCTCTTGCCCCGGATCACGAGCCTCGACGTTCGCTACGAGGGCGACGCTCTGTCCGCCGGGCTGCTGTTGGCCGGATGGGTGGCGGCGCGCGCCGGCTGGCGCCCCGAGGCGCTCGAGCGCGACCACGGGCGAGCCCGCGCGAAGGCCGTGCGAGCCGACGGGGGCCCGGTGTCGCTGTCGCTGGAGCGCGACCCGGACGCCAGGGGATGCGGAGGGATCGAGAAGCTCACCTTCCGAACCGACTCGGACGAGGTGAAGATCCGCCGCGGGGCGGCCACCAGCCGCCTCCGCGACGTGTTCGCCGAGGCGCTGCAGCCGATGCCGTCGTTCGCGCGCGGCTACGCGGACGCGCTCGAGGCGGCGCTGGGCATGCTGGAGCGCTGACGTGGCGCCCGCGAGCGCGCCCGCTTGCGGGCGGCCTTGTCGCGATCGGCACTCAGGAGGGCGGCGCCGATCGCGCCCCCGAGGTCGCCCAGCGCGGCGACATGCAGCGCGGGCGGGTGCTCGTCGTTGAACAGGTGAGGAGCCATCGCCTTGCGGATCCGCTTCACGTATGGCTCGCCGAGCCGCACGCCGAGCCCACCGCCGATGATCACCGCCTCGACGTCGAGCAGGTTGACCGCCGAGGCGATTCCGGCTCCGAGCGCCGCGACGGCGCGATCGATCAGCTTGATCGCAAGCGCATCGTCCGCGTTCAGGGCTCGCTCCCAGATCCCGCTCGTCAGCCGGTCGTGGCCGTGCTTCTTCATGATCTTGAACAAGTCCGTCTTCTCACCGCGACTGTGTTGGCGCCGCGCCTTGAGCTCCATTGCCGCCCGGCCCGCATATGCCTCCAAGCAGCCTCGCCTTCCACAGGTGCAGCGTGCCCCGTTTCGCTTCACGACCATGTGACCGATTTCGCCCGCTGCGCCGCGGCCCAGCCAGGCCTCACCGTTCAGGATCACTCCTCCGCCGACCCCGGTGCCCCAGAAGACGCCCAGCATCGACTTGTAGCGGCGGCCGATTCCCAGCCGCGCCTCGGCT
>CAVXDS010000011.1:0-85000 GCA_963760665.1 uncultured Actinomycetes bacterium
CGGCTGCGGCAGCGGATCGGGGAGGCATTCGAGGAGACACTGCGGCCGGTGGAGCTGCTGCTCCCGTACTCCCAGGGAGCGGTGCTGGCCGAGCTGCACAGCCTGGCGGGCGACCTCGAGCGCGAGGACCGCCCCGAGGGGGTCGTGGTCAAGGCCCGGATCCCGGCGGCGGTGGCGCACAGGTTCGCGGACTTTGCGCGAAACGGCCTCGGCCCGAGCTCCGAGTCCAACGGGTCCGCCTAGAGCCGCTCTACGCTCCGCTCGTGGAGCTGCGCGTCAACCTGCTGCGGGAAGCTGCGCGCCTTCCCAGCCGCGCCCACGATGACGATGCCGGCCTCGACCTGCACGCCGCCGAGGCAGCGACGATCGGGGCGGGGGAGAGGGCCAGCGTCGGCACGGGCATCGCGGTCGAGATTCCGCCGGGCCACGCGGGCCTGGTGCTGCCGCGATCCGGGCTCGCCGCCCGGCACGGGATCGCCCTCGTCAACTCGCCGGGGCTGATCGACCCGGGTTACCGCGGCGAGGTCAGCGTGCTGCTCTTGAACACCGATCGCAATCGCGCCTTCGAGGTCCGTCCGGGCGACCGCATCGCCCAGCTCCTCGTGACGCCGTTCGCCGGCGCCGAGGCGGTCGAGGCGGTCGAGCTGGCCGGCCAGCGCTCGGGCAGAAGGTGGCTTCGGCTCCAGCGGTCGCTGAGGGCCGATCAACCGAGCGCGAGCGGCTCGCTTGGTGCCCAGCAGCCCTTTCGAGCCTCAGCTGAAGCTGAAGGGCGGATAGCGGTCGGTCACCAGCAGGAAGGCGTAGGCCGTGACGCGGTTTCCCCAGCGCAGCACACTCTCGACGATGCCGAACAGGCCGGCCGGGTAGCGGCCCGTGAACAGGATCGCGAACCAGGCGATGACGACGCAGAAGAACCCGAGGATCCACAGGATCGCGAGCACGATGTAGTGAGGAATCGCCAGGAACCACTTGACAAGGGGCAGCCAGCGGTTGAGGTCTCGCTCCGCATCCGGATAGGGAAAGTCGAGGCGAACCGACTGGCCCTCGTCGGTGGACGGGTAGCGATCGTCCATCAGGGCCAGGTAGACGTAGATCCTGTTGCTGAACCGCAGCAGCTCGAGGTTCCAGTCGAACCACCAGCGCGGGTACTTGCGCCGGAAGAGGATCATCAGCAACGGGGGTACGAAGAGGAGCCCGAAGCCGCCGGCCGCGTACGACGCGGTGCCCGAGTCGAACTCCCCGGTGCCGCCCGCGATGGTCGCGAGCAGGATCAGGATCGGGATCACGGTGAAGATGCGAAAGAACGTGGTCAGGCGGTTCAGCGGCCGATCGGGGTAGTCGACCGAGAACTGCACCGGATAGTCGCCTTCGGGCATGAGCGGGCTCCTTCCTGAGGGATACGACCGGCACCGGGAGGCTATAGCGCCCGCCCGGACGAACCTGCGAAGCTCAGCCGCGAAGCGCCGCTTGCCGGGCGCCGGCGTGGGCGGCCGCCTCGAGCCTGTCGTCGAGCGGCGCCAGCTCGGGCTCGGCCCCATGTCGCCGAGCCAGGGCGAGCTGGATCAGTCGATCGGCGAGCCAGGCGTTCTTGGGCAGCAGGGGTCCGTGCAGGTAGGTGCCGATCATGTTCTGACGCCGCACGCCCTCCAGGCCATCGGTGCCGTTGTTGCCGTGGCCCCGAACCACGCGGCCCAGGGGCTGGGCGCCGTCGCCCAGGTAGGTCCGCCCCCCGTGGTTCTCGAAGCCGGCAAGCTCCCTGGGCCCCTCGCCGAGGTCGACCTCGATCTCGACGTTGCCGATCAGCCGCGGGCCGGGCTCGCGCACCGTCTCCAGGTCGGCGAGGCCAAGGCCGGCGATCCGCTCGTCGCCCAGCTGGTAGCTGTGGCCGAGGAGCTGGTAGCCGCCGCAAACCGCGAGCACGACCCCGCCACCCTCGACGGCCTCAACGAGCGCCGGGCGCTTGGTCGCCAGCATGTCCTCGGCCACGATCCGCTGATCGCGGTCCTGGCCCCCGCCGATGTAGATCAGGTCACCCCAGGACGGATCGAGCGACAGGCCGGGCCCCGCGGCGGCGTAGGAGAACCCGATCCCACGCCACTCGCAGCGCCGCTTCAAAAACAGGATGTTGCCGCGGTCGGCATAGATGTTCATCTGCTCCGGGTAGAGCGCGACGACGCGGAGCTCCATCATTCGGCTTCCAGGATCACGACCACCGACCCGAGGTATCCGTCCGCCGACCCGACCGGGATCCGGTCCGCCGGGCCGGAGCCCGACCGTGGCGCCCTCGGCCTCGATCGCATCTGCGTCCAGGGCGTCGAGACGGTCCGTGTGCTCCTCCTCGCTCAGCGAGCCGTCGGGGGAGACCGACTGCCGCCAGCGACGAATCTCCACGCCGCCCTCGTTCGTGCCCACGGCGACCGGGATGCTGGTGTAGACCCAACCGTCGCGCTCTCGCACGTCGGGAAGCGCGGCGGCAGGGCCGTCCAGCCCGGCGGCCGCGGACTCGACGATCGCCGCCGCGACCCGCCCCGCCGGCGCAAGGTGGGCCGCCGCGCGCTCCAAGGCCGCGCGGCGCTGGGCCTGTCCACCGAGCATCTGAAGCAGCTGCATGGGGGCGATGATCAGACCGAAGTCCCGGTCGAGCTCGAGAGCGCGAACGTCGGCGCATACGGCGTGTACCGCAAGCTGCTCGGCGCCCGCCCGTGCCGCCAGCGCTTCGGCAAGGGACGGATCGGCGTCGACCCCCCACACCTCGCTGCCGCGCCGCGCAAGGTGCAGGGCGACGCGGCCGGTGCCGCACCCGAGCTCCAGCACGGGGCCGTCGACGAGCTCCGCCAGTCCGGCCCAGACCGTCAGGTCCGCTGTGTAGCCACCGCACTCGACGTCGTGCCAGACCGCCGTCAAGCTCACGCCCAATACCTCCCCGCCAGGCCGCGCTTCGAGAGCAGGGTGCGAAGCTCGAGCAGGGCCGTGTAGGTGGGAAGCGCGAACAGCGGGCCATCGGCCCCGGCCACGGCCCGGTCGAGCGAGCGGTCGATCGCCTCCTCGACCTCGATCCTCTCCGGCGGCGTGCCCGCGTACTTCAGGCGCACCGCCATCTCGGCGGCTCGGGTGCCCGCGCAGACCACTCGGCTGAGGTGACCGGCGAGCAGCTCGAAGTCGGCGTCCCAGATCCAGGAGACGTCCCGGCCGTCTGCGATCCCGTCGTTGAGCGCAACCCACAGATCAAGGCCCTCGCCGTCGCCGTCGCCGGCTGATTCCAACAGCAGGGTGCGGAGCACCTCGTTGGCGCCCGCCGGGTTCTTGATCAGCAGGATCGAGACCGGCCTGCCGTCGACCTCGATCGTCTCCACGCGCCCGAACACCGCCTCCATCCGGCCCAGGGCGTCGGCCGCCTGCTCGGAGCGGGATGCCGAGCCGCAGCGCCGCAGTCAGCGCGGCGAGGGCGTTGTAGACGTTGTAGACGCCCGGGAGAGGGAGACGCAACTCGACCTCTCCCTGGGGCGCCCGCACGGCAACGCGCGAGCCGCGCATTCCCTCCAGGTCGATGCGCGTGGCGGCGACGTCGGGCGCCGGCCTGTCGGCGGCGCAGTTCGGGCAGCGAGTAGTGCCCGAGGTGGCCGACGAAGGCGCGCTCGTAGACGTATGGCGAGCCGCAGCGGCGGCAGTGCTTGGCGTCGAAGGCGTGCTGCAGCTCCGGCAGACGCCTGGCTGGGATCGTCGATCCCGAAGTAGGTGACGCCGGGGCGGCGGGCGAGGTCGCGGTCGCGGCCCAGGTCGGCGATCAGCGGGTCGTCGGCATTGAGCGCGAACCCGGTCGGGCCCGCCCGGGCGGCCACCAACTGCGCCCACTCGTCGGCGAGATGCTCCAGCTCGCCGTAGCGGTCGAGCTGATCGCGGAACAGGTTGCCGAGCACGATCAGGCGCGGTTCCAGCTCCGCCGCGATCCGGGGCAGCCAGGCCTCGTCGACCTCGAACAGACCCTCCTCGCCCCGCTGCTCGAGCAGGGCGGTGGCGACGCCCCAGGTCATGTTCGACCCGGCTCGGTTGTGGACCGGCACGCGACCCGCGGCCCGCAGCGCCGCGGCCAGCATCCCGGCGGTGGTCGTCTTGCCGTTCGTCGCGCTGACGATCGTCGAGCCGCCTGTAAGCCCGGCGCCCAGGCGTGCGATGGCGTCCGGCGCCATCCGCAGCAGCAGGCGGCCGGGCAGCGTCGTGCCCCCGCCACGCCCGCTGCGGCGGCTGAGGGCGCCCGCCGCCCGCGCCAGCGCGAGCTTGGGGCCGAACATGTAGCTCATCGGGCGGTGCGATCACGTTCAGCGCCCGCGGCAGCAGCCGGATCGTCGCCGGCAGATCGGCGAGGTGATCGCCGTCCGCGTAGACCGCGAACGGCCGGTCGGCGCTGATCGTGACCTCGGCGGCACGCCGGATCGTCACCTCGTCGTTGTCCACGTGACGGCCCTTGAACACCTTCGGCAGGTTAGCCAGGTAGCGGAGCTTGGAAACGTCGCTGACCCAGACCACGTCGAGCTTCCCATCGTCGAGCTCAGCATTCGGGAGCGATGAACATTCCTCCGCCGAAGGCCTTGCTGTTCGCGGCCGCCACCGAGTATCCGGTGAACCGGTGGGCATCGCCGTCGAGGCCGAGCTCGAAACGAGCAGGCTTCCAGGCGGCGAGGGCGCGCAGCGCCGCGTACAGGTAGACGAGGTTTCCTTTCACGAGGCGCGCCTGGTTGGCGATCCGGTTGGCGTCGGAGTCGAATCCGCAGCTGGCGACGCCGAGGAAGCGGCGGCCGTTGACCTCGCCGACGTCGATCGCCCGGGTGGAGCCGGCGGCGAGCAGCTCGACGGCGCCGGAAATCTCGGCTGGGATCCCCAGGACACGCGCCAGGTCGTTGCCGCGGCCACCCGGGATCACGCCGATCGGCACATCGCCCTCGGCGAGCACACCGCCGACCTGCCCGATCAGGCCGTCGCCGCTCATCACCACCGGGATCTCCCCGGCGTCGGCGGCGCTACGAGCCTCCTCGCAGCCGTGCTCGAGGCTCCTCGTGCGCACCAGCCTGTACTCCAGGCCGCAGGCGCGCAGGGCACCCTCCAACTCGGGCACGAGCTTGGCCACCCGCCCACCGCCCGCCGACGGGTTGACCAGGACCAAATGCCGGGCGTCAGCCATGGATGGGGAAATCTAGTGGCCGTGCCGGCACCCCTAGCCTTGCCGCGACTTGCGTCCCACCCAGTAGGTGCCGGAGACGGCCTCCCCCGCGGCCGCCGGCTCGATGCCGCGCTTGGCGAAGCTCCACTCGAGCACCGCCCTGGGGGTGTAGAAGGGCGTTTGCGTCCCCCAGCTCGAGGCCACGACGACGTGACCCCCAGGGCGCAGAACGCGGGCCACCTCGGCGATGAACGGCGGCATGTTGAGGTGCGTGACGAGGTCGTAGGAGTCGGCGCCATAGGGGAGCTCGGCGGCGTCTGAGACCCGGAAGGCGACCCTCCCGGAAGGGTCGAGGCCGACCTTCCTCTGGGCGGCGCGAATCATCTCCTCCGAGATGTCGACCCCGCGAACGCTTGCCTGCGGAAACTCGCGCGCCAAGAGCAGCGCCCCCGCGCCCGTCCCTGTGCCCACGTCGAGCGCCCGCTCGGGAGCGGGCTTCACGTACAGGAGCGCGGCCGCCAGTGGAGCGAGGTGCTCCACCGATCCGGCGCCGGTGCGCCCGTCCCAGCCGGGGGCGGAGCGATCGAAGAAGCGCCGCATCGGGCCGCGAACCGCGGGCCAGGCCCAGGGCGCGCGCACGATCAGTCGGTTCAACATGCGGCCGACGACCTGGATTCGCCTGGGCGTGGGTCGTCGCTGCGGCGTCGCCATCAGGGGGTCGCCCGCGCGTGCCTTCTCGCCGCATCCACATCGGACATCTTGCCCTGCCGCGGTGCGTGGCGTCCCGGCCCGCTAGCCTGCTCCGCCGATGCCACCGGCACCGCCCGCCCGAGCGATCGCCCCAGGCCTCGCCTTCGCCCTCGCCGCGCTCGTCCTCGGGCTCTTGTGGGGGAGGGGGAGGCGACTCGACCTCAGCGGCCCTTCCGGCGGGTTGCCATGAGGCGCACAAGCCGCCGCCCAAGCACGTCAACCTGAAGCCACCGCACAGTAGGGTTAAGCCGAGCCAGTCGCTGGTGGCCGCCGTCGACACGAGCTGCGGCAGGTTCGAGATCGCGCTCGACACCAGGGATTCGCCGAAGACGGTGAGCTCATTCGTCTATCTGGCCCGAAAGGGCGTCTACGCCAACACGATCTTCCACCGGATCGTGCCGAACTTCGTGATCCAGGGCGGCGACCCGCTGGGCACGGGCACCGGCGGGCCCGGCTACTCGGTGGACGAGCCGCCCCCGGCGAACGTCGACTACCGGCGGGGAACGGTGGCGATGGTGAAGACGCAGGCGGAGCCGCCGGGCCGCTCCGGAAGCCAGTTCTTCGTCGTCGTGGCGGCCGACGCCGGCCTGCCTCCCAGCTATGCGCTGCTCGGCAAGGTGAGCGCGGGTCAGGACGTCGTCGATCGGATCTCGAGGCTCGGCGACCCGGCGAGCGGCGACACGGGCACGCCGCGCGCGACCGTGGTGATCCGGAAGATCGCGGTCGGCAGGGGCTAGGCGGTGGCGCGGATCAAGGTCGGGGAGCCCGCCCCGGATTTCGAGCTTCGAGGAACCGGTGACCGCGCCTTCCGGCTCGGCGACTATCGGGGCCGCTGGCTCGTGCTCGCGTTCTATCCCGGGCGATTTCACGCCGGTGTGCACCCGGCAGTTCTGCTCCTACCGCGACGCGGCCGACCGGCTGGATGAGCTTGACGCCGAGGTGCTCGGCGTGTCCCCGCAATCGCTCGACTCCCACGAGCGCTTCCGGGCCAGGCACGGCCTCACGGTGCCGCTGCTCGCCGACCCCGAGCGGACCATGATCCGGGCCTACGGCGTCCTCGGCCCCGGCGGCCTGGTGCGCCGCTCGATCTTCATCGTCGACCCCGAGGGAATCGTGCGCTACCGCCATCTCGCCCTGCTGGGGCTCCACTACGAGGACGTCGAGGACTTGAAGGAATCGCTCCGGCGGGCGCGGGCCGAGGCGCCGGCCTGAGGGCGGCGAGCCGGCGAGCGTGGCGAGCGCCATCGAGCCAGTCGAGTTCGCGGTCTCACGGCAGGGCCGCCGGCTCGCCGGCGAGTCGATCGGGAACGGACCGCCGATCGTGCTCCTGCACGGGCTCACGGCCACCCGCCGCTACGTCGTCCACGGCTCCAAGGTCCTGGCTCGGCGCGGCCATCGGCAGATCTCCTACGACGCGCGCGGCCACGGCGAGTCCGATCCCGCCCCTGCCGATGCCGGCTACTCCTACGGCGAGCTCGTGGCCGACCTGGAGGCGGTGCTCGACGCCGAGGTGGGCGGCCAGCGGCTGGTGCTCGTCGGCGACTCGATGGGGGCGCACACCGCGGTCGCCTACGCGCTTTCGCACGGCGAGCGGCTCGCCGGGCTGGTCGTGATCGACCCCGTCTACATGGGATTCGTCGACGAGCAGGCGCTGGCCGGCTGGGACCGGCTCGCCGACGGGCTCGAGCGGGGTGGGGTGGAGGGCTTCATGGAGGCCTACGATCGCGGGCGCGACCCCGCCTGGCGAGAGACGGTCCTTCGCTTCACTCGCCGGCGGATGCTGGAGCACCGTCACCCGGATGCGGTTGCGCGGGCCCTGCGCGAGGTGCCCCGTTCGGCGCCCTTCGAGACGATCTCGGAGCTCGAGTTCTGCGAGCTGCCGGCGCTGGTCGTCGCCAGCCACGACGGGGCCGATCCGGGCCATCCCTACGCGGTGGCCGCCGCCTATGCGGAGAGACTCCCCGAAGCGCGCCTGATCAGCGAGGCCGAGGGTGAGTCGCCCCTGGCCTGGCAGGGTGGCCGGCTCTCACGCGAGGTCGCGTCGTTTTGCGCCGAGCCTGCCGTCGCAAAGAGGCTTCACTGAGCGCGCCGCGTAGGGGATGGGCGATCGCTCGCCCCCCGTATGCTTCGCCACGATGATCGAGGACGGAAACGCGATCCACTACGGGGCCGTCGAACGGGGTACGCCGGTCTACGGCTCGGATGAGGTCGTGGTCGGCAAGGTCGACGAGATCGTCGACAACTTCCGCGAGCACATCCTCGACGGGATCGTGATCGAGACACCGGAGCGAAAGCTGCTGTTCGTCGACGCTCCGGAGGTGGCCCGCACGGCCGAGCGGGGCGTCACCCTGACGATCACCTCCGCCGAGACCGCCTCACTGCCGCCGCCCGAGCGCGCCGCGGCCACCTTCCGGCCGAACCCACGCGCGGGGCGGTTCGGGCGCCTGTTCGGGGGCGGATGGAAGCGTCAGTAGCCGGCGGCGTTCCCGCCCCGGCGCACACAACCGCGACGCTCGAGCTAAGGCGGGTCGCCGGCCAGGATCCACTCGCCCGACTCGCCGCGCTCGAGCAGCTCGCGCTTGGCGAGGTTTCGTAGCGCGAGAGTGACCGTGGGGCGCCGGGCACCGACCAGGTCCGCAAGCGTCTGGTGCGAGAGCCGGAAGGGCAGCACGGCCCCGCCTGGGGCCTTCCGTCCCCATAGCTCGGCCAGCTGCCACAGGCTGAGCAGCAGGCGCTCCTCCACCCCCACGGTGTTGGCGATTGCGGCGCTGACGGCGAGCCGGCGTGATCGTTGTAGAGCGCGATCGGTCAGGGCCTCCAACAGCTGCGGTGCCTGCCTGGCGCGTGCGGTCAGCGGCTGGTCGAGGACCGCGATCGATGGCCGGCTCGAGGACCGTCCAGGACTGCCGCGAGAACGACGCGGAGTCGTCCTGCCAGGGACGGAACAGGTCGCCCCGCCCGAGAAGCTCCAAACTGCGCCCGCGCTCGGGCACCAGGACCCGGCGACCGACCAGGCCGTCGAGCACCAAGAAGCCGAGGTGGTCGACCGACGGCTCGCGCACATCCGGCTCCCAGGATCCGCGCTCGAGCCTCAAGACGACGGCCGACAGTGGCCCTCCAAGGCCGTTGGGCGGACGGGTCGCCGTCATCGCCCGCGCCAGCTCCGGGTCGCGCTCGAGCAGATCAACGCGATCCTGGTCACTCGCCGTGTGGTTGTTGTTGGTGACCCCTTCTCTCAGCACGCCAATCCAGTACCCGCGGTCGTAGGCCAGAAAACAACCTGGCTCGCGCGAGTCGTCCAAGCTGCCGCCGTAGATCGCACCGCATCGACCCGATCCCGACCGCGACGGCGACCGGTGCAATGGTCGCCCTTTCGATCAGGCCAATCGCGGGCCTTCGTCTCGCTCGTCCCCGGGGTGTAAGATCACTTACAAATGCCGGTTGTGAGCGTTGGCTGAGTGTTCGCTAACACATAGAATGGGCTGACCCCGGCACCAACCGAACTCAGGTGACTTCCACTGACGCACGGGATAGGGCCTCAGGGCGCCGCGAGACAAGGGCAGCCCCAACGAAAAGTCCGTCGCCCCGAGCAGATCGAGCCCCCTTTGAAAGAGGGGGGTGACCGGGTGGCTCCGCTCAGCGGCGCCCAACCCGTACCCGCGGCAGCCGAGAGGGTCGCCGGGGGCGATTCCGCGGGCCCCAGGCTTCGCGCGGTCACGGGCGCCCAAAGGCTGGGCCGGATGGCGGGCAGCGAGACCGACCTGCTCCGGCACTACGCCGAGACGGGGGATCCGGCGCTCAAGGAGGAGCTGGTCCGTCGCTTCCTGCCGCTGGCCCGCTCCCTGGCCCTGCGCTACCGCGGCGCGAGCGAGCAGCTCGAGGACCTGATCCAGGTGGCCAGCCTTGGGCTGGTCAAGGCGTTGGACGGGTTCGACCTGGAGCGCGGAAGGTCCTTCGTCGCCTACGCGGCGCCGACGATTCTCGGCGAGCTTCGCCGCCACTTCCGCGACCGTGTCTGGGAGGTGCGCCTGCCGAGGGGGCTCCAGGAGCGGACGATGGCGGTCAACGAGGCGGCCGGCGCGCTCAGCGACGAGCTCGGGGCGACTCCCACCGTGTCCCAGATAGCCACCCGCCTGAACCTGGACGACGAGGAGATCTCGGAGGCCCTGCAGGCAGACGAGGCCCGTCGTACGCTGTCGCTCGACGTGCCGCGAAACCGACAGGACTCGGAATCCGTGCCGATGGTCGAGACGGTCGGGCAGACCGAGCCGGGCTACGACGCAGTCGAGGCTCAACTCGCGGCCGACGAGGCCTCGCTGGATGAGCGTGAGCGGCGGGTGCTCAAGCTCCGGTTCCAAGACGACCTCAACCAATACGAGATCGGCCGCCGCCTCGGCGTCTCCCAGATGCAGGTCTCGCGGATCATGCGCCGGGCGCTCCGAAAGCTGCTCGCTGCGGTTCAGGGCGACGGAAAGCCCGCCCGCGTTTAGCTTGGCGGCAGGCCGTCCGTGACCGCGAGCGAACAAACGTCGCAGGGGAGCGATCTGCGGCGGGAGATCTCCCGAGCGCTGGTGGCGATCTTCAAGGAGGCCACCGGACGCGGGCCGGCGCAGGCGCTCACCTACATCAACGACAACGTGATCGTGACGCTCCTCCACGACACGATGACGACGGCGGAACGCACCCTGCTGGAGGAGGATGAGGACCAGGCCGTACGCAGCCTGCGGAGGCTCTTCCAAGGGGTGGTTCGAGACCAGGCGATCGAGGTCGTTGAGCGGCTGACGGGCCACAGGGTCGTCGCGTTCCTCAGCGACCACGCCGTCGATCCCGACTACGCGGTCGAGGTCTTCGTCCTGGAGCCGGGCCCGGCCGACGAGGCCGGCTAGGCCCGCCGCACGGGACGCCGCGCAGCGACGGGCCTGGCCGTGCCCATGGACCGTGCAGAGACATCGTTTGCGTCCGACGGCCGGGGGTAAACGCGCCAGAGGAGGTGATCAGATGAGCATCATTGACAAGCTGACCGGCCGCGCCAAGAAGGCGGCCGGCGACCTCGCGGGCGATAGCTCGCTGCGGCGTCAAGGCGCGAAGGAGGAGCGGAAGGGCGAGAAGAAGGAAGAGCTCGACCGCGCCCAGAATCGCGTCGAGGAGAAGGCCCAGGAGGTCGGAGACCTCGAGAGGAAGACCTACGGTCACGGTGCGCCCGGCACGCTTGCCGGGCGCACTGGTTCCTCAACACGCTTGCCGGCGCCCGATCAGGAAGCCGGCTCGGGCGCCCGTCCCTGAACTGCGTCCAGCAATTTGCGCAGGGCGGCTCGCATGATCCGGGAGACCTGCATTTGAGAGACCCCGAGCAGGCTGCCGATCTCACGCTGAGTGAGGCCCTCCTCGAACCGCAGCCAAAGGACGCGGCGTTCGCGGTCATCGAGGGCCGCCCCCTCGGCCGCGAGCCGCGACTCCGCCACCTCATAGCCCGACTCGTGCCTTCCCATCGTCTCCACCAGCGGCACGGATTCCGCATCATCGCGGTCTCGTGGTACATCGAGTGAGAGGGTCCGCCGGGCCTCTTCGGCCTGCAGGGCCTCCCAGACCTCTTCCTCGGAGAGCTTCAAGCGCTCCGCGATCTGGCCGACCGTGGGGCTGCGCCCCAACTCATCGCTCAGCTTCCGGACGGCTCCCTGTACAGCCATGGTGCGTTCCTGGAGGCGGCGTGGCAGGCGAAGCTGCCAAACGCGATCGCGGAAGTGACGGCGAAGCTCGCCCAGAATCGTCGGCGCGGCGTAGGCGGCGAACACCTTGCCGCGCTTGGGGTCGAAGCCATCCAGCGCCTTGACCAGGCCGAGGCTTGCGACCTGCATCAGGTCGTCGAGGGGCTCGGAGCTCGCGCGGTAGCGGAGAGCCAGCGAGCGTGCCAGCGGCAGCAAGCGCCGGACCAGCTCCTCCCTCAGCGCCGGGTCGCGGGTCTCCGCGTACGAGCGCAAAAGATCGGCCTCAGCCGCGCGAACGGTTGGGCCGGAAGGGAGGGGGAACGTCTGAACCGCCTGATTGATCTCGCCGATGAAGAAGGCCCTCTCTTGGACAAGCCCTCTCTTGGACAAGCCCGTTGAATCCGAACAACCGGTCCTTCGCGAACAGAGAAAGACAGGTCTGTCTATTGATAGCCTACCTGGGATGGCGCAAACCCGAAGTGCGAATGGCACCCAGGGGCCAGGGGCTCGGCAACGAATCCTTGACAGCTCCTACGAGCTGTTCTCGCACCGCGGGATTCGTGACGTCGGCGTCGACGAGGTGATCGAGACCGCCGGGGTCGCCAAGGCGACCCTCTACCGACACTTTCCATCCAAGGACGAGCTGGTGCTCGCCTTCCTCGAGCGCCGGGAGGAGCTCTGGACCCGGGAGTTCGTCGAGGCAGGGGCCGAAAGCCGGGGCGGCACCCCCGAGGAGCAGCTCCTGGCGATCTTCGACGTCTTCGATGAGTGGTTTCGCCGCGAGGACTTCGAGGCGTGCTCATTCATCAACGTGCTGCTCGAGATGGGGAATCGGCACCCGGCCGGGAACGCCAGCGTGCGTCATCTCGAGAACGTCAGATCGATGGTTCGCCGCCTCGCCGAGGAGGCCGGCCTGCGAGACCCCGCCTCCTTCGCCCGCTCGTGGCACATCCTGATGAAAGGCTCGATCGTCTCGGCCGCCGAGGGTGACGTCGACGCGGCGCACCGCGCTCAGTCGATCGGCCGCCTGCTGATCGACGAACACCGCTAGCGCGCGCCGTCGCCGACCTGCGGCCCGGTCGCGGCTGTTCGGCGGGCGTTGGGGCTCAGGGGAGACCCGGGATGGGTCTTCGCAGGAGCTGGGTTTCCATAACGTCGATTATCGAGCGCAAGATCAGCGCCTGGGCGAGTGGCGCCTAGTTTTGCGACGGGTCGGCCGGCATGCGTGAGATCAGCGCGTATTGGCCCCCCTTTCGGGCCAGCACGTCGCTCCACAGCGTTCCCGGGTCCTCCGGGAACAGCTCGGCCGGAAGCGGCGCCTCCACTATCCACGAGTCGATCTCGATCTCCGCCTCCAACTGGCCCTCGCCCCAGCCCGAATAACCCGCGTAAACCCGCCCGCGCCGCACCGCATCCGCGAGCTCGTCGAGATCGACGTCGGCAGACGCCAGGCCAACGTCGGCGACCACCACCCAGGCTGCCGCCTCCGGGTTGGAGAAGTCCGCCAGCAGCACGAGCGCCTCAGGCTGCACGGGCCCGCCGATGTAGATCGGCTCGCCACCTGCGATCTCCGCCAGCTGCGGCACCACCGACTCCAGGGAGGTCTCCGAGGGCCGGTTGAGCACGATCCCCATGGCGCCCTCGTCGTTGTGCTCGGTGATGAAGACCACCGTTCGCGCGAAGTTGGGGTCCAGGAGCGCGGGCGAGGCGATCAAGAGCTTGCCGCGAAGCGAATCCTCCATGGCCTCTTCCTCCATACCCCCGCATTCTGCCGTCAACACCCGTATCCGCGAAGCGCGGCCAGCTAAGCTCGCTACATGACCCTCGACATCAACGAGAGCGACTTTCAGGCGCGCGTGATCGACCGCTCGCGAGAGGTCCCCGTGATCGTGGACTTCTGGGCCGAGTGGTGCGGTCCGTGCCGGGTGCTCGGCCCAGCGCTCGAGGCGGCAGTCGACAAGCGGGCCGGTGCGGTCGAGCTGGTCAAGCTGGACACCGACCGCAATCCGAACCTCGCGACGAGCTTTCAGATCAGCGGCATTCCGGCCGTCAAGGCGTTTCGAGACGGCGAGGTCGTTGCCGAGTTCACCGGCGCCATCCGCCCGCCGCAGATCGAGCAGTTTCTCGACCGGATCGCCCCCTCCCCTGCCGACGAGCTGGCCGCCGCGGACGACGAGGACTCGCTCCGCAAGGCGCTCGAGCTCGACCCGGGCAGCGCCGCCGCGCCCAAGCTGGCACGCCTGCTTCTGGCGCGCGGCCAGGCTGTCGAGGCGCTGGAGCTCCTCGACGAACGCCACAACGGCTTCGAGTCCGAGGGCCTGGCGGCCCGGGCGAAGCTGACCATCGAGCTGGGCGACGAGCGCTCCGACGGGGCGGGAGCGCTGTTGCAGAGCTTCTCGGCCTGGGACGCCGGCGACCAGGAGACGGCCCTCGAGGGCCTTCAGCAGGTGGTCGCCGAGACCGACGATCCCGAGCGACGCGACCTGGTGCGCAGTGTGATGGTGGCGATCTTCACCGAGCTCGGCGCCGACCATCCGCTGGCTCGAGAGCACCGTCGCCGGCTCGCCGCGGCGCTCAACTGAGTCGACGGCGTCCAGGTGCCTGAACGAGGCGATCACCGACCCGTTGCCTGCCGGCTGGATCGAGTTCCAGTGCACGAGGTCATAGCCAAGCTCGATGGCCCTTGGCCACCAGCGCCCGGTCTCGGCCAGGGAAATGTGGTCCTGGGTCTTCCAATCCCAGACCAGTTGGCCGCTTGGGCTCACCTCCTGAAGCTCGGCGTTGCTTGACGGTGGCGTCGCTCGAGCCGCCATAGGCGCTCGTGTCGACGTGGCTCTGCTGGATCGGTGAGCTCCCGAGGTGGTCACCGCGCAAGAACTGCAGGTCGTGGCCGTCAGCGCCGTTGGCCGACCGGCAGGACGCGGATGAAGCTTCCGTCGAGACGGTGGATCTGGAACTGGTGGGACGGAGGGTCGAACCACAGAACGGTCCCGTCTGAAAGCACTCTGGCGTTCCAGGTCAGAGTATGAATCCACCAGATCGGCACCCCGTGGTCGTTGAAGATCATCGCGTAGTGAAGGTCGTTGCGGGTCAGCACGAAGTACTTCGGCGACACCGGCCCGAACCGCTTGAACGTGTAGGCCGGAAAGGCGTTCGGCAGGCAGCGCACGTGGTAGCGATAAGATCGGTGGGCCTCCCTGCCGCACGGAGACCACGAAGGCGCGCCCGGAGCCGAGCGGCACGGTCGCGCTGAAGTCGCCGCTGCGGAACGGATGGTTGGCGATCGCCATCTGCCACCCTGCGGACGCGTGGCCCTGGACCGTCACCGGGGCGTTCTGGCAGCGCACGACGTAGTCCTCGATGTCGGGTGCGAAGCTCGGCGACAGGGTCGGCTCGCTGAAGCTGACCTGCCCGGCAGGTGGCAACGCCTGCGCCCCGTCAGCCGCCCCCAATAGCCCGGCCATCGGTGAGCGCCGAAGTCACCACGATCGCCAGGCGACGTTTACCTCTCAGGAGCACCGAGTGGGAGCCTATCCTGCCTCATGGCCTCAGTCCACCGATACCTGGAGCTCGCCTGCCGTTAGGAGACGCTTAGGCCAGGCTGGCTAGCGTTCTGGACGTGGAAAGCGATCCGGCAGCGGGAATCGGCATCCTGGCGGCTCTCGGAGCCGGGCTCGTCTCGTTCATCTCTCCCTGCGTGCTGCCGCTCGTCCCCGGCTACCTGTCGGCGGTGACCGGCGTCTCCGTCAGCGAGCTCGACAGCGCGAACTGGCGTCGCGTCCTGGGCCCCAGCCTGGTCTTCGTGGCCAGCTTCTCGACCATCTTCATCCTGCTCGGGCTGACGGCGACCGGTCTCGGGCATTCACTTCAGGAGCACCGCGACACGCTCGAGACGATCGCCGGGATCGTGATCATCGCGATGGGCGTGCTGTTCGTGGCGAGCCCATTCGTTGCCCGGCTCAACGTCGAGTGGCACGTCGACGCCCTCATGGTTCGCGCCGGCAAGGGGGGCCCGTTGATCGCCGGGATGGCTTTCGCGATTGCCTGGACGCCGTGCATCGGGCCGACCCTCGGCGCCATCCTCACCGCGGCCTCCCTGTCGAGCTCGGCAGCCCATGGCGCCCTCCTGCTGGCCGTCTACTCGGCCGGTCTGGGCATCCCCTTCCTGATCACGGCGCTCGCCTTCTCGCGCATGACCACCGCCTTCGCGGCGGTCAAGCGCCACTACGCGGCGATCATGGCCGTGGGCGGCGCAGTCCTGATCGCGATGGGCGTTCTGATCCTCACCGGCGACTTCGCGCAGCTCAACATCCAGGCTCAGAGGCTGACCAGCGACCTGGGCCTGAATCCTTAGCGGCGCTGGGCCTGCGCCTCAGCTTGGCTCGGGCTCCGGGGCACCGACCTCGACGGGCGCGCCGATCGCCTCGACCTCTTCGAGCTCACCGCCCTCCGAGTCGCGCGAGCAGACGATCCGAAAGCGCCCCGTCCCGATCGCCGGATCGCCGACGATCGGCAGGCCGCGAATCTCCTCCCAGCCCAGGCGCTCGATCTCGAACGGGTTCATTCGCACCTCCGAGGCGGGAAACGGGCAGTTGGCGTTGTGCTGGTCGATGGCCCGCGAGATCGCCTCGAGGTTCTTGGCCTCGGTGTCACTCATCGTGAATATGTTCGCGCTTGATCACGATCTCCGCCCTACGGGCAGCCGGTCAGGGACCCCGTTCCGCGGCCCCTGGTCGCAGACGTTCGTGCCCGCGCCGCCGTTGATGTCGTCGTCGCCGTCCTCGCCATAGAGTCGGTCGTTGCCGCCGTTCCCATGCAGGTGGTCATTGCCGCCGCCGCCGAACACCTTGTCGTTGTCGGCGCCGCCCTTCAGCAGCTCGGCGTTTCCGCCTCCTGGTGTGTAGCAGTGGGGCCACGCCCAGGAGCTTGGTGACGGCCGAGGCCCTAGCTGAGGCGCCCGATTACCCCCACAGCCGTAGATCTTGTCCTTGCCACTCCCGCCACCGGTGACGTCGGGAAGCGGCGATACCCCAGGTTTCTCGTAGCCGTAGCTCTCGATCGTGTCGTTGCCCGGCCCGCCCTGGATCTTTCCCTCGGCCTGAATCAGGTCTTTACCGCGCGAACCGATCGAGACGTTGCCAGGACCGCGTCGGCCGTCCAGCCAGTCGTCTCCGGGGCCGCCGTTCATGTAGTTGACGCCCTCCGCGCCGTGAACGACATCGTCGCCGGGGCCGGCGCAAACGTAATCCTTCCCCTGCCGTGAACGGATGCCGTCGTTGCCGCCGAAGGAGATGATCACGTCACGGCCGTTGGTGCCCCTGATCGAGTCGCGGTGCTGCGTGCCGAGAATCGTGGGGTGTTTTCCAAAGCACGTGCGGGACTTGCCCGAACTGGCCGGGCTGCCCGCTGTGGCGTCCGACACCAGCGCGAAGCCAAACACGCCGAGCACGAGAATCCAGGCCAATGACACGATCCCCCGCCGGACACCGGGTGACAGGGCGGTCTTGCGGGCCTCCCATACGTCCATTCCGTAGCAGAGGACAACGAGCAGTACGGCTACTTCGAGACCGGCCCACGGTCCCCCGCCGGTCACCCAGATCAAAGCGCCGGTGGCTGCGGCAATGACCAAACGAAAGAGCCACAGGCCCATGGCCGCATGATAAGCACCCGCCCAGTGTCAGATGGGATCGCGTGAGGTTTCTCGGTGACGTCTACAAGACGGCGCCTCCCGGGTTCCGGCGGGGTTGGCGCGTAGGCTGAAAAGCGTGCGCGATTGGCCCCACGTCTACGCACATGTCGACATGGACGCGTTCTTCGTCTCGGTCGAGCTGTTGCGGCGTCCCGAGCTGCGCGGAAAGCCGGTCGTGGTCGCCACCGGGACCGACGCCACCGCGCGGGGCGTGGTGATGGCCGCCTCCTATGAGGCGCGCCGCTACGGCGTCCACTCGGCCCTGCCGCTGGCAATCGCCCACAGGCGCTGCCCGCAGGCGATCCTGATTCCCCGCGACTTCGGGCTCTACCAGCGCGCCTCGCGCAAGGTGATGGACGTCCTTCGCCGGTTCAGCGACCTGGTCGAGGTCGCCGGCCTGGATGAGGCATACCTCGACCTGTCCGAGTGCCCGGCGCCGAAGGCCCGGGCCCGCCAGCTGAAGCGTGAGATGCGTGCCGAGACGGGCCTCGTCTGCTCCGTCGGCCTGGCGCCCAACAAGCTGCTCGCCAAGATCGCCTCCGATCTCGAGAAGCCCGACGGCCTCTGCGTGCTGGAGCCGGACCGCCTGCTCGACGCCGTCGGCGACCGCCCCGCGACCCTGATCCCCGGCGTCGGGCCGCGCACGGCCGAGCGGCTGGCCCAGCTCGGCGTCCGGACCGTGGCGGAGCTGGCGGCGATCGACCCCGGGGCGCTGGAACGGGCCTTCGGCCCCCGCCTTGGCCGCGAGCTTCGGCGATCGCGCGCGCGGCCACGACGACCGCTCTGTGGTCGCGGAGCGCGAGCGGAAGTCGGAGAGCCGCGAGACGACCTTCGCGTCCGACGTCTCGGATCGGGCGGTGCTCGCCGGCACCCTCGACCGCCTCGCCGACTCGGTCTGCAGCGGGCTCGCCGAGGGCGGCCATGCCGGCCGCACCGTGACCCTGAAGATCCGCCTGCGCCCCTTCCGGACCCACACCCGCTCGCGGACCATCGAGGAGCCGACCCGCGACCCCGAGCGGGTGCGCTCGGTGGCCCGCCGGCTGCTCGCCGAGTTCGAGCTCGACGCGCCGGTCCGGCTGCTCGGCGTCGGGGTCGCCGGCCTGGTGACCAATCCGCAGGACTCGGCCAGCGAGCCGGAGGCCGCGCCGGCCCCCCAGGCCCTGACGCTCGACGTGTGATCGTGCACGTCGGTCTCGCGGCGTGAGAAGATTGGCCCGGATGCACGGCGACCGGCTCAGCGGACTCGACACCTCCTTCCTCCATCTCGAGGACGGCCCCGCCCACATGCACGTTGCCTCGACGACGCTCTTCGAGGGGCCGGCGCCGGAATACGAGGAGTTCCGCGACCACATCGCGTCCCGGCTCCACCTGGTGCCGCGCTTCCGCCAGAAGCTTCGGTTCGTGCCCTTCGGCCAGGGCCGTCCGGTCTGGGTCGACGACCCGAACTTGAACCTGGAATACCACGTCCGCCACACCGCCCTCCCTCCCCCGGGCACCGAGGAGCAGCTGCGAACCCTCGCCGCGAGACTCTTCTCGCAGCGGCTTGACCGCAGCAAGCCCGTCTGGGAGCTCTGGCTCGTCGACGGCGTCGAGGGTGGTCGGTTCGCGATCGTCGCCAAGACCCATCACTGCCTCGTCGATGGAGTCTCCGGAGTTGACATAACAACCGTCCTCTTCGACCTCGACCGAGATCCCGAGCCGCCGCCCGAGCCCGATGCCTGGCTTCCGGAGCCGGAACCCAGCGACGCACAGCTCCTGGCCGAGGCGCTGATCGAGCGCGCCACCAGCCCCGCCGAGATCGCGCGGGGCGCACGAGCGCTGCTGCGAGCCCCGCGTCACGCCGCGAGCGCGGCGATCGAGGGCCTCGGGGCGGCCGGCTCGATCGCCCGCACCGGCCTCGCCGCCCCCGCTTCGCTGTTCAACGTCCAGATCGGGCCCTACCGGCGCTTCGCCTCTGTGCGGACGGACCTGGCGGAGCTGAAGCGGATCAAGAACACGGCCGGCGGCACGGTCAACGACGTCGTTCTGGCGGCGGTGGCCGGCGCCCTGGGGCGCTACGTGCGAGCGGGCGGCCACTCCACCAAGGACCTGTCGTTGCGGGCGATGGTGCCGATCAGCGTCCGCGCCGAGGACGAGCACGGGGCGCTCGGCAACCGCGTCTCGGCGATGATGGCGGACCTGCCCGTCTGGTGTGAGGACCCGATCGAGCGCCTGCGTGCCGTCACCGCGAATATGGGCGACCTGAAGTCCTCGAACCAGGCCGTCGGCGCCACCCTGCTCACCGAGGCAGCCGACTTCGCCCCCCCGACGATCGCCGCCCAGGCGGCGCGGCTTCAGTCTCGCCAGCGCTTCTTCAACCTGGTGGTCACCAACATCCCGGGCCCCCAGTTTCCGCTCTACCTGCTCGGCCGGGAGCTGCAGGACATCTTCCCGATGGTGCCGCTGGCCAAGAATCAGGGCGTCTGCTTCGCGCTGATGAGCTACAACGGGCGGGTCAACTTCGGGCTCACCGGCGACTTCGACGCGATGCCCGATCTCGATGCGCTCGCCGGTGATCTGGAGGCCTCGATCGCCGAGCTGGCCGCGGCGACCGCCTCGGCCGTGGGCGACGAGGTCGACCAGCCGAGCCGCCGCGAGGCTCGATTCCAGGCCAAGCCCGAGCAGAAGGTCTAGGTCCCCCGCGCCGCTCGGGGCGGCGAATTCCCGCAGCTTCCGAGGACCGTTGCTCCCCCGGGACAACGGCTTCGCCCAAATCCTGTACGCCGGGCCAATGCGTCGCTCCAGGCGTCGGCTCACGATAAGCGTGGCCCGGTGGTCGCCCGCCGGGCATCGAAGCGTGAAGCGATGGACGCAGACCAGAAAGGCGGCGCCGGATGGACCTGATCGCGAGCACCACCCTGCCGGGCTTGAAGAGCAGCCTGGACAGCACCAACGTGGCGCTCGACACGCTGTGGGTGGTCATCGCCGCGATCCTGGTCATGTTCATGCAGGCTGGGTTCGCGTTCCTGGAGATGGGCTTCTCCCGTCAGAAGAACGCGGGCGCGGTGGTTGCGAAGGTGCTGACCAACTTCGCCATCTGCGCGGTCGTCTTCTGGGCCGTCGGATTCGCGTTCGGATTCGGGCGCGGGGGCTCGATCCTCGGCTACCACGGCTTCGCCCTCAACACCGCCAACGAGGCGATCGACTTTCCCGGCCTGTCCTTCTCCGACGTCGGGATCTCGGCCAAGTGGTGGTTCGAGTTCGTCTTCTGCGCGGTCTCGCTGGCGGTCGTCTGGGGAACGACGCTCGAGCGGATCAAGTTCAGCGTCTACGTGATCTACGCGGTCGTCTTCTCGGCGATCATCTACCCGCTGATCGCCCACTGGCTGTTCTCGGGCGGCTGGCTGGCGGCCAGCCTCGGCTCGCAGGACTTCGCCGGATCCACGGTGGTGCATCTGACCGGCGCCACCGGCGGGCTCGCGGTCCTGCTCCTGCTCGGGCCGAGGCGCGGCAAGTACGGACCGGACGGCAAGCCGAACGTGATCCCGGGCCACAGCATGCCGTTCGTCGGCCTGGCCACCTTCATCCTCTGGTTCGGCTGGTTCGGGTTCAACCCCGGTTCGACACTCAGCGCGCTGAGCTCCGTTCCCGGCCATCCCAGCAATATCCGCTTCGCCGACATCGTCCTGGTCACCAACATCGCCGCCGCCTGCGGGGTGCTCGGAGCGCTGGCGACGATCTGGCTCAGGACCCGCAAGCCCGACATCGGGATGGCCTGCAACGGGGCGATCGCCGCGCTGGTCGCGATCACCGCTCCGTCGGGATACGTCAACCCATGGGCGGCCACGATCATCGGCTTCGTCGCCGGGATCATCGTCGTGCTCGGCGTGCTGGCGATCGAGAAGGTGCTCGACGACCCGGTCGGCGCGCTCTCCGCGCACGGACTGGCCGGGATCTGGGGGACTCTCGCCTGCGGCCTGTTCACCGACCCGACGCTGGCCACTCTGAACGGGGTCGGTGAGGGCGGCTTCGTGTACACGGGCAGCCTCCACCAGTTGTTCGCCCAGTTCGTCGCCGTCTCGGCCTCGTTCGCGACCGTGTTCGCGCTCAGCTTCGCGACCTTCTTCGCGATCAAGGCCACGATCGGGCTGCGCGTCAAGCCCGAGGAGGAGAGCTACGGCCTAGACATGGCCGAGCACGGCATGTGGGGCTACCCGGAGCAGTTCATGCCCGTGCCGGGCTACGAGTACCACCAGCCGGCGCCGCCGGCGGGGCGTCCCGCCCCCAGACCGGCGCCGATCGGCCTCGGCGCGGAGGGCAGCCCATGATCGCGGCGTCAGGATCGATGCCTGGAGCACCTGGGAGGTGTGGCGTTTGATGGATATACAGGTCAACAAGATCGAGGCGATCATCCGTTACGAGCGCCTTCAGGAGGTTCAGGACGCGCTCGACGAGATCGGCGTCAGCGGGCTGAACGTGACCGAGGTCAAGGGCTGCGGCCGCCAGAAGGGCTATACCGAGCACTATCGCGGCTCGCAGGCCAACATCAGCCTGCTGCCCAAGCTCAAGATCGAGAGCGTCGTCCCGGCGGAGCTGACCGAGCGAGCCGTCGAGGCGATCGTCGCCGCCGCCTA
This sequence comes from uncultured Actinomycetes bacterium, assembly GCA_963760665.1. Classification (GTDB taxonomy): domain Bacteria; phylum Actinomycetota; class Thermoleophilia; order Solirubrobacterales; family 70-9; genus AC-56. The sequence continues at coordinate 21,913 of CAVXDS010000011.1, forward strand.
TACGGGCGAGACCGGCGACGGCCTGCTGTTCGTGCTCCCCGTCTCCGACGTGGTCCGCATCCGCACCGGAGAGCGCGGCGTCGACACGATCCGCCATCGAACGCCTGCGGGGTGGGGGTACTGAGCCTCTGGGGCTGGACAAAGCGCGTCGCGACCGATCAGACCGGCGGCGTGACGCCGGTCGCGATCGACATCGAGCGCAACCCCGGGGCGGTGGTCGAGCTCGGCGCCGAGAACCCGCCCGACGTGCCGCTGTACGTGCTGCGGGTGGGCGTGCGCGGCGGCTTCGGGCGCGTCCGCGCCGGGCTGCCCGTCTACCGGCGCGAGAACCCCTCGCCCCATCCGGTGCTCAAGGAGATCTACCAGTGCGAGGTCGCCGGCAAGGTTCTCGAGGCCGCCAACATCTACGCGCTGCGCGAGAAGGTCCAGCGCCAGCTCGAGGTGATCGCGCCCGGCCCGCTCGCTGCCCCTCTGCTACTTCCGGGCGCCCCGCTACGACTACTCCCTGCCCGTCCACGAGGAGGGCTCCCACCTCGTCTGCCCGGTGCTGACCGGGCCGAAGATCAGAGCCCGCAGCCTGGCCGAGCTCAAAGGGCCCGTCGTGCGCCATCTGCTCACCGCCGGCTACCTGACGTCCGACGAGGAGCCCGACGTGCTCGTCCTGCGACCCTCCGACCTGCGGCTGGTGCCGCCGGCCGCGGTGATCCGCTCCCTCGACGACCCGGCCCTGTGGTTGCCGGCGGTCGAGGGCATCTCGGCCGACGGACCGGTCGTCGGCCTGCTTGCCGAGCCCGCCGAGCTCGTCACCGAGCCACGCCGGCGGCGTGGCTCACCGGTCGTGTCTCCGCCCCCCTCCGCCCCCGACGTCACCGCGCTGTTGCGCTACATCGGACACGAGATGACCGTCCGCCGGCGGCTCGTCGACCCGTGGACCCTGCACGCAACCGAGGTGAGGCCGGAGATCTGGGCGCGGACCGAGGAGCTGACCGACGGCACGGACCGCGTCCTGACCGCGCATCTGGTCGGCGGCCCGCCGCTCGAGGTGCCCGTTCGCCACACGGCGGCGGGCGAGGCCGTCGGAGCGATCAGCGACCAGGGGATCGCCGTCTTCTTGGCCGGTGATCACGATGCCCTCGGCACCGTGATCGGGCGCTACCTGGTGGCCTCCGGCTTCCTGCGCGATCCCGCCGACCTGCGCCCGGAGGCGGTCGGCCAGGCGCTGCCCGAACGGCTGGACCCGGATTCGATCTGGACCGGCGCGCCGTCCGGCTACGGCCCGGGCCAGGAGCTTTCAGTCACACAGACAACCCACGAAGACCTGGAGGTCGAACCCACATGACCGTCGTCCTAATCGTCGCGGGCTCGGTGATCCTCGCCGCGCTCCTGATCGCCTTCATCGTCTGGGCTCACCAGTACACGACGGCGGGCCCGAACGAGGTGCTGATCATCTCCGGGCGCCGTCCCCGCACCGGACCGGACGGCAGCGCCATCGGGTATCGCATCGTTCGCGGTGGCGGCACCTACGTGCGCCCGTTCGGCGAGAAGGTGGCCCGCCTGTCGCTGGAGCTGATGCAGTTCGACGTCCGCACCGGCGAGACCCACTCGATGCACGGCGTCCCTCTCCAGGTGGACGGGGTCTGCATGGTCAAGGTGGACCCGTCGGAGGAGGGCATCCAGCTCGCCGCGGAGGAGTTCCTGTCGAGGGGCCGGGACGACATCGCCCGGACGGCCCAGCAGGCCGTGGAGGGGCATCTGCGGGCGGCGGTCGGAGCGCACTCGATCGAGGACGTCTATCGCGACCGCGCGGCCCTGGTCGCCAAGACCAAGGCGCTCTGCGGTCCCGACCTGCAGAACATGGGGCTCGACATCGTCTCGCTGACGATCCGGGCGATCAGCGACAAGCAGGGCTACCTGGAGGCGCTCGGCCGCCCGCGCACCGCGGAGGTGAAGCGGGACGCCGTACGCGGCGAGGCGGAGGCAGAGCGCGAGGCGAAGGCCTCCCGCTTTGCGGCCGACAGCGCGATCGAGGAGTCGCGGCGCGACTACGAGCTCCAGAAGGCCTCCTACAAGCGCGAGGGTCAGGCAGCCCGAGCCGAGGCGGACCTGGCCTACGACCTGCAGCGGGCGATCACCCAGCAACAGGTTCGGGCCCAGGAGCTGCAGGTCGAGATCGTCGAGCGCCAGAAGGCGATCGAGCTGATGGAGGCCGAGGTGCGCCCGCCGCGTGAACGAGCTCGAGGCCGAGGTGATCGAGCCCGCCAAGTCCGAGGCCCGCAAGATCGAGGCGCTCGCCGAGGCACGCAAGGAGGAGCTCGCGGCCCAGGGCGCCGGCGAGGCCGATGCGGTGCGCCTGCGCGGAATGGCCGAGGCCGAGACGATGCTGGCCAAGGCGGGCGCCTGGGGCAAGTACTCGGACGCGGCGATCGCCGACCGCCTGCTGTCGATCCTGCCGCAGCTCGCCGCCGCGGTCTCCGAGCCGCTCTCCAAGACGGAGAAGATCGTGATGATCGGCGGCAACGGTGATGGCGACGGCGTCGGCGCGCATCGGATCACCCGCGACGTGATGAGGATCGTCGCCGAGCTGCCGGAGGTGCTCGAGTCGCTGACCGGCAAGCGCCTCGACGAGCTGGTCAAGGCGCTGCCGAAGACCGGTGAGACGGTCGGCGAGGACGCATAGAGGTGCTCGCCGCCCTCCAACCCAGCCCATCAACAGAGGAGTCAACCCCGTGACCACAGCGATCCCCCACACCCCGCTGACCGTGCAGCGCTTCGCGGACACGGCCCAACCCGAGCCGCGACACGTGTTCGAGATGGCGCGCAAGCACGGGGTCCGGATGGTGGACTTCAAGTTCACCGACCTCCCCGGCACCTGGCAGCACGTCTCGCTGTCGATCCACGGGCTCGAGGAGGAGGCGTTCGAGGAGGGCCTCGGCTTCGACGGCTCCTCGATTCGCGGCTTTCAGGAGATCTCCGAGTCGGACATGATCCTGATCCCGGATCCCTCGACCGCGATCATCGACCCGTTCCACGAGCAGCGGACGATGTCGATCATGTGCAACATCTTCGACCCGATCACGCGGGAGCCCTACTCGCGCGACCCGCGCTACGTCGCCCAGAAGGCCGAGGGCTACCTGATCGAGACCGGGATCGCGGACACCTGCTTCATGGGGCCGGAGGCGGAGTTCTTCGTCTTCGACCACGTCGCCTTCGACCAGACGGTCAACAGGGCCTTCTACGAGGTCGACTCCGAGCAGGGATTCTGGAACCGCGGCGCGGGGTTCGGCAACGGCTCGATGAACGGGTCCGGCGGCAACCTCGGTTACACGCTGAGGCCACAGGAGGGCTACTTCCCGGCCCCGCCGGGCGACACGCACTCCGACCTGCGGGCGCGGATGGTCGTCGTGCTGGAGGAGATGGGGATCGACTGCGAGTTCCACCACCACGAGGTCTCGGCGGGTGGCCAGGCCGAGATCGATCTCAGGTTCGACAAGCTGCTGCGCATGGGAGACAAGCTCCAGACCTACAAGTACGTGGTCAAGAACGTCGCCCGCGAGGCCGGCAAGTCGGCGACCTTCATGCCGAAGCCGCTGTTCGAGGAGAACGCCTCCGGGATGCACGTCCACCAGTCGCTGTTCTTGGGCGGCGACAACGTCATGTACGACTTCAACGGCTATGGCCTGCTGTCGCGCGAGGCGCTCAACTACATCGGAGGCCTGATCGCACACGGCCGCGCCCTGATGGCCTTCTGCGCTCCCACCACCAACTCCTATCGGCGGCTGGTGCCGGGCTACGAAGCGCCGGTCAACCTCGCCTACAGCCAGCGCAACCGCTCGGCTGCCTGTCGGATCCCCGTCTACTCGCCGGCCGCCAAGGCCAAGCGCGTGGAGTTCCGCCCGCCGGACCCGACGGCCAACCCCTATCTCGCCTTCTCGGCGATGATGATGGCCGGCCTCGACGGGATCCAGCAGCGGATCGACCCTGGCCTGCCGGTGGACAAGGACCTGTTCGAGCTCTCCGAGGAGGAGCTGGCCAAGATCGGCAGCGTGCCGGGCTCGCTCGATGAGGCGATCGATGCGCTCGAGGCCGACCATGAGTTCCTGCTCAAGGGCGGCGTCTTCACCCCGGACCTGATCGAGACCTGGATCGACTACAAGCGCTCGCGAGGAGTGCGACCCGGTCCGCCTGCGCCCGCACCCATGGGAGTTCGTCCTCTACTACGACGTCTGAGGCAGGGCCTCGTTTCCGGAGTCGCTGGGTCAACCCCTGGAGAGGCGAGCCAGCGAGCCGACGGTCTGCGGTTCTGTGCGGTCGAGGTGGGTCGCCAGCGCCAGGAAGAGCTGCGCGGTCGTCAGCGCGTCACCCTCGGCGATGTGCGGGCTGTGCACGGGAAGGCCGAGCGCCCGGACGACATCGGTGAGCGACACCGCCTGTCCGTCGCCGAGCTCCTCGGGCGCCAGGACGTGCCGAGCAAGGATGGACGTGTCGAGCACCGGCTGGGCGAGGCGAAGCCCGGCGCCCTTGAGCGCCACCGCGAGGAAGCCCCGCTCCACCCAGGCGACATGGGCCACGAGCACCCGTCCCGTCAGCGACTCGAGCACCAGGTCGAGCACCTCGGGCAGCATGGCGGCGCCGGCCAGGTCCGCCGGCCGGAGCCCGTGGATACGGATCGTCTCCGCCTCGGGCATCCGCGCGGGGCGCACGAGCGCCGTCTTCGCGCCCCCGACCATCACACGCCCGTCCTCGACCGGGATCGAGGCATAGGAGACGATCTCGTCCCGCCGGGGGTCGAGGCCGGTTGTCTCCAGATCGACAACCGCGTAGTGCGCCTGACGCCACGGGGTCGCGGGTGGAGGCGGTTTGGCCGCCTGGTAGGCGCTCGCCGCCGCGGACCGTTGTCGCCGGCGTCGAGGGAGCCTCATGGAGGAAGAGCGAGCTCGCCCCTGAGGGAGCGCTGCACCGCGCTGACGGCGTGAAATGCCTCGCGAAGGTAGCGGCGGGTCAAGGGGCTGAGCTTCTCTGTATCGATGTAGTCGTCGGGCTCGTCTCCCTGTCGCATCTGCTCTACCTGGTGCTCCAACCGCAGGCGCCAGAACAGGTCGTGGGCCTCGGTCAGCGTCCGGGCATCGCGTCCGTTCGAGCGTGCCCGCGGTGGCGGCCGAGCTCAAGCGCTCCCGGGTGGAGGTGGTGCGTACGCCGGCCGCCACGCTCGCGTAGCGGGCGATGCCGACGATCGGATGCAGGCCACCATCCTTGATGTCGAGCTGTCCCCGGTGCTCGCCGGAGCGATCGACGACGAAATCGCGTGGTGAGCTGCGAAACCGCTGAAACCCCGTCGGTGGCCGGTGCCCGAGGGCAAGCCGCAGCATGAGGCGAAGCAGGGTTGGGCGGTGCCACGCCTGGCGGAGCTCGTCGAGCGGGTCTCGGGCATCCCCGATCGAGCAGACGGAGCGGGCGTCGAACAGCAGCGACAGAAGGACCAGCGCCTTGTCACGATCCGGGTGCTCGATCGAGTCGCGAATCAGCTCCCGCCAGGACTCGAACGAGCGAGCGAACAGAGGCGCGGCCGCGGTCGCTCCGTGAATATCGGCGGCGAAGCCGCTCGCCGTCAGCTCGCCGACCACGCGGGTGCCGAGGGCATGCATGTACCGCTCCTGTTCGTCCCCGCCGTCCCCGTCGCCATCCCAGACGAGCGCCGAGTCGACGTCGGAGGAGGGCACCAACTCACGGCGTCCCAGGCTCCCGAGCCCCAACCAGGTCACCGGGCAAGGTGGATCCCCGAGCTCGTCGACTACGAACCCCATCAGCCTGCGGGTGAGCGCATCGGTGACGACGGCGATGATCGAGGCGATCTGTACCGGAGGGTGTTCGGCGTCGTGAAGGGCGATCACCGCCGGACGCAATTGGCCGGCCGCTCGCCGCAGACCGTCGAGGTCGGCGGCATGATCGATCCCGCGTCGCAGCGCGAACGGCGCTCGAGTTTCGGCCGCCAGCAGGTCCCTGTCGCTGAGAACCCCGAGGACCTCGCCATGGGGCCAGACCACGGGTACGTGCCGGATGTCCCGATCGAGCATCTCCAGCATCACTTCGGCGCCAAGCCGCTCGGGAGTCACGGTGAAGGCCGGGAAGCTCATCACCTCGGTCACCGGCGCATCGACGCCCACGCCTCCGGCCACCACCCGATCGCGCAGATCATGGTCGGTCAGGACTCCCAGCTGGCCGTCCGGCAGACGGACGAGGGCCGCCGTCGCCTCTGCCTCGGCCATCCGGCGGGCCGCCTCGCGAACGGCGTCGCTCGGCTCGCAGATGACCGGCTTTTTGTGCACGAGCCGGGCGACCGGCTGCTGAGCCGGGTCGAGGTCTCCTGCCGGCGCGGCCAGGCCAGGCCGCGGGCGAGCGAGCAGGCTGCGCGCCACGTAGCGCACTCCCGCCGGCCGGGCAAGCAATGGCACGACCGCGTCCGCGGGCAGCCGATAGCACAGGGTGTCCTCGGCTGCCCGAGCCTCGAATCCGGTGGGTAGCCCGGAGAGCATCGAGGGGTGCCCGAAGAGATCACCCTCACCCAGGCGGTCGAGCGCCTGGCCGCGATCCAAGAGCTCGACCGCGCCTCGGCGGACCATGCGCACATGCTTCATCGGCCCTTCCTGCTGGCGGAAGATCGTCGTGGCGGCGGCGAAGAACTCCACCTCGGCCGACTCCGCAAGTTCCTCCAGGTCGCCCTCGGAGAGGTCGTCGAACGGAGCGTGCCGCCGCAGGAACTCGACTATGTCGTGCATCGTGGTGCGAATGGAAGTCTGCCTGATTGCCCCGTTGGCAGGCAGTTGGGACCCGGACCGCGCGATGCCGGCGTCGCCTCCGGCGACCGTAGAGTTCGAGCATCGCCGCCCAGATCCTGATCCACGCCGCCACCCCCGACCACGCCGAGGGGATCGCGCGGATCTACAGCCAGGGGATCGAGGAGCGGATCGCGACGTTTCAGACGCGGCCCCCGCAACCAGCCGAGATCGCGGCGGAGATCTCCCGGGGAGGGCTGGTGGTGGTCGCCGAGGCGAGCGGTCGCGTGGTCGGCTGGGCGAAGGTGGGCGCCTATGACGAAGCCCACGAGTACTACGCCGGGGTCGGCGAGGCGACCCTGTACGTCGCCCTGGAGGCACGGCGCGCAGGCGCCGGGAGGGCGCTCATCAACGCTCTCGCCGAAGAGGCGGAGCGCCGCGGCTACCACAAGCTGGTCGGCAAGATCTTCACCTCGAACGAACCGAGCATTGCCCTGGTGAGGTCCTGTGGGTGGCGCGAGGTCGGCGTTCATCGCCGCCACGGCCGCCTCGACGGCGAGTGGAAGGACGTGCTGGTGGTGGAGCGCCTGCTGGGCGAAGCCCTCGAATCCGCGCCCCAAAACCAGGAACCATGGTAGCGCCATCCTTGGCGCTACCACCGCCTTTCCTGGCGTGTTATCTGAGTAATCGGCAGCCCGGCGAAAACCTTTAGGGCTCCCGTCCGATCCCGAGGCGATCCTCTCGGGCGATGAGGATCGGCGCCACGCTCGCCCGCTGGGAGCACCGCTACGGACTGGTCCTGCTGTCGATCCTCTGCTCGCTCGTCTTCCAGCTTGCGGCTCCGGATCAGGATTGGGCGCGCCTGGTCACGATCGTGCTCCAGGGAAGCACCCTGGTGCTCGCCCTGTACGCCTCGCAAGCCAATCCTGTGATCGAGCGGGTGGCCAACGTCGTGGTCACGATCGCGGTGCTCGGCTCGGCCGCGGCGCTGATCGGATTCGGCGCCCTCGGCGCCACAGGCGGCCGCCTCGTCGCCGTGCTCCTCGTCGCGCTCGCCCCGCCTGCGATCGCAAGGGGGGTGGTCAAGGGGGTTCGCACAGAGGGCGCCGTGACCATGCACACGATGTTCGGGGTCCTGTGCATCTACCTGCTGATCGGCATGCTCTTCGCCTACGCCTACGCCCTGGTGGGCGACGCCCAGTCGACCCCCTTCTTCGCCGCTCAGATCAGCGCGAACATCTCCGACTACCTGTACTTCAGCTTCGCCACCATGACGACGGTCGGCTACGGGGACCTCGTCGCGGCCACCGACCTGGGCCGTTCGGTGGCGATCGCCGAGGCGCTGATCGGCCAGATCTATCTGGTCACGGTGGTGGCGGTGATCGTCGGCGGCCTCAGCCGGCGCCAGGCATAGGTCTGAGCGGCGCGAAGGCATACTCTCGTTGATGGCCAGCGACCGGGTCAGCCTGCGAATCGCCCTCGCCCAGGTGAACCCCACGGTGGGCGACATCGAGGGAAACGCGCGACTGATCTCCGCCTGGGTCGCAAGGGCTCGGGAGGCGGGCGCACAGCTGGTCGTGTTTCCCGAGCAGACGGTCACGGGCTACCCGGCCGAGGACCTGTGGATGAAGCCGCACTTCCTCGACGCCGCCCGGGTGGCCGTGGAGAGGCTCGCCTCCGAGGCCGGCGCGATCGTCACCCTGATCGGCTTCCCCGAGCGCGATGCGGCCACCCACAACTCCGTCGCCGTGCTGGCGAACGGCCAGGTCCACGCCGTCTACCGCAAGGTCCTGCTTCCGAACTACGGCGTCTTCGACGAGCGCCGGTACTTCGAGCCGGGAGACACCCCGGCGCTGATCGAGGTCGCCGGGGCACGCGTCGGGCTGACGATCTGCGAGGACATCTGGTACGCCGGCCCGCCGGCATCGGTGGAGGCGCTCGCAGGCGCCAGCCTGATCGTCAATCCCTCCGCCTCGCCTTACCAGCGCGGCCGGGGCGCGTATCGGGAGCGGATGGTGCAGGAACGGGCTTTGGAGACCGGGGCGGCGTTCGCGGTCTGCAACCTGGTCGGTGGCCAGGACGAGCTGGTATTCGACGGACACAGCGTGATCGTCTCGCAGGACGGCCAGACGCTGGCTCGGGGCTCCCAGTTCGCCGAGGAGCTCGTCGTCTGCGACCTGGAGCTGGTCGCGAATCCGGCCACCGGGCGGGCGGGCCCGGACGAGCCCGGGCCGGGCGAGGCGCGGCCGGCGGGCGCCACCGCCCCTGTGCTCGCCCGGCTCGAGGCACCCGCGCCGAGCGGCCACGTGGAGTCGCATCTCGCCGAGCCGCTGGAGCCGGATGCGGAGGTCTATGAGGCGCTGAAGCTCGGGTTGCGCGACTACGTTCGCAAGAACGGCTTCGACCGGGTGCTGGTCGCGGTCTCGGGGGGGATCGACTCGGCGCTCGTCGCCCTGATCGCCACCGATGCCCTCGGTCCCGAGCGGGTGAGCTGCGTCGTCATGCCCTCCCCCCACTCCAGCCAGGAGACCCAGGCCGACGCCCGGTCGCTGGTTGGCAACCTGGGGGCGGATCTGATCGAGATCCCAATCGAGCCCGCGATGCACGCCTATGAGGAGCTGTTGGCGGCGTCGGGCGATGGCGCGGGTCACTCGGCCGGTGGCCCCGGCGCGGGCACCGAGTCGGCGCGCGAGCTCGACAGCGGCGGCGCGGGGACCGAGCTGGCGGCGGAGAACATCCAGGCGCGAATTCGCGGCAACCTGATCATGGCCCTCTCGAACAGGTTCGGCTGGCTGGTCCTGACCACCGGCAACAAGAGCGAGATGTCGGTCGGATACGCCACCCTGTACGGCGACATGGCGGGCGGCTTCGCGGTGATCAAGGACGTGCCGAAGACGCTCGTTTACCGCCTGGCCCGGTACCGCAACGAGCTCTCTGACACCGAGCCGGTCCCGCGGTCGGTGCTGGAGCGCGCCCCATCCGCCGAGCTTCGCCCCGGCCAGCTCGACCAGGACTCACTCCCTCCCTACGAGCTCCTCGACCGCATTCTCGCCGCCTACGTCGAGGAGGACAGGGGACGCGACGAGATCGTTGGCGACGGGGTCCCCGCCGAGGTCGTCGACGAGGTGATCGCGATGGTCGACCGCTCCGAGTACAAGCGCCGCCAGGCACCCCCGGGGATCAGGATCACCCCGAAGGCGTTCGGGCGCGACCGCCGCCTGCCGATCACGAACCGCTACCGCGGCTAGGACGGACGGCGACGGTCATCCGGACCAGGGCGCCGGCGCGCCCCTCGTCGTCGGTGATCTCGACGTCCCAGACCCAGGTGGTGCGGCCGCGGTGGCGTGGGCGGGCGACGGCGTTCACGTGACCCTCCGTGATCGGCCGCAGGAACGTGGCGCTGCTCGACTGGCCCATGGCGACCATGCCGTCGCCGCGGACCGCCTGCCATGTGGCCACCGAGCAGATGCTCTCTGCGATCACGCCGTAGACGCCTCCGTGAACGAGCCCCGCGGGCTGGCGAACGGCGTCAGTCACCTCGACCCGGGCACGAACCTCGTCGGCGCTCGCATCCAGATACTCGAGCCCGATCAGGTCCCCGAGCCCGTCACGCCCGGGCAGGTTCTCAGCCACCTGCGGCACGCGGGGAGCCTAGACGACCGCTTCCCACCCCACGCAGCCTCGTCGCCGCGATCATCGCCCGAATCGCCGAGCCGCCTGACTCCGTAGGCTTTCCTGCGATGCCTCTGAGTGCCGACCAGCAGGCGATGCTGCAGCTCCTGCTCGAGCGCGGGCAGAGCTACGCCGACCTTGCCTCTCTGCTCGGGACCGACGAGGCTGGGGTTAGGGCCCGGGCCCGCGCCGCCCTCACCGAGCTGGCCGGCGCCGACCCCGACCGCAACGTCGGCCTGACCGACTATCTGCTCGGACAGGCCGACCCGATCGGCAGGGCCGACGCCGTGCGCCACCTGAAGGACGATCCGCACGACCTCGAGCTCGCCACCGAGCTCACCCAGAAGCTTCGTCTGGTGGCTCCGCAGGCCGAGCTCCCCCGCCTGCCGGGAGAGGAGTGGCGGCCCCGGCCCCGGCGAGCGTCGCGCCCTGCGGCCGGCCGGCTCCCGATTCCCGATCGCCTGCGGCGAAAGCGAACGGCGGAGCAGTCGCCCGCGGGCGCCCCGAGCGCCGAGGCCGCGGCGCCGAGGGGCCCTCGGACGACCATGTCCAGGCGCCAGACCCAGCTCCTGGTCGTCCTCGGCAGCGGCGCCGTCCTGGTGGTGATGGTCGTTCTGGCCGTCTCCGGAGCATTCAGCAGCGGGGGCGATGACAGCGCGTCATCGACAACGACCAGCGCCGCGAGCTCCGCCCCGCAGGGCTTTCCGGTGACCGACATCAAGGTCCCGAGCTCCGGCCGCTACCACAACACCTTCTCGATCCCGAAGGCGTTCCAGGCGCTCCTGCCCCGGACGCAGGCCGTCTACCTGACCCTGGCAGAGAAAAAGGTCGTCGCCAAGGCGATCAAGCAGGCGGTCGACAGCGGACAGCCGATCCTTCCGGTGGAGGGTAGGACGGCGTTCACCGGCATCGTCAATTCGGCAAACGCTCAAAAGCGCGTCATACCCATCCCCCTGACGGCCAGCAAGGGCGTCCCGGGCTCCGGTGCCGCCGCCCTCGGCGTGGCGAGCGCCAACAAGCCGTTCTTCGACGTCAGGCTGACCGGAGTCAAGCCGGCGCCGAAGGGCTCGGCCTACATCGTGTGGTTCGTGCTTGCCTAGAACGGGGCCCCGCTTGACGCTCGCAGTCTCCGCGCTGGCGTTCGCCCTCGGCACGCTCGGCGGCGCTGCTCCCCGGGGCGGGCGGATCTGCGGCGAGCGTGGCCGGCCCTCCGCAGCGCTGGCAACCGGCGCCCGACGCGCGTTGGCAGTATCAGCTCGAGAGCTCCGACCGCCGGCTCGCCTCCACCGGCGGAATCGACGTCGGCATCTGCGAGGTGCCCCATTCCGGCGGTGGCTGCGTGCGCCCCGACGTCTTCGACATCGACCTGTACGTCGACGGGCAGGTGTCGGGGAACGACCACACGATCGACAAGAAGGCCGTCGAGGCAATCCACAACCGTGGCGCTCACGCCATCTGTTACATGTCCGCGGGCACCGCCGAGCGCTTCCGGCCCGACTTCCACAAGTACGTCAGGTTCAACCGACGCCACCATCACGGCCTGATCGGCAAGCCGTTCAGCCGCCGCTTTCCGAACGAGTACTGGCTCAATCTCAAGAACGGCCGTGGGCAGCGCGACTTCGTCCTGCATCGAGTCGAGGCCCGCACCCAGAAGTGCGCCCGAGCCGGGTTCGACGGGGTCGAATACGACGTCGTCGACGCCTACGCGCAGGGCCACAGGGCGACCGGGTGGCAGATCACTGCCCACAACCAGCTCGTCTTCGACCGGGCGCTGGCTCGGATCGCCCACCGGAACGGCCTCTCGGTGGGGCTGAAGAACGACCTCGGCCAGGTCCCCAAGCTGGAGCCGCGCTTCGACTACGCGATCAACGAGCAGTGCTTCCAGTACCACGAGTGCGCGAACAATCCAGCGCCCGGCTACAGGGCGTTCACCGGCGCCGGCAAGGCGGTGTTCCAGGTCGAGTACCAGATCCCGCCGAGCCGTTTTTGCGCCAAGGCGGCCGCCCGCGGGATCAACTCGATCAAGAAGGCCGGCGACTTCTCGCTCAGGGCGAAGCCCTGGAAGCCCTGCAGGTAGCTAGGGGAGCAGCTTGCCCGGATTCATGATCCCGGTGGGATCGAGGCGCTCCTTGACGGCTCGCAGGGCCTCGATCCCCAGCTCCCCGATCTCGGCACGCATGTAGGGGAGGTGGTCGCGCCCGACCGCGTGGTGATGGGTGATCGTGCCCTCCGTCTCGACGATCGCCTGGCAGGCGGCCGCCTTGACGGCGCGCCATTGCTCGAGCTCGGCGCCGGGTCGGCGAGGGGCCAGGAAGGTGAAGTAAAGCGAGGCGCCGTCCCGGTAGGTGTGCGAGAGATGGCACATGACGACCCCCGGGGTTCCCTGGGTCGCCAGCGCGGCGCCGATCGCGGCGCGGACAGCGTCGTACAGCTCGCCCAGGCGGCTCCAGGTGTGGGCCGTCTCCAGGGTCTCGGCCAGATAGCCGAGGTCGAGTAGCTCGTCCCGCAGGTAGGGACCCTCGTATCGCCCGCGCTCCCAGGCACGACCGGGTGCGCCGCCCAGAGCGGCGGCACCGCCGGAGCGCAGGACCCTGGCCGACAGCGCCCGACGGCGCTCCACCGCTTCGGGCTGGCCCTCCCAGCCGCAGACGATCAGGCAGCCGCCGGCCCGGCCGCGCAGGCGCAGGTAGCTCGACAACAGGGCGCGCTTGGCCCCGGCGGTGCCCCGAGAGCGCCAGCGAGAGTCGCGTCTCCGCCTGGTCGGAGAGGCGCAGCACATCCGGGAGTACGTCGCCCTGCGCGAGCGAGCGAGCGATCTCGGCGCCGGAGGCGAAGTCGGCGGCCATCCACGCCTCGTAGTGCCGCCGCTCCGGAAGCGGACGGACCCTCGCGGTCACCCGCGTGATCAGCCCCAGCGCCCCCTCGGAGCCGATCACGAGCTCGCGCAGCGCCGGGCCGGCGGCGCTGTGCGGAATCTCGAGCGTTCGCAGGTCGCCGGCCGGCGCGGTGAGCGCGATCGACGTCACCAGCTCGTCGAAGCGGCCATAGCCGCTCGACGCCTGCCCGGCGGAGCGGGTGGCCGCGAAGCCGCCGATCGTCGCGTATTCGAACGACTGCGGGAAGTGCCCCAGCGTCATCCCCTGCGCCTGGAGCGCCTCCTCGGCCTCCGGCCCGCGCAGCCCGGGGCCCAGGGTCGCGGTCAGAGAGCGCCGATCGACGACGACCTGACGCAGTCGCCGGAGATCCAGGGAGAGCAGACGACTCGAAGCCTCCGCGCAGCGGCTCGACCCCGCCGACGACGCTCGTCCCACCGCCGAACGGGACCACGGCGACGCCCTCCCGCGAGCAGATCTCCAGGATGCGCGCCACCTCGCCGACGCTTCCTGGAAGCACGACCGCGTCGGGGGCGTCTTCGAGCCTGCCCGCGCGAAGCCGGACCAGGTCGGGGTAGCTGCGCCCGGCGGCGCGCCGCACCCGGTGCTCGTGACCGTTCAGCACCGCCGCCGGCCCGACGGCGCGGGAGATCTCGGCCGGGAGCGGCCGCGGCGCCGGAAGAGCCACCTGCTCGAGCTCGACGCGCGGCGCGGGCTCGGCTTCGCCCAGCTCGGAGCGGAGCATTGCCGCCGCTTCAGGGCCCAGCTCGGCCCTCTTCGCGGGGCTCCCCCACCCCCACCATTTCATTGTTCCGGCGGAATGCTCGGCTGCGCCTCCGCTTCCGGCGGGTCTGAGGCTACTCATGCTCGGCTGCGCCTCCGCTTCCGCCGGGTCTGAGGCTGGTCACGCCACCAGAGCCTGCTCGATGCCGTCCAGGGCCTCGTCCAGGCGCCGCCGTATGGCGCGGCGCATCATCGGCGAGCCTAGCCGCGAGAGGCCACGCAGCCGCTCGCTGCCGGCGAGGGTCACCTCCGTGCTCCCATTCCGCCCTTGGAGGTGGATCTCCAGCGCCGCAGAGCGCAGGATCTTCTCAAACGGCGTCCCTTCGATGTCCTGCTCCCACACGTAGCGTTCCCCGGCGGCGGCGCTGGTGCAGCGGTAGTCGGCCCGCACGCCGGAGCCGCGCTCGGTCTCGAGCACGGTCGTCCAGCGGCTGCGGCGCCCGCCTGGCGCCTGGTGGACGTCCTCCACGCGCACCGCCCGGGGCCACCAGCGCGGTAGGTGATGCGGATCGGAGACCAGCTCCCACACCCGCTCCCGCGAGGCGTCGATCACCCGTTTTCGTGAAACCCGAGGCAGCGTCCTCAGTCGCCTTTGAGGCGGCGAAGGTCGCGCACGAGCAACAGATGCTTGAGATGCCCGCAGACCGCTGCCAGGCTCTCCAGGTTCTCGATCGCCTCCTTGCGGCGAGCCTGGCTGCGCGATCGGAGCGCCGGGCCGACGAGCTGCTGGAGCAGCGCCGCCTCGCGGTCCGCGGAGGTCACGAAGACGCGCAGATTGCGACCGGCGACGCCGAACCGCGACAGCTCCGCTGCCGCGCGGACGATCTCGAGGTCGGTCTCGTCGTAGACCGACTTTCCGTCGCGACGGTCGGGCTGGACGATGCCGTACTCCTGAAGCTCGCGCAAGAGCCCGTCCGACACCCCGGCCTGGTCGAGCAGCTCCTCCGGCGCGAGCATCGAGACCGGGGCCTCCACGGACGCCGCCCGCCGGGTTGCCGCGGCCTCGCTCCCCCGGCGCGAGCCGGTGAAGTCGCCGGTGGCCAGCTCCTGGCGGATCACCCGCAGGGGCAGGAACTCGTCGCGCTGCATCCGCAGGATCGCCCGCAGACGCTCCACGTCGGTCTGGCTGTAGAGGCGGTAGCCACCCTGGGTGCGCCGCGGCGTGAGCAGCTTCTGGTCCTCGAGGTAGCGGATCTTGGAGATCGAGATGTCGTCGAACTCCTGGCTCAGGATCTTGGCGACAGCGCCGATCGTCAGCGCCTTGCGGGGCCGCGACGGCGAATCGGAGCCGGACCGCCGCTCCGCGCCCGCGCGGCCCGTGTCTCCGTCTCTCTCGGGTGGTGGCGACCGCCATCGTCAACGCTCCAGGTAGCTCAGTTTGTACTTGCCGATCTGGATCTCGTCGCCGTCGTCCAGCTTGTGCGACTCGATCCGGCGCCGGTTCACGTAGGTGCCGTTCAGCGACCCGAGGTCGTCGATGTAGAGCCCATCCTGGCGGCGGACGATCAGCGCGTGGTTTCGCGACACCGTGACGTCGTCGAGAAAGACCGCGGCGTCCGGCGTCCGCCCGATGCTCATCCGATCGCGGTCCACCGTGAAGCTCTCTCCGGCGCGTCCGCCGCCTGAGCGGACGACCAGCGCCGCCCCGGCCTTGTCGACTTCCTCTTCGACATCGACCGGCTCGTACTCCCCCGTCTCGCCGACCTTGTAGGCCATCGTCGATGCGTCCTCGCCCTCGGGGCGGGCCAGGAAGGCACCGCACTTCTGGCAGTAGTTGGCACCCTCGGGATTGACGAATCCGCACTCGGAACAGTGCAGGGCCACCTGCCTTAGGCCTCCGAGTCGTTCGGCGGCGTCGGGACCTTGCCCAGCAGGATGTCGGTGAGCTGCTGCACGTCCTGGCCGCTGATCAGCACGTCGCCGGCCTCCCGCTTCGCCTTCAGCCGGTTGACGAGCTCGGCTCGCAGGATGTCGATCTTGCCGTGCAGCAGTCGCCGCCGGTAGGAGAGCTCGCGCTCGTCGTCCGTGAGCTCGGCGATCATCTCCTTGAGCTCACCGTCGCTCATCGAGCTGACGTCCGGAAAGGTGTCCTCCACTTGGCGCTCCCTCTTCTAGTTGGCCCGCCCGGCCGATTATAGGCGGGCGCGTCAGGCAAAGGTCAAGTTGAGGTTGAGATATGCACAGCGGCCTTCATCCTAGCCCCGGCGAGCCTCCGCGAGACCGGACTTCAGATAGAGCGCCGAGGCCAGCAGCGAGCCGAGCGAGGCCGACCAGGAACATCGCGGTGCCGATCCAGGAATCGACCGTGAGCGCCAGGAAGATCCCGCCCATGGTGAGCCAAACCGACCAACGCCCCACCCAGTTGATCTCCAGGTCGACGCCGCGGCGCAGCGCGAGCTGGGCGAGCACGAGGGTGACCACCTCGCGAGCGGCGAGCACGGCCAGCGCCCAGCGTGGCAACAGCTCGAACTTCCATGTGACCACGATCCCGGCGAGGATCGTCAGGCGGTCGATGACCGGGTCGAGCAGGGCACCCATGCGGCTGTACTGGCCGGTGACGCGAGCCAGGAATCCGTCCAGGTAGTCGGCTGCCGAGATCGCCAGGAAGAGGATCGACGACGCCGCCGTCCGCCCGTCGTCGGAGCGCAGCGCCAGGTAGAGGAACACGGGGATTCCGGCCAGCCGTGCGTAGCCGACCAGGTTCGGAACCGTCAGGGGCCGCAGCGGCTGGCCGCGCCGGGTCTCCCTCGGCTTGGGACCGGAGCGGTCGAGGCCGAAGAGGCGCTTGGCCTACTCGAGGCCATCGAGCAGCTCGAGCGCGCGGGCGGCCGCCTCGGCGATCGGCGGACGCTCCTCGGCGCCGGTGCGGCGCGCCTGCGCCTCGACGGCTCCCTCGGCGAGCGTCTTGCGGCCGACCGTGATCCGCAGCGGGCACCCGAGCAGCTCGGCGTCGGTGAGCTTCTCGCCCGGCCCGGCATCCCGGTCGTCGTACACGACCGCGACGCCGGTCTCCCGCAGCTCCTCGTACAGGCGCTCCGCTGCCTCGGCCACGTCGTCGCCGCCCTTGCCGAGCCCGACCAGATGGACGTCCCATGGGGCGATCGAGCGCGGCCAGACGATGCCGCGCTCGTCGGCGCCCTGCTCGATCGCCGCGGCGATCGTGCGCGCCGGGCCGATCCCGTAGCTGCCCATGACGATCGGGCGCTCCGCGCCCTGCTCGTCCAGGTAGGTGGCTCCCAGCGGCTCCGAGTAGCGGGTGCCGAGCTTGAAGATCTGGCCCACCTCGATCGCGGGCTCGATCTCGATCGGCTGCCCTCCGGGCGCCAGGTCTCCGGGCCTCGACCGAGCGGATGTCCAGCTCCTCGAAGGAGAAGTCGCGACCGGGGGCGACGCCGATCAGGTGCGTGTCCGGCTTGTTGGCTCCGGCGA
Organism: uncultured Actinomycetes bacterium; assembly: GCA_963760665.1. Taxonomy (GTDB): domain Bacteria; phylum Actinomycetota; class Thermoleophilia; order Solirubrobacterales; family 70-9; genus AC-56. The sequence continues at coordinate 39,440 of CAVXDS010000011.1, forward strand.
CGTACCCCTCGCCCTGAATCGCCGCGTCCTTCAGCACGGGAACCGCGGCGCCGACGGGCCCGATGAACCCAGGCGGGCCAAGCTCCGAGGAGATCTCCTCGGCGCGAGCCGGACGAAAGCCGGCGCCGAGGGCGTTCGCGAAGCTTGATCTCGTTCAGGCGGTGATCGCCGCGGATCAGCGTCACCACGAAGCCGCGACCCTCGACCACCACGGGAATCGCCTTCAACGCCGCCCCGGCAGGCACACCGAGCGCGCCGGAGATCTCCTCCACCGTGGTCAGGCCGGGCGTCGGCACCTCGCGCGGTTCGTCCAGCGGAAGGGGGCAGCTCGACGGGCTGCGGCTCCGCGGAGGCGACCTCGACGTTGGCCGCGTAGCCTGGAGCGAGCGCCACCTCGTTCTCCCCGGCCTCGCACGGCGCCAGATACTCGTGGGCCCCGGACCCGCCCATCATGCCGACATCGGCCTCGACCCGGTAGCCAGCGCACGCCACAGCGGTCGAAGATCCGATCGTAGGCCTTGACGTGGAGCTCGTAGCTGCGGTCGAGCCCCTCGGCGTCACGATCGAAGCTGTAGGAGTCCTTCATGGTGAACTCGCGTGTCCGCAGCACGCCGGCGCGTGGCCGCGGCTCGTCGCGCTCCTTCGTCTGCACGTGGTAGAGGATCATCGGCAACTCGCGGTAGGAGCGGACTTCGCGCGCGATGTGAAAGGTGACGACCTCCTCGTGCGTCATCGCCAGCACCAGGTCCGCCTCCCTGCGGTCCTTGAGCTTGAACAGCTCGTCGATCTCGTAGCGGCCCGTCGCCGCCATGGCTCGGCGGGCTGCAGGACGGGCATCAGCATCTCCTGGCCGCCGATCGCGTCGATCTCCTCGCGGAGGATCCGCTCGACCCGCTTCACCACCCGGTAGCCGGCCGGCAGGAACGTCCACAGGCCGGCCCCGAGCTGGCGGATCAGGCCGGCGCGCACCATCAGCCGGTGGGAGAGGGCCTCGGCGTCGGCCGGGTCCTCCCGCAGGGTGGGCAGGAGGTAGCTGGAGAGACGACTCACGGGAGGGCGAGCCTAGATGATCGATTCCACGGCTGCCAGCGAGCTTCGCCGCTCGAAAGTGCCCCGTAGGATGCCCGCTGGTGTCGGACCAGAATCCACGGCGCAACCCGCTCGCCTGCGGCGCGCTCGGTCGCTACGACCCCGCTCTGGTCGCAGAGATCGGACGGCGCCTGGCGGGCGAGGTGTCCGCCGTCCACGAGGACGGCTCGTCCGTCCTGCTGCTGGATCGGCGCCGCAATCCGCTGGCGGGCGCGGCGCACGCAGGGGTTCGCATGGAGCGAAGGCCGCCCCGCCAAGCGCAGCGTCACCTCCTGGAAGGACGCGGCATGTGAGCTCGCCGCGTGCGGGCTGGTGGCGCACGGCGAGCGACGCCGCGTGCATTCGAGTGTCTCGGGCGTGGCCCCGATCTACTACATCGAGCATGAGGGCGCGGTCTACTTCGCCTCCCGCATCGACCCGCTGGTCCAGGCCCTGCCTCGCCGGTACACGATCGACTGGCGCGCCTGGGCGTCCATCTTCTACCTCCGCTTACCGATCGGGGAGCGGACCCCATTCCAAGAGGTGAAACGACTGCGGCCCTTCAGCACCCTGGAATGGGATGCGGACCGCCGGGAGGCGACGGCACGGCAGCATCGCTGGCCGTGGGCCGAGGTCGAGCCGACCCTCGGTCTCGACGAGGGCGCCGGCGCGTCGTCGAGGCGACGCGGGCGACCGTCGCGCCCCTTGCGCGAGGGGCCGTCTTCTGCACGCTCAGCGGTGGCTGGGACTCCCGGCTCCTGCTCTGCCTCCTGGCCGAGCAATGGGCACGACGGCCTTCAGGCCATGACGGTGAGCCCGGACAACGGCCACCACCGCGAGGAGGAGCTCGCGGCGCAGGTCGCGACGAGCCTCGGAGTGCCGCACTCCACCATGGAGGGGGACGCTGCGGCGTTCTGGGACGACACGCGCGAGCGCGCGCTGCGGGTGGACTTCCAGCTCGCCGCGCCTCCCTGGGCGATGCCGCTGGCCGCTGCGCTCCGGGGACGTCCCGGCGTGGCGACCGACGGCCTCGGGCTGGACACTCTCGCGCAGGGGGGCACGCACTACTACACCGAGTCGATGCTCCGGGCCGTCGGCACCCCCGATGGCGCGCGAGAGCTGTGGACTCGCCTTCTTGGCCAGGTCATGCGGCATGCGACCTGGCGCACGCTGGGGCGGGAGCTCGACGACAACCTGAAGGACCTCGCCAGGCGCCAGTTCATGAACGAGGCAAGCCGGTTCCGCGGTCACCCCGCCGAGATGGTGCTCGACGTTCTACGCCACTCGAACGGTTCGCGGGATCTCGCTCACCCCCCACGCGGTCCTGGGCGCCGACGTGGCCACCGTGACGCCGTGCACGGACCACGGCGTGGCCGTCGCGTGTCTGGCCACCGACCCGCTGGAGAAGTTCCACACCAGGATCTACAAGGCGATGTTCGCGAAGGTGAACGCCGACCGTGATGCGGGCTCCCCTCGACCCACGACGAGCTACCCGCTCCGGCGATCGCCCGCGACCGGCGCGGGCTCTCCGCCGAGGCCGTCCGAGGCTATGAGCGGGTGCTCACCGGCGGACCCCTGGAACCCACGCTCAGCTCGGAGGTCCGCGGGCATCTCACCGAGGGCACGCTGGCCCAGGGGCTGGCCGACCCCACGCTCCACCGCGGAGTGCTTGCCATCTCCCTCTTCCATCTGTGGCACGAGCGCTATCGCGACCGGCTCGCCGGCGACGATCCGCTGGAGGAGCTGGGCCTGACCCTGCCAGGCGCGCGCACTCGGCCGCGAGGCGGCCCCTACGGCGTCCGGGTGAAGCGCCTGCCGGCGACCGGCGAGGCGTCCTCGTCCAAAGCCGGCCGCGTACTCGGCTTCGCGTCCGCCGCGGCCGGGTCACGTCCCTTCACGGGCTTCAGGAAGGGCTCCGTCGTAGAACCACTGCCCGCCGCGGCCTCGGCCTCCATCTTGGCGATGCGCTCGGGCGTCAGCTCGTCGACGTTCTCTTCCTCGATCTTCTGAAGCCACGCGGCGCCCTCGGCCGCCTTGGAAGCGTCCACGTCGACCGCACCGCGGTCGAGCGACTTGTCGATCTCCTTGAACAGGGCGTCGACGAGGTCCGCCTGCGGCACCTTCCGCAGCGGCTCGCCGTGCGCGAAGATCAGGCCCTCGTTCTTGGCCCCGGTGATCCCGAAGTCGGCGTGCGAGGCCTCGCCGATCCCGTTCACCGCGCAGCCCAGCACCGCGACCTCGATCGGCTCGGTGTACTGCTCGAGGCGGCTCTCGATCTCGGCCACCACGCTGTCCATGTCGAACTGAAGCCGGCCGCAGGTCGGACAGGCGATCAGCACCGGCCCGCGCTCACGGAGCCGGAGCGCCTTGAGGATCTCCCAGGCGACCTTGACCTCCTCCTCGGCGTGGAAGGTCGAGAGGCTGATCCGGATCGTGTCGCCGACCCCGTCGGCGAGCAGGGTGCCGAGCCCGACGGCGGACTTCAGCGATCCCGACCACTTCGTCCCGGCCTCGGTGATCCCGAGGTGGATCGGGTACTCGATCTTCGAGGCCAGCAGCCGGTTGGCGGCGATCGTGTTGGGGACGCTGGTCGACTTGATCGAGACCTTGAAGTTCTCGAACTCGAGCCGCTCCATCAGCTCGACGAACTCGACCGCCGCCGCGACCAGCGCCTCGACCGGACTCTCGCGCTCCAGCTCGTGCAGGTGCTTGGGGAGCGAGCCGGAGTTGACTCCGATCCGCATCGGAACGCCGGCCGCCGTCGCCTTCTGGGCCACCTGAGCGACCTTGTCGGGCCCGCCGATGTTGCCGGGGTTCAGGCGGATGCAGTGGGCGCCGGCGTCGATCGCCTTCAGCGCCAGCGTGTAGTTGAAGTGGATGTCGGCGATCACCGGGATCGGCGACTCACGCCACGATCGTCTTCAGCGCGTCGACGTCGACCTCGCGCGGCACGGCGACGCGGACCAGGTCCGAGCCGGCCTCGGCGACCGCGCGGATCTGCTCCATGGTCGCGGCCACGTTCGCCGTCTCGGTCTTGGTCATCGTCTGCACGACGACCGGGGCGCCGCCCCCGATCGGCACGTCCTTGACCCATATCTGGCGCCTGGAAGCCATCCCGACAAGGGTACCGGTGCTCGGAAGCCGCCTGAAAGGCGGCCGCGAAAGCCCGCTCAGCGGCGCCTGGCCACGACCAGGTCCTGCCGAGAGCCAAGGTACGCATCCGGGCGCCCGCACCATTTCCCGTAGCGAACGCTCCTCGATCACGAGGCCGGCGCCGGCGTACATCTCGCGAACGTCCCGCTCGAAGACCGACGATCATGTGCTCCGGCGTGGCGGGATCGCCGCTGCGGTAGGGGACTCCGCCGTCGCGCTGCTCCTCAGCGAGCACGGGCGGCGCGAGTCAGCCAGCCGCAGCTCGGCGTCCTCGTTCAGCAGGAAGAAGCTTGCCAGCAGCCGCCCGCCCGGCTTCAGCACCCGGGCGGCCTCGGAGACGTAGCGCTCGATCTCGCCGGGGCGCATGTGGGTGAACACCGACGCCGCCAGGGCGAGGTCGAACTCGCGGTCCGGGTAGGGAAAGCTGTAGGCGCGCGCTTCCTGCGAGCCGGTCGGGTTGTACTGCGCGTTACGGATGTCCGCGAGCTGGAACCGGAAGCTCGGATGCCGAGCGGAGATCTTGCGCTGGCACCAGCCGATGCTCCGCGGCACGATGTCGAAACCCTCATACGAGCCGCCGTCGAGCTGGCGGGTCAGCCGCGCCGCGAGCCGGCCGGGACCGCAGCCGATGTCGAGCACCCGACCGCCGGGAGCCAGCTCCCCCGCATCGAGGGCGGCCAGCACCCACCGGCCCGACACCTTGCCGTAGTCACCGCGCCAGCCCGGGTAGAGGCGGTATCTGGGCGGCACGAGCGGATCCCGCTCCCCACGCGCCCAGTCCCGCGCCTCCGACCATGCGGCCGTGAGGTAGGCTCGAAGCCAGGTCCGGTTCAAGCGCCGAAGGATCGCCTGCACAGTGGCGAGCGACGATAACGGAGCCGGCCTGGCCGAGGCCCCGGTGTTGACGCGAGGCCGATCGGCGGGGGGCCCGCCGGGCTCAGCCGTCGTAGAGCGACTCGATCTCGTCCGCGTACTTCTCGGCGATCGGCTTGCGCTTCAGCTTCATGGTCGGGGTCAGCTCGTCGCCGCCGGGCTCCCAGTCGGCGGCCAGGACCGCGAAGCGCTTCACCTGCTCGACCCGCGCCAGGTCCTGGTTGGCGACCTCCAGGCCGCGCTCCACCTCGGCGACCAGATCGTCGCTCTCGGCGATGGCGGCGAGGTCGCCCTCCACCCCGTTCTGTTTCGCCCAGCTCTTCGCCGCCTCGGGATCCAGCGTCAAAAGCGCGCCGATGTACTTGCGGCGGTCACCGATCGCGACCGCCTGGCTGACCAGCGGGATCTGCTTCAGACGCGCCTCGATGTTGGCGGGCGAGAGGTTCTTGCCCTGGGCGGTGATGATCAGCTCCTTCTTTCGATCGACGATTCGCAGGTATCCGTCCTCGTCGAACTTGCCGATGTCGCCGGTGAGCAGGAAGCCGTCCTCGGTGAAGGTCTCGGCGGTCTTCTCGGGCAGGTTCCGGTAGCCCTTCATCACCACCGGACCCTTGACCATGATCTCGCCGTCCTCGGCGAGCTTGATCTCGACCCCTGGCGCGGGCGGCCCTATGGTGCCGATCTTGATCCGCTCGGGTGGGTTGCAGGTGCCGGCTCCGGTCGTCTCCGACATCCCCCAGAGCTCGGACAGCGGGATGCCGAGGGCGTGGAAGAACTCGATCACCTCCGGCGGGGTCGGGGCGGCACCCACGTTGCAGGCCTCCACCCGGTCGAGGCCCAGGTGCTCGCGGAGCGTCGCGAAGATCGCCTCATCGGCCTTTGCGACCCGTGCCGCCAGCTCGTCGGGGACCGGTTGGCCCGACTGCTCCAGACGGACCTTGTCGAGCGCGTCGGCGAGCGCCCCCTGAGTGGCCGCGCGCTGCTCGGCGGGCGCCGCCACCAGCATCTGCTCGAGCCCGCCCTTGAGCTTCTCCCAGATGCGTGGCACGGCGAAGAACCAGGTCGGGCGGACCTCGGGAAGGTAGGCCATCACCTCCCGCGCGTCCGGGCAGCAGGTGATCGTGAAGCCGCAGAGCATCGGCAGGTAGTGGCTCACGTTGCGCTCCGCGACATGAGCCATCGGCAGGTAGGAGACGATCCGTCCTCCGTCCGGGAACTGGATCAGCTCGTCGTAGGAGCGAACGGTCTCACAGATGTTCGCGTGGGTGATCTGCACCCCTTTCGGCGGGCCGGTGGTGCCCGAGGTGTAGATCAGGGTCAGAACGTCGTCCGGCTCGACCGCGTGCCACACGGCGTCGAAGTCGAAGTCGGCGGCGGCGCCCGCTGCGAGCTCGTCCAGGGCGATCGTTCCCGGCGGCGGCTCGCCATCCACGACGACCACCTGCTCGATGCTCTCGACGGCGTCACGAACGGCGAGGATCTTGTCGGCGTGCGCCTGCTCGGTGATCACGACCCGTGCGCCGGAGTCCTGCAGCAGGTGCGCGATCTGCTCCTCCGTGTAGGTGTTGTAGATCGAGAACGGAGTCGCCCCCAGGTGCATGACCGCCGAATCGGCGAAATGGAACTCGGGCCGGTTGACGAGCATCAGGGCCACCGTGTCGCCGCGACCCACGCCGCCGGCCGCCAGCCCGCCGGCGATCGCCTCGACCCGGGTCGCGTACTCCCCCCAGGTGCAGGTGAACTCGTCGCCCCGGGTGCGGATCGCGGGCCGGTCCGAGTGTGCGGCGGCAGTCGCCTGGAACGCCTCACACGCCGTGTGCCCGTCCAGTCCGGCGGGCCGCTCAGTGTTCCTGGCGACGGCCTGTACCCCCATCCACGGGGAAGCCTACCTTGCCCCGTGTGGACTACGAGTCCGCGGCGCCGCGTGGACCGCGGGTTGCGTGTGCAGAGAGCAGTTGATGCCTAGCGGACGTTGAACCCCTCCCCGGTGAGCCTGCCGATGTCGTTCGAGAGACCGACCGCGAACAGGAGCATGACGAGCAGGAATCCAACCGCTCCGGCGCGCTCCATCACCCTGAACGGCACCGGGCGGCCGCGGACCTTCTCCACCAGGCTCCAGAAGATGTGTCCGCCGTCCAGGGGCAGGAACGGGAACAGGTTGATGATCGCGAGCGAGAGGCTGATCACGGCGATCAGGGTCAGTGCCTCGCGCGCTCCGAACCCAATCGCCTGACGGGTCACCTCGTAGCCGCCCACGACACCCGACAGCTGCTTGCGCTCCTGGGGCTCGAAGATGCGGACGATCACCCCCACCGTCTGGGTGGAGACCCGCCACATGAAGGTCGCCGAATCGCCGGCCGCTTGCGGAACGCTTCGATCGAGCGGGGTCGAGCCGTAGGAGAAGCCGAGCCGCGTACGCCCGATCTCCGAGTCGTACCTGGGGGTGATTGCGAGGGCGCGCGTCTGGCCGTCGCGCTCGATCTTCAGAGCCACAGGCGTCTTGGCTTGACACCCGCTGGTCTGCTTTCCCGGGCACTTGTGGTCGCCGACCAGCCGCGCAAAGTGCGCCAGGCGTTGGTCCGTGGACGCGTTGGGGAAGCTCTTGCCGTCGACCGCCAGGATCCGGTCGCCCGGCTGGAGGTGCGCCGCCGCCGGCGAGCCGGGGACGATCTCCCCGACGGTGTCGTTGAGCTTCTGGGCCCCGAAGGCGAGCCCGAACAGGAGCACGAAGGCGATCAGCAGGTTCATCGCCGGCCCGGCGGCGATCACCACGATCCGCTTCCAGACCGGCATCCGGTAGTAGGCGCGGGGGGCGACCTCTGCAGACAGCTTCTCGTCGGGGTTCATGCCGGTGATCTTCACGAAGCCCCCGAGTGGGATGGCGCCGATCCCGTACTCGGTCTCTCCGCGCCGGAACTTGGCGATCGCCGGCGGGAAGAAGAGGAAGAAGCGCTCGACCCGCATCCCGACGGCCTTGGCCGCCGTGAAGTGCCCCAACTCGTGCAGGATGATCAGCGCCGCGAAGCCCGCGGCCGCGAGCACATAGCTCATCCGGTGACGCCTGCTCGGTCGATCAGCGCCTGGGCATGGCCGCGAGCCTCGGCGTCGACGGCGTACAGGTCCTCGAAGTGGCTTGGCTCGGCCGCCGGCAGCGCCTCGAGCGTGCCTTCGACCACCTCGGGGATCGCCGTGAACGGGATCCGGCCGCCGAGGAAGGCCTCGACCGCAACCTCGTCCGCGGCGTTGAGAACGCAGGGCGCGGTCCCCCCCGCCTCGCCGGCCTCGCGCGCCAGGCGCAGGCACGGGAACGTGTCGAGATCGGGCTTCTCGAAGCTCAGCTCGCCGACCGCGGTCAAGTCCAGCGCCCCAAGCTCGACGTCGGCGCGCTCCGGGTAGTGGAGCGCGTAGGAGATCGGAACGCGCATGTCCGGGTAGCCGAGATGGGCGAGGGTTGCGCCGTCATTCAGGTGGACGAGCCCGTGGACGATCGACTGTGGATGGACCGCAACGTCGATCCGCTCGTAGGCCAACCCGAACAGGTGGTGCGCCTCGATCAACTCGAAGCCCTTGTTCATCAGGGTGGCGCAGTCGACCGTGATCCTCCCACCCATCTCCCAGGTGGGGTGCGCAAGCGCTTCGTCAGGCGTCACGCCGGAGAGGTCGGTTCGGCCCCGGAACGGACCGCCAGAGGCGGTCAGGACCAGTCGCTCCACGTGGCCCGGCCGCTCGGCACCGATCAGCTGCAACAGGGCGGAGTGCTCGGAGTCGACCGGGATGATTCGGGCGTCGGTGGCCTCGGCGAGCGCGGTCACCAGGCCCCCGCCGACCACCAGGCTCTCCTTGTTGGCCAGGGCGACGTCGATGCCCTCCGTGAGGGCGACGATCGTCGGGCCCAGCCCGGTGGAGCCGACGATCCCGTTCAGGACCAGGTCCGCCTCGGATGCCGCGATCAGCTCTCGCACACCTTCATCGCCCGCCAGCACGCGGCCGTTCCAGGCCTTCGCGGCCTGGAGCGCCGCCCCCGGATCCGCGAGGGCCACGGCGGGCACACCGTGGTCGCGCGCCTGCTCGACGAGGCGCTCCCAGCTGGAGCTCGCCGCGAGCCCGATCGCGGCGAGCTGGTCCGATCCGGAGACCACCTCGAGTGCCTGCTCGCCGACCGAGCCGGTCGCGCCCAGAATCACGACCTTCTTCATCCGACGCAGTGTAGGGACGGCGCTTCGGGCCTCCTAAAGCCGGGGGGCCCGCCGGACGTGGGCCGTTTTGGACACGTATTTCATGCTCAGGGCAGTCCAGGTCCGATCAGCCCGGGCCGAGCGCCCCGCCAACCGGAGCGGCTCAGTAGACGAAGGCCACCGCCAGGTAGTAGCCCACGACGATCGTGAACAGCACCGCGTCGAGGCGGTCCAGCAGGCCGCCATGGGGGCCGAAGGCACGGCCCGTGTCCTTGATCTCGAGGTCGCGCTTGACCATCGACTCGAACAGGTCGCCGACCGGCGCCATACCGGCGATGCACATGCCCATGATCAGGGCGTCGAGCCCCGACAGCCAGTCCTGGTACAGGCCGGCGAACCAGAACCCCATCGTGCCGCCGACGAAGCCGAACGCGAGGCCCTCGACGGTCTTGTTCGGCGACAGGCTGGGGGCCAGCCTGTGGCGGCCGAAGAGGCGCCCTCCGGCGTAGGCGGAGGTGTCGGTGAGGAAGGTGCCGACCAGCACGTCGATGACCAGCGCCCCGCCGTGCACCGGGAGCTGGCGCAGCAGCACCGCGTGGGCGAACGGGACCCCGATCCAGGCGATCCCGAACAAGGTGATCGCCATCGAGTGGGTGACCCCGCGTCGCGAGCCGCGCGCCAGCGCGAACACGAACATGAGCGGAAACACCGCGACGCCGACCAGCACGATCTGGAACTGGGTGCCGTAATACGCGGCCACCACCATCGCCGCGACCGCGGCGAAGGCGATCGGAACCATGGGGCGAAAACGGCGGGTCATCCGAAACAGCTCCCCGAGGCCGATCACGGCGAAGCCGATCATCGCCAGCGCGAACGGGATGCCGCCAACCGCGATGATGAAGATCGCCAGCGCGATCCAGGGCACGGCGACCCCGATCCGGGCAACGGTCTCCCTCGTGGGGCGCCTTCGCCGGGCGGTGCGGGCGACTCGTCCCTGGGCCGGCGCGCCGGGCGCCGCGTGGCGCCCCGTCGTGGCGGCCGCTGCGGCGCGCGTCGATCGGTCGGGCCCTGCCGCGGCGGCCGGGGCGGAAAGTCCATCGCAGGCGCGACCTTAACGGCAGGCGCTTCGGCCGCGCGGCTTCTAGCGCGCTCCGAACCGGCGCTTGCGGGCCTCGAACTCCTCCAGCGACTCCTTGAACGCCTCGCGGCTGAAGTCGGGCCACAGCTCCTCGCGGAAGACCAGCTCCGAATACGCGCACTGCCAGAGCAGGTAGTTGGAGATCCGCAACTCGCCGCTGGTCCGGATCAGGAGGTCCGGATCGTGCATCTCGGGCGCGTAGAGCCGGGCGCGGAAGTCATCCTCTCCCCCATCCTCGAACCGTTTGGCGGCGTCGAGGATCTCCGAGCGCCCCCCGTAGTTGAAGGCGACGAAGAACCGGATCCGGTCGTTGTCCGCGGTCAGCTCCTCGGCCCACTGCATGCGCTCGATCAGCTCGGGGTCGATTTCCTCCCGGCGCCCGATGAACCGCATCCGCACGCCCTCGTCGTGGAGCTCCGGAGTCTCGCGGTCGATCCGCTCGCGAAACATGCGCATCAGGCCCTCGACCTCGGCCGGCGGACGCGACCAGTTCTCGGTCGAGAACGAGAACACGGTCAGCTCCTCGACGCCGAAGTCGACCGCGTCGCGCAATCGCTCCTTGACCACGTCGGCGCCGGCCTGGTGGCCGTCGATCGGCTGCAGCCCGCGCCTCTGTGCCCAGCGACCGTTGCCGTCCGTGATTATGGCTACGTAGCGCGCTGGCAATGGCTAGGCCGCGGCCTATACCTCGAGGATCTCTTCCTCTTTGGCTTTCAGGAGCGCCTCGATCTCGGCGATCGCGCCGTCGGTCTGCTTCTGGAGGTCCGCCTCGGCCCGGCGCTCGTCGTCCTCGCCGATCTCACCCTCCTTCTTCAGCTCCCGCAGGTCGTGCATGACGTCGCGCCGGATGTTGCGCACGGCGACCCGGCACTCCTCCGCCACGTTGTGGACGACCTTGACCAGGTCGCGGCGCCGCTCCTCGTTGAGCTCCGGGATCTGGAGGCGGATCACGTTGCCGTCGTTGGACGGCGTCAGGCCCAGGTCGGATTCGAGGATCGCCTTCTCGACCGACCTGATCGCGTTCTTGTCGTAGGGCGTCAGGGTGAGCAGGCGGGCATCGGTGGCGGCGATCTGAGAGAGCTGGCGCAGCGGCGTCTCGGTGCCGTAGTAGTCGACGACCACGCGGTCCAGCAGGTGCGGCGAGGCGCGGCCGGTGCGTACCGTGGCGAGCTCGTGCCGGCAGGCCTCGGTGGACTTGGCCATCCGCTCCTTGGCGTCGGCGAGCAGATCGTCGGTGAACTCGCTCATCGCTCCTCCTGAGCCTCTTCCACGCTTGCCACCCTGGTCAATGCCCCGTCGGACGACACCAGGGTGCCCACACGCTCCCCGGAAACGATCCTATCTATGTTGCGCTCGTCGGCCATGTTGAACACGTAGATCGGCAGGGCGTTGTCCATGCAAAGAGACAGCGCCGTCGAGTCCATCACCCGCAGGCCCCGCTCGATCGCCTGGCGGTGCGTGATCTCGGGCAGGAATTTGGCGTCGGGCACCTGGGAGGGGTCGGCGTCGTAGACACCCTCGACACCGTGCTTGGCCATCAGGATCGCCTCGGCGTGGATCTCGAGGGCGCGTAGCGCCGCGGCCGTATCGGTGGTGAAGAACGGGTTCCCCGTGCCGGCGGCGAAAATCACGATCCGGCCCTTCTCGAGGTGGCGGATCGCGCGGCGGCGGATATACGGCTCCGCGACCTCGGTGACCTGGATCGCCGACAGCACCCGGGTGTGCGCGCCTCGCTTCTCGAGCGCGTCCTGGAGGGTCAGCGCGTTCAGCACCGTGGCGAGCATCCCCATGTAGTCGGCGGTCGCCCGGTCCATGCCGCGGGCGGCCCCCGCAAGGCCGCGATAGATGTTTCCGGCACCGACCACCACGGCCATGCCGACCCCCCGATCGGCGACCTCGTGGATCTGGGCCGCGATCCGCTCGACCCGCTCGGCGTCGGTGCCGTAGTCACGCGAGCCCAGGAGCGCCTCGCCCGAGAGCTTCAGCAGGACGCGGTTGAATCGTGCCTCGGCCATCTGCAGACGCAAGCCTAAAGCCGTTGGCGCGAGCGACGACCCCGCGGTGGAGCCCCTCGCTTCGCGGGAGTCCCTCTACTCCTCCCCGACAACGAACCGTGCGAAGCGGGCGATCCGGATGTTCTCGCCCGTCTTCGCCGCCAGCTCGGCGCGCAGAGCCTCGATCGTCTGGCCCTCGTAGCGGTCGGAGCGCACGTGCTCCTGCTCGAGCAATGCCACCTCCTTCGCCCACTTGTCGAGCTGGCCGTCGACGATCTTGCCGACCACCTCATCGGGCTTGCCCTGCTCGCGCGCCCTGGCCTCAAACACGGCGCGCTCGGCCTCGCGGGCCTCGTCGGGGATCTCCTCGGCCGACACGTAGACCGGCGGCGATGGGGCGCCGGCGATGTGGATCGCGACCTCGCGCGCGAACTCCCGGAACCCTTCGCTGCGGGCCACGAAGTCCGTCTCGCACTGCACCTCGACCAGCACGCCCACCTTGCCGGTCGCGTGGATGTAGGAGGCGACGACGCCCTCGCTGGTCACCCTGCCGCTCCGCTTGGCGGCCGACGCCTGGCCCTTGACCCGCAGGATCTCGATCGCCTTCTCCATGTCGCCGTCGGCCTCGGTGAGGGCGGCCTTGCAGTCCATGACCCCCGCCGCGGTCCGCTCCCGCAGCACCTTGACGTCGGCGGCGGAAAACGCCATCAGGCGCACCAGCCTGCCGCGTCGCCGTGCGGCTCCGCGCCCGCATCAACTGCGCTCACGCACCCGCCTCCTGGCCCGCCTGGGTGGGTCGCGGCTGACCGGGAGCCCCCTCTGCTGCCTGCTCGGCAGCAGCCGCCGCCTGCTCGGCCTCCTTGCGGGCACGCTCCTCGGCCTCGGCGCGCTGGCGCTCTTCCTCTTCGCGACGGCGGCGGTCTTCCTCCGCGTGGCGCTTGGCCTCCGCCTGGCGCCAGGACTGCGCGGATTCATACACGGCCTCGCCGATCGTGCGGACAACCAGCTCGCACGAGCGGATCGAGTCGTCGTTCCCCGGAACGGGGTAGTCGATCGCCACCGGGTCGACGTTCGAGTCGACCAGGCCGATGATCGGGATTCGAAGCCGCTCGGCCTCGCGCACCGCGATCGTCTCGGTCTTCAGATCGATGATCACAGCCGCCTGCGGCAGGCGCTTCATCCCGCGCACGCCGCCGAGGTTGTACTCGAGCTTCGCGAGCTCGGCCTCGCGGGCCATTCGCTCCTTGGTGGGCAGCAGGTCGAGCTGGCCCTCTTCCCGCAGGGTGGTCAGCTCGTGCAGGCGCTCGATCCGGGCCGACATGGTGTGGAAGTTGGTCAACAGCCCGCCGAGCCAGCGCTGGTTGACATACGGCATGTCGGCTCGCTCGGCCCACTCCTTGACCGCGTCGCGGGCCTGCTTCTTGGTGCCGACGAAGAGGATCGTCCCGCCCTTGCTCGCCAGCTCCGCGGCGAACCGCCGCGCCTCGGCGAGCAGATGCTCGGTCTGCAGCAGGTCGATGATGTGGATCCCGTCGCGCTCCCCGAAGATGTACGGGCGCATGCGCGGGTCCCAGCGCCGCGTCTGGTGGCCGAAGTGAAGGCCGGCCTCCAGCAGCTCCTTGATTCCAGGCTCGGGCATGAGGCTCCCTTGTATCGATTGGCGTTTACTTGCCCTGGTGGCGCCGCGGGGACCCGGCGCAGATCGCGCGCCGGGCAGGGCCCCGAGCCTTCCTCCAGGGGTCGGTTGCGGGTCGGCGGGGATATTAGATGAGCGATCGTCGACTCGAGCGGCGCGACGATCTACGCCAGGCGCGCCCGAGCCAGGGGCTCGGCGAGGTCCGGCGGCAGGTCGGAGTGAAAGGTCAGCTCCTCGTCCGTGAACGGGTGCCGGAAGCCGAGCTCGGCGCTGTGCAGGAACTGGCGGGACAGGCCGTGCCGTCCCGCCTCCCCGTAGCGCGGGTCTCCCGCCACCGGATGGCCGATCGCCGCGAAGTGGGCGCGGACCTGGTGTGTGCGTCCGGTCTCCAGGCGGGCCTCGACCAGCGAGTCCTCGGCCAACAGCTCGAGCACCGTGAAGTGAGTGCGAGCGTCGCGCGGCGCGCGGCCGCCGACGGCACGGCGCTCGGGAGCCCGGTAGTCGCGCCCCAGAGGGGCGTCGATGGTCCCGGTTCGCGAGCGGGGGCGGCCCTCGACCAGGGCCAGATATGAGCGCCGCACCTGCCGCGCCTTGATCAGACGAGCCAGCCTGCGATGCGCCTCGGCGCCGCGCGCGACCACCATCAACCCGGACGTGTCCTTGTCGAGGCGATGAACGATCCCGGGCCGCTGCGGGTCCTCCCCACCCGCCAGCAGGCCGCCCAGCAGGTCGACGAGCGTCGGGCCCCGGTGGCCCGGGGCGGCATGGACGACCAGGCCGGGGGGTTTCTCGATCACGGCCAGCCACTCGTCGGCGCGGACGATGCGGGGCTCCTCGCTCACGCGGCTGGTCGTCGCATTCCTGGGTACGGTTGCGCCGCCTGCCCAACGCGCGCCCTGTCGATGGGTGCGACCACTAGGAGCCAGCCGGTCGATCGCCCTCGCCGCCCACGCCGAGGGAGATCAGCACCAGCCCGACGGCTCCCAACGTGATCGCCACGTCGGCGAGGTTGAACGTGGGCCACAGCGGAGGGTCGATGAAATCGGTCACGGCATCGGCGCGCACCCGGTCGGCGAGGTTGCCAAGCGCGCCGCCGGCAAGCAGTCCGACGGCCAGCCACAGGTCGGGCCGCCCCGGGTCGACGGCGAACCAAACCAGGACGAGCGCCAGGGCGACGATCGTCACCGCGAGCACGAACCCCTGCCCGTGGCCGATCCCGAACGCCAACCCCCGATTGGCGATGTTCGTGAGGTGGAAGCCGAGAACGAGGCTCTCCCTCTGGCCGACGGCCAGCGAGGAGGCGACGATCGCTTTGCTGACCTGGTCGACGAGGACCACCGCCCCGCACACCGCCAGCGCCCGGCGCCAGCCGGCGATCGCCCGGCTCACCTGCGGCGAGCTCAAACGCGAATCAGGTCGACGACCAGGTTCTGTGCGATCAGGAGCAGGATGATCGCCAGGATCGGGCTCAGGTCGAGCGCGAAGCCACCCCCGCCGAGCGTCGGCACGAAGCGCCGGAAGACGTTCAGGTAGGGGTCGGTCACCTCCTCGACGAAGCCGACGGCCGCGCGCAGGTAGCGGTTGTAGGGCATCCGGGGAATCCAGCTCATCAGCACGCGGATGAAGATCAGGACCAGGTAGACGAGGAACAGGGCCTCGACGAAGTCGGCGACGTCGTTACGCCCGATCGCCGCACCGATCATGGACGCATCCGCTCCATCGACGCCTGCACCGCGTGCTCGAACGCCTTCGTCGCGCCGCCCCGATCGAGTGCCTCCAGACCGGCCTCGGTGCTGCCTCCCGGCGATGCGACGGCGGCGCGAAGGGAGGCGGGGTGGCGGCTCTCCAGCAGTTGCGCGGTGCCGGCCAGCGCCTCCAGGACGAGCTCGCGGGACAGCTCTTCGTCGAGGCCTTCGCGAGCCCCTGCGTCGGCGAGCACCTCGACGATCAGGGCGAAGTACGCGGGTGAGCAGCCCATGACGGCGGTTGCCGGGTCGAGCAGCCGCTCCTCCAGCTCCACCGTGCGGCCGAGCAGCCCGAGCAGCGCCAGCACCTGGCGCGACAGCTCGTCGGGGGCGCCCTCCGGAGGCGTATGGCAGATCAGCCCCCGCCTCACCTCGACCGCCAGGTTCGGCATGGCGCGGAACAGGGGCGCGTCCGGAAAGACCTGTCGAAGCCGTGCGACCGGCGTCGCGCCTAGAACCGAGAGCACCGCGGGGGCGGTCCCCCCGAGGGCTTCGGCCGCCGGCTCGAGGGCCGTCGGCTTGACCGCGAGCACCACGAGGTCAGAGTCCCTGCCCAACTCGGAGAGGTTGGCACGCGCCTCGCCCCCCAGCTCCTCGGCGAGCGCCGCCGCGCGCCCCGAGCCGGCATCCGCGAACAGCATCGCCTCCGGGCCACCGTCGCCGGCGGCCCAGCCCCGCGCCATCGCGGCGGCCATGTTGCCGGCGCCCGCAAACCCAATGTTCATCGCCGGGGAAGCCTAGCCGCCCGGGTGCTTCAGGACTGGTTGAAGAAACCCTTCTCGATCAGCCGAGCCTTCTCCTCGGCCGATACCTCGACGTTGCGCGGCGTCAACAGGAAGGTCTTGTCGGCGATCTTCTGCATGCCGCCCCCGAGCGCATAGGTGAGGCCGGAGGTGAAGTCGATCAGCCGCTTGGCCAGCTCGGCATCGGTGGTCTGCAGGTTGAGGATCACCGGGACTGCCTGCTTGAACTTGTCGGCGACCTCCTGGGCGTCGTTGAAGCTGTATGGGGTCACCAGGTGGACGCGCACGTCGGCGCCTCCGTTGCCCCCCACCGGTCGCAGCATGCGCGTGCGCCCGCCGCTCGCGGGCTCGTCGTCGGCGAAGATGTCGTCGATCTCGTCGCGACCGCGGCGACGCTCGCGGATCGGGCTGACCGTCCCTGCACGCGGCGCCTCGTAGTACTCCCCCTGGGTTCCCGTGTCGGGCTCGTACATGTCCGGCTCCTGGTACTCGGGGTCCTCGGCGAGCCCGAAATAGACGAGTGCCCGGTGCCATGTATCGCGGATGGCCATCGCTCAGCGTACGTTCGCGTCTGGGGAGACTTTTCCTTTACGGATTGTGACGACTCGGGCACACGGAATGGCGCCCGCCCAGGACTCCCCTACCCCCTTTCCCTACATATAAAGCGCCGTGCCCAGCCGCAGGATCGTCGCTCCCTCCTGGACCGCCACCTCCCAGTCCTGGCTGGTGCCCATCGACAGGCGTTCGAGCCCGTGCTCTGCGGCCAGCTCGGCGAGGCGCGCGAAGTGGGGTCGCGACGCCTCCGGATCGGTGCTGAACGGTGGCATGGTCATCAGTCCCGCAACGCGCACCGGGCAGCGATCGACGAAGTCGCCGAGCCCGGCGGGCTGGACGCCCGCCTTGCTCTCCTCGCCCGCGACGTTGACCTCCACCAGTACCTCTGTCGCGGGCTCCCGATGGCGATCGAGCTGGGCGAGGACGGAATCGCTGGCCACGGAGTGGATCAGCCTGACGAGCGGCAGGATCCGCTTCACCTTGCGGCTCTGAAGGTTGCCGATGAAGTCCCAGGCGAAGGCATCGCCCCAGCGCTCCTGCTTCGCCTCCAGATCCTGAAGCTTGTTCTCGCCGACCAGGGTCACTCCCGCCTCGGCCAGCGCCCCCATCTCCTCGAGGGGCAGGTACTTGGTCGCCGCCAGGATCTCGACCTCGGACCCCGCCCGCTCGCGGACCCGCTCGAGGTTGGCGCGAACCCGCTCCGCCTCCACACCGGAATCAAGCCGGGCATCAGGCGGCCTCACCGGTGCTCCGGACGAGCCCCGCCTGGCGGCCCGTTCGGGCGCCGTCGCGACGATGCGAGAAGAAGAGCTCCGGCCGGCAGCTGGTGCACGATTCCGAGATCTCGATCGACTCGACGCCCGCCCGCTCGAGCAGCCGCCGGGCCGTCTGGCGCAGGTCGAGCATCCGGCCCGCTGCGAGGCCGGGGCCAAGCGCCGCGAATGCGCTCAGGACCTCGTCGCCCACCTGATAGCAGCAGGGGCCGATCCCGGGGCCGACCGCCGCCGCTCGTGCCCGGACCTCCTCCACCCCGCGCTGCACGATTCCCGCGGCCAGCCCGCGCCAGCCGCAGTGGATCATCGCCACGCCGCCCGGTCCCGCGAGCGCCACCGGCAGGCAGTCGGCGACGAACACGAGCGGCGCCAGGTCCGGGTGGGCGGTGGCATGGCCATCGACCTCCCGAAGGCCCGCAGCCGGATTCGCGTACCCTCCGGGCGCGGTCGGCCCGTCGTGGCGGGCCACCTCGGCGGCGTGTACCTGCCGGCCGATCAGGACGAGCTCCGGATCGATCCCGACGGCGGCAGCCAGGCGGCGGCGGTTCTCGCGCACCGCGTCGGAGCGGTCGTCGGTCAGCCGCCCCAGGTTGAGGCTCTCGAAGGGGCCCTCGCTGACGCCGCCGAGGCGGGCGCTGAACGCCGCCTGCGCGCCTGGCAGATCGGCTTCCAGCCACCGGACTCCGTCTCGCTCGCGCCAGCGCACTAGCCGGTGTTCCCGACGGACTGAAGCTTCGAGACGAAGCCGGGAAGGCCGTCCGACAGCAGGATCTCGATCCGATCGACGATGTAGGGATGGGCAGCGTCCGCGACCCCCGAGATCTCGGTCTGAGCGCCCACGTACCCCGCTCTGTGGACGGCCGAGATCACCGTGGTGTCGTAGCGGCCCGACGGATAGCAGAAGTTGTCCACCGGAACCCCGAAGCGCTGCCGCAGGATCTTCCGTGAGCCGGCCACCTCGCTCTCCAGCGTGGTCGAGTCGACGGTTGTCAGGTCAACGCCCGTGGTCGCCTTCGAGGCCAGCTCCCAACCGCCGTCGAGCAGCTTTCGCACCTCGGCGTCGGGCAGCTCGGAGCCCTGCGCGCGGAGATTCAGCACGCCCGGCCAGTGAAGCTGCTTGAGCACCGGGAAGGCGCTCGCATACTGGCTCGGGTAGCCGTCGTCGAAGCTGACGACGATCGGCGTGGTGGGCAGCTTGCCGTTCTCATACCAGGCGGCCTCGACCTGGTCGAGCGTCACCGCCTCGTAGCCCTGGGCGTCCAGCCACTGCATCTGGGCCTTGAAGTCCTGAGGTGAGACGAACAGGTCCGGGAAGGAGTCGGTGGCGCCGGGCGTGTCGATGGCGTGGTAGGCGAGCACCGGGACCGGTCCCGGATGTGGCTTCCAGCCGGCGGGGAAGGCGGGGGCGTTGTTCTCGTGCTTGGCGGGCTTCGGCCCCGCCTGCTTGGCCTCCGGCTGCGTCTCGTCGGAGCCTCCCCCTCCCAGGCCGGCCGCCACCAGAGCCACGACCGCCCCCACGACCGCGACCAGGGATCCGAGTGCCAGACGGCGCCGCCAGCGGCGGCGACGGGCCGTCGCGGCGCGCTTCAGCTTCAGATCCTCCGGAAGCTCCGTGAGGTAGCCGGGCTCGTCGTGGAACGGGTCGGTCATCGTGGCGAAAGTAGCGAACCGGAAATGCCGCCAGACCTCTACCTACGGATATCTTTGCGCGCCGCGGCGAGCGCCGCGCGAAGCTCCTCCGCTCTGCCGTGAACCTCCCCGTCAAGCTTGGCGCGCAGCGCCTCACCGAGGCCGCGCCCAACCGCCGGGCCCTCCTGGACCCCCTGCTCGATCAGGTCGTCGCCATCGATCTCGAGCCGAACCCCTCGCCACTCGGTGACGTATCGGTCGAGCCACTCGGCCCCCAGCGCCCGGGCGAGCACCAGCTCGACCCCGCTTCGGCCGCGGGCCCGCTCGACCGCCTCGGAAGGACGGGCGGGTTTTGCCAAGGCCAGTTGACGCGCTTCGCCGATTCCGCGGCCCAGCGCCGCCGCAAGCACCGCGTCGGCGCGAGGGACGAGCGCCCGCCACGGTTCCGCGGCGGTCAGCTCGCCGGCCGCCGCCGCCAGCCCCAGGGCGTCGGGCTCCAACTTCATGAGGCCCCAGTCGGCCGCCAACTCGAACCCCCGGTGTGCCTGCGGCTCCGCGGCGAGCTTTCGGAGCTCGGCCTCCGTGCGCTCGCGCGAGACCGTCGAGAGGTCGGTGCGCCGGCAGAGCTCCGCCGTGTGCCGCTCCAGCGTGAACCCGTAGCGGGCCGCGTATCGGGCGGCCCGCAGGGCACGCGTGGGGTCGTCCACGAACGAGCCGGGGTGCAGCACACGCAGCTGCCCGCGTTGCAGGTCCTCGAGGCCCCGGTGGGGATCGATCAGCTCGGGATCGCCGGCCAGCGGCACCGCCATCGCGTTGACCGTGAAGTCGCGGCGGGCGAGGTCGGCGGCAAGCGACGCGGGGCGAACCTCGGGGAGGGCGCCAGGACGCGGGTAGCTCTCATTGCGCGTCGCCGCCAGGTCGACCTCGAGGCCGTCGAGGAGCACGGCCGCGGTGAGAAAGCGCTCGTGGCGGCGCACCTCCCCACCCAGGCGCCGGGCCAGCTCGGCCACCTCGCCCTCCACCGCGACGTCCATGTCCGCCCGGTCGCGTCCGACCAGGAGATCGCGCACGGCGCCGCCCACCAGATAGGCGGGCAGATCCGCGGCCGCCGCGCGCAGACGCTCGATCCCGGGAAGCGCCGACAGGCGCTCGGCCAGCTGCTCGGGCGCGATCTTCGACTCTGAGGGCGTCATCTTGGCGGGGTTTATGGGGCCTTCTGGGGCGTTCCCTACCATGACGCCCTCCGCGGATGGCTCGCGTTCTCGAGATCTGGCGCTCCTGGAGCGTCCGCCGCCGCCTTGCCGTGGCCGGCAGCGCCGCGTTGGTCGTGGTGGGCGGCGTGGGGATCGTCGCCTACCTGGTCACCAAGCGCCCCGCGGACGTCTCCAACGACGTCCCCTTCCACGCGAAGAAGCCGCAGTCGTCAAAGACGGTCGACTGGCCCCTCTACGGCCACGACACGGCCCGAACCCGGTACCTGCCGGCCAAGCACCTGGACCCGCCGTTTCGATCCTCGCTGTGGAGCTTCCAGGCGGGGAAGCTGCTCGAGTTTCAGCCGATCGTGGTCAGGAACAGGATCTACTTCATGGACAAGGACGGGACGTTCTACGCGCTCAGCACCGACAAGGGCAAGGTCCAGTGGAAGCGCAAGATCGGGTCGCTGAACGCGTCGTCGCCCGCCTATGCCAACGGCCGGCTGTTCGCGGTCAACCTCGAGCCGCAGCAGGCGCTGGCGCTCGAGCCGCACGATCACGGAAGCAAGGTGCTGTGGCGCCACCCGCTGCCGGGCCGCAGCGAGTCCTCGCCCCTCGTGCACGCCGGCAAGGTCATCTTCGGCTGCGAGTCCGGCGACATCTTCGCGCTCGACGAGAAGAGCGGAAAGACCAGGTGGACGGTGCACACGGGCGGCGCCGTCAAGGGCGCCCTGGCGCTCGACCACGGAACCGTGTTCGCCGACAACTACGCAGGTGAGATCTACGCGATCGACGCCGGGAACGGCCACGTGAAGTGGACGGCGCACACCCAGGGGGGTGGATTACTCCGCGGCGGCGGCGTGTACTCGACCCCGGCGGTCGCCTGGGGCCGCGTCTACCTCGGTGGGCTCGACGGGCGCGTCTACAGCTTCGTGGAGAAGACCGGCGAGCTCGCTTGGAGCCAGTCGACCGGAGCCGAGGTCTACCCCTCGCCGGCGGTCGCCGAGACGCGCCACTCGCCGCCGACCGTCTACGTCGGCTCCGAGGACAAGAACTTCTACGCGCTGGACGCCAAGACGGGCGAGATCCGCTGGCAGCATCCGGTCGGCGGGATTGTGCTCGGATCCTCGAGCGTGGTCGGCGAGACCGTCTACGTTTCGGTGATCGGGCCCAACATCGGCACCTTCGGCTACAACGTCCGGCGAGGCAAGAAGGTCTTCTACAACGATCAGGGCGAGTACAACCCGGTGATCTCAGACGGCAAGAAGATCTACCTCACCGGGGCCTCGACGATCAGGGCCTTCGAGCCCAAGCCGCCCCGGCACGGCAAGGGCAAGGACCGGAAGAAGAACAGAGAGCACCGAAAGAGCAACTAGCGTGACGGGGCGCTGAGGCGATCACCGATTGGCGCCTTTTCGACGCTAGTCCGAAACGCGCCATGCGCGGGCAACCGCGCCGGCGCTTCGCCCTCAGCTCAACCGAACCGGGATGCCCACGTCGCGCAGGTGCTGCTTGGCCTCGCCCACCGTGTGGGTGCCGTAGTGGAAGATCGAGGCGCACAGGACGGCGTCGGCGCCACCCTGGATGATGCCCTCCGAAAGGTGGCGGAGCTCGCCGGCGCCGCCGGAGGCGATCACCGGCACCCCCACGGCGTCGGCCACCGCTCGGGTCAGCTCGAGGTCGTAGCCGTCCGCGGTCCCATCGCGATCCATGCTCGTCAGCAGCACCTCTCCGGCCCCCCGTTCGGTGGCCTCGCGGGCCCAGGCGACCGCCTCGCGGCCCTCGACCAGCTGACGCCCACCGTTGACGTAGACATCCCAGCCGCCGGCGCGTCGCTTCGCGTCGATGGCGATCACCACGCACTGCGTGCCGAGCAGTTCCGCCAGCTCGCCGATCAGCTCGGGTCGCGCCAGGGCGGCCGAGTTGACCGACACCTTGTCCGCGCCGGCGTCGAGAACGGCCTGGGCATCGTCGACCGAGCGGATGCCGCCGCCGATCACGAACGGGATGAAGACATTGTCCGCGGTCCGCCGGGCCAGCCCGACGATCGTCTCGCGCCGCTCGTGCGAGGCGGTGATGTCGAGGAAGACCAGCTCGTCGGCTCCCTCGGCGTCGTAGCGAGCTGCGAGCTCGACCGGGTCGCCCGCATCGCGCAGACCGACGAAGTTGGTCCCCTTGACGACCCGCCCGGCGTCGACGTCGAGGCAGGGGATGACGCGCTTCAGGGCCACTGCCCTATCCGATCGCCGCCTGCTTGACCAGCGACCAGAGCTCGTCGCGCTCTCGCGTGGTGAGGTTGGAGCGCCGGCCCTTCGACTTGCGGAGCAGCGCTCCCAGCCGCTCGCGCTCGCCAGGCTCGAGGTTGCCCCAAGCCCGCTTGCCCTGCCCGTAGATCCACTTGCCACTCTCGTACAGGACGAGCCAGGGGATCGCCCGTCCACGGGTCACGAGTCGTGAGAGTCCGCCGGCCATCGGACTGAAGTTACCCGTCCAGAGCCGCCTGACCCTCGGCGACCGTGAATCGCCCGTCGTACAGCGCCCGGCCGACGACCACGCCGGAAAGGGCCGGGAGCTCCAGCGACGCGAGGGTGCGCAGGTGCTCGAGCGAGCCCACGCCGCCCGAGTAGAGCAGCTCGGCACCGCTCTGGGCGGCAGCGGCCGTCGCCGCGCGCAGCCCCTCGAGGTTGGGCCCCCCGAGGGTGCCGTCCACCTCGACCGGCGTGTAGACGAACCTGCGCACGCCACGGCGGGCGAGTTGGCGCACGAGCTCCTCTACCGCGGTCGCGGTTTCCTGCTCCCAGCCCTCGACGGCGACCTTTCCGGAGCGGGCATCGGCGGCGGCGACTATCCGATCGCCGTGCTCGGCGGCAAGGCTTGCGACCAGGTCCGGGTCGCGCACTGCCGCCGTGCCGAGCACCGCCCTCGCGGCGCCCGCCGCCAGCACCACGGCCACCGCCCGCGCGTCGCGCAGGCCTCCACCGCATTGCACGGGGACTCCGGACTCCGAGCAGATACGGGCGATGTGCTCGAGGTTCGCCGGAATCCCCCGCCGCGCGCCGTCGAGATCGACGACGTGCAGAGCGCCAGCCCCCTGCTCCAGCCACCGCTTTGCGGCATCGACCGGGTCGGCGTCGTATACGGTCTCGCGCTCGTAGTCGCCCTGGACGAGGCGCACGGCATGTCCGCCTCGAATGTCGATCGCCGGATAGAGGATCACGCCGGCACGGCGGCGCAGATCTCGGCGAAGTTGGCAAGCAACCGCAGCCCTGCGGTGCTCGACTTCTCGGGGTGGAACTGGACGCCGTAGAGCGGTGGCCGCGCCACCGCGCAGGCGAAGCGCTCACCCCATGCCGCGGTCCCCAGCACGCTCGACTCCTCGCGCGGGCGCACCGCGAACGAGTGCACGAAGTAAAACGGGGTCCCGCTCGCCAGCCCTTCGGCGAGCTCCGAGGAGCTCTCCCAGCGAACCGGCTCCCAGCCGATGTGCGGCAGCTTCAGCCCGGGCGCCTCGAGCCCGGTGACCTCGCCCGGCAGCAGGCCGAGGCCGTCGGCCCCGCCCAGCTCGGTGGAGCGCTCGAACAGGAGCTGAAGGCCGAGGCAGATGCCCAGGACCGGCACCCCCCTGGCGAGCCGATCGGCCACCAGCGAGTCGAGTCCAAGCTCACGGACCCGGCCCATCGCGGCGGGGAAGGCCCCGACGCCCGGCAGGATGACGCCGTCGGCATCCTGCGCCGTCTCCGGGTCATTGGTGATCCGGGCCTCGGCGCCGACCCGGCCCAGAGCCTTCTCGACCGAGCGGAGGTTGCCCATCCCATAGTCGAGGATCGCGATCAGGGTCATGGGACGGGTGACAGGCGACAGGCGACAGGCGACAGGCGTTTGGGCTGTGACCTGTGACCTGTGACCTGTGACCTCATTCGGTCAGCCTTCCCTTCGTCGAGGGGACGCCGCTGGCGCCAGGGTCGATCTCAACCGCCTGGCGCAGAGCCCTGGCGAAGGCCTTGAAGCAGGCCTCGATCATGTGGTGGGCATTGGATCCGTATCGCGTTCCGACGTGCAGGGTCAGCTTTGCGTTGGCGGCGACGGCCCGAAAGAACTCCTCCGCCAGCTCGGTGTCGAAGCCGGCGATCGACAGCGCCGGCAGGTCGGCCTCGAACAGGCACAGCGGCCGCCCCGAGATGTCGATCGCGCACATCCCGAGCGCCTCGTCCATGGGGATCGCCGTGTACCCGTAGCGGCGAATCCCGGCGCGGTCCCCCAGCGCCCGGTCGGCAGCCTGCCCGAGCGCGATGCCGACGTCCTCCACCGTGTGATGGGCGCCGGTCGCCAGATCGCCGCTTGCCTTCACCCGCAGGCCGAGCCCGCCGTGCCTGCCGAGCTGCTCGAGCATGTGATCGAAGTAGCCGACCCCGGTCGAGGCGGACACCTCTCCGCCATCGAGGTCGAGCGCGAGCTCGACCTCCGTCTCCCGGGTCTTGCGCGATATCTCGGCTGTGCGGCTCATCTGCGTTGCTCAAACCGCCTGCAAACCAGGCAGCGACAATCTTTGCGGATCAAGCGCCGCCTCGGGCCTCGGCCGACTCGCCGTGCACGGGAAAGCCCTCGGCGCGCGCCAGGACGCCCACGTGGGCGGCGAGGGCGCTCGCGGAGGCGCCGGGCAGGGTGACGACCGAGGTGCGGCGACGAAAGGTTCCAGGCCCGAGCGGGCCGCCGAAGCGTGCCGCCCCACCGGTGGGAAGGACGTGGTTGGAGCCCGCCGCGTAGTCGCCGAACGCCGTCGCACCGCCCGCCCCGACGAACACACAGCCTGCGATCCGCGCCCTGGCGGCGTTCTCGTCGGCCCCCTCGAAGGCGAGCTCGAGGTGCTCGGGGGCCACCGCGTCGGCGAGCGCCAGCGCCGCCTCGAGCCCGCGGGTGGCGACCACCGCCAGCGGCACGTCGGCGACGCTCGGGCGCTCGCCGGCGAGCCCGGAGACCAGCTCTGCGATCCGGTCGAGAAGCGCCAGGTCCGGGGAGGCGACGATCAGCGAGCTGTCTTCCCCGTGCTCCCCCTGGGCGCAGAGGTCAAGCGCGATCCACTCCGGGGTCGCGGTGCCGTCGGCGACGACCATCAGCTCGCTCGGCCCCGCGATCCCGTCGACGCCGACCTTCCCCCAGACGAGCCGCTTGGCCGCCGTGACGTAGCGGTTCCCGGGCCCGGCGACCAGGTCGACCGGCTGGATCGTCTCGGTGCCGAACGCCAGGGCGGCGATCGCCTGGGCCCCGCCGATCGCGTACACCTCCTCCACGCCCGCCAGCGCGCAGGCGGCCAGCACGGTGTCGTTGGGGCGCCCGCCGGCGCCGGGCGGGCTCGCCACGCAGATCCGCGCCACCCCAGCGACGCGGGCGGGAACGCAGCACATCAGCACCGAGGACGGATAGGCCGCCTTGCCCCCCGGCACGTAGACGCCGGCGGCCGCGACGGGCTCATCGCGCACCTCGACCCGATGGCCCTCCGGCAGCTCGACCGTGGCCGGACGCTGGCGCGCCTCCAGCTCGGCCCGGGCCACCGCCTCGATGTTTCGCCCCGCAACGCGGATTGCCTCGCGCACCTCGGGCTCGAGCAACCCAGGGGCCGCCGCCACGGCCTCCGGGTCGACCCGCAACGACCCTGGCACCGCGTCGCCGAGACGCTTGGCGACCTCTCGCAGCCCCGCGTCGCCGCCGCTTCGAACCTCCTCCACGATCCGCTCGACGTCGGCGGTCACCTCGCCGACCGCCGGCGCCAGTGCCCGCAGCCGGGCCGCGAACGCCGGCGCGTCGGCGCCGTCCCAGTCCATCCGCTCGATCCTCACCGCAGGCTCGCCTCGCGCAGCCGGTCGACCAGCCCGTCGACCTCGGACGCCCGCAGCTTGTGGGTCACCCGATTGGCCACCAGGCGCGCCGTGCAGCGGGCGATCTCCTCGCGCACCTCTAGCTCGTTCTCGGCCAGTGTCCTCCCGGAGTCGACGAGGTCCACGATCCCGTCCGCCAGCCCGACGATCGGTGCCAGCTCGACCGAACCCTTGACCTCGATCACCTCGGCCTGGCGGCCGGTCTGCAGAAAGTAGCGTTCGGCCGTTCGCGGGTACTTGGTGGCGATCCGCATCGCCCCGAGGCGGCGCTCCGCTTCGCCCAGGCTCTCGTCCCCCCGGCGAGAAGCGAGCACCATCCGGCAGGTCCCGTAGCCCAGGTCGAGGAGCTCGTAGACGGCGCGATCCCGCTGCTCGAGCAACACGTCCTTGCCCGTGATGCCGAGGTCGGCGGCGCCCGCTTCGACGTAGGTGGGGACATCCGAAGGCCGCATGGTGACCAGCACCAGCCGGTCGGCGCCGAATACCAGCGAACGCGAGTCTCCGCGCAGCTCGCCGGTGTCCGTGCCGATCCTGTCGAGGAGCTCGAGCGTGGCCTCGAACAGCGCCCCCCGCGGCACGGCAAGCTTCAGACGCCCGTCGGGGCGCGCCCGGGTCGCCCCGGAGATCTCCCCGAGCCTCACGAGCCCTCCCCCAAGCGCTCCTCCTCCGCCTGGGCGATGTGCACGCGCTCCAGGTAGAGCGCGAAGCCCGCGGCCGGCAGCGGTCGCCCGAAGCGCCCCATCAGCTCGTCGTATCGACCACCGCCGCCGAGCAGGTGGCCGAGCGCCGGGTCGTAGACCTCGAGGATCGCCCCTGTGTAGTAGCCGAGGTCCCGAAGCAGGCCCAGATCGAG
Source organism: uncultured Actinomycetes bacterium (assembly GCA_963760665.1). Taxonomy (GTDB): domain Bacteria; phylum Actinomycetota; class Thermoleophilia; order Solirubrobacterales; family 70-9; genus AC-56. The sequence goes on from CAVXDS010000011.1 coordinate 66,841, forward strand.
GCTGACCCGCTCGGCGACGCCCCGCGCCGCCAGGGCCTCGTAGGTCGATGCGAGGCGCTGGGTGGCCCGCTCCACCGCCGCGCCGCCGAGCTCGTGCGCTCGGTCCAGCACCTCCGGGCCGCCGCGCAGGCTCGGAAGGCGAAGCAGCGTCTCACGCTCGCGGGCCCCGATCTCGAGCTCATCCACCTCAGCCTCGAGCCCGACCAGATCGTGGCTCGCGAACACCTCCAGAATGCGCTGGCGGCGATCGTCCGAGACGCCCAGTTCATCGAGGAGTTGGCGGTACAGGTCGGCGTCGCCCAGGCCGATCACCGCCCGGGTCAATCCGGCCGCATCCAACGCCGCGCTCAGGACCTCGACCACCTCCGCCGTGCCGTCTGGCGCCTCCGGCCCGATCAACTCGACGCCCGCCTGGGTGAACTCGCGCATCTGACCGCGCTGCGGGCGGATCGCGCGGTACGCGTTCGCGATGTAGGAGAACCTGAACGGAGGCTCGGCGGCGGCGAATCGCGTCGCCACCAGTCGGGCGATCGGGATCGTCATGTCGGAGCGCATCGCCAACAGCTCGCCGCCCTCGTCGAAGAAGCGATACGCGGCGGGCGCGCCACGGTCGTCGCCGCGCGCCAGCACGTCGTGGTACTCGATCGTCGGCGTCGCCACCTCGCCGTAGCCAAACCGCTCGAAGGCGTCCACGAGCGCGCCCTGGAGCCGTCGAAGCTCCCGCATCTCGTCGGGAAGGATGTCCCGGGTGCCTGGGGGAATTCGGTGGGTCATCACGGTGGGAGGGTATGGGCTGGCGATGAGCGAGAGAGTCGGCTGAGCAGGGCGAGATGCGGCCGTTCGCAGCGGCCCCTATGCAGGGACCGACTCCACGCTGACCCGCTCGATGCGCGCGCCGAGCTCACGCAACCGCAGGTCGATGCGCTCATACCCGCGGTCGATCTGGACGATGTTTCCGATCTCCGAGGTGCCGTCCGCGGCCAGGGCCGCGATGAGCATCGCCATCCCGGCGCGGATGTCGGGGCTGTCGACGCGCTCGCCGTGAAGACGGCTCGGACCGTAGACGATCGCCCTGTGGGGATCGCAAAGCGTGATCCGAGCGCCCATCGCTACGAGCTTGTCGACGAAGAACAGCCGGTTCTCGAACATCTTCTCGAAGATCAGGACCATGCCATCGGCCTGGGTGGCAAGGGCGAGCGCGATCGAGGTGAGATCCGCGGGGAAGGCGGGCCACGGGCCGTCTTCGACCTTCGGGGTCGCCTCCCCGAGGTCGGCCCGGATCTTCAGCACCTGCTCGGGAGGGACGAGCACGTCATTGCCCTCGACCATCGACTGCAGGCCGAGGCGCCTGAACTGGCGCCGGATCATCACCAGGTCCTCGGGCTCGGTGTCTCGGACCCGCAGCTCTCCCTTGGTCGCGGCGGCCAGGGCCATGAAGCTCGCCACCTCGATGTGATCGGGACAGATCCGATGCTCGGCCCCTCCGAGCTTGTCCCGGCCGTGGACGGTGACCACGTTCGAGCCGATCCCGTCGATCTGCGCGCCCATCTTGACCAGCAGCCTGGCGAGGTCCTGGACATGCGGCTCGCAGGCTGCATTCGCGATCGTGGTTGGGCCCTCGGTGAGCGCCGCTGCCATCAATGCGTTCTCGGTCGCCATCACCGAGGGCTCGTCCATGAAGATCCGGCATGGCCGAAGGCCGTTGCCCGACGTCTCGATCTCGATCCAGCGCTCGCCGTCGACGAGGGCGCCCATGTCGCGGAAGGCGTCGAGATGCGGGTCGAGGCGCCGCCGGCCGATGAAATCGCCGCCCGGCGGAGGCATCCGCGCCTGGCCGAACCGTGCCAGTAGTGGGCCGGCGAGCAGGAATGAAGCGCGGATCCGTGCCGACAGCCCCTCGTCCACCTCGACGTCCGCGACGGCGTCGGCCTGGAGGCGGATCTCGTTCTCTGTGTTCCAGTGGACCTTGACGCCGAGCTGCTCGATGAGCGCGACCTGGGTCTCGGTGTCCCTGATCCGCGGCACGTTGGAGAGCACCACCTCCTCGTCGGTCAGCAGGCAGGCAGCGATTCCCGGCAGGGCCGCGTTCTTGTTCCCGGCGGCCACGATCTCGCCCGAAAGCGGGGCGCCGCCCTGTATGACGAACTTTTCCATCGGCTGGGGGGCTAGGGTAACAACGGGTCATGCCTGAACCGACGCGTGAGGACGCCTGGAACCTGGTTTGTGAGTGGATCAGCTCCGGCTCGCTGCGAAAGCACGTGCTCGGGGTCGAGGCCGCGATGCGTGCCTACGCTCGCGACGACGGCGAGGACGAGGAGCTTTGGGGGATCACAGGATTGGTCCACGACCTCGACTACGAGCGATATCCCGACCTGGAGACGGGTCATCCACGCCACGCGCTCGCCGAGCTCGAGGCGCGGGGCTACCCCGCCGAGGTGATCGACGCGGTCGCCGGGCACGCGGAGTTCCTCGGGGTGCCGCGCACGACACCGCTCGCAAAGACGCTGTTCGCCGTCGACGAGCTCTCGGGCTTCATCGCCGCCTGTGCTCTGGTGCGCCCCACGGGGATCGAGGGGATGACCCCCAAGTCGGTGAAGAAGAAGCTCAAGACGCCCTCGTTCGCGGCCGGGGTCGATCGCGATCAGGTCCGCCGCGGGGCCGACGAGCTGGGCGTCGACTTCGACGGGCACGTCGCCTTCGTGATCGAAGCGATGGCCGGGCGGGCCGACGAGCTCGGCCTCGCTCCTCGCCCCCAAGCATCTGCGTGAGACGAGCCTGGAAGGTCGTGATCGGCGCCGCAATCGCGTTGGCGATCCTGCTCGCCGTCAACACGATCGTGCTCGACCAGCAGACCAAGCCTGCCGGGGTGACGGTGAGCGCCGGGCGGATCCTCGAGCTTCCCGGCGGCGCGGTCCAAGTGGTCGACCAGGGGCCGACGGTCGCCCAGCCGGCCCGCCGGCGCAGCGCCACCGGTCCGCCGCCGATCGTGCTCCTGCACTGCTTCGGCTGCTCGCTTCACTGGTGGGACCGGATGGCCCCGCTGCTGGGCAAGCGCCATCGGGTGATCCGTATCGACCTGCTCGGCTTCGGCGGCTCGGAGAAGCCGGGAAGCGGCTACTCGATCCCCGACCAGGGGCGCCTCGTCGCGCTCGCCCTGAGCAAGCTCGGCGTCCAGGGCGCGGTCGTCGTCGGCCACTCGATGGGGTTCGACGTCGCCACGGCGCTCGCCGCCCAGTCCAGCGAGCTGGTGGACCGGCTGGTGGACATCGACGAGGCGCCCGACTCGAGGTTCGGCGGCCTGCCGTTCCTGGCCAAGCTGGGCTTTACGCCCGTGATCGGGCAGGCGATCTGGCGCGTCGTCCCCGACGTCGTGATCAAGGACCAGTACGAGCGCGCCTTCGCGCCGGGCCATGAGGAGGGCGACTTCTCCGACCAGGTGGTGGACGACTTCCACGCGATGACCTACACGTCCTACGACCGCGCCGCGACCGACACTGACGACTACGAGCAGCAGGAACCCCTCGACCAGCGGGCCCGCAGCGCGCTCGTGCCGCTGTTGGTGATCTTCGGTACCGAGGACCAGCTATGGGACGATCCGAAGCAGGCCGCCCAGGCCTACGAGGACGTTCCGGGCGCCCGGATCAAGATGATCCCCGGCGCCGGTCACTCCCCGAACGTCGAGAAGCCCGTCCAGACCGCCGGCCTCGTCCTGCGGTTCGCGGCCGGCGGTCGCTTCTGACCTTGTACGTCCTATGGACGTCAAACGACGGAATCATCGGCCGACGCTACTGCCAGCGGCCGCCCGCCTTCGCCCACTCGAGCAGGTGGTCCACGGAGCAGAAGCGGTCCGGCACGCGGTGCTCGCCGCGGTGGCGGACAAGCCGCAGATGAACCTCGCCGAGCTCCTGGCCGCACTGTGAGCAGCTGATCGGCCCCTCGTCGGTCGAGGCCGGCTGTGTCATCTCGCCCGCCTCCCAGTGCGCTCCCTGGATCGCCCAGGGAACCACGTGCTCGAGCCGGCAGAAGGCCGCGCGGCGATCGCCCGCGGGCTCGAACAGGCGGAAGCCGTCGTCGACGTCGACGACCGCGCCGCACCAGGTACAGCTCTCAGCAGGCACGGCTGTAAGTAATACGCTCGCCTTCCATGGCGCCGATCAGGATAGTCGCGCTGGAGGGCGATCAGACCGGCCAGGAGCTGCTCGAGCAGGCGCTGCGGGTGCTGGACACCGACCTGCTCGGGCTCGAGATCGACCTGATCCGCTTCGACCTCTCGTTGGAGAACCGGCGCCGGACCCGAAACGGCGTCTGTGAGCAGGCCGCGGAGGCGATGCGCGAGACCGGCCTGGGGCTGAAGGCGGCGACGATCACGCCGGCGGGCGCCGGCGACGTCGGCAGCCCCAACCGGATTCTGCGCGAGGCGGTCGACGGCAAGGTGATCCTGCGCACCGGCCGCAGGATCCCGGGAGTGACGCCGATCGGCGGCGTTCACGATCCGATCTCGGTCTGCCGGATGGCGGTCGGCGACGCCTACGGCGCCGATGAGTCGCGCCAGGAAGCGGATGGCGACGAGCTCGCCCACCGCACCGAGACGATCCGGCGCTCCGACTGCAGCGCGGTCGCCGAGTACGCCTTTCGCACCGCGAGCCGGATGTCGGGGCGGGTCTACGGCGGCCCGAAGTGGACCGTCAGCCCGACCTATGAGGGGATGCTGAAGGAGGAGATGGACGCCGCCGCCGAGCGCCACCCCGAGGTCGCCTATGAGCCGGTGCTGATCGACGCCACCCTGGCGGGGCTGGTCGGCGGCGCGGCCACCGGCCCGCTCGTAATCCCGTGCCTGAACCGCGACGGGGACCTGCTCTCAGACCTCGTCCTGCCGCTGTTCGGCTCGATCGCGGGCGCCGAGTCGATCCTGCTCGCGCTCGACCACGAGCTTCGCACCACCGTGGCGATGGCCGAGGCGCCGCATGGGACGGCGCCCGCGCTCCAGGGCAAGGAGATCGCCAACCCGATGGGGATGATCCTGGCCGCGGCCGCGCTCCTGCATCACGCGGCGGAGCGCGGCGCCGAGCGCGCCGAGGAGGCCTCCCGGGCGGTTTACGAGTCGGTCCTGCAGGCCACGGCGGCCGGGGTCCGGACCCCGGACCTGGGCGGCCACGCCGGAACGAGCCAGTTCACCGACGAGGTGATCATGCGTACGCGGGCCAAGCTCGGGTAGACATACGATTGGACCGGGAGATGGAGGCTCAATCCCTTACCCTGGGTGCGGAGGTCAGCCCTTGGCGGCGGCTGAAGGAGTCGGCCGACCGCCGGCCGGGTCTCGCGGCGCTCGTCGTTCTGGGTGTGATCGTCCTGGTGATGATCGCCTCCAAAGGACTTCACGACGTCGCTCAGACCGGCCTCAACGGGCTCTCCAGCGGCTCGATCTATGCGCTCGGCGCCGTGGGGCTGACCCTCGTCTACGGGATCCTCAAGCTCGTCAACTTCGCCCACGGCGACTTCCTCACCTTCGGCGCCTACATGGCCTACCTGGTCAACGTCACCTGGGGCCTGCCCCTGGTGGTGGCGGTCTTCTGGGCGATGGCGATGACCGCTGTGCTCGGGATCTTCCTGGAGAAGGTCATGTGGGGGCCGATGCGCGCCCGCGGAGCCGGCATGCTGCAGCTGCTCCTGATGTCGATCGGGCTGGCGCTGGTGATCCGCTACGGGATCCAGTTCGTGTGGAGCACGGAGCTGCGCCAGCTCAACGTCAACGTCACCGACACGGTCAAGTTCCTCGGCCTGACGATCGGGCGCACCAACCTGGTCGTGATCATCATCGGCTTCGCGGTCCTGATCGGCACCGGCGTGATGCTTCGCTACACGCTGCTCGGCAAGCGGATGCGGGCTCTGTCGGACGACCTCGACCTCGCCGAGACCTCGGGCATCGACACCTCGCGGGTGATTCTCTGGACCTGGGTCTTCGCCGCCGGTTTCGCGGGGCTCGCCGGGGTACTGGCCGGCGCGATCACGCAGCTTCAGCCCGAGCTGGGGTTCGAGCTCCTCCTGCCGATCTTCGCCGCCGTCGTCATGGGCGGGATCGGCAATGCCTACGGGGCCTTGTCCGCCGGGATCCTGCTCGGGCTGGTGATCGAATGGTCCACTCTGTTCATCGACGCGCGCTGGAAGACGGCGATCGGCTTCCTCGTCCTGATCCTCGTCCTGATCATCCGGCCGCAGGGCATTTTCGGCAGAGCGAGGACGATCTAGGTGCTCGAGCTCCTATCGAGCCCTCCGATTGCGGTCACTTTCCAGTCGTTCACCGACGTCGAGTTCTGGACCAGCGTCGGGATCATCGCCGGCACCTACACCATCTTCGCGCTCGGCCTACAGCTGAACGTCGGCTTCACTGGGATCTTCAACTTCGGCCAGGCCGCCTTCATGGCCATCGGCGCCTACTCGATGGCGATCCTGACCACCGAGACGGGGATCTCGTTCTGGCTCTCCCTGCCGATCGCGGTCCTGATCGCGGTCGCCTTCGCCCTGCTCGTCGGGTTGCCCTCTCTGCGGCTGCGCACCGACTACTTCGCGATCGCGACGATCGCCGCGGCGGAGGCGATCCGCCTGTTCGCGCTGAACGCCCGGGAGCTGACCGGGGGCGCCCAGGGCAAGTTCGGCTTCAGCGACAGCTGGGACTCCCTCTCGGACACGATCCAGGGCTGGATCGCCGACCTCGGGTGGACCGACGTCCCGAGGCTGTTCCCACTGTTCCTCGTCGTCTGGGTGGTGGTGATCGCGCTGACCTTTGCGCTCAGCCGCGTCCAGCAGACGCCCTGGGGCCGCGTGCTGCGGGCGATCCGCGAGGACGAGGACGCTGCGCGCGCGCTGGGCAAGAACGCCTTCGCCTACAAGCTCCAGTCGTTGGCGATCGCTGCCACGCTGGGAGCCGTCGCGGGCTTCTTCTTGGCGCTCAACCTGAAGTTCGTCGTCCCGGATGAGTTCATACCGATCGTCACCTTCAACGGCTACGCGGTGCTGGTCCTCGGCGGGCTGGCGAGCTATTGGGGAGTCGCGGTGGGCTCGGTGATCCTGTGGACCATCCTCGAAGCACTGCTGTTCCTCGACCTGCCCCTGTCGGAGACCCGGATCACGGCGCTGCGGTTCATCATCGTCGGGCTGATTCTGATCGGGCTGATGGCGTTCCGCCCACAGGGGATGTTCGGAAAGCGCGAGGAGATGGTGCTCGGTGACTGAGGTGCCCGACGCAGCCGCACCGCCGGCGTCGGCCTCGAACGGCACGATCTTCGAGGCCGACGGCGTCGTCAAGCGCTTCGGCGGCATCCGCGCCGTGAACGGTGCCAGCCTTGGGATTCGCGACGGCTCGATCACCGCGCTGATCGGGCCCAACGGCGCCGGCAAGACGACCTTCTTCAACGTGATCACCGGTTTCTACCGCCCGGATGGAGGTTCGGCGTCGTTCGGCGGCCGGGACGTCCTCGGCCGCCCTCCCTACGCGATCGCCCGCCTCGGCATGGTTCGGACCTTCCAGATCACCAAGGCGCTGGCCCGAATGCCGGTGATCGACAACATGATGCTCGGCGCTCGCGATCAGCCGGGCGAGCGGCTGGTAAACGTGCTGTTTCGCCCCGGCGCCTCGCGGAGGCGAGAGGCGGAAGTCCGCGAGGAGGCGATGGAGCTGCTCGAGATCTTCAACCTCACCCCGCTCAGGGATCATTACGCGGGCACGCTCTCGGGCGGTCAGCGGAAGCTGCTCGAGCTCGCACGGGCGTTGATGGCCAAGCCGCGCTTCCTGCTCCTCGACGAGCCGATGGCCGGGATCAACCCCACCCTCGGGCGCCGGCTGCTCGACCACATGCAACGGCTCCGCGCCGAGGAGGGCGTCACCTTCCTGTTCATCGAGCACGACATGGAGGTGGTGATGAACCACGCCGACCGGGTGATCGTGATGGCCGAGGGCCGCGTGATCGCCGACGGCGAGCCGCATGAGGTCCGCAAAGACCAAGCGGTCATCGACGCGTACCTGGGGTCCGGCGACGGTTGTCCGAGGAGGGGAGCGGGTGACCGAGGCCGGCGCCGACGGCGCGCTGCTCCGTACCGAGGGGCTGATCGCCGGCTACGTCCCCGAGGTCGACATCCTGAACGGCGTCTCGATCCGCGTCAACGAGGGAGAGATCGTGACCGTGATCGGCCCCAACGGGGCCGGCAAGTCGACCCTGGTGAAGACGATCTTCGGGCTGCTTCGGCCCCGCAGCGGCCGCGTGGTCTTCCGGGGCGAGGAGATCAGCGGGCACAAGCCGCACACGATCACCCGCCTCGGCCTCAGCTACGTGCCGCAGCTCGACAACGTGTTCCCCACCCTCACCGGTGGCGGAGAACCTCGAGATGGGCTCGTTCGACTCCTCGCGCACGAAGGGGCAGATCGAGCGGATGTACGAGCTCTTCCCGCGGCTCGGGGAGCGGCGAGCGCAGGCCGCCGGGACGATGAGCGGTGGCGAGCGCCAGATGCTGGCGATGGCCCGGGCCCTGATGCCAGATCCCGAGGTGCTGCTGCTCGACGAGCCGTCGGCCGGCCTTGCGCCGGCGTTCGTCGAGGCGATCTTCGAGAAGGTCGAGGACATCAACCGCGCCGGAGTGACCGTGGTCATGGTCGAGCAGAACGCCCGCCGGGCGCTCGGAATGTCGAACCGCGGCTACGTGCTCGACCTGGGCCAGGATCGTTTCGAGGGTCCCGGCAAGGAGCTCCTCAACGACCCCAAGGTCGCCGAGCTGTATCTCGGAGGCACGGCGCGCATGGACCGGCCCGAGCCCGCCGCCGGAATCGAAGCAGCCGGGGACTAGGCCCCGGCTGCTCCTGCGCGCGCGCCTGTTACACGCCGCCTGATGTCTCCTGGTCAGTCCGTCGGGTTCTGCACCTGGATCTCGTCCACGGCCTCGGGAGCGCCGTTCTTGAAGTCGTAGAGATCGTAGACGCCACCCGTCGCGTCTCCGGCATCGTTCATGTCGATCGGGCCGGAGGCGCCCTGGTAGTCGATGTCGTCACCGTTCTCCAGAGCCTTGATCGCCTCCGGAAGCTGCTGGAACGTGTACTTGGTGCCGGGAGGAGCGCTGACGTCACGCACCTGGTCGGCCATGTCCTGGCCGTCGGTCGAGCCCGCCGCCACCGCCGCCAGATAGCAGAGCATCACGGCGTCGAAGTTCTGGGCGTCGAACGTCTGCCGAGTCGACGTCCTTCGGCTGTGCAGCCTCGTACAGCTTGTTGAACGCCACCTCCGACGGATCGCCGTCCGGCACCCCGGGAGCGGTGCCGCGCAGGCCGTTGACGGCGTCCGCGCCCGCACTTGCGGCGAGGTCGCCCGAGATCAAGCCATCGGTGACGAATGTCTTCCTGGTGTCGAAGCCCGCGCGCACCAGCGCCGGACCGACCTTGTTGTAGGTCTCCGGGAAGTCGATGATCACGATCCCGTCAGGATTGCCCGAGACGATCTGCTGCGCCTCGCTGTCGTAGTTCGGGAGCTTGATGTCGTAGTCGACTCGCTTGCCGATCGTGCCTCCGGCCGCCTCCCAGGCCTTGCTGAACGTGTCTGCGAGGCCGGTGCCGTAGGCGTCGTTTCGGGCTCCGATGTTGATCGTCTTCCCCTTGGCCCCGTTGAGGGCCTTCTGGACCAGGTACTTGGACAGCGTCGGGCCCTGGAAGGAGTCGGGCGGGGCGGTCCGGTTGACGAGTCCGTTGTCGTCGAGGCCCGTGATCTCATCGCTCGTCGACGCGGGCGAGATCAGCAGGACCCCGTCCGGGATCGCCACCGACTCGGCGGTCGGAATCGTGTCGGCCGAGGCCCACGCGCCCGCGATGCAGCTGGCGTTGTCGGAGTCGACCATCTTGCGGGCGGCCTGGACAGCGCACTGCTGGTCGTCGCCGCCGCAGTTGTCCTCGGTGACGAGCTTGACCGTGTGATCGACACCGGCCGCCTTGATGGCCTTGTTGATCTGGTCGAGGGCGACGTTCGCCGCCTTGTCCCCGGGCGGGCCGTAGTCCGCAAGGCCACCGCTGAGCGGCACCGAGTCTCCGATCGTGAGGTCGAGCGTCGCCGTGCCGCCTCCACCATCGCCGCCGCCGCCGCAAGACGCCAGCGCCATCGAGGTCGCGGCAATGCCGACGGCCAGAAGCACCAACCTGAGCCTTCTCATCCGGTTTCCTCTCCTCGTGTGTACGCCGTGATCGGGCGCACCAGCCACTCCCATTCCAGCCGTATGTGCCCCTCTGATGTGTATCCCTATCTCGCCAGGACCGGAAAATCAAGTCTTTTTTGGAAACTGGGCCGATCTTTCTGCCTATGCCGACTGGCTGGGGGCGCCCGGGGCGCCGGGCAGGCCGACGCGGCGCCACTCGGCGATCTTGCCGTCGCGGATCACGAATGAGGTCTTCGCGGTCTGCCCGGTGCCGTTCCCGCACAGGCCGGGCCCGGGGCGCTCGGTGAGGCGGAAGGTCGCGGTCGTGAAATCGCCCGCCGTCTGGGCGCTGATCAGCCGGGCGCCGCAGGGAAGGGACTGGTTGAAGCGGCGGGCATCCTGGAGGCTGCGGATGTGGATCAGGACACCGTTCTCGGCCACGCTGGGGATCGCGAAGTAGCCGGCGGCGGCGTCCACGTCGCCGTGGCGAAGCTTGGTCACCCAGCCGTTGATCACGCGGACGTCGGCGGGATCGGCGTTGCCGGCGACCTTCGGTGCGGAGCCCTGGTTGGGGGTCGAGACGGTGCCGCCATTCGAGCTCGCCCCGCCGCCGCAACCGGCGATCGGCAGGGCGATCAGCCCGAGGCACAAAAGCAGCGGGGGTAGGGGTCTCGCGCAGAGTCCCATCGCTCCGAGCAGTATCGCGGACCCGGCCTCTCGCCCCCTTGAAATCCGCCGCTCCATGTACGAACATATGTTCGATGACGGTCGCCTGCGCGCTCATCCCCCGGTTCACCCTTCTGGCGATCCTCAAAGAGCGCCGGCGGGCGTTGCTCACCAGGCCGCTGGCGCTGGCACCCGAGCCCGGCGGGCCGCAGGTGGTCGGAGAGACCTCCGGGCCCGCCGAGGCGTTCGGGGTCCGCGCCGGGATGCGCCTCGGCGAGGCGCTCGCCCGCTGCCCCGACCTGACGCTGGTGCCGCCCGATCCCGAGCGCGCGGAGGCAGCCTGGGAGGAAGCGCTGCGACGCCTGGAGGCGATCGGCGCCGCGGTCGAGCCGGGGCGGCCGGGAGAGGCCTTCTTCGAGGCGGCCGGCCTGCGTGGGCTCTGGGGCGGAAGCCTGGAGGGGGTCCTGAGGCGGGCGCGAAAGGCAATCGGCCCACCCGTTCGGCTCGGGGCGGGGCAGACCCGGCTCTGCGCCTACGCCGCCGCCCTTCAAGCGAGGCCGCGCAGGGGGCCCGTGGTCGTCCCCGGGGCGATGGCGCGCGCCTTCCTCGCCCCCCTGCCCGTGGGCCTGCTCCGCGAGCGGTTGTCCGGCAACCGCGCCGTCCCGGGAGGCGGAGCCGGGGAGGCGGCGCGGACCGGCTCCGCCGACCTGCCGGAGAAGCTCGAGCGCCTCGGGGTGGACACGCTCGGCCAGCTCGCGGCCCTCCCGGACGCGGCGATCGCCGACCGCTTCGGCGTGGCCGGCCTGAGGGCGCTGCGGATGGCTCGCGGCACCGATGAGCCCCTGCGTCCGCGCCGGGCGCACGAGGAGCTGGTGGAACGGCTGGAGCTGCACGAGGCCATCTCGGGCCCGCAGCTGGAGCGGGCGCTGTCACTGCTCATCGATCGCCTCCTCGCCCACCCGGCGCGTCGCGGACGAAGCCTGCGGCGCCTGCGGCTCGGCGTGCGGCTGGCCGGGGGCGGGAGCTGGCGGTCCGTGGCGGCGATGCGCCGCGCCAGCGCCGACCCGACGCGCCTGCGCCTGGCGCTGCTCCCGAAGCTCGAGGAGCTTCCCGGCCCCGCCGCCTCGCTGAGCCTGCAGGCGCTCGAGACGGGGCCGCCCGCGAGCGACCAGGCGACGCTGCTCGAATCCGCGCACCCGAGCAGGCGAAGGCGGCTCGCCGAGGCGGTTCGCCAGGCGCGGGCGGTCGCCGGGAAGGACGCGGTGCTCCGGGTGCTGGAGGTCGACTCGGAGTCGCGCGTGCCCGAGCGGCGCTCCCTGTTGACCCCGTATACGGAGGGCGAAGAATGAATCCGCGGGCGCGAGATCGAGCCTGGCAAGGACGCAGGGCGGCCGACGCAGCGAGCGTACTGCGAACGTACGTGAGCAAGCCGGCCAAGCGAGGACACAGCCAGGCGATCGATTCGCAGCGTCCGGCGGAGGAATGTCTACTGGCCGCGGCCGGTGAGGGTCGATGCGGGATCCGACGGGGTGCCGAGCGCCGTCGAGTCGGTGGCAGTGGACACGGTGCGCGAGGAGTGGCTGGTCGAGGACCGCTGGTGGACGCCGCGGCCGCTTCGCCGCCGCTACTTCGAGCTGGTGCTCACCGACGGCCGCAACGTGGTGGTCTTCTGCGAGCCGGCATCGGCCACCACGGGTCGCTGGTTCCTGCAAAGAGCATGAGCACCGAGGGACCCGCCACCCCGCCGCGACGGACGCGAAGCGAAGGACCCAGCACCACCCCGCCGCGACCGGACGCGAAGCGAGAGGACCCAGCAGCCACCCCGCCGCGACGGACGCGAAGCGGAGTAAGCGGCGGGAGTTATGTCGAATTGCACTGCCACTCCGCCTACTCCTTCCTCGACGGGGCCTCGACGCCGGAGGAGCTGGCAGGCGCGGCGGCGCAGCTGGGCTATCCGGCCCTCGCCCTGACCGACCACGACGGCGTCTGGGGAGCGATGGAGTTCGCGCAGGCGGGCAGGGCGTTCGGCGTTCGCCCGATCGTCGGCGCCGAGCTGACCGTGACTGCTGGAGCCGCTCCCTTTCACCTGACGCTCCTCGCCGAGGACGCCACCGGGTGGCGGAACCTGTGCCGCCTGGTCACGGAGGCTCATCGCGATACACGTCCGGTGCCGGGTCGCGAGCCTCCTCCCCCCCACCGCTGGGCTCGCCGAGATCGAGCAGCGAGCGGAGGGCCTGGTCTGCCTCTCGGGCTGCGCGCGGGACGGGGCGCTCGCGGGCTCCTTCGGGCGTGCCGGCGGCAGGCCCCGCGCCGCCGACGCGATGACGTCCGAGGCGCTCGGCCGGCGGCTGAGAGTGCCTTCGGCCGCGACCGCTTCCGGGTCGAGCTGCAGCGGCCGTTCTGGCGGTCCGACCGGGCCCGCAATCGCTGGCTGGAGGATCTCGCCGGGCGGCTCGGCGTCCTGTGCGTGGCGACGGGCGGCGTCCACATGCACGACCCGTCACGAGCGCCGCTCCAGGACGCCCTGGTCGCCGTGCGCCTGAAGGGAACGCTGGAGGAGACGGAGCCCGGGCGACGGGGGAATGCGTCGGCCTATCTCGCCGCGCCGGCGACGATGGCCGCCCGCTTCGGCGAGCACCCCGGCGCTGTCGCGGAGAGCGCGCGGATCGCCGAGCGGCTCGGCTTCGACCTCACCCGCGACCTCGGATACCGCTACCCGGGCTCGGAGGACCCCGATGCCGACCGGACGCTGGCCGAGATCTGCAGGGCCCGGCTCGATCACCGGTACGCGGGCGAGCCCGAGCGCCGAGGTGCGCGGCAACGGCTGGAGGAGGAGCTCGGGGTGATTCGCTCGCTGCGGCTGTCGGGGTTCTTCCTGCTCCACTTCGACATCCTCGAGCTGGCCCGCGAGGTGGCGGCCGAGGTCAGGGGGCCGGATTCGGCGCGTGCGCTGTTGCCACCGGGCCGGGGCCGCGGCTCGAGCGTCAGCTCGATCGTCTGCTACCTCACCGGGCTCTCGCATGTCGACCCGGTGCGCAACGGGCTGTTCCTGGGGCGCTTTTTGAACGAGGAGATCACGGAGGCGCCGGACATCGATCTCGACTTTCCGCGCGACATCCGCGAGAAGCTGATTCCCCGCGTCCACGAGCGCTACGGCGAGGAGCGCTCGGCGCTGGTCGCGGCGTTCGCCTGCTACCGATCGCGCGGCGCCACCCGCGACTTCGGCAAGGCGCTGGGCCTGCCGCCTGGAGAGGTCGAGCGGGTGGCCCGCACGGTCGACCTGTTCGACCGCCCCGAGTCGGTGGAGTCGGACATGGTGACGGCGATCGGCGCGGAGCGAGCCGCGTCGGTGCGCTGGCGGGCGCTTGCCCGCCTGGCGCGCGACGCGTGGGGGCTCCCGCGGCATCCCTCTCAGCATCCCGGCGGGATGGTGATCTCCACCAGGCCGCTGATCGACGTCTGCCCCGTCCAGCCGGCGGCGATGAAGGGGCGCCAGCTGATCCAGTGGGACAAGGACTCGTGCGCGGACGCCGGCTTCCTGAAGATCGACCTGCTGGGGCTGGGGATGCTGTCGGCGGTCGAGCGCTGCGTCGAGGAGATCGCCCGGGCGCGGGGCGAGCGGATCGATCTCTCCCGAATCCCCATCGACGACCCGAAGACCTTCCGGGCGATCCGGGCGGCGGACACGACAGGAGCGTTCCAGATCGAGAGCCGGGCGCAGATGCAGATGCTGCCGCGGACGCTGCCGGAGAACCTCGACGACCTCACGGTCCAGGTGGCGCTGGTGCGCCCGGGGCCGATCCAGGGAGGCGCCGTGCATCCCTACCTGGAGCGGCGCGAGAAGCTGCGCAAGGACCCCTCGTTCCGCGTTCCCTACGAGCACCCGTCGCTGGAGCCGATCCTTGCCGACACGCTCGGGGCGATCGTCTTCCAGGAGCAGGTGATCCAGGTGGCCATGTCGCTGGCGGGGTTCAGCGCCGGCGAGGCCGAGGGGCTGCGCCGGGCGATGAGCCGCAAGCGCTCCGAGGAGGCGATCCTGGCCTATCGCGATCAATTCATCGCCGGGGCGAGGGAGCGGGGCGCGACGCAGGAGGTGGCCGAGCGCGTCTTCGAGCAGGTCCGCGGCTTCTCGGGGTTCGGGTTCCCGAAGGCCCACGCGGTCGCCTTTGGCCTGCTCGCCTACCAGTCGACCTGGCTTCGGGTCCACTACGGACCCGAGTTCCTCTGCTCGCTCTTGAACGAGCAGCCGATGGGCTTCTACCCGCCCGATGCGCTGGTCCACGAGGCGCAGCGGAAGGGAATCGAGGTGCTGCCGCCGGACGTCAACCGCAGCGGCGTGGAGTGCTCGGTCGAGCTCACAGCGGACAGCGCACAGCAGGTGGCTCAGGACCCACCACCTGTCACCTGTCACCTGTCCCCTGTCAGCCTCGCCGTGCGGATCGGCCTGGGTTACATAACCGGCCTGCGGGAGGGCGACGCCCGGGCGCTCGTCGAAGAGCGCCAGCGCCGCGGCCCCTACTGCGACCTCGCCGACCTCGCGTCGCGCTCCGGCGTGGGCCGCGAGGGGCTCGAGCTCCTGGCGTGGTCCGGAGCCTGCGAGGGAATCGGCGGGCAAGACGACCTGCGGCGACGCGAGGATCTGTGGCAGCTCGGCGTCGCCCGGGGCGGGCGGCGGCTTGGGGCCGGCCGGGCCGCGGGAGGCGCGAATGGCGCAGCCCCGCCGGGGGCGCCGCAGCCCGCGCCCATACAGCTCTCCCTTCCCCTCCCCATTCCCGCGGCGCCCTCGCTGCGCGAGCTCGACTCGTGGGAGCGGCTGGTGGCCGACTACGGCTCTGTCGGGATCGCGATCGCCGAGCACCCGATGGCACTGCTGCGGCCCAGCCTGGAGAGCTCGGTGGCGTCGAGCGCGGACCTGGACGGGGTCTCGGGCGGCAGGCCGGTGGAGATCGCCGGGATGGTCGTCGCACGCCAGCGGCCGGCAACCGCCCACGGAGTGGTCTTCATGCTGCTCGAGGACGAGTTGGGGACGATCAACGTCGTGGTCCCGCCGCCCGTCTACCGGCGTCATCGCCTGGCGGTCAGAACGGCGTCGTTCGCGCGGGTGAGCGGCAAGCTGGAGCGCCGCGCCGGGGTCGTCAACGTGGTCGCCTCGGCCGTCCGCCCGATCGCCACGCCGGACCAGCCCCGAGCCGACGTCAGGCAGATCGAGCCGCCCGCGGAGCGCGAGACCGGCAGGGGGGTTGCCGGTGGCGACGGCGCTCGCGCGGGCGGGTTGACCGCGGAGCAGGCCACCGAGCTCGCCGCCGTCGCGCCGGCCGCCCACAGCTTCGGGCGCCGCGGGCGATGACCCTGTGCAAGTTCCCTTGCAGAACGTATGTTCCGTCCGCCCCCCTCCTACCTTGGGCCTCGCATGTTCCACAGGCGCATCGATCTCGGCCAGCGGACCCTGAGCGGCGTCGATCTCGCGATCGACTTCGCGACGCTGGGCGAGTACGGCCTCGTGCCGGTCTCCGCGGACGGGTCCTGTCGCGAGCGAGCCGCCCGGCGATCCACAACCACTCGCCGGCCTGGCTGGGAGGCGCTGGCGACTACCCGCCGCGGCGCCTGTGGAACGCGGGCCGACCACGCCGCCAGGCCCCGGCCCGAGTGGCGCTTCCCCGGCGGCACCCTCTCGCGAGCCGACTTCCGCGCCGCCGTCGAGCGCTACACGGGCTGAGCCGCGCCGGGCGAACCGCGGCGATGGCCGCGGGCCCGCCCGGCCCGTCCAGCATTGGAGGCGGTTACCTGGCTGCCTTCCAGCCTATCTCGCGCGCCTGTGGGCCACTACCGGTGTGGCAGTGGTGGCGCACGCCGAGGTCGTTCGGGCCGTCGAGGAACACTCCATGTGCCTTGCGACCGTGGTTGGTGATCTTGCCGTCAACGTGCCCGATGAAGCCGCGGAATCTGTAGTGGAACTTCCGGTGCTTGACCTTGACGAAGTTGGCGGTGCTCGTAGCGACGGGGATGGTGTCCTCGACGCACGTCTCCTGTACGCCCCGGAAAGAGAAGCCGCCGGCTTTCCTCGCCTTCCCGTGCTTGAACTTGACGTCGAACTTGACGGTTCCGGCGCCGTTCACCGTTCCGTGGAAGTGCTTGACGCCGGCATGTGCCGGTACGGCGAGCAGCGCGCAAGCGATCGCGGCCACGCCGGCATGCACGAAGATCCGTTTCATGCAATCCCCCTATTCAGGTAGTTGTTGCCCCGACACGCGGGGCGATGGCGATCGTACGCCACGGGGGCGACGAGGACAAGGCCGCGGTTTGCCCGTAACGTACGCCCCGGAAAAAGATGATCCCGCAAGGTGCCACATACAGCGATCGAGCAGGCATCGAGTCGTGCGTGCAAGGGGCACGGCGAAGCAACGCGTGGCCACCGTGACAACCCGGGAAACACGAAACCGCCCCGGAGGGCGGCTTCGAAGTCAAGAACCGGCGGCGACCTACTCTCCCAGGCGGTTGCCCACCAAGTACCATCGGCGCTGAGGGGCTTAACGACTCTGTTCGGAATGGGAAGAGGTGTTTCCCCCTCGCTATGACCACCGAAACGTGCGGGACCGATCGGCCCCGGCGGGGCTTGAAAACTGCACGCAGGCCAAAAGGGTAAAAATAACCGTCAAGCCCTCGACCCATTAGTACCGGTCTGCTTAGCGCGTTGCCGCGCTTGCACAGCCGGCCTATCAACCTGGTCGTCTACCAGGGGTCTTACTCCCTCAAGGGGATGGGAGAGCTCATCTCGAGGTTGGCTTCCCGCTTAGATGCTTTCAGCGGTTATCCAATCCGCACGTAGCTAGCCTGCAATGCCCTTGGCAGGACAACAGATACACCAGAGGTGCGTTCATCCCGGTCCTCTCGTACTAAGGATGACTCCTCTCAACTCTCCAACGCCCGTGGCAGATAGGGACCGAACTGTCTCACGACGTTCTGAACCCAGCTCGCGTGCCGCTTTAATGGGCGAACAGCCCAACCCTTGGGACCTACTCCAGCCCCAGGATGCGACGAGCCGACATCGAGGTGCCAAACCGCTTCGTCGATGTGGACTCTTGGAAGCGATAAGCCTGTTATCCCCGGAGTACCTTTTATCCGTTGAGCGACGGCGCTTCCACTTGCAACCGCCGGATCACTAAGCCCAACTTTCGTTCCTGCTCGACCCGTCGGTCTCGCAGTCAAGCTCCCTTTGTGCCTTTACACTCTGCGCACGATTTCCGACCGTGCTGAGGGAACCTTTGGGCGCCTCCGTTACTCTTTAGGAGGCGACCGCCCCAGTCAAACTGCCCGCCTGACACTGTCCGCA
>CAVXDS010000011.1:90000-99760 GCA_963760665.1 uncultured Actinomycetes bacterium
GGCCTGCTGCACGTCGCGGCCGAACAGCAGGTTGAACTTCTGGTCGGTGCCGCCCAGCTCGACGTCGGCGGCGACCGCCACGGAGTCGTAGCCCTGGAGAATCGGGTAGAGCAGCTCGAGGATCGAGATCGGCTCGGAGGCCTGCATCCGCCGGCTGAACTCCTCCCGCTCGAGCAGGCGGGCCACCGTGAACCGCCGAACCAGCCGAAAGAGCTCGTCGCTGGACATCGCCAGCCACTCGCTGTTGTGGCGGACCTCGGTGCGCTCCCGATCGAGCACCTTGAACGCCTGCTCGGAGAACGTCTGGGCGTTCGCGGCGATCTGCTCCTCCGTCAGCACCGGGCGCTCCGCAGCGCGTCCGCTGGGGTCACCCACTCGCGCCGTGTAGTCGCCGATGATCAGGACAACCAGGTGGCCCGCCTCCTGAAAGGCGCGAAGCTTGTTGAGCACCACCACGTGCCCGAGGTGGATGTCGGGGGCGGTCGGATCGATTCCCAGCTTGACCCGAAGCGTCCGGCCGCTCTCGAGCTGCTCGGCGAGCCGCCCCTCGGGTAGCGCCTCGGCGGCGCTCTCGAGCAGGCGCCGCGCCTGCGTGGCGGCTGTGGAATCCATCACGAGGCCAATGCTAGACTGACGCGCCGGCGCGGCGGGATCTGTGTCCTGCGCGCATTCCTTGGGTGATCGTTGACATGGGCGGGTCCGTCCGCCGCGTTCGCTCGCCGCCGAGCGGCTCCCTCGAGATGGCCACCACCGCTGCGAGACCACATGCCTCCTAGGCTCAGACGGCCACGACGCCGCTCCCCGGATGGGGAGATGGGCCCGGCGCGATCTGCGCCCCCGGGCCGACGCCCGGAGCCTGCCAGCGTCAACGGAGAGGGGTCCGACGGGAACCAGCCGCCCCGTGAGCCCTCGAGCATCCTGCCGGCCTCCCCGGGCCCCCAGCCGCCCCAGCGGCGCCCGAAGCTCAAGAAGCTGCGCTTCGCGCTGGTCTTCCTGGGCCTCGCGGTGCTTGCCTTCGTCTCCTGGATCTTCGGGATCATGATGGCCGTCGCCAGCGACCTGCCCCAGCTCGAGAACCGCGCCCAGTTCGAGCACGCCCAGAACTCGGTCCTCTACGACGTCAACCACCAGAAGATCGCCACCCTGACCAACAACAAGGGCCGGATCCTGGTCGGCTCGGCGGACATCGCTCCGGTGATGAAGGAGGCCACCGTGGCGATCGAGGACCAGCGCTTCTACGAGCACCGCGGGCATCGACTACCAGGGCATCGGCCGAGCCGTCTTTCAGGACATCCTCCACCAGGGCGCCACCCAGGGAGCCTC
Organism: uncultured Actinomycetes bacterium; assembly: GCA_963760665.1. Taxonomy (GTDB): domain Bacteria; phylum Actinomycetota; class Thermoleophilia; order Solirubrobacterales; family 70-9; genus AC-56. Next base: position 91,324 of record CAVXDS010000011.1, read on the forward strand.
CACGATCACCCAGCAGTTCGTCAAGAACGCGCTTCGCGCGCAGGGCAGCCGCACGCTGTTCGAGAAGCTCCGGGAGGCGGCCCTGGCCTACCAGCTCGAGCGCCACTGGGACAAGGACAAGATCCTCACCGAGTACCTGAACGCGATCTACTTCGGCGAGGGCGCCTACGGCATCGAGGCGGCGGCGAAGACCTACTTCGGCTGGGACCACCCGGGCTGCGGCGCCCCACACGACCGTTGCGCCTCGCAGCTCTTCCCCTGGGAGGCGGCCATGCTCGCCGGCCTGATCTCGAACCCGAGCGGCTATGACCCGAAGGCCAACCCGAACGACGCGCTGGCGCGACGAAACCTCGTGCTCCAGAACATGGCCGACCAGGGCTACATCACCCAGGGCGAGTCTCAGCAGTACTCACAGCAGCACCTGCCCACCGCCTCGGACGTCAAGACCCCCGCGGAGGACTCGGCGGCCCCCTACTTCACCTCCTGGATGCGCCAGCAGCTGGTCGACAAGTACGGCGCCGGGGAGGCGTTCGGCGGCGGGCTCCAGGTCACCTCGACGCTCGACCTCAACCTCCAGGACCAGGTGCAGCAGATCGCCTACGACCACACCGCCGGCGTGGGCCTGAACTCGGCCGTGGTGGTGCTCAACAACGTCAACGGCGGCGTCGAGGCGATGGTGGGTGGCTACGACTACCGCACACAGCCGTTCAACCTGGCCACCCAGGGCCAACGGCAGCCCGGGTCCGCGTTCAAGCCGTTCACCCTGGTGACGGCCCTCGAGCAGGGGCACTCGCCCGACCAGGTCTTCACCTCCGCCCCGCAGCGGATCCCGTTCAAGGCCAAGGTCCGCAAGAAGGGCGGCGGCGACAAGATCGTTCCCGAGATCTTCCCCGTCCACAACTACGGCGACGAGTACCTGGGCTCCGCCTCGATCGCAACCGCGACCACCTACTCCGACAACTCGGTCTATTCCCAGCTCGGCACCCAGGTGGGGCCGGCGAACGTCGCCCAGACGGCGAACAAGATGGGGGTACAAACCGACCTCTCCACCCCGGACGTCCAGTACTCGGTCAACGGCGGGCCCTTCGAGCCCTACAACCCGGCTCTGATCCTCGGTGGTCTGCGGACGGGCGTGACCCCGCTGGAGATGGCCCACGCCTACCAGACCCTCCAGCACAACGGCCAGATCGTGAGCGGCACGATGGCGGACTCCTCCAACGGACCTGTCGCGATTGAGAAGGTCCAGGACTCCGATGACAACCTGGTCGAGACCAACGACGGCGACCCCGGGGAGAACAAGGTGGAGACCAAGCAGGAGGTATCGCCTGAGATCGCCGCGACCGCGAGGGGGATCCTCCACACCGTGGTCACGTCGGGAACCGGGAGGAGCGCCTATACCGGCGACCCGAGCGAATGGGGCAAGACAGGGACGACCGAAAACAACGGGGACGCCTGGTTCGTCGGCGCCACCAAGGACGTCACCGTGGCAGTGTGGGTCGGGCACGCGGACTCGGTACACGCCGATGGAGACCGAGTACGCCGGCGGCCCCGTGGACGGCGGCACGATCCCGGCCCTGATCTTCAACCAGGTCATCAACGCCGTCGAGCAGCTGAAGGCCGACGAGAAGACCGGCCGGACGCCGAGCACGTCCGGCACGGAGGCCCCGGCCCTGACCCCGGCCGCTCCCGCGCCTTCGAGCTCCCAGCCGGCCCAACCCTCGCAGTCGCAGGGCTCGCCAGCTCGCAGGGCCAGCAGCCGCAGGGCCAGCAGTCGCAAGCCCCGAGCCAGGCGCCTCCGTCAACCGGCGGGGGCGGTGCCAGCGGCGGCACCAGCGGCGGCACCGGCAGCGGCGGAGTAGCCGGCTAGCGCCGGCTCGGCTCGCCCCTCAGCGCAGCGGCCGCGACAGGTACTCGCTGCCCGCCGCGCAGAAGCGCCAGGGAAGCTCGACGCCGCGGGTGATGCCGATGCGCGGCCCGGTCGCCACGGCGACGTCGCGCCAGCCGTCGTCTCGGTAGCGGAGCTCGAACGGCGGCTCGGCGAGCGGCGCCCGGTTCATCTCCAGCCCGATCCCCAGCGCCTCGGTCAGCTTTCCGGGCCCCGAGCAGAGCTCGCGTTCGGAATCACGGCGGCGCCGCCGGGACATGTCCTCGATGCCCCAACGCGGCTCCAGGGCCCTGATCAGCACCGCGGCGGCCCGGCCCTCGGGCTCGCAAACGAAGTTGAGACAGGAGTGGACCCCGTAGGAGAGGTAGACGTACGCGCGCCCGGGCGGCCCGAACAGGGGCGCGGTTCGCTCCGTCAGCCCGACGTACGCATGGCAGGCGGGATCGTCGCGCTCGTAGCTCTCGACCTCCACGATCACGCCGCCAACTCCCTCGAACAGCAGCGCGCAGCCGATCAGGTCGCGGGCGACGTCGTGCACCGAGCGATCGAAGAAGCCGACGGCAAGCCGGCCCGGAGCGGCCAGCCGCGTGCTCATCGCCGGATGTCCTCGAGGGCGACCCGGGCCGCGTCGAGCTGCTCGGCGAGCTCGCGTCGACGCGGTGCCTCCCGACGATATCTTCGACTCGAGCCACTGGCCCGAGCGCAGCACGTCGTAGTAGGAGTCGTCGAGCAGCTCCGAGTGACGACCCAGGTCCTCCGGCGTGAGCTCGGACAGCGCCTTGCCCTGATCGAGCGCCTCGCGCACCAGCGCGCCGACCACGCCGTGGGCCTCCCTGAATGGCATCCCCTTGCGAACCAGCAGGTCGGCGATGTCCGTCGCGGCCAGGAGCTCGTCGGCGGCGGCCTCGGCGAGCCGCTCGCGGTCGAAGCTCAGGCCCCCGAGCATCCGCTCCGCCGCCTCGAGGCACAGCTCGAGGCTGTCGACGGCGTCGAACAGGGGCTCCTTGTCCTCCTGCAGGTCCTTCGAGTAGGCCAGCGGCAGCCCGTGCATGACCCCGGTGAGCGTCAGAAAGCCCGCGGCGATCCGAGGCGCCTTGGCTCGCAGGAGCTCGGCCGCGTCGGGGTTCTTCTTCTGCGGCATGATGCTCGACCCGGAGGAGAAGTCCTCGGCCACCTCACAGAAGCGAGAACTCGTCGGTCGTCCAGAGCACGATCTCGCCTCCAAGGCGCGACAGGTGCATCGCGCAGATCGATGCCGCGGAGAGGTAGTCGAGCACGAAATCGCGGTTGGACACCGCGTCGACCGAGTTGGGCGAGAGCGAGTCGAAGCCCAGCTCACGGGCCACCCCCTCGCGATCGAGGTCCCAGTTGACTCCGGCCATCGCGCCGGAGCCGAGCGGGAGCTCGCCGGCGGCTTCGCGGACCTGGGCAAACCGGTGCGCGTCGCGCCGCAGCATCCAGAAATATGCGAGGAGGTGGTGCCCCAGGTACACGGGCTGGGCGCGCTGCAGGTGTGTGTAGCCGGGCATCGGCCAGTCGGCGTGGCGCTCGGCCAGCTCCAGCAGGCGCGCCATCAGCGATCCGACGAGCTCTCTTGACAACGCAGCGTGCTCGCGAACGTAGAGGGCGAGGTCGGTCGCCACCTGGTCATTGCGCGAGCGGCCGGTGTGGAGCTTGCCCCCCAGCGGTCCCACGATCTCCGTGAGCCGCCGCTCGATCGCCATGTGGATGTCCTCATCGTCGGCGACGGGCGAGAAGGAGCCTCCCTCGAGCTCGCCCGCAACGATCTCGAGGCCCTCCTCCATTCGGGCCAGCTCCTCGTCGTCGAGGACCTCCGCCGCGCGCAGGGCGCGCGCGTGCGCCCGCGACTGCTCCACGTCGTGCGGCGCCAAGCGCCGGTCGAAACCGATCGAGGCGTTCAGGCGCCGGAACAGGGGATCGGGCGGATCGCGAAAACGGGACACGCGCGCCAGTGTATGAAGCGGATAGGCTGCCGCGCCGGTGAAGCTCCTCGTCACAGGCGCGACCGGCAAGATCGGCAATGCGGTCGCCAAACGGCTGGCCGACCGCGGCGACGAGGTCGTGGCGCTGGTTCGGAACGTCGCGAAGGCCCGCGAGCTGCTCCCCGCCGGGATCGAGCTCGCCCAAGGGGACGTCACCGACCCGGACTCCCTGCGCCGCGCCGTCGATGGCGCCGAGGGCGTGTTCAACTGCATGGGCCTGTTCGAGCAGTGGTTCGCGGATCCGGGCGTCTTCGAGCGGGTGAACGCCAAGGGGCCCGCAGCGTGATCGCGGCCGCGCGTAGCGCCGGCGTCAGACGCGCGGTCCACACCTCCACCTTCGACGTCTTCCATGCCGAAACGGGAGGCACGGTGTCAGAGGACGCCGTCGCCGACTACCCGAAGGGCACCGACTATGAGCGCTCCAAGCAGCGCGCCGAGGAGCTGGTGCTGGCCGAGGCGGCCGAGGGGATCGACGTCGTGGTCGTCAACCCCTCGTCGGTGTACGGACCCGGGCCGTGGCAGGGCACGGGGATCGACCGTGCCGTTCGCGACGCGATCCGCCGGCGCCTCCCCGCTGTTCCACCAGGTGGGATGACGCTCGCCTACGTCGACGACGTCGCGGCGGGCCACCTGGCCGCCTTCGAGCGAGGGACCCCGGGTGAGCGCTACATCCTCGCCGACGGCTACGCGACGATGCGCGAGATCCTCTCGGTCGCCGTCGCAGAAGCCGGCCGTGGCTGGGTGCCGCCCACCCTCCCGGCGAGCGCGGCGAGGGGGTTGGCGAAGACCGGCGAGGCCGTCTCGCGCCTGATCCGCCGCCCGCCACTCCTGGGCGCCGGCCAGCTCCACTTCCTGCTGTGGCAAGCGCGCGCCGACAGCTCCAAGGCGCGGGCCGAGCTCGGAGTCGAGTTCACGCCCTGGGAGGAGGGCGTGCACCGCACCGTGCGCTGGATGATCGACGCCGGGAGGGTCTGACGACAGCGCACCACGGCGAGTGAAGTGCCAGGGCTCCCAGCGAGCCCTCCCGGCCGACCTCACCATTGGGCGGCCGGGAGGACCAATCTGGCTTCAGCTCGCAGCCGGCGCCTGGCCCAGCGTCCGCCGCCATCGGAGCGCAACGGTGGCCCCAACGGCGGCCGATGCCGCGAGCCCGAGCGCCGCCAGCATCGCGACCAACCACATCGGCACCGAGGAGCCCTCGCCGCTCGGCCCCGCGGAGTGAGCCGCGGGAACGCCAATCCGGCCTTGGAGTGTCCGGACCTTCTGGTTGAGCGCCTTGATCGCCGCGAGCGAGATCCCGTCGGCGTCGACCGAGGTGATGTGGCGCGGGTCCTCGCCGACCCCGAAGGCGCGGCTGAGGTCCTGGGCCATCGGGCCGATGTGGCGGATCGAAGGTCCTTGGGCGCGGTAGCTCCACTCGGAGATCGGCACCGAGCCGAGCTTCCGAAGCACCGCCCGTCCGGAGATCGGCGTGATCGCGGTCTTCGAGGCCTCATCGGAGAGCGAGGCCCAGGAGCCGCCACCGGGAGCCAGGGTCACCCCGGCCGTCGGAGCACCGGTGCTGATGTTGATCGCCGAGACGCCGCGCGCCGCCGGTTGAGCGGACGCTGAACTGATTCGCAGCGGTGGAGGAGAAGTCGAAGGCGCGCGAGTCCGCCCACACGAACGCCCCGTTGTGGTTCGACTTCGCCTGTCTTCCAGCGGCGAAGCTTTCGGCGGCACTGGCGGTGTTGTTCGTACCGCCGGGCACGACGGACTGTGGCCCGCTCGCGGTGTTGAAAATCCCACCGCCGACCGTGGCGCTGCTACCGCTCGCTCGATTGTCGACGCCGCCCGCGACGGTACCGAACATCACAGGGTTGATAGCGGTCGCGTCGCCGACCTCATTACCGCCCCCGCCACCGACCGTCCCGTAGCTGCCCATTACCTTGTTGGCGGTGGAGGGATCGGAGTTGAATACGCGCCCACCGCCCCCGATCGTCGCGGCGAAGACGCCAGGGGTGACGGTGTTATCGGCGACCCCACCGATCACGTTCGGGCTGATGAAACCGCCGTCGGAGGCCGGGTCGATTCGAAGCCCCCGGGAGCCGTTCACCCAGATGTCGAACGGCTGGCCGTTGACGAGCGTCGACCAGCCGCTCCCGCCCGGCGGGCAGCTCGAGGCCCGAGGCTGGATTGCCGGAGCCGTCGATGGACGAGACCAGGCGGGCGCCGCCCGTGGAGCGGACGCTGAACTGGTCCTGCGCAGTGGAGGGGAATAGAAAAGACCTCGAGTCTGCCCACACGAACGCGCCAGGATGATTCGCCTGCGCATCGCGGCCGGCGGCGAGGCTGAAGTTACCCTGAGCGGTGTTCGAGCTGCCGCCGGGCACGGTGGCCCGGTCGCCGCTGGCGATGTTGCTGTTACCGCCGCCAACGGTGGCCCGGTTGCCGCTGGCGATGCCGGAGAAGCCGCCCCCGACCGTGGCCGACTGGCCGGTGGCGCTGTTGTTGCTCCCGCCACCGACGGTGGCAAGGGTCCTGTCGGCGACCGGGGTTAATTGCCGCGCCGTCGCCGGCGCTGGTTGTTGGCGCCCCCGCCGACCGTGCCCTGGTTGTCGGTGACCCGGTTGGCGCTCGCGGGATCAGACGGCGTGCCGCGTCGTTCCCCGCCCCCGATCGTCGCGGCAAAGGCGCCGGCGGTGACCGAGTTGTCGGCGGTGCCGCCGATTACGTTGGGGCTTTGGTCGGTGCCGTCGGAGAGGCCGGCTCGAGTCGCAGGCTGCGGGCGTTGTTGACCCGCAGGTTGAGCGGCTGGTTGTCGGTGGTGCCGAGGAAGTCGGAACCTGTCGTCCCGGCGTTGCCGGCGAGCTTCCAGGAGCCGCCGGAGGCGAGCACCAGGGTCGATTCGTTGATGTCGGCGCCGGTCAGGCTGTTGTCGGTGACCTTGGAGGAGTTGACCGAGTTGGCGCCGAGGTCGGGCGCCGTCACCTGGCCGTCGGCGATCTTCCCGGTGGCGACCGAGTTGGCGCCGAGGTCGGGCGTCTTCACCTCGCCGTTGACGATGTCGTCGGAGAAGACGGTGTTGGAGCCGTTCAGGGCCACGGCGCTCCCCGTGGTGAGCACGAGGAATAGCGCGAAATAGCCGACCAGGTTCGCTCGAACGTGGGAGCCGAGTGTCTTGAGCATGAGGGCCTCCCCCTCTAGATGGCCGTTTGGGACGGAGGCCAGGCGCGTCGTCGAGTCCGTTCGAGGCTTGGCGGCGTATCCGGCGCCCGCCGGAAGGGCCAGCCTCTCACCGAAGGCAGGGGGAGTCAAGCCTGCGCCATCGCCCGCGCAGCATCTCGTCGCTCCGCTTCGGGCCGTAGCGCCATGACGTACCTGAGAATAGCCCCCCGATTTCCCTTCAGGGTTGGCGCTGCCGCCCTTGATGATCCGGGCCTATAGGCAGGGTTGAAATTGCGGAGTTGGCGTCGACTACCGCTCCTCGCTCGAGGCGATACTTTGCGCGGCGACGCCCGAGATCTCGCCAACAACCCATTCAACGTGCGCGAGCGGCGTCTAGAGCTATGGATATCTCTTGTGCGACACCGACGAGCCTCTACTCGCCCGAGCACGTGGCCATCGCTGAGGAGCTCGGCTACGCGCGCGCCTGGTTCTACGACACGCCGCAGCAGAGCCCCGACGTATGGATGACGCTGGCGCTCGCCGCCGAGCGGACCGAGCGCATCGGTCTTCGGCCCGGGGGTGTTGGTGCCGTCGCTTCGCCATCCGATGGTCAACGCCGCCGGGACCGCCGCCCTTGAGGCTCTCGCGCCGGGCCGGGTGGCGGTTGCGTTCGGGACCGGGTGGACCGGTCGTCGGGCGATGGGCGTGCCACGGGCGATCAAGTGGGCCTACATGGAGGCCTACATCGCGGCCTACCGAGGCCTTCTGCGCGGCGAGACAGTCGAATGGAAGGGCGCACGGATGCGGATGCTTCATCCCGACGGCCACGCTGCTCCCCACCCGATCGACGTGCCCGTGTTGATCGGAGCGCAGGGACCCAAGGGCCAGGCCGTAGCAAAGGAACTGGCCGACGGTCTCTTCACCGTGGCGATCGTCCCGGAGTTCGCTACCGAGTTCTCCTGGGTCCCGCATCTATGCGAGGGAACAGTCCTCGATGAAGGAGAAGATCCGCGATCGGAGCGCGTTCGCGCGGCGGCCGGACCAGGCGCGATGAACATGTACCACGGCGCCTACGAGCTCAACGCCAACATGGCGGACCTGCCCGGCGGAGAGGAGTGGCTCGCGGCGATCGAAGAGGCGCCGGAGGGCGAGCGCCATCTCGCCGTCCACGACCAGCACATGGTCGGGCTGAACGCGGCCGACCAGGCGGCGTGGGCTGCCGGGGCCGACACGATGGTCGAGGCCTTCAGCTTCACCGGCACCGCGGCGACGCTCCGCGCCAGGGCAGCCGAGCTTGCCAACAAAGGCGTAACAGAGATCGTTTATCAGCCGGCGGGGCCCGATATCCGCAGAGAACTGCAGACGTTCATCGAGGCAGTCAGCGTCTGAGCACGAAGTATCG
>CAVXDS010000012.1:0-71264 GCA_963760665.1 uncultured Actinomycetes bacterium
GGTGACCAGGTCGGTGGGGCCGTGAGTGGCGCCACCAACCAGGTTCTCGGCGGGGGCAGCGGGTCGGGCGGCGGCCTCCTCGGCAACGGCTGAGAGCCTCAGCCCAGGTTTCGCTCCAGCCACCTGAGCGCCACACCGTGGAGCTCGGCGTCATGCTGGGCGGAGCGGTGGTGGCCCCCCGGCAGAAGGATCAGCTTGCGTGGGTCGCGGGCCCGCGCGTAGAGCTGCTCGGACCAGTCGGAGGGAATCTGGTCGTCACCGCTGGCGTGGATCAAAAGCAGCGGCTTGGAGCCCATCAGCTCGACCGCCTGGCGCAGGTCGTGCTCGGCGAGCCAGGCCTCGAGTGCCCTTGTAGCGTCGGGATCGATTCGCATCTCGAGCGTGCCGGCGCGAAGTCCCCGCAGGAGATGTTCCGCCCCCGCCGGGCAGATCGCGATCGCCCCCGCGATCTGATCGGCGGTCGCCGCGGCCTGGATCGCCATGAAGCCTCCCATGCTCGAGCCGCGGACGCAGACCCTGTCCGCGTCCACCCCCTTGACCCCCGCCAGGAAGCGCGCCAGCCTGCCGACGTCACCGAGAGCCGCGGGGCTCATCCCGTCCTCGGAGCCGCCGTGGCCCCGCTGGTCGAAGGCCAGCGCGGCCCAGCCGCTCGCCGCGCAGGCTCGGCCGAAGTCGCCGTGGTTCTCCTTGCGCGACCCCGCTCCGTGGACGATCACGATCGCCGGCCACGGGGGAGGCGACTCCGGGAGCCATAGCGTGTAGGGCCGCCCCTGGTGCGCCCCCGTTTGGCTCGGTCCGGCCACGGTCCTGCTCATCGTGTTGACGCTAGCTGATGTCGTGCGCGAGACGAGGCGAGCAGCCTGCGGATCGATGTCACCGTCAAAATGGTCCGCCCGATGAGCGCTACAACCGAGAAGTCGACCGTCGAGGGCTCGCCCGTATACCCGCTGGGGAGCCGTGTCAACGAGCGCCGCCACCTCGAGGTGGGCGGCTGCGACGTGGTGGAGGTGGCCGCCGAGTTCGGCACCCCGGTGTACCTCTACGCCGAGGACGACATCCGCGCCAGGGCGCGCGCCTACCTCGACGCCTTCGACGCCCGCACGGAGGACTTCGAGGTCCTGTACGCGAGCAAGGCCGCCCCGGTGACGGCGATCTACCGGCTCTGCGCCGAGCAGGGGCTGTCGGTCGACGTCGCCTCGGGTGGCGAGCTCCACATGGCGCTACATGCCGGTCTCGACCCGGCCCGTATCTACATGCACGGGAACAACAAGACCGAGGCCGAGCTTCGGTATGCGGTGGACGCCCGCGTGGGTCACCTGATCGTCGACTCGTTCGGCGAGATCGCCCGACTCGACGCGGTCCTCGATCGACCTCAGGACGTTCTGATCCGGGTCACCCCCGGGATCCTGCCCACTACTCACTCCTACGTGCAGACAGGCGGCCTCGACTCGAAGTTCGGCTTCGGGCTCGAGGACGGCCTGGCGGCCCGCGCGATCGCCGAGGTACGGTCCTCCCGCCACCTGCGACTGGCCGGGCTGCATGCCCATATCGGCTCGCAGATCTTCGAGCTCGAGCCCTATGCGGCGGCGATCGAGGCGCTGGCCGAGCTCGTCGACGGCGACTGGGAATGCCGCATCCTGAACATCGGCGGCGGCCTTGGAATCGCCTATACGTCGGCCGATCGGCCTCCCTCGATCGACAGCTACGCCGAGGTCAAGGCCCGGGGCGTTCAGCGCGTGTTCGACCCCGTGCCTCGAATCCTGATCGAGCCAGGGCGCTCGCTGGTCGGCAACGCCGGCGTCACCGCCTATGAGATCGGCACCGTGAAGGAGATTCCGGGCGTTCGGACCTATCTCTCGGTCGACGGCGGGATGTCCGACAATCTGCGCCCGATGCTCTACGGCTCGCGCTACGAGGCGATCGTCGCCAACCGCGCGGACGAGACCCCGGACACGCTGGCGACGGTCGCCGGCATGCACTGTGAGTCGGGCGACATCCTGGTCACCGACGTGATGCTCGCCGACCCTCACCCGGGCGACATCCTGGTCACTCCTGCCACCGGCGCCTACGGGTATGCGATGGCCAGCAACTACAACGGCGTCCCGCGCCCCGCGGTGGTGTTCTGCAGGGATGGCGATGCAAGGCTGGTCGTGCGTCGCGAGACCTACGAGGACCTGATCGCGCGGGACATCGAGTGAGCGATCCCGTCCGCATCGGGCTCTTGGGCCGTGGCACGGTGGGGGACGCGTTCCACGAGCTGCTGGCTCAGCGCGCCGACAGGATCGCGGCGGCGGCCGGCCGTCGACCCGAGATCGCCGGCGTGCTGCGTCGCTCCGAGGGCGACTTCGACACCATCCTCGAGGGCTCGGAGATCGTCGTCGAGCTGATCGGCGGTACGGACCCGGCGCGCGACTACGTGCTGCGGGCGCTGCGGGCGGGACGCCACGTGGTGACCGCCAACAAGCAGCTCATCGCGCAGTTCGGCGACGAGCTGTTCGAGGCCGCGCGTGACAGCGGCGTCCAGCTGCGCTTCGAGGCGGCGGTGGCGGGAGCGGTGCCGGTCATCCGAGTGATCCAGGAGAGCCTCGCGGCGACCGAGATCACCAAGGTCTTCGGGATCGTCAACGGGACGACCAATTTCATCCTCTCCGAGATGGCCACCACCGGCGCCTCCTATGCCGACGCGCTGCGTCGCGCCCAGGAGCTGGGCTACGCGGAGGCGGATCCCTCCGACGACGTGGGCGGCGCCGACGCGGCGGCGAAGATGGCGATCCTCGCGCGGCTCTCCTTCGGCGCCCCGGTGGCCCTGGCGGACGTCTCCTATGAGGGGATCACCGAGATCCAGCCCGACGACATCGCCTACGCCAAGGAGCTCGGGCTGTCGTTGAAGCTGCTCGGGGTCGCAGAGCGCCGCGGCGGCGGGATCAGCGTTCGCGTGTTTCCGTGCTTCCTCTACCCGCGTCACCCCCTGGCGCCGGTCGAGGGGCCGTTCAACGCGGTGATGGTGGAGGCGCCGACGATCACCGAGATCACGATGTCCGGGCCGGGCGCGGGCGGGGTCGCGACGGCGTCCGCGGTGCTCGGCGACGTGGTCTCGATCCTCTCCGGCCGGGCTCCCGTGCACGCGGCTCGCGCAACGCTTCCGATCGTGCGCGACATCAGCTCCTCCTTCTACCTCCACCTCGAGGTGGCCGACCGGCCGGGGGTGCTGGCGCGCGTCGCGGATGTGCTGGGGCGCAACGAGGTCTCGGTGCGAAGCGTCGTTCAGCGGGGGCTGGGAGACGACGCCCGGCTGGTGATGGTCATGCACGAGGGCCCGGAGTCGCAGTTCTTCAAGGCGCTCGACGAGATGGCCCCCCTGGAGTTCATGCGCGCGCAGCCACGCGCGATCCGAGTGATCGAAGAAGAGTTCGTGTGATCCCGGCAATCCGGCGCGCGGCCGAGGCCGACGCCGGCGCCGTCCGGGCTCTGGCCCAGCGGGCATACCAGCGGTACGTGGGGCGGATCGGGCGCCGGCCGGCGCCCATGGACGCCGACTACGAGCGGCTCATCGCCCGGGGTCTCGTCTACGTGATCGGGGATCCGATCGAGGGGATGATCGTGCTGGTGCCCGAGGCAGATCACCTGCTGGTCGAGAACGTCGCCGTCCTTCCAGCCTCCCAGGGCCGGAGCCTGGGTCGCCGGCTGATGCGGTTCGCAGAGGAGGAGGCCCGCCGGCTGGGACTCGAGGAGATCAGCCTTTACACGAACGAGCGCATGACCGAGAACCTCGCCCTCTACGCCCGCCTCGGGTACGAGGAAACCGAGCGCGCCTCCGGACAGGGATTCGCCCGCGTGTACCTTCGCAAGCGCGTCGCCGACGAGCATCCGGGTTAGGGTCCGGGTGAGATGCCGACTCCCCTGATCGAGCGATATCGCGACCGGCTGCCGCTTGAGCGAGACGATCCGGTGGTCACCCTCCACGAGGGCTCGACGCCGCTGGTGGAGGCGCCGGTGATCTCCGAGCGGGTCGGCGCAAGCGTCTACCTGAAGCTCGAGGGTGCCAACCCCACCGGAAGCTTCAAGGACCGGGGGATGACGCTCGCCGTGTCGCGGGCCAAGGGCGGGGGCGCCGAGGCGATCATCTGCGCCTCCACGGGGAACACCGCGGCGAGCGCGGCGGCCTACGCGGCGCGGGCCGGCCTGCGCGGGGCGGTGATCGTCCCGGAGGGGAAGATCGCAATCGGCAAGCTCGCCCAGGCGCTGATCCACGGGGCGCGCGTGATCGCCTTGCGCGGTAACTTCGACCAGGCGCTCGAGATCGTGCGCGAGCTCGCGAAACGCCACCCTGTGGAGCTGGTCAACTCGATCAACCCGTACCGGATCGAGGGTCAGAAGACGGCCGCGTTCGAGGCTTGCGACGAGCTCGGCGGGCCGCCGGACGCGCTCGCGATACCGGTCGGGAACGCGGGCAACATCACCGCCTGGTGGCAGGGCTTCCGGGAGTACGAGGCGGCGCCGGTGCTGTATGGCTTTCAGGCCGAGGGGGCCGCGCCGCTGGTCCACGGCAAACCGATCGCCGAGCCGGAGACGATCGCCTCGGCGATTCGGATTGGCAACCCGGCGCGCTGGGAGGAGGCGATGGACGCCGTCACCGGCTCACGGGGGCGGATTGCGGCGGTCTCCGACGAGCAGATCCTCGACGCCTACAGACTGCTCGCCTCGCGCGAGGGCGTCTTCTGCGAGCCGGCTTCCGCCGCGTCGGTGGCCGGGATTCTGGCTCATGGGCTCCCGGCCCCCGAAGGTGGCGAGCCGCCGACTTCGGTCCTCTGCGTGCTCACGGGCCACGGCCTCAAGGACCCGGACACCGCGCTGGGCAAGGCGCCCCCGGTGGTCGGCTGCGAGGCCGAGGTCGGGGCCGTGGAGCGGGCGGTGTTCGAATAGCGATCGCCGGTTGTCCCGCCGGCCCTTCGCGTCCTCGCAGCGGCCCTTGGCACGCCGGAGTCCGGTCCCGTGAGAACCTGTGGCCCTCCTTGAGCCCCGTCGTCATCTACGTCGCGATGATCGTCGCGCTTGTCCTCTGCGTCGCCTCGGTGATCGTCTACAGCCCGCCGACGAGACCGTGCCACCAGTGCGGCAGACGGCTTGCGACCACCGCCCGCCGCTGCCGGCATTGCGGCTATCGCTTCAGCAGCTAGCAGCCGGCCCCGACCCACAATCGCCGTGCGGGTAGCGCCCAGGCGCTCCAACGCGCGCGATTCGCAACGGTCTGCGCGCCACGGGTTCGACCCGAACGTCGACGATCGCCACGGATGCTCGCCGAGCTTCTTGGCCTGGTCGCGCCGCCGCGCTGTGCCGTGTGCGCGCGGGAATGCGGCTTGCGGAAGCACCTATGCGAGCGATGCGAGTCCGGGCTGCGTGGACTGGCGCCGTGCTCGACTCCGGTTCCGGGGCTCGACCAGGCCTGGTCGGCCGCGCCGTATGAGGGGGTGGCCCGGGACCTGGTGGTGGCGCTGAAGTTCCAGGCGCGGCTTCGACTTGCGAGGCGGGCGGCCGCGGTGATTGCCGAGCGAGCGCCGGTCGACCTGCTTCAGGGCGTGATCGTCCCTGTCCCGCCCGCGCCGGCGCGCCGGCGACGAAGGGGGTTCGACGCGGCGGAGGAAATCGCCGCGGCGCTCGGGCTCGAGACCGGTCTGCCGCTCGGGCTCTGCCTGGGGCGCTCGCAGGGACGGCGCCAGGTGGGGCGCCCGCGGGCCGAGCGGCTGGCTTCTCCGCCCCTCGTGCGCCTCGCCGGCCCGCCGCCCTCCTCTGCGGTGCTGGTGGACGACGTGGTCACCACTGGCGCGACGCTGGGGGCCTGCGCCCGGGCGCTGCGGTCCGGCGGTTGCGGCGGTGTCGTGGCGTTGACCTTCGCCCGGTCGGGGTGAGCGGTTGGGCTTGCTTTTCGACCGCAGAAGCGCGACCCTATTCAGGACACGCGCCACAAGCACGCCTCTGGGGCTGCACTGACGAGAGGAGGGCGCATGCGAATCGAGGTCAGGGGACGGAACACCGAGGTCACCGACGAGCTTCGGCGCCATGTCGAGAAGCGCTTTGCGCGGATCGGCAAGCAGGTCTCCGAGCTGGCCGTCCTCGAGGTGGAGCTGAGAGAGGAGCGCAATCCCTCGATCGCCGACAGCGAGGTGGCCGAGGCCACCTTGCACCTGAAGCGAGCGACGCTGCGAGCCAGGGAGGCATCGCCCGAGATGCTCCACTCGATCCACGTTCTGGCCGAGGACTTGCGCCGCCAGGTGAAGCGCCATCGCGACAAGCGCCGCAAGCGCACCCAGACCCGCCGGCTGATGTCCCGCCTGCGCGGCCGCGCGGCCTGACGAAGACGCTCCCGAAGCACGACCGCGTCAGGGCGTGGCAGGATGGCGCTGGTGAAGGCGACGATGATCCTGGCCGACGCTGCCCAGGCAGCGGAGGGGAAGCTCTACATACTGGGCGGCGGCTGGTCGGTCACCGGTCCCGCACCCAGTCCCTCCGCGATCGCCGTCTTGATCCAGGTGCCGTGGGACCGCACGAACGTGGAGCACACCTTCCGCGTCGAGCTGATCGACAGCGACGGGGATGAGATCGTGCTGGAGACCGAGGCGGAGGGTGCGCAGCCGGTGGTTATCGAGGGAGCTTTCGAGGTTGGCAGGCCGCCAGGGATCAAGCCAGGGGTTCCCATCGACGTACCGCTCGCCATCAATGTCGGCGCGCTCCCCCTGGCACCCGGAGGCCGATACGAGTGGCGCCTGTCAATCGACGGAGAGAGCCACGAAGATTGGCGGTTGGCATTCTCAACCCGCCCCGCGGGCGACCCGAACCAGGCTTAGGCCCGAAGTCCGCCCCAGCCAGCTCGCTCGGCCGCTACCCTCAGAGTCCGTGGCGAAGGGGCTGATAGATCGCGCGCTGCGCCTCGGCGAGGCGCGCCAGTTCAAGGAGTACGAGCGGCGGGTCGCGGCGATCAACCGCGTCGAGCCCGAGATGGAGCTGCTCGAGGACTCAGAGATCCGCCGCGAGGCCGACGAGCTGAGGGAGCGAGCCCGCAACGACGAGCCGCTCGACGACCTGCTGCCCGAGGCGTTCGCGCTCTGTCGCGAGGCGGCGCGGCGGACGCTGGGCCAGCGCCACTTCGACGTGCAGCTGATCGGCGGCATGGTGCTGCACGACGGCGCGATCGCCGAGATGAAGACCGGCGAAGGCAAGACGCTGACAGCGACGCTGGCCGTGTTCCTGAACACGCTTGCCGGAACGCCCGTCCACCTGGTCACGGTCAACGACTATCTGGCCCGCCGAGACGCCGAGTGGATGCGCCCGATCTACGACGCGCTCGGGGTCAGCGTCGGAGTGATCCAGTCTGAGCACGATCCCGACGAGCGCCAGCGGGCCTATGCCTGCGACGTCGCCTACGGGACCAACTCCGAGTTCGGCTTCGACTACCTGCGCGACAACATGTCGAGCGCGCTCGAGTATTGCGTTCAGCGCGAGCATGCCTATGCGATCGTCGACGAGGTCGACAACATCCTGATCGACGAGGCGCGCACGCCGCTGATCATCTCCGGCGCGCCCGAGGCCGCGGCCGACCTCTATTTCACCTTCGCGCGACTTGCCAAGCAGCTGGTCGGGGTACCGTCGAAGGAGAAGCTGAAGTCGCTGGGCGAGGACAAGGACACCACCGACGTCGACTTCGACTACGAGTACGACGAGAAGCACAAGACCGTCGCCCCGACCGAGCCTGGGGTGACGAAGGCGGAGCGCTTCCTGGGCGTCGACAACCTCTACGTGTCCGAGCACGGCACTCTGGTCAACCACCTGATCCAGTCGCTGAAGGCCGAGTCGCTCTTCCACCGCGACGACGACTACGCGGTGATCGACGGCGAGGTGAAGATCGTCGACGAGTTCACCGGCCGCATCCTCGAGGGCCGGCGCTGGTCGGAGGGACTGCATCAGGCGATCGAGGCCAAGGAGGGCGTCTCGATCCGGGAGGAGAACCAGACCCTGGCGACGATCACGCTCCAGAACTACTTTCGCCTCTACGACAAGCTCGCCGGGATGACCGGCACGGCGCTGACCGAGGCGCAGGAGTTCATGAAGATCTACGAGATGCCGGTGGTCGACATCCCGACCAACGTGCCGATGATCCGCGATGACCACAACGACCAGATCTACAAGACCAAGCAGGGCAAGTGGAAAGCGGTCGTCTCGGAGATCTCCGACCGCCACGAGGCCGGCCAGCCGATCCTCGTGGGGACGATCTCGGTGGAGGTGTCGGAGATGCTCTCGGACGAGCTGACCCGCCAGGGCGTCGACCACGTCGTGCTCAACGCCAAGCCCGAGCACGCCCAGCGCGAGGGTGAGACGATCGCCCAGGCCGGGCGCGTCGGCGCGGTGACGATCGCCACCAACATGGCGGGCCGCGGGGTCGACATCAAGCTCGGCGGCGACCCGGAGATCATGGCCAAGGCGGAAATGCGCAAGCTCGGCGTCTCCCCGGAGGACGAGAGCTACGAGCAGGAGCTGGCCGAGCTTCTGCCCAGGTTCCGGGAGCAGTGCCAGGCCGAGAGCGAGAAGGTGATCGAGGCGGGGGCTCTGTTCATCTGCGGAACCGAGCGCCACGAGTCGCGGCGGATCGACAACCAGCTCCGGGGTCGGTCGGGTCGACAGGGAGATCCCGGCGAGTCGCGTTTCTTCCTCTCGGCCGAGGACGAGCTGATCCGCCTCTTCGCCGGCGACCGGATCTACAAGATCCTCGACCGGCTGGGCCCCGTCGACGAGCACGGCGAGGAGTACCCCCTGGAGGCGAAGATGCTGAGCCGAACAGTCGAGAACGCCCAGAAGAAGGTCGAGCAGCAGAACTTCCTGATCCGCAAACGGGTGCTCGAGTACGACGACGTCATGAACGAGCAGCGCCGAGTGATCTACAAGTACCGGCGCGAGATCCTCGAGGGACGCGACATGTCCGACGTGTCTCGGGAGGAGATCGGCGAGGTGGTGGAGCGACTGGTCGAGGAGTACACGCCGGGAGAGGTGTTCGAGGACTGGGACCTCGCAGGGCTGCAGACCCAGTCGGCTCAGCTGTGGCCACTCGGCGCCGATCTGGGGCAGCTCGACGTCGCCACCTCGGGCCGCGAGGAGATCGCCCGTGTCCTGTCCGAGGACGCCCTGGGCGCCTACGAGCGGCGCGAGCAGGAGCTGGGCGAAGAGTTGATGCGCTACCTGGAGCGCCAGATCCTGCTGCAGATCATTGACAACCGCTGGAAAGAGCACCTCTACGAGATGGACTACCTGCGCGAGGGCATCCACCTGCGCGGCTTCGCCCAGATCGACCCCCTCGTCGCCTACAAGAACGAGGGCTACACGATGTTCCACGAGCTCATGAACTCGATCTGGGGGGAGTTCGCGCGGGTCATCTACCACGTGGAGGTCAACGTCGAGCCCGCCGACTTCGAGCCGGAGCCCTCCGGCCCGCAGCAGCTTCAGTACGCGGGCGGAGGGCCCGAACAGCCCTCCGCGATCAGCGAGGCGGCGGGGGCTGCGGCCGCGGCGGGATCGGCCGTCGGCGGCGCTGCCGGTGTCCCGGGCGCGGTCGCCGGCGACGATCGAGGCAACGGCGGCGGAGGCGGCCAGGCGCCACCCGAGAACCCGGCCACGGTGGTCAAGGCCGATCGGGAGAAGATCGGCCGCAACGATCCCTGCTGGTGCGGCTCCGGCAAGAAGTACAAGAAGTGCCACGGCGCCTAGCTAGTGGCCACTAGCGGCGCCGACGCCACCCGCACCTTCATCCAAGCATTCAACGACGAGGATCTGGATGCGCTTCTCGCCGTGCTCGACCCGGAGGTGGAGATCCAGGCCTCACGGGGGATCGTCATCGGCCACGACGAGGTCCGCCGGTGGGCGACCCGGAACGTCAGGGGGCACCTCCACCAGCGCCTCGTCCTGGAAGCGGTTCGCGAGCAGGGCAACCACGTGATCGCCTTCGTGCGGCGCGAGTGGCTCTGGCGCGAGGAAGGAGATGTGGCCGACTCCCGGGACCTGACGATCGTGGCGACGATCGGCGATCACGGCCTGATCACCCGCTGGCAGCCCTTCGACGATCGCGACGACGCCCTCCAGGCTGCTGGGGCAAAGACCGCTGAGTCGTGAGCGACGCCCTCGCCGCGGGGCCCGATGGACGACTGCGCTGTCGCTGGGGAGTCTCGGCACCCGAGTACGTCGACTACCACGACCGTGAGTGGGGCCGCCCGGTCGTCGACGACCGCGGCCTCTATGAGCGCCTCTGCCTGGAGGCGTTCCAGTCCGGCCTCTCCTGGCTGACGATCCTTCGCAAGCGCGCGGCGTTCAGGGCTGCATTCGCCGAATTCGAGATCGACCAGGTCGCAGCGTTCGGTACCGGCGATCTGAAGCGGCTGCTGAGCGACGAGCGAATCGTCCGCAATCGCGCCAAGATCGAGGCGGCAATCGCCAACGCGCGCGCGGCCACCGAGCTTCGCGATCAAGAGGAGTCGCTCGCCGGGCTGATCTGGTCGTTTCGCCCCGACACCCAAGGTCGGGCGCCACGCTCCTACGACGACGTCCCGTCCACGACCCCCGAGTCCAAGGCTCTGGCCCGGGAGCTGAAGCGCCGTGGCTTTCGCTTCGTCGGGCCGACGACCGCCTACGCCCTGATGCAGGCCTGCGGGCTCGTCAACGATCATCTCGCCGGCTGCGCGGTACGGCAGGAGGTCGAGGATGAGCGCCGGCGTGCAGTCGGCGCGCACTAAGCTCTGGGTCATGGCCGAGGCCGTCTCCCGAGAGAGCGTGTCCGCGCGGCTCGCGGAGGTCCGCGAGGGCCTGACGCTGCTCGCGGACTACCTTTGACCCCGCCAGGCTCGCGTCCGAGGTAGAGCAGCTCGAGGCGGAGATGCAGCGGCCCGGCTTCTGGGACGACTCCGAGCAGGCCGCCCGCACGTCGGCGGCGCACGCCGCCGCCCAGCGCAGGCTGCAGACGTTTCGCTCCCTGGAGTCGGATCTGGCGGATCTCGAGGAGCTTTCCGAGCTGGCGGCCGACGACGCCCAGCTGGCCGGCGAGCTCGACGCCCAGCTTCGCTCCCTGGAGCAGCGATTGGGGACGCTCGAGGAGGCGCGCCTGTTCAACGGCCGTTACGACGCGGGCGACGCCGTGGTCACGGTCCGTTCCGGGGCCGGCGGCACCGACTCGCAGGACTGGGACGAGATCCTCCTGCGCATGTATCTGCGCTGGGCCGAGAGGCGCGGTTTCAAGGTCGAGATCGAAGGAGGCATCCCCCGGCGACGAGGCCGGGCTCAAGTCGGCGACCTTCATCGCCCGGGGTGAGAATGCGTACGGCCTGTTCGCCGCCGAGCGCGGCGTTCATCGCCTCGTGCGCCTGTCGCCGTTCGACGCCGCCCACCGCCGTCACACGAGCTTCGCCGAAGTGGACGTTGGGCCCCTGGTCGACGACGCCGTGGAGGTGGACCTGGACGAGGAGGACCTGCGCGTCGACACCTACCGCGCCTCGGGAGCGGGCGGCCAGCACGTCAACAAGACCGACTCCGCGGTCCGGATCACCCACCTGCCCACCGGGATCGTCGTGCAGTGCCAAAACGAGCGCTCCCAGGCGCAGAACAAGGCGGTGGCCATGCGGCTGCTGCGGGCGCGCCTGCTGGAGCTCCAGGAGCGCAAGCGAGCGGAGGAGCTGGCGGCTGAGCGCGGCGAGCAGAAGGACGTCGGCTGGGGCTCGCAGATCCGCAGCTACGTGCTGCACCCGTCCCAGCGGGTCAAGGACCACCGCACCGGCCACGAGGTGGGCGACGCCCAGCGCGTGCTCGACGGCGATCTCGACGGGTTCGTGCGGGAGTACCTGCTGAAGAGCGCCACCGACGGCTAGCGCCTGCTCCAGGCGGGCCCAGCCACCCGCTACGTTTCACGCGTGGCCGTCAGGGTCGCCGTGGGCTGCTCCGAGGGCTTCGACGCGGTCGAGGCCTTCTCCGAGGCATCTCTTGACGCGGCCCGCAAGCTCGATGGCCCTTGCGATCTCTGCCTGCTGTTCGCCGGCGCCCCCCACCTGGGCCACGCCAAGTGGATCCTGTCGACCGTCCATGAGCACCTCGAGCCCCGCCACCTGATCGGTTGCGGGGCCGGCGGCGTGGTCGGCGCCGGTCGTGAGATCGAGGAGGGGCCGGCCGCCGTCGTCTGGGCGGCCTCGATGCCGGATGCCGAGGTCGCGACCCACCACTTCGAGGTCGAGCAGGCCGACGCGGGAGGTCACGCGGTGCTCGGAGTTCCGGACGCGGACGAGCTCGGTCAGACGATGATCCTGCTCGCGGACCCCCATAGCTTCGCGACCGAGGCGCTGCTGGACCGGCTCCACGAGCTGCGGCCGGGCATGCCCGTGCTCGGCGGCCTCGCCAGCGCCTCCGCGGCCGGCTCGGCTTCGCTGTTCCGGAACGGCGACGTGCTCACCGGCGGCGCGGTGGCCTGCTCGCTCTCCGGGGCGCCGATCCTGCCGTGCGTGTCTCAGGGCGCAGCCCCGGTCGGCCCGGAGATGACGATCACCGCCGCGGACCGCAATGTGATCGAGGAGCTGGCCTCGAGGCCCGCGATCGAGCGGCTTCGCGAGGCGCTCACCGCCCTCGACGCGCGCGAGCAGCAGCTCGCCGCCTCCGGTCTGATGCTCGGAATCGTGATCGACGAGAACCAGCCCGAATATGAGCGCGGCGACTTCCTGGTGCGCCCGATCATCGCCGCCGACGGCGAGGCGGGGACGATCGCTCTCGGGGAGCGGGTACGGGTCGGGCAGACCGTCCGCATGCACATCCGCGACGGCGCCTCGGCCGACGAGGACCTGCGCGAGACGCTCCGCGGCCAGGTTGAGGCGCTCGGCTCGACGCGGCCGGCCGGCGTCTTGCTGTTCACCTGCAACGGCCGCGGCTCGCACATGTTCGGGGTGCCCGACCACGACGCGTCGGCCGTCGAGGACGCATTGGGTGTCCCGGCCGGCGGGTTCTTCTGCGCTGGGGAGATCGGGCCGGTTGGGGGCCGCAACTTCCTCCACGGCTTTACGGCGACGATGGCGGTGTTCGCGGACGAGTAGGGCCGGTGGTGCGGCGGGCGGCCGGCGGTACGGTTGCGCCGATGCCGGATCGCGAACAGCTGCGAGATCTCGTTGCGCGGGCACTTGCCGAGGACCTGGGAGCGGGCGACATCACCTCCGAGGCGACCGTCCCGGTGGGCGCCATGGCCAACGCGAGGATCGTGCAGAAGGAGCCAGGCGTCGTTTTCGGGCTCGAGGTCGCCGCCGAGGCCTTTGCTCCAGGCCGGCGCCCCGGACTTCGAGCCGATCGCGATCGAGGGCGAGTGGCGCGACTCCGTCCCCGCCGACGTCGCCCAGCTCAGCGGCCCGGCCCGAGCGCTGCTCGCCGCCGAGCGCACGGCGCTCAACCTGCTCTGTCACCTCTCGGGCGTGGCGACGCTGACGGCCCGGTTCGTGGATGCGGTCGCAGGAACCGGCGCGGCGATCCTCGAGACGCGCAAGACGACCCCGGGGCTGCGGGCGCTGGAGAAGGCCGCCGTCGCGGCGGGCGGCGGTCGCAACCACCGTATGGGCCTCTACGACGCCGTGCTGATCAAGGAGAACCACATCGCCCTGGCGGGCGGTCTTGCCGAGGCGGTGCGGCGCGCCCGCGAGGCCGAGCCCGAGCGCGAGATCGAGGTCGAGTGCCGAAGCGCCGAGGAGATCCAGGAGGCGCTGGGGACGGGCGCCGACCGCCTGCTTCTGGACAACATGGATCCTGCGCAACTGCGGGCCGCGGTCGCTGCCCGCGACGCGGACGCCAAGGCACACGGCCCCCTGGCGACCCTCGAGGCCTCGGGCGGGATCACCTTGGACAACGTGGCGGAGGTCGCCGCCGCCGGCGTCGACTTCGTCTCGGTCGGCGCCCTCACCCACTCGGCCCCCGCGCTTGACCTGAGCATGCTTCTGCAGCCTGCCGACCGGTGAGCTACATCCAAAACACCTGGGTGGCGTATGCCTTCGATCGCGAGGTCGCAACCGAGCGTGTGACGGCCGGCCTGAGCCGCGTCGCGGCCCATTACGCCCCGCTCTACGCAGAGCCGCTCGTTGCCGATGCCCGGGTCGACGGGGTGGTGGGGATGGCGCTGTGGCACCCGGCCGACGACCGACTGCGCTGGCCGCTGTGGGGCGAGCGCGGTGCTCTGGCGGTGGCGTCCACCAACGCGATCACCGGCTGGGAGCGCGTGGTCGGCGACGCCGAACCTCCTGTCGCCGCGGTGAAGGTCGGTGAGGCCCTGGCATCCGATCCCGACCGCCTGGCGCTGCTCAACCCGCCGTTCGTGATCGCCGTGCACGACGAGGCGGCCCGATCGCTGACCATCGTCAACGACTCGATCGCCACGGCCAGGCTGTATGAGGTCCGCACGGACGCCGGCTTCGTCTGGTCGAACCGGCTCGGCGCGCTGCCCCTGTTCGCCGGCGTTGCGCCGGTGGCCGATCCCCAGGGCTGGGCGATCCATGCCGCGACCGGCTGGTTTCTCGGCGAGACCACGCCGATCCGGGGGGCGAGCAAGGTGGCGCCCGGAACGGCGATCGTGGCGAGCGCGACGGCCGGCGCCTCTCACGTGTCCCGCCGGCAGACGGACGCGGTCAGCAGGCTGGTTCAGCCCCGGCGGGCCTCCTTCCGCCGGTCCGCCGCCGAGGCCGCAGGGCAGGCCGCCGGTCTGGCCCGGTCGATCGGCTCCGTGTGGTCCGTGGAGCCGACGGTCAACTTCTCCGGAGGGCGCGACTCGCGAGTCTCCGCCGCCGGGTTCATCGCCGCCGCCGTGGATGCGGAGTTTCGAACCATGGACATCGAGCCGGGGGAGGCCGATCTCGCCCGCGACCTGATCGCCGCCGTCGGGCGGCCGGTCCCGCACACGATCGCGGAGCCCGAGCACGGGGAGCCCGGTGAGCACCTGCGCGACCGGATCGGCGCCATTCACCTGATGCACGACGGGATCGCCAACCCGATGTCGGCCATTCAGGCGACCGTGAGCCTGCCGCAGCGAGATCTCCCGCGGCCCCTCGTCACCGGCCACGGGGGCGAGCTGGGCCACGGCTTCTACTACTCGCGAGCGACCCTCTCAGAGCTTCGCGCCGGAGGCACGGCGGAGCTCGTCGGCCGCCTGGAGCGCGCCGGGCGCCGGCGCCACAGCGCCGCCACCGAGGAGGCCTACGGCGCATACCTGGACGAGATCGAGCGCACCCTGGAGGCGGGTCGCTCTTACGGGCTTGGGGGCCCGAACCTGCTCGACTACTACTACCTGGCCCAGCGCCTGTCCTTCCGCGCCGGGCTCGGCAGCCGCAACGACCGCTACTCGGCCTGCGCCACGCCGGCATTCATCCGGGCGTGCTTCGACCTCACCCCGAGGCAGCGCCTGAAGGCAAAGCTCCATCGGCGCGTCGTCGGCCTGCTGGTGCCGAGCTGGAAGCGAATTCCCTTCTTTCGGTCGGGCGCGGCCAGAACGCGGGAGATGAACCGGGATCGGATCTGGGCGAAGCCTCGCCACGCCGGCGAGCTGGGAGAGCTGATCTCAGACGAATCGAGCTGGGCGGAGTTCTTCGACGCGGCCCGCATTCACGAGATGTGGGGCGAGGCCCGGGACGGCGGCGGTCACCCGCACTATGAATCCGTGTTCATGCGTCTCGCCTGGCGGGCGTGCTTCGAGGATCATCTTCGGCTGCTTGCCGTCCGCGCCTCGGGCGATCCGCAGATCGATCAGCCGCGCAGCGAAGGCCGGTAGCGCGTCACCTTCAGCTTCGGGTGCGGCAGGATCGCCAGCCGGTCGCCTGAATGCCTTCTGGCGCGCTTGGGGTTGCTGACCACGAACAGGTTCACGTACAGCGGGATCCGGTGGCCGGCGCGGTTGCGGGCGTCCCGCCGCATTCGCAGCACCCCGACCTTCGTGTACGGACAGGGCGTCTGCACCTTCGTGCAGTTGTAGCCGTTCGCCTCGGCGATCTGGCCCTGGAGCGAAGAGGACATTCTCGCCACTCTGGGGCTGGGCTTGGTCGCCCTGGGACCGCCGGCGAGGATCAAGTGAGTCGTCACCCTGGCGCTGTAGCGAAGGTGCGAGACGTCCGCCCTGTAGGAGGCCAGCACGGCGAGCTGCGTCCCCTTTCTCAGTCCGGCGAGACGCTTCGAGAGGACCACGGTGCGGGTCGCGTCCAGTGGAACCGAGCGGTGCCGGCGTTCCCGGGTCGACCTTCACGGGTGGTCGCGGCTGCGATCCCGGGCGCAGGCGGATCGCGTTGATCCTGCCCCGGTCCTGAACGATCCTGCCGCTCGGCTTGTTGGCCCCGATCACAAGCTTGTTCCCGCGGCGCGCATGCCTGTTGTTCGCATCGACGACCATGTTCACGCGGCAGGACCCGGGACGGCAGGGCAGTGCGCCAAGGCGATGGACATCGAATGAGGCGTGGGTGAAGACGAGCACGCAATGGTGCTGGCGGCTCGACAGCGGCCTTCCGCGGCAGCTGATCACCTGCCGGCTCGACAGTGACGTGGCGCTCGGGCCGCCGGTGGCGCCAGCTCTGTGCGCCAGCACGAGCTGCGCGCCGATGCGGGGGTTGTACAGGTAGGGGCGCCCGGCGCAGCTCGGTGCTCGCTTGTGGCAATCGATCGTCACCTGAAGCTCGGCGGTCAGCTTCAGCCGATCCCCAGCCGCCAGGTCCGGGAGCCTCTGCGCGCTCATCGACATCACCACCCGCCGATCGGCCCTCGCCCTCCTGGTGATCGGGATCGTCTTGCGCGTCTCCGAATAGCTGCCGCTGGTCGCGACCAGGACCGTGGGGGGCGGATGGGGGGCGCGGGCGCCGGCGGATTCGGCGAGGCCCTTCCCGACGCTCGCCGTCAGGGCGCCGGTCACGCACAAGATCCCCACCGCTGGAAGTAGTCGATTCAGTCGCACGCGTGTTCGAAGCGTAGGTGTAGCGAGTCACACCCTAGGGTGGATCGGCAGGCGGGTCGCGCTTGCAAACGTTTTGACATGGCGCGGACCGATCGCAAGGAGCTGATGCAGAAGGCGCTGCTCGGTTTCGGGCTTGCGCTTCTGGCCGTCCTTCTGACCGCGGCCCTCGCCCAGGCGAAGCCCGGCGACCTCGACCGCTCATTCGGCGACGGTGGCAAGGTGGTGGAGGGTTTCTGCGCCCACGCCTCGTTCTCAGCAACGGTGGACCGCCGCGATCGAATCGTCGCCGCCGGCACCAACAACCACTTCGACAACTTCTGCCTCATGCGCTTCCGACAGAACGGCACGCTCGACCGCTCGTTTGGTGACGGCGGCACGGTGGTGGCGGACTTCGGGACGGACGAAGAGGGCGCCCTCTCGGTGGCGATCGACTCGCGCGGACGGATCGTCGCCGCCGGGTCCGCGTCGGCGGTGTCGCCGCCTTGGCGTCGCTCGCTTCAAGCCCAATGGCAGCGTCGACTCCTCATTCGGCACCGACGGCGAGGTGACGACGGCATCGGGACCCGCGCCACCGCCTACACGGTGGCGATCGATTCCCGGGACCGGATCCTCGCGGCGGGGACAAGCGAATTCGAGAAGTTCGCGTTGGCCCGCTACGACCATCGACGGCACCCTCGACAGCTCGTTCGGCACCGGCGGCATCGTGACAACGGACTTCCGGGGCCGTCGCGGTGGCGTCACCTCGCTGGCGATCGATTCCCGGGACCGCATCGTCACGGCCGGCCAGGCTCTTCTCAGCCAAGACGATGATTTCGCCCTCGCCCGCTACAACCCGACGGCGCCTCGAACCCTCGTTCGCCGGCAACGGCAAGGTGACAACAAACTTCCCCGGCCAGGGCGCGGCCTACTCGGTGGCGGTTCGCCCCCATGGGCGGATCGTCGCCGCTGGCTACGGCGACGACCACTTCGCGCTCGTCCGCTACAGGCCGAATGGCAACCTCGATCCCTCGTTCTCTCACAACGGCAAGGTGCGCACCGCCATCGGCACGGAGTCTGGCGCCCAGCTCGGTGGGAATCGACTCCCGACGGCGCATAGTCGCCGCCGGATCAAGCGATGGTGACTTCGCCCTCGCTCGCTACCGCCGCAACGGCAGCCTCGACCGCTCGTTCTCCGGCAACGGAAAGGTGACGCCCGGCTTCGGGCCCGGCGCCAGCTCGATGGGAATCGACTCCAAGAACAGGATCATCCTGCAGGGTTGTCACAGCAACGACGGTGATCGCCCGCTTCATCGGCTACCGCCGACCGTGACTGCCCTGCACTATCCTGACTCCGTGGCACAGGGCCCGGTACCCGCGGAGACGGCCGGCGAGCTCAAGGAGCGGATCGACGCCGAGCGGCGTGGCGCTCCCTTTCTGGTCTATCGCGACGAGAAGGAGCGGCAGCTGATCTACACGCTCCGCGCGGATCGACGCCGCCTGAGCGTCGGTCGCAGCGAGGCGGCCGACGTCAGCGTGGCCTTCGATGCCGAGGTGTCGCGGGTCCACGCCGAGCTCGAGCGCCTGGGCGAGGAGTGGACGCTCGCCGACGACGGGCTCTCCCGAAACGGCTCGTTCGTGAACGGCGAGCGGGTGGTCGGACGGCGCCGGCTGCGCGACGGCGACGTGCTGCGCTTCGGGGACACGTTGGTGCTGTTTCGGGCTCCGTCTCGAGCCGGCGCCGACGAGACCGTCGCGGCGAGGGATCGGCCCGACGTCGCAGGCGTCACGGAGACCCAGCGCCGGGTGCTGGTGGCGCTGTGCCGGCCCTTCGGCGCCGGCAGCGAATTCGCCACGCCGGCGACCAACAAGCAGATCGCCGAAGAGGTCTTCCTCAGCGTCGACGCGGTGAAGGCGAACCTTCGGGCCCTGTTCGAGAGGTTCGAGGTCGGTGACCTGCCACAGAACAAGAAGCGGATCCGCCTCGCCGAGCTGGCGGTGCGCAGCGGCGTCGTCTCCCCGCGCGACCTGGACGCTGGCCCTACGGCCTGATCCGGGTCACCGTCGAGTCGTCGAGGTTCGCCGTCCAGACGGCGCCCATGGCGACTGCGACATCGGCGGGGTCCCTTCCGACCGGGATCGGCGGGCCGACCACTGCCGCAGCCCTCGGGTCGATCCTGCTGACGGTCGAGTCGCCGCCGTTCGCGACCCAGACGTAGCCGACGCCGATCGCCACCGCGGTGGGGCGGTCGCCGACCTCGATCGGGTCGCCGACCTTCATCGATCTCGCGTGGATACGCGTCACGGTGCCCTTGGAAAGGTCGGTTACCCACACCGAGCCGTGGCCCACCGCGAGCTCGCTCGGCCGCTGGCCAATCGGAATCGGCTTGCCGACCACCTTCGCCTGCTCGGGGTCGATCTCGGACACCGATCCGTCGCCGGCGTTCGTCACCCAGACGGCCCCGGCCCCCGTCGCGATTCCGCTCGGACCGGAGCCGACGTCGACGGTGGCGTCGACCTGATTCGTATCCGGGTCGATTCGCGAGACCGTGTCGTCGCCCTGGTTGGCGACCCAGACCCAGTGCTTGTCGAAGGTCACGTCCGAGGGATTCGTCCCGACCGGGATCTCGATCGGGGCGCTCCTGTTCAAGTGCTCCAGACGCAGGAGCGTGCTCGAGTCCCGATTCAGGGCCCAGACCGAGTCGAAGGCGACCGCAACCGAGACCGGATCACCGCCCGCCGGCACCGGCGGTCGCGACTGCCGATTGGTGGCCAGATCGATCGCGTAGAGCGCCGAGGCGCCGCTCGAGGCCACCCAGAGGCGGGCGGGGGAGACCCCGAGGCCGGTGGGCCCTCGGCCGACCTGCACCGTGGCCACCGGGAGTGGGCCTGAACCGGCTGACCCACCACCCTGTTCGTCGCC
Source organism: uncultured Actinomycetes bacterium (assembly GCA_963760665.1). Taxonomy (GTDB): domain Bacteria; phylum Actinomycetota; class Thermoleophilia; order Solirubrobacterales; family 70-9; genus AC-56. The sequence goes on from CAVXDS010000012.1 coordinate 19,872, forward strand.
GCTGACAAGCAGCGCCGCGACGCCGCCCGCCACGGCGAGGGCGACGAAGGCGGCGACGATCGCCCCCGTGCGGCGGCCACGGGGACGCGGCAAGGGACGAGTCGGCGCTTCCTCGGCGGCGGGGGGCCGAGGCGACGGTGCCGTAGCTGCCACCGGCTCCGCGCCGCGGACGATGCTCTCGACGTCTGCCGCGAGCTCCCCGGCGCTCTCGTAGCGATACTCGGGACGAATGGCCATCGCGCGGGCCACCACCCCGTCCAGCGCGGTCGGCAGCCCAGGAACGAGCTCCGAGGGCCGAGGGCGGGGAGCGTTGGCGTGGGCGAAGAGCTTCGCCAGGTCGTTGTCGCGAGGGAACGGTGGCTGCCCGGTGAGCGCGAAGTGGAGCAGACATCCGAGGGCGTAGACATCCGTTCGGTAGTCGACTCGATCGCCGGCCACCTGCTCGGGAGCCACGTAGTCCGGGCTGCCCAGGAGCTCACCGGAGGCGGTCACTGTGCCCCCGCCGCCAGCGATCCGGCTGATCCCGAAGTCGGTGAGGAAGACGCGTTCGTCGCCGTTCACGCCCTCGACGAGGACGTTGGCGGGCTTCACGTCGCGGTGGAGCAGGCCGCGTTCGTGGGCGGCGTCGAGCCCTGCTGCGATGCCGGTGAGAAGTCGCGATGCCCGCCTGGCGTCCAGTGGTCCGGAGGCCTCCACGATCCGCCGCAGGTCGCTTCCCTCCACCAGGCGCATCGACAGGTACAGGACGCCCCCCTCGTCCCCTGCGTGGTCGACGGGGACGACGTTCGGATGCTCCAACGAAGCGGCCAGCCGCGCTTCCCGCTGAAACCGCTCACGGAAGCGGGGATCTTCGGAAAGCGCCGGCGAGATCACCTTCAGCGCCCGCTCGCGATCGAGTGCCAGGTGGCGTGCCCGGTAGACGACACCCATGCCGCCACGCCCGATCTCGGCCTCGATCCGATACCCCGCGAAGGTCGTCCCCGGGGCGATCGTCCCGGGACGCTCGGGCCCGGACGGCGCCGTGTCGCTCACTCCTCCCACGCGCCCAGTCGTGTCGAACGCCTCACCATCACCACCTCGACCTCCATTGCATCATCGGCAAGGCTCGCCCGTCGGCCCCCTTCTTGCAGATGACCGCAGCGGATAGAGTCGGCCCATGGCCGTCAGCGAGGAGCTTCGTCGCCAGCGCGAGGAGCTCGTGATCGAGCACATGGAGACCGAGAACCGGCACGAGTACGAGGCGACGATCGAGACCTTCGATCACCCGCGCTACGAGCTGGTCGGCACGGGGGACGTCTACGACGGCCGCGAGGAGGTGGCCCGCTACTTCGAGGACAGCCGCACCGCCTTCCCCGATCAGCGCAACGAGCTGATCGCCCTTCACCACGCCGACGACGCGGTGATCGTCGAGGCCAACCTGCTCGGAACCCACGACGGGCCGCTGAGGGGGTTGCCCCCGACCGGCCGCAAGTTCGAGATGCGGTTTGCGGCGGTGTTCGTGTTCGAAGAGGACCGTCTCATATGCGAGCGGGTCTACTTCGACTCCAACACGATCCTGCGACAGCTGGGCATCGCTCGCGACCCCGTGTCCCTGAGCGGCAGGCTCGCCACGGCCCTCAACCACCCGCTGACCGTCGGCCGCGCCCTGACGCGTCAGCTGCTTCGCCGCTGACCGGTCACCGAATTCAGCGACCTACTTCAGCAGCCGCGAAAGACGGCGATCCTTGAGCACCCGGCCGCCGGTCTGCTCCTCCGGACAGTACGTGGTGAGGTGCTCAGCGAAATGGACCGCGGCCAGGGTGGCGCCGCACCGCGGACAGGGCTCACCCTGGCGGCGGTGCACCTGGAGTGGCATCGGCAGCTTGTCGGGCACCCGCTCCTCGATCACCTGCTCGTAGTGATCGATCGCGTCGCCGAGGACGTGGAGGGCGGCGTGCAGGCGGCCCACGTCCTCGTCGTCGAGCTCCGATCCCTGCTTGAACGGCGACAGGGCGGCCTCCCAGAGGATCTCGTCGACCCAGGAGCGGCCGATGCCCGCGATCACCCGCTGATCGCGCAGCATCGGGTGGAGGTGGCGGGGTTGGTCGATCCGGCCGCCGAGCTCCTCGAGAGGCGGCGCCGGCCAGGCCTCGGGCCCGAGCGTGGCCACCATCTCGTCGCCGTCCAGCTCGGCTGCGTGCAGCAGCTTCGCCCAGGCGCGCTGCTTGGTGCCGAACTCGCGTAGGCGCAGCTCGCGTCCGTCGGCCAGCCGGACCAGCACCCGCGCCGTACGGTCGCGAAGCGAGGCGCGCTTGTCGAACACCTGGAGGCGGCCCGCCGACATCAGGTGGACGAGAAGTGAAAGCCGCTCCGCGGAACCGGCGCCGTCCTGCGACCGCGCGGCGCCGCCCGGGGGGTCGAAGTCGACCACGGGCATCTTGCCGATCCGCCGCAGTGTGCCGATCCGGCGGCCGGTGAGGGCGGCGAGTGGCGGATCGACGCTCTTCAGCGCCACCATCCCAGGCGCCAGCGCCGCCTCCACCTCCGCCCCCGCCAGCGACGCGCTCAGCCGCCGCGTCGTGATCTCGACCTCGGGGAGCTCGGGCATGAGCTTAAGCGTAGGGAGCCCGGCCGGGCTAGACTAATGGCGGTTTATTCGCCTGGTTCGAGGCTGGCCGCAAGGTCAGCCGGGCCGGCGAACATAGGATCGAAGCTCCGCCTAGCCGGGGCGATTGGAGCACCGCGATGCAGGATCTCCAGGTAGTCCAGCCCACCCCGCTCGCCGATCTGTCGCCGACGGAGATCGAACGGCTCTCAGACGAGGTTCGCGCGCTGGCCGCGGAGCGCAACGCGGTGATCCTCGCCCACAACTACCAGCTGCCCGAGGTTCAGGACGTGGCCGACCATATGGGGGACTCGCTGGGCCTCTCGCGCCAGGCGGCGGCCACCGGCGCGGACGTGATCGCGTTCTGCGGCGTCCACTTCATGGCCGAGACGGCCTCGATTCTCTCTCCCGATAAGACCGTGCTGATCGCCGATCCCGACGCCGGCTGCTCCCTGTCGGAGTCGATCACCGCCGACCAGCTTCGCCACTGGAAGGCCGAGCATCCCGGCGCGGTGGTGGTCATGTACGTCAACACCTCGGCCGAGGTGAAGGCCGAGACGGACTACTGCTGCACGTCGGCCAACGCGGTCCAGGTGGTCGAGCACATCTGGCATGAGCACGGGCCGGACACGGAGATCCTCTTCGGCCCCGACATCTGGCTGGGCTCGTTCGTCGCCCGCGAGACCGGGCTGACCGACGACCCGGCGCGCTACGCGCGGTTCCACGTCTGGGACGGGGAGTGCCATGTTCACGCCGGCATCCGGCCCGAGGACATCGAGCGCAGCCGGGCGGAGCACCCCGGCGCCGAGTTCCTGATTCATCCGGAGTGCGGCTGCTCGACTCAGGCGATGGAGTTCGTTGCCTCCGGCGACGTCGACGCCGAGGGCGTCCATATGCTGTCCACCTCGGGAATGCTTCGCCACGTCACCGAGCACCCCGACGGCGAGTTCATCGTCGCAACCGAGACCGGGATGCTCTACCCCCTGCAGCAGGCAGCGCCGGGGGCGCGGCTGGTGGAGGCCAACAGGATGGCCTTCTGCAAGTACATGAAGATGATCACGCTGCCGAAGCTGCGCGACTCGCTGCGCGATCTGACCTACGAGGTCAAGGTCCCGGAGCAGATCGCCGAGCGCGCCAGGATCCCGATCGAGCGCATGGTCGCGATCGGCTGATCGCCGGCGGCGTGGATTCCTGCGCCAACCCCTGGTAGCTTGACGGCGTGCTCGGGCTAATTGCCCGTTTCCTAGCCGCCTTCGTCCTGGCAGGGTCGGCGATCCTGAAGCTCGCGAGCCCTGGCTCGAGCCGCGCGGCGCTGGCCACGTTCGAGGTCGAGGACGAGCGGCTGCGCTGGATCGGCTGGGCGATCCTCGTCGCCACGGAGCTCGGCCTGGCGATCGGAATCGCGGCGGGAAGCGACGGGGCCGCCTGGCTCGCCGCCGGGCTGATGGCCATGTTTGCCGCGGCGCTCGTCGGCGCGATCCTTCGCGGGCGAGCCGGGGCGCCCTGCGCGTGCTTCGGCTCCCGCTCCACGGTCGGCTGGACCTCCGTCGTCCGAAACCTGGCTCTGGCAGCGGGCTTCGCCGCCCTCCCGCTGCTGCCGGAGCGGAGCCTGTCGACCGATCAGTGGCTGGGCCTCGGGCTGGCGGTGGCCCTGCTCATGTGCCTGGGCCTCGCGGTGGCCGTCCTGGCGCTGGCCCGCGAGGTGGGGATGCTCCGGCTGCGGCTGGGCCCCGCGGCGGCGCTCGAGATTCCCGAGGAGGGCCCCGAGCTCGGCGAGAGGGTGGAGGCGATCGAGCGCTTCGCGCGCCCCGCGGACGCGTCGCTCGCCCTGGCCGTCTTCACCTCGGAGGGCTGTCGCGTCTGCCGAGGGCTCGAGCCCGCGGTCGCCGCGCTGGCCAACCACCCGGCGGTCGCGATCCAGGCGTTCGACGAGGTCGCAGACCACGACGTGTGGTCCGAGCTTCGGATCCCGGGCAGCCCGTTCGCGATCGCGCTCGATCCGGGCGGCACCGTGCTCGCCAAGGGAACCTTCAACAACCTCGCCCAGCTCGAGAGCGTGCTCGCCACCGCCGAGCGGCGCCGTTCGGGCCTCGTCGTGGGGGGCTAGCCGGTGGCCGAGCGAGACCGGATCGGTGAGGCGCTCGAGTCGCTGGCCGGCGACACCTCGCGTCGCGGGTTCTTGGCGCGCGTCGGCTCCGGGCTGCTTGCGGCGACCGTCGGCGGGGTCGTCGCCAAGGCCGTGAAGCCCGGGGAGGCGGAGGCGTTTCATTTCTGCGGCCATACGTTCACGACCGGCTCCTGCATCCACCCGCTCGGCCTCCCGCGGGTCGACGCGCGCGGCTTCCCGGTCCGTCCCAGCGATGGCAAGCCGGTCGACAACATCGGGCGGCTCGTAAACGCCAAGGGTTCGCCGATCTCCGACGACGGTGACCGCAAGCGGGACCCGGATGGGCTGCCACTCCCCCCGGCCCCGCGAACCAAGGTCTGCGACCAGACTGCTAAGACCTACGGATTCGAGGCTCATCTTCAGGGCGCCTGGTATCGGTGCTGCGGTGGGACCGTCCGCAAGCTCTGGGACTGCTGCGGCCATCACCACCAGCGGATCAACGGCGACGCCGCCCTGCATGGCTACTGCTACGCCGGCCGCAACGTTTTCTGCGTCACCTACTACCAGACCCACGTTCCATGCTGAGCGGAAAGGCCAGAGGACCGAGCAGGATGGTGAATCGACCTTGAGCCTCCTCGAGCTGAGCCTCGCCTTTGCCGCCGTCCTGATCGGCCTCACCGGAGCCTGGTCCCCCTGCGGGTTCTCGATGGTGGAGACGATCGGGCTTGCCGGCGACGGTGGAAGGCGCTGGACCACGATCGGCGCCTGCGTCACCTTCCTCGTGGGCGCTCTGCTCGGCGGGGTGGTCACGTTCGGCTCCCTGTCGGTGCTCGGCGAGGCGATCCACGGGGCTGGTGGCCGGCTCGCCTATGCGGTGGCGGCCGCAATAGCGGTCGCGGCCGCCGCCGCCGACGCCCGCGGGATGCGGATCGTGCCGCAGATCCGCAGGCAGCTCCCGCAGGCGTGGCGCTGGACCATGCCGCTGCCGCTCGCGTCCGCGCTCTACGGGGTCCTGCTTGGGCTCGGATTCACGACCTTCGTGCTCAGCTTCGGAGTCTGGGCGTTGGCGGGGATCAGCGTTGCCCTCGGCGACCCCGGCGCAGGCGTCGTGATCGGCGCGGCGTTCGGGATCGGCCGGGCGATCCCGGTCTTGGCGGTCGCCCCGGTCGTGGATAGCGCGCTCGGGATCAGGTGCGTCGAGCTGATGGCCGAGCGGCCGGCGCTCTACCGGATCTTCCGGCTGGGGGACGCGCTCACCCTCGGCCTCGTCGCCGCGGCCCTGGCCACGAGCACCGCGACGGCAGCGCGGACCGAGGTGGGAAGCGGCGCGGATCCCTCGGCGACCGGCAAGGCGCTGGCCTTCCAGCGCCCGGATCGCGCCGGGGTTCTGCGGTTCCGCGGCCAGATCCATGAGCTGCCCGGGCGCGACCCGGCGGTTGGCGGACCGTACGCGGCCGTGATCTCCGGCGGAGACCAGATCCAGATCCTGAACCGGTACAACCGCGATCCGATCGGCTCGGTCCCCGCGCCTCACGCCCAGGCGCTGGCGATCTCGCGGGGCTGGCTCGTCTACCTGACGGTGGACGGCGACCGAAATGCGCTCCGGGCGCGGCGGCTGGAGCATCCCGCCGATCCCGGCAAGGTGAGGGGCGTCGCCTCCGTGTCGCGGCCGGTCCAGCTCGGTCACCCGAGCCTCGACGGTGGCCGGCTCGTCTATGCGGTCTCGAAGCGTCGCGGAAACTCGATCAGGCGGCGTAACCTGAGCTCGGGAAGGGGGGGAACGGTGCTCCGGTCGCGAAGTGCCGAGCTCCTGAATCCCTCCGTGAACGGCAAGCGCCTGCTCTACGTTCGCGTCGACCGTGCCCGCCAAAGCCCCCAGAAGACGACTCCGCCAAAGCTCCGCCAACGCCTGATGCTGAAGCGCCTGGGCGGTCATGGGCCCGGTCACAGGATCTACTCGCACGGCCCGGACCGCAAGCTGTGGTCGACCGCGCTGTCGGGCAGGCGAGGCTTCGTCACTCTGCTCGGCCACCGTGGACCGAGGATCGTCTCGGCCCACCGCTAGCCAACGGCCCCTCCTACGGCGCCGCCAGGACCTGCGGCGGGATGTTTCCGACCCCGATCGCGCGGTAGAGCGTTGCGCTCGGCTTCGCGATCAGCCATGCCTCGCCCTGCTTGCGGAGGTAGATGACGTCGTCCTCGACCGAGGGCTCGCGGTTGTCGGCGAATCGGGTCACCGTGGTCGCGGTGACCCGCGCCGCGGAGCCCTCGACGGCGACCGCCGGAATTCGCGCCACCCGCGAGCTTTGAAAGACGGGAAAGCCGCGCGGGTCCCTGTATCCGATCGAGGCCGACAGCGAGCCCCCGCAGGTGCCGCGATCGCGGGGGAATTGGACCTCGGAAAGGACGCCCGGGATGAACAGCCCACAGGCTCGCGCGCCGTCGCGCGCGTCGAGCGCCCCGATGTAGGCGCGAACGACCCGCGCGACCTGGCGCTGACCGGGGTCAAGGCGCGGCGACCTGGACTCCCGCACCGCTTGGTGGATCTCACGGTGCGTACTCGGGTGATGGGTGGTCTGGTGGGTGGTCTGGTGTGGCGCTCGCGACCTCGTGGTGGTCGTCTGGGCGGGCGCCGGCGAGGCTGGCGACTCGCCCACGGGCTGGCCGCCGTTGTCGCTCCCGTCGTCGCCGGAGATCAGCAGCACCCCGGCCGCGGTGGCCAGGGCGGCGACCAGCAGAACACCAGCCGTTGGCGCGAACCTCCTCACCGAACACCGTTATAGCGACGAGGGGCCGAGGGCTCAGCTCACCTCGCGTAGCTCCCCGGTCTCGACGGAATAGACGAAGCCACGGACGCTGTCGGTGCGCGGGATGAACGGGCTGTCCTTGATCCGCTTGATCGAGTCGCGGACGTCTTGGTCGAGGTCACCGAACGAGCGCGCATCCCACTGGGGCCGCTGGCCCGTTTCCCCTTCGAGCTTGCCGGCGAACTCCTGATCGTTGAAGGTCAGCATTCCGCAGTCGGTGTGATGGATCAGCATGATCTCCTCGGTGCCGAGCAGGTGCTGGGAGATCGCCAGCGAGCGGATCTCATCGTCGGTGATCACGCCGCCGGCATTGCGGATCACGTGGGCATCGCCCAACTCGAGCCCCAGGATCGGATAGGGGTTGAGTCGGGCGTCCATGCACGCCACGATGGCGATCTTCCTTGCGGGAGGCAGCGGCAGGTCGCCCTTGTCGAAGCTCTGCGCAAAGCTCTCGTTGTTCTTCAGCAGGTCGTCGGTCGTGCTCACAGCTTTTCCTCCTCCGTCGGTGATGGTCGCTTTGGTAGGTAGTTAAGTCGATCGGGCTTGCCGGCTTTGGCAAGGCGATACGGCGGACTGGAGTTGAGGCCCACCGAACCCCGCTTGCTCCGAGAATCCGCGCGGACGGTTCCGTCCAGGTCCGCTCATAGTCTCGGCACGAGAATGGCCTCCGCCGCTAACCTCGCCAACGTGACCCACCTGACGCCCGTTCCGGATCCCAAGCCACCCCCGAAGTTGGCGGAGCGGGTCGAGGCGCAGCCCTCGATCGCAGAGCTCGAGCGCTGGGCAACCGTGCTGCGTCTCGATTGCGTCCGGATGCTCGCGGTGGCCAAGTCGGGCCACCTCGACTCATCGCTCTCGGCCGCGGACGTCGTCACCGCGCTCTACTACCGGGTGCTCCGCCACGACCCCGACAACCCGGAATGGCCGGCGCGCGACCGGTTCGTGCTCTGCAAGGGCCACGCCGCGCCGATCCAGTACTCGGCGCTCGCTCAACACGGCTACTTCCCGCTCCAGGACCTGATGGGGCTGCGGCAGATCGGCGCCCAGCTCCAGGGGCATCCGGACATGCGCCGCACCTCCGGGGTCGAGGTCTCCACCGGGTCGCTCGGGCAGGGCCTGTCGATGTGCATCGGGATCTGCCTGGCGCTGCGCCTCGACGGCATCGCAGACACCGCCCATGTGTTCGGGGTGCTGTCCGACGGCGACTGCCAGGAGGGACAGACTTGGGAGGCGGCGACCTCCGCGGTTCATTTCGGGATCCCCAACCTGACGGCGATCGTCGACTACAACCACCTGCAGACCGACGGAACCACCGAGGAGATCATGGACGTCGGCGACGTGCGGGCCAAGTTCGAGGCCTTCGGCTGGGACGCGATCGAGATCGACGGCCATGACATGGAGCAGGTCGTCGAGTCGCTGGAGCGCAGCCGCACGCTGCGAAAGCCCGCCGCGATCGTCGCTCAGACCAAGAAGGGCAAGGGGGTCTCCTCGATGGAGGACCGCTTCGGCTTCCACGGCAAGCCTCCCAGCCAAGAGCAGGCCGCCGAGGCGCTGGAGGAGCTGATGGCGAGGCTCGACGAGCAAACCAAGGCTCTCCACGACGGGCAGGCGTAGCGATGCCTGCGGAGGCCAAGAGCGAGCCGATCGCGACCCGCCACGCCTACGGCGACGCGCTTGCCGAGCTGGGCGAGCTGCACGAGGACGTAGTCGCGCTCGATGCCGACCTCGCCGTTTCCACCCAGTCGATCAAGTTCGGCAAGCGCTTCCCCGAGCGCTTCTTCAACGTCGGCGCGGCGGAGGCGAACATGATGTCGATGGCATGCGGCCTAGCGGCGACCGGCAAGGTGCCCTATTGCTCGACCTTCGCGATCTTCGCCGCCGGGCGCGCCTATGACCAGGTCCGCCTGGGCATCGCCCACAACGAGCTCAAGATCCGAATCGGCGCCTCACACGGCGGAGTTTCGCTCGGCGAGGACGGCGCCTCGCATCAGATGATCGAGGACCTCGCCCTGATGCGGGCGATGCCCCGGATGTCCGTGGTCGTCCCCGCCGATTACAACCAGGCCTACCGGGCGACGCTCGAGTCGTACGAGCGCGACGAGCCGATGTACATGCGGTTTGGCCGTCCGGCGACGCCGATCGTCTACGAGGACATCCCCGAGAGCCTCGACGGCGGCGTCGACGTGCTGCGGGAGGGCAAGGACATCTCGCTGATCGCCACCGGCCACATGGTCTGGCGGGCGATGGAGGCGGCCGAGTCGCTCGAGCACGAGGACGGGGTCGAGGCCGAGGTCATCAACGTCTCGATCATCAAGCCCCTGCAGTCGGAGGCCGTCCTCGAGTCGCTTTCGAAGACCGGCGTCGCGGTCACTGCGGAGGAGCATCGCGTGGTCGGCGGCTTGGCGGACGCGGTTCGCCAACTGGCAGCCGAGCAGCACCCGGTGCCGATCTTCGCGGTCGGGATGGGCGACGAGTTCGGCATCTCGGGCACCGGCGAGGCCTGCATGGAGCACTTCGGCCTGACGGCCCGCGGGATCGCCGATCGGGCTCGCGAGGCGCTCGTCCTGAAGCCGATCGTCTCGCGCCCGCCGCTCTTCGGGCCCCAGTGGATCTAAGAACCTGAGCCCTCGGCTCAAAACCGCCTGGGCAGCCTCGGCAGGCCTCGCAGGAGGCGGCCCGCCACGCCCTTGAGCGTCCGTTTGCCATAGGAGTGGCTCGGGTCGAATTCGGTCAGGATCGCGACCGCGATGCGCCGGCCGTGCTCCTCCAGGAAGGCGACCTGGTGGTCGACGCGGCCGGTGCCGGTCCCCCAGCCGCCCTTGAAGTAGAGCTTCCAGCCCTTTGGCTCCACCTCGGCGATGCCCCAGCGCTGCGACGGGACGATGCTGGAGAGCAGATGGCGGGCGTAGGGGCGGTGGCGCTTCGGGATGTAGCGCCCGAGGTGGTACATGAAGCGCACCTGGTCGCGGGCGCTGGTCCTGCTCAGGCCCCACACCTGGTCGTAGCTGAAGTCGCGCATGCCCGCGTCGCGGGCCACCCGTTCGATCGCGTCGCGGCCGACGATGTCCCTGACTCGCGTCGCCGCGACGTTGTCCGAGCGCCGGATCATGGGGTCCAGCAGGCTGCGATCGGCGGGGCGCAGACCGCGATGACGGACCGAGGCCTGGCGCAGGTAGGCCGCCAGGAACATCACCTTGATCACGCTGGCGGTGGGTGCGGTGCCGCTGGCGTGGAAGGAGCGCATGCGCCCGTCGAGATCGATCACCGCGAAGCTGACCTCGCCCGCGCGGCGCATTGCGTAGCGCTTCGCGCTGTGAATGGCGGGCTGCCAGCCGGCGCCGCCCCCGTTCGGAGGCCCGATCGCCGCGGTCTCGCGCGGATCGCCACCGGAGCCCATCGCCGCGGCAGCGAAGCCGATCCCCGCTGTGAGGACGACGAGCGCCACCGCGAGCGTCCTTCGCATCGGGATTAGGATAAGACGAAGTGGGATCGCCCTTGTCTACTGCCTGAGTCCGAGGGATCAGCGGGGAGCGAGAAGCTTGCGACGAACGGTCGGATTCCTGGGCGTCGTGCTGGCCGCCTGCGTGTGCACGCCGGCGCTCGGTGCACCGAGCGGTCGCGTCGCCGCGAGGGCCAGGCCGCACACGGTCTCCTACCACGAGCCGGTCAAGATCAGCGGCCATGCCACCCGCAGTCGCGGTGTCCCTGTGATGCTCGCCGCGGACCGATTCCCGTTCGCAAGCGGCCCCGCCGAGGTCTCGCGACGGACAACCGGCCGGCGCGGCGCCTACTCGTTTCGGCGGCGCCCGAGCCACGCTACGCGCTATCGCGTCGCACTCGTCAACCATCCGTCGCAGGCGAGCCGGATCTTGAGCGTGTACGTCGAGCCCCGTGTCTCGCGGCTGCGCTGCAACCTCTGCGGCGCTTCCTCGCACGGTCGCGGCAACCACACGCTTCGCTTCTCGTTTCGGCTCTCCTATCCGGCCGACACCTTCGGGACCGAGGCGCCGAAGCCCGTCTACTTCTATTACGGGCAGCGAAGCGGCTCCGCGGAGCCTCCCAAGCGCCTCTACCTCGCCGAGACGGTCGAGCAGCGGGCACTGGACCGTCACCGCACGGCGGTGGCGATCACCCACCGCGTCCGCCTGCCCCGCCTCTATCGCTTCGCGCTCGTGGCGTGCACCCGGACGAGCGAGCGTGTGGACGGGCTGGGGCTGCCGGGCGCGCCAGGCTCGCGCGGCTGTGGCGATCGCACGATCAGCTACCGGCAGTCTCGGTTTTGGCTGGGCTAGGGACAGGTGACAGGTCACAGGTGACAGGGCCTGTGCCTGTCGCCTGTGGCGCTCATTTCGTGGTTCGCTACCCTTCCGCGAACGCTCTGCCGGGCTCGACGGCTGCAGGGGGCCGGCGCAGGATTGCGGCGAGCGTCGAAGAAACAGGCTTGGCATGGCCTTGCTCAGAACACGCGCAAGACGGCGTGACGGCGCCGTCCGGGATCAGCCGCCCCGCAGGGCGCGGAGGGGCGACGCGTCCTCCGAGCGCGCCGGGCCGCCGCCGCCGATCCTCGAGTTACGCGACGCCACCGTTGTCTACCCCGGTGGCCACGTCGGAGTCGAGCGCGTTTCCTTTGCGCTTCGGCGGGGTGAGTTCGCGTTCGTCGTCGGGCCCACCGGTTGCGGCAAGTCGACCCTGATCAAGATGCTGATCCGCGAGGTGGAGCCGGCCAGCGGCGAGGTGCGGATCGCGGGCCGGGACATCAACCGCCTGCCGACCGGCCGCCTTCCCCATCTGCGCCGGCGCATCGGCACCGTGTTCCAGGACTTCAAGCTGCTCCCCAACCGCAGCGTCTACGACAACGTCGCCTACGCGCTTCAGGTGACCGGCGGTGGCCGGCGCGACATCCGGCACAAGGTCCCCGAGATCCTGCGCCTGGTTGGCCTGCAGGGCAAGGTCCACAACTACCCGGACCAGCTCTCGGGCGGGGAGCAGCAGCGCGTCTCGATCGCGCGAGCCTTCGTCAACCACCCCCCGCTTCTGCTCGCCGACGAGCCCACCGGGAACCTCGATCCCGAGACCTCGATCGGGATCATGCAGCTCCTGTACCGGATCAATCGCACCGGCACGACCGTGTTCGTCGCCACCCACGACCGCGAGATGGTGGACAAGATGCGCCGCAGGGTCTTGGCGCTGGACGAGGGACGGCTGGTGCGCGACGAGGCCACCGCCGGCTACGTCGACGAGTCGACCAGCGAGTTCGCCCTCCGCGTGCGCGCCGAGCTGGGGGTCGGCGAGGGCCATACGAATGGCGAGCCCAGCGAGCCGCTTGACGACCAGCCCGGCCAGCCGTACCGCCCCAGGGCGGGGTCTTAGGAAGGAGCCCAACGTGGGTCGGATCTTCTTCTTCATAGCCGAGGCGTTCCGGGCTCTGCGTCGCAGCGCGGCGCCAAGCCTGGCGGCGATCGTCACCGTGGTGCTGACGACGCTCTTGCTCGGCGTGTTCATCCCGGTGATCAAGGCGAGCTCGGCCACGAACGAGAACGTTCGTCAGCAGCTCGCGCTCCGCGTCTTTTTGAACACTGCTGCGACCAAGAAGCAGGCCCTCGCCGTGAAGAAGAAGATCGACGCGATTCCGCACGTCGAGCGCACCCAATACATCTCGAAGGGCGCCGGGCTCAAGATCCTGCGCAAGGAGGTGGGCAACGGTCCGCTCAACCAGGGCCTCGGCCAGCTGAAGGGCAACCCGCTGCCTCCTTCGATCAACGTCTACCCGGACGACCCCGACAATCTCAACTCCATCCAGTCGGCGATCGTGCCGCCCGGACCCAGCGGCAAGCCGCGGCCGATCAGCCCTGCGATCGACTCGATCAGCAACTCCCAGCAGCTGGCGCACAAGATTCGCACCGTGACCAATGCGGTGAAGATCATCCTCTCGGTGATCGCGGTCCTGCTCCTGGTCGTATCGCTGATGCTGGTCGCGAACACGATCCGGCTCTCGATCTACGCACGGCGCCGCGAGATCGAGGTGATGAAGCTCGTCGGCGCCACGAACTGGTTCATCCGCTGGCCCTTCGTGCTCGAGGGGCTGATCGTCGGGCTCACGGGCGCCGGGCTCGCCGTCGGCATACTCTTGATCGGGAAGCTGACCATCATCGACCCGCTTTCGCAGAACTTCGTGCTGATCGACAACTTCTCGACCATCGGCTTCGTGCCGCTGATCGCCACCCTGATGGCTGCGGCGGTCGTCGTCTCCGCACTCGGCAGCGGCGTGACGCTGCGTCGCTTCCTCCGCGTTTGAGCGCACGATCGGACCCGCGCCGGTGAAGGGCGGGCCGCAGGTTCAGCGTCGCCGCGGCTTCATCATGGGGTTTGGGGCCGGCGCCGTGGCGGCGCTCGGTGTGGCGGCGCTGATCGCGGCGATCACAGGTGACCTCAGCAGCTCCGATCTCACCTCCGAGGCGAGCCAGGTGGTCCGCGACGACTACTTCAAGCCGGTGAAGAGCCAGGAGCTCGACAACGCGTCGGTCGACGGGATCGTCCGCGAGCTGCGAAAGCGCTACGACGACCGCTTCTCGCACTACCTGGACCCTCACCAGCTGCAGCAGTTCGAGACGGCGACCTCGGGACGTTTCTCTGGCGTCGGCCTCACCGTCACCGGCGTGAAGCGCGGGCTGCGGGTGGCGGCCGTCCTGCCGCGCACGCCGGCCCAGCGCGCCGGGATCAAGGAGGGCGATCTGATCACGGCGGTGAACGGGCGCTCGCTCGCGGGTGTCCCCAGCGAGGTCGCCACGGCGCGGATCAAGGGACCGCCGGGAACGCCGGTCGAGCTGCGCGTGGTCTCCGGCTCCGGCGGCGGCGGGGCACGCACCATCCAACTCAAGCGTGCCTCGGTGGCGGTCCCGGTCGCGGTGGGAGAGATCAAGCGAGCGGGCACCAGCAAGGTGGCCTATGTCCGGTACGCGACCTTCAGCGAGGGCGCTCACGGAGAGCTGGCGTCGACGATCGAGCGACTCGACCGTCAGGGCGCGCAGGGCCTGGTGCTCGATCTGCGGGGTAACGGCGGAGGGCTCCTCAACGAAGGAGTGCTGTCGGCGAGCCTGTTTCTCGACGAGGGCCAGTTGGTCGTCTCCACCGACAGCCGCACGATGGGCCATCACGACTACGACGCCGTTGGCGACCCGCTACCGCGCCACCCGGTCGTGGTCCTGATCAACCACGACACCGCCTCGGCCGCCGAGATCCTCGCCTCGGCGCTGCGGGACCATCACGTGGCGACGATCGTCGGCACGCGCTCGTTCGGCAAGGGCACCTTCCAGGAGGTCATCCACCTCGGGGCCGGCGGGGCGCTGGACCTCACCGTGGGTCAGTACTTCACGGCGAACGGAATCTCGCTTACCGGCAAAGGGATCCAACCCGACGTCAGGGCGGTGGACGATCCGAAGACGCCGCAGGACGAGGCGCTGCGCAAGGCCCTCGCGGTGCTCGCCGAGAAGATGGCCGTCGAGAACAGGTGAACAGGTGAGCCGCCGGCGCGGCGGCGCGCTCGGGCGCCGGGTCGCAACCGTGGAGCGGCGCGGTCGCTTCAAGATCGCCGAGCCGCTGTTCGAGCGCGGGCCGCAGGTGGCTCTCGCACGGGGCTCGATCGACCTGGGGCCCGGCGAGATCGGGCTGGTCGACTTCGGCCCGGGCGGCGCCCGTGCCCTGCGTGCGCTCGGCTCGGCCGAGACCGCGCGCGACGTGGTCGCCGCGCTGTTTTGGGACCGCGGGATGGATCGCGGCTTCTCGGCCGGGCTCGAGTCGGAGGCTGAGGATGCCGCCGTCGCGGCGCGCGCTGCACCACTGGCGCGCCGCGAGCTCGCTCATCTCGCCACCTTCACCGTCGACCCGGCGACGGCACGCGACTTCGACGACGCCGTCTCGGCCGAGACGGAGGGGGACGCCATACGGCTTTGGATCCACATCGCCGACGTCGCCGCCCATGTTCGGCCGGGTGGCGGGCTCGACTCCGAGGCGCTTTCGCGCGCTACCAGCACCTACGTGCCGGGGGCGGTCGAGCCGATGCTTCCGGCGGCGCTGAGCGCTGGCGCCTGCAGCCTGGCCCCGGGGGTGGACCGGCTCGCCGTGACTGCCGAGATCGTGGTCGGCGGTGACGGCGAGCCTCGCTCGGCGAGCTTCTACAGAAGCCGCATCCGCTCCGACGCCCGCCTCGAATACGACCAGCTGGACGAGTTCTTCGACGGCCGCGCCCAGCCGCCGCCGGAGGTCGCCGAGCCGCTGAACCTCGCGCGCCGCGCGGCCGCCGCGCTCGCCGCCGCCCGGCCCGCCGGGTCGCTGGAGATCGAGTCGTTCGAGCCGGAGTTCGGCTTCGACGAAGCCGGCAACGTGACCGGCGCTCGCTCAGTCCCCCAGACGGAGGCTCACAGGTTGATCGAGCACCTGATGATCCTGACCAACGAGCGGGTCGCCCAGCTCTGCGAGCAGCGCCGCATCCCAACCCTGTACCGGGTCCACGAGCAGCCCGAGCCGCAGCGGATCGCCTTCCTCGTCGAGCAGCTCGCCGCCCTGGACGTGCCGACGCCGCCCCTGCCCGAACAGCTGTCCCCGAGTCAGGCCGGCGAGCTCGCGGGCGAGATCAGCCGCGCCGTGGCCCGCGAGGCGAAGCGGCGCGGGCACGGCCGGGACGCGTATACATCTCTCGTGCTTCGCTCCTTGAAGCAGGCCTACTACTCAGAGCGCAATCTCGGTCACGCCGGGCTCGGCAGCTCCGCCTACGCGCACTTCACCTCGCCGATCCGCCGTTATCCCGACCTCGTCGCTCACCGCTCGCTCCTGTCCGCGATCGGAGCGGGAGAGGACCAGCCCCATCCCGGAACTGTGAGCGATGCCGGCTGGCACTGCTCCGAGCGTGAGCGCGAGGCCACGGCGATCGAGCGCGACGCCGACCGCGTCTGCGCGTCCTTCCTTCTCGGGCGGGAGCTATTCGAGTCGGGCTGGAAGCGCAGCTTCGAAGGCGAGATCTCCGGCGTGATCCGCGCCGGCGCGTTCGTGCGATTCAGCGGCGAGCTCGGGGACGCCTATGAGGGACTGCTGCCCGTCAGGATGCTGCGAGAGGAGCGATTCGACCTGAATCAAACGGAGACCGCCCTGGTGGGACAACGGAGCGGCCGCGCGCTGCGACTGGGCGACCCGATCGCCGTGCGGGTGGATTCGGTCGATGCTCCGCGCGGACGCGTGGACCTCGTGCCGGGAGAGGGGGGCGACGATGGCTAAGGGCAAGCGCGGTGCGCGCAAGCCCGCGTCCGGCGACGTCGCCACCAACCGCCGGGCCGGGCACAAGTTCGAGCTGCTCGACCGGTTCGAGTGCGGGATCGAGTTGCTGGGGACCGAGGTCAAGGCACTGCGGGAGGGCAAGGCGCAACTCGGTGACGCCTATGCCGTGATCGAGCGCGGCGAGGTGTGGCTGCGCAACGCCCACATCCCGCCCTACGCCCCGGCGGCCAGCGCAAACCACGATCCCGAGCGGCCCCGCAAGCTGCTCCTTCACCGTCACGAGATCGAGCGCCTCGTCGGTCGCAGCCAGCGGCGCGGCCTGACCCTGATCCCCACCAGGATGTACTTCAAGGGCCCGTGGGCGAAGGTTGAGCTGGCCCTGGCTCGGGGCAAGCAGCAGCATGACCGCCGCCATCAGATCCGCGACCGTGATCTCCAGCGCGAGGTCGAGCGCGAGCACCGTCGGCGCCTTCGTTGACGGATTGAACAGCCCCTGACGTGGCTATCCAGCGACGATCCTGGGCGGCATCTGCGCTGCGGCGCTGCATTCCGTTGGCTGCTCCACGGGCGGTGGTGCCCACATGCAGGGCTTTCGCATGCGAGGATTACGGCGATGCGTTCGTTCAGACTCAGTCGCCGCAAGGAAGGCGAGGACGCGAACGAGCAGGGTTCGGAGCCGCCGCAGTCCGCCCCTGAGAGCTCGGCCGGGTCCACGCCCCCTCCTTCCGCGGGTCAATCTTCGGCCACGCCCGAGGCGCCCGCCTCGGCGCCCGAGCAACCTGCGCCCGCCCAGCCCGAGACCCGACGCGAGCGCCGCAAGCGCGAACGAGACGAGCGCCGCCACCGCGACGAGGAGGAGAAGCGCCGAAAGCTCGCTGAGCGCGAGCTGGCGAAAAGCAAGAGCGAGAAGCTGAAGGAGGAGCAGCGCCAGGCCCAGGAGGCCGAGCGTCCGAAAAAGGAGGCTGACCGCCCTCCCGAAACGCCAAGCGTCACCCCGCAAACGCAGCCGGCCACAGCGACCCCCCAGCCGGTCGAGACGACCGAGAAGGAGCCGCGCTCCGCCCGCCGCCGGCGCCAGCGCCAGGAGCGCCGTGTCACCCGGGCCCAGGAGCGCGAGCGCGCAAAGCAGGAGCGCGAAAGGGTGCTCGAGGAGCGGCGAAGGGCGCGCGAGGAGCAGCGGCGCACCCAACAGGACGAGCGCCGCGCGAAGCGGGAGTCGCGCAAGGGGGCCGGCCAGGAGCCTGCCACCGAGCCGCCGGCGGCCCAAGCACCGCCGGCCGGTGCGGAGGTCCCAGGACTGGTGTCGGCCGAGGCGGTCACCGGACTGATGCCGGCCGCGCCGCGCACGCCCGGACCGCAGGCCACAGGACCGCAGGCCGCCAGAACCGCCGGCCGCAGAGCCGCCGGCCGCCGAGCCGCCGGCCGCCGAGCCGCCGGCCGCCGAGCCGCCCGCCGCCGAGGCGAAGCCTCAGGAGGTCGTACCCGGTGAGCCGGAGCAGCCTGCGCCGGTCCCGGGGCCCGGCGGCCAGCGAGCCGACGAGGAGCGTGCGGTCCGCGATGCGGCCGAACGCGCGGCGCAGGCTCGGCTGGAGGAGGTCGAGCACAGGCGCGCCGAGAGTGCGGCGGCGGGTGAGGAGGAGCGAATCCGGGCTGAGGCGGAGCGGCGGATCCGTGAGGCCGAGGGCAGGCAGCGAGAGGCGGAGGGAAGGCAGCGAGAGGCGGAGGAGCGTATCGAGAGGGCGGGAGAGGAAGCCGACGAGCGCATCCGCGAGGCCGACGAGGCCTCGAAGCGTCTCGAGGCGGTAGAGGCGCAGGCTGCCGCAATGGAGCAGAGCGGGGAGGACCGTGAGGCGCTTTTGGCCGAACTGCGCGGGGCCGAGGACCAGCTCGCCGGCCGCCACGCCCAGGAGGAGGATTTGGCCCGCGAGCTGCAGCAGACCGAGTCGCGACTCGCGGACGAGCAGCGTCGTACGGCCGACGCGCTCGAGCGCGCCACCAAGCAACTCGAGGAAGTAGAGGCGCGCGCCAAGGAGGCCGAGTCCCGGGCGGCGCGGGCGGACCGACTCGCGAAGCTGAAGACTGAGGAGATAGAGCGCGAGAAACGCCTGAGGGAAATGCTTGATCGGATTGCTCAGGCCGAGCAGCGTGCCTCCGAGGCCGAGCGGCGGGCCCGCGACACGGTCAACAAGATCGCCGAGCTGGGCTCCGAGTCCCGGCCACCCGGAGCTCCCGTCGAGCCGCCTCCACCTGCACCCAAGCCGCCGGCGCACAATCCCGAGTCCCGCCAGGGGCCACCGCCGCCGAAGCCGCCTGCATACAACCCCGCGCCGCCGCCCCCACCTGGGCCTCTCGGGCCACAGCGAACCCCGCCGCCTGCGCCGCAGGCCCCCTCGGCGGGGACGGCTGAGCCCGAAGATCCGGCGGACCCGGCCGAGCCAGAGGAGCCCCACCCGATCGCCGAGCCGGCGGATCCGCCGGCCGCCGCGACCCGCCAGCCGATCCGCGGGCCGACCCGCTGGACGAGCCGCCAGCCGACCCCCGCGCCGACATCCCTGCGCCGAGCCGGATTTCAAGTGCCCCCGAGCAATCCTCAGCGCCCGGCCCCGAAGGCAAGCTCGACCTCAACCAGGCGACCTACGACCAGCTGCGCCAGCTGAAGCTGTCGGTCACGCAGACGGGCCGGGTGCTTGCCTACCGCGACCGCTTGGGCGGCTTCACGTCGTTAGACGAGCTGGACGACATCGTCGGCTTCCCGCGCGCCATGCTCGCCGAGCTGAAGCGACAGCTGACGATTTAGAGCCCGTAGCTCTCCATCAACTTGAGCCAGACCTCGCTCCGGGTGGGGAACGCGGGCACCGCGTGCCACAGGCGCTCCAGCGGGACCTCGCCGGCGACCGCGATGGTAGCGGCGTGCAGGAAGTCCGCCGTCTCGGGGCCGACGAAGGTCGCGCCGACGAGCACCCGCCGCTCCTCGTCCACAACGATCCGGGTGGTCCCCGGCATGTTGCGCCCGTGAAAGCTCGCCCCGGCGGTGTCCGAGGTGGGGACGTCGACGGCCCGGGCGTCGATCCCGGCCTCCTGAGCCCCGGCCAGCGTGTAGCCGACCGCCGCGACCTCGGGGTCGGTGAAGGTGACCCGCGGAGAGCCTTGCTTGTCTGCCGTCGCGGTGACCTCCTTGCCCAGGATGTTGTCGCAGGCGATCCGTCCCTGGTACTTGCCCATGTGGGTCAGGAGCGCCCTGCCGTTCACGTCGCCGATCGCGTACAGCCAGTCGGTGCCACCGACCCGGAGCCGGTCGTCCACCTCGAGCCAGCGCTCGGCGTCGATCCCGACCGTCTCGAGGCCGATGCCGTGGGTGCGGGCCCGGCGGCCGATCGCGACCAGCAGCTCCTCGCCGTTAACGCTGTCTCCCCCTTCCAACTCCACGCTCACCTCGCCGCTCTCGCCGCTCTCGCCGCGGACGGCGGACGCCTTGGCGCCGGCGCGCACGTCCACGCCGGCGTCGCGCAAAGCGTCGCTGACCTGCTGGCTGGCAAACGGCTCCTCGTTCGGAAGCAGGCGGTCCATCGCCTCGATCAGGGCGACCTGCGCGCCGAAGCTTCGCCAGGCCTGGGCCATCTCGGCGCCGACGGGGCCGCCTCCCAGCACCACGAGGCTTTCCGGGACCCGCTTCGACGTCGTCGCGTCGCGGTTGTCCCACGGCCTCGCGTCGGCGAGCCCATCGATCGGAGGAATCGCCGCCCCCGATCCGGTGGCGATGACGACGGCCGTTCGAGCCCCGAGGGTGTCGTCGCCGACCTTCACGCGCCGCTCGCCGTCGAGCGCCCCGTGCCCGCGGACCAGCTCGATGCCCCGATCCTGCAGCCAGGGAAGCTGCACCGAGTCGTCAAGGTCGTGGACCACCTCGTCGCGGCGGGCAAGCGCCGCTTCGGGGTCCAGCCTGCCCGTGATCGCCTCCGCGGCGCCGGGAACTCGTCGCACCTCGGCGAGCGCTTCGGCCGGGCGCAGCAGGGCCTTTGACGGCATGCACGCGTAGTACGAGCACTCGCCGCCGACCAGGTGGTCCTCGACGATCGCGACCTCGAGCCCAGCGTCGGCGAGTCGACCGGCGCACACCTCCCCGGGTGGGCCCGCGCCGATGAGTACAACGTCGAATTCACGTTCGCTCATTGGCTTCTCCTCCGTGTTGGTTTACCGCTCAGATGTCAGCTCCTTCGGCTTCACGTAAGCCACCAGCTCGGCGCTTCCCGGCCCCAGCTCGCTCCAATCGCCGGCGAACAGGAGGGTCGCCAGGGCCCCTGTGGGGAACTTCGCCCTGACCCGCGCGAGGTCGACCCCATCGCCGGCCAGGTCGAGGGTGAGCTCTTGGATCGCCGGCTGGTGCGTGACCACCATCACCGACTCCACGTCGGGCGGCACCTCTCGGAGCCGTTGAAGGAGGCTCTCGCTCGACGCTCCGTACAGCCCGTCCTCGAAGCTCACGTCGGCCCGACCCGGCGCGGGCATGACCCGTTCCAGCGTTTCGCGCGTTCGCCTCGCCGACGAGCACAGCACGAGGGACGGCGTGATCTGCTCCCGCCCCAGGTGCTCTCGGATCAGCTTCGACGCTCGCCGTCCCCGCCCTGACAGGGGCCGCTCGTGATCGTCGAGGCCGGGGTCATCCCAGCTCGACTTCGCGTGACGTAGGAGGAAGAGGCGCTTCACCGGGATCAAAGGGTGACCTATGTGCGGGCCGCAAGGGGTCCAGCGGGCCGCCGACCACGCCCGGACCTCTCGGTGACGTGTGGCTCGGCCGTCGACGATCCTGCTCGACCCGGCTGCCGCTTCGCTGGCCGAGGCGCGCTACCCGCTCGGGATTCCCCGCGACAGGAACGTTTCGGCTACCCCGACCGCGAGCAGCGCCGCCAGCCCCAGATAGGTGACGGCGACCAGCGCCCTGGTGCGGGCGGGGATCGCGTGGTAGGCGCGGCCCTCGGGCGTGTTTCGAAGCTTCCAGCGCCGCCAGCTCTCCATCCCGCCGAACACCAGCACCAGGAACAGGATCGGGTTCGGGAAGAAGAAAGCGAGTGCGACCAGCGCGGCGAGGCCGACCAGCCAGATCCAGGGGCTGAGCGCGGCCATGGCGCGCCCGCCGTCGAGCGGGAGCACCGGGAGCAGATTCAGCAGGTTGAGGAAGAAGCCGATGTAGGCGAGCGCTCGCCAGAAGTCGTTTCCGGTGGCCAGCCAGAGGGCCAGCGGCACGAGCGTCGCGATGCTTCCGAGCACCGGGCCGGCGAGCCCAACCCGGGCCTCGGCAGCGGCGTCGCGCCCCATCGACTTGGCGGAGATCACGGCACCCAGGAAGGGGATGAACATCGGCGCCGAGGCCTTGACCCCCTCGCGGCGCAGCTGGATCACGTGCCCGAGCTCGTGCAGGAACAACAACGCCACGAAGCCGGCGGCGAATGGAAAGCCCCAGATCAACGCATAGGCGGCGATCGAGACGAAGGCGGAGCCGAACGTGGTCAGGAGCTTCAGCTTCGGCGCCAGCAGGATCAGAGCCTTGGCCTGGGTGCCGAGCTTGGCGAGCAGGACGCCCAGGGCCGCGATTGCGCCGCCGATCCGCTTCAGCGGGCCCGGTCGCTCGGGACGTCCCGAGCCGGGCTGGATCGGCTCGTAGCTCAGGCTCTCGGTCGCGCTCTCGGCCACCAGGGGAACATTCTCCATTACTTCAGTAAATGTAGCCTGACCGGTAGAATCGTCAAACGACATAGCACGGGGACGATAGGTTTCGATCTGGTCGATCCGTGCGAACGGTTGCAGGTCGAGGTTCCCGGAGGCCTCGTTAAACACCGGGACCAACCAATACGTGCGGACCATGAGTTCGCCCTCGCCACTTAGCTCAAACTAAGTAGGTGAGAGTCGGCCCTCCCTCGGCCCGTGGGGAGGGGTCCCGGCTTCAAAAACGGGCTAGCCCGAAGCGGTTCGTTCTCGCCGCCAGGGGACTTCTCAGGGGACTGGTCTTCCGGACTCACCCGCCGGCGCGGACCCGGAAGGCGAGATGAAGCGCCGGCTATGCCTGTAGAAGCCTTCGCATTGAAACCAGGGACGCGGGTTCGATTCCCGCCGTCTCCATCAGCGGACGTGAAAGACGTGGCCGCAGTGATCGCAGACCTCGGCCTCCAGAGGGCTCCGCTCGCCACAGCGAGAGCACTTCTTGTTGCGGCTCGGCACCCAGAGGAGGCGCCCGACCACGACGGCGACCACCGCGAGGGCTACGACGATGACGATCGCGATCGTCATGCGAACCTCGTCTCAGGCGTCGTCTTCACACCGAGCACGGACCCACCATAGCGGCGCCGACCGGACGCCTCGCCGGCGGCATGCCGAGCCCGGTCATTCGTTTGCGGGGCGATGAGCCACCCGGACGGGGGCGGGGATCAGGGCTGCGCCGGCAAGGACCAGGACGAACGCGATCATCCGTCCGCTGATCGCCACCGGCCCCGTCCCGATCGGGTCACGGAAGACCAGGATGCCGCCGATGATCGCGGTCAGGTTGGCCGCGACGGTGGTGAGCGCGATGACCTCGACACCCGGGCCGATCTGCAGGCCGCGGGCCGAGGCGTAGAAGGCGACTATGGAGGCGGCCACCGCGGCGAATGTCCACGGGCTGATCAGCTCGAGCACACCGTCTTGAACGGCGTGGGTGAGGAACTTGAGCGCGATGTCGGAAACGCCGAACAGCGCGCCGGAGGCTGCGCCGAGGACCAGGCCTTGCCTCGCGCGCAGGGTGCCGTGGTAGTCGGAGCTCACGGCGAGCCCGGTGGCGATGACAAAGACGGTGCATTCCACGGCGATCAACGCGGCCAGCGCGTAGCCCGGAGGAGTTGCATCACCTCGCGGCCCCAGGGTGAGCGCGATGAGCGCAAGCCCGACGGTCGTGATGATCACACCGATCCACTGGCGACGTCCGAGGGCGAAGCCGAAGAAGCGCTCGGCGAGCACCGCGAGGAAGACCAGCCCGGCCGAGAGCACGGCCTGCACGATCGACAGCGGGGCGAGCGCGAGGGCGCCGACGTGAAGCCCCCAGGCGCCGACCGCCACCACCCAGCCCACCGCGAACCACCTCGAGCGGAAGAGGCCGGCGGCGCTTCGCAGCGGGTGCCTGACGCGCACCGACGGCGCCAAGGCGGCGCCGCGCTGCTTGAACAGAAAGGCGACGTTCGTCGCGAGCGCGGAGGCGAGGGCGAGGGCGAGTCCGAGGATCACACCGGGTCATTGTGCCCGTGGCGAGCGACTCAGGGCTCGCCCGTGCGAGTGCCCCGCTCGCCGGCCGTGCTGTGATAGCGTCGCTCGCCAGCAGGGCGCAGGGGGAACTACGGAGCAAAAGGGGGAGTCCTTGAGACCGAAGCTGATTCTCAGTGTCGTTGCCTTGGCCATCTGTGGTGCGGTCGTCCTGACCGGAATCGCGGAGGCGCGACATGCGGCGAAGACGAAAGTCACGATCCAGGTCCAGAACGGAGACTTCTCCGGCAAGGTGAAGAGCAAGAGGCTGCACAAGTGTGCGGACAACCGCAAGGTCGTGCTGTACAAGCAGTCGGGCCACCATCAGCGGCCGAGCAGTGACGAGAAGATCGCCTCCGACACCTCGGAGCTGCACGGCAATCACGGCGAGTGGTCGACCGGAAACACAGGCCTGTCCGGCGGCAAGTACTACGCTCGCGCCGGGAGGGTTCCAGGCTGCAAGCCGGACACGAGCAAGACGGTCCACTCGGACCGGTAGGCGCCGGCCGGCTCGGGCGGCGCTCCGGCCCGCGACACGGCACCGACGGATTCGAGACGTGACTGCCGCGTTTGCGAGCGAAGCGCGATAATCGGGGCCGTGGATTCGCGGGCTGGACAACCGTCCCACTGAGTGCACGGCGATGCCCGCCTTCGCCCACACCGGGACGCCACTCGCGGTTCCGGCCTGGGTCCATTTCGTCCTCTGGCCCGCGGTGATCATCTGGGCCGTGGCTCTGCGGTCGGCTCGACGGGACCATCGCCTGCTGAGCTCGGCGCGGGTTGGTTTCGCGCTGTCGTTTCTCTGCTTCCTCGTCGACGGGGCGACTCTCGCCGTCGCGATCGCCTGGCCGACGCCGGCCGCGAACTCGTTCGTGCTCACCATGCTCTGGTTGGCCGTGCTGTTCAGCGTCTCCGCCTACCTCGTCCTTCGGGCCCCGGACGGAGGGGACGACGGGGGTTCGGAGACAGACTCTCCGGAGCCACCGTGGTGGCCGGAGTTCGAGCGCGAGTTCCGCGACTACACCCGCGGGGGACCGGGGACGCCCGCGCGCAACCCGCGGGCCCCGGCCCGCTTGCCATAGAGCAGTCGCTGCTGGCCGGGATCTAGCCTCGGGGCGGTCTCGTCGAGCTGTCATCTTTCTTTCATCTTGCGGCGCCAGGCTCCCGCGGGATGAGGCAATGCGCGTCCTGATCGTCGAAGACCACCTGAAGATGGCCGGCCTGATCAGGCGCGGCCTTCAAAAGGAGGGCATGGCCGCCGACCTGGCCGGCAACGGCGAGGACGCCCTGGGGCGGGCCCAGGCGACCGAATACGACGCGATCATCCTCGACCTGATGCTCCCCGGGATCGACGGCTTTGAGGTCTGCCGCCGTCTGCGGGACGAGGGCGTCTGGACCCCGATCCTCATGCTCACGGCCCGCGACGCGGTTCGGGACCGCGTCGCGGGGCTCGATGGCGGCGCGGACGACTATCTGACCAAGCCGTTCTCCTATGCCGAGCTCTTGGCTCGGCTGCGCGCTTTGGTGCGGCGGGGCCCGGTCGAACGGCCGGCGGAGCTTCGGATCGGCGACCTTCGGCTCGATCCGGCGCGCCGACAGGTCTGGCGTGGTCAGGTCGAGATCGGGCTGTCGCCGAAGGAGTTCTCGATCCTCGAAACCTTCATGCGCCGGCCGGGCCAGGTCCTGTCGAGATTCCAGCTCCTGGAGCACGCCTGGGACTACGACTACGAGAACCGCTCCAACGTCGTCGACTCCTACATCCGGCTTCTGCGTCGCAAGATCGACCGGCCCTTCGGGGTCGAGTCGATCCAGACGGTACGCGGTGTCGGCTACCGCCTCAAGGAGGAGGGGACGGGCTGAATCGCCTGCCGATCAGGCTGCGGGTCACCCTGGTCTTCGCGGGCATCATGCTGGTGGTGCTGGCCGGGACCGGGCTGTTCCTGAGGCTTCGCTTGGAGGCCAACCTCGACCAGTCGACCAACCGGGACCTCTCCTCACGCGCCGCTGACCTGATCTCGGTGATCAAAGCCGGCGAGTTCCGGCTCGGTGAGCCGGTCCGAGGCGTCCTGTCGGCACAGGGGGCGAGCTTGGCCCAGGTGTTGACATGGCGGGGTGCGCTCTTCGATCCCAAGATTCAGCGAGACAAGACCGGCCGACCGTTTCTCAGTCGGGCCGAGGTCGAGCAGGCCCACCGGGGGCCGGTCTTCGTGGAGCGCTCCGGCGTTCCGGCGCTCGGCGACGAGCCGGTTCGCATGCTGGTCACCCCGGTCGGGTTCGAGCGGCATCGGCTGATCGTCGTGGTCGGAGCAGCCCTCTCTGCTCGCAACGACGCGCTGCAGAGCCTGACCACGCTGCTCCTGATCGGCGGGCCGGTGGCGCTCTTGCTCGCGTCGCTGGCGGCCTACGGAACCGTGAGGGC
This sequence comes from uncultured Actinomycetes bacterium, assembly GCA_963760665.1. Taxonomy (GTDB): domain Bacteria; phylum Actinomycetota; class Thermoleophilia; order Solirubrobacterales; family 70-9; genus AC-56. The sequence continues at coordinate 46,319 of CAVXDS010000012.1, forward strand.
GGCGCTTCACCCCGTGGACGCGATGCGCCGGCGCGCCGCCGAGATCTCGGCCGCCGAAGCCGAGCAGCGCCTCCCGCTTCCGCCGGCCCAGGACGAGCTTCGTCGCCTGGGCGAGACCCTGAATCGAATGCTCGATCGGCTCCAGGAGGCCGTGGAGCGCGAGCGAGCCTTCGTCGACGACGCCAGTCATGAGCTGCGCACCCCGCTGGCCCTGCACAGGACGGAGCTGGAGCTGGCGCTGCGGTACGGAGAGAGCCCCGCGGAGCTGCGGGCCGCGATTGCCTCGGCGATCGAGGAGGCCGATCGTCTCTCGCAGCTGGCCGAGGACCTCCTGACCCTGGCTCGCTCCGACAAGGGCAGGATGTCGATCGAGACCAAGCCAGTCGAGGTCCGCGATGTGTTCGCCGCGGTTCGAAGCCGGCTCGGCGGCGCCGCGCACCAAGCCGGTCGATCGTTCGTCGTTGACGATCCCGATGGCCTGGTGGTCGAGGCCGATCCTGCCCGCGTGGAGCAGGCACTCGCCAATCTGGTCGAGAACGGGCTGCGCCACGGGGATGGTCAGATCCGCCTCTGGGCCCAGGCGAGGGAGGACGGGGTGGAGCTTCATGTCTCAGACGCGGGCCCTGGATTCCCACCGGAGTTCCTTCCGCACGCGTTCGAGCGCTTCAGGCGCGCCGATACCGCCAGGTCGGAGAGCGGAGCCGGACTTGGCCTTGCGATCGTCGATGCGATCGCCCAGGCACACAGCGGTCAGGCCGCGGCGCGAAACGCACCCGAGGGCGGCGCGGACGTCTGGATTGAGCTGGGTCGGGCCGGTTGATCGCCTGTTGCGCTCAGCCGGACGATGAATCGATCTTCGCCACTGCCTCATCGAGGGAGTCGGACACCGGGAATGCCCGCTCCAGCTCGAACAGCGACAGGGTGAGGCGCAGCGGCTGCTTGCGTGTCACGTAGAGGGACAGGTTTTGCCCGCGCGAGCGCAGCCGCTCTGAGAGGTCGAGGAGCATCTGAATACCGGCGCTGTCGAGGTAGCGGGTTCGTGACAGGTCGAGGACGAGCCCCATGTGTTGGTTGGTGAGCAGGCGAGAGACGTCGTCGCGCACGCCGCCCGCGTTTGCGGCATCGACATCGCCCATGATCCTGACGATCACGCTCGAGCCCTTGGGCTCATGCTCGACCCGGGCGACTCGGCCGCCGTTCAAGTCCCGCTATCCCTGCCGAGCGTGCGCTCCATGCGGACCCTGGTTCCCTCCTGCGATCGTTCGACGTCGACGCGGTCCATGAAGTAGTTCATCAAAGTGAAGCCTCTGCCCCGGTTCCGGCCCCGCGGGGCGCGCCACTGGCCGTGGTCGTTCACGGCCACGACGACGCGAGGGCCCTCCCTTCGCGCCTCGACCTCGATCGACCCGGTTTCCGATGGCGGGTAGGCGTGCTCGGAGGCGTTGGCGCAGGCCTCGTTGCAGGCGGCGACGATCGGCCACCCGTCGCTCTGGTCGATCCGTTGATCGACCAGCCAAGCCTCAACTGCGCGGCGGATCGGCGCCAGGGCCGAGGGCTGCGCCGGCGTGATCAGCTCGAATGGCTCGTCTGTGGTCCTCTCAACGCGCATCAGCAGCAGTGCGACATCGTCCTCGGACCCCGTTGGAGTCAGCTCTTGGAGGACGAAATCCAAACACGGTTCCGGCTCGGCCGGTCCAGCCCGCAGTGCCCGCTTCAGCTTGTCGAGCCCCGGTTTGATGCCATCCCCGCGCCTCTCGACCAGACCGTCGGTGTACAGAAGGACCATGCTCCCGGGCTCGATCTGGACAGTCGTGGTCGGGCAGGGCCCCTGGCTCACCCCGATCGGCAGCGAGCCCTCGATGGCGAGCTCGGTGACCTCCCCGTTCGGGTGCCGAACCAGGGGTGGTGGATGTCCGGCCCGCACACACTCGGCTTGGCGCTCCCGCAGCTCGTATGAGATGTGAACCAGGGTCGCCATCTCCGAGCTCTCGAAGGTTTGCACCAGCCGATTCAGCCGGCCCACCGCCTCCTGTGGCGAGCAGCCATCGAGGACATACGCACGCGAGGCGTTTCGGAGCTGACCCATGACCGACGCGGCGCGCATGCCCCGCCCGGCTACATCGCCGACGACGAGGGTGAGCCGTCCGTCGGCGAGGTCGATAGTGTCGTACCAATCGCCGCCGACGGCGCCCACGCCGGCGGGGAGATAGCGGGCGGCCAACCGAATGCCCCGGAGGCGAGGCAGGTCGCGCGGGAGGAGGCTGCGCTGCAGGGTGACGGCCGCCTGATGCTCTCGGGCGTAGAGCATTGCGTTCTCAACCGCCAACGCGGCCCGACGCGCCAGGTCCTCGGCCACCTCGAGGTCGTCCGAGGTGAATCTCCGCTCGGACTCCGCGGCCACCAGGGTCAGCGCCCCCAGGGTTCGCTCGCGAGCCCGCAGCGGAACCACCATCGCCGAGACGAGACCGAGGCCGCGAATGACCTCGAGCGCCTCGTCATCGGGCGCCGCGGCCGACAGCAGCTCCTCGGTGAGCTCCGGATGGAACTCCGACCCACCCGATCGAATCACGGCCGGAGCGCCGACCGGCGCATCCGGGTCGGCCGGGTGGCGCCGCTGAAGCTCGCGGGCCAGCTCGACCTTGGTGGGGTCTGCGTGCGCCACTGCGACCGCCTTGATCTCGCCGTCGGAGAGCAGGTCGACGGCACACCAGTCGGCCAGACGAGGGACGGCGGAGGCAGCCAGCCGCTCGAGCGTCGTCTCGACGTCCAGGGACTTAGCCAGCAGCTCGCTGGCTCGGGCGAGGAAATCCAGGTTCTGGCGGGCCCGTTGCTCGAGGGCATGAAGCCGGGCCCGATCGAGCGCGTACGCGGCCTGTTGAACGATTGCCTCCAGGAAGGCGCGCTCCTCGGGCTCGAACCTACGGGCTTCGTGAAAGCTCAGCGAGATGGCGCCGAAGACCCTGCCGTGCGCCCAGAGCGGGACAATCGCCCGGGAGAGGAATCTGATCTCGGTTCCCGCAAGCGCCGGGTAACGTCTGACGATCTCATCCCTACCCACCACCCAAGCCACCTTTCCGGTCCGCACGACCTCGGACATCGGAAGGTCCGCCTCAATCGAGAACGTCTCCCAGCTCGCCAGGCTGGTATCGGAGTATCCGGAGTAGCCGGCTACCCGGATCGTCGCGCCGCTCTCGTCGAGCAGCCCGACCGCGCCCCCGTCGGCGTTCAGCGCCGACATGGCCTCCCTCAAGGCGGCGTTCACCACCTGCTCGGGAGCGACGGTTTTCGCCAGTTCGGTGGTCAGATGCTGCAGACGAGCGGCCCGTTCAGCGTTCCGGCGTCGCTCGCTGATATCCCGCGCGATCACCGAGGCGCCGGAGATCGATCCGTCGCTCTCGGAGATCGGGGAGACGGTGAGGGCGACGGTCACCCGGCTTCCGTCCTTGCGCAGGCGTTCCGTCTCGTAATGACTGACGTGGCTGCCATCGAGCACCCTCTGGAGGATGTCCCGCTCCTCGCCGGCGTGATCCTTGGGGATCAGGATCGACACCTGCTGACCGATCGCCTCCTCCGCGGAGTAGCCGTACAGCCTGGTGGCGGCGGGGTTCCAGCTGGTGATCATGAGGTTCCGATCCTTGCTCAGGATGGCGTCGTCGGTCGATTCGACGATGGCGTGAAAGTGGCCGGGCGAGATCGCCTGGAGAGCCACGCTGCCCCGCGTTGCCCTGTGACCTGCTTCCCTGGGCATCGTGGGCCATATTCGCATGCGAGCGACGGCCGAGCGGCGGCTGGCCGACCGGCCCGTCAGCCTTGCGGCGCGTCCGCGGCCCGCCAACCGCTCCAGCGCGAGATGGCGACTGCGATCGCCGGCCCTGTCGGTGGCCGCCGCTGGTATTGCTCGTAGCGAACCTGGAGCAGCGCGGCGATCGCGGTCCGCTGAGGATCGTTGGGAGCGATGATGCGGGCCACACCGTCGGCGCGCACCCACCAAAGCGCGGACCAATCCTGCTCGTCGTAGTGGTCGGCGAGCACGCTCACGCGAGGGTTGGCGGCGACGTTCTCGAGCCGCCGTAGCCGCGTCGTCCGCTTGGGCTTGTGATCGACCGCCGTGTACAGCGTGTCGTCGTCGAGCGCGAACGTGATCGGCACCACGTGGGGGCGGCCATCGGCGCCCACGGTCGCCAGGCGCGCGACCGGGGCCGCCGCAAACAGCGCCCGGGCCGCGGCCGCGTCCATGCTCATTCAAGGGAGCATAGGTCGGTTGCTGCTGAGATTAGAATGGTCGCATTCGCCATGGAAGGGGGGGAGTTCCTGGAGGACCGGTCGCGGTGAGTGATGAGCCCGGAATGATCGATGCGGCAGGCGAGTTGGACGCCGCGTTGGTGCGAGGACTCACCCAGGCCCGCGTCTCCCGGCGACAGGTGCTCAAGGGGGCGGTGGCTGCTGCCGTAGGGGCCGGAGTCGCGGGCGCGCTCTCGGCCTGCGGGGTCGGCGGAACCAGGGACACCGGCTGGTCGCCGGGCTTCGCTTGGCAGGACTGGTGGGCCCAGCAGCGCAAGGCCGGCGTCCTGGATTGGGCGAACTGGCCGCTCTACATAGACACGTCGCACGGTAAGCACCCCTCGCTGGAGCTGTTCACCCAGCAGACCGGGATCGACGTCAACTACAAGCCGGTGATCCAGGACAACCCCACCTTCTTCGCCCAGATTTCGCCCACCCTCCAGGCCAAGCAGAGCATCGGCTACGACCTGATGGTGATCACCGACGGCTGGGAGCTGACGCAGCTGATCGCCAATCGCTGGCTGATCCCGCTGGATCACTCCCGGCTGCCCAACTTCAAGCGCTATGCGGCCTCGTCGGTGAAGAACACGGCCTACGACCCGGGAAACCGCTACACGGCGGCGTGGCAGTCCGGGCTCACCGGCATCGGCTACGACCCGCGCCGGACCGGACGTGAGATAACCAGCATCCGCGACCTCTTCGATCCGGCCTTCAAGGGGAAGGTGGGGATGATGTCCGACGACACCGAGTTCTCCAGTGCCGGGCTCTTGGCGCTGGGAATCGACCCGGCCAAGTCCACCCCCGCCGACTGGAAGCGAGCCGCGGCGCTCCTGACCAAGCAGCGCGACAGCGGGATCGTGCGCCAGTACTACGACCAGGGCTACATCAAGGCGCTCGAGGACGGCGACACGTGGATCAGCCAGGCGTGGTCAGGCGACGTCTTCCAGGCCAACAACGAGGGCTTCCCAGAGCTGAAGTTCGTCGTCCCCAGGGAGGGGGCGATGCTGTGGCACGACAACTGCATGATCCCGCTGCACGCCCAGCACCCGGTTGATGCCCTCGAATGGATCGACTTCTACTACCAGCCCCACGTCGAGGCGATGATCGAAGACTGGGTGAACTACATCTGTCCGGTGCCCGGGGCGAAGCCCCTGATCAAGACGAAGCTCGAGGACCCCGCCGTGGCCGACAGCCCGCTGGTCTTCCCGCCGCCCTCCCTGACGCGGCGCCTCCGCGCCTACTACGCGTACCAGGGGATCGACGACCACCAGGAGTGGACGAGCATCTTCGACCCGATCGTCCAGTCGTGAGCGCGCTCGCGGCTCGGATTCGCAGGGGATCGACGCCATACGTTCTCGGGCTCCCGGCCGCCGCCTGGCTGGTGATCTTCTTCGTCGTGCCGCTGGTCTCGATCCTGTCGCTGTCGCTGATGACCGGGAACTCGATCGAGGGCTTCACCCTCACCTGGCACTTCTCCACCTACTCGGACGCGCTGCGCCAGTACTCGACCCAGTTCGGGCGGTCCTTCCTGTACGGCGGGATCTCGACCGCGGTCGCGCTGGTGGTCACCTATCCGGTCGCCTACTGGATCGCCTTCTACGGCGGCAGGCACAAGTCGACCTTCCTGCTGCTGGCGCTGCTGCCCTTCTTCGTCTCCTTCGTGATCCGGATGCTGACCTGGCAGTTCATCCTCGCCGACCAGGGGATCGTCCTCGGAACGCTCAAGAACCTCCACCTGATGCCCGAGAGCACGCACGTCCTCTCGACGCCGTTCGCGGTCATCGCCGGGCTCACCTACGACTCGCTGCCCTTCATGGTGCTGCCCCTGTTCGTGTCGCTCGAAAGGATCGACCGCAGCCAGATCGAGGCCGCCGCCGACCTGTACGCCGGCGGCTTCGAGCGCTTTCGCCGCATCATCCTGCCCCTGTCCGCGCCAGGGATCTACGCCGGGGTGCTGCTGGTCGCGATCACCAACATCGGCGACTACGTCAGCGTCGCGATCCTCGGCGGGCCCAAGACAACGATGATCGGCAACATAATCCAGACCCAGTACCTCCAGAACTCCAACTACCCGGCGGCGTCGGCCCTCGCCCTGGTGCTGATGGTGGCTCTGCTCGCCGGCATGTTCGTCTACGCCCGCGCCTTCGGCACGCGGACGATCCAGGAGTACGTGTGAGGTCGCGACGCCGCTGGACGCGCTTCATTCTGCCCGGCTACGTAGGGCTCGTCTTCCTCTACACGCTGGTCCCGATCGGGGTCATGGTGCTGTATGGGTTCAACAAGGCGCCGGGCGATCGCCTCACCTTCGCCTGGCACGGGTTCACCTTCGACTGGTACAGGCACCTGTTCGAGATCTCAGACCTGACCACTGCGCTCGTCCACTCGCTGGAGATCGCCACCCTCAGCACTCTCATCGCGACCGCGATCGGGACCCCGATGGCGCTGGCGATGACTCGCCACCGCTTCCACGGGCGCGGGCTGACCGACCTGGTGATCCTCGCCGACGTCGCGGCGCCCTCGGTGGTCGTTGGCGCCTCCCTGCTCGGCTTCTACGTGACCCTCAACGTCCCGCGGGGCTTCTTGACGATTCTGATCGCGCACGTGGCCTTCAACGTCGCCTTCGTCGTCGTGATCCTCAGGGCCCGCATCTCGGGCCTCAACGAATCGCTCGAGGAGGCCGCGAGGGATCTCGGCGCGAACGCCTGGACCGCCTTCTGGAGGGTCACCTTCCCGCTGATCTTCCCGGGGATCATCGCCGCCGCCCTGCTCGGCTTCGCGCTCTCGATCGACGACTACATCATCACCAGCTTCGTGGCCGGCCAGACGCTCACCTTCCCGCTGTGGGTCTATGGGGCGGTCAAGGTCGGCATCCCGCCGCAGGTGTTCGTGATGGGAACGCTGATCTTCGCCGCGGGAGTCGTGCTGGCGGTCGCCAGCGTGATCCTCCAGCGCCGAGGTAGGGTGGCGCGCGCGTGAGCGAGCAACCTGTTCCCGAGCAAGGGTCGGCGATCGAGCTGGTCGGGGTGAGCAAGGAGTACACCTCCCAGGGCGAGGTCGTTCCGGCCGTCAAGCGCCTCGACCTGACGATCGGCCAGAGCGAGTTCTTCTCCCTGCTCGGCCCCTCGGGCTGCGGCAAGACGACGACGCTGCGGATGATCGCCGGGTTCGAGGACCCGACCCTCGGCGCGGTGCTGCTGTACGGCAAGGACGTGACGGCGGTGCCGCCCAACCACCGGGACGTCAACATGGTGTTCCAGAATTACGCGCTCTTCCCGCATATGAGCGTGTTCGACAACATCGCCTTCGGCCTTCGTCGCAGGAAGGTGGCCAAGGCGGAGGTCGGGCGCCGGGTGGGCGAGCTGATCGAGCTGGTCGAGCTCGAGGGGCGTGCGAAGCGGCGGCCCGACGAGCTCTCGGGTGGCCAGCAGCAGCGGGTCGCGCTGGCGCGCGCGCTGGTCAACAGGCCGCGCGCGCTGTTGCTCGACGAACCCCTTGGCGCCCTGGACCTGAAGCTCCGCCAGGCGATGCAGATCGAGCTGAAGCGAATCCAGCGCGAGGTCGGAATCACGTTCGTGTACGTCACCCACGACCAGAGCGAGGCGCTGACCATGTCCGACCGCCTGGTGGTCATGAACGACGGCGTCGTCGAGCAGCTCGGAACCGCGCGCGAGATCTACGAGCAGCCGGCGAGCCGATTCGTCGCCGGGTTCATCGGCACCTCGAACATCCTCGGCGGCCGAGTCGACCGGCTTGTGGATGGCTCGGCGGTGCTGGAATTGGGGAACGAGCAGCGCGCGGTGGTGCCGGTGCTGGAGACGGCCGGGAGCCAGGACGAGGTCGAGTTCACCGTGCGACCTGAGAAGATCGAGCTGTCGGTCGAGCGGCCCAACGCCGAATGCGCGATTCGCGGCACGGTTGCCGACGTCGCCTATCTCGGAACCTCGACCAGCTACACGGTCGCCACTGACGTCGGGTCGGAGATCGTCGTCTTCCGCCAGAACGCCGTCTCGGCCGAGAGCCCGGCCGAGCTGGGCGACAACGTCTGGCTGTCCTGGCAGGCTCAGCACTCCTACGCGCTCGAGCGCTCAGGACAAGCCCCGGAGCTCGCGGGCGAGCCGGCGCCGGCAGCGGCGCACTAGCTGGCCCGGCGCTCCGCTTCGGCCTTCAGGTACCCCAGGCCGGCCTCGATCGCCTTGCTCAACGTTTCCTGCATGCGCCTGCGAAACACGCGCGCCACGGGCCCTTCCCACGATTCGGCCGTCGAGACGAACGTCCCGGGGCCGTGCGCCTCCAGCCGATAGACGTGGATCGCCCTGAGTCCGAGCGCCTCGCCGGTCCAGGCGATCAGGCGCGGGCGCTCGACCCGCTGGAGCGTCGAGGTGATCGTCGCCCGCCCGGCCTTCCACCGAAAGGTGGAGCCCTCGGTCAGCCCTCCCTCCAGGGACGCCGACGTGACGTCCGGATTCCAGCTGGGCCAGTCCTCGATCGCCGCCAGCACTTCCCAGACGACCTCCGGATCCGTGGCCACCACGATCTCCGCCGAGCCGACCGCTGGTGCGCTCTCGTTGATCTTCATCGCCGCGGCAATCTCCTGGCCCTCGACCATATTGGACGGGGTATTGGGCTCAGCGGAATGATCCCGCCTCAGGCGGCCAACAGGTAACGGTCCTCCACGGCCTCGACGAGCTCGGCCAGGATCTGGGCGAGACGTCGGTGGAGCTCCTCGTCCGCGAGCCGATCGCCCGCGAATGCCTCTCCGGCGCCGGCCACCGGGAGCTCGACTTCGACCACACGGGCCCCGATCGCGCCCAGCACCTTGCGCACATCCGCCTGGGCCCAGACGGCGCCGAACATGCCGGTGCTGGCGCCGATCACCGCCACCGGCTTGTTGCGAAGCACGTTGTCCGGGAACGGGCGCGAGGCCCAGTCGAGGGCGTTCTTGAGCTGGCCGGGGATCGACGAGTTGTATTCCGGGGTCGCGATCAGGACCGCATCGGCCTCGGCGATCGCCTCCCGCAGGCGCCGCGCGCCTTCGGGAGCGAGGTCGCCGTCGTCATCCTCGTCGTAGGGGGGCACGCCCTTGAGGCCCTCGAACAGCTCCAGCTCGGCGAGTGGCGGCGCGAGCTGCGCCGCCGCCCGCAGGAGCCGGGTGTTGTGGGAGTCGCTCCGCAGGCTCCCCGAGATCGCGAGCACGCGCATCGGTCACTCCTCCCTGGCGAGCTCCAGGTGGACCGTCAGGGTGACCTCGTTCTGAACCGCGACCCCGCCGCTCGGCATTGGGGCGTTCCAGTTGAGGCCGAACTCCGTCCGGTCGACCTGCGTCTCCAGGTCGATGCCGATCCGCTCGCCGCCGGCCGGATGGGTAACCGGCCCGTCGATCTGGCCGCGGGCCTCGACCCGCTTCGTCGTGCCCTTGATCGTCAGATCTCCTTCCACGACCAGATCGCCGCCGGCGGCGCGGATTCCCGCAGACGTGAATGTGATCTCGGGGTAGCGCTCGGAGTCGAAGAACTCGGACGACAGCAGGTGGCCGCGCAGGTTTTCGTCGCGCACCTGGACGCTGTCCGTGCGGACGGCACCGTACAGCCTCGGCTCGCCGTCCTCGTTTGCAAGCGCGATGCCGTAGTCGGTGAACGTGCCGCGGAACGTGGCCACGACCATGTGCTTGACGGCGAAGCCCACCTGTGAATGGACGGGGTCGGACTTCCAGACGCCCGTTGGGATCGCTGTCTCTGCTTGTACTGTGGTCATTTGGATGATCTCCTTCTCGTGAGCTAAACTTGATGAGTCAACTAAGTTATAGCAGAGAAACTTGACTACACAATATTTGATCACGAAAAGATCCTCGGCGGTGGTCGCCGTAGGACGCCTGATCGGCGCCCATGCCGCCCTCACTCGTGAGCTCAGCGCCCAGCTGGTGGCCGACCACGGTTTGACGCTCAGCGAGTACGAGGTCCTGATGCTGCTGGCCAGGGCGCCCGACGGGGTAATGCGGCGCATCGATCTGGCCCACGAGGTGCGCCTCTCTCCTTCGGGCGTCACGCGGATGCTCGACCGCCTCGAGGCCGGCGGGCTTGTCGGCAAGGCTTCGTGTGACAAGGACGCTCGCGTCACCTACGCTCAGCTCACCGAGGCGGGGGTGGCGAAGCTGGAGGAGTGCGCGCCCGGCCACGTCGCCGCGGCGGAGCGGCTGCTCAGCGAGCGCTTCGACGAGCACGAGCTCACCTCGCTGGTCGAGCTGCTTGGCCGGCTGTCGGCTCCGGGCGACGACGAGTGCGGCCCCGAGGGCTGAACCTTCGTACCTAGATGACCGGGACCTCTTGTGGCGGAAGCTCCGGCCGCTGGGCGGCAACCAGCCCGCGCCGGGCGGGACGGCGAACCCGCACATGCTCGGCCACCAGGTAGGAGCCGATCACCGCGGCGGCGGCGAGGACCTGCGCGGCGAGGGTCTCGACGGTGGGAAAAATCGCCAGCCAGGTGCCGAGCCACCCTGGGAGGATGAAGCCGAGTTCGGTGGTGGGTATCCAGCCGGCGAGCTGCAACTCCTGAGCGCTCTCGCCGACCATGACCACGAGCACGAAGCCGATCGTTGCGCCCGTCATCACCAGCATGCGCTTGTAGGGGAGCTTGTGGTGGGCGACGAAGGTCAGCACCCCGACCGCCGCCGTGAAGGCGAGGCCGATCCCGACCCCTTCGAGCACGGTGGCCGCTCCGTACTTGAGCCGCAGGTCCTGCAGGAACAGGACGACCTCGAATCCTTCGCGGTACACGGCCGTGAACCCCAGCAGCACGAGGCCCGCGGTCAACCCGGCGCCGGCGCCGGCCAGCAGCCGCCGGCGACGGCGGTGATGGTGAGCGATCCAGCCCGTCCAGTAGACGCGGTGAAAGAACCAGTTCATGACCAGCAGCAGCACCGCCACCGCCAGCAGACCGGTGGCCGCCTGGACGTCGAGGCCGGGACCGCCGAGCGCGCCGATGATCCACACGGCACAGAACCAGGTCACGACCGAGGCGGCAATGCCGATCCCGACGCCGAGCCCCACCGGACGGCGCTTGCCCGAGTTGGCGCCGAGAAAGCTTGCGGTGACCGCGGCGACCACCAGGATTGCCTCCAGGCCCTCGCGAAAGACCAGCAACCCGCTGTTCAGGACCACGGCGCCGTGACTGAGGTGGTTCGGAGCCGTGGGGTCCGGAACCCCGCCCTGCGCGGTCAGCGCGCTGTAGAGAAGCAGGCCGCCCGCGATCAGGGCCAGCACCGCCCACACGGGGCGCCCGAATCCACGGGGGGTCGATACCGCGGGACTCTGAGTGCTCACGGTTAGGTCACCCTAACACGTTTGCAGGGTCCCCTAAACCGAAGGCTCCCCAGCCACTGGGCCGAATGATCCGCCGATCGACGGTGTGATTCGGCCCAGCACAGTCTCCGGGGCGTTGAGCGCCCGGCAATGGGCGGTCGCGGGCCTACTCCGCCCGGAGCAGGATCCCGTTTCCCGAGGGGTCGGCGACCACCAGGCCGTCTTCGTCGCGCTTCGATTCGAACCCGGCCGCGCGCAGGCGCTGTTCAACCTGCTCGAGCTCGGCCGCGCCCGGTAGCGCCAGCTCGAACCGGCGCAGCCCCAGTGAGCCGGGCGGTGGCGCCGGCGCTCCTTCTCCGGCCCAGGTGTTGGCGCCGACCTGGTGGTGGTAGCCGCCCGTGGAGAAGAACAGCGCGCCGAGGTAGCTGCGGATGGTGACGTCGAAGCCAAGCACTCCGGCGTAGAAGTCCTCGACCGAAGTGAGCTCGGCGACGTTGAGGTGGACGTGCCCGAGCCGGGTCCCCGCGGGCATCCCGCTCGCCTCGGTGTCGGCGCCGTTGAGCTCGCCGAGAACGCTGTCGAGGTCGAGCGGCAGGGTGTCCATCTGCAGCTCGCCGTTCACGAAGCGCCATTGCTCGCGGGGGCGGTCACGGTAGATCTCGATCCCGTTGCCTTCGGGATCGTGGAGGTAGAGGGCCTCGCTGACCAGGTGGTCCGCAGCGCCGGTGAATCTCCACCCGGCGTCGGTCACCCGCCGCAGCGCGCGGGCCAGATCCGCTCGGCTGGGCACCGAGACCGCCAGATGGAAGAGGCCGGTGGTGCCGTATGGCCGCCGCGGCGCGTCGGGCCGGCCTTCGAGCTCGACGACGGCCGTCTCATCATCGACGCCGAGGCGCGCCGCATCAGAAGCCGTATCGAGTGCGCGCAGCCCGAGCGCCTGCTCGTAAAAGCGCTGCGCCCGATCGAGATCGGCGACGGCAAGGCGAACGGCGCCGAGGCGCATCTCAGCCCGGGCGGCGCCGGCGGGGATCGGGTCCGCGGGCCGATCGCTGTGCGTGGACATCGCTTCAGGATCGCATAGCCGGCCCAGCATCCCGCGCCCCGCGGGTCAGGTCAGGCGCCGAGGATGGCGCTCGCGAGGCTCGCCTTGAACGGCTGAGTTCCCCGCGCCAGCTGGACGCCAGAGAACGAGCTGTTCGCGTGCATGTAGGCGATCTCCTTGGCCAGATCGCCGACTCCATTCGATCCCGCTGCGGGCGCCGCCTGCAGCGTGCTGAGAACTCCGATCGCCTGGCCGGAGGCATTCAGGAAGCCGCTGCCCGAGTCGCCCGGAACCCCCGGCGTCACCGTGTAGACGGTATGGCTCCAGCCAGCGCCCGTGTTCTGGACCACGACGCCCCGCTTGGGGCTGAGCTTGCGTGACGCCTCCGCGCAGCTCGGAGTTGCCGTACGAGTACACGGTTGACCCGGTGTGTCCGGCAGCGCCGACGCCCGTCGGGCCGCCGAAGCCGGGCACCGATGGATTGACCCTGCCGACATCGGCCGGATTGAGCTTGATCAGGGCCAGGTCGTTGTACGCGCACGTGTTCGCGTCGGCCTCTCCTCTGCCCTGCATGGTGAGCCAGGAGTTGTAGACCAGCGTGCCCGGCTTGCTGGCTCCGGTCACGTCCACCCGGGTGCCGATCGGCAACGACCCGGTGTCACAGCCGTCGGTGCTGGTTTGCCCACCCGTGCTGGAGCAGTGGGCGGCCTGGCCGAGGTAGACGTTCGATCCGCGGGTGAAGACGAAGTTCGAGGTGCACTGCGCCCCGTCCGTGAACACCATCACGCCGGGATGCACGGTCGCCCGGCTGGCCGGCGCCCATGCCGAGGCGACCGCGGGCGAAAACGCCGCTGATCCCAGGGCGACCGCCGAAAGACAGGCCGCGAGCAAGTGTCGTTTCATCGACAACCTTCCGTATCCATGCGTCCCTGCGAGTTCACGCGGGTAAGCGAGTGAGCCTCCTGCCGCAATGCTTCGAGGGTACCCGCGTCGGAGCGCCGTATGCGCCGGTTGGTCGCGATGACCAAAGCGCAAGCCGGACGGCACGGCTTCGCCGCTCGAGAATCCCGCCGCGTCTCCGTCTAGCGGACGCTGACGCGGCAGATCGCGAGGTCCCGCGGAGCTCCCGTGGCGCTCAGCCGTCGCTGGCGGCCGAACTTGAAGGCCCCCGGGTCGAGGGCATCGCGGGCGGCCCCGGAGATCAGCACCTCGCCGCCACGGGCGGCCTCGCCGACCCGCGCCGCGATGTTGACGTCGACGCCGAGGTAGTCGCCGCCCACCCTCCGCGGACGCCCGAGGTGGACGCCGGCGCGAAGCTCCGGGGTATGCCCGTTCACCTCGACCCGGCCAACGTCGAGCTGCGCCTGAACGGCGGCCCGAACCGCCTGCTCGGCCGCCCGAAACACGGCCATCGCGCCATCGCCGAGCCGCTTCACCAAACTGCCCCCGTTGCCCGAGATCGCATCGTCCTCGGCTGCGGCGACCTGCCTCAGCAGCTCGAGTGCCGCCTCGTCGCCGGCGTCGAGCGCCCAGGAGGAGAATCCGACGATGTCGGTGAACAGGATCGCCACGTCCACCTTGCCGCGACCCCGGCCCTGGGCTTCGGAGAGCGCCTGCCACGCTTGCAGGGCGCCGAGCCCCATCTCGCGAGCGGCGCTTGGCCGCTCCGGATGAACCTCGGACACCACGCGCCCGATCCGCTGTGCCACCTTGGCGCCGCTGGTCGACAGCGGGTCGCTGTACGGATCGTCGCCGGGCAGAAGCTGCCGGATGAACTTGGCCGCCTCCACGAGCTGGGGCTTGGCATCGGTTCGGCGGGCTCGATCTCGGAGCTTGCCCGGCTTGCGCGAAGGGCCCGACAGCTCGCTGCTCGAATCCCGCTCGTCGCTCACAGTGCGCAATCGTCGCCCATTTGGCGCCGACGCGCTTCGCGGTTGCGCGCCTGTAGGTTCGTGGAATGGCTCATTCACGATCCACGATGAGCGCGCCCGGAGACTCTGAAGCGCCGCTCGACTCGTTCGACTTCCTCTATATGCCGAGCCGGGACGTGGTCGCCGACCTGGCCTTCTACCGAGACGTGCTCGGCGGCGAGGTCGTGTTCGCGATCGAGGCCTTCGGCGCCCGGGTCGCGCAGGTGCGGTTGAGCCCCGACGAGCCGCGACTTCTGCTCGCCGACCACCTGGAGGGCGACGCCGCCGTGCTCGTCTACCGGGTGGCCGATCTGGAAGCCGCCCTGGCGGAGCTCGAGCGACGCGGCCTGACGATCGAGGCCCGGTTCGGGATCCCGCACGGACCGTGTGCGGCGATCCGCACCCCGGGCGGCCAGAGACTGGCGCTGTATGAGCTCACCCGTCCCGGGGCCGACCAGCGCCTCGAGGGCCGGCTCGACTTCGGAAGCGCGCGGTAGACCGCTCGGCTCGGGGGGCGCCGCCGCAGGTACGCTGGGGCATGGCCATCCTCGACGTCAATGCCGCGATGGGCAAGATCGGGCTGCCGGCCCCGCTCAGCGAGCTGAGCGCGCGAGAGTGGGACGCGATCGTTGTCGGCGGCGGGCACAACGGGCTGACGGCGGCCGCCTATCTGGCTCGAGCCGGCCACTCGGTGCTGGTGCTCGAGCGCAGG
This sequence comes from uncultured Actinomycetes bacterium, assembly GCA_963760665.1. Classification (GTDB taxonomy): domain Bacteria; phylum Actinomycetota; class Thermoleophilia; order Solirubrobacterales; family 70-9; genus AC-56. Next base: position 61,559 of record CAVXDS010000012.1, read on the forward strand.
GAACAGCTCGGTGGGGCCTGCACGCTGGAGCAGCCGTTTCCCGACCCCCGCTACCTGATCAGCCCCTGCGCCTACGTGGTAGGCCTGCTGGATGGGCTGGTCGTCCGCGAGCTGGAGCTCCAGCGGCATGGCTACCGGGTCTTGATGGCCGACCCCAACCTCTGGTGCCCGCTCCCGGACGGCACGTCGGTGGCGCTGTTCCTCGATCGGGAGCGCACGGTCGCCCACCTGCGCGAGAACGGCTTCTCGGAGCGGGTCATCCGCGGCATGAACGCCTACGGCGAGCTGTTCGAGCGGTTACGGAGGCTGCTTCGCGGCGGTCCCCGCGATACGTGGGTGGGTGCCTCGCCGACCCGGGATGAGCTCGAGGAGCTGCTGGGCCACGACGAGGAGCTGATCTCGGTCGTGTTCGAGGAGTCGATCGTCGCGACTCTCGATCGCTACATCGATGACGAGCGCATCAAGCACGCGCTCTTCGGCCAGGGTGTGATCGGCGCCTTCGCGGGTCCTCGCGACCCCGGCACCGCCTCGGTGAGACTGATGCACCACCAGGGGGACCTGCTCGGGCACGGATCGTTTTGGGGATATGTCGAAGGCGGCATGGGCCGGGTTTCGTTTGCGATCGCCCAAGCGGCGCTGGAGAGCGGCGCCACTCTCGCCGCCGGAGTCCCCGTGGCGAAGATTGTCCCCGGGGAGGGGGTCGAGATCGAAAGCGGCGAGTTGATCCGTGCCCCCATCGTTCTCTCCAACGCGGACCCGAAGCGAACCCTGGCGATGCTCGGGGAGGATGTCGTGCCGGCCTCCTATCGCCGGCGGATCGACGGCTGGCAGATGGACTCGCCGGTGGTCAAGCTGAACGCCGGGCTCCACAAGCTGCCCGCGTTCACGGCGCCGGGCGGCGTGGACGCGCACCGGGCGATGGTCTCGATCACGGCAGGGGTCGACGCCGCTCAGGAGGCCGTGGAGGCGTGCCGGCGCGGAGAGCCCTCGATCGGCTTCGCCGAGCTCTACTTCCAGAGCGCCTACGACTCCTCGGTGGCGCCGCCGGGGCGCCACACGATGAGCGTCTTCGCCCAATACGCGCCCTATGAGCTCGCCGAGGGCGACTGGGCATCGCGGCGGGGGGAGGTGGGGGAGCAGATCCTCGACGCGATCGCCGCCTACGCGCCCGACGTCCACGATTGCGTCGAGTACCTCGAGGTCCTCGGGCCACCCGACGTCGAGCGCCGCATCGGCCTGACGGGCGGTCACATCTTCCAGGGAGAGGCGCTTCCGGAGCAGATGTGGGACCGCCGTCTCGACCACAGGACCCCCGTCCAGGGGCTCTACCTGTGCGGCGCGGCCACCCACCCCGCAGGCTCGGTGATCGCGCTCAACGGCCGCAACGCCGCGATGGCCGCCCTGGAGGACGCCGGCGGTTGAGCCTCGGCTACGCGGCCGCCCGGTTCACCGGTCGACGCTCGACATGTCCGCGTAGCGGTCGCCGATCGGCGCCTCGAGCTCGTCGAGCGCCGCCAGATCCTCGGGGCTCAGCCCCACCTCTGCGGCGGCGGCATTCTGCTCCAATCGCTCGCGGCGTCGCGTCCCGGGGATCGGCACCACGTCCTCGCCCTGGTGCATGACCCAGGCCAGCGCGAGCTGGGCAGGAGCGATCCCCTTCTGGGATGCCAGCTCCTCGACCCTGCGCACGATCGCCAGGTTCCGCTCGAAGTTGCCGTTCCGCATTCGCGGGTCGTTGCGGCGAAAGTCGCCCTCGCCGAAGTCGTCGGGTGAGGAGAACCGCCCGGTGAGAAAGCCGCGGCCGAGCGGAGCGTAGGCGACGAAGCCGATCCCCAGCTGGCGGCAGGTGGGGACGATCTCCTCGAGCGGTCCCCGTGCCCAGAGCGAGAGCTCGGTTTGCAGCGCGCTGATCGGGTGGACGGCGTGGGCGCGGCGGATCGTCTCGGGCGCGGCCTCGCTGAGTCCCAGGTAGCGGACCTTCCCCGCGTCGACCAGCTCGGCCATCGCGCCAACCGTTTCCTCGATCGGGGTATCGGGGTCGACCCGGTGCTGGTAGTAGAGGTCGACGTGGTCCGTGCCAAGCCGGCGCAGCGACTCGTCGATCGACTTCCTGACCTGCTCCCGGCTGCCGTCGATGTGTCGTTCGCGGGGATTGTCGCCGCGCAGAATGCCGAACTTGGTCGCCAACACGACCCGGTCGCGGCGGTCGGCAATCGCGCCCCCTACCAACTCCTCGTTGGCTCCACTGCCGTACATGGCGGCGGTGTCCAGGAAGGTGACGCCGAGCTCGATCGCGCGCCGGATGGTGGCGATGGATTCGACGTCGTCGCCCTCGCCGTAGAACTCGGACATCCCCATACAGCCGAGGCCCTGCGCGGATACCGCGAGGCCATCGTGGCCGAGCTTGCGCTCCTCCAGCATCGGCATCGCGGTTACCCCGTTTGCGTTCCTTCAGTCGCGGCGATGCCCCGATCTGGCCCGTTGGAGTGGCCCGGTTGACTGGCGCGGTTCGGCGTTCGTTGAGCTAGCCTGGCGGCGAACGGGCGCTGTGGCGGCTCTACCGGACCCGCCGCACCGCAGACACTGACCGGCGTAGCGCCAGCCAGTACGTGGGGGCCCCCAGGCCGCGATTTGTCCCGACGCGGCCGGGGGCCCTCTCCGCTGGAGGTCCAGCACCCGCGACACCTCGCGCACCCGCTCAGAGCTCCAGCATCATCCCCTGCGGCCCCAGGTTGATCACTCGGGTGGGCCCGATTTCGGATTCCTGGCCCCAGCTCTCGTGGACGTGGCCGCACAGGGCCAGGCGGGGGCGCTTGCTCTCGATCGCGCGGAGCACCGCTTCGCTGCCCAGGTGCTTGCCGGCGCCGCCCACGTCGACGTGACCGCGCGGCGGCGAGTGAACCGCGAGCACGCAGCCTTCGGGACATGCCTCCAGCATCTCGGCGGCCGCCTCCTCGGTGAGGTCGAAGCTCCAGTCCCACGGGGTCACGGGGACGCCCGCGCCGAGGCCGAAGAAGGGAACGCCGTCGACCACAGTCCCGTCGCCGTGCAGCACCACGGCCCGGCTCCAATCCGCGCACGCCTCGCGTAGCGCCTCCTCGGTCTCGTTGTTGCCGGGGACGAGCACCGTGGGCGCCTCGATCGCGCCAAGCGCTTCGATCGTCTCCTCGAGGCCCGAGTGCACCGAGGCGAAGTCGCCGACCCCCACCACGACGTCCACCTGAGCGCTGCTCTCGGCCAGGCGCTGCGCCTGGCCGATGTCCGTATGCAGGTCACTGAACGCCAGCAGCCTCACGTCGCCGCCCCGTACCCCGCCCGTGCCCTGCCAAACCGGATCGCACCATCGGACGTCCGCGTCGGGCCTGACCCGCCTAGATCCGGTGCTCGGGCTCGAGCCGTGTCGCGAGCTCCAGCGTCGCGGCGTCGAGTTCCTGCTCGCTCAGCCGGTAGCGCCCTTTCAGCTCCGAGAGGATCGCCGCCTCGACCGCGTCCAGGCCGAGCTCGCCCAGCTCGTCCTCGAGCGAGCCGGCGGTCGCCGGATCCCAGTTCAGGCCGAGAGCCTCATAGACCGGCACCAGCACCCGGCGAATCCGCTCGCTCCCGCCGACCACGATCACCGCCCCGCGATGGGCGGCGCCGGCGATCAGCCGCTGGCCGATGCCGACCAGCTTCGTGCGCCCGCCGGCGTTGACGCTCCAGGCGCCCGGGCAGTACTCGCCGGGGACTTCACCCACCCGCGCGTCGATGCCCAGCCCGCCGAGCGCGGCGGCAAGCAACTCGGCCATCTCCCTGAAGCGCTCTGTCGTGCGGGCCGCCGGGCGGGAGTCGGGGACCGCCCACGAGCAGGCCAGCGTTTGCTCGTGAAACACAGCGGCACGGCCACCGGCGAGGCGCAGCACGGGCTCGAACCCGCCCTGACGAGCCGCGCGCACGGCGGCGGCGAAGCCCGCGGCCGCCCGATCCTGACGCGAGAACGCGAGGATCGGCCCGGGGCGGTTGAGACGAAGCATCGGGGGCAGCTCGCCCGCGGCGACCCGGATCAGGATGGCGCGCGAAACAGCCGTGCCGAAGGCGGGACGGCCGGGAAAGCCCTGGCGCGCGATGCATAGAGACGGCCGAGCCATATGAGGAAGTGTTGCGTGGGGGACCGTCGGTCACACGCGCTCCCTGCTGAGCCGTTGGCCAGCGCTGGTATGGGTATGCGGAACGCATAGGGGCGGTTGGCCGTCCCGAAGGTCGCCTCCAACCGCCCCAAGCAGATCTTCGGTCGTACCGCCGAAGGGAAGCTAAAGGCAGCCGACCGCTTTTTTAAGTAACCGCTCATAGAGCTTTCTTCGTGCGGCAGCCCCACGAGGAAAATCCCTGCTAACAGGGCCTTTCTAAAGCTTAAGCATATGTAGTACATGTGTGACCGTCGTCACACATAACGGCTGGTTCGCGTGCCACTCTGCCCGCCGGTCAACGGACAGCCCCTCGGGCACGCGCCGCCATCGGCGCGCTGAAGGGACCGCCCAGGGGACTAGGAGGCCCGGTCAGGCCGACGCCGAGCGACGGCGGGCGCCACAGGCGTGCCGCGCCGTTCGCCGCCGGCGCGCGGCCACGCCATAACGGCGCCGGGAGGCACCGAACGGAGGTTGGTTCATCAATGTCCATCCCAAGGACGAAGCTGATCACGGCCGTCACCGCCCTGGGGCTCGGCCTCAGCGCGGCGACGCTGGCGATCGGCGCTCCAGCGCACCTCAGCGCCAAGCAGCGGTCGGATGGTCGTAAGGCGGACGCCCACCACGCCGAGCTCGACGTCCTTGACGTGCCCGGCGATCGCTTCGCCAGGTCGCTCGAGGTGGCTCGCCACCAGGTCAAGAAGGCCCAGGCGTCGCGAGCGGGCGACCCAGGGGCCGGCGCCTATCCGACGCCCGAGTCGGTCGGCGCCTCGAGTGCCACGCTCGACGCGATCGGCTCCTGCGAGTCGGGTGGCGACCCAAGCGCCGTCTCAGCGGACGGCAGCTACCGCGGCAAGTACCAGTTCGACTACGGCACCTGGGCCTCGGTTGGCGGGTCGGGGGACCCTGCGGCCGCCACCGAGGCAGAGCAGGACTATCGTGCCGCGCTGCTCTATGTCCGTGGCGGGTCGAGTCCTTGGCCCATCTGCGGCTGACCGAGCTGGAGGTCCTTTTCTTTGGGCCTGGGCGGGGGTTGCCGATGATTACGCAGTGGACGTGACCCAGTACGTGCTCGTTCGGGGGGCGCGCGAGACGCGCGGCTCGCTGGCGCGATTGAACGGCGATCCGTGGCCGGCGCTGCGGGGCTGGATCGGGGGCGGGATCGCCGTCGCCATCGTGCTGCTCGGCGTGGTCTGGATCATCGCCTCGGTGATCCGGCCCGACCCGACGCCGCTCTCGATTCCCGGCGTCACCGACCCCCGAACCCCACGGACGTGCTCCGGATCCTCTACGGGAACTCGCTCGTCCTGGCGCTTCACGCGTTCGCCTGCGTGGCGGGGTTCATCGCGGGAGCCTCGCTCCCGCTCTCCGCCGAGCGGCGCACCGGCATCTGGCGCTGGCTTCACGAGAAGGCAAGGCCGGTGGCGTTCGCCTGGGTGGCCGCCGTGACCTGCTTCTCGCTGGCGACGCAGGCCTACGCGCTGGGCTCGACCGGGGCCACGCTCGCATACCAGCTCCACATCTCCACCGGGGTGCTGATGCTGACGGTGCTGCCCCACGCGCTCGTAGAGCTGACGGCGCTCTTCCTGCCCCTGGCGGCCTGGACGATCGCTTCTCGAAAGGGGGAGTGGGGGAGTCTTCTCGCCGCGACGGTCGCCACCGTCGCCGTCGCGATCCCGATGCTGGTGCTCGCCGCGCTGTGGGAAGCGTACGTCTGGCCGCACATTCTCGAGGCCGTGTCGCCGGTCGCCTAGACGCTGATCCGGAGGCCCTGGCTTCTCAGGCGGCCTCGCCGTTCTTCTCGGCCCCGTCGGCCGACTCGGGCCCCAGCAGGGCGCGGCGGAAGACGCGCTGCTCGTCCTCGAACAGAAATCCCCACAGATGGCGGCGCTCGAGCAGGGTGCGGCGCTTGGTCTCCAGGATCGCCTTGCGCGGCAGTCCGGCGATCCGCCCGCCGAGCTCCAGGCCTCGTGCCACCACGTCGCCCTCCACCGTCTCGCGCACGATTCCCAACCTCTGCGCCTCCTCCGCCTTCACCAGACGGCCGGTGAGGCAGAGCTCCTGGGCCACCGTCGCGGGGAGCACGGCCCGGGCGGCCGCATAGCTGGGTGGAATGCCCTTGGGCAGCTCGGGGTAGCCGAAGATCGCCGAGGACGAGGCGATCCTCAGATCACACAGCAGCGCCAGCGCGAAACCCCCCGCGATCGCCGGGCCATTTACGGCCGCGACGATCGGACGCCGACAGTTGCCGACCGCCTCGAAGGCGACCGTGCTCGTCTCGACGAGCTGCCTGCGATGCTCGAGGTTGCCGCCGAACTGCGCCGTGTCCATCCCGGAGCAGAACGCTGTCCCGGCGCCCGTGAGCACGATGCAGCCGACCGCGTCATCGCCGGCCAGGTGGGCGAAGGCCTTGGCGAGCTCGAGCCTGAGATCGATCGACAGCGCGTTTCGCTTCTCGGGACGGCGCAGGGTGACGAGCGCGACCTCGTCGTGGCGCTCGATCGATAGCAGTCCGCCCACGGGCGGATGCTATCCACGAGAAGCCGAGCCGTCTACGCCGCTCGGCGGAGAAATCGTGTTCTGGCTTGGCGCCACGGCAGGAGCCATGGGGCGTGCTCGCGCATCAGCTCCAGGTGGCATGCCTCACACGTACATTCGGGTACCAAAAGACCCGTGGCCCCGCATTTAGGCGACCGGTCGGCGGGCCTTAGCCTGGCGGGGCGCATGACAGCTCGCACAGACGAATCGACCTCTCGGCATCCTTCCCGCGACGGTACTCCGCGGACCAGACGGCACTCGGGCGCGCCCTCGCAGGAAGGCCGGCTGCCACGCCTCCGCGCCTGACACACTCCGCTCGTGAGCGTTGACGGCGCCAGGGAAGCGGAGAGCCCGACCGGTCCGGACGAGCGCGGCACCAGTCCCGCGGAGGCGATCGAGCGCGCCAGGGTCCGCGCCCCAACGCGTGGCAACCGCAGGCTCGAGGCGCTGCTCGACGGAGTGAACGCCGACGCGGAGCTGCGCGCCTGGTGGCACATGGCCCAGGTGACCTCGGAGCGCCTCGGCATGTCGGACCATTCCTGGGTCCACGTCCAGATCGTGCTCAACATCGGGCTGCGCCTGCTGAGGCTCCTGGCCAAGGCCGGGGTGGAGCCGGTGATGGTCACCGACCACGGGATGGGCCGGCGCGACGCCGAGGTCGTGGTCGCCGCCGGAGCGTTGCTGCACGACGTCGGCATGTCCATCCATCGCACCGACCACGAGGCCTACAGCCTGTTCCTCGCCGACTCGAAGCTGCGCCAGCTCTTGGAGGGGGTGTACGAGGAGCCGGAGCGCACCGTTGTCGTCTCCGAGGCTCTGCACGCGATCATCGGCCACCGACGCCGAGGCGAGCCCTACACCTCGAGGCAGGCGTGGTGCGGGTTGCGGACGCGCTCGACATGGCCCATGGGCGCTCGCGGGTCCCGGTCGAGTCCGGTCGGGTCGGCATCCACGCCCTGTCCGCCGCCGCGATCGACGAGGTGACGATCGAGACGGGCGCCGACCGCCCGGTCAGGATCGAGATCAAGATGAACAACTCGGCGGGCGTCTTCCAGGTCGACGACCTGCTGGCGACGAAGCTGCGAGGCACGCCGCTGGAGAGCCACCTCGAGGTGGTCGCGACTGTCGAGGGCGAGACGGAGAAGCGGCTGCTCGAGCGAGTTCCGGCTGCCGGGGGATCAACGGCGGGTCGTCGTCGCCGGGTTCCGGCTTGCGGGCCCGCACGATCGCCGACCCGGCTTGCTCGTGGACCCGATGGGTCTCGCGGATCTCTATCCCCTCGAATCCGGCCGCAGCGAGCTCGCGCCCTGAAATCCTTCGGCGTCAGCGCCCGGCGATGCAGCCGATCCACTGCGGCATGTCGGCCCGGGTCGCATCGTCCATGTCGGAATCGGCGATCACGTCGGTGACGGCGAAGCGGCCGCCGGGCGCAGTAGCGAGCGACCTCACGGAGGACCCGGGCTTGTCGGGGGAGAGGTTGATGATGCAGTTGGAGATGATCACGTTCACGGATTCGTCGGGTAGGGGGATCCCTCGATCGTAGGCCTTGAGGAACTGACGTTCTGCACCCCGGCGCGGCGCTGGGTGACGGGGGAGCTCGAGCATCTCGTCGGTCATGTCGAGCCGTATGCCTTACCGGTCGGACGACCCGTCGAGCGGATAGCAGGACATCGATCCCACCCCCGGAGCGAGATCGAGGACGGTCTCTCCGGCGCTGCAGCTCGGCGACCGCCGTGGGGTTTCACATCCGAGGGAGGCAAGTCTTGCCGCGTCAGGGAGCGTGTCCCGTTCGTCGGTGGAGTAGAGATCGGCACCGAATGACGTCTTGCCTGATCTCGTCGTAGGTGCGGTTCCACACCCACTGAGGATGTCGGGCCACAGCAGCTGCCGCGTCCGCCATCCAGGCTTCCTTGGCCGCTCCGCGTGCGCGCGCGGGACCGTTCGCGAATCTCGTCCTTCGTCGCTAGCCGCTCAGCCATGTGCTCAGCTCCTCCAATGCCTCGGGGTTGACGTAGTAGTAGGCCCACAGGCCTCGGCGCTCCGAGCCGACGATGCCGGCCTCGCGCAGCACCTTCAGGTGGTGGGAGACCGTCGGCTGGGAGAGCTCGAACAGCGGCACCAGCTCGCAGACGCAGACCTTGCCGGCGTGCCTTCGCAGCACGTCCACGAGCTGCAGGCGGATCGGGTCGCCGAGGGCCTTGGCGAGGCGGCCAGACCTCGGCCCCCGGCGCTCGACGTCCGGGTAGACGAACGGCTCACAGCACGGCTCTCCGGCGGGGCGCTGTGCTTCGGGGCCAGCTCGAGATCGACGGGCATCTATTTACATATATCAATTGAAATCGATATGTCAATGGAATACTCTCCGTCCTGCGACCAGGGCAGTCGGAGGTGTCCGATGGAGCTGCGACTCGACCGGGAGAAAGGTGACAAGGAGGTCCGGAGGTGCTGTTCGTTGCGTCCACAACGCGGGACGCAGCCAGATGGCGGTCGGCGCTCTCGATCAGCTTCAGAGGGCCGGGTGCACGTTCGGACCGCTGGCTCGGAGCCGCCGACCGGATCAATCCCGTGGTGGTCGAGGCGATGGCAGAGGTCGGGGTCGATCTGTCAAGGAGCTCCGAAGCCCCTGACGGACGAGGTCGTGCGGGCCGCGGACGCGGTGATCACGATCGGCTACGGCGACGCCTGCCCATCTATCCGGGCAAGCGCTACGAGGACTGGGAGCTTGAGGACCCGGTCGGCAAGGAACTGGCAACGGTGCGCCAGATACGCGACCAGATCTCCGAGCGTGTCCGGGCGCTGTTGGCCGAGGTGGCGCCAGATCAGAGCGACAGTGCGGCGTCCTGACCTCGCCCGCCGGGCCGGGGCGGAGGGCCTGGCAGCGTTCACGCTCGTCTTCGCCGGGGCAGGCGCGATCGTCGCCAACGCCGAGTACGGCGACGCCCTGGGGGCTGTCGGGATCGCCCTCGTCTTCGGCCTCGTGATCATGGTCATGGTCTACGCAACCGGCC